>NZ_JACAFP010000017.1 GCF_015354505.1 Microbacterium sp. UFMG61 | reverse complement strand
CGCCCGTTGAGCCCTTCCCTCCGGGCTTTCGAATCGCTCACTTTGCAGACGATGAGACCTGAGAAGTGCAAAGTGAGCGATTCGAAAGGGATGCGGGGCTACAGGTTGCCGTCCGCGTAGATGCGGAGCGCGTCGCGGACGAACTCCGCGCCCTGCGTGCCACCGGCGGACGTCGCGTAGTTCGCGCCGAAGCGCGGGTCAGCGACGTACATCTCGCCGAGCCCGAGCACATACGCCTTGACGTCACCGCCAGGAACGGCGGCGGGGGTTCCCGGGATGCCGGTGAGCCACTCGACGTGACGACGAGCGACGTCCTGAGCCTCGGCGGATGCCGGGTCGATGCCGCTCTCGGCGGCGGCGACCCAGTCGCGACCGAGGTCGGAGACCCGCTGCTGCCAGTCAGCCCGCTCGGCGTCGGTCATGCCGCGCCACCAGCGGTCGCTGTCGGCGTAGGCCCTGCGACCCCAGCGCTCTTCGACCTCCTCCTTGTACTGAGTGTGGTCGAAACCGTCGAACATGTTCTCTGCCATGAGTTCTTCACCTCCTTTCAATGCGTTGATGGTGTTCTCGACCGACGCGATCTGACGCGCCAGCCGGTTCTGCTCCTCACGCAGCAGCGCGAGGTGTGTCTCGAGAGCGGACTCCTCGCTCTGCCGACCTGTCGCCTGGGCCCCTGAGCCTGTCGAAGGGCCGAGCACCTCGGCGATCTGCGGCAGTCCGAGTCCGAGCTCGCGCAGCAGCAGGATGCGCTGCAGGCGCACGAGCGCGGCCTCGTCGTAGTGGCGAGAGCCGTTGTGCGCGATGCGCGAGGGCGGAAGCAGACCGACGTCGTCATAGTGACGCAGCGTTCTGCTGGTGGTGCCGGCGAGTCGGGCGATCTCCTGGATCGACCAATCACGACCGGTCATCGCGTCCTCCTTCCGGGGATCCGTTGTTCGATACCTCCACGGTAGAAGTTGACGCAGCGTCAAGGTCAAGTCATCTCGTCAACCAATATTCTTCATCCGCTCGTCACACGAATCGGCTCGACGCTCGCTACGGTCGTCTCGTGCCCGAATCACACTCCCATGTGCATCCGCTCGCCCTCGCTCCCGTGATCGCTCCGCCGAGCACCGCGGACGAGTTCGTGGAGCGCTTCCTGCACAACCTCAACTTCGACCGCGGCGTCGCGCTGTCGGCATCCAGCGCGAATGATCGCTACCTCGCCCTCGCCCACACCGTGCGGGACTATCTGATGGCGCGCTGGCTCGAAGATGTGCGGTACCAGAAGGAGGCGCAGGCGAAGGGCGTCTGCTATCTCTCGGCCGAGTATCTGCTGGGCCGCCAGCTCGACAACAACCTGCTCGCCGCCGACCTCACCGATGTCGCGACCGAGGCCCTGGCCTCCTGCGGCATCGACCTCGACGAGCTCCGAGCCCACGAGGTCGAGCCCGGCCTCGGCAACGGCGGGCTCGGTCGCCTCGCGGCCTGCTTCATCGACTCGCTCGCCACGATGGGGGTGCCGAGCATCGGCTACGGCATCCGCTACGAATACGGGATCTTCCGCCAGACCTTCGTCGACGGCCAGCAGGTCGAGCAGCCGGATGCCTGGCTCGCGCTCGGCTCGCCGTGGGAGTTCGCCCGGCCCGAAGACGCGCAGACGATCGCGTTCGGCGGCCACACCGAGAAGTACGACGACGAGGGCGTCACCCGCAGCCGATGGGTGCCCGCGTGGAACGTGCAGGCCGTGCCCTACAACTACATGGTCCCGGGGTTCCAGAACGGCCACGTCACCACCCTGCGTCTGTGGAGCGCCGTCGCCACCAGCGCCTTCGACCTGCGCATCTTCAACTCCGGCGACTACGAAGAAGCCGTGCGCGCGCAGACCTTCGCCGAGAACATCTCGAAGGTGCTCTACCCCGAAGACTCCACCCCGCAGGGCAAGGAGCTGCGCCTGCAGCAGCAGTACTTCTTCGTCGCGGCATCCATCCACGACTTCCTCGACAACATGCTCGCCGACGGCTTCGAGCTCGCGAACCTGCCCGAGCGTGTGATCTTCCAGCTCAACGACACCCACCCGGTGATCGCGGTGCCCGAGTTCATGCGCGTGCTCATCGACGAGAAGCACCTCGAGCGGGATGCCGCATGGGCGATCACTCAGCAGTGCTTCGCCTACACGTGCCACACTCTGCTCCCCGAAGCCCTCGAGGTGTGGCCGGTCGAGCTGCTCGGACGGCTGCTGCCCCGGCACCTCGAGATCATCTACCGCATCAACGAGGAGTTCCTCGTGGCGGTGCGCGAGCGCTTCGGCGACGACGAGATGCTCGTGCGCAACATGTCGATCATCGCCGAGCATCCGGTGCGATCGGTGCGCATGGCGTACCTCGCGACCGTCGCGGGAGCGAAGGTCAACGGCGTCGCCGAGCTGCACTCGCAACTGCTGCGCGACAAGGTGCTCCACGACTTCGACGCGTTCTTCCCCGGCAAGTTCACGAACGTCACCAACGGCGTCACCCCTCGCCGGTTCCTGCGCCTCGCGAACCCCGAGCTCTCGTCGCTCATCACCGCGGCGATCGGCGACGGCTGGACCACCGATCTCGAGCGCCTGCGAGAGCTCGAGCCGTTCGCCGAGGATGCCGAGTTCCGCACCGCATTCGCCGGTGTGAAAGCGGCGAACAAGCGCCGCCTGAGCCAGGTGCTGCGCGCACGAGACGGCGTCGAGATCAGCGACGGGCACATGCTCGACGTGATGGTCAAGCGCCTGCACGAGTACAAGCGCCAACTACTCAAGGTGCTGCACATCGTCACGACCTATGAGGGCGTCATCTCGGGGCGCATCGCCGTGTCGGATGTCGTTCCCCGCACCGCGATCTTCGGGGCGAAGGCGGCTCCGGGGTATGCGATGGCGAAGCGCATCATCCACCTCATCAACGCCGTCGGTGAGGTCGTGAACACCGACCCGCGTCTCGAAGGCCGGCTGAAGGTCGCGTTCCCGCCGAACTACAACGTCACCCTTGCCGAGCGCGTGATCCCCGCCGCCGATCTGTCGGAGCAGATCTCCCTCGCGGGCAAAGAAGCGTCAGGCACCGGCAACATGAAGTTCGCTCTGAACGGCGCGCTCACGATCGGAACGGATGACGGGGCGAACGTCGAGATCCGCGAGCTCGTCGGCGATGACAACTTCTTCCTTTTCGGCATGAGCGAGCCCGACGTCTCCGACTTGTCGGCTGGCGGATACCGACCGCAGGAGTTCTACCAGGCCGACGAGGGCCTGCGTCGGGCGATCGATCTGATCGCATCCGGCGCCTTCTCGCGCGGTGACCGCTCGGTGTTCGAGCCCGTCGTCTCGAACCTCCTTTACGAAGACCGCTTCATGGTGCTCGCCGACTACGCGTCGTACATCGATGCGCAGAGCAGGGTGGATGCCGCGTACGCCGACCAGGATGCGTGGACCCGCTCGGCGATCCTCAACGTCGCCCGCACCGGCTTCTTCTCGTCCGACCGCTCGATCCGCGACTACATCGATCGCATCTGGCACACCCCGCCGCTGGTCTGAGGCTCGCGCGGGTCGCAGGCGAGCGGCACCGACCGCACCCGTGCGACCCGAACCGCTCCGAATCGCCCCCTTGACAGGATCGAGATATATCGTGTTATTCTCGACACACACGATATATCGTGTTCCCTCAACACAGGAGAAGCAGACATGACCGAGAAGTGGCTCATCGCCCCGGGCGAAGAACGCGTGATCGACATCGAGAACGTCACCCGACTGAAGATCGGTCTGGTCGGCGGCCAGGTCGACGTCATCGCGCACGACGAACCCGGCATCCGCATCGAGGTGCACGGTGTCAACACCAAAGACCTGCGCATCGAGGCGCACGACGGCGAGGTCGAGATCGACCACCCGCAGCTCGGCTGGGACAACTTCCTCGAGGTGTTCCGCAACTTCGGCTCGGGCGGCCCCAAGGCCGAGGTCAGCGTCGCGGTCCCCCGCTCGATCGCCCTCACCCTCGGCGTCGTCAGCGCCGGAGCGCTCGTCTCGGGCATCCGCAACGACGCCCGCCTGAACACTGTCTCGGGCGACATCATCGTCGACACCCTGATCGGCGACCTGTCGGTGAACTCCGTCTCGGGCGACGTGCAGGTGCGCGGACTCACCGGATCGATCACCGCGAACAGCGTCTCGGGAGACGTCGCCGTCACCGGCACCGTCCGCAAGGCGACCGTCGACATCGTGTCGGGTTCGACCCTCGTCGACGCCGCGGGCGACGTGAACACGATCACCATCAACTCCGTCTCCGGAGGCACCACCGTGCGCCTCGACGAGTCGCTCGCCGCGAACTACGTGATCCGCTCGCTGAGCGGTCGCCTGCTGATCGACGGAGTCGAGCGCGGCTCGTCGGGCATCAACAACTACACCGGATCGACCGGTGAGCTCGCCGGCCGCTTCGTCGACCTGCGTGCGAACTCCGTGTCAGGTGGCGTGACCGTGCTGCGCCGCACCCCGGCATCCATCGCAGACGATGCGGAGTGGGAAGCATGAGCCCCGCAGTCTTCTCCCACGGCGACCTGCGCCTGTACCTGCTCTCGCTGCTCGCCGAGTCGCCGCAGCACGGGTACGGCATCATCCAGGCGCTGACCGATCGCACCGGCGGCACCTACACGCCGAGCGCCGGCACCATCTACCCTCGCCTCGCGAAGCTCGAAGAAGAGGGCCTGGTCACCAAGAGCGTCGACGGCCGCACCACGATCTACGCGATCACCGACGCAGGACGCGCCGAGCTCGCGTCTCGTGAGGGCGATCTCGCCGGCATCGAGGCAGGGATCACCGACTCGGTGCGCCTGATCGCCAACGAGGTGCGCCAGAGCGTCAAGGAGGCGATGAAGAGCCTCCGCGCCGATCTCGCCACCGCGGAGAAGGACGATCGCGCGGCATCCAAGTCCCGGCCCCGCAGCGCCGGCGACGACGAACGCCTCGTCACTCGCGAGGAGATGCACCGAGCGGATGCCGTGATCAACGCGTTCCGCGCGCGGGTGCGCACCGATCTGCGAACGCATGTGGCCAAGGGCGGCACGCTGCCCGCATCCGTCGTCTCGGACCTCGAGGACGGACTGGATGCCGCAGCCCGTGGCATCACCACGGCTCTGGCGTCACTCGGGCGTTGAAGCCCGCCTCGTCGGAACGCCGAAGCCCCCTCCCGCCACGCGACGAGGGGGCTTCGGCGTTCAGGCGGCTGACGATTCCCCGCCGGGCTGCGTCACCCGGTCGCGTGACCAGCCGGGCGGGCATCGATCAGCCATCCGAACGGTCGAGGCGCGCGAGACCTATTCGGTCCAGATCTCGGCCTGCGAGTCGGGAACCGGCTCCTGGAGTGGCACGACGAGCACGGAACGGTGCTGGCGGTGCGCGAGCCGAGCGGCGACCGATCCCGTGAAGAACTCGCGGATCGACTCGCCGATGCCCCGCCTGCGCGTGCCGACGACGATCAGTTGGGCATCGAGCTTGTTCGCGAGCTGCTTGATCGCGAGCGCCGGGTCTCCGACCAGCTGTCGGGCCGTCCAGGTGATGCCCGTGCCGTCGAGAGCGGCGACAGCCTCGGCCTGCACGGTCTCGAACTCGGCAGCTCCCGCATCGAGGTTCATGTCGATCGGCGCCGAGTGCACATATCCGTCGGGGTCCTCGTAGGTCACGAAGCGGGTGACATCGACGTGCGCGACCACGAGGGGCACGCGCAGCAGCCGCGCGAACCGCGCCGCCTCGTCGATCACATGCGCGGACTGACCGGGCTGCATCCCGACGATCACCGCTTTCTGCAGTGTCGCGTTCTGCGCCGCCTCGTCAGAGGGCGTGGAGGTGTTGTCGGTCATGAAGATCGCTCCCTTCACCGGCCTGGCATCAGCCAGGGGGGTCTACCCGCGTGCTATTCTGAATGCTACTCTTACCGGCCCTGAGCCGGTGTCGTGAATGCATCGGGCCACCAGCTGCCCGCAGCTTAACTCGTGAGGGGGTCTCGCGCATGGGCCGTGGCCGTCAAAAGGCGAAGCACACCAAGATCGCCCGCGAACTGAAGTCATTCAGTCCGTCGGTGAACTACTCCGCGCTGGAGCGCGAACTCGGGCACCCGAGTGACTCTGAAGACGCCTACGTCGACAAGTGGGCAGACGAGTATGCAGACGAAGACGAGGACGAACTAGAAAAGGCCTGACCGCCGATTCGTTCGACCATCGTCTCCCCCGTGCGTCACACGGGGGAGTTCGTCGTATCCGAAATACCGGAACATCGTGTCATGCTGATCGCGCGTGCGCGGACGTCAGGCACGCGACTGAGAGACTCGTCGTATGACTCGCGTCGTCTCGCTCTATCGTCATCCCATCAAGGGGCTCACTCCGGAGTCCGTCGACTCGCTCACGGTGCAGCCTGATGGCCGCATCGCCGGCGATCGGGTGCTCGCCGTGCGCTTCGCCGACGCGGTGACACCCGAGGATCGCGACGGACTCGATTACTGGCCCAAAGCGAAGGGCTTGTCGCTGCAGGACTTCCCCGCCCTCGCCGCACTGAAGACGACCTACGACGATCGTGCACTCACCGTGCGGATCGAGCATGACGGCACGCTGCTCGTCGAGGCAGGGCTCGATGGGACCGGTCGCGTCGAACTCGCGGATGCCCTCTCCGATTTCGTGCTGGGCACGCCCGAGGGCCGCCGACTGCGACGCCCGGGCCGGCTGCCGCTCGTCGTGGTCGGCGACGGCACGACCTCGAGGTTCCAGGATCGCGCGCGAGGGTACGTGTCGGTGCACACGCGGGCGAGCGTGACCGCTCTCGGCGACGCGCTCGGCCTGGACATCGACGACCGTCGATTCCGGTCGAATGTCGTGATCGACGACGCGGAGGCGTGGTCAGAACTCGAGTGGAGCGGGCCGGTCACGATCGGGCAGGTCGCCTTCGACGCGGCGGGGCCGATCGTGCGCTGCCTCGCGACGCATGCCAATCCCGACACGGGCGTGCGTGACGCCAAGGTGCTCACCACACTCACGGGTGCACTCGGACAGGACGAACCGACGCTCGGCCGACTCCTGCTCCCCGGTGAGTCACCGGAGGGATCGAATGCCTGGCTCGGAGGCACCATCCGCATCGGCGACGAGGTCATCGCGACAACGGCTGAGGCAGCGAGGGCCTGACCGACGAGAGCGGCGCGCTCAGGTCACCAGCGCTCAGGTCACCAGCGCTCAGGTCACCAGCGCCCGTGCCGGCGCTCCCAGTCCTCTTCGATCGTGCGGCGGCGACCGGCGATCCACCCCGCGGGGATGACGGCCACGAGCACGCCGACGAGCACCCAGAGCGGGATCTGCCAGCTGTCCGTCAGATCGTGGATCAGGCCGATCAGCAGGGGGAAGGCCGCAGCGACCGCGTAGCCGATGCTCTGCACGAAGCCGCTCAGCGCGACGGCGCTCTCGGACGTTCGGGCACGGATGCTGAGCAGCACCAGCGCGAGAGGGAACAGTGCCGGCGCGAGGCCGAACAGCACCACCCACACGGGCATCGCCACAGTGGGCAGGAAGAGGAACCCGGCGAGACCGGCGAGACCGGCGGCGATGGCGATGAAGAACACGGGACGCGTCGCCTGGAAGCGCACGATCAGGATCGGCACGAGCAACGAGCACGGCAGCCCCATGAGCCCGAACAGCGAGAGCAGCAGACCGGCGTTCGAGGGACTCACCCCGCCCACGTCGATCATGATCGTGGGCAGCCACGAGAACGACACGTAGGCCATGGTCGACGAAGCGCCGAAGACGAGTGCGATCGACCAGGCCATCGGCAGACGCCAGAGCCGTCCGAACACCCTCGGGTTCGCGGGTGTCGTCGAGATCGGGCCGGTCGCCACCGAGGCGGCGTCGTACGGCTCGTCCACCGGCTCGGAACGCGGCTTCACGAGGGCGGGCGCAGCCGCGGCATCCGCTCTGCTCGTCAGCAGCATCGCGACCCACGGCACGAGGGCGAGCGCGGCGAACACGCCCCAGAGCCCCAACGACACGCGCCATCCGGCCGTGTCGGCGATCGGCACCGCGACCAGCGGCGGCACGAACGTCGACACCGCCATCGTGGTCGAGTACACGGTCATCATGAGGCCGAGACGATCGGGGAAGTACTTCTTCACCAGCGGCGGCAGCAGCACGTTGCCCGACCCCACGCCCGCGAAGACGACCGCGGTCGCCGCGAGAAGCGAGGTCGAGTCGACCGACAGGCTGCGCAGCAGCAGCCCTGCGGCGATCAGGGCGATCGCGACGACCGCGACCCGCTCGAGGCCGAAACGACGCTCGAACAGCGGCGTGAGCAGGCCGAAGACGGCGAAGCACACCGGGGGCGCGGCGCCGATCAGGCCGATCACGACGGATGAGACCGGGAAGTCCGCGGCGACATGGTCGATCACCGGAGACAGGGATGCCACGGCGGATCGCAGCGAGAACGCGACCAGCACGATGCCGATCAGCGCGAGCGCGCGTCCGCGCCAGAGCGGCTGCGCACTCGAGGTCACGAGGTCTGCGACCCCTCCACCCACGCGAGGTACTCGTCGGAGACGGTGCCGGTGACGTACCGACCGTCGAAGCAGCTCATGTCGAGATCGCTGAGCACCGAGCCTTCGGTGATCGCGGCCTTGAGGTCTTCGACCTCCTGGTAGACCAGGTGGTCGCAGCCCAGCTCCGCGGCGATCTCGGGGATCGTGCGGCCATGGGCGATGAGCTCGTGACGCGACGGCATGTTGATGCCGTAGACATGCGGATGCCGTACGGGCGGCGCGGCCGAGGCGAACGTCACCGACGTCGCGCCGGCATCCCGGGCCATCTGGATGATCTGCTTCGACGTCGTGCCGCGCACGATCGAGTCGTCGATCAGCAGGACGTTCTTGCCCTGGAACTCGGTCGACATGGCGTTGAGCTTCTGACGCACGCTCTTCTTGCGCACGGCCTGGCCCGGCATGATGAAGGTGCGGCCGACGTAGCGGTTCTTGTAGAAGCCCTCGCGGTACTCGATGCCGAGCTTGCGGGCGACCTCCATCGCGGCGGGGCGCGCGGAGTCCGGGATCGGCATGACGACGTCGATCTTGTCCATCGGCACGTGCTTCGCGATGGTGTCGGCGAGCTTGTCACCCATGCGCAGGCGCGACTCGTAGACCGAGACGCCGTTCATGACCGAGTCGGGACGCGCGAGGTAGACGTACTCGAACGCGCACGGCGCGAGCACGGCCTCGGTGGCGCACTGCCTGCTGTGCAGCTCGCCCTCGTTCGTGATGAAGATCGCCTCGCCGGGCTCGACCTCGCGCACGACCTCGTAGTCGGCGTTCTCGAGCACCAGAGACTCGCTCGCCACGACCCACTCGTCCTTCGAAGGCTGGGTTCCTGAGCCCGTCGAAGGGCCGGCGACGGTCGACGGGCGACGACCCAGGATCAGGGGGCGGATGCCGAACGGGTCGCGGAAGGCCAGCAGACCGTATCCGGCGATCACTGCGATGACGGCGTAGGCGCCCTCGATGCGCTCGTGGGTGCGCTCGACGGCCTCGAAGATGCGCTCGGCGTCGAGGTCGACCGTCGAGGTCGTGTTCTGCAGCTCACCGGCGAGCACGTTGAGCAGCAGCTCGGTGTCACTCGAGGAGTTCAGGTGACGGCGGTCGCGCTGGGCCATGTCAGCCGTGAGCTCACGCGTGTTCGTCAGGTTGCCGTTGTGGATGAGGATGATGCCGTACGGCGCGTTCACGTAGAACGGCTGCATCTCCTCCTCGTTCGAGGCCGTGCCCTTCGTGGCGTAGCGCACGTGACCGAGGCCGACGTTGCCGAGCAGGCCGCGCATGTCACGGGTGCGGAACGCCTCGCGGACCATGCCCTGCGCCTTGGCGTTGTGCATGACGCCGTTCGCCTCGGCTGTGGCGATTCCCGTCGCATCCTGGCCGCGGTGCTGCAGCAGCAGGAGTGCGTCGTAGATGTCCTGATTGACCGGGGCAGAGCCCACCATTCCGACGATGCCGCACATGGGCTCTTACTTCGCTCCGTCCGCGTAGGCGCCGACCAGGCGCACTGCTCCACCGTCGACGCCCTTGGCGCCCTGTTCGAACTCTCCTGCCGGACGCGCGCCGAAGCCCACGGTTCCGACCTGCCATGCGGGCATGCCCTCGGCTGCGAGGGCCGCGATCGCGGCATCCTTCTTGTCAGCCGCGATGATCGCGAGGAATCCGATGCCGAGGTTCCAGGTGCCCTCGGCCGACTCCAGCGTGGAGCCTGCGATGTCGCTGAGCACGCGGAAGACCGGGCTCGGCGACCAGGTGCTGCGGTCGACCTCGGCCCAGCTCCCCTGCGGGAGCACGCGGGCGAGGTTGGCCGCGATGCCGCCGCCGGTCACGTGGCTGAGCGAGTGCACTCCACCGCCGAGCTGCTCGATCAGGCGCAGCAGCGGAAGCGTGTAGAGGCGCGTCGGCTCGAGCAGAGCCTCGCCCCAGGTGGTGCCGAAGTCGGCGGCGTTGTCGCCGTAGCCGATGCCGGCGTTCGTGACGATGTGACGCACGAGCGAGTAGCCGTTCGAGTGGAGTCCGCTGGACTCGACGGCGATCACGACGTCGCCGTCCTGCACGCGGTCGGCTCCGAGGATGCCGTCGGCCTCGACGACACCCGTCGCCGCTCCTGCCACGTCGTAGTCGCGCGGGCCGAGCAGACCGGGGTGCTCGGCGGTCTCGCCGCCCACCAGCGCGGTGCCGGTGGCGGAGCACGCCTCGGCGATGCCGCGCACGATGTCGGCGATGCGCTGCGGGAAGACCTTGCCGCAGGCGATGTAGTCGGTCATGAAGAGCGGCTTCGCGCCCACCACCACGATGTCGTCGACGACCATGCCGACCAGGTCCTGGCCGATCGTGTCGTGCTTGTCGATGGCCTGCGCGATGGCGACCTTCGTGCCGACTCCGTCGGTGCTGGTCGCGAGCAGCGGGCGACGGAAGTCGCGCAGTGCGCTCGCGTCGAACAGCCCGGCGAATCCGCCGACACCGCCCAGCACTTCAGGGCCGTGCGTCGCGCGCACGGAGGACTTCATCAGCTCGACGGCGAGATCGCCTGCAGCGGTATCGACGCCGGCTTCGGAATAGGGATTGGTGGGGGAGGCAGCCACCCGTCCAGCCTACCGCCCACGGAGGCCACCTCTCCCCTCCCTCCATCTCCTACGATGGGGCCATGGCCGACAAGCCGCAGTGGTTGATCCGCGAAGACGCGAGCGTCCCGGTGCTCGTCGCGCTCGCACTGCGCCAGACCCTCGGCATCCGCGCCCCTCAGGATCTGCCGAGCCTGCGGGATCTTCCCGTCAGAGCACCTGACGCCATCGAGGTCACCCCCGAGCTTGAGAAGCAGTGGCGCGATTACTGGGACATGACGATCGAGCCGCGCGCACACCCGTCCGGTGTGCCGCTCGAGCTGATCGACGGGTTCGACACGCTCGTCGCGCTGCCCGCGACCGGAGCGGAGCAGCTGGCCGAGGCGATCGCGCCGCACGCGGCATCTGTGCTGCACTTCGCCCGCGTCGCCCACGATCGCTATGTGTCGTCGATCCGCAGTTCGATCGCGACCCGCTCGGGCAGCGGGACAATCGGAGGCGAGGCGTACCGGGCTTATGCCAGCGCCATCGCCGAGTTCGAGCGCGACATCGGACGTCGGGCGCACTCGTTCGAGCTGAACGTGCAGGTGCTGCCGTTCTCGCAGCGCGGCATCTGGTGGGTCGGCGCGCTGACCGTCGCGGTCACGGACGGCCTGCGGCGCGACGTGGTGTCGTTCGACGCGGCGATCCGGCCGATCATCGCCGAGTTGGCGTGAGCGGACCCGACTCGGTCAGTCCTTCTCGATGATCGTCTCGTGCTCGACACGCACGACGTGATCGTGGCGGCGAGCCGTGCGCTCGAGGATCAGCGCGACCACGCTCGCGAGCGCGACGCCGATCGGCACCGTCCACAGCAGCAGGAATCCGAACACCTGGCCGGGAGGGTAGACGACGTTCACGGCCTCCGACGGCTCGTAGCTGCCGATCGCCGTGAGGATGCCCGCGGCGATGACGCCGAGCACGACGCCGATGCCCATGAACACGCCGAATCTCGGCACGCGTCGTACGGTCGCCTCGACCGTCTCGGAGGAATCGTGGGAGGACATGTTCCCATTGTCCCACCGTTGTCTGTGCGCCGGGCGCGGGTCTTCGGGATGGTGTCGGTCAGGGCCGCAGCGGCAGCACGTCGGCGAGGTCTGCTCGCGTGCCTGAGGCCTGGACCCGACCGGAGGCCGCGGCATCCGCCCAGTGCTCCGCACCCGTGGCGACCGCTATCCAGGTGGTGGCGTCCATCTCGACGACGTTCGGCGGGGTGCCGCGTGTGTGCCGCGGCCCCTGGACGACCTGCACCGCACCGAACGGCGGCACTCGCACCTCGACACTGTTGCCGGGCGCCTTCTCATCGAGCAGCTGCAGCAGGTAGCGCACGCTCGTCGCCAGCACGGTGCGCGCAGGCTTCTCGCCGGCGGCCTCGGCGGCACGCACGGCATCGAGCGCTGCGCGGCCGTCGACGATGTCGATCTTGCGGGAGGGCATGTGCCCCAGGGTACGCCGGTGGCGCGGGCAGGGCGGGTGGCCCTGGCGGCTTTCGGCCGTTCCAGCTCCCCGCGGGCATAGGCTCGAGCCGATGAGCCAGAATCCCGAGACTCTGCACGGAGCGCGCGCTGAACTGCTCGCCGCGGCCCGGCGCACCGAGGCCTGGGCACGACCTTTCCCGCCACTCGTCGGCAGCGCGCAGCCGGCGTCCGTGCTCGTGCTGTTCGGTCGGCTCGACAGCATCCCGGCACAGGCCGATGAGATGACCGTGGCCGCCGACCTCGACGTGCTGCTGCAGCGCCGCGCCGCCACGCTGTCGTCGCACCCCGGGCAGGTGTCGTTCCCCGGGGGACGCCGCGAGGCGCAGGACGCGGATGCCGTCGCCACGGCGCTGCGCGAGGCGCAGGAGGAGACCGGACTCGACCCCGCGGGGGTCGACGTGCTCGCGACGCTCGCCGAGCTCCCGCTCGCCGCGAGCAACCACCTCGTGACGCCGGTGCTGGGCTGGTGGCGTTCGCCGTCGCAGGTCGCGGCGGTCGACCATGCCGAGACGGTCGAGGTCTTCCGTGTGCCGGTGGCGCAGCTGCTCGACCCCTCGACGCGATTCACCTCGACGATCAGGCGCATGGGCCGCACGTGGAAGGGCCCCGCATTCGATGTGGACGGCACCGTCGTCTGGGGCTTCACCGCGATGGTGCTCGACGCCCTGTTCGATGCGACCGGGTGGACGGTGGCGTGGGACCGGTCGATCGAACGCCCGATCGCGCTCTGAACCGACGGCTCGCCGACCGCACGTGCACGATTCAGCATGAGCGCCTGCGTCTGCGGCGCAGAGGGCGCGAATTCGCCGTGTGGCTCCGATCCATGCTGAGTCGTGCACGCTCACCCCGCGAAACCCGATCCAGCGCGTCGGTAGTCTGGAGGGGTGAAGATTCTCGTCCTCGGTTCCGGTGCCCGTGAGCACGCGATCATCCTCGCTCTGCGAGCAGAGAAGGCGGAGCACGAGATCTTCGTCGCCCCCGGCAATGCCGGCATCGCGCAGGATGCGACCCCCGTCTCGGTCGACATGCTCGACGGCGCCGCGGTGACCTCGTTCGCGAACGAGCACGCGATCGACCTCGTGGTCGTCGGCCCCGAGGCTCCGCTCGTCGCCGGTGTCGCCGATGTGCTGCGCGCGCACGGCATCCCGGTGTTCGGCCCCGGCAAGGCCGCGGCTCAGCTCGAAGGATCGAAGTCGTTCGCGAAGCGGATCATGGATGCCGCGGGCGTGCCCACCGGTCGCGCGGTGCGCGCCACCACCGCCGCCGAGGTCGAGGCCGCGTTCGACGATCTGGGCGCACCCTACGTGGTCAAGGCCGACGGGCTCGCGGCGGGCAAGGGCGTCATCGTGACGACCGACCGCGCAGACGCACTCGCGCACGCCGAGCACTACCTGCCCTCCGGCCCGGTGCTGATCGAGGAGTTCCTCTCCGGCCCCGAGGTCTCACTGTTCTTCCTCAGCGACGGCGACACGGTGCGTGCGCTCAGCCCCGCGCAGGACTTCAAGCGCGCGCTCGACGGCGATGAAGGTCCCAACACCGGCGGCATGGGCGCCTATTCGCCGCTCCCCTGGCTCGCCGAGCAGTTCGGCAGCGAGCAGGCCTTCGTCGAGGAGGTCACGCGCGACGTGGCGCTGCCCGTCATCCGCCAGCTCGACAGCGAGGGCACCCCGTTCATCGGACTGCTCTACGCGGGGCTCATCCTCACGCCTGCGGGTGTGCGCGTGATCGAGTTCAACGCCCGGTTCGGCGACCCCGAGACCCAGATCGTGCTGCCGCGTCTCGTGACGCCGCTCTCGGAGCTCCTGCTCGCCGCGGCATCCGGCATTCTCGAAGACCAGCCGGAGCCGGTCTTCAGCGACGACGTCGCCATCACCGTCGTGCTCGCGAGCGAGGGCTACCCCGAGGCGCCGCAGACCGGACGCCCGATCGAGGGCTTGCCCGATGCCGCAGCCGTCGAGGGCGTGCGCCTCGTGCACGCGGCGACCGCGAGCCCTGACGCGCCCGGCGGCTCGCTCATCGCGACGGGCGGCCGTGTGCTGAACGTCGTCGCCGTGGCATCCGACTTCCGCACCGCGCGCGACCGCGCCTACGAGGCGATCGGTCGCATCTCGCTCGACGGATCGCACTTCCGCACCGACATCGCCGCCCGCGTCGCCGAGTAACGCCGAGCGACAACACGGAAGGCCCCACCCGGAATCGGGTGGGGCCTTCCGTATGGACAGTCTCAGAGCACCTTCGAGAGGAAGTCCTTCAGACGCTCGTTCTTCGGGGATCCGAACAGCTCGGCGGGCGGTGCCTCCTCGACGACGACTCCGCCGTCCATGAACACCGTGCGGCCCGAGACCTCGCGGGCGAAGCCCATCTCATGCGTCACGAGCACCATCGTCATGCCGCCCGACGCGAGGTCGCGGATGACCTGCAGCACCTCGCCGACCATCTCGGGGTCGAGGGCGCTGGTGGCCTCATCGAAGAGCATGATCTCGGGGTCCATCGCGAGCGCCCGCGCGATCGCGACGCGCTGCTTCTGACCGCCCGAGAGGGATGCCGGCTTCGCGTCGGCCTTCTCGGCCAGGCCCACCCGGTCGAGCAGGGCGAGCGCCCGCTCGCGAGCGTCGGCCTTCGACAGCTTGCCGAGCTCGATGGGTGCGAGCGTGATGTTCTCGAGCACCGTCATGTGCGGGAACAGGTTGAAGTGCTGGAACACCATGCCGATGCGCTGGCGCACCTCGTCGAGCTTGACGCTCTTGTCGGTCAGGTCGACGCCGTCGATGATGACGTGACCCGAGGTCGGCTGCTCGAGCTTGTTGAGGCAGCGCAGCAGGGTGGACTTGCCCGAGCCCGACGGACCGATGACCGCGACGACCTCGCCGTCGTCGACCGTGAGGTCGATGCCCTTGAGAACGTGGTTGTCGCCGAAGGACTTGTGCAGGTCCTTGACCTCGATCTTGCTCATGCGGTGAACTTCCTCTCCAGGCGGTTCGCGAGCAGCGTGAGAAGCGTGATCACGACGAAGTAGATGATGGCGACGATCGTCAGCACCTGGGCCGACAGGTACGTCGAGGCGATGATCTGGCGCGACACGAAGGTCAACTCCGCGAGGCCGATCACGCTGATCAGCGACGTGTCCTTGAGGGTGATGATGCCCTGGTTCACGAACGACGGGATCATGATGCGGAACGCCTGCGGCAGCACGACCTTCTGCATGGTCTTCCAGTGGCCGAGGCCGAGCGATCGCGAGGCCTCGTTCTGGCCCGGGTCGACGGCCTGGATGCCGCCGCGGATGATCTCGGTCATGTACGCGCCCGTGTTCAGCGAGAGCGTGATGGCTCCCGCGACGAAGGGGTTGAACGTGATCTCCGGAATCAGCTGCGGGATCGCGAAGAACACGAAGAACGCCTGCACGAGGATCGGCGTGCCCCGGAAGACGAACACGTACGCGGTCGCGAGCCACCGGAACGGCAGGAACTTCGAGATGCGCCCGAACCCGAACACGATGCCGAGGATGAACGCGGCGACGAGAGCGACGATGGTCGCGAGGATCGTCAGCCACAGCCCCTCCATGAGAGCGGGCCAGTACTTCACCGCGACCGAGAAGATGTCGGTCGCCTGCGTGGTCTCTTCACCGCCGGCGAGGTAGGTGTCGACGATCTCGTCGTACTCGCCGGATTCCTGCAGGTTCGCAAGACCCGCGTTGAACTTCTCGATCAGGTCGGGGTTCTGCCCCTTGTTGACCGCGAAGCCGTACTCGCCACCGAGCTCGGGCTCGCCGACGAGGCGGAAGCCGGATCCCTGCTGGATGCCGTAGGCGAGAACCGGGAAGTCCTCGAAGTAGCCGACGGCCTGCCCGGCCTTGACGGCATCGACCATGTCCGTCGTGTCGGAGTAGGGCGTGACGCGGAAGCCGTACTCGTCCTGATTCTCCTCGGCGAAGGTCTGACCCTGCGTGCCGGTCTTGACTGCCACGGTCTTGCCGTCGAGGTCGTCGAGCGACTGGATGTCGCTCGACTCGAGCACACCCAGCTGGATGCCGCTCGTGAAGTACGGATCGCTGAAGTCGAAGATCTGCTGACGTTCGTCGGTGATCGACATGCCGGCCATGACGGCATCCACCTGGTTCGACTGCAGAGCCTGCAGCGCCGCATCGAACCCGAGCTGGCGGATCTCGACCTCGAAGCCCTGGTCTTCGGCGATCGCCCGGAGCAGGTCCATGTCGATGCCGACCAGGTCTCCCTCGGGAGACGTGAACTCGAACGGCGCGAAGGTCGTATCGGTGCCGATGACGTACTTCTCGGTGTCATCGGCCGCCGTGGCGACGGATGCTCCGCCGAGCAGCGCACCGGCCGCGATGAACGCCGTGAGCGCCATCGCCCCGACGGTGCGTCCGAACGTGCGCAGACGCGCAGACGCAGGAGAGGGATGTGGGATCACGACGGATGCTCCTCGGATCGGATGGGCGACAGGATGCTGCCACCGGGATGGTCGTCGACCATCCACCCTAACCGGCGACGGCGTGTCGCCGTGTTCCGAGCGGGTTCCGGGAGTCCACTCGCTCGCTGCTAGAGGGCGATCCAGTACCGTCGCACGGGCTGCTCGCCGTGCTCGGGCAGCGTGCGGATGTCCTGCAGCACGCCACCGGCACCCTCGATCGTGCGGAACGAGCCGACGTTGTCGTCGTCGCACGTGACCATCACTCGGTCGAGCCCGATCTCGCGGGCACGCTCGAGTCCGAGGCGCAGCGCTGCGGACGCATACCCCTGACGACGCCGCGATGCCCGCACGGCGTAGCCGATGTGGCCGCCGACCTCGCGCAGGTAGTCGTTGAGGTCGTGCCGGAACGACAGGAACCCGACGACCTCGCCGTCGTCGGTCACCCAGTACAGGTCGTTGTGCACAGCATCCGCCGGGAGCTCCGCCGTGGTGTCGGAGAGGAGCGCGGACTTCTCGATCAGCGCGTCGAGCGTCGCACGGTCGGGGGTGACCGGCGCCTGCAGACCCGAACCGTCGACATGCCCGTCACCGAACTCGGCGACGGCTGCCGCCCAGGAGTCGAACAGATCGGCGGTGGGCCTCGTGAGCTCGATCGTCATCGCCCGATGAGATCACAGGGATCGCCGCGGGCGCAAACCGATCAGCCTCGGCGCAGGAGCCCGGCGATCGAGATGTCCTCGTCGAGCCGGTTCCAGCGGATGCCCTCCCCGGCCCCGATCAGTCGCCATTCCGCCAGATCTTCGACACTTGCCCGCGCAAGACGAGGGAACCCCTCGAGGGGAGCACTGATCGTCCGCCCATCGCGGATGCGCACGTGCATCTCGTGGTCGTCGATCGTCACATCGACAGCGACGGCGTCATCCACTGAAGTGCTCATGCCATGCCTCCTCGAAACGATCTCCATGACGCTCGACGAGACGCTCCAGCGAGCGCAGTTCATCGTCACTGAACCTCGATCTTGATGCCGATTTTACGGGCGCGAGCCAGAATTTGGCAGTCATTCCGGAACCCCGGAGACCGGGGACAGCCGAGCCGTCCGCACTCCTGTGCAGAAGACCCGGCTCGTCGTCAGGGGTGCATCACGCCGCGGGAGCGGGCGCCTCCGCGGGAGCGGATGCCGCGGCATCCGCCTTGTCGTAGCGTCCGAGGAAGAGCGAGGCGATGAGGGCGACGACCATCACGCACGCCGGGAGCAGGATGGCCTGCGACATGCCCGCCGCGAAGCCCTCGGCGACCTGAGGCGGAAGCGATCCGCCACTGATGCCCGAGGGAGCGTCGGCGAGACCCGGTAGGTTCGCTTCGAGGCGCGACTGCATGAACGCGGCGATGGATGCCGAGCCGATGACCGATCCGATGGTGCGGGTCGTGTTGTAGATGCCCGCACCGGCTCCGGCCTGACGCGGCGGCAGCTTGCGCGTCGCAGTGGTCGCGAGCGGACCCCACATACCCGCGTTGCCGATTCCCATCAACGCGGACGGCATGAGGAACATCCAGATCGGAGTGTCCATATTGATGAGCGCCGAGTACCAGATCAGGGCGACGATGACGCACAGCAGACCGGGGATCAGGATGATGCGCGGGTCGACGCGATCGAGCAGCTTGCCGGCGAACGGGGCGAGCACCCCCGAGAGCACGGCCATCGGGATGAGGAGCAGCGCGGCCTCGGTCGGGGTGAGGGCGCGCGCCGTCTGCAGGAAGAACATCATCGGCAACGACATGCTCGTCACCGTGAACCCGACCGCCGCGATCGCGATGTTCGCGCCCGAGAAGTTGCGGTCGCGGAAGAGGTCGAGGGGCACCAGCGGCTCGCTGCGCGTGCGCGCCTGCTGCACGATGAACAGCGCGAGCACGACGAGTCCGGCGATGATGAGGCTCCACACCGAGATCGGTCCCCAGATGACGCCCCAGTCGAACTTCTCGCCCTCCTGAAGCCCGAAGACGAGCAGGAACAGCGCGATCGCGCTGAGGACCACGCCGACGATGTCGAAGCGGTGCGGGCTGGTGGCGAGCTGCGGAACCAGGCGCCAGGCCAGCACGAACGCCACGATTCCGACCGGGATGTTGACGAAGAAGATCCACTCCCACCCGAAGCCGTCGACGAGCAGTCCGCCCACGAGCGGGCCGACGAGCGTCGCGACACCGGCGGTCGCACCCCACAGACCCATCGCCGCCCCACGACGCTCGGGCGGGAAGGTGCGCGTGATCACGGCCATGGTCTGAGGCGTCATGAACGCGGCACCGAGCCCCTGCACGGCGCGGGCGGCGATGAGCATCTCCAGGGAGTCGGAGAGACCGCACCAGAGGGATGCGAGGGTGAAGACGGCGAGACCGATCAGATAGATGTTCTTCGGCCCGAATCGGTCGCCGAGACGCCCGGTGATCAGGATCGGCACCGCGTAGGCGAGCAGATAGGCGCTGGTGACCCACACCACGTTGTCGAGGTTGTTGGTCGTCGGGTCGAGGGCCGCCTTGATCGCCGGGTTCGCGACCGAGACGATCGTGGTGTCGACCAGGATCATGAAGAAGCCGATGACGAGCGCCCATAGGGCGGGCCAGGGGCTGGACGGGCGCTGCCCGGCGGCGAAGGTGCCGGTGTCGGGACCCGACTTCTGGCGGGATTCGGTCATTGCTGTGCAGCCTTTCGCTGTGCGCGGTAGCGCTCCGTGTCGTCGAAACTCGTGGGACCCCAGGGGAAGGCCTCGGCGTCGAGGCGATCGAGCAGGGAGTCGAGCCAGCGCAGCTCGGCCTCGAGCAGCACCTCCTGGCGCTCGAACTCGACGAGCACCTGCTCGGGAGCACCCCTGCGCCGGGCCTCGACGAGTCCGTCTCGGTGCTCGACGTGCGCGGCGACGAGGTCGACCCGTCGTGCGCGCAGGCACTCGATCGCATCGGGGCGTTCGAGGTTGTGGGCCTCGGCGAGCGCGATGCGGAACTCGGCCGGATGGTCGACGCTCGACAGCTCACGCCGCAGCCAGTCGATCAGCACCTCGGTTCCGGCATCCGTGAGCGTGTACGTGGTGCGCTCGGGACGGTTGCCCTCTCGGTCGATGCCCACCTCGTCGATGAGTCCGGCTCGCTGCAGCCGACCGACCGTGTGATAGAGCGTGCCGTTGGTGATGGTGAGCAGTCGCTCGTCGCGGCGAGCGCGCATCAGACGCACCATCTCGTAGGGGTGCATGTCACCCTCGCGCAGCAGCGCGAGCGCCATCACCCCCATCGGGGTCAGCCGCTCCACCGGATCCTCCGACATGTGCTCCACCTCAAATAGTCCACGTGGACTATACGCTTCTTTCGGTCGGCCGACAAGACGGATGCCGGGTCGGTCGCTACTTCAGGGCCGCGGCGAGCTGCGTCGGCGTCAGCGGTCGATCCGCGTACACGAGCCGCATCACCGCGGGGTCGGGATTGCCCGCGTCCGGCGCCCGGTGCACGAGTTCGAGACCGAGCTTCTCGGCCACCCGGGCAGAGCCGCGGTTGTGCTCGACGAGATAGGCGATCGGGGGCGATCCGCCTCGCCGCCGCGACCCCCGCCCGCGCCAGCTCGGTCGCCAGACCCTGACCGTAGTGGTCGCCGGCGATCCGATAGCCGATGTTCCATACCTCCCCGCCGAGCAGCGTGCATCCTCCGTTGCCGACGACCTCGCCGGTGTCGCGCAGGCGGGCCACCCACGATCCGAGACCCGCGTCCCCCCAGCTGCGCTCCCAGCGCTCGATCATCTCGACGGTCTGCGCGCGATCGGTGTGCCGCAGACTCGGATAGTGCGTCCATACCCGCGGATCGCTCTGGATCGCGAAGACCTCGTCGAGGTCGGAAGCGACGGCATGCGACAGTCGCAGGCGTTCGGTGAAGGTGTCGCCGGTCACAGCGTCCAGGCTAGACACCCCCGCCGACACTCGGCGCGACCGGCAGGCGGCGACTCAATCCGCCAACCGGCGCAGCGCCGATCCCTTGTGCGCGGCCTTCTCACCGCTCTTCTCCGACGTCACGATGTAGGCCGGTTCGTCGTCGGAGGCTGTGAAGCTCTGTCCGGCGAACCGGAAATCCTTCGTCCTCTTCTCCTCCACGGTGCCCTGGGTGCGCCCCTGGGACGTGTTCCAGCTCACCCGGTCGCCCGTCGACAGGTCCTTCGTCATGGTTCCTCCGCTCCGTGGATTCGAGCCTCGCCGATGCGCGAGGGATCGCGCCAGCCCTTGACATGACACGACATCGGCGTCGCCGACCGGGATAATGGGCGGGTGAGCACACCTTCGGACAGCACCGCGCAGACCATTCCCGGCTGGCGCCACATCTACTCGGGCAAGGTCCGCGACCTGTACGCCTCGGAAGACGCCGCCGACACCCGCATCCTCGTGGTCGCCTCCGACCGCGTGAGCGCGTTCGACTTCGTGCTGTCCCCCGGCATCCCGCAGAAGGGAGCCCTGCTCACCCGTCTCAGCCGCTGGTGGTTCAGCGAGCTGAGCGATGTTCCGAACCACCTCGCAGACGGCGAGATCCCCGCCAGCGCCGCCGACCGCGCCATGCTCGCGCAGTCCCTCGAGATGCTGCCGATCGAGTGCGTCGTGCGCGGATACATCACCGGTTCCGGCTGGGCCGAGTACACCGAGAGCGGCACCGTGTGCGGCATCCCGTTGCCCGCCGGGCTGCAGAACGGCGACCGTCTGCCCGAGCCGCTGTTCACCCCCGCCTACAAGGCGCCCATGGGCGAGCACGACGAGAACATCACCTTCGAGAAGACGGTCGAGCTGGTGGGCGCGGAGCGCGCGGCCGAGCTGCGCGATGTCTCGCTCGCGCTGTACACGCGCGCTGCCGCGATCGCCGAGGAGAAGGGCCTGATCCTCGCCGACACCAAGTTCGAATTCGGAACGGATGCCGACGGCACCCTGCGTCTCGCCGACGAAGTGCTTACGAGCGACTCGTCGCGGTACTGGGATGCCGAGGCCTGGCGCACCGGCACGACGCCGAGCGAGCGCATGGCGAGCTTCGACAAGCAGATCGTGCGCGATTGGCTGGCCGCGAACTGGGACAAGCAGGGCGAGCCGCCCGTGCTTCCGGAGGACATCGTCGAGCGCACGGCCGCGCGCTACCGCGAGCTGATCGAGCGCCTCGGGGCCTGATCCACTGCACTCCCGAATCCCGCCCGCATCCCTCACCCGCTGCCCTCACCCGCTGCCCTCACCCGCTGCGAAGGAGATCTCTTCCAGCGAAGGACTGATCTGCGGATGCGGTCCTTCGGAGCGAGAGATCTCCTTCGTAGCGGGCGACAGTTCACGGCTCGACCGCACCCAGGCAATACTCAGGAATCGGTAGTGTTGCGGGAGCACTCCCACTCCCCCCGATCCTGAGGAGCCCGCATGCCCCTGTGGAAGACCCACGGAAACGGACGCACGGTCGAGCCCGGCGCCGTCGTGAAGCCCGAAGAGCGCCTGAACTGGCCGGCCACGATCGCGATCGGCGCCCAGCACGTCGTCGCGATGTTCGGCGCGACGTTCCTCGTGCCGACGCTCACCGGCTTCCCCGTGTCGACGACCCTGCTGTTCAGTGGTCTCGGCACCCTGATCTTCCTGCTGATCACCAAGAACCAGCTGCCCAGCTATCTCGGCTCGTCGTTCGCGTTCATCGCGCCGATCACGGCGGCCGTCGCAGCGGGCGGCACCGGTTCGGCGCTGGCCGGCGTCGTCGCGGTCGGCATCCTGCTCACCGTGGTCGGCCTGGTCGTGCAGTTCGCCGGTCTCCGCTGGGTCGACGCCCTCATGCCCCCGGTGGTCGCCGGCGCGATCGTCGCCCTGATCGGCTTCAACCTCGCCCCGACGGCGTGGAACAACTTCCAGCTCGACCCCGTGACGGCGACCATCACGCTCGTCGCGATCATCCTGTTCGCGGTGCTGTTCCGCGGGTTCCTCGGACGCATCTCGATCTTCCTCGGCGTCGCTGTCGGCTTCATCTACGCCGCCTTCACCGGGTCGTTCGACGTGCCCAACGCGCTGCGCGGAGGCAAGACGCCGGCAGAGCTCATCGCCGACGCTCCGTGGGTCGGCCTCCCCGAGTTCCAGCTCCCCGACTTCGTCGAGCCCGGCACCTGGTCGACCATCGCGATGTTCCTGCCCGTCGTGCTGGTGCTCGTCGCCGAGAACGTCGGCCACGTGCGCGGCGTCGCGACCATGACCGAAGACCCGGCGATCAACAAGCACACGGGTCGCGCACTCATCGCCGACGGCGTCGCCACGACGATCGCCGGTGGCTTCGGCGGCTCGGGCACCACCACGTACGGCGAGAACATCGGCGTCATGGCCGCGACCCGCGTGTACTCGACCGCGGTGTACTGGGTGGCCGGACTCTTCGCGATCCTGCTGGCGTTCTCACCCAAGGTCGGCGAGGTCTTCAACTCGATCCCGGCCGGCGTGCTGGGCGGCGCGACCACCGCGCTGTACGGCCTGATCGGCATCATCGGCATCAAGATCTGGGTCGACAGCAAGGTCGACTTCTCGCGCCCGGTGAACCAGTACACGGCAGCCGTCTCGCTCGTGATCGGCATCGCCGGCTTCGCGATGCAGCTGGGCGACTTCGCCTTCGGCGGCATCGTACTCGGCACAGTCGCAGCTCTCCTGATCTACCACCTGGGCAACGCCATCGCCCGCGCTCGCAAGACCGGCGCCGACGACCCCAAGCCGCTCGAGGGCGTGGGTCCGCTGGGCGGCGATCCCGCCTGACCCGCAGACTCTGACACAGAAGATACCGGATGCTGCAGACGCGGCATCCGGGATCTCTCTGTGTGCAGAGGCCGATCGGCCTCAGGAGATGACGGCGAGCCCCGCGTCGGGCGCGATCATCGCAGAGATCTCCGCGCGGTGCGACAGGGTGCCGTCACGATGAGCGGTGACCGTGGTCTCCATCTTCATCGCGTCGAGCACCGCGACCGGATCGCCCTCGGCGACGCTCGCTCCGTCGTCTGCGACCCAGCGCACGAGCGTCCCGGGCGCGGGGGAACGCAGCTCGGCCGGATCGGATGCGGGCGCCGCTGTTCCGGCATCTGCCAGGCCGCCGAGCCCCGCGAGCAGGGCGACCGGCAGTCCGAGCACGACCCTGCGGCCGTCGATCTCGACGGGGACGCGCTGGAGTGCGGCATCCGATACGGGAGCCGGTCGCAGCCGCGGCTCGAGGCGCGGCAGCAGAGTGCTCTCTATCCACTGCGTGTGCACCGCGAAGGTCTGGGGGGCGAAGGCCTCGTCGTCGAGCGCGAGCCGATCGAACGGGATGACGGTCGCCGGACCCTCGACCGCGAGCTCGCGCAGTGCCCGACGCGCCCGCACGAGCGCCGCGTCACCTTCCTCGCACGAGGCGCACAGGAGGGTGCCGCAGAGCTCGACCGCTACCTCGTGCAGTCGGAGCGCGTCGTGCTGGGAGCCTTCGCCCGGATGCAGCTGGTGTGACCCGAGTCGAACGGGGTCAGTGCGTGGGACGCACCGCGCGGATCGCGCGCAGCCGCAGGTCGGCGTCGCGGGGAGCGAGTTCGAGCGCCAGTGGCTCATCGGGCTCTCGCAGGTCGTAGAGGCGGTACATCCACCGGCGCGCGTCTTCGAGCGGGAACGAGTCGCCGTAGACGGCGTACTTGATCACGATGCCCTCGAGGTTGGTACGGAGCATGACCTCTTCGAGCGCGGGGTCCTCGGCGCCGCGCTCGCGGAAGACACCGCGCACGATCTCTTCGGACGCCGCCGCCTGCTCGGCGAAGCGCTGCTCGGACTCCGCGAAGAGCCGGTGCGTGTCGGGCTGCTGCTGCATCGCGAGCACCGCCCGCTGAAGGGGCAGTGCGAATCCGGTGGCCATGAGCACTCCGTCGATGATGCCCGCGAGCACCTCATCGGGCGAGCCCGATCGTGTCGGGATGTCGAACAGCATCTCGAACCACCGGTCGATCACGGCGCCGACCAATTGGTCTTTGGCGCCGAAGTGGTAGTTCGCGAGGCCCTGGGCGACGCCCGCACGACGCGTGATCTCGGCGATGCTGGCGCCGGAGACCCCCTTCTCGCCGAACAGTTCCGTCGCCGAGAGCAGGATGGTCTCGCGAGCACGCTCACGCACCTGCCGGTTGCGATCATCAGATCGAGCCACTGCGTCCTCTTCCCCAGAAATAGGACGACTTCGAAAATCGAAGCCAAACCTATATATTAGTCGTTGAATGACCGTTCAGGCTAAGCGGGGGCTGAGAACGCCTGGCGACATTCAGCCCGGTCTTCGGGTGACCGGGCATCGACGCGGTGCGGGCCTCTTTGAGGGGCGTGGGGTCCGCACCCGCGCTCGACTAAAGCCTACGCCGATTGTCGCACCACGAGCTCCGTGGGCAGGATCGTCAGGTGCTCGGGGTCGCGACCGGCGAGGCGCGAGAGCAGGACTCCGGCCATCGCCTCCCCCTGGGCATACATGGGCTGCCGAACCGTGGTCAGCTGCGGGTCGGTGCTCTGGGCGACGGACGAGTCGTCGAATCCGACGATCGCGACGTCGTCGGGAACGCGCAGACCGGCAGCGCGGAGCGCGGTGAGAGCACCGCGGGCCATGAGGTCGCTCGCCACGAAGATGGCGTCGGGGCGCCCGGCGGCGAGGATGCGCCGCGCGGCATCCGCGCCACTCGCCTCGCTGTAGTCGCCCGCCTCCTCGGCGAACGGCGTGAGGCCGGCATCCGCCAGCGCGCTGCGGAATCCCTGCACGCGGTCGATCGACGAGACCATGGTCACAGGGCCGCCGATCGTCGCGATGCGCCGACGCCCTCGCTCGATCAGGTGGGTCGTCGCCGTGCGCGCGCCCGCGACGTTGTCGACGTCGACCACGTAGTCGCCGTCGCGGACACGGGTCGGGCGGCCTCCCCAGACCACCGGCACCGCATCGGCCACGCGCTCGATGAACGCGTCGCTCGTGTGATGCGACACGATGAGCGCGCCATCGACACCGCCGTTGCGCACGAAGCTCGTCATCTTGTCGCCGGGGTCGTCACTCGCGATGAGCAGATTCAGCAGGTAGTCCGTGCGGCGCAGCGCCCCGGTGATGCCCGCGACGATCTCGGCGAAGAAAGGGTCGCCGAAGAAGCGCGTGGTGTCTTCGGGAACGATCAGCGCGATCGCATGCGTCTGCCGCGACGCGAGGGATCGCGCCGCGCGATTCGGCACATAGCTGAGTTCCTCGATCGCCCGGTGCACGGCGTCGAGCGCCTCGGGACTCACGGCCGTCGAGCCGTTCACCACGCGCGACACGGTCGATCGCGAGACTCCGGCAGCCGACGCCACCTCTTCGATGGTCGCTCGTGACGACACAGCTCTCCCTCCGCCGACTGCGAGCCGGACGCTCCGGACCTCGCCGCCCGCGCTCAGAGAGAACGAGCGGCGATGATGCGAGCGTACTCCCGGCCGGAGTCCTTGAGAGACCGCTCCTGGGTGTCGTAGTCGACCCGCACGATGCCGAAGCGCTTGTCGTAGCCCCACGCCCACTCGAAGTTGTCGAACAGCGACCAGTAGAAGTAGCCGCGCACGTCGACACCGGCATCCGCCGCGTCGAGTACCGCGCCCAGGTGCAGCCGCAGGAACTCGGTGCGTGCGTCGTCGTGCACGCGCACCTCGCCGTTCTGCTCGATGGGGGCGTCATCGTACGCGGCTCCGTTCTCGGTCATGTAGAGAACGGTGCCGGCAGGCTCGGCGTACTCCGTCCACACGCGCTGCAGCAGTCGGGTGAGACCCTCGGGCTGCACCTCCCAGTTCTGGGCCGTGCGCGCAAGTCCGCGTTCGACCGCGTGGATTCCCTCGAACGACGGATACGGGCTGCGACCGGGGCGCCCGGTCGTGGGGCCGCCGCTGACGGGCGCGATCTCGGGCGCCGTCCCCGAGACCAGATCGCCGTGGTAGTAGTTCACGCCCTGCGTGTCGATGTGCTGCGCGATGGTCGCGAGGTCGCCGTCGTGCACCGCGGCGTCGAAGCGGGCGACCGCCTCGGCATCCACCGCCCTGATGTCCTCGACGATGTCGGCCGGGTACTCCGCGCGGTAGATCGGGTCGAGGAACCAGCGGTTGAACTGCCCGTCGACGCGACGAGCGGCGTCGACGTCGGCGGGGTTCATCGGGTCAGCGGGATCGGCGACCGTGTGGTTCAGCGTGATGCCGAGGTTCAGGCTCGCGTCGCGTCGGCGCAGCTCACGCACCGTCTCACCGTGGGCGAGCAGCAGGTGGTGGGCCGACAGCAGGCCCTCGGCGACACTCGTGTGCCCCGGTGCGTGCTCACCCCCCGTGTACCCGAGGAACGATGAGCACCAGGGCTCGTTCAGCGTCGTCCACACGTTGACCCGATCACCCAGGGCGTCGTGCATCGTGCCCGCGTACTCGAGAAAGCGGCCGACGGTGTCGCGGTTCGTCCAGCCGCCCGTCTCCTGCAGCGCCTGCGGCATGTCCCAGTGATAGAGAGTGAGCCACGGCAGGATGTCGTTCGCGAGAAGCTCGTCGACCAGGCGCTCGTAGAAGTCGATGCCCTTCGCGTTGACGGCACCGCCGTCGGGCCGCACCCGAGACCACGAGGTCGAGAAGCGGTACGTCTGCAGACCGAGCTCTTTCATCAGTGCGACGTCCTGCGGGTAGCGGTGGTAGTGGTCGCACGCCACGTCGCCGTTGTCGCCTCCGATGACCGCTCCCGGCTCGCGGCAGAACGCATCCCAGATCGACGCGGTGCGCCCGTCCTCGAAGGCCGCACCCTCGATCTGGTAGGCCGCTGTCGCGGCTCCGAAGAGGAAGTTCTCGGGGAAGGCGCGGGTCATACGGGTCATCCTTTCACCGCGCCCGCCATGATGCCACTGACCAGCTGCCGGCCCGCCACCACGAAGAGGACGAGCAGCGGAAGGGTCGCGAGCACCGCGCCGGCGAGCACGATCGAGTAGTCGATGTAGTAGCCCGACTGCAGCTGGCTCAGCGCCGTCTGCAGGGTCGGGTTCTGCGGAGAGAGCACGATCAGCGGCCAGAGGTAGTCGGTCCAGGCGGTCATGAAGGTGAAGAGTCCCAGGATCGCCATCGCGGGCCGGGCTGCGGGGATGCCCACGGTCAGGAACGTGCGGAACTGGTTGGCCCCGTCCATGCGGGCGGCCTCGATCAGCTCATCAGGGATCACGTCGACCAGGTACTGCCGCATGAAGAAGACGCCGAAGGCCGTGACCAGGGTCGGCACGATGACTGCGCCGATCGAGCCGGTCCAGCCGAGCTCGCGCATCAGCATGAACAGCGGGATGATGCCGAGCTGCGTCGGGATCGCCATGGTCGCGATCACGAAGATCATCAGTCCGTCGCGTCCCTTGAAGCGGAGCTTGGCGAACGCATAACCCGCGAGGGTCGAGAACGTCACGACAGAGATCGTGATGATCCCCGAGATGAGGAACGAGTTGCCGAGCGCGAGCCAGAACGGGATCGCGTCGAACACCTTCGCGGCGTTGGCGAAGAAGTTGCCGCCGGGGATCAGCGGCAGGGTCTCGCCTCGGGTGGCGTTCGTGCCGCTCGCCACGACGACCGACCACCACAGCGGGTAGACGCTGCCGATGATGAACGCGGCGAGCAGACCGTAGGTGAGGAAGCCGGGGCGGCTGCCGATGCCGGCGTTGCCGCCGACGGCGCCTCGGCGCCTGCGGATCTTCTCGGGGACGCTCAGCGCCTGGGTGGCGGTCATCGCGCGTTCTCCTCGGTCGTGGTGGCGATCGTCGTGGTGGGGGCAGCAGCCGCGGCGGTGGCGGCAGCCGCGGCGGCGGTGCGTGCGCGCCGGCGCGCGGCGCGGCTCTTCGGTGAGTCCCCGGTCGAGATGCGGCGGGAGATGAGGAAGTTGATGACTCCGATGCCGACGATGAGCAGGAACAGCAGGATCGCCACGGCGGATGCCTCCCCGAGGTCTCGCCGGAAGAAGGCGAGCTCCCACAGGAACAGCACGGTCGTCTGGAACTGTCGATCGCTGCCGCCGATGCCGCCGGCCGTCGAGACGTCGAACAGTCGCGGCTCGGCGAAGATCTGCAGCCCGCCGATCGTGGCCGTGATGATCACGAAGATCAGCGTCGGGCGGATGGTGGGGATCGTGATCGAGAAGAAGCGGCGGGCGGCTCCTGCACCGTCGAGGGCGGCCGACTCGTAGAGGTCGCGCGGCACCGCCTGCATCGCGGCGAGCAGGATCAGGGCGTTGTAGCCGGTCCAGCGGAAGTTCACCATGACGGCGATCGCGAGGTGCGACAGGGCCGTGTCGTGCTTCCACTCCTGGTCGGCGATGCCGATCAGGTTGAGCAGGTTGTTGGCGAGGCCGTCTGCCTCGTTGAAGATGCTCGAGAAGATGATGGCGACGGCGACCGGGGTCACGACGAACGGGATGAGGATGCTCATGCGCCAGAACGTCGGGGCACGGAGGCCGCGGTCGAGCAGGTAGGCGATCACCAGGGCCACCGCGAGCTGCGGGATGGCGGAGAGCAGGAAGATGCTCAGCGTGTTGAAGATCGAGTTCCAGAACATCGGATCGCCGAGGATCTCGACGAAGTTGCCTGTTCCGACGAACTCGCCCTGCCCCTTGAGCAGGTCCCACTCGTGCACGGCCACCCACACCGTATAGAGCAGCGGGAAGAGTCCGACCAGCCCGAACAGCAGGAAGAAGGGGGAGATGTAGAAGTACGGCGAGGCGTTCTGGTCGAACCGCGAGAGGCGGTGTCGCCAGGGACGCCGGCCGTCGGCATCCGGCTTCGGCAGTTCGGATGCCGTCTCGCGGCGTTCCACTGTGAGGGTCATGAGGGTTCCTTCTTCGGGTGACGCGTTTCGTCTCGCTCGGCTCCGCCGTGCTCGCTCAACGACCGGAAGTGTGGCCACCCCCGGTCGTTGAGCGAGGAGCGAAGCACCGAGACGACACGCGGTGACGCCCTTCGCTCAACGACCGGAGAGGGCTCGGGTCAGTCGACCAGCTCGTTCAGGAGCTCGATCGCGGCATCCCAGGCGCCCTGGGTGTCGGTGTCGCCGCGGTCGAGCCCGCTGAGGGCCGGGCCGAAGACGTTCTCCTGGATGACCGAGTCATCGGCACCCTTGAACTGCGCGACGACGCCCTTGGCACGCTCTGCGAGGATCGCGCCGGTGGGAGCGTCGTTGAAGAACTCGTTCGGAGTGGCATCCGAGGCGAGGGTCTCCTGCGCATCGACCGTGGACGGGAAGTTCCCGGCTGTGGCGGACTGCTTGACCTGCTGCTCGGGCTGCGTCAGCCAGTCGGCCAGCTTCGCCGCCTCCTCCTTGTGCTGCGAGCTCTCGGGGATCGACAGGAAGGCGCCGCCCCAGTTCGCTGCCCCACCGGGGAAGACATCGGCGAAGTCCCAGCCGGTCGACGCGTCGCCGCCGCCGGCCTCGACCTGGCCCTGCACCACGCCCAGCATCCAGCCGGGGCAGACGAAGGTGGCGAAGCTGCCGTCGACGAACGACTTGCCGCCGTTCCAGTCCCACGCGGTCTCTGCGGCGGACTGGCCGCCCTCGGTCGCGGCACCGAGCAGTTCGAAGCGCTCCTTGAGCTCGGCGTTGTCCTCGACGTTCAACTCGCCGTCGGTCGTGTAATAGCCCTCGTCGAGCTGGTTGACCATGGCGTTCCAGACGAAGCCCGAGTGGTCGTACCAGGCCTTGCCGGTCTTGGCGGTGTAGTCGGCGCCCACCGCGAAGTAGTTCTCCCAGTCGCCGTTCAGCAGTTCGGCGACGGACTCGCGGTCGCTCGGCAGACCTGCTGCCTCGAAGGCTGCTCCGTTGTAGCAGATGCCGCTCGGACCGATGTCGGTGCCGTAGCCGATCACGCGACCCTCGGCATCCGTCGCCTGTCCGTACTTCCAGTCGACCCAGTCGGCCTTGCGGTCCTCGATGCCGTAGTCGCGCAGGTCGACGAACGTGTCGGAGACGTCCATGATGGCTCCGAGCCAGCCCTCTTCGATCGCGACGACGTCGCTGAGGCCTGAGCCTGCGGCGATCTTCGTGAACGCATCGGTGCGGGCGTTGCCGCCGGTGTCGATGTTGGTCGCCTCGATCGTGACGTTCGGGTTCGCCTTCTCGTACTCGTCGTAGAGGTCGTCGTATCCGAACGTGCCGAACGTGGTGACGGTCAGCGTGATCTTGTCGTCGCCTCCCTCTGCGTCGCCGCCTCCGCTCGCACAGCCGGCGAGGGCGAGGGCGGAGACGGATGCGACGGCGGTCGCGGTGAGGATCCGGGTGCGGGCACGTGTGTTCACAGGTCACTCCTTTGTGGTGGGTCGTGCGGTGATGGTGCGGATGCTGGTGCTTACGGGATGCGTGGGAGCGCTCCCACGCATTGATGAGCGACTCTATGGGAGCGCTCCCACGAATGTCAAGCCCGGCCTTCGGTGTTCACAACTCAGCAAGAGAATGCCGAGATCGACCCCTTCGGCCCGGTTGTGGGTGATTCCGCGCTGATTCTGCTGAATTGTGAACGCGGCGTACCCTTGTGCAGTGCCCGACACCGAACTCTCCCCTGCTCTCGTCCGCGCCGAATCGCTCATCCGCAGCATCCCGGACTACCCGGAGCCGGGCATCATCTTCCGCGACATCACGCCGCTGCTCGCCGACGCCGAGGCACTGAAGGCCACCACCGACGCGATCATCGCGCCGTTCGCGGGCCAGTTCGACGTGGTCGCCGGCATCGAGGCGCGCGGGTTCATCCTCGCCGGTGCGGCCGCGATCGCCGCGGGTGTGGGCCTGATCCCGATCCGCAAGGCGGGCAAGCTGCCCCGCCCCGCGGCATCCGTCGACTACGCGCTCGAGTACGGCACCGCCACGATCGAGATGCACGACGACCTGCCCGCCGGATCCCGCGTGCTGCTGATCGACGACGTGCTGGCCACGGGCGGCACGCTCGCCGCGGGACGCCAGCTCGTGGAGCGCCTCGGCAGCCACGTCGCCGGCATCTCGGTGCTGTTCGAGATCGATGGCCTCGGCGGCCGCGACGCCATGGGCGACCTGCACACCGTCTTCCACGCCTGAGGCGCGAAGCCCGGGAATCGAGCGTGTCGCGAGCCGGTAGACTGAGCACGCCCGTCCGCCCGCGACTTCCGGAGCCGTTCATGCCCACCATCGTCGTCGACGTCATGCCCAAGCCCGAACTGCTCGACCCGCAGGGGAAGGCCGTGTCCGGCGCTTTCGCGCGTCTGGGCGTCGAGGGATTCTCCGATGTCCGCATCGGCAAGCGCTTCGAGCTCACCGTCGAGGGTGAGGTCACCGACGAGATCCTCGCCGAGGCCCGCCGCATCGCCGACGAGGTGCTCTCCAACTCCGTGATCGAAGACGTCGTGGGCATCGAGGTCGCCGAGTGACCACGCGCATCGGGGTCATCACGTTCCCCGGCTCGCTCGACGATCGCGACGCGCAGCGCGCCGTCCGCATCGCCGGCGCCGAGCCCGTCGCCCTCTGGCACGGATCGCACGACCTCGACGGTGTGGACGCTCTCGTCCTGCCCGGCGGCTTCAGCTACGGCGACTACCTGCGCGCCGGCGCGATCGCCGCGCTCTCGCCGATCATGGCCGAGGTCAAGGATGCCGCCGCCAAGGGCATGCCGATCCTCGGCATCTGCAACGGCTTCCAGATGCTGGTCGAGGCGCACCTGCTGCCCGGCGGCCTGATCCGCAACGACCACCAGCACTTCGTGCGTCGCGACCAGAAGCTGATCGTCGAGAACTCCGACACGGCGTGGACCAACCGGTTCCGCACCGGCCAGGAGATCACGATCCCGCTGAAGAACGCCGACGGCGGGTACATCGCCGACGAGGAGACGCTCGACCGCCTCGAGGGTGAGAACCTCGTCGCGTTCCGCTATGCCGGCGTGAACCCGAACGGCTCACTGCGCGACATCGCCGGACTCACCAACGAGGCGGGCAACGTCGTGGGGCTCATGCCGCACCCCGAGCACGCCACCGAGGCGGGCTTCGGCCCCGACACCTCGGCCGCCATGCGCTCGGGCATCGACGGGGTCGACTTCTTCACCAGCGCGATCTCGGCGATCGCCCGCGTCGCCGCGTAACCGGCCTTCCCCCCGGTTCGAATCGCGCACTTTGCAGATTCCTCACCGCGATTTCTGCAAAGTAAGCGATTCGAAGCGCGCCTGACGGTGACGGCCTGTCAGTCAGCGGGAAGCGCGAACGGATTGTCGCCCGCGGCGGCGAGCAGATACCAGGCCGTCGCCCCGGTGTGCAGGCTCGCGTAATACAGGTCACCGAAGCCCGAGTCGAGGCCGTCGGTCGAGGTCGCGACGATGCCCTTGCCGTCACCGTTCGCGGCATCCCGCTGTCCGAGGCGGATGCTGTCGAGCAGCGCCTCTGCGCGATCCGCATCCCCCGCTCCGCCGCGCAGCTTCAGAGCCAGCGCCAGGTGCCCGCTGCCCTCGAACCAGACCTTCGACACGTCGACATCGCTGATCGACGGCCCCTGGTACTGCCCGTCGGTGGCGATGAGGTGTGCGAGCGTCCAGTCGAGTGCCGTGTCGTAGCGCGCGTCGCGAGTGGCCAGCGAGGTCCACGTCTGCGCGTCGAGCGGGATGGGCCGCGTGTTGACCGTCGATCCGTCGAGCAGGGTTCCGGTGTCGACGTGGCCGTCAGCGCTCTGCATCGCGGCCACGAAAGCCGTGGCCGCGGCCGCGCGATCGGCCCACACGGAGTCACCGGTGAGCTGGGCGAGCTGCGTGAAGAAGCCGGCGATGTCGCTGTTGTGCTCGGTCGACTTCCATTCCAGTGACGAGCCGTTCTCGAGCTGGCCGCCGGTGTAGCCGAACGGCGCCCGCTCCATGTCGGCGGTGTTGGTCTGGATCCACTCGGCGATCCGCAGAGCCCCGTCGAGGTACTTCTGCTCGCCGGTCGCGTGGAAGAGCCGGGCGAGGGCCATGCCCGTCCACGCCTGGTTGCCGGTGAAGGTGCCGGGCCCGGTGATCTCGACCCTCCCCTGCCGGATGCCGTGAGGTTCGTATGAGGTGCGAACGCGCCCGTCGCCGATCGGGTCCTCGTCCTGCACGAACAGCAGGGTGTCGCCGACCGCCTGCGCACGGCGGAGGTCGGCGGGCAGACCCCGGGCCGTGTAGGCGATGATCACGAGAGCGTCGTCATAGACGAACGAGGGCGTGAAGTCCCATGTCGGGAGGTCGGTGAAGAAGCCGCCCTGGTAGCTGCGCGGAAGGCAGTGGCCGTCGCTGTCGCAGAACTCGTCGACGCGCGCATCGAGGAACTCGTAGGCGAGAGAGACGGAGAGCGTGGGATCGGGGGCACCTGCCGTGTTCGGGTCGTTCGACGTCGCGTCACCAGAGGCAGCCGTCGTCGCACCCGCGACCAACGCCGCCGCGACGAGCGCTGCGGCGATCATCCAGGGCGCCGAACGGCGCGACCGACCCGACATCAAGACCCCCTCGGTCAGAGCTACGGTCCGAACAGCCGGCCCGCTTGCGACCATGAGGTCACGAGCAAAATGCTGGCATACCAGGAAGTCCACGCGGAAGGGGCGAAGGTCTAGTCTTTCGCCACCTCGGGCGTGTCGTACTCGGGGGGTAGCATGCGAGCCATGCCCATCGCACTGGAGAACGTCGGCATCGCCGTCCGCGACCTCGACGCCACGATCGCCTTCTTCGCAGACCTCGGCCTCACCGTGCTCGGACGCGACGAAGTCAGCGGAGAGTGGGCGGACACCGCCGTCGGCCTCGACGGCAACCATGCCAGGATCGCGGTCCTGCAAACGCCCGACGGGCACGGTCGGCTCGAGCTCTTCGAGTACATCCACCCCGAGGCGATCGAGACCGAGCCGACGCTGCCGAACGAGATCGGGATGCACCGGGTCGCGTTCTCGGTCGACGACATCGACGAGTCGCTCGCCATCGCCGCCCGGCACGGGTGCCATCCGCTCCGCGGCGTCGCGAACTACCAGGGCGTGTACAAGCTCACGTACCTGCGCGGCCCCAGCGGCATCCTCGTGATGCTCGCGCAGGATCTGACGAAGAATCCGGGGATCTAGCCGAGCGCCGGCGGCCACACCCCGATGAGCACCGCCATGACCACGATCGTGACGAGCTCGTGCGCGATGTTCATGGTCGTCAGAGCTGTCGGGCGCCCTTCGAACGCGTCGTGGGTGATGAACCGGGCAGCGGTGAATCCGGCCCACAGCAGTACGCCCGTGACCACGGCCGCCCAGAAGAACGACCCGTCGTAGAAGTGCCAGGCGATGGCGGATGCTCCCGCCAGCACCCATGCGGTCGCGAAGCTCACGAACACGGTGGTGATGATCGCCATCGTCGCGCTCGAAGCCGGGCGATCCATGTCGACCTTCGCGAGCTTCGACCAGCGCGTGCCGAACACCTTCGGGGAGTACCAGACCGAGCCGACGATCATGCTCGACGCCGTGGCGATGAGGACCGCCCAGTAATTGATCTCGGGAACCATGACAGCCTCCAGTCGTCGGATGCCCGAAGCATACTCCCGGCCTGCAAGTCGCTGCGGATCGCCGCGAGATACTGCGAGACCGAAACGATTCGATCTCAGCGGTGGCGTACCTGCAAGCGTTTGCACTAGCCTGTTGCCATGGCACAGCTTGAGCAGATCGCAGCCCCCGGTTCCGAGTGGTGGCGCAGCGCGGTCATCTACCAGATCTACCCCCGTTCGTTCGCCGACGCCTCGGGCGACGGCATCGGAGACCTGCCCGGCATCACCAGCCGCCTCGACTCGCTGAAAGAGCTCGGCGTCGACGCGATCTGGCTGAGTCCGTTCATGACGAGCCCGCAGCGCGACGCCGGCTACGACGTGGCCGACTACCGCGACGTCGATCCGCTCTTCGGCACGCTCGACGACTTCGACACCATGCTCAACGAGGCGCACACGCGCGGCATCCGCGTGGTCGTCGACCTGGTCCCGAACCACTCGTCGGCGCAGCACGCCTGGTTCCAGGAGGCCCTGAAGGCAGCGCCCGGCAGCTCTGAGCGCGCGCGATACATCTTCCGCGACGGCAAGGGCAAGAACGGCGAGCTGCCCCCGAACAACTGGGAGTCGGTCTTCGGCGGCGGCATGTGGGAGCGCGTGACCGAGGCCGACGGCACCCCCGGCCAGTGGTACCTGCACATCTTCGACCCCACGCAGCCCGACTTCGACTGGACCAACGAAGAGGTCCGCGAGGAGTTCCGCTCGATCCTGCGCTTCTGGCTCGACCGCGGCGTCGACGGCTTCCGCGTCGACGTGGCTCACGGCATGATCAAGGCCGACGGCCTGCCCGACTACACCCCGCCGGCCGACGCCGACTCGATGGGCGGCGGCGAGGCGAACGTGCCGTACTGGGGCCAGGACGGCGTGCACGACATCTACCGCGACTGGCACAAGGTTCTCGCCGAGTACGACGGAGACCGCGCGCTGTGCGGTGAGGCCTGGATGCCGACGCTGAAGCAGACCGCTCTGTGGGTGCGCCCCGATGAGATGCACCAGACCTTCAACTTCCCGTACCTGATGACGGAGTGGGACGCGAAGGCTCTCGGCGACGTGATCCGCGAGTCGCTCGACGCGTTCGGCGAGGTCGGCGCTCCGAGCACCTGGGTACTGTCGAACCACGACGTCGTGCGCCACGCCTCGCGTCTCGCACTCACGGCCGAGAACCCGCAGGGTGAGGGCATCGGCCCGAACACACCGCACAAGCCCGACACCGCCATCGGCCTCGCCCGCGCTCGTGCGGCGACGACCGTGATGCTGGCGCTGCCCGGCTCGGCCTACCTCTACCAGGGCGAGGAGCTGGGTCTGCCCGAGGCGATGGAGATCCCCGACGCGTTCCGTCAGGATCCGACCTGGTTCCGCACGAACGGCGAGCGCTACGGACGCGACGGATGCCGCGTGCCGCTGCCGTGGGAGGCCGATGCTCCGGCGTTCGGCTTCAACGAGACCGGCGCCTCGTGGCTGCCGCAGCCTGCCGACTGGGCCGAGTATTCGCGCGAGGTCGAGGAGAAGGACGAGACCTCGACCCTGTCGCTGTACAAGCAGCTGCTCGCCGGGCGTCGTGAGCACGGCTTCGGCAGCGGCTCGCTGGTGTGGGAAGACGCGGGAAAGCACGCGGTCGCATTCCGTCGCGGTGCGGTGCACGTCGTCGCGAACCTCGGCACGAAGCCGCTGGACCTGCCCGCTGACGCGACCGTGATCGTCGCCAGCCAGCCGTTCGAGGGCACCGAGCTGCCGATCGACACCGCCGTCTGGTACACGACGGCCTGACGCGCGGCATATTCTGACGAGACCCCGCTTTCTGTACGAGACCCCCGCTCCGACGGTGGGTGTCGTCGCGGAAGCGGGGTCTCGTCAGAATATGCCGCGCGTCAGGCCGTCGTGTACCAGACGGCGGTGTCGATCGGCAGCTCGGTGCCCTCGAACGGCTGGCTGGCGACGATCACGGTCGCGTCAGCGGGCAGGTCCAGCGGCTTCGTGCCGAGGTTCGCGACGACGTGCACCGCACCGCGACGGAATGCGACCGCGTGCTTTCCCGCGTCTTCCCACACCAGCGAGCCGCTGCGTCGATCGGCAGCTCGGTGCCCTCGAACGGCTGGCTGGCGACGATCACGGTCGCGTCAGCGGGCAGGTCCAGCGGCTTCGTGCCGAGGTTCGCGACGACGTGCACCGCACCGCGACGGAATGCGACCGCGTGCTTTCCCGCGTCTTCCCACACCAGCGAGCCGCTGC
>NZ_JACAFP010000016.1 GCF_015354505.1 Microbacterium sp. UFMG61 | reverse complement strand
CTCCCGCACCGCAACCCCAGGACGACGACGGAGACGATGACGGAGACGACGGCGGCGATGATGACTGACGCTCCGACGCTGCCGATCGACGTGATCGAGACGCCTACCCCTCGCCAGACCGATCGTCCGGCACCGCACCGCGGAGGCGAGCCGCTGCGCACCCTGCGACCGCGCACCCTGCCCGCACGCTGGCGCATCACACTGTGGATCATCCTCAGCACCCTCATCACGCTGGTCGCCGTCGGATTGATGGGGCGGAGCATCTTCCTCGCGAGCGTCGAGCAGACGGCCAACACCGAGATCGAGCAGGAGGCGGCGGAGTTCACGCGGTTCGCCGAGGATGCGGCGGCCGGCGGGTACTCGTCGGCCACGGCGCTGCTCAGTGAGTACCTGGCTCGTCAGTCGGTCCACGAGGACGAGGTGGTGGTCGCCGCCGTCGACGGAGCGCCCATCGCGATCGCGAGCGGCCGCACCGGCACGCCGCACGCCGCAGCGTCGGGCGCCGGCGGTCGTGCAACGGGCGACAGCGACGTCGACTTCTCCGGGGTCCCCGGGGGCGAAGCCCTCGTCACGGCGCTGCTCGCGGACGATGCGCGCTCGGGGGCGACGGAGTCCTCCGACTCGGGGCCGTTGCGCTGGGGACGACTCGACTTCACCGCCGGAGAGCAGCAGGGGGCGGTCCTGATCGTGCAGTACACGCAGGATGCCCGCGACCAGGTCGACGGCACCTTCGCCACGATCGCCTGGGTCGCACTGATCGGTCTGCTTCTCAGCTCGGGCGTCGCGTGGCTGGTCGCAGGTCAGATCCTCGCTCCGGTCCGTGAGGTCTACCGGGTCGCCCGTGACATCAGCGAGCACGATCTCACCGCTCGGGTGCCCGTCGAGGGCACCGACGACATCGCCGCCGTCGCCGCGACCTTCAACGGGATGCTCGACAGGCTCGAGACCGTGCATGCGACCCAGCAGCGGTTCGTCGACGATGCCGGCCACGAGCTGCGCACACCCATCACGATCGTCCGCGGGCAGCTCGAGCTGCTCAGCGAAGACCCCGAGGAGCGCGCCGCGACCCTGCGTCTGGTGAGCGGGGAGCTCGATCGCATGAGCCGCATCGTCACCGACCTGCTGGTGCTCGCGCGGGCCGAGCAGCCCGACTTCGTGCGCGTCGCCAACTGCGAGGTCTCGACCCTGACCCTCGACATCGAGGCGAAGGCACAGGCACTGGGCGATCGGCGCTGGCAGCTCGTGGAGATCGCCGAGGGACCCACCGCCCTCGACCCTCAGCGCGTGACCCAGGCAGTACTGCAGCTCGCCGCGAACGCCATGCAGGTGACCGAAGCCGGTGACCGGATCGAGCTCGGTTCGCGGTTCGACGGCAGCGGAGCAGACCGTCGCCTCCGCGTCTGGGTGCGAGACAGCGGCCCCGGAGTGGCGGCCGCGGATGCCGAGCGCATCTTCGAGCGTTTCGCCCGGGGTGACAGCGCCGGTGTGCGCCGGGGGTCAGGGCTCGGCCTCGCGATCGTCCGCGCCATCGCCGACGGACACGGCGGATCCGCCTGGGTCGACAGCGTGCTCGGCGAGGGCGCCACCTTCGGCATCGACATCCCCGCTCCGTCAGACGCGGTCGCAGACACCGCGGAGAGGAAGGCCTGACATGCGCAGCATCCTGATAGCCGAGGACGACCCGCACATCACGTCGTTCGTGCGACGCGGCCTGCGGTCCGCCGGATACGACACCGCCGAGGCGGCCGACGGCCACACCGCGCTGCTGATGGCCCGCAGCGGAGCCTTCGATCTCGTGCTTCTCGACATCGGTCTCGGCGGCATCGACGGGTTCGACGTGCTCGCGAACCTCCGCGGCGAGGGCGTCACGACCCCCGTGATCATCCTCACCGCACGCGATTCGGTCATCGACACGGTGCGCGGACTCGAGAGCGGCGCCAACGACTACGTCACCAAGCCGTTCCAGTTCGCCGAGCTCGTCGCCCGGGTGCGCCTGCGCATCGGAGACGGCGAGGGGCGTTCCACGGGACCGGTCCTGTCGCACGGCGACGTGAGGGTCGATGTGCGGGCCCGCAGTGTCACCGTCGCCGGCGCGATGCGCGAGCTCACCTCGCGCGAGTTCTCGCTGCTCGAGGTGTTCCTCGAGAACGCCGGGCAGGTGCTGTCCCGCGATCAGCTGATCGGACACGTGTGGGGCATGGACTTCGATCCCGCCTCGAACGTCGTCGATGTGTACGTCCGTGCGCTGCGCGGCAAGATCGGCGCCGATCGCATCGAGACCGTGCGCGGGGCAGGATACCGATTCCGATGAACACCTCCGTCGACAGCACCACACCGGTCGCCGAGCGCGCGCGTTTCGCCACGGTCCCGCCGCAGCGCTCCGGCGCGCGGTGGACCGATCCGCAGACCCTTTCGCTCCGCACCCCGGCGGAACGCCCGCCCCGGCCCCGTCGCCGGCGGACACCCCTCCGACGCAGCACCGTGATCCGGCTCGTGATCGCTGCGGCGATCCTGCTGGCCGGCGTCGCGATGGCGACCGTCGGCTCCGCCCCGACCGGCAGCGGCGGCATGACCCTGCCGATCGCCGTGACGATCACGGTGTTCCTCCTCGCAGTGTGGGCGTGGGCCGCCACGGCGCTCGACGACACGCTCGTCGCATTCCTCGCCGCTGTCGCGCTGATCGTCACCGGCATTCTTCCGGCGACCACGTTCTTCGCGTCGCTCGGAGACGAGACGATCTGGCTTCTCATCGGAGCGTTCGTCATCGCAGCGGGAGTCTCGTCATCCGGGCTCGCCCTGCGCGGTGCCGCGCACCTGCTGCGCTTCGCCCGCGGACCGCGCAGCCTGTTCCACCTGACCACCGTGGCGCTCACGATCACCGCCTTCGCCGTGCCCGCCACGTCGGGGCGCGCGGCGCTCGCCGTGCCGGTGTTCACCGCGGTCGCCGACCTCCTGCCCGGTCGCGAGCGCGTCGTCAGGGCACTCGCTCTGCTCATGCCGACGGTGGTCCTGCTGTCGGCCGTCGGATCCCTGCTCGGCGCGGGAGCGCACATCATCACCGATCAGCTGCTTCGTGCGGCAGGAGAGCCGGGATTCAGCTTCCTCGGATGGCTGTGGCTCGGGCTTCCGCTCGCGGTCGTGTCGTCGCACGCGGCGTGCGAGATCATCCTGTGGCGCTTCACGCGTCGTGCCGACCGGGCGACACCGCTGCGCCTGACCCCCGCCGACATCGCTCGCTCTGCCACGACGCATGTGACCGGCCCGCTCAGCGCCGTCGAGCGTCGGGCGGCGATCCTGCTCGGAGCCGTGATCGTGCTCTGGGCGACCGAGCCCCTGCATCACCTCACTCCGGCGCTGGTCGCCCTGCTGGGAGCCGTCGCCGCCGTGTCGCCGGGCATCGGATGCACGACGTTCCCCTCCGCCGTCACACGCGTCCCCTGGTCGCTCCTCCTCTTCCTGTCGGCCACGCTCGCCCTCGCGTCCGCACTCACCAGCACCGGGGCGGCGACCTGGTTGAGCACGACGGCGCTCGCTCCGCTCAGCGGTCTCGGCACCGCCAGCGCCGTGGTGTTCGTGCTGGTGGTGATCGCGGTGTCGACCGCGGCCCATCTGCTCATCCCGTCGCGGTCCGCACGCTCGGCGGCGATCATCCCCGTCGTGATCTCCCTCGCTCCCGCCCTGGGAGTCGATCCGATGGCGGCGGCCTTCGCGTCGACGGCCGCCGCGGGTTTCTGCCACACGCTCCCCAGCTCGGCCAAGCCGGTCGCGATGTTCGCCGACCCCGATGTCGTGCCGCACGGCTTCACCCCGAAGGATCTGCGCCGACTGTCGGTGCTGCTCGCCCCGGCGATGTTCGTGCTCGTCGCCGTCTTCGCCCTCTGGATCTGGCCCGCGATGGGTCTGCCGCTTCTGCGCTGACCTCCCGTTCCGGACTCCCCGTCACACCCGTTCCGCGTGCACCGCCGGTGCAGCGGTGATCGTCGTGCCCGAAAGGGCGAAGCCGCCCTCCGGGGCGCATAAGGAGGAAATCATGTCCATCCACATCCCGCAGCGCATCCTGATCGCACCGAGCGGTTTCAAAGAGAGTCTCAGCGCCGAAGTCGTCGCGCAGGCGATCGCCTCCGGTGTGCGCCGGGTCATCCCGGGCGTGCAGGTCGACGAGTTCCCGGTGCCCGACGGCGGTGAGGGCACGGCAGCGGCGCTCGCCGCGGCCACCGGGGGCGAACTGGTGCCGCTCACCGTCACGGGGCCGGTCGGCGCACCGGTCGCTGCTCACTGGGCGCGTCTGGGCGGACACGCACGAGGCACGGCCGTCGTCGAGATGGCATCCGCCGCAGGTCTGCGGCTCGTGCCCCGCGACCGTCGAGACCCCGGCGAGACGACCACCCGCGGTGTCGGCGAGCTCATCGCCGCGGCGCTCGACGACGGAGCCGAGCGCATCGTGGTCGGGTGCGGAGACTCCGGCACGAGCGACGGGGGAGCGGGAGCCCTCGAGGCTCTCGGCGTGCGCATCCTCGACGCCGACGGCGTGCAGATCGCGGCGGGTGGCCGCCACCTCGCCGAGGCGGTGCGTCTCGACCTCGACGGTCTGCACCCGCGCATCGGGGATGTCGAGATCATCCTCGCCTGCAACATCCACAACGTGCTGTGCGGACCGCGGGGCGTCGCGCGTGTGTTCGGGCCGCAGAAGGGCGCGACGCCCGAACAGGTGGAGGACCTGGCCGTGGCCTTCGATGCGTGGGCGGGGCTGCTCGAGGAGCAGAGCCCGCACGGCTCGAGCATGGACGTGCGCACGGGCGGCGGCACCGGAGCATCCGGCGGTCTCGGTGCCGGACTGGCGGCCGTGCTCGGCGCCCGACTGGCCCCCCGCTTCGAGGTGCTGCTCGACAGTGGCCTTCTGCCCAATGAGCTCGACGAGCTGATGGCCGTGGCCGACCTCGTCATCACGGCGGAGGGCGCGATCGACTTCCAGACGCCGCGAGGCAAGGTGCCCGCGGAGATCGCCATGCGAGCGCGCGTCGCCGGAGTGCCGGTGCTCGGGATCGCAGGGTCGCTGGGACAGGGGGCGCCGACGGTGCACGACATCGGGATCGACGCGATCGCCTCGATCATCACGGTCCCGATGCCCTTGGAGCAGGCGGTGGTGCACGGCGAGGCGCTGCTGCGCGACGCGGCGGAGCGCTGCATGCGCATGGTGCTGCTCGGCTCGGCCATGTCGGCGCGGGCGGCCTGAGGGCAGGTTCACCGCCATCCCTCGATAGGATCGAGGGGTGGCAGTGAACCAAGATCTGGTCGGCCGGGAGTTCCCGCCGACGACCCCCTACCTCGTCGGCCGCGAGAAGGTGCGCGAGTTCGCGCGTGCCGTCTTCGCCGACGCTCCGCAGCACACCGATGTCGAGGCCGCTCGGGCAGCGGGCTTCGCCGACGTCGTGGCGCCCCCGACCTTCGCGATGGTCATCCAGGACCACACCCTGCAGCAGCTGCTCGCCGAGCCCGACTCGGGCATCGTGCTCGCACGCACGATCCACGCCGAGCAGAAGTTCTCGTACACCCGGCCGATCGTCGCGGGCGACGAGCTCACGGGGCAGCTGCGCGTCACCGGCATCCGCATGATGGGCAATAACGCCATGATCACGAGCGAGGCTCAGATCACGGATGCCGAGGGCGAGCACGTCGTGACCGCCACCAGCGTGCTGCTGGTCGGTGCGGACGACAGCGCAGAAGAGGGAGCCGAGTGATGCCGTACGCCGTCGGAGACGTGATCGCCGAGCGCACCGTCCACCTCACGCGCGAGTCCCTGGTGCGCTACGCCGGCGCCTCGGGCGACTTCAACCCGATCCACTACCGTGACGACGTCGCCGCCGCCGTGGGGCTGCCCGGCGTGCTCGCGCACGGCATGCTCACGATGGGCATCGCCTCGTCGGTGGTCGTCGCGGCACTCGAGCCCGGCACGCGCATCCTCGACTACGGCGTCCGCTTCACGAAGCCGGTCGTCGTCGACCCCGAGAACGGTGCCGACCTGCACGTGGTCGCGACCGTGGGTGCGGTCGACGAGACGGCCAAGCGCGTCGACCTCAAGGTCACGTTCGGCGAGACCACCGTGCTCGTCAAGGCGCAGCTGCGCATCGCCGCCTGATGAGCGACGCCCTGCTGCACGAGATCGAGCCGCTGCGGCTCTCGACGCTGACGACCCTGCGCACCGGCGGTGCACCGGAGCGGATGCTGGATGCCACGACGACCGACGAGCTCGTCGCCGCACTGCGCGACGTCTGGGCGCGCGGTGACGAGTGGTTCGTCCTCGGCGGCGGCTCGAACCTGTTCGTCGGCGACGAGACGTTCGACGGCACCGTGATCCGCGTGCTCACCCGGGGGATCGAGGAGCTGCCCTCGCCCCATGACGGCCGCATCCGCCTGCGCGTGCAGGCCGGGCACGGCTGGGACGACCTGGTCGCCTACGCGGTCGAGCACGGCTACGCGGGGCTCGAGGCCATGAGCGGCATCCCCGGCACGGTCGGCGCATCGCCCGTGCAGAACATCGGTGCGTACGGGCAGGAGATCCAGGAGACCCTGGTCGAGGTCGAGCTCATCGACGAGAACACGGGCGAGGTCTCGGTGGTTCCGGCATCCGATCTGGGACTCGGCTTCCGCACCTCGGTGCTGAAGCACCACTACGGCAGCGTGCCCGAGCGCCGCGCGGTGATCCTCTCGGTCACGGTCGATCTGCTCGTCGCCGGTGAGCGCGTCGTGCGCGGTGAGCAGCTGCGACGCGCCCTGGGACTCGACTCCGACGCCCCCGTGCCGCTGACCTGGGTACGCGAGCGCATCCTCGCCACCCGCGCGTCCAAGGGGATGCTGCTCGATGACGACGATCCCGACACGCACAGCGTCGGCTCGTTCTTCCAGAACGCGATCGTGCCCGAGGTCGTCGCTCGTGCGCTGCCGCCCGAGTGCCCGCGCTGGCCCGTGGCTCCCGACCTCGACGCCGTCACGGTGATCCCGCTCGCGTCATACGACGGACTCGTTCCGACCTCGAAGACGGAGGCGCCCGATGTCAAGGTGAGCGCCGCCTGGCTGATCGAGCACGCCGGCATCCGCAAGGGCTTCACGCTGCCGCGTTCGCGCGCCTCGGTGTCGACCAAGCACGCGCTCGCTCTGACCAACCGGGGCGGGGCCACGGCCGCGGAGGTCTCGGAGCTCGCACGCTTCATCCAGAGCCGCGTCCACTCCGAGTTCGGTCTGGTGCTGCAGCCCGAACCGGTGCTGCTCGGCGTCGAACTGTAGGGCCCGCTAGTGCTCGAGTGGCTCCAGACCGAGTGGCCCCAGGTGCTCGGCTTCGTGACAGGCGCCGTGTGCGTCTGGCTGGCGGGCCGCCGCAACGTGTGGAACTATCCGATCGGCATCGCGAACAACGTCGTGCTGTTCATCGTGTTCATCGGCGCGGGGCTCTACGCCTCATCGGCGCTGCAGGTGGTGTACCTGCTCATGGGTGTGCACGGCTGGTGGCGCTGGACCCGCGGCGCCGAGCAGAGCCGCACGTACGTCGCGCGCACTCCGAGTCGGGCATGGCCGTGGCTCGCGCTCGCCGCGGTCGTGGGCACCGTCGTGCTGGTCTGGGTGCTCACGACGTTCACCGACTCGCAGGTCGCGATCGCGGATGCCGCGACGACCGCCGCGAGCCTCGTGGCGCAGTACATGCTGAACCGCAAGTGGATCGAGAACTGGTTCGTCTGGATCTGCGTCGACATCGCGTTCGTCGGTCTTTCGATCGCCGCAGGCCTGTGGGTCATCGCGGCGCTCTATCTGCTCTTCATCGGACTGTGCGTGATCGGCTACCGATCCTGGCGGCGGGCCGCGAGCGATGAGCTCGCCGGAGCGCCGGATGCGGCGACCGCCCCCGCATGAGCGGTCACGGACTCGTCCTCGGGAAGTTCTATCCCTTCCATAGCGGGCATTCGCATCTGATCCGCCAGGCGCAGCGGCTGAGCGATCGCGTCACGGTGCAGGTGCTGGGCGCGTCGGTCGAGTCCATCCCTCTCGACGTGCGAGCCGACTGGATCCGCGAGTCGCACCCCGGAGTGCGCGTCGCCGCCGCGATGGACGACGCCCCGGTCGACTTCGACTCGGAGTCGGCGTGGGATGAGCACATGGCGGTGATCGAGGCGCTGCTCGACGGACCCGTCGACACCGTCTTCTCGTGCGACGCATACGGCGGCGAGCTCGCCCGACGGCTCGACGCGCGCTGGGTGCAGGTCGATGAGGGGCGACGGATCAACCCGATCTCCGGCACGGCCATCCGCGCGGATGTCGCCGGGAACTGGCACGAACTCGCGCCCGCGGTGCGCGCCTGGCTCACGGCGCGTGTCGTGGTGCTGGGCGCCGAGTCGACGGGCTCGACCACGCTCGCCGAGGCTCTCGCCGACAGGCTCGGCACGTTGTGGGTGCCGGAGTACGGTCGCGAGCACTCGGTCACGCGCGAGGGCGGGCTCGACGCGCCGTGGCAGAGCCCCGAGTTCGACCTGATCGTCGACCGGCAGATCGCGCTCGAGCGGCAGGCACGGCGCGAGGTGCCGGTTCCGGTGCTCGTGTGCGACACCGATGTCCTCGCGACCGCGTTGTGGCACGAGCGCTACGTCGGCGCGAGCGCACGGCGTCTCTTCGACGCCGCCGACGCGCACCGGCCGCTGCTCTACGTGCTCACGGGTGACGAGATCCCGTTCGTGCAGGACGGCATGCGCGACGGCGAGCACATCCGGCACGACATGCAGCAGCGCTTCCGCGACGTGCTCGCGGCGCAGCCGGTGCCATGGATCGAGGTGCGTGGCGGTGTCTCCGAACGGGTGGACGCCGCGGCATCCGCTCTCGAACCGCTCCTGGCCGCACACCTGCGGTTCGCCGTGCCGCTCGAGGCGCGACCCGTCGACGAGCAGCGCGCACTGCAGCGGGACGCCGAGGCCTCGTCGTTAGGATGAGACGCATGCCAGAGCGCGGGAACAGGCCGGATCGGTGGAGCAGAGTCTCTTCGTCGCCCACGAACCCCGGCACCGGGCTCGGCGTCCGCGAGCTGACCGCGGAAGACCTCTTCCGGCCCGCCGAGGCCAGCACCGTCCCTCTCGACGAGAGACTCCGCCAGGTCTACTACTGGATCGTGAACCGTGCGGTGATCTCGCCCTACTACGACATGGAGTTCTCGCACGGCGAGCCGCTCTCGATCGAGCTGGGCGATGCCGGAGCGACGGTGTCGCTGCCGACGCAGGCGTCGTTCTCGTCGAACGTGCTCGTGCCGCTGCTGACGTTCGCGGTGGGCGGCAAGTGCCTGCTGATCGGCGGTCCGGGGCGCGGCAAGACCACGGTGGCGGTGCTCATGGGCGTGCTCGCGGGCACCGCATCCGACGACGTGCGGCGCGCCGTGCAGCAGGGGCAGCCGCAGCTGACCGTCAGCGATCTCGTCGGCATCCCGCTTCCGCGCGATCTGGTCGGCGCGGAGCGGCTGTCCGACATCCGCATCGCCTGGCGCGAGTGGCTCGGCCTGCCCGTCAAGATCATCGACGAGTACAACCGCATCCCCACCAAGACGCAGTCCGCGCTGCTGACGATGGTGGCCGAGGGGTACGTCGAGAGCCATGATCAGATGCGCCGCACCGCGCCGGACGGGGGAGTGGAGAGCTGGTTCTTCACCGCGAACGACGATGCCGGCGGCGGCACGTTCCCGGTGATCCAGGCCCTGCGCGATCGCATGGACGTCACGGTGCAGGCGGCCGGATTCAACAGTCGCTTCTTCGACGAGCTGATCACCCGGGTCGAGGCGGGGGAGAAGCCCGAGGAGCATCTGCCCGCTGAGCTCGCCTTCGACGCGGCGCAGCAGTCGGAGATGCGAGCGGCCATCCGCACGGTGCCGATTCCGGATGCGGTGCGCGACCGCCTGCGGTTCTTCCTCAGCCACTTCGAGTTCGTGCAGCACGGCGGACGCCGGTTCGAGTACCGCACGAAGGACGTGGTGACGACGGCGGGCGGCCGCGTCGGCGAGGTCATCGAGGCCAACAGCGGCGCCGACCTCGACGTCGACCTCGGTGCCCAGACCCGCAACGGGCTGTCGGTGCGGGCGCTGCAGACCCTGATCCTCTACTCCAAGGCGATGGCGTGGTTCCGCGGCGTGGATGCCGTCGAGCTCGACGACGTGGCCGCGGTGCTGCCCTTCGTGCTGCGCGGCAAGCTGCTGCCGAACGCCACCCACCCGCGCTTCGACGTGGGCGCGGAGCGCGAACTCAGCACGGACACGGTGAGCTGGCTGGCCGATCTGTTCGCGCAGTCGTGCCGACAGTACGACTCGCTCGGACGCGATGCCGATGACGAGGTCGCCGCGCTGCTCGCCGAGTTCGATCGGGGACTCGACGGCGTCTCCGCCCTCGAGGCCTCGCGGCGGGTCACGGCCGTCGAAGCGCAGCTGCGCCGCATCGCCACGGTCGGCAAGCTCTACGGTCGCGACTTCGACGACGTCATCGCGCTGAAGTACCTGCACCAGCGCTACACCGCCTACGTGCGCTGGCAGGAGATGCGCGGGTGAGGGGCCTCCCCGTGCAGCTGGCGAATGCGCCGGCTCCCTTCGCCCCGGCGGCACTGCCTGACCTCTCCTCCGTCGGACTCGACGCCGCGCTCGCCGCGATGTCGGTCTCGCAGGCGCACGGCGATTCCGAGCTGTTCACACGAGCGCTCGGGGCGGGCGTCGCCGCAGACCCGTCAGCACTCGACGACAGGGACCGTGCGCTCGACCTCGTCGCCATCGCGGCCTGGCGTGCCGGTGCGCTCGGCCTCCGCGGCGATGCGCTGGCCAGACTCGGCGCGCTGCCGACCGCCGACGCGCGCGTGGCGGCCGCCGCGGCACTCGGGATCGGCGTCGACCAGCTCGATCACTTTCTCCGTCGCCAGCAGAGCGACCGGTTCTGGTGGCCGGGCCGCGCCGACCAGCGGGGATACGTGCTGGCCGTCGGCGGGTTCCGCGGCCTCGGCGGCGCCTGGATCCGTCCCCCCGAGCGCATCGAGCACCTCACCGACCCCGGAGCCTTCGCGTTTCTCGTCGCGGGCACCTGGTGGCGCCTCGACGCCGACGCCTGGGGCTCACGACTCGCGGTGCTCGCAGAGGAGCCCGAGACGGCACCCGCGGTGCATGACGGCGTGACGGTGGTGATCGGCCCCGACACGCATCTCGCGTGGGTGCACGTGCGGGAGGGCGCGTGAGCGCCGAGTCCGAGTCCGAACGCGGAGCCGCAGCGTCAGCGGCGCCGGAGTCGACCCCGGCGCCGCTGGGCGACGAGGCTCGGCAGGCCTGGGAGCGAGCGCTCACCCTGTGGCGGGTGCGGCTCGATGACCCACGGATGCATCCCGGTGCCGCCGCTCGTCACGGAGCTCCGGCGTGGTTCAGCTTTCCGCCCTCGGTCACCGTGGACCCGCAGTATCTCGCCGAGCGCGGACTCGGCGACGAGCTGTGGAGCATGTTCGCGCACGAGATCGGTCACCACGTGCTCGCCCCCAGCACCCGCATCGACGCGCTCAAGATCGATCACCAGATGGCGAGGGCGATCACGACGGTGTCGCCGAGCCGCGATGCCGGCGAGGGCGCCCGGCGGCTCGGCAACATGTGGAGCGATCTGCTCGTCAACACCCGTCTCGCGCAGCTGCAGCGCCTCGAGGTAGGCGCATCCTCCACCGCGACCCGCGATCTGGGCATCGTCCGGCTCGGGCGTGCGCTCTACCCCGCGCCCGCCGGCAGCGCCGATCGTCTCTGGTGGGTCTACTGCCGCGCCTACGAGCTGCTGTGGCAGCTTCCGCAGGGCACGCTGTGTCCGGCCGATCCGCCCGCCCGTCCGATCGCGAGGCCGCTCACTCAGCGGTTGACGCCGCTGAGTGAGATCCCCGAGAAGCATCGCGAGAAGGAGCGACTTCTGCGTGAGGCGAGCGCGGAGCGCGCGCGCGTCGCCGCAGAGCTCGCGGATGCGACGGCCACGAACCCTCCGGTCGACGCGACACTGGTGGCCGACGCCGTGCGCACCTTCGGCACCGACCCGGTGTCGGGGGCGGCACTGTTCGGAGTCATCGCGGCGCCGTACCTCGCCGAGCAGGATGCCGCCGGCGGGTGGCCCCTCGAACCTCCCGTCGGGTGCGGTGTCGACGATCGCCCGCCGACCGGCGCGGAGCTCGGTCGTCTCCTCGCCGATCAGCGTCTGCGCGGCGATCTGCCGCGGCATCCGGGCACCGTGCGCGACGGCGCCGACGAGACCGACCCCGACGATGCGATCGACGAGAAGAAGCAGAGCGCCGGGCAGCGTCTCACTCTCGCGCGTACGCTGCAGCTCTACCGCGACAGCGGCAAGGACGCCGTCGTCGCCGCGTGGTACCGCAACGAGGCCTCGGCGTGGGTGCGGCCGTACACACGGCCCGCACCGTCGATCCCGACCGGAGGCATCCCCGGGCCGCTCGAGCTGTGGGAGGTCGGCGACGCCCTCGGCGACATCGACTGGCCCGTCACGATGCGGTCGGGAGCGGTGATCCCCGGCGTGACCACGCGGCGCCGCTCCGAGCTCGACGACGAGCCGATCGTGCGCGAGACGAGCCTCGAACTCGACCTCTACATCGACTCCTCGGGGTCGATGACGCATCCGCATCGCGGCTCACCCGCCGTGCTGGCCGGCACGATCCTCGCCCTGTCGATCCTGCGCGGCGGCGGACGCGTGCGGGTCACGAGCTTCTCGGGCACCGGCGAGGTCGCGGGGATGCCGCGTTTCGGCCGCGATCCGGACGAGATCATCGCAGCGATCTCCCTCTTCTTCGGCCGGTCGACGTCGTTCCCTCTCGACCTGTACTCCGCCCGATATGCGAACCTCCCGCCGGCGGGCGACGACGCCCAGCGTCACGTGGTCGTGCTCTCCGACGACGGTCTCGTCTCGATGTTCGGGGTCGGCAACGAGCCCTACGCGGGCGTCGCCCGCGCCGTTCGCGAGGTGCTCACGACGGGTACGCTCGTGCTCATGGATCCCCGTCGTCAGGTCGCTCAGCTCGCCGAACGCGACGGCTACGACGTGGTCTACCTGCAGACGATGGCCGATGCCCCCGCGGCATGCGCGGCCCTGGCGGCGACCCTGCATGGCTGACACCGAGGCGCTGCTCGCGGCGTGGAGCGAGAGGTCGGGGGGAGAGGCCGAGGCCTGGGCGCGCGCGACACCGGGACCCTCGCTCGACTCGGTCGCCGCTCGGATCTCCCGGGTCCCGCAGGAGTTCCTCGACGAGCGGGTGTCGCTCCGGGCGCTCGCCGGCGACATCCTCGGCGGGCCGATCGCCGCGCAGGGCATCGATGACGACCCGCGGGTGCGCCTCGGCGCAGGCATCGCGCTCTGGCTCGTCGCCAGCGAAGGCGTCATCGGGCCACTCGAACCCGCGCTGGCGCACGGACGCACGGCACTCGCGGTCGACGCGCTCGCGCTGCGGGTCGCACCGGTCGCGGACCCCGCTTCCTGGACGTCCGACGATGAGCGCCGCATCGAGGCCGCCCGCACCTTCCTGCTGTGGTGCGGATATCTGCCGGCGGGGGAGGACGCACCCACGGCCGCCTCGCTGCTCGCCGCCTGCGACTCGCTCGCGCGGGACCGGGCGCTCGCGGATGCCTACGAGGGCCACCGGCACCGCGCCGAGATCGCCCGCAAGCTCGACGAGGCGCGCCGCCGAGAGGCGGCGGCGCGGTACTCCAGTGAGTGAAGCGACGTCGCCGGCCGACCCCGACCTTCTCGGCGGACTCGCGCTCGCCGAGTACGCGCCCGGCGAGGCGGCCGTGCTGAGCGACACCGAGCGCTGGCCGACGCTCGACTCCGCGGGTGCGGCCAGGCTGTCGCGATGGCGCACCCACCCCGATGCTCCGCAGTGGACGCATGCGACCGGCGACCGGCTCACGGCCCCGCAGGCGGAGCGGGTCCGGCATCCGCTGCCGCTCGACGGCTGGATGACCGAGCACCTGGACCTCGCACGGCGCACGCTGCGCTATCGCGGTATGCCCGAGTACGCCGTGCTCGACGACTTCCCGACGATCTCGCGGCGAGACCTCGTCGACGATCTCGCCGCGTTCGTGCCGCTCGACGCGGATCTCTCGCGCATGCTGCACGGCACCAGCTCAGGCTCGACCGGGGCTGCGCTGCTGATCCCCGACGACGTCGAAGAGGTGGCGCGCGGTTTCCATCTGCTCGTCGCGCTCGCCGCATCCGCCGGGGTCTCGATCACAGCCGAGGGTGAGCGCATGGCCGTGGCCAACCTCGTGTTCCAGCGACAGGCCTTCACCTACGTCTCGGTCATCTCGAGCTTCGAGCAGCGGGCGATGGCCCGGCTCAACCTGCATCCGTCGGCGTGGCCCGGACCCGATGCCCGCGAGCGCTTCCTCGCCGAGGCCGATCCGCAGATCCTGAGCGGTCACCCCACCAGCCTCGCCGAGCTCCTCGACGGGGGCCTCGACGCCGTGCTGCATCCGCGGGCCGTCTTCTCGGGAGCCATGGCGTTGTCCGGTCCGCTGCGGGCGCGTCTTGAGACGGCCTTCGGATGCCCGGTGTTCGACGTGTACGGCCTGCACGAGACCCGGCCGATCGCGGTGCGAGCCGACGACGGGCCCTTCCGGGTGCTCGATCGCCGGGTGCATGTCGAGGTGCTCGATCCGCTCCGCGATGTCGCGGTCGCTGACGGCGCGATGGGGGAGATCGTCGTGACCGCGGGCGAGAACCCGCTGCTGCCGCTCGTGCGCTATCGCACCGGCGATCACGGGCGGCTCGTGGCGCTCGACGACGGCGCGCTCGGAATCGCCGATCTGGAGGGGCGGGAGAACACGCGCTTCCGTGCCGCGAGCGGTGCGCTGGTGCCGTGCGTCGAGCTCACGCAGCACCTGCAGGCCCACGGCGCGGAGGGCTGGTCGGTCGAACAGGGCGCGGACGGACGCGTGAGTGCAGTGATCGCCGGAGGCGATGAGGTCGGCGCGCGGCATGCGCTCACCGCGCTGCTCGGCGAACCGGTCGAGCTGCGCCGAGTCGCCCGGGTGATCGATCTCGGCGAGGGCAAGCCGCGACGCTACCGGAGCGCCGTGCCAGACTGACGAGCTGACCGATCGGGTGCGATGGCCCTGACAGTGTCGCCCGACCGTCGTACACTCGCGGGATGAGCGGACTGATCCCCTACCTCCTGTTCCCCGGCAATGCCGAGGAAGCGCTCGACCACTATCGGTCGATCTTCGGCGGTGAGCTGCAGACCGTCGACTACGCCACCGCGGGGCGGCACGACGGCCCTGCCGACTCGATCGCGCACGGTCAGCTGTCCGGTCCGGTCGAGCTGGCCGGAGCGGATGCCGGCGCCGACGACGACGCGGTGCAGATGAGCGGCATGTTCCTGTCGCTGCTCGGCACCGCCGACGCGACCACCCTGACGAGCTGGTTCGACCGACTGTCGTCAGGGGGCCGCGTGATCGACGCCCTGCAGAAGAGGCCCTGGGGCGACTACGACGGCACTCTCGTCGATCGCTACGGCATCCGCTGGCTCATCGGCTTCCACGACGAGGAGTGATGATCAGCTGAACAGGCGCTGCAGCCGCTGCACTCCTTCGAGCAGCTGATCGTCGCCGAGGGCGTACGACATGCGGATGTAGCCCGAGGGACCGAACGCCTCGCCGGGGACGACCGCGACCTCGGCCTGCTCGAGGATCAGGTCGGCGAGCTCGAGCGAGGTGGTCGGCGTCACGCCGCCCCAGGTGCGGCCGAGCAGGCCCTGCACGTCGGGGTAGACGTAGAACGCGCCGAGCGGGTTCGGCACCACGAGGCCGTCGATCTTCGACAGCTCCGAGACGATCAGGCGGCGGCGGCGGTCGAACGCCTCGCGGAACTGCTCGGCCTCGGTCTGCGGGCCGGTGAGCGCGGCGATCGCGGCCTTCTGCGCGACATTGTTCACGTTGCTCGAGAGGTGCGACTGCAGGTTGCCGGCGATCTTGATGGCATCCGCCGGTCCGACCATCCAGCCCACGCGCCATCCGGTCATCGCGTACGTCTTGGCCACGCCGTTGACGAGGATCGTCTGACCGGCGAGGGCCGGTACGGCCTCGACGATGGAGGTCGCTGTGACGCCCTCGTAGGTGAGGTTCTGATAGATCTCGTCGGAGATCACCCAGATGCCGTGCTCGAGCGCCCACTCGCCGATGGCCGCGGTCTCCTCGGCGGTGTACACGGATCCGGTCGGGTTCGACGGCGAGACGAACACGAGCACGGTGGTGCGCTCGGTGCGTGCGGCCTCGAGCTGCTCGACCGTGACCTTGTAGTCCTGGTCGGCTCCCGCGAAGACCTCGACCGGGGTGCCGTCGGCGAGACGGATCGCCTCGGGGTATGTGGTCCAGTACGGCGCGGGGAGCAGCACCTCGTCGCCCGGGTTCACCACGGCCTGGAAGGCCTGGTAGACAGACTGCTTGCCGCCGTTGGTCACGATGACCTGGCTCGGCGAGACCTCGAGGCCCGAGTCGCGGAGCGTCTTCGCCGCGATCGCCTCGCGCAGCGCGGGGAGTCCGGGTGCCGGCGTGTAGCGGTAGCTCGCCGGATCGGCCAGAGCCTCGGCCGCGGCGTCGACGATGAACTGCGGTGTCGCGAAGTCGGGCTCGCCCGCGGCATACGAGATGACGGGCTTGCCTTCGGCCTTGAGAGCCTTGGCCTTGGCATCGACCTTGAGGGTCGCCGACTCGGCGATGGCGGACAGCTTGCGAGAGAGAGGAGCGCGTTCGGTCACGACTACGAGCGTACTCGGCCGAGCGCGCGTCGTGAGGGGGCGACCGTCATCAAGAACGGGCATTCTTTCCGGTCGACTCGACGCTCGCCGCATCCATCGCGACGGACGCCTGCGCGCGACGGCGCCTCTGCACGAAGAAGAACGCGACGATCGCGATCACCAGACACGGGATGCCGAACGGCAGCGTCGCCCGGAACTCCTCGGTCAGGGCCGTCGAGACGGCGATCGCGATCATCAGCAGTGCTCCGACGACGGCTCCGACCCGCGCGCCCCACACCGTGTAGGCCGGCTTCTCGCCCCGCGCGGCCAGCGTGCGGCGGAAGGCGACGTGCGTGACGAAGATCATGAACCAGGTGAAGAGCGCCCCGAACATCGAGATCGCGAACATCATCGTGAAGGCCTGGTCGGGATTCAGCACGTAGATCACGGTGGCCACGACGATGCCGCCTGTCGAGAGCAGGAGGGCGTTCAGCGGGGCGCCGTTGCGCCCGACCTTGCCGAACACGGCGGGTGCCTCGCCGGCGCGCGAGAGCGAGAACATCATGCGGGTCGAGATGTAGAGCTGGCTGTTCATCGCCGACAGGGCGGCGATGATGACGACGAAGTTCAGCACCGAATCGGCGAACGGGATGCCGATGACCTGCATGACCGTCACGAAGGGGCTGGACCCCGACAGGATCTCGGAGACCGGGGCGATCGAGACGATGAGCGACAGCGTCAGGATGTAGAAGATCAGCAGACGGAAGGCGCTGACCTTGAACGCCTTCTTCACGGCTTTCTCGGGCTCTGCCGCCTCGCCCGCGGCCACCGCGATCATCTCGATGCTGAGGTAGCTGAAGATCGAGACGATCACCGCGAACCACATGCCGCTCAGGCCGTTCGGCATGAAGCCGCCCTCGGCACCCCAGTTGTGCAGGCCGCGCTCCTGGTCGCCCGAGAAGAACACCAGCCATCCGGCGACGACGATGAACGCGAGGATGGCGAAGACCTTGATCGTCGAGAACCAGTACTCGAGGGTGCCGAAGCTCTTGACGTTCATCGCGTTCACGAGGATCAGCGCACCGCCGAAGAGCACCACCCAGATCCAGGGCGGGGTGCCGGGGAACCACAGCTGCATGTACTCGCCGACGGCGGTCACCTCGGTGCCGACCGCGAGGACGATGCATCCCCAGTACATGTAGCGCACGAGGAACCCGGCGAGCGGGCCGACGTAGTGCTCGGCATAGGCGCCGAACGACCCGGAGGTCGGGTGCTGCACCGTCATCTCGGCGAGCCCCGCCATGAGCAGCAGTGCGATCATGCCGCCGATCAGATAGCTCAGCACGACGCTGGGGCCCGCGAAGCCGATCGCGAACCTGCTCCCGAGGAACAGGCCGGTGCCGATCGCGCCGCCGAGGGCGATCATGCTCAGCTGCCGTGCCGTGAGTGCCTTCTGCAACCCGATCTCTCGGGTCTGGATGTCGGAGAATTCGGCCATCATCGTCCTTCCACGCGTCGTCGCCGGGGATGTCCGAGCGACGCAGCACTGCGGCGCGGACGGTCCTGCCCGGAAGTCGATTCCGGCACGGAGGCAGAGTCTTGCAAGAATTCGACCCGCATGGCACTGTTTCGAACAGGATTCAGAGATCGAGCGTTTTTCTGTACAGGATTCGATCCGGGAGTGAGGAGAAGCCGTGGGGATCGTGTTGACCGAGAGCGACCGCGGGATCCTCCGCGCGCTCGCCGCAGACGGCCGGCTGTCGAACAAGGAGCTCGCCGACCGCGTCGGTCTCGCGCCGTCGACCTGCCACGGGCGCGTGCGTGCGCTCGAGGAAGCCGGGGTCATCCGCGGATATCGAGCCGTGGTCGATCCGGTGGCGGCGGGGGCGGCCATCAGCGCGCTGATCTCGGTGGCCGTGCTCGATCACGCCCGCAGCCAGGTCACCGAGCTCGTTCCGATGCTCCGCGCGATCCCGGGGGTGCAGCAGGTGTTCCTGCTCGGCGGCGACCGCGACATCGTCCTGCACGCCTCGACGGCCGACGTCGCGTCGCTGCGCGAGCTGATCCGCGTGCACATCGGTTCGCACCCGGATCTCGGTCAGTCCCAGACGCAGCTGATCTTCGAGCACGCGGTCGGAGAGGCGCCCGCATGAGGCGTTCGTCGACGCGCCACTACGCTGAGGAGACGTGATGACGGACGGGGAAGTCGTGGATGCCGACGAGTTGACGCCCGAGGCCGCGGTGCGTCCGCAGCATCTCATCGTGACGATCTTCGGGCGGTACGTGCGAGCGCACGGCGGGGAGATCCGCATCGCGGATCTCATCGAGATGATGGGTGCCCTCGGGGTGGACCCCGGCGTCGTGCGGTCATCCGTCTCGCGCCTCAAGCAGCGCGGCATCCTGGTCGCCGAGGGCGGCGGCGCCTATCGGCTCGCGCCATCGCTCGACGAGGTGTTCGCCGCGGGTGACCGGCGCATCTTCGAGCCGCGCCGTGCGCAGCTCGACGAGCCGTGGCTGCTCGCCTCGTTCAGCGTGCCCGAGAGTGAGCGGCCCGTGCGGCACCGGCTGCGCAGACTCCTGCAGCGCCTCGGATTCGGTCAGGTGAGCGGTGGTCTGTGGGTCGCGCCAGGACAGCTCGTCGACGAGACGGCGTCCGCTCTGCGCAGTGCGGGACTCGACGGGTACGTCGAGCTGTTCCTCGGCTCGCGGGTGTCATCCGAGCCGCTGGAGGACGCGGTGCGTGAGTGGTGGGATCTGTCGGCGATGGAGCCCCTGTATCGCGGGTTCGTCGATGCCTTCCGGGAAGAGATCGACGAGAGCGATGAGAGCGCAGCCTTCGCAGCGCACGTGCGAGCGATCACCCAGTGGCGACGACTCGTGTACCTGGATCCGGGACTCCCTCTCGGCATCCTTCCGCAGGGGTGGGTGGGCGTCGAGGCGGGGCAGCTGTTCGCCCGGCTGCATGCGCGGCTCGAACCGCACGCCGAGCGTTTCGTGACCTCGGTCATGAGCTGACGCTTCATATCGCTATCGCACTTGCGTGACGGTCGTCACGTATGTGACACTTCTTCGACACGCAAGCGAAGGAGCTTTCATGACCGAGCACGAACTGCGCTGGGACCGGTCGCCGCAGGTGACCCGCGCCGGCGAGGAAGACACTCAGACGATGTCGTCGGGCGGATGCATCCGCGTCTCCGGTGTCGGCCCGCAGCACACCGAAGCGACGAAGATCTGGTTCGGTCAGGTCTCGAACGACCCCGGCTATCGATCGCTGCCGCACCATCACGGCGAGGCCGAGACCGGCGGCTACGTCCTCCGCGGCTCCGCCCGCATCTACTTCGGCGAGGGCTTCCGCGAGTACCTCGACATGACCGCGGGCGACTGGGTCTTCGTGCCGCCGTTCATGCCGCACGTCGAGGCGAACATGTCGGTCACCGACGAGCTGATCTGGCTCACCACGCGCACGCCGGACAACATCGTCGTCAACCTCGACGACGTCGACGACGCGACGCTCGACGGCTTCCGTCGCGCATGAGCACCTCCGACGCCTTCCGCCGCGCGACAGCCCTCACCGAGGTGCGCACCGCTTTCGGAGGGAGGGCGTTCGAGGCGCAGCCGCAACCGGTGCCGTGGCCCAAGGCCTACGGCGGCGACACGGTCGCGCAGAGTGTGGCGGCGGCGCTGCGCACGGTCGGTGACGACCGCGCACTGCACTCGGTGCACAGCACGTTCCTGCGCGGTGTCGACGTCGCCGAGCCGGTGCACTACGACGTCGAGATCATCCGCGACGGGCGAGGTTTCTCGACGCGGCACGTGCGCGGCCACCAGCACGGCAAGCTCGCATTCATGGCGACGGCGTCGTTCCACGTGCCCGAGCCGTTCTCCGAGCACGGTCCGGCGATGCCCCCGGTGCCGTCGCCCGACACGCTGCCGTCGTCGGCCGACGCGCTCGCCGGTCACGTCGGGCCTGACATCGAATACTGGTCGTACGGCCGCAGCTTCGACATGCGTCACGTGCCCGGCCCCGTCTACCTCGAGGTCGAGGGCGGAAGGGCGGCGCATCAGGCCGTCTGGGTGCGCTCGTTCGACAGGCTCGACGACGACCCGCGCACGCATCAGGTGGCGATCGCCTACGTGTGCGATTACACGATCCTCGAGCCGGTCCTGCGCGTGCTCGGCCTGCCCTGGCGGGCGGAGGGGCTCGTGACCGCGAGCCTCGACCACGCCATGTGGTTCCATTCGGCGGCGCGAGCCGATGAGTGGCTGCTCTACGCGCAGGAGAGCGCCGGCATCGCCGACGGCCGAGGCCTCGGTCTCGGTCGGTTCTACACGCAGGACGGTCGCCTCGTCGCCACCGTCGCCCAGGAGGGGATGATCCGCCCGGGTCGTCCGCTCTGACTCCACCTCTCATCCGCTTCCGAAGGGACCGCAATGACGCTTTCCCCCTCCGCGCACGTCGACACGTACACGCGCGAATCACTACCGCCGGCCGATCTGTGGCCGACGCTCGAGTTCACGATCCCCGAGGTGCAGTACCCCGAGCGACTGAACGCCGCCGCAGAACTCCTCGACCGCACGATCGACCGATACGGCGCCGACCGGCCCGCGATCCTGCTGGCCGACGGATCCTCGTGGTCGTACGACGATCTGCAGCGTCGGGCCGATCAGTTCGCGAAGGTGCTCACCGAGGACCACGGACTGGTGCCCGGCAACCGCGTGCTGCTGCGCATGCTCAACGGGCCGTGGACGGTGGCCTGCTGGCTCGGGGCGCTCAAGGCCGGCATGGTCGTCGTCACGACGATGGTCGCCTGGCGCACGCAGGAGCTGCACCCGATCGCGGCACGCGTGCGACCGGCTCTGGCGGTTGTCGATCATCGCGGACTCGACGACGCGGATGCCGCCTTCGGCCGACTCGACCGACCGCCGGCCGTCATCGTGGCCGGCGGTGAGCACGACCTGCTCATCGAGGCGTGCGAGACGAAGAGCGGTCCGTTCACCGCGGTCGACACCGCGGCCGACGACGTGGCCCTTCTCGGCGCGACGAGCGGCACCACCGGCGTGCCGAAGATCACGATGCACTTCCATCGCGACATCCTCGCGAATGCCGACACGTTCGGGCATCACGTGCTTCACCTCACATCCGACGATGTGAGCGCGAGCACCGCACCTCTCGCCTTCACGTTCGGGCTCGGCGGCAATGTCGTGTTCCCGCTCCGCAGCGGGGGAGCGATGGTACTGGTCGAACGGGCCACCCCGGTCGAGCTCGCCAAGCTGATCGAGCCGCTCGGCATCTCGGTGCTGTACACCGCGCCGACGGGATACCGGAGCATCATCAAAGAAAGGCTCGCCGGCGAACTCCGGAGGCTGCGGATCGGCATCGCGGCAGGCGAGCACCTCACGATCTCGACCTTCGAGGCGGTCGAGGCGGCGAGCGGCCTCCGGCTCATCAACGGCATCGGCTCGACCGAGATGCTCCACGTCTTCGTGTCGGCGTCGGGCGACGACATCCGCCCCGGCGCGACGGGGCGCGCGGTTCCCGGTTACCGGGCCGTCATCCTCGACGACGACGGTGCGGAGCTGCCCGCCGGTGAGCCGGGGCGCCTCGGTGTGATCGGTCCGACCGGATGCCGGTACCTCGACGACGACCGTCAGCGCGTCTACGTGCAGGGCGGCTGGAACGTCACCGGCGACACCTTCGTGCAGGACGACGACGGCTACTTCACGTTCCAGGCGCGCAACGACTCGATGATCGTGACGGCCGGCTACAACGTGGGCGCCCCCGAGGTCGAGGAGGCCGTCCTCGATCATCCCGACGTCCTCGAGTGCGCCGTCGTCGGGTGTCCTGACGACGACCGCGGCATGATCGTCGTCGCCTTCGCGGTGGTGCGCGACGGCCTCATCCCGTCGGACGACCTCACCTCGAGCATCCTCGATCACGTCAAGTCCCGACTCTCCGTCTACAAATGCCCCCGGCGCGTCGAGTACGTCACGGAGCTGCCGCGCAATCCCAGCGGCAAGGTGCAGCACTTCATCCTGCGAGAGCGGGCGGCCGCGCAGGCCGCCGTCTCGCAGTCCCGGATCCAGCCCCAGAAGCAAGGAGCCTGACATGCGCGTAGCAGTCATCGGCGGAGGCCCCGGAGGTCTCTACTTCGCCGCACTCATGAAGCAGCTCGACCCCGCACACGAGATCACGGTGTGGGAGCGCAACGCGCCCGACGACACCTTCGGATTCGGCGTGGTGTTCAGCGACGAGACCCTCGGCGGCATCGAGAACGCCGACCCCGTGATCGCCGAGCGCATGAGCGAGCAGTTCGCGCGCTGGACCGACATCGACATCATCTTCGGGGGCACGACCCATACCGTCGGCGGGCAGGGGTTCGCCGCGATGGGACGCAAGGAGCTGCTGCAGCTGCTGCAGCAGCGGTGTCTGGAGCTCGGCGTGACGATCCTCTTCCGCACGCCGGCTCCCGACGCCGAGGCGCTGATGGCGGACCACGACCTCGTGCTCGCCGCAGACGGGGTCAACTCGCAGGTGCGCGGTCAGTTCGCCGACAGGTTCGGGCCGAACCTCGATCGTCGGGTGTCGAAGTACATGTGGCTGGGCACGGATCGCGTGTTCGAGGCGTTCACCTTCGCCGTCGTGCACACCCCGCACGGCATCATGCAGCTGCACGGGTACCCGTACTCCGACCAGGGCAGCACCTTCCTGATCGAGATGCACGAGGACGTCTGGCGCGCGGCAGGTCTCGACGCCACCGAGCACGAGATCTTCCCGCCCGGGGTGAGCGACCAGTACTCGGTCGACCGGCTCCGCGGCTTCTTCGAGGAGGTGCTCGACGGTCACGACGTGCTCACGAACAACTCGAAGTGGCTGAACTTCACGACGGTGAAGAACGAGCACTGGCACCACCAGAACCTCGTGATCCTGGGGGATGCGGCGCACACCGCGCATTTCTCGATCGGATCCGGCACCAAGCTCGCGATGGAAGACGCGCTCGCGCTGGCGGCGTGCCTGCACGAGCATCCGTCGCTCGATGTCGCGCTCGACGCCTATGAGACCGAGCGCCGCCCGGTGGTCGCGTCGACGCAGCGTGCGGCGCAGGCATCGCTGGAGTGGTTCGAGCGCATCGGCCAGTACGCCGATCAGGACCCGCTGCAGTTCTCGTTCAATCTGCTCACCCGCAGCCGCCGCATCACGCTCGACAACCTCGCGGTGCGAGACCCGGAGTTCGCGGCCGAGCTGCTGCACGGTGTGCCGCTGATCGCGCGCGAACCCGACGAGCCCGCCATGTTCCGTCCGCACCGCATCGGCACGCTCGAGCTCAAGAACCGCATCGTGGTGTCGCCGATGGACATGTACTCGTCGCATGACGGCGTGCCGGGGGACTTCCACCTCGTGCACCTCGGATCCAAGGCCATGGGCGGCGCCGGACTCGTCATGACCGAGATGGTGTGCGTGTCGGACGAGGGGCGCATCACCCCTGGGTGCGGAGGGCTCTATACAGACGAGCAGCGGGACGCTTGGGGGCGGATCGTGTCGTACGTGCATCGCCACTCGACCGCCCGTATCGGCGTGCAGATCGGCCATTCCGGACGCAAGGGTTCGACCCGCAGGATGTGGGAGGGCATCGACCAGCCCCTCGACACCGGCAACTGGGACACCCTGGCGCCGTCGGCCCTCCCGTACGGGCCGGAGAACCGCGCGCCGAGAGAGATCGATCGCGAGACCATGACCCGGGTGCGCGAGGAGTTCGTCGCCGCCACCGAACGCGCCGCCGCGGCGGGATTCGATCTCGCCGAGCTCCACGCCGCGCACGGGTACCTGATCTCGTCGTTCCTGTCGCCGATCTCGAACCGACGCACAGACGAGTACGGCGGGTCGCTCGAGAACAGGCTGCGGTACCCGCTCGAGGTCTTCGACGCGATGCGCGCGGCCTGGCCTGCGGAGCGCCCCCTCACGGTCCGGCTCTCGGCGGAGGACTGGATCGAGGGCGGCAACACCGTCGACGACGCCGTCGAGATCGCCCGGGCGTTCATCGTGCACGGCGCCGATGCCATCGACGTGTCGTCGGGGCAGATCGCGACGCACGAGCGTCCGCAGTTCGGACGCAGCTACCAGACGCCCTTCGCCGATGCGATCCGCAACCGCGTCGCGGCCCCGGCCGGTGTCAGTGTGATCGCGGTCGGCGCGATCTCGAGCCACGACGACGTCAACTCGATCCTGCTGGCGGGGCGTGCCGATCTCGTCGCCCTCGGACGCACGCACCTGTGGGATCCGCAGTGGACGCTGCACGCCGCGGCCGACCAGGGATACCGGGGCGCGGGGGCCGACTGGGTGCCTCAGCTGCGCGCCGGGTCGCGCAAGCCCCCGTCGTCGCGCACGGATGCGGTGCGTCCGCGCCTCGCCCTCGTGCGCGACGCGCTCGCCGACGCCTCGGTGAGCCACCGGCGCTGGCGGCCCGAACCGGCCGCCGATGCGCTCGCGCGCTGACCATCACCCGATACGTCCACCACACGAAGGAGACCGCTCATGACGCGGCAGATCATCAACCCCGACTCTCTCGTGAAGCCGATCGGCTTCGCCCACGGCGTCCGCGCCGGAGAGTTCGTCTACCTCGGCGGCCAGACGGCCATGAACGCCGAAGGTGCGATCGTGGACGGAGGAATCGTCGAGCAGTTCGTGCAGGCGTTCTCCAACGTGCTCACGACCCTCGCCGCGGCGGGCGGTCAGCCGAGCGACCTCGTCGACGTCACGATCTACCTGACCGACGTCGACGACTATCAGCGCAACGGCCGCGAGATCGGTCGTCGGTGGCGTGAGCTCGCGGGCATCGAGTACCCGGCGATGGCCGGCATCGGCGTCACGCAGCTGTGGCAGCGCGAGGCGATGATCGAGATCCAGGGCGTGGCCCACATCGCGGCACCGCAGGAGGGCTGATGCGCCTCGCCACGGTGCGTCGCGCCGACGGCAGCCGCGCTGCGGTCGGAGACGAGTCGGGCTGGGTGCTGCTCGACGAGGCGGATGCGCAGGAACTCGTGTCCGTCCCGGGATGGCGGGAACGCGCGGACGCCGCTCTGCGGCATCCGGCTCGCGTCTCCCTCACGCCCGACGAGTTCGCGAACCCCGTGCCCCGGCCGACGAAGATCTTCTGCTGCGGCCTCAACTATCGGGATCACATCGTCGAGACCGGGCGGCCCGTGCCGGAGTACCCCACCCTGTTCGCGAAGTTCGCCGACACCCTGACCGGCCCGGTCGACGAGATCGTCGTGCGCGACACGGATCGCCTCGACTGGGAAGCCGAGCTCGCCGTCGTCGTGGGTGCCGAGGTGTATCGAGCCGATCGTGACCGGGCGCGCGCTGCGATCCTCGGGTACGCGGTGGCGAACGACATCTCGATGCGCGATTGGCAGCAGCGCACCCTGCAGTGGCTGCAGGGCAAGGCCTTCGACGCCACGACGCCGGTCGGTCCGTGGATCGTCACCGCCGACGAGATCGACCCGAGCGAGGGGCTGCGCATCAGCTGCGCGGTGAACGGCGAGGAGATGCAGATCGGCGACACCGCGGAGCTCGTCTTCGACGCCGCCGACCTCATCGCCTACGTCTCGCAGATCACCGTGCTGCGGCCCGGTGACATCGTGCTCACCGGCACCCCGGGTGGCGTGGCTCTCGGCATGGCCGAGCCTCGATGGCTGCGCGACGGCGACGTCGTCACCACCGAGATCGAGCGCCTCGGCACGCTCCGCAACGTCATCCGCTTCGTCGAGGGGTGAGGCCGATAGCCGCCTCGCGGGATGTGCAGAGGGGCGGGGATCGTTCCTCGACCCCTCTGCACCCGGAGTCAGGCGTTGGCGAAGCCGTGTGCCGTGGCCACCGCGTCGAGCGTGATGCGGCCGCCCTGCACGTTCAGGCCCTTCGCCAGAGCAGGGTCGTTCGCCGCAGCGGCTTCCCAGCCCGTGCCCGCGATCGCCGACACATACGGCAGCGTGGCGTTCGTGAGTGCGCGGGTCGCCGTCTCGGGCACGGCACCCGGCATGTTCGCGACGCAGTAGTAGATCGAGTCGTGCACCGCGAAGGTCGGGTCGTCGTGCGTCGTCGGGCGAGAGCCCTCGAAGCATCCGCCCTGGTCGATCGCGATGTCGACGAGCACCGAGCCCGGCTTCATCGCCGCGACCATGTCGTCGGTGACCAGCTTCGGGGCGGCGGCGCCGGGGATCAGCACCGACCCGATCACGAGGTCTGCCGTGAGCAGCTCGTGCGCGATGTCGTAGCGGCTCGACGCACGCGTCTCGAGGGCGCCTCCGTAGCGGTGCTCGAGCTCGCGCAGCCGGGGCAGCGAGATGTCGACGACCGTGACCTTCGCGCCGAGGCCCAGGGCGTTCGCTGCGGCATGCTCACCGGCGACGCCGCCGCCGATCACGACCACCTCGGCGCGCGGCGTTCCGGCGATGCCGCCGAGCAGCATCCCGCGTCCGCCGGCCGAGCGCATCAGCGAGTACGAACCCATGGTGACCGACAGGCGTCCGGCGATCTCGCTCATCGGGATGAGTAGCGGCAGGCTGCGGTCGGGAAGCTGCACGGTCTCGTAGGCGACCGCCGTCGTGCCCGCGTCGACGAGGGCCGTGGTGAGTGCGCGGTCGGCCGCGAGGTGCAGGTAGGTGAAGAGCGTGAGGTCGGAGCGGAGGAAGCCGTACTCCTGGGCGATCGGCTCCTTGACCTTGATGAGGAGGTCTGCCTCGCCCCACGCCTCCTCGGCGGTGGCGACGATCTCCGCCCCCGCGGCCCGATACGCGTCGTCGGAGATCCCCGAGCCGACGCCCGCTCCCGACTGCACGAGCACGCGGTGCCCCTCGTGCACCAGGCGATCGGCGCCCGCGGGTGTCAGCGCGGTGCGGTTCTCGTTGTTCTTGACTTCGGTCGGCACGCCGATCTTCATCGATCCTCCAAATTGCGGTTGCGTGAGTGCATCTCAGAATCGCAGAAACGTCGGTTCATCGACAGAATGCCTGAAGAACATTCGCTCGTCCAGCGGATCCTGCATAATCGTTCGTATGGAGACGTCGCCTGAGGCCCCGCCGTCGAACACCCTTCGGGCGCCGGCGCTCGATGCGGTGGATGCGCGGATCGTGCAGCTGCTCAGCGCGGACGGGCGGATGACGAATGCCGAACTCGCGGGACACCTGGGCGTCGCGCCCTCGACGGCCCACGCGCGTCTGCGGGCGCTCGTCGACCGGGGAGTGATCACGGGCTTTCACGCGAGCGTCGACGAACGGAAGCTGGGAGCGGGACTGCAGGCGATCATCGGGGTGAGTCTGCGCCCGAGTGCCCGACGCGAGAGCATCGTCGAGTTCGCCGACCGCGTGCGGGCGCTGCCCCAGGTGATCCAGGTCTTCTTCCTCGGGGGCGACGACGACTTCCTGCTGCACATCGCGGTGGCCGATTCGTCGGAGATGCGCGAGTTCGTGCTCGAGCACCTGTCGGCGCAGAGCAGCGTCGCCTCGACCCGCACGAGCATCGTTTTCGACTATCACCGTAACTCCGTGGCGGCATCCTTCCACTGATCCGCTGATCGGCTGATCGGCTGATCGGCTGATCCGCTGATCGGCTGATCGACTGACGCCGGCGGACATGCAAGATATTGCACGCGACTCGCTGCGTGCCTATCGTGAGGCCGGGGATCGGCCGCGACGCCGTGGGGGTGGCGCGCAGAGTTCTGGGGGACGCGATGGCGCGCATGATCGACGACGGGCAGCTCAGCGCATGGGCGCGGCGACTGGCTGGAGGGGCGGAGCCCGAGGGTGGCGCGTCGGACGGGGCTGTGCCCGACTGGATCGCCTCGAACATGATCAGACTCGACGGTCAGATGGGGATGATGCAGCTGTCGAACTTCGGTTCCATGAGTGCGCATGATCCTTCCGTCTTCGAAGCTGCGCTTCTGCGACGATCGATCGGCGCGACGATGCTGTACAGCACGCTCGAGACCCCGCACACCGTGAGCTACGACCGGGGGGCGCCCAGCGGTGAGGACATCGTGATCATGGGGATGTCGAACCAGGGCGGGCAGCGGCTGCGCACCGCAGCGGGCGTGCAGCCCTTGGCCGTCGGTCGCATGGGCTTCATGTCGAGCCTCGGCAGCTCGGCGGTGGAGCAGTTCGGCGTGAGCGCGACGACGGGCGTCGTCGTTCCGGTCTCGGCGCTGCCCGACCATCGGCATGTGCTGGCCAGAGGTGCTGATGTCTTCCCTGACACCCCGCTCACACGGGCCGCCGGCGCGGCCTTCGCACGCATGCTCTACGAATGGATGCGTGACCCCGACCAGGGGATCGGGGCGGTGGCCGGCACCGAGTCCGCACTGGTCGCTCTCGTGCGAGGACTGTTCCGGCAGTTCCCGAGCGACGGCGAGGCGGGTCGGACGGGCGAGCTGCGTGCGGAGGCGATTCGGATCATCGACGCGCGTCATCGCGATGCGCAGTTCAGCATCGACATGCTGGCCGCCGAACTGCATGTGAGCCGGAGGCAGCTGTTCCGCCTGTTCTCAGGTGCCGACGAGACGCTGGCCGAGAGGCTGCTGCGTCGTCGACTCGATACAGCGAGGGAGGAGCTCGTTGCCGTCCCGCCGCAAGACCTCACGACGGTGGCATCGCGCTCCGGATTCCTCGACGCCGGTGCGCTGCGCGCACAGTTCGCACGTCACGTCGGTGTGAGTCCGAGTGCCTTCCGCCTGTCGGCGGCGGCGCAGCCGCGCCTCGCCGAGGCGATGCTGTTGTCCGATGAGCAGGAGAGCACACCTTCCTGACCCGGGATCCGGTGCGAAGAGTCGAGTGGGCGCCTCCGGTGCGGGTACTCACCGGGTGACACCCGAGCGCGGATCCCGTGCCAAACAGGGTCTGCAGTGCCCGCGTGCGCGCGGCGGGTGACAGGACGCCTCCGACCCGTTCCGCGCGCCTCGCCGTGTGCATAACCTGAACCTGCCCGTGCCCCCAGGCGGGCCATGACGGGGGAGGACGGAGGCGCCGCGGCCCCTCTCAGAATTCCCGGTCACGGCTTCCGGACGTGGCGGTGACGCCCGTCCGGAAGTTCGGGGGGGCAGGCGCGAAGAGCGTCGGGCACAGCGGATCGCACGCGCAGGAGAGCGCGGCGGACGTGCGGGTGTCTCGGTCGGGGGGACGATCGGGGCACCCGCGAACCGCTGGCCGTCCGAGGAGGGATGCCGGCCGCAGCGCGGCGGTCGGCAGGCTCGCCGGCGGCGTCAGGCGCCGAACGACGCGGGCAGTGCGCAGTAGTCGGCGAACCGGCGGGTGGGGTTCGCGGGATCGGAGACGTCGACGATCGCGGAGGCGATCGAGTGCGGCTGTTCGTCACCCGCGAGCTGCCAGAGGATGTGGTTCCAGATCCCCCTGGTGGACTCGCTCAGGAGCGCTGCCGGTCCCGACACGATCAGGACCGACCCCGTGTCCTCGCGCTGCCGGAACGGCGCGATGATGTCGTCGCGCAGCGGCTGCTCGGCGCCGTCGGAGGTGTGTGCGCGCTCGACCGTCTGACCGGCGGAGGTCAACGCCGCGGCGAGGTCGTCGGCGGCCAGGCGCGAACGCTCGGCATCCGCTCCTGCGACGACGAGAAGTCGCCGCCCGCGCGGGTACAGGTGCAGGAACTCGGACGAGATGTCGGTCCAGACGTCGCTCATACGCCCAGGCTACGCCTGGCGCGAGGGGCGCAGGGCCGTGCGCGGCACAGCACGCACAGGAGAGCCCCTCGGAACCGGATCGCGGCTGCCGAGGGGCTCTCGTGGGGGTCGTCAGGCCTCGTCGACGAGGAAGCGACTGTAGGCGCCGAGCGTCAGGAACGCCGGGAACTCCTCGCGCAGGGCGACGTCGCGGAAGACCGATGCCGCGTCGTCGAAGCGGTCGCCATCACGGCGCTCGACCTCGCCGAGCACCTCGCCGATGAGCCCTTCGACGTAGTCGGGCGTGATCGGCGTTCCGTCTTCCGTGGCGCGGTCCTGGTGGATCCACTGCCACACCTGCGAGCGGCTGATCTCGGCGGTGGCGGCGTCTTCCATCAGGTTGTCGATCGCGACGGCACCGAGGCCCCGCAGCCAGGCCTCGAGGTAGCGGATCGCCACCGACACGTTGTCGCGCACGCCTCGTGCAGTGATCGGTCGCCCGATGTGCACGTCGAGCAGCTGCGCCGCGGTCACCGTGACCTCCGGCCGCTGACGGTCCACCTGGTGCGGGCGGTCGCCCAGCACGGCATCGAACTCGGCCTGAGCCGTGGGGATCAGGTCGGGGTGCGCCACCCAGGTGCCGTCGAAGCCGTCGCCGGCCTCGCGCTTCTTGTCGGCCGAGACCTTCTCGAACGCCCGCGCCGTGACCTCGGGGTCTCGACGGTTCGGGATGAAGGCGCTCATGCCGCCGATCGCGTACGCGCCCCGCTTGTGGCAGGTCTGCACGAGCAGCTCGGTGTACGCCCGCATGAACGGCACCGTCATCGTGACCTCGCTGCGGTCGGGGAGCACGAAGCGCGCGCCGCGGCCGCGGTAGTTCTTGATGATCGAGAAGATGTAATCCCAGCGACCCGCGTTGAGGCCGGCGCAGTGATCGCGCAGCTCGTAGAGGATCTCATCCATCTCGAACGCCGCGGGCAGCGTCTCGATGAGCACGGTCGCGCGGATCGTGCCGTGCGGGATGCCGATGTACTCCTCGCTGAAGGTGAACACGTCGTCCCAGAGCTTCGCCTCTTCGCTGGACTCCAGCTTGGCGATGTAGAAGTAGGGCCCGCGACCGTTCGCGATGAGCTCGGTCGCGTTGTGCAGGAAGTAGAGCCCGAAGTCGGTGAGCGACCCGGATGCCGCGGTGCGGCGCCCTGCGCGATCGGTGAACTGCAGGTGCTTCTCGGGCAGGTGCCAGCCGCGTGGGCGCATCACGATCGTGGGTGTGCGGTCGGCGGTGACGCGGTACTCCTTGCCCTCCGGTGAACGGAACGACAGCTCGCCGCGGATCGCGTCGCGGAGCGACAGCTGTCCCTCGATGACGTTCTTCCAGGTGGGGCTCGTCGCGTCCTCCTGATCGGCGAGCCAGACGCGAGCGCCCGAGTTCAGCGCGTTGATCGTCATCTTGGGATCCGTCGGTCCGGTGATCTCGACCCGACGATCCTCGAGACCCGGGCCGGCACCCGCCACGCGCCACTCGGCATCCTGTCGGATGTGTGCGGTGTCGTCGCGGAAGCGCGGGTCGTGACCGTTGCCGATCTCGAACCGGCGACGCATGCGGTCGGCGAGCCGGTCGTGACGACGGGAGGCGAAGCGGTGGTGCAGTTCGGTGAGGAACGCGAGCGCCTCGGGGGTGAGGATCTCGTCGTAACGCTCGCGCAGCGGGCCGGTCACCGTGATGGCGGGTCCCTGCTGCGTCGTCTGGATCGGAGCGGTGGTCGGTTCTGTCGCCGGGGGAGCGGTGGGAGTGGTCATGATCGTGTGTCCTTCACAAGAGGTTCAGTGGAACTGCGCGGTCTCGGTGGAGCCGGCGAGGGCGAGGGTCGCGCTGTCGGGGTTGAGCGCGGTGGAGATGACGTCAAAGTAGCCGGTGCCCGCCTCGCGCTGGTGCTTGGTGGCGGTGTAGCCGTTCGCCTCGGCGGCGAACTCGGCCTCCTGCAGCTCGACGTACGCGCTCATGGCGCGCTCGGCGTAGCCGCGAGCGAGGTCGAACATCGAGTGGTTCAGGGCGTGGAAGCCGGCGAGCGTGATGAACTGGAACTTGTAGCCCAGGTCAGCCAGCTCTTGCTGGAACGTCGCGATCTCGGCGTCCGACAGATGGCGCTTCCAGTTGAAGCTCGGCGAGCAGTTGTAGGCGAGCAGCTTGCCGGGGAATTGTGCGTGGATCGCCGCGGCGAACTCGCGAGCCAGCTCGATGTCGGGTTCGCCCGTCTCGACCCACAGCAGGTCGGCGTACGGCGCGAAGGCGAGACCTCGGCTGATGACCGAATCGATGCCGGGGCGGATGCGGTAGAAGCCCTCGGTCGTGCGCTCGCCGGTGGTGAACCGCTGGTCGCGCTCGTCGACGTCGCTGGTGAGCAGGTCGGCGGCCAGAGCATCCGTCCGGGCGATGATGACCGTCGGCACACCTGCCACATCGGCCGCGAGACGCGCCGCGTTGAGGGTGCGGATGTGCTGCTGCGTGGGCACGAGCACCTTGCCGCCCAGATGGCCGCACTTCTTCTCGCTCGCGAGCTGGTCCTCCCAGTGGATCGCCGCGGCTCCGGCCTGGATCAGCGACTGCGCGAGCTCGTAGGCGTTCAGCGGCCCACCGAAGCCGGCCTCGGCGTCGGCGACGATCGGGGCGAGCCAGTCCTGGGTGACGTCACCCTCGGCGTGCTCGAGCTGGTCCTGACGGATCAGCGCGTTGTTGATGCGACGCACGACCGCCGGCACCGAGTTCGCCGGGTAGAGCGACTGGTCCGGGTAGGTCTGGCCGGCGAGGTTGCCGTCGGCGGCGACCTGCCAGCCCGAGAGGTAGATCGCCTTGAGCCCTGCGCGCACCTGCTGCACGGCCTGGCCGCCGGTGTAGGCGCCGAGCGCCCGCACGTAATCCTCGGTGTGCAACAGGTTCCAGAGGTTCTCGGCACCGCGGTGGGCGAGCGTGGAGTCCTCGCGGACCGACCCACGGATGCGGATGACGTCCTCGGCCGAGTAGGTGCGCTCGACGCCGTCCCAGCGGGGATCCGTCTCCCAGATCTCCCGGAGCTCGGCGGCCGTCTGAACCTGGTCGCCGGCGCGCAGACCTGCGGGGCGAGGTGCGGGGTTCTGAGCGGTGTTCGTCATGGTGTCTCCTCCGTTGGATGCCCGGACCGTGAAGCCGGGTGGCGTGTTTCCACTGTGGGTGAAGAAGTCGCACTCGCCTGACCGATCTGCGTGTGAAGATCGCCGGAAATTCTGTTTCTGTGACAGAATCGGCCGCATGAGCCCTTCGACACGCTCAGGTACCCAGGTCTCTGAGGCAGAAGACGCCGACGCCCTCACGATCGGGCGCCGCATCCGTCAGCTCCGCACGGCGCGGGGGATGACCCTCGACGACCTGGCCGCGGCCGTCGATCGGGCACCGAGTCAGATGTCGATGATCGAGACGGGAAAGCGAGAGCCGAAGCTCACCCAGCTGCAGGCGATCGCGCGGGCGCTCGGCGTCACGATCGACGCGCTGCTCGAGGGGGAGCCGCTCGACGAGCGCAGCGCGATCGAGATCGCCCTCGAACGCGCCATGAAGGGGCAGACGTTCCAGGCGCTGGGGATCGAGCCGTTCCGGATCGCCAAGAGCATGCCGACGGATGCTCTGAAGGCACTGCTCGCGCTGCACGGCGAGATCGACCGGCTCAAGGACGAGCGGGCCGCCACTCCGGAGGAGGCCCGGCGTGCGAACGTCGAACTGCGCCACCTCATGCGCCGACAGGACAATCACTTCGCCGACCTCGAGCAGAAGGCTGCCGAGATCCTCGCGGCGGTCGGACACCCGGGTGGTCCGCTCACCCAGCGGACGGCCTCCGAGATCGCCGCCTATCTCGGGTTCACCCTGCACTATGCGCCGGACCTGCCGCAGACCACGCGCAGCGTCGCCGACCTCGCCCACGGGCGTCTGTACCTCTCGAGCAGCGTGCCGGCCAAGGGCGACGCGCGGACGGCCGTGCTGCAGGCCCTGTCGAGCCGCATCCTCGGACACTCCGAGCCGCGCAGCTACGCCGAGTTCCTGCGCCAGCGCGTGGAGACCAACTACCTCACCGGTGCGCTGCTGGTGCCCGAAGCGCACGTGGTTCCCGCGCTGAAGGATGCGAAGACGCGGAGGGCCATCTCGATCGAGGATCTGCGTGACGCCTACTCGGTCTCATACGAGACAGCCGCGCATCGCTTCACGAACCTGGCCACGCGCCACCTCGACATCCCCGTGCACTTCCTCAAGGTGCACGAGTCGGGCACGATCACCAAGGCGTACGAGAACGACGACGTCAACTTCCCGACCGATCGGCTCGGCGCGATCGAGGGGCAGATGTGCTGTCGCCGGTGGACCAGCCGCGTGGTGTTCGACGAGGACGACCGCTTCAATCCGTACTACCAGTACACCGACACCGGCAACGGCACGTACTGGTGCACGGCCCGGGTCGAGGCGTCGAGCGAGGGGCTGCACTCGGTCAGTGTCGGCGTGCGCTTCGACGACACCAAGTGGTTCGTCGGTAGGGACACTCCGCATCGCGGAGTCTCGAAGCACTCGGTCGAGGTCTGCTGCCGCAGGGCCCCCGCCGACCTCGAGGGGCGCTGGCGCGAGAACTCCTGGCCCAACGTGAAGACTCCACGCACCCTGCTGGCGACCCTGCCCACAGGATCCTTCCCCGGCGTCGACACGACCGACGTGTACGAGTTCCTCGAGGCGCACGCGCCCCGCTGAGTGCTCGAGCGGATCAGGCCTCGATGCCGCGCAGGACGATCTCGAGCCCGCGGTCGAACGCCTCGTCGACATCGCCGCCCTGACGGAAGCCGCCGTTCTGCTCCATCATGCAGAATCCGTACGCCCAGGCCGTGAGCGTGCGCGCGACGGGGAGTGGATCGGCCGTCGTCAGTGCGCTCACCGCTCCGAGCAGAGTGCTCATCAACGGTGCGAGGGTCTGCTGCGAGGGCGTGGCCTCGGGGCTCGGCGCGTTGAACAGCAGTGTGGTCACGCGAGGTGATCGGGTCGCGAAGGCGCGCAGGGCGCGGGCGACGCCGGCGAGGATCTCGCGACCGTCGGTCGATCTCTCGACGACCTTCTCGATGGCGATGCCGAGTTCTGCCGCGGCGTCGTCCGCCGCGAGCCGGAGGAGCTCGTGTCGATTCGCCGCGCGCTTGTAGAGGCTGGGGGCGCGCACTCCGACGGCTGACGCGACGGCGCTCATCGTCACGGCATCCACTCCGTCTCTCTCGGCGATCGTGCGGATGGCGGCGACGAGCGCGGAAGTGCTCACTCTCTGCGGTGCAGGCATGCTCCCAGCATAAAGCTATTGACTGTAGCCATCAAGGCTATGTAGTGTAGCCAACATGACAGCTCAGCTCCTCCGCATCGGCGACGACATCATCGCCATCCACGCGATCGTCACCGACGACGGCGTCACGATCATCGATGCAGGCCTCTCCGGAGACCTCGACATCCTCATCGCGGCGCTCGCCGGGGTCGGGCGTTCACTCGACGACATCCGCGGGGTCGTGCTCACGCACGGAGACACCGATCACATCGGCATCGCCGAAGCCCTGCGTGCCGAGCACGGCGTCCCCGTGCACATCCTGGCGGCCGACGCCGAGCTGGCGACGGGTGTGGTTCCGGCGCGCGGTGTGAAGGCCGATGCGTGGCGGATCGGCCCCACACTGAGATTCCTCTGGACAGGGCTGCGCCGAGGGGCGCTGCGCACCCGGCGTCCGTCGAGCGTCGTGCCGATGTCCGACGGAGACGTGCTCGATCTGCCGGGTGCTCCCGAGATCATCGCGATCCCGGGGCACACGAACGGATCGGCTGCGATCAGGGTTCCCGCGGTCGACGCGCTCTTCCTCGGTGATGCGATCACCACGCGGCACGTGCTCACCGGGGTTGCCGGTGCACGGCTCGCACCGTTCAGTGATGATGCTCCGCGAACGAGGGTCAGCCTCGAGAAGCTGAGGGGTCTGCCCGAGGCCAGGATCTTTCCCGGGCATGGGCCCGAGTTCGCCGGCACCGCGGTCGATCTGCTGGATGCGCTCGACTCGCGAGGCTGAGGCGCACTCCCTTCCTGCGAGAGCGGAGGTGTCGCAGGAGGGGAGTGCGCGGCCGGATGCCGCTCAGACGAGAGCGGCGGGCTTCTTCGGCACCAGCGACACCGCGACGGCCGCGAGCAGTGCCACGATCGCGAAGGCGACGAAGTTCCACTCGACGCCGACCGCCATCGCGGCCAGCCATCCGCCGACCATCGGCCCCATGATGGCGCCGATGCGAGCGAAGCTCAGCGCCCATCCGGCGGCGGTGGCGCGCACGGATGCCGGGTAATAGTCGGTGATGTAGGCCGTGAGCACGAGTGACGTCGAGATCGACCCGACGCCCGAGATCGCGACGAACACGAGGTTCACGAACATCGAGTTCGGGAACATCATCAGCAGGCAGGCGACGCCGCCGAGCGTGTAGAAGATGATGAGCACGGGCTTCGACCCGAAGCGATCCGCCAGGTGACCGAGGACGAGACCGCCCGCGGCCGACGCGAGACTGAACACCATGAGGAACGTCAGCGCAGGGCCGAGGTCGTAGCCGGCGGCGCGCATGATCGAGGGCAGCCACGAGTTCAGGCCGTAGACCAGCAGCAGGCCGGCGAACAGCGAGATCCACAGGAACACGGTCGAGCGCAGGTATCGGCGCGAGAACAGCTGCTGCAGGATGCTGTGCCACGGCATCCGCTCGCCGGGCATGACCTCGGGTCGCGGTGCGGGTATGTAGGGATCGATGCCGAGCCGCGTCGCCTGTGCGACGGCGCGATCGTGCAGACCGCGGTTCTCGAGCGACTCGAGCGATTCCGGCAGCACCTTCGCGATGATCGGCAGGAGCAGGATGGGGAATGCGCCGACCGCGATGACCCAGCGCCAGCCGAGGTGGGGGAGCAGCCCCATCGCGACCAGGGCCGAGACGACGATTCCGAGCGAGTAGCCGGAGTACATGATGCCGTAGTTCAGGGAGCGCCTCCTCGGGGCGGAGAACTCGATCGTGAGAGCTGCGGCGACCGGGATCACGCCGCCCATGCCGAGCCCGCCGAGGAAGCGGAAGAGTCCGAACAGCTCGGGCGTCGGCGCGAGGGCGGCGCCGAGCTGCATGGTCGTGAAGATCGACATCGACACGAGCAGCATCCGCTTGCGGCCGACCCGGTCGCTCAGTGTTCCGATGAAGAGGGCTCCGATGAGCATGCCGACGAGTGCCCACGAGGCGAGTCCGCCGAGTTCGACGGGGCTGAGCGCCCAAGCGGAGTCCTCGGCGAGGGCGGGCAGCACGGCGCCGATGACGCCGATGTCGTAGCCGTCGGCGAGGATCGCGAGCCAGCAGCTGAACAGGACGATGCCGGTGACCCCGCGGGGTACGGGCCAGACGGTTTCGGGGGAGGTGGTCGGTGAAGTGGCAGACAACGTCGTCTCCTTCGCGGTGACGCGACAGTGCGTCGGGGTGGATCGGTCGATCAGACCGCTATTGCGAAAATATGACGATAGTCATGGAAATGCAATATACGGATCGATCAGACGGCGTTCCAGCGCAGTCGAGGAGTGCTCGTGAACTCGGTCAGGACGGCGCCTGCATCGCCGACGGGGAAGATCGTGATCAGCCGCGGAACGGTCTCGGAGGGTGCGGCGACCGCGTAGGCCAGAGCCGCGGGGCCGCGCTCGCGGGTGACCCCGACGCAGGAGCGCCGACCTTCGACCGTCGATGTGCGCGATGAGGCGGCGGCGAGGATCGCGGATGCGGCGTCGCCCGCCCTCTGTAGCAATGTGTGGCCCTCGCGCCACGGGAGGAACGCATCGGGCGAGAGGTCGCACGCCGCGGCGAGTGCCGAGCCGATCCATCGCTCGCGTTTGAGGCCGTACGGCGTCTCGACGAGTGACAGCAGATATCCGTAGCAGTGCAGCAGACCCGCGTTTCCGACCGGCCACGCGGCTTCGACGTCGACCCGACGGTGCAGTTCGTCAAAGAGCGCCCGAGAGATGACGGGTGCGCCGATGTTCTCGTCGATCACGGTCGACCGACCCCACGCGTCGAAACGCCCGTGTGCGCGGTCGTCGTCGAGTGAGGTGCCGAGCCAGGGCAGGCTGTCGATCGCGGCGCGTGCGGCGTCCGTCGAGTCGGACTGCGCTCGGATCGCAGCGGTCGTGAGCTCGTCGAGTGCGGACACGGCGTTCACGCTACAAGACTCGTGTGGACGGATTGTTCACGCGGCGTTCACATGTTCGGGACTTTCTGTCCACAATGACTGAGCATGCTGGACGGAGCGTCCGCGAGATCAGAGTGCGGATGCGGAAAGAACTCCGTGAACTCCATTCTCCTCTTCGACTTCGACGGCACGATCGCCCTCGGGGACGGTCCCGTGCTCGCGTATGCGGCGCAGGTCGCTGCCGCCCTCGATGACCGGGACGGGTTCGTCGACGGCATCCGCGCCACGCTCGCCGCCGCCGACGGCGAGGCACTCGACGGCTATGACGCGGTGCGCCGCGCCGCGGTCACCCGAGGGGCGGACGCCCGGCTCCTCAGCGCCGCATACCTCGCGAGCCGCGAAGAGCTCGCGACGGACGCCGCACCGATCACGGCTCCCGACGGTCTCGCCGAGTTCCTCGCCGACGCCGCGTCCGAGGCGGAGCTCGTGCTCGTCACCAACGCTCCCGCGATCCGCATCGATCAGGCGCTGGACGCGCTGGGCCTCGCCGGGCTCTTCGACCGCATCGTCACGAGCGCCCGCAAGCCGGTGGGCCTCGACGCGTTCCTGGCCGACCTGCCGGCGGACGCCCGGGTGCTCAGCGTCGGAGACATCTGGCACAACGATCTCGCTCCCGCCCACGCCCGGGGCCACGCGACCGCTCTGATCGGCGGCTTTCCCGATGCCGAGGCGACCCCCACCTACCGCGCTGACGACTTCTCGACGCTGATCCCTCAGCTCGAGGCGTGGCTGCGCCCCTGAACCGCACCTCTCCTTGAACCGCACCTCTTACCGTCCCCACCCCCTCCTCACCTCCACCCCATCGAAGGATGACAATGCGTACCTCCCCCCTCCGCCGCTCCGCCGCGGGCCTCGTGGCCGCCGGCGCGCTGCTCACCGTCGTGCTCGCGGGCTGCTCCAGCAGCACGGCAGCGCCCGAGGACTCGGCGGCGCCCGCCGCCGATCCCGATTCCCTGGTGCTCGCACTGGTGCCGTCGCAGGACCAGGACGGCCTCGTCGAGACCGCCGCACCTCTCACCGACTACCTCACCGAGGAGCTCGGCATCGAGGTCACCGGTGTCGTCTCGAAGGACTATCAGGCGGCCGTCGAGGCGATGGGTGCCGGACAGGCGCAGATCGGCTTCCTGCCGTCGCTGCAGCTGTGGCAGGCGAACGACATGTACGACGCCTCTGTGGTGCTGCAGACCGAGCGCAACGGCAACATCACCTACCCGGCGCAGTTCATGACGAACAACCCCGACAAGTACTGCGACGACGAGCCGGTCGAGCGCGACGGGATGCTGTTCTGCAACGGCGCCGACGCGATGACCGGTCCTGCCGGCCTCGACAGCATCGACAAGGTCGAAGGCGCGAAGGTCGCCGTGCTCGGCCCCGGCTCGCCCGCCGGCTACATCTACCCGATCCTCGCTCTGCAGGAGGCCGGCCTCGACACCGACACCGACATCCAGCAGATCCCCGTGACCGCGAACGATGCCTCGGTGCTGGCCGTCTACAACGGCGACGCCGAAGTCGGCTTCAGCTTCTGGGATGCCCGCACGATCGTGCAGAAGGACACCCCCGACGTCGGGCAGAAGGTCGTCGTGTTCGCGATGACCGAGGAGATCCCGAACGACGGCGTCGCCGTCTCGGCCGACCTGTCGCCCGAGCTGCAGGACCGCATCACGACGGCGCTCGAGGACTTCTCGAACACGGAAGAGGGCTCCGAGATCCTCACCAGCATCTACTCGATCACCAAGCTCGCGCCCGCCGACCCCGAGTCGCTCGACGTGGTCGCCCGTGCCGCCCAGGCTCTGGGGCTTCAGTAAGTTGTCCGACCTCATCAGCAACGTGGACGCCGCAGCCCCGGCTGCGGCGTCCACGCCGTGGTCCATCCGCCTCGACGATGTCACGGTGCGCTACCCCAACGGCACGGTCGGCCTGAACCGCGTGTCGCTCGACATCGCGGCGGGCGAGATGGTGGTGGTCGTCGGCCTCTCGGGCTCCGGCAAGTCCACGCTCATCCGCACCGTCAACGGCCTCGTGCCGGTGACGGGCGGCACGCTCGACGTCGGCGAGCACCGGGTCAGCGGGGCCTCGTCCCGCACCCTGCGGCGGCTGCGCGGCGACATCGGAATGGTGTTCCAGGGCTTCAACCTGGCCGGCCGTGCGAGCGTTCTGCAGAACGTGCTCGTCGGTCGCCTCGCGCACACCCCGCTGTGGCGCACGCTGCTCGGCGCCTACCCCGACGCCGATCGCCAGCGCGCGTACCACGCACTCGACCGCGTCGGCATCCTGCAGAAGCTGCACTCCCGAGCATCCGATCTCTCCGGCGGGCAGCAGCAGCGCGTCGCGATCGCCCGGGCGCTGGCCCAGGAGCCTCGCATCGTGCTCGCCGACGAACCCGTCGCGAGCCTCGACCCGCCGACCGCGCACGGCGTGATGAACGACCTGCGGCGCATCAACCGCGACCTCGGCATCACCGTCGTCGTGAACCTGCACCTGCTCGACCTCGCCCGTGAGTACGGAGCGCGGATGATCGGCATGCGTGCGGGAGAGGTCGTCTACGACGGCCCGGCGACCGGGGCGACGGATGCCGACTTCGAGAGCATCTACGGCCGCTCGCTCACTCCGGAAGACCGGTTGGACGCGTGACTGACACAACCCCTCCCCTCGTAGGCACGCAGCGCGCGCTCGACATCCCTGCGCGCCCCCGCGGCGCATGGAAGGCGCCGGTCGTCGTCGCGGTCGTGATCGTCGTCACGGCCGTCATGTGCCTGCCCGGCATCGGTATCGGGGTCGACCTCGGGGCGATCGCACGCAACTGGCAGAACGGCGCCGACAAGATCGTCCAGCTGCTGATGCCCGACTGGAGCTTCTTCCCGCGCACGATTCCGCCGCTCATCGAGACCCTGCAGATGGCGGTCATCGCGACGGCGATCGGCGCTGCGGTCTCGCTGCCGCTCAGCTTCTGGGCGGCGCGCGCGACCAACCCGAACGCGCCGGCGCGCATCGCCGTGCGCGGAGTGCTCAACGTCATCCGCAGCGTCCCCGATCTGCTGTACGCCGCGATCCTCGTCGCGATGGTCGGCGTCGGTGCGCTCCCCGGCATCCTGGCACTGCTGCTCTTCAACGTCGGCATCATCGTCAAGCTCGTGTCCGAAGCCATAGACACGAACGATCGGGGTCCGCTCGAAGCCGGCCGCGCTGTCGGCGCGACCCAGGCGAAGATCAACCGCACCCTGGCACTTCCCGACGCGTGGCCCGCATTCGCCAATCAGACGCTCTACGTGTTCGAGCTGAACGTGCGCGCCTCGACCGTGCTCGGGCTCGTCGGGGCGGGAGGTATGGGCCTGCTCATCGACGCCGTGCGCACCTTCTACCGCTACGACCAGCTCTCGCTCATCATCCTGGAGATCCTCATCGTCGTCATCGTGATCGACCTCGTCTCCGACGCGATCCGCCGGAGGCTCGTATGACGTCCGTGCTCACCCCGCCCGCCACGATCACGGCCATCCCCGACAGGCCGCGCCGACCGTGGCTCGTCGCCGGATGGCTCATCGTCACCGGCATCGTCGTGCTGGCGTTCTGGTCGATCGACATCAACTGGGCCCGCCTCGCCGACCTCCCTGCCGAGATCGTGCGCTACACCGTGCTGATGTTCGGCAGCCCCAACTGGGAGAAGCTGCCCGAGGCGCTGTGGCAGACCTGGCGCAGCATCGAGATGGCCTGGGTCGGCACCATTCTCGGCATCCTGCTCGCCACCCCGCTGAGCCTGCTCGCCGCACGCGGGTTCGGCCCCGCCTGGCTGCGCGCGCTACTGCGCGGACTCTTCTCGCTGATCCGCGCGGTGCCCGAGATCATCATCGCGATCGTGATCCTCTCGGTCACAGGCCTCACGCCGTTCACCGGCGCGCTCGCCCTGGCGATCAACGGCATCGGCACGCTCGGCAAGTGGGGGTACGAGGCGGTCGAGGCCGTTCCCCGTGGACCGATCGAAGCCGCACGTGCCGCCGGTGGTGGCACGCTGCAGGTGCTCCGCTGGGGCGTCTGGCCGCAGGCCGAACCGGCCTTCTGGTCGTTCTGGCTGTACCGCTTCGAGATCAACGTGCGATCGTCGGCCGTCCTCGGCCTGATCGGCGTCGGCGGAATCGGTGACATGCTGACCTCGTACACCCAGTACCGTGAGTGGTCGACGGTGGGTGTCCTGCTCATCGTGGTCGTCGTCGTGACGATGCTGATCGACGGGGCATCCGGTGCCATCCGCCGACGCATCATGGAGGGAGCCCGCGCCCGTGTTCTCTCCTAGCGCGCCGCCCACCGCCCGCATCGCCGCGGTGCTCAACACCCTGCAGCCGGCCGAGCGTCGCGTCGCCGAGCTGATCGTCGAGTCGGCCGACGCCGTCGTCGAATGGACAGCCCAGGAGCTCGCCGAACGCGCGGGCGTCGGACGCGCGACGGTCGTGCGCACCTGCCAGACCGTCGGCTACCGCGGATACCCGCAGCTGCGCGTCGCGCTCGCCGCGGAACTCGGCGGCGGCGGGGGAGAAGCGGCGATCGATCACGGGCCCGGTGCGCTCGGGCGGATGCGCGGCGAGATCGACCGTCTCGCGGCATCCCTTCCGGCGCTGGCGAGCCTGCTCGATCCGGATGCGGTGAGCGAGGCGGTGCGTCTCGCGGCATCCGCCCGTCGCCTGCTCGTGCTCGCGAACGGGCTGTCGTCGCCCATCGCGAACGACCTGGCCATGCGGCTCACGGCCTCGGGGCGGTCGGCGGAGTTCATCGCCGATGCGATCGCCCAGCAGATCGCCGCCCGCCACCTCACGGCGGAGGACGTCTGCCTGGTGGTGAGCGGATCGGGTGCGAACGAGGCGAGCCTGCGTGTGGCGACGGCTGCCGCGCGCGGAGGGGCGACGGTCATCGCGCTCACGTCGTTCGCGTCATCGGCGCTCACCGAGGCGGCGACGCTGTCGCTCGTGATCGCGCCGACCGGCGTGAGCTTCCGCGACGAACTCGAGCACACCTCGCGTGTGGCCTACCTGGTGTTCGCGGAGGTGTTCGCCGCAGCGGTCACCACCGAACGCGGAGCGGATGCCGTCACGGCGCGTGCCCACGCGCTCGAGGTCGTCTCCGACAACCTCGGCGAAGGCGCGTAGGCCCAACCGCCCACCCGCTGTTGCGCTCAGCGGGCGGCGGCGGGGCGCTTCTGTCGAGACCGGTTTTGCGGCGTGAGACCCGTGTGCAGGGCGTGGGTCTCGTGCGGGAATGGCTGTTTCGTTGGGCGGTGGCGGGTACTTCTGGCGAGACCCATGTTGCGGGATGAGACCCGTGTGCGGGGCGTGGGTCTCGTGCGGGAATGGCTGTTTCGTTGGGCGGTGGCGGGTACTTCCGGCGAGACCCATGTTGCGGGATGAGACCCGTGTGCAGGACGTGGGTCTCGCGCAGCGACGGTGGTTTCGCAGGTTTCGCAGGGGTCGCCAGGGGTCGCCAGGGGTCGCCAGGGGTCGCCGGGGTTCGGCGGGGTTCGCCGGGCTTCGCGACTCTCGGCGCCCGCTAGTCCCGCGCGGTCTGCAGCAGCGTCCACAGCTCGGCGCGGGCGGGGAACGTCGACAGATCGGTGCCGAGGATGCTGCCGGCCTGTGCGATGCGCGAGCGCAGCGTGTGACGATGCACCCCCAGTGCGGTGGCCGCCGGCTCCGCTGTGGCATCGTGTTCGAGCCAGACGCGGAGCGAGCGTTCGAGTTCGGTGCCGGATCGCGCATCGTGATCGCGGAGCGGCGCGAGACGCGACTCCGCGACGAGCCGGGCCTCGTCTGTGGCGAGTGCGCTCAGGATGCTCGAGCCCACGGTGTCGGTGTAGTGCGCGACCCCGGCATCCGTCTGCTGCCTGAGTGCCGCGAGGGCCTGCGCGTGCGCGCGGGAGAACGCGTCGTACGACTCCGATCCCGAGGCCCCGATGCGGATGCCGAAGCGCATGGCGACCTCGTCGAGCAGCGCCTCGTCGGTCATCGAGATGCAGAGCACGACGCCCTCAGGCGACTCCGCGAGGAAGCCGGGCGTGCCGTGTTCCGATCGCCGTCGCTCCCACCAGTCGATCAGCGGGCCGGCCGGCGCATCCGCCGCGACAGCGACCACGACGGGCGCCGGAGGCATGCTGCCGAGAACCCGCCTCGCCAGAGACGGGTCGTCATCGAGCAGCGACCTGAGCAGCTGGGAGTGCAGTCGTCTGCGGCTGCGGGCGAGCTGGTCGCTCTGCTCGAGGGCGAGCCCCGCCATGGCGATCACCGATGTCACGACGGTGCGCGCCTCGGGGTCCAGCGCATCGACCGCGAGCGCGATCACGCCCCGCAGCTGACCGCCGCGTCCGACCGTGAACAGCATGAATGTCTGCTCGTCGATCGTGAGCGACTGGCCGGCCTCGAGTCCGCGGGCGAGCACCTCGGTCGCCCGCGCGCCCAGCGCTGCCAGACTGCTCGCCGGCAGCTCCGTTCGGGGATGCGACGTCTGCAGGATGCCGGCGGTGTCGTACATGCCGACCCATGCGCCGAGGCGGCGCCCGAGCTCGGCCAGAGTCGCGTCGAGTCCACGCGGACGCAGTGCCGCCAGGGCGAGCGCGCGCTGCGTGTCGAGCGCCCACGACCTGCGGGCGTAGGCCTGAGCGGCGATCGCCTCGGAGTGCGCGCGGGCCACGGCGATGAACGGCGTGCGGTACGGCACCTCGAAGAGCGGAATCCCGTGGCGCGCGCACTGGGTGATCAGGTCGTCGGGGATGCCGGCTCGATGCACGTCGGTGCCGAACCCGAGGCCGAGCACCCCGCGATCCGAGAGCCGCCCGACGTAGACGGCGAGATCGGCATCCGCATCGAACTGGGTGCCCGTGGTCAGCAGCGCGAGGTCTTCGGCGAGGAACGGCGTGGGGTCGGCGAGGTCGGAACTGTGCACCCAGCGCAGCGGGCGATCGAGGGCTCCGGGGGAGAGCGCGGATTCGGTCGAGACCAGGCGCAGGCCGAGATCGCGGCGACCCAGCAGGGCGCGCAGCGTGGGCTGCTCGGCGGCATCCATCGCAGCTCCCTCGATCGATGTGCGACTCCGAGCGTGTACAGCTCGGCGATTCTCTCCTGCAGATTGTACAGAACGGCGAGTGCGCGGGGCTGCTCGGCGGTCGTACGCTCGCCCACATGGCACTCCTCGACACCGCAGCTGTTGCAGTTCCCCTCGGCGGACCCGAGCTCCCCCAGGAGCGTCGCCTGGTCACCGAGCTCCCCGGCCCCCGGTCGGCGGAGATCCTGGCTCGCAAAGCCGCCGCGGTGCCCGCGGGCGTCGGACACACCGTGCCGGTCGCGACCGTCGCGGCGGGCGGTGGCGTCGTCGTCGACGCCGACGGAAACTCGCTCATCGACCTCGGCTCCGGCATCGCCGTGACGACGGTGGGCAACGCCCACCCGAAGGTCGCCGCCGCCGTCGCCGCTCAGGCCGCGCAGTTCACCCACACCTGCTTCATGATCTCGCCCTACGAGTCGTACATCGAGGTCGCCGAGGCCCTCAACCGGATCACCCCCGGTGACGTCGCCAAGAAGACCGCGCTCTTCAACTCGGGCGCCGAGGCCGTCGAGAACGCGATCAAGATCGCCCGCAAGCACACCGGTCGTCAGGCCGTCGTCGCGTTCGACCACGGCTACCACGGCCGCACCAACCTGACCATGGCGCTCACCGCCAAGTCGATGCCGTACAAGAGCGGATTCGGACCGTTCGCGCCCGAGGTCTACCGCGCGCCGATGTCGTACCCGTTCCGCGACGGTCTCTCGGGCGCCGAGGCCGCTGCCCGCACGATCCTGCAGCTCGAGAAGCAGATCGGCGCCGACAACCTCGCCGCCGTCATCATCGAGCCCATCCAGGGTGAGGGCGGATTCATCGTCCCGGCTGACGGCTTCCTGCCGGCGATCCTCGACTGGTGCCGCGCGAACGGCGTCGTCTTCATCGCCGATGAGGTGCAGACCGGCTTCGCCCGCACCGGACACATGTTCGCGAGCGAGATCTTCGGCATCGAGCCCGACCTGATCACGACGGCCAAGGGCATCGCGGGCGGTCTGCCCCTCGCGGCGGTCACCGGCCGCGCCGAGATCATGGACGCCTCGCATGCGGGCGGCCTGGGCGGAACCTACGGCGGCAACCCCATCGCGTGTGCTGCGGCACTCGCCGCGATCGACGTGTTCGAGAACGACGGAGTGATCGAGCGGGCGCGCGAGATCGGCGAGATCCTGACGACGCGCCTCACCGCCATGCAGCAGCAGGATGCGCGCATCGGCGACATCCGCGGACACGGCGCCATGATCGCGGCCGAGTTCGTCGACCCCGAGACCCAGGCTCCGGATGCCGCGCTCACCGCGGCCGTCGCCAAGGCCGCCATCGCGCAGGGCGTGATCGTCCTGACGTGCGGCACCTACGGCAACGTCATCCGCTTCCTTCCGCCGCTCGCGATCGGCGACGAGCTGCTCAACGAGGGCCTCGACGTCGTCGCGGCAGCGCTCGCCGCGGCCTGACATGTCGACCGAACCGGAATCGCAGTGGGATCGGCCCGTCTCGCCTGAGACGTCGGCCGGTTTCGCGGGCGCGAACCCGCGCACGAAGAAGCTGCGGTCCCGTCACGTCACGATGATCACGCTCGGCGGGATCATCGGCGCCAGCCTGTTCGTCGGATCCGGCAACGTCATCCGTGCCGTCGGACCCGCCGCCGTGCTGTCGTACCTCATCGGCGGTCTGCTGGTGTTCCTCGCGATGCGCATGCTCGGCGAGATGGCGGCCTCGCGTCCGGCCATCGGGTCGTTCATGGAGTACGCGAGGGTGGGCCTGGGCAACTGGGCCGCCTACCTCGTGGGCTGGCTGTACTGGTACTTCTGGGTCGGCGTGCTCGCCTATGAGGCGGTGCTCGGCGGTGAGACGATGGCCAGCTGGTTCCCGGTGGTGCCGTCGTGGGCGTGGTCGCTGGTGCTGATCGCGATCTTCGTCGGCACGAACGTCATCTCGGTGCGCACGTTCGGCGAGGTCGAGTTCTGGCTCGCCAGCATCAAGGTGCTCGCGATCGTCGTGTTCCTCGGGGCCGGTCTGCTCTTCGCCTTCGGGCTCTGGCCGAACTCCGAGGTGTCGATCTCGAACCTCTGGGAGCACGGCGGATTCGCCCCGAACGGCTACGGCGTCGCCTTCACCGGCGTCGCGCTCGTGATCTTCTCGTACTTCGGCACCGAGATCGCCGTGATGGCGTCGGCCGAGTCCGAGGATCCGGCCAAGGGCATCCGTCAGGCGACGAGCACCATCATCTGGCGCATCCTGCTGTTCTTCGTCGGCTCCGTGCTCATCATCGTCACGGTGGTTCCGTGGGACGAACTCCCCGTGCCGACCGACGTCGCGAACGCGCCGTTCACGTACGCGCTCGAGCAGTTCGGCATCCCCGGAGCGAGTGTCATCATGCAGCTCGTCATCTTCACCGCGGTGATCTCGGTGCTGAACTCCGGCCTGTACTCCGCGTCGCGCATGTTCTCGGCGCTCGCCGAGCAGGGCTTCG
>NZ_JACAFP010000015.1 GCF_015354505.1 Microbacterium sp. UFMG61 | reverse complement strand
GGCGGAGCCGCGTAGTCGGGGAAGACGAGTGCGGGTGGGTCGGTGGGCGCGTCCTCGGACACCTCGGCGGGGGTCGGCATGGGGGCCGGGCGGATGCTCGGCGCCGGCGGTGCGGCATCGGCGATGCCGGTGTCGCGGAACGACGGCGGCACCGGTCGCACCACGCGCGCCGGATCGGCGACCGGAACAGGATGCTCGGCGGCGGAGTCCGGCTGACGCGTCGCGGCGGCGTCCGGAGCCGCCGACTCAGGAGCCGCCGGCGCGGGGGTGGCTTCGGTCGGCACCGGTGCGGAGAACGGCTCACCGCCCATGGCTGCCATGATCCCCGTCGTGGGGTGCGCCTCGGCGCTTCCCGACGCATCGGTGCGCTCGGGGACGGTGCCGCTGCCGAGCCGTGCGGCACCGGAATCCGTCTCCGGCTCGACAGCACCCGCCGCATAGGCGTCGAACTCGGCATGACCGCTGAACTGCGGAGCATCGGACGAGACGTGAGGCAGCGGAACCGCAGTCGGTGGCGCGGGGGGAGCGGATGCGACAGCGGGTGCGACAGCGGGCGCACCGGGCGCACCGGGCGCACCGGGCGCTGCCGGCGTGGCATCTCCCGCGGACGGAGCCGGCGGCGTCGGCGCGACGAAGGCAGGAGGCTGCGGCGCGAACGGCTGAGGCGGCACAGGCGGTGCGAACGACGCCGCCGGTGCCCCGGGAGCGACGGGCGCGCCGGCGACCGGCGGCTTCGGCGGCGCTCCCCAGACAGACGGCGCGGCAGTCGCGGGCGCGGAAGCCTCCGCAGCGGGCGCCTCCGCCGGCTGCGGGGGGCGTGGCGGAGCCGCGTAGTCGGGGAAGACGAGTGCGGGTGCGTCGGTGGGCGCAGACGTGTGCGGAGCCAGAGACGGGATCGTGTACCCCGACGCATCCCGCGCCGGGGCCGCAGACGGCGGTGTGGTGCGGCGCGGGCCGGGCTGCAGAGAGGCCAGTCGCTCGCCTTCAGGGTAGGGAGCGGCGCCCCAGGCGAGCACGGTCGCCCACACCGGAGGCAGCAGGATCGCGAGCGCCGTCATGCCGGCGCCGCGTCCGAAGCGCTTGTTGATGCGATGGGTCGCGACGATCTTGAGGTAGAGGCCGTACAGCTGCACGATCGGGATGAAGTAGAACACCACCGACCACGCGGGCTGTCCCCCGCGTGCGAGGATCTCGGATTCGTTGAGAACAGGGACCCAGCCCTTCCACCCCTCGCCGCCGATGCGCGGGAACAGGCGCGACAGCGCCAGGGCGTACCAGACGTACACGGCGATGCCGATGAGCAGTCCGAGTCCGCCGACGATGGCGAGCATCGTGACGAGGCCGGTCTCCGGAGAGTCGGTCATGAGATCCCCTTCTTCGGATCGTCGAGCGATCCGGTCCTTCCGAGCGTACCGAGCGCGGGGCGCAGCCCGAAGAACGAGACACCGCGGGCCGGTCGCACCCGATCGATGAACGACCGGGGTCGCACTCGGGTGACGAGCCGTCGCCACCGTCGCTGCGAACGCAGCAGATCCGCCCGCTCGGCCTCGACGATCGTCCACGCGGCGGACGCGTCGTCGTCCGTGGGCGGATGCTCCGAGAAGACCCCTCGGTCGACGAGCGACGCGAGCTGCGCCGCCGCTTCGCGGTCGGTCGATCCCGCGCGCTGCGAGCGCGTGCCCCGGGCATCCATCGCGATGTCGTGGTCGGCGTACACGTCGGCGAGTTCCTCCCACGCTCCGGCGAGGCGGACCTCGGGGTCGTCGGCCGTGCGCCGCGCCCGGGCGCGCTGTCGTTTCGCGAGCAGGAGCACGATGAGGGGAAGCAGCAGGAGCGCCACCGCGAGGAGTCCGAGCCCCACCCCGCGCAGGATCGGCAGCAGCACGGACAGCACTGCCGACTGCGGCTCGTCGAGAGGCTGAGCGTCGTCGTTCGAATCGCTCTGCGCCTGCGGCGGGTCGAGCGCCTCGGATCGCGGCTGCTCGGGCACCGTCGGGTGCTCGGGGAGCTGCTCGCCCTCTGTGATCGAGCTCGGCAGCATCGCATACTGGGGCGTCGTGTCGACCGGCGTCCACTCGCCGCCGGAGGCGCGGACCTCGACCCAGGCGCTCATGTTCTCGCCGGTGCAGACCTCGGCGCACGCCGGGATGCCGGGCACCTCGGCGGCGCCGGGGAGCCGCGCGCCGATCACGACGCGTGATTCGAGACCGAAGTGCTGGGCCAGCAGCGCCGCCGCCACGGAGAACTGCTCGTCGTCGCCGACCGCCGAGACGAGCATCTCGGGCGGGGCATCGGACCCGGCACGACGCTCCTGCTCGATGAGCTGGGTGAAGAGTTCTTCGATGCGCGAGACCGAGTGCCCCGCGTAGCTCGGTGCGAACGCGTAGCCGTCCGTCTCCTTCAGCGACGCGATCCACGCCTCCGCCGACGCATCATCGATCAGCGCATGACTGAGGTACCCCCGCGAACGCAGGCGGTCGATGAGTTCGAGGTAGCCCGCGCCCGAGCGCGGCTGCTCCTGCATCTCCGCCCACTCGGCGAGTGCGGGGTGCAGGTCGGTGTCGAGCTTCGAGCTCCCGCCCTGCGCCGCGGTGAGGTCGATGCCGTCGGCGGGTGCGTCGGCGAGCACGGAGTAGCTGTCGCCCGGCACGAGTCCCTGCGCGCCCCCCGGAGCTTCCGCGACCGTGATGGCGGTGTCGCCGCCCTCGTTCACGTGGAAGCCGTCGGCGAGATCGTCGGCCCGCTCCCCCGCGAACTGCGGCGCTTCGGCCAACCCGGCAGGCGCCGGTACCCAGATGCCGCGGTAGGCGTCGCCGATCGTGATGTCGAGCGATACTCGCCCCGGCCCGGGCAGAGCCGTACGCGGCAGACGACTGAAGCGGTCTTCCGGCGCGATGTGGAAGTCCTCGCCGTCGTAGGAATCGAGTGTGACGAGCCGGATGCGGTCGACCGCTCCCGCATCGCCGTCGACCTGCAGCACCGTCTCGCCGAGTCGGTCGTCTGCGAACCATGAACGGTAGGAGCTGAGCGGGCTGGCCTGCTGCTGCACGACGACCATGGGCTCGATCTCGTCGCGCAGCACCGAACGGTCGCTCCATCCGGCGGCGGCCGGCGCGACCGCGAATCCGGCGACGAGCGCGACCACCGCGAGACCTGCCGACAGCAGGTGGCGACGGACGGTCAGCCAGACCGGTGTCGCGCGGCGCGAGATGTTGGCCGCGGCGACCGCACGCAGAGCCTGGGCTCTCTGTAGGCGCGTGCGCCCGACCACCCACACCAGTGCGGAGACGAACACGGCGACGCCGATGACCCATTCGCGCGGCGCGGGAAGCGCGATTCCCAGCACGGTCACGGCAGACGACGTGGCGCTGAGCCCGAACGCGATGCCGAACAGGCTCATCGCCGCCACCACCGGCACCGCGATCGTCGCCCGGCGGCCCCGCTCGAGCACGAGCAGCGTGGCGAAGAAGGCGCCGAAGAGCATCACCACGAGGAACGGGATGAGGACCGCCTGATACTCCCCGAGCGGCGGGTTCAGGGTGAGCATCTGCTTCCACCCCAGCGCGACCCCGAGTATCGCGTCTCGGAGTCCTCCGAAGAAGGCGGGCACCGAGGTGAGTGCCGAGGGGATCGCGAGCGGCACGGCGACGACGAGGTAGACGCCGGCAGCCGCGAGCGCGGCGAGCAGCAGCCCCCAGCGCAGCATCCGCGCCACGATGGCGACGGCCATACCGAGCACGCCACCGACGATTCCGACGGCGAGGGCTCGCGGTGCCTCGTACACGGGCCAGGCCGCAGCCGTGGCGAGCAGGATGCCGACGACGACATAGCCGAGCGACCACAGCGTCAGGGGCGAGATCGCGAACGGACTCCCTGCAGAGACGCCGCCCCGCGTGGCACCGAATCGCCCGATGCCTCCCCGGCGGGGCCCGGCGGCGCTCATCGGAGCGCTCCGCGGGCGAGCATCTGCGGCAGATCTCCGAGCGCGCCCACCGTCATGACGGCGAGCTCTCGGGCGGTGCGCATGGTCGGCTGCTCGCCGAGCTCGCTGCGGACGGCGACGGCCTCGACCGCGGCCGGCAGCTTCACGGACGCGTGGCGGAGTCTCTCGAGCGGCATCCGAGATCCGGTCAGCAGGAAGCCCATCGACAGGTCGGGATACGACTGCGCGGTGAGCGCGGTGACCGCCTCGAGCCGCATGACACGGTCGGCCGCATCGATCGTCGAGGTCGCGTCGAGCAGCGCCTTGGGGGTGACCGTCGGAAGGGTGCGGATAGACAGGACCTCGGTCGCGCTGTGCTCGGGGATCTCGTTGCTCACCGAGAACAGCACCTCACGCCCGTCTCGCACTCCCTGCAGGGCGAGGGATGCCGCGGCACTGACCGTGTTCTCGAACTCGTCATCGCTCTCGTACGATTCCGCATCGAGATCGAGGATGATCGCGATGCGCGCATGCCGCGACTCCTCGTACTGGCGCACCATGAGCTTGCCCGTCTTGGCGGTCGACTTCCAGTGCACATGGCGCTGCGAGTCGCCGACGACGTACTCGCGCACGGCGTGGAACGACAGGTCGGCGTCGACCAGCGCCGTGCTCGGCGTGCCCTCGAGGTCGCGGATGAGTCCCGCGCTCGTACTGGGCAGGCGCACGGTGACGGGATGCACGTGGATGCGCTGCACGTCGGGCCAGCGCAGTTCGCGGCGCAGGATGCCGATCGGGTCGCCGCGGGTGATGGTCATGGGCCCGACGTCGATCACACCGCGTCGATGCGCCGCGATCGTGAGCTGCTCCCGATGATGTGCGCCCGGCCGCAGGAGCGGGACGTGCGCCTCGACGAGCCCCTCCCCGACGGGCACGTCGACCACGCCAGGGAGCGAGAGTCGCTCGCCGTTGTTGCGGACGTCGAGCGTCGCACCGATCTCGGCACCGGCCACCACACGATCCCGATCGAGTTCGAGGTCGATGCGGTAGTCGTGCGCACCGAGGATGAACGGGATGCAGACGATCAGCAGCACCAGGGCGATCGCCGCGACCGCCCACGCCTCGACCCACCCGAACGCGAGCCCGGCGACGACGCCGAGCACGAGGGCCACGGCGACCAGCAGCCCGGCGGTCGTGACCGTCTCCCGCACCCACTCGGCGCTCCGTCGGATCGTGCGCGTCGTCGTGCGCAGCGCGCGTCGCACGCCGAACACCGCGCCGCGGACGGGGCCGCGGCGCGTGCGGTCGTAGCGCGTCACCGTCGACGTGCGGGTCGAGGTGCTCGTGCCCGCCGTGGTGCGCGTCAGGCGCGATTCGGTGCTGAAGCTCACGCAGTGCCGTTCTCGCGCGGGGGCTCGACGTCGAGGAGGATCTGCCCGACCACGGCGACGGCCGTGACGCCGTCGAACTCGGCCTCGGGCTCGAGCACGAGACGGTGCGCCAGCGCGACGACGGCGAGTTCGCGGACGTCGTCGGGGGTCACGAAGGTGCGCCCGTTCTTGGCGGCCCAGGTCATCACCAGGCGGGAGAGCGCGAGCGCTCCGCGCACGCTGGCCCCGAGACGCACCTCGGAGGCGCGGCGCGTGGCGTCGACGATGCGCATGATGTAGTCGGAGACCAGGGGGTTCACGTACACGCCGCGCGACATCTCGGCCATCGTGAGGATGGTGTCGGTGCTGACGATGCCGTCGAGCACGTGCTTCGGCTGAGCGGCTCCCTGGAGGATGCGCATGGTCGCGGCCTCGTCGGGGTAGCCGATCGAGGTCTTGATCATGAAGCGGTCGAGCTGCGCCTCGGGCAGACGATACGTGCCGCCCTGCTCGATCGGGTTCTGAGTGGCCATCACCAGGAACGGCGAGCCCACCGGGCGGGTCACGCCGTCGACCGTGACCGTGCCCTCTTCCATGACCTCGAGCAGCGCGGACTGCGTCTTGGGGCTCGCACGGTTGATCTCGTCTGCGAGCACGATGTTCGCGAAGACGGGACCGGCGTGGAACTCGAAGGCGCCCTCCTTCTGGTCGTAGACGGTGATTCCGGTCACGTCACCCGGCAGCAGGTCGGGCGTGAACTGGATGCGAGTGCTCGTGCCCGTCACGGTCTGCGCGATCGCGCGGGCGAGGGCCGTCTTGCCGGTGCCGGGGAAGTCCTCGAGCAGCACGTGCCCGCCGCTGACGGCCGCGGCGAGCACCAGCTCGACGACGTGCCGCTTGCCCAGGATCGCCTGTTCGACGTTGGCGGTGAGGATCGAGAACGTCTCCTGGAACCAGGCGGCCTGTTCGGCGGCGATGGTCACGGGAGCAGCGGAGGGAGCAGGCATGGGGCAACCGTATTCGTCTCAGGCGCCTGCACGGTGCAGGGCGGTGGGCAAAGGCACGTGGGGGTGGTCATCACCGCGGGCTCATCCCTCGGGATCGACCGGGTCGAGAGGGTCCGCCGGGGGCGGGGTGCCGGTCGGTTCGGGTTCGGGCTTGGGCGGCTTCGGGGGCGGCGGCTGCGTGCACAGCGGCGCCCGGTGCGTGATCGCCTTGAGCGCGGCGAATGCCCCGGTCCAGGTGATCTTCGCGTCGATCACGGAGACGCCGTCGACGATCCTCGGCGTGAACGTCGGTGTGTAGGAGCCGCGGGCCGCGGCAGTGACACTGAACAGGTCGTTCGCGTCAGCCGGCACGCACTTCTGGAACTGCACCGCCACGGTGGTGGGCGCGGTCCTGGCGGTGATCTCGACGTTGTCGGAGCAGTACTGGGTCAGCACCGCATGGCACGAGCGCGCGCTGACCGGCAGCGGTGAAGCGTCGGAGCTGAGCTCGAACGCATCGCGCCACGATCCGTACAGGTAGTACTGCGGCGTGAAGCCGTCTCTCACCTGGATGTTCGGCGCTGACTCGAGTCCGTAGGAGTAGCGGTTGCCGTCGATCGTGGGCTGGGTCGCGACCGTGTAGCTGGTGTTGCCCTTCGGGCCGTCCACGAACACGAACGTGAACACCTGGGTCGTGGCGGACTCCGCGACGCCGTACCCGTTCGAGGCGCACGCCTTGACGTTGTAGGTCGAGTACTCGGCGAGCTTCGTGAGCGTCTCGGACGAGGACTGCACCTCGGCGCCCGAGACGACCAGGCGCCCGTCGCCGTCGGCGGTGCAGCTCGCGTTGCCCGATCGCCAGGCGAGATACACGACGTCGAGACCCTGCGCACTGCCGTTGGCCTGCGCGCGCACGCCCGAGACGTTCACCGAGGTGTTCGACGCCGCAGCCGCCTGTGTGCCCGCGGGATCGAAGTACACGGTTCCGGCGACCGTCACCGTGGTGCGGAACGCACCGCCCTCGTTGCCGCCGTCGCCCGTCGGGGGCTGGAACTGGCTGATCGGCACGAGCGTGAGCGTCTGCGCACCCGGCGACAGCGTGATGTCGGCCGTGGTCGTCACCCCGGTGCGTTCGATGACCTGCCCCGTCTCCTCGATGCGGAACGCGCGGGCGTCGTCGGATGCGGCGACCGACAGCGCGGCGACTCCGCGACCGCGCTCGGTCACGCCAGGGCGATAGACAGGGGCAGCCGAGGCGTTCGACACGACCGGAGCCGCGTATGCCCAGGTGGTGTGGGCGGAGGTCGCGGCGGATGTTCCGACCGCGTTCACGGCGGATGCGGTGAACGCGTGGGGCTCTCCGTTGACCAGGCCGCTGACGGTGCAGCGGTAGACCCCGCCACCCGACGGGCTGCAGGATGCGTTCGCGGGTGCGCCGTCCTGCAGGATCGTGATCGCGCTGACGGCGGGATGCGCGCGCCCGGCCTCACCGAGCGGCACCTCGAGTTCGACGGTCGACCGTGTGAATCCGACCGTCGAGACGCTGGCCGGCGCCTGCGGGAAGCCCTGCAGGTCGAGGGTCAGCGTGCCCGTGCCGGTGCGTCCCTGCGCATCGGACACGACGAACGGGATCACGCACTGACCGCCGGGCGCCTGACCGCCACCCGGCCAGGTGGCCGTGATCGCCGTGCTGCCCGACGCCGAGATCGACGCGACGTCGCACCGCGCGCCGCCGCCGAGTGACACCAGACGCAGGCCGGAACCGGCCTTGCCCGCGAAGGGGTCGTACTCGCCCGCGACGTCGACGACCTCGATCGAGCAGCTGGGGTCCGTGACGACGCACTGCCGTGTGAGGGTGGCGCCTCGCGGCGCATCCGGTGGTGCGGCTCCCACGACGAGCCGCACGGAAGCCGAGGGCTCGCCGTACCGGGGCACCGTGACGCTCACCGTCTCGCTGTTCCCCGGTCGAGCATCCGCGCGGGCCTCGATCGTGAGCGACGACCCGTTCTGCGTCACGACGAACGCCGAGCCGTTGTAGACGACGCGGTAGTCGAGGGATCCGACGTCGCCTTCACGACCGCCCTCCCAGCTCGCCATGTTCGCGTACAGGTCGATGGTCTCGGACGCTCCGGGGGCGACCGTGTGCGAGATCGACGAGAGCAGCAGCTGCGGCTCCGCCGGGCGGATGCTGATCGGCACGTCGATGTACGACCACCGTTCCTGCCCCTGCAGCCGGACCGGCACGAGGCACGTGTCCGACCAGGGTGCTTCCCGGCCCGCCTCGTACGTGGCACCACCCGCACCGTCTGCGGCACAGGTGGCGGCGGCGCGCTGGGCCGTGAAGTCTCCGGTACCGACATCGATGCTGTCGGAGGGCGCCAGGTCGACGTAGTCGCTCAGCCCGAACGAGACCGACGCGTCTTCGTCGACCACGACGGGAGTCGTCCCGGGCTTGATCTGCACCTGCATGTCGTCGAAGGCGGGGATGTGCAGGAAGCCGTGGCCGACCACGTCACGCCCGCCCTGCGCCGTGCCGGTGAGCTGGAAGGGCACGAGCGCACCTTCTTCGGGTGCCTGTCCGATGATGCGGTCACCCTGCACCGTGAACCCGGGCTGGTCGCCCCACAGGCTCAGCTTCAGCGAGCCCACATCTCCCGAGGGCCAGCTGACGCGGTTCGTGACGACGTCGATGCCGCGCTCGGCGATCTCGTCCCGATCACGCGTCGTGAGCACCGTGTCGGCGACCGCCGGCTGGTCGGTGACCGCACCGTCGGTGACCGTCACGACGATCAGACCCTGCGACGTGCTCGATGACCGCGTCGATCTGACCGTGTAGAAGTAGGAGTTCGTGCCTGCCGTGTCGCCGGCACGCAGCACGACGCGACCGTCCTTCAGCGAGGTGTCGGGGTCGATCAGCGACGTGAGCCGGTCATAGAGCGGGTTCCCCTTGACCGGCGGCGCGTTGGGCACCAGCTCCGTGATCTCGAGTTCGCTCTGTGCCGGGTCGAGGTCGTTCGATCGCGGGTCGAGGACGACAGGCGTCGACGACCCCGCCTCGACGCGCACGTAATCGCTGAACGTCACGGGCGCGGTGTCGTCGATGTCGGCGTCCAGGACTCCGACCCTGACGATGCCGGTACCGGTCTCTCCCTGCGGATCGCGGACGGTGTACCGGAAGGACGCCTGCCCACCGGGCACGCCGCCGGCGGGTGCTCGATAGACGATCGCGTCTCCGCTCGCAGAGATGGTCGCCGTTCCCGTTCCGCGTTCGGGCTGATCGACCCCTGCGAGCACGACCCGGTCGCCGTCGCTGTCCATGCCCGTCGTGGGCACCGGCATCGATACCGTCTGGCCGCTCAGCACCCGACCGGTGAGGGTGGTGGGCGTCGGCGCCCGGTTCGTGCCGGCAGGCAGCACCGTCACTGTGACCGCGCCGTTGTCGTAGAGCGAGGGGTTGCGCTCGAGAGAGACCGAGTAGGTGAGGCGATACGTCCCGGGCGTCGTCGGCGCGAGGTAGCGCAGCGCGTTGCCGTCGGCGAAGACCAGCTCCCCCGCCTCTCCGGAGCCCGTGACCTCGGGGAGCACCACGAGGGGCTCACCGCGGGGGGCGACGTCGTTCGCCGCGACGCTGATGCGTGTGAGCGAACCGGCGCGCACCGTGATCGCATCCGGGAAGACGATCGGGCGGGTGACCGTGGATGGCGGTGCGAGGAAGACGGTGACGGTGCCCTGCACAGCGGCGCCCGCCCCGTCGGCGACCGTCACGGTCGCCGTGCCGATCACGCCGGGGTCTCCGCTCTCGGTCGTGCCGTTCACGCGGATGCTCTCGTTGCCGACCACGCGCACGTTGAGCTGCGGGGTGGAGCTCACGGCATCCGAGAGCATCAGCACCCGACCGCTGGTGTTGGCCACGGAGTCGAGCACGTCGACCGTCGTGTCCTCGCCCTCGCGCACGAAGGCGGTCAAGGGCGCCATCGCGAGCGCCGCCGATCCGTCGACCGCGGTGACGCGGATGACCGCCGACTGCTCGGCCTGGGTCGACGTGTCCTGCGCGGTGTAGGTGACGACGTACTGGCCGGGTTCGGCGACCGTCAGCTCGACCGTGCCGGCGGCCGTGTTGGGGGTGACCTCGAGACCTTGCGCCGTCGCCGCGGTCTGCACGGCATCCACCAGCCGGTACGAGCCGGAGCCGCCGGAGAGATGGTCGGAGACCCGGATCGACTGCCGCTCCCCCACCCTTGCGGTCACGGCGACCGGTGCCGCGATCAGCGCCGGGCTGCCGGTGACCTGCACCTCGAGCGTCTTCTCCGCCGTCGCTCCGTGCACATCTTCGACCACGACCGTGACGGGGATCACGGCATCCGCCGCGTTGGGATCCGTGTGACGGATCGCGACCCGTCCGTCGGCCATCGGGACGACCATGACCGGCGACGACGGATCGGTCTCGTAGGCGTCGCTCAGGACGAAGGGGTCGCCCTCGGGGTCGACCCATCCCGACAGGGCGGACACGATCGTGCTGCCGCCGGGGAGCAGCTGCGGGGTCGGCCACTCCTGCTGACAGGCGTCGACGCCGCACCACACGGGCGCGGAGTTCGACGCGTCGTCGACGACGGTGAGAGTGACCGTCGCGGGCGCCGAGGTCGCGGCGCCGTCGGTCACGGCATACGTGAAGCTTGTCTGTCCCGACCCCGCGCGCACGCTCACGACGAGCGACTGGCCGTTCGCGACGAGCGACAGGTCTCCGAACTCGGCGTCGGCGAGTCCGGAGATCGACCCGGGCTCGATCGACAGGACGTCCTTCTTGTTCGGGTCGTGGTCGTTGAAGAGCACCGGCAGGATCACCTGCTGACCGGAGCGCACACCGAAGGCGTCGTTCACGGCCACCGGAGGCATCTGCTCGGCGACGTCCTCGACGATGACGGTGCCCTCCTCCTGCTCCGTCTCGTCTTCGATCGCCCACTGCTCGAGAGGGATCAGGACTCCGTCGGGTGCCGTCCAGATGAGCCCGGTGCCGAGCTCGCTCAGCACCGCGCGATCGCCGTTCTGCTGGAAGACGGGTTCGATGGTCGCAGAGTCCAGTGCCTCGTCGGGCACGATCAGGGGCACGGTCTCGTCGCCGGTCCACAGAGTGCCGGATGCCGTGTCCAGCCATGCGGCGAACGTTCGGTCGCCGACCACGACCGGAGTCGCCGGCACGCCGGACGCGTCGACGGTGCGGTCGGCTTCGCCGGAGGAGAGATCGACGGTCATGAGTCCGTCGGAGTCCGCGATGACGAGCTCGTCGCCGCTGGCGGCGCCGGCCTGAAGCGCGGCGTCTTCGGCGACGTCGAGTGTCGTGGGCTCGTCGCGACCCGAGAGCCAGAGGTCGCCCGTGCTCGCCTGCAGCATCGCCCACCGGTCGCCGATGACGGTGAGCGCGAGGTCGTCGCCGGCGTCGGGGGCGCCGGTGAGCGCGGTGCCGTCATCGAGGAAGCGGTACTCGTCGACGTCGAACCGTCGGACCGCGCCCTCCTCCGCCGAGTAGAGCACGAGCAGGCCGTCGGGCGACAGACCGACGGCATCCGCGGTGTACGTGGGCGGGTCCTCGCCCTCGTCGACCTCGACCTCGGCGAACGGGTCGACGAGAGCGGTCGCGGCCCCGGACTCGAGCGTCGACACCGAGACCTGGCCGGTGTCGGTGCGGTACGCGACGTAGGCGCCGGCCGAGATGATCTCGCGTGTGCCCGCCGGCGTCGGCTCCGAGGCGATCGGGGCGCCCTCTGCCGCCGGATCGGAGAGGAGGTCGGTGGGGCTGGCCGGATCGACGTCCCAGCGCTGCCGGTTGCCCTGCGCGTAGAGCACCGCAGCAGAGCCGCTCTGCCAGACCGCCTCGGGATCGTCGACGGTGCGGACGGTGTCGATCTCGGCGAGCTCGGTGTTGACGCGGGCGTACTGTCCGCTGTCGCGCATCACCCAGACGGCGGACTCGAGTCGCGGGACCTCCTGCGACTCGTAGCCCTGCGCGGTGATCGCGAGGGTCACGACGACGGCGAGGGCGGCGATGCCCGAGATCGCGGCGATGAGTCGGCGACGCGGGCGCGGGTTCGCGTCATTCCTCGTGCGGTCGCCGATCGCCATCACAGGACCCCCGTCAGGAACAGCGCGGCGATACCGACGCCGGCGAGGACGGCGGCCCCGATGACGGCGCCGATCACGCCCGCGACGAGTGGTGAGCGGGTCTTCGACCGCGGTGTGGACGGAAGGTCGTCGCGGTCGCGGGGTGCGGCCTGGGGGCGTGCTGCTCGTGCGGCGCGGCGCGAGTCCGGCGCGACCGTCGTGATGACGGGACCACGGGGCGCCGAGTCGGAGAAGCTGACCGGCGCGGCCGCGGCCCATTCGGCGGAGGCGGCTTCGAAGGCGGTCGGGTGGATGCCGAGTTCGTACTGCGCCCAGCGCAGGCGCTCGGCGAACTCGGCCATGCTCGTGAAGCGCTTGGCGGGATCGCGCTGCATCGCGGTCGCGAAGATGTCGTCGATGATCGGTGGGATGCCCGGCACGGGCACCGCCGTGTACCGCGCCTTGACGATGCGGTCGGTCAGCTGATCACGCGAGTTGGAGCCGCGGTCTGCGCGTTCGAACGGGCTCCGGCCCGCGAGAAGCGTGTAGAGCGTGGCACCGAGACTCCAGATCTCGCTGGGGACGGATCCGGTGACCCGTTCCTGCAGCACCTCCGGCGAGCTCCACGGTACGGACATGGCGATCGTCTCGCCGTCGCCCTCGTCGATGACGGCGGCGGCGATGCCGAAGTCGGCGAGCACGGGCGCGCCGAGCGAGTTGATCAGCACGTTCGAGGGCTTGATGTCTCGATGCAGCAGCCCGGCGCGGTGCACCGTCTCGAGCGCACCGGCGATGCGCACGCCGGTGTCGAGCACGTCGGCGAGCGGAAGCGGGGCCTTCTTGTAGCGCGCGCTCATGGTGTCGGGGCAGTACTCCATGGCGAAGTACGGGCGCCCGTCGGCAGAGATCGAGGCCTGATAGATCGTGACGATCGACGGGTGCGCGCTGAGGCGGGCGGAGATGTCGGCCTCGACGTTGAAGGTGCGCAGCACCTCGGGGTTCACGGCGTCGGCCAGCAGCACCTTGACGGCGGCGACACGGCGAGGCATGTCCTGCTCATAGAGGAAGACGTCGGCGAACCCGCCGGAGCCGAGGGGGCGCACGTAGCTGTAGCCCGCCAACGTCGGCGGGGTCGATGCCATGCGCGTGGCCACTCATGCTCCTCACGGTCGGTGCAGGGAGACCGCGCCGTGCCTGAGCCTGACGCCACGCGCAAGGCGTTCCCCCCGGTCACCGAGTATATCCGGGGAGTCCGCTCAGCCCCGCCAGCATCCGATGACGTGGTCGTCGACCATTCCGGTCGACTGCATGAGCGCGTACATGGTCGTCGGCCCCACGAAGCGGAACCCTCGTCGTCGCAGTTCTGTGCTCATGGCCGTCGACTCGGGCGTGACGGGCGGGACGTCGGACAGCGTCGCGGGCCGCGCGCCGGGCACGGGCGCGAAGGACCACATCAGCTCGTCGAGCTCGCCGTCGGCCATCGTGCGGACGATGCGCGCATTGTCGATCGTCGCCTCGATCTTCGCGCGGTTGCGGATGATGCCGGCATCGGTCATGAGCCGCTCGACGTCGCTCTCGTCGAACTCTGCGACGGCGGCGACGTCGAACCCGGCGAACACCTCGCGGAAGCGCGGCCGCTTGCGCAGGATCGTGATCCACGAGAGCCCGGCCTGGAACCCCTCGAGCGCCATCTTCTCGAACAGGGCCCGATCTCCGTGCAGAGCCGTGCCCCATTCTTCGTCGTGGTAGCGACGATATTCGGCGTCGTCACCCACCCAGGCGCAGCGGGCGCGTTCATCGGGGCCGATGGCAAGGGAGGTCATGCGACCACGTTAGCGACGAGCGCCGACATCGGTCCGGAGAACACAGAACCGCGGACGGGAGCCGAAGCCCCCATCCGCGGATCGCGCGCTGCTCGCCTGCGTCAGGGATCACGCAGGCAGGCGGCTCAGTCCGCGAAGGTCGACCCGTCGATCACGAAGCGGTACCGCACGTCCGACGCCAGCACGCGCTCGTACGCTTCGTTGATCTGCGCGGCCGAGATGACCTCGATCTGCGCGGCGATGCCGTGCTCGGCGCAGAAGTCGAGCATCTCCTGGGTCTCAGCGATGCCGCCGATGTTGGACCCTGCCAGCGAGCGGCGGCCTCCGATCAGCGACGAGACGTTCACCGCGAGCGGCTCGGCCGGAGCGCCGACGCACACCATCGATCCGCCCACGTCGAGCAGTCCCAGGTAGGCGCGCAGGTCGACAGGAGCGCTGACCGTGTTGAGGATGACGTCGAAGGAGTTGCGCAGCGAACGGAACGTGTCGGCATCGCCCGTCGCGTAGTAGTGGTCCGCTCCGAGCCGCAGCCCGTCGTCCTTCTTGTTCAGCGTCTGCGACAGCACGGTCACCTCGGCGCCGAGCGCATGTGCGATCTGCACACCCATGTGTCCGAGACCGCCGAGACCGACGACCGCGACGCGCGAGCCCGGACCCACGTTCCAGTGCCGCAGGGGCGAGTAGGTGGTGATGCCCGCGCACAGCAGCGGCGCAGCCACGTCGAGTGCGAGGGCGTCGGGGATGCGGACGGCGAACGACTCGGTCACGACGACCTGCTCCGAGTAGCCGCCCTGCGTGACCGTGCCGTCGCGGTCGGTGCTGCCGTACGTGAAGATCGCACCGTTCGCGCAGAACTGCTCGTCGCCCTGCAGGCAGCTGCGGCACTCGCCGCACGAGTTGACGAGGCATCCGACACCGACGCGGTCTCCGACGGAGTGCTTCGTGACGTCGGCGCCGACGGCGGCGACGGTTCCGGCGATCTCGTGCCCCGGGGCGAGCGGGTACTGCTGCGGACCCCAGTCACCGCGCACGGTGTGGATGTCGGAGTGGCAGATGCCGGCGAACGCGATGTCGATCAGGATGTCGTTCGGGCCGAGCTCTCGACGCTCGATGACGGTCTTCTCGAGCGGAGCGGCTTCGCTGGGTGCGGCATAGGCGTGGACACGGGTCATCGAAGACTCCTCGGGTCGGTTCGGGTGGGCCAGGTCGACACTACTCGCGCCTGGCTCTGCGACACCTGACCGCACACGAGACGGGCCGGGATCGCACGATCCCGGCCCGTCTCGCCGATGCTGCGGATGCGGCGTCAGCGCTTCGACTTCTTCAGCGTCTTCTCCTGCACCGGTGCCTCTCCGGATGCCGCGAGGTCCGCGTAGTACGCACGGGCCTCGTCCTGGCGCTGCTTCTCGGCACCCGATGCGATGGGCGCTCGCACGTGCTCGGGCTCGTAGCCGAATGCGTCGACGAGGTCGAGGGCGTAGGGCCGCAGGCGCGCGCACAGACGATCGATGTAGCTCGAGACCGCGGCCGCCCGCTGCGTCGAGAGACGCCCGTTGATGAGGTGCCAGGCCAGATGCTTCTCGATGAGCTGCAGACCGAAGAGGTCACGCAGCCACGTGAGCACCTTCTTGGTGTCGGCGTCGTCGACGCGGCGAACGGCATCCGTGAACGCCTCCCACTGCAGCAGCTCGCCGTGCGCCCGCGCCGCCTCGATCAGCTCGGCCTGGTTCTCGTTGAAGAGCCGTGCGCCGAGCACCTTGTCCTTGCCCGCGGGCCGCAGCCGACCGGCGACATCGGCCACCATCTGCTGCACACGCTCGGCGAGCAGCTGGTGCTGCTGCTCCTCGCGCAGGCCGTTCTCGACCGATCGCGAGACCTGGCCGAGATCGACGACGGACTGCCCGAATTGACGCAGCCCCGCGCCGTGGAACACCTTGCCGGCGGTCATCCCCACCGCGAACTTCGCCAGGGCCGCGGCATCCTTGCCGGTGAACTGCTTCGCGTAGTCGGTGAGCAGTCGCTTGCCGACGAGCTGCAGCAGCACGTTGTTGTCGCCCTCGAAGGTCACGTAGATGTCGAGGTCGGCGCGCAGTCCGACCAGGCGGTTCTCGAACATGAAGCCGGCCCCGCCGCAGGCCTCGCGCGCCTCCTGCAGAGTGTCGAGGGCGTGCCAGGTCGACAGCGGCTTGAGCGCCGCGGCCAGGGTCTCGAGATCCTCGCGGTCGGCAGGCGTGTCGATGCGACCGGAGAACACGCCGTCGAACTTCTGCAGGAACTCGTCGTGCGCGAAGATCTGCGCATAGGTCGTCGCGAGACGCGGGAACAGGCGGCGCTGGTGCTTGCCGTAGTCCATGAGCACGACCTCCTGCCCGTCGGCACCGTCGAACTGCCTGCGCTGCGTCGCGTAGGTGATCGCGATCTTCAAGCCGAGGGCGGATGCCCACGAGGCGGCTCCGTCGAGCGAGACGCGACCCTGCACCAGGGTGCCGAGCATCGTGAAGAATCGACGACCGGGGCTGTCGATCGCGCTCGAGTACGAGCCGTCGGCGGCGACGTCGCCGTAGCGGTTCAGCAGGTTGGTGCGCGGGATGCGCACGTGGTCGAACGACAGCCGGCCGTTGTCGATGCCGTTGAGCCCACCCTTCAGGCCGTCGTCCTCGCGGCCGATGCCGGGAAGATCGATGCCGTCGTCGCCGCGCAGCGGCACGTAGAAGCAGTGAACGCCGTGGTTGACGCCGTTCGTGATCAGCTGGGCGAACACCGTCGCCGCGACACCGTGCAGCGCCGCGTTGCCGAGGTACTCCTTGGTCGCTCCCCGGAACGGCGTGTTGACCACGAACTCCTCGGTCTCGGGATCGTAGGTCGCCGTGGTCCCCACAGCCGCGACGTCGGATCCGTGCCCGATCTCGGTCATCGCGAAGGCGCCGGGGATCGAGAGGTCCATGACGCCGGGCAGCCACTTCTCGTGGTGCTCGGCCGTGCCCAGCTGCAGGATCGCCGAGCCGAAGAGCCCCCACTGCACGCCCGACTTGATCTGGAGGCTGGGGTCGGCGACGACGAGCTCCTCGAACCCCGCGATGTTCGCGCCGTTGTTCTCCTCGCCGCCGAGCGACTTCGGGAACGCGCGATGCACGGCCTTGTTCTCGACGAGCAGGTGCAGCTGGCTCAGCACCCGCTCGCGATGCTCGTCTTTGCCGAGCGCATCGTCTCGCCAGAACGCGGAGTCCTTGATGAGCTCGCGTGCGTCACGACGGGTGTCGGCCCAGGTGCCCAGCAGCAGATCGGTGATCCGAGCGACATCGACCTGCAGTGCGGCATCGGTGGCGTGAGGAGAACCGAGAGCGGGACTCGACTTCGGACGGACGGCGGCGTCGACCATGTGCATTCCTCTCGAGGAGAAGTAGGGATGCTGTCATGGTAGATCTGCGACAATCGAGAAGGAACTCGCCTGTGGGCATCCTCCAACCGCTTCCGGCGGCGTCGCCGCACCCGATTGTCGTCAGGCCACAGTCCCCGGCGGTGCGCCGCCCGCCGTCGGATTCTTCGCGGCATTCCATCGCCGCACCGTGCCCGCGCTCAGCCGCGACCACGTGCGATCGCGGATGAAGATCGAGTCGATCGCGATCATGGTGAGCGAGAACCAGGGCAGGCCCATCAGCACGGCGATGCCGATGTGGAACGACAGGATGCCGAGCAGACCGAGCAGCCGAGTGGGCCGCGTCAGCAGCATGAGCGGGAACGCGACCTGGAGGATGATCGACCCCCAGCTCGCCGCCACGACCATCGGCCCCCACGCGGTGACCAGATCGCTCAGCACCGGCCAGGTACCGAAGCGAGCCGTCTGCAGCGGGTTGTAGACGGCGTATCCCTCTTTCCAGGGTTCACCACCGGCCTTGTACAGGGCACCCGAGGCATACACAAAGCACACCTGCGCAGTGAGGGCGACGAGGGCGAGGTTGTGGAACATGGTGCCCAGCAGCGCCGGCTGGCTCGTCGGCGGGAACCACTCGCCGCTCTTGGCCCGCCGCTTCGCATCGAGCGACCACCGCGCCGCGGGGTCGGCGAAGAGGAGCAGCAGCAGAGCGATGCGGAACATGTTGTCGCCCTGGTCGCCGACCATGTCGTTGGCCTCGATGAAGCCGACCCACAGGCAGAAGAAGACCGGAAGCACGATGCGGAACCGCCAGCCGAGCACGAACAGCACCGCGAGCACGCCCAGCAGCAGATAGAGGGCGGTGTAGAGGACGTCGTTGCCCATCGCCGCATGGAAGGCGCTGAAGAGCCAGATCTTCGGGAAGTCGCTGACGGGCTCGGCCATCTCGCCGTTCCACGCCGAGCCGGAACCGAACGTGTACAGACGAGTGGCGAAGTTCGATGCCAGCAGTCCGATCGCGGTGAGTCCGAACAGGATGCGGGTGACGGCGAGGCCATACAGGGCTTTCTTGCCGTTGAAGAGCCAGTCGCCGATGAACGCCGAGATCCTGTCGATCGCGGAGATCACCATGGCCCAGAGTCCGCCGATCATCGACGACACGAACGTGAGGACGCGAGCGGGCAGCGATGCGGGCGGTGTCGACGGGGCGGGCTGCGACGTCGGAGCCGTGGTCTCGTCCGGTGCCGTGGTCTTCGCCGCGCTCTTCGGCGCGCTCTTCGCCGCGGTCTTCACCGGCGCGCTCACGGCTGGATCCTCTCGAACTGACTCCGGAAGGTGTTCGCGAAGTTCTCGCGACTCTGCCCTTCCTCTTCTATAGGCGAACGCCATCCCGTGGTCGAGAAGGTCGGATCCGGGCGCTGCGCACCGGGGTCGTTCCGTTCCGCGTAGGGCACCACGTTCTGCCGGCTGACGCGGTACTGCACCTTGATCACGGCATCCGATCCCCAGATCGCGTAGGCGACCTGCGTCGCATACGCGGTGGAGAGGTGCTCCTCGGCCATGTACGCCTCGGTCGACGGGTTCTCGCCCTCGAGCTCATCGAAGGAGCGGACCATCCAGTCCTCCCACCCGTCCTCGGTGAAGTCGAGCGCGGCGACCGCCTGCTGCTGGTCGTTCAGCTTGTTGAAGGCACCCATCTGTCCGCTCGCGACCTCGCTCGACTGGATGCCGGCGCGCGGCGGGAAGAGGTTGTAGCGGATCATCGAGAGCTCGACGTCGGTCGCGCTGACCCATCCGGTCTCGACCTCCTCGCCGTCCTTCTCGATCACCGCGCGGACGTTGAAGTGGTAGTCGCCGTTGATGGGCTCAGGCGCGAACACGCTCCACGACTGACCGAACATCGGCAGCATGTAGCCGGCGAGCACCTGCTGCGTGGGGATCTCGCGCAGCGCGGAGTACGGTGCGATCCACAGGAAGGAGGCCCCGATGTGCCACAGCGTCAGCAGACAGGCCGCGAAGGCGATGAGCTTGACCCACCACGTGGGGCGGGTCCGCGGTGGGGCTGCCGCGGGGGGATTCTCGTCCTGTGCGTCCGGTGACGCCTCGGTCATCGTGCTCATTCCCATACCTTCTCATCACTGAAGGTCGGGACCGCCGCATTGACGGCCCCGACCTCTCAGCGTTTCCTACTCGATGCTCACTCGGTGTCGACGAGAGGACGCCGGGTGCGAGCGACCCGCATCGCTCCCAGACCGAACATGAGCAGCAGCGCCGCGAGTGCGATCCATCCGCCCTGCACCTCTCCACCCGTGGTGGCGAGGCCCGTCGCGACCACCTGGAACGTCGTCGCGATGCTGCCGGACGTGGGTCCGGTGAGCGTCACGGTGTGCGTTCCGAGGTCATAGTCGGCCGGGATCGTCCAGGTGAAGGTGACCGTACCCTGCGCGTTCGCCACCTGCGTGCCGAGTGCGATCGGGGCGGAGGTCATCACACCGGTGACCACCTCTCCCGGCCGGAAGCCGGTGCCGATCGCGGTCTGCTTCTCACCGCGCTCGATCACAGGAACCAGGACGCGGATGCCGAGCTGCTGCTCCGGGTCGGCCCCGGCGTCCGCGGATGCGGACGCCTCAGCCGTCGCGGAGGCGGAAGCCTCAGCCGTCGCTGCCGAGGAAGCCTCAGCCGTCGCTGCCGAGGATGCCTCGGCCGCCGCTTCCGCCGAGGCGTCAGCCGCCGCCGTCGCGGAGGCCGTCGCCGACGCCGAGGCGTTGGCGGCCGCTGCCGCGGAGGCGTTCGGGTCGGCATCGGCCGAGCCCGACGAATCCGCCGCGCTGGTCGAGGTCGCGTCGTTCTGCGCCGCCGCCTGAGCCGCCGCCTGAGCCGCCGCGGCCGCCGAGGCGTTCGCGTCGGTCGTCGCCGTCGACGAGGCGTCCGTGGATGCGTCATCGGTCGCTGCGGCCTGCGCTGCCGCGTTCGCGGTGACGTCAGCCGCGGCCGAGGCCGAGCTGGTCGCGTCCGCGAGAGCCGCCGCTTCCGCCGCGGCCTGGGCCGAGGCGTTGCTGTCGTCATCCGCCTGAGCCGATGCCGCCGCCGAGGCCGAGGCGTTGGTGTCGGCCTGTGCTGCGGCCGCCGCCTCGCTCGAGGCATCCGTAGACGCGTTCGCGATCGCTGCCGCATCCGCCGCCGACGAGGCGTTCGCGTTGGCGACTGCCGAGGCCTGAGCTGCGGTGTCGTCGGACGCATCCGCCTGTGCCGCCGCCTGCGCAGCCACTGCCGCGTTGGCGTTGGCCGCCGAGGTGGCGTCAGCCGTGGCCGTCGCCGAGGACGTGGCCGTGGCCGCGGACTGCGCAGCCGCTTCGGCCGACGGGTCGGCTGCCGCCGAGCCCTCGGACGTCGCGTCGGCGAAGGCCGCTGCCTGCGCAGAGGCTTCCGCGACTGCCGCGGTGGTGGCATCGGCGTTCGCGGAGGCGGATGCCGAAGCAGCCGCATTCGTGTTCGTCGAGGCGTCCGCCGAAGCGTCGTCGCTCGAGTTCGCCACGGCTGCAGCCTGTGCTGCGGTCGAGGAGTTCGCGTCGGCGACGGCCGAGGCCGAGACGTTCGTGCCATCCGAGGCGTCGGCCTGAGCCGCAGCCTGAGCGGCCGCCGCAGCCTGCGCGTTCGCATCCGAAGTCGAGGTCGTCGACGCATCCGACGATGCCGCCGTCAGTGCCGCTGCCTCAGCCGCCGATTCGGCGCTCGCATCTGCCGCAGCCGACGCGGTCGACGTGGCGTCGGCGAAGGCCGCAGCCTCAGCCGCCGCCTGCGCGGACGGATCCCCGTCTGCGGTGGCGTCGGCGGACGCGGATGCCGAGGCGGCCGCGTTCGTGTTGGACGAGGCCTCAGACGAGGCATCCGTGGACGAATCGCTCGTCGCCGCCGACTCCGACGATGCCGCGGAGTTGGCGTCCGCCGCCGTCGATGCCGAGGCGTTCGCGTCGTCCGACGCATCGGCCTGAGCCGCAGCCTGCGCCGCGACCGCCGCAGAGGCGTTCACGTCGGAGGTGGCGTCGGCCGAGACCGCGGTCGAGGCGTCGGGCGTGGCCGCCGCCTCTGCCGCTGCCGTCGCGTCTGCGGTCGCCGCCGCCGAGGCGGACGACGTCGCGTCGGCGAGAGCCGCAGCTTCGGCTGCCGCCTGTGCGGAGGGGTCTCCGTCAGCGGTCGCATCTGCCGAGGCGGATGCCGAAGCGGCCGCGTTCGTGTTGACGTCGCCCGGGTCGCCGGCCGTCACCTCGGTGGTGTCGGTCGCCGTGATCGCGCCGGCGGTGGCCGTGATCGTGTAGCCGGTGGCGGGCGTCGCATCCGCGGGCACGGCATACACCGTCGCGAAGGCTCCGAATCCATCCGTCGTCACGTCGACAGGACCGCCGACGTCTGCTCCGCCGCCGGGGGCGGTCAGCTGCAGCGTCACGGTGGAGTTGATCGGCCAGCCCGAACCCGTCACCGACAGGTTGGTGCCCGCAGGAACCGACTCGGCCGCATCGACGACGACCGCGGCCGCTGTGACCTCGGTGGTGTCGGTCGCGGTCTGCGTGCCCGCCGAAGCCGTCACGGTGTAACCCGTTCCCGCCGGCGTTCCGGCCGGAACCGGGTAGCCGAGCGTGAAGGCACCGAGAGCTCCGGTCGTCACGGTCTCAGGACCACCGATGGCCTCTCCGCCAGGGGCGGTGAGCTGCACGGTGATCAGCGTGTTGGCGGGCCAATTCGCACCCGTCACCGTCAGATCGGTGCCGGCCTCGACCGTGTCCGCGGCATCCACTGTCGCGGCTGCCGTGATCTCCGTCGTGTCGGTCGCGGTCTGCGTTCCGGCGGTCGCGGTCACGGTGTAGCCCGTGCCCGGCTCGGCGTCGGCCGGAACCGGGTAGTTCAGCGTGAAGCCGCCCGTTCCGTCGGTCGTGACCGTTTCCGGACCACCGACCGTCGCACCACCGGGAGCGGTGAGCTGCACCGTGATCTCGGTGTTCGCGGGCCAGTTCGCACCCGTGATCGGCAGATCCGCGCCGGCCTGAGCCGTGTCCGCAGCATCCACTGTCGCGGCTGCCGTGATCTCCGTCGTGTCGGTCGCGGTCTGCGTTCCGGCGGTCGCGGTCACGGTGTATCCCGTGCCCGGCTCGGCGTTCGCAGGAACCGGGTAGTTCAGCGTGAAGCCGCCCGCACCGTCGGTCGTGACCGTCTCCGGACCACCGACAGTCGCGCCACCGGGAGCGGTGAGCTGCACCGTGATCTCGGTGTTCGCGGGCCAGTTCGCACCCGTGATCGGCAGGTCGGTTCCAGCCTGAGCCTCGTCCGCAGCATCCACCGATGCCGCCGCCGTGACCTCGGTCGTGTCGATCGCCGACTGCGCACCCGCCGTCGCCGTCATCACGTAACCGGTGCCGGGAACCGCGGAGGCAGGCACCGGGTAGTCGAAGGTGAAGGCGCCGGTGCCGTCGGTCGTGACCGTCTCGGGCCCGCCGACGTTCTCACCGGTGCCGGGAGCGGTCAGCTGCAACGTGACCTGCGTGGCTGCAGGCCAGGTGTTGCCGCTCACCGCCAGGTCCGTGCCCGCCTGGACCGTGTCGGCCGCATCCACGACCGGCACCGGCGCAGCCGTCACCTCTGTCGTGTCCGTCGCGGTCTGCGGACCCACGTTCGCGGTCACGGTGTAGCCGGTCGCAGCGGGGGTACCTGCGGGAACCGGATAGTCGAGCGTGAACACACCGGTGCCGTCGGTCGTCGCCGTCTCCGGCCCGCCGATCGCGCCGCCGCCGGGAGCCGTCAGCTGCACCGTCACGACGGTGTTCGCCGGCCAGTTCGCTCCGATGACTGCCAGATCGGTGCCCGCCTGCACCGCAGGAGCCGCATCGATCGTGGCGGCTGCGGTGATCTCGGTGGTGTCGGTCGCCGACTGTGCTTCGGCCGTCGCGGTCACGGTGTATCCCGTGCCCGGCTCGGCGTTCGCAGGAACCGGGTAGTTCAGTGTGAAGCCACCCGCACCGTCGGTCGTGACCGTCTCCGGTCCACCGACAGTCGCGCCACCGGGAGCCGTGAGCTGCACCGTGATCTCGGTGTTCGCGGGCCAGTTCGCACCCGTGATCGGCAGATCGGTTCCGGCCTGAGCCGTGTCCGCGGCGTCCACCGCCACGGCGGGGGTCACCTCGGTCGTGTCGATCGCCGACTGCGCACCCGCCGTCGCCGTCAACACGTAACCGGTGCCGGGAACCGCGGATGCCGGGACCGGGTAGCCGGTCGTGAAGGCGCCGGTGCCGTCGGTCGTGACCGTCACGGGACCGCCGACGTCTTCACCGGTGCCGGGAGCCGTCAGCTGCAGCGTGACGTCGGTGTTCGCCGGCCACGTGTCACCGCTGACCGCGAGATCGGTTCCGGCCTGCACGGTGTCGGAGGCATCCACCACCGGCACCGGCGCAGCCGTCACCTCTGTCGTGTCCGTCGCCGTCTGTGCGCCAGCGGTGGCCGTCACCGTGTAACCGGGCGCAGCGGGGGTTCCGGCCGGTACGGGATAAGCGAGAGTGAAGGTGCCGAACCCGTCGGTCGTCGCGGTCTCGGGACCGCCGATCGCACCTCCGCCGGGGGCGGTGAGCTGCACTGCGACGCTGGAGTTCGCGGGCCAGTTCGCGCCGGTCACCGCAAGATCCGTGCCCTGCTGCACAGCAGGTGCGGCATCGATCGTCGCAGCCGCGGTGACCTCCGTCGTGTCGGTCGCCGAGATCGCACCAGCCGTCGCCGTCACGGTGTAGCCCGTGCCGGGAGTCGTGGCCGCCGGGATGAAGAAGCCTGTGGTGAAAGCGCCGCTGCCGTCGGTCGTCACGACCACGGGGTCGTTGACGACTGCGCCGCCAGGAGCCGTGACCGCGATCGAGACGTCGGTGTTCGCGGGCCAGCCCGAGCCCGTCACGGGCAGGTTCGTACCCGCGGGAACGGTGTCTGCCGCGTCGACCGCGGGAACCGCGGCAGCAAGTTCGTTGGGCCCGGCTTGCGCATGCGCGAGGACCACGGTTGCTACGCCGCCGGCGCCCAGCACATCTCCTATGCCCAGAACGAAGGCTTCTTGGCTGTAAACAGGTCCGCTCTCAGGCTGGACATTTCCCCTGAGCGACACGACGCCGTTCAACAGGTCGACGACAGGGTCGAGGGCGAGAACGATCCCGCCGACCGCAGTTGTCACCGTCGGAATGACGGTTGAGATCACACCGGTGTCGCCGAAGAGCGTGTCCACGATGGGTCCGGTCAGCGCGGCGATAAGAGTGCCCACCGGGATCGTGATCGGCACGGCCGGCACCTTGATTGTGATGGCGGCGTTCACATCGTCCGGATTGTTCAGGATGGTCCCCAAGGTCTGGTTGGGAACCGAAATCTGGATGCCGACTCCGAGATCTGGGAAACCTGTCGTGCACGTCGGGCCGGTCCCGACGACGCACACCGCCACGTTGACGTTCAGGATTGCAGCGTCGAGAGTCTCGGTCAGAGTGTTCTCTACGAGATCAGGGACCGTATCGAGCACTGCTCCAACTCGCTGGATCAGGTTGTTGAGCACGTCTGCCGACAGGACCTCCTCATTCACCTCGAGGTCGTTGAGGCCGTGACCGGTGGTGTCCGCGAGCAGCGCGTCGAGATCGACCTCGACCGCCCCCGTTCGCAGATTGACGGTCACCACGCCGTCACCCACCGGCGTGTCAAGAATGCCGTTCAATGCGCCAGCGATATCCGTCGTGATCGCGATATTCACGCCACTGTTGCCGAGGATGGGGCCAGGCAGTCCTGGGATCGCAGAGAGCGCCTGGGCAAGGAGACCGTTCGGGCCCACGAGAGTCCCGACCGCAGTGTCGACCGTCGCGGCGACTCCGCCTGCGCCGGTCAGGGTGTCTTCCAGTTCTGCGACGGCAGGAAGCGTCAGGGTGAGTCCACCCCCGGCGACGTTGTATTCACGCGTCACCACGCCCGCACCATCGAGCGCCACTTCGGCACTGATCGCCTCAAGCGAGATGTCGAGATCCGCAACGGCGTCAGTGACGGTGGCACCGAGGAGACCCTCGAGGTTCAGCGAGGCGTTCGCGGGGTAGTCCCCCGTGCCCGTCGTATCGACGACGCCCGCATCGCTGACAGCGCCGGTCGCTGCCCGCGAGACACCCGCGTCAGAGGACTGCGAGTACTGGTTCACCGCCCCGAGCTCGAGGAACCCGCCGAGGGGCACGCTCAGGCCGCCGGGAACCGTGACATTCAGGGCGTTCAACGCGGTGAGGTCGAGCGACCCGGATTCCGTCTCAGGCGTCGGAACCCCGCTGTTGCTCGTGGCGACGCCTTGAAGCTCGGCGATATCGTCGAGCGCCACGTTATCGAGCAGAAGACTTCCGCCCAGGAACTGCGAACTCGATGCCGATTGGTCCCCGGGAGCGGCATTCGCCGCCGATGGGATCAATGCACTCGCGAGGACGACCGCGGCTGCCGTAGCCCCCGCGATTCCCCCTCCGATGGCTCTGCGCGTGCGCAGAGTCTTCCCCTCCATGTTGCCCATTCGCCTCTCCTGTGATGCAGATATTCCGCGTCATAGGCCCTCCCCAGGTGTCGACGACTTCATCGACAGAGCGCATGTGGGGACAGTATTGCCGTTTCTCACGGCGTAAGTCCAGGTTTTGTCTTAAGGGGGCGCGTCATAGAGAGACGTTTTGAGACATTCTGCAACTTGACTGTGCGTTCAATCAACTTAACGTCGAGCTGAATGCGTGTTCAACCAACAGAATGCTCAAGGCGATCTCGTTGCTGCTCGTCGGCGTGTCGCGCTTCGCGCTTCTGGCGAGTGCGCCCGGCACACGGGAGTCCCACACATGTGTCCCGACACGCAGAACGCCCCGCAGGAGTGAACCTGCGGGGCGTTCGAGAAGGCAGCCGAGACGACTGCCGGAGCAGCGCTAGAGAGTCAGACCGTGGCCGAACCGGAACAGCGGATCGGCGGTGTCGAAGGGCACATCCGGGCGCGATGCCTCGACGGCGGACATCGATCGCGGCAGGTCGAACGGCAGCCGACCTCCGGCGGTCGCCCGACCGCTGAGGACATCGAGCAACGCAGCGCCGGATGCACCCCAGTTGACCGTGACCGCAGCAGCAGCATCCGTCATCGGCTCGAGGATCGGCGGACGGTCTGCCAGGACATCGACGACCGTGGGCACGACGCCGGCGACCTCGCGGACATGGTCGATGACATCAGCCGGAAAGTCGAGAGAGCCCGCGTGGAAGAAGTTCTCGAAGGTCGTCGCGCGCTGCTCGAAGGGAGCATGCAGGCGGATGATCGCGAGGTCGGCCTCAGCCGGCGTTGCGACGAGATCGCCATACGACGCCGCGACCTCGGCATCGATGCCCTCGACGTAGAGCTTGGTCGCCGCCGCGAACGGCAGCGCGCCGTCGTTCGTCAGCACGGTGATCGATGCCCGCTGCGCCGCGTCGCCCGCAGCCCGGAAGTCGGCCCGACCGACCACGGCGTCTGCGGCATCCTCGTCGACGAACGGGTTCTCGAAGAGCCCGAGCTCGAACTTCTCGCGCAGGATGCGTCGGGCCGAGACGTCGAGGCGCGCCTCCGAGACCGAGCCGTCGGCGACGAGTGCGACGAGCATCTCGGGGCAGTCCTCACCGCCGAACTGGTCGGCGCCCGCGTCGAGCACCTTGAGCATCCGCTCGCGCGGCGTCAGATCCTCGACGCCCCACGCACGCGCAGGGAAGGGCTGGCCGAAGATCTCCGCATCGTTGATCAGGCCCCAGTCCGTGCACACGAGTCCGTCGAACCCGAAGCGCTCGCGCAGCAGGCCCGTGATGACCGAGCGGTTGAAGCCGAAGCCGACCTCTTCGTACTCCGTGCCGACGGGCATGCCGTAGTACGGCATCATCTGGCGAGTGCCCGCCGCGATGGCATCCTCGAACGGCTTGAGGTGCAACTCGAACTGACCACCGGGGTACACCTGCTCGCGCCCGTAGGGGAAGTGCGGATCCTCGCCGTCCTTCTGCGGTCCGCCGCCCGGGAAGTGCTTCGTCATGGTCGACACCGACCCGGCGCCGAACGACCCGCCCTGGAACCCACGGATATATGCCGCTCCGAGAATGCCCGCCAGCTCGGCGTCCTCCCCGAACGTCGCTGTCTGCCGGGCCCAGCGCGATTCGGTGGCCAGATCGACCTGCGGATGCAGCGCGACGCGCAGGCCCACCGCCGTATATTCCTGACGAGCGATATCCGCGAAGCGCTCGACCAGTTCGGGGTCGCGCGTCGCCGCGAGGCCCAGAGTCTCGGGCCACTGCGAGAACGGCCCCGCCAGGATCGACGCACCGGGGTTCTCGCTGAACGAGTGCCGCGGGTCAGTCGAGAGCGTGACGGGGATGCCGAGACGAGTGGAAGCGGCGAGCCGCTGAAGAGCGTTCTGCCACGCGGCGATCTCGCGACCTGTGGGCGCTGCGCCCAACAGGTTGAAGTGATTCATCTTCTTGACGTCGATGAAGTCGCGGGCGCTCGGCGTCGCGAACGTCGGGTTCTTCTCGTCGAGATCGCCGATCGCGATCATCGTGTGGAAGAACAGCCCGGCCTTCTCCTCGACGGTCATCTCGTCGAGGAGAAGCTGCACGCGGTCGTCGATCGGCAGAGACGCGTCGAGCCAGGGACGCTCGGATGCCGTGGGCGATGTCGTCACGTCTGCCATGGTCACTTGACTCCCTTGATGCGGTAGACGAGCACGGCCCCCGCGAGCGCGACGAGCGCCCCGAACAGGTACCAGGTGGTGTAGCCGCCGAGCGGCGTGGCGGCGCCGATCGCGATGATGCTCGGCGCGATCGCGGGAGCGATCGACTGCGGGAGGGCGTTGGCGATATTGAGCACGCCGAGGTCCTTCGCCACGTCGTCGGGATTGGGGAGCACCTCGGTGGCCAGGGCGAGGTCGACGGACAGGAACGACCCGGCTCCGAGGCCGATGATGGCCTGAGCGACGATGACGACGGCGATCGACGGAGCGAGGGCGAGGATCACGAGCCCGACCACCATGATCACTCCGGCGATCGCGACAAAGGGGCGACGCTTGCCGATCTTGTCGGACAGGAAGCCGCCGAGCGGGGCAGAGATCGCCATGGCGGCCATCGACGCGAGGTTCGCGACGAGGATCGTGCCGACGGCGCCCTGCTCGTCGAGCTCGAACTTGTTGACGAGGTACAGCGGAAGGAAAGTCGCGATGCCGGCGTAGCCGAACATCACGAAGAATTTGGTCAGCCAGGTCCACCCGAAGTCAGGGTGCTTGCGGGGGTTGAAGACGAACGAGCCGAAGAACGTGCCGATCGTGAACCGCGTGGCCGGCTTCTCGGTGAGGCGGCGGTCCTTGAGCGTCAGCACGAACACGACTACCAGGATCAGCGCGATCGCGCCCGGCACGACGAATCGCTCGAAGTCGCCGGGGAGGAAGTTCACGATGAAGCTTCCGGCGAGGATGCCGATGGGGGTGGTGATGCCGATGATGCCCGAGACCTTGCCGCGGCTGGACACGGGGACCTGGTCGGGCAGGGTCGCGTTGGCAGCGGCGAGCACGGCGTTCATGGACGCCTGCACGAGGCACCAGGCCAGCATGACGACGAACACAGAGGTCGCGGCGCCGATGATGGCGAAGCCGCCGAGACCGACGATCGCCCCGCCGAGGATCCACGGCCGACGCATGCCCCACTTGGAGGTGGTGCGGTCGGAGAGACGGCCCACCAGCGGGTTCGCGATGAGCGCGAAGGCGGCGCCCACACCCATGACGAGGCCGAGACTGCCCTCGGTGTTCACCGGGTCGAGGCGCTGGATCTTGAACGCCATCGACACCATCACCGGGGTGAGGAGCGCCAGGTAGACGCCGAAGTTCACGGCGGCAAGTCCGGGCGTGTAGCCGCGCGGCGTCTTGCGGGGTGTGGTGCCGGGGGCTTTGAAGCCGGTCGTTCCGACGGCCGCCGCGGTGGCGGCCGATGACAGCTCTGTCATGGGGGGTCCTTTCGGGCAAAGGTGCACCGGTCCTCCGCGACTCGGCGTCGAGAGATGACGATACACGAATCTCGACCGGTTGGTAAGTGAATGTCTACCGATTGGTAATGAGAGAGAATGGGACGGAAAGGGGCGGCGATGACGACAGTGGCGACAGGCTCCCGTCAGGCGCGCGCGGCCGAGACCCGTCAGCGCATCGTGGACGCTGCCCGCGAGCTCTTCATCTCGAACGGCTACCGGTCGACGTCTCTGCGCGACATCGCGGCGGCGGCCTCGGTCAGCCACCCCGGCCTCCTCGGCCACTTCGCGTCGAAGGACGATCTTCTCGCCGAGGTCGTCGCGGGCTTCGAAGCCGACGACGAGAAGGACTTCGACCTGATCGCCGCGGCATCGGAGCCCGGCGGGCTGATCTTCGCGGACGTCGCGCGCCGCAACGCCCGCACACCGGGCTACCTCGAACTCTTCGCCGCGCTCACCGGCGAGGCCTCAGCCCTCGAGCATCCCGCCCACGAGCGGATGCAGGCACGGTACGCACGCCTGCGGTCGCTGAGTTCCGAGGTCCTCGAGGATGCGGCGCTGCACGGTTCCGTCGACTCCGACCGAGACGTGTCGGCGGAGACGACTCGCCACATGGCCGGCTGGGACGGTCTCCAGCTGATCTCGCAGTACCTCCCCGACCGCGTCGACGTCGTGGACATGCTCGAGGAGCGCGAGTCGCTCTGGGCGATGCCGTTCGGCTGGCGCGATCCCGACCAGCCCTCTCCTGCCGCGGAGTCCGCGGGCCCGCTGCCCGCGCTCGACGGCACGACCGTCGACGGAGCCCCGGAGAGCGATCCCGGTTATGCCGTCGGGCGACGACGGCGAGCGCAGATCCTCGCCGATGCGATGCGACTCTTCTCCCGCGCCGGCTACGGTGACACGAGCCTGCGCGACATCGCTGAGGCCGTCGGGGTGTCGAAGTCGACATTGCTGCACCACTATGCCTCGAAGGAGCTGCTGCTCAGTGCCGTGCTCTCGGAGCGCGACCGGTCGATCCAGGAGCGCACGAATGCTCACCGGGAGGAGCGAGCCGCCGACGTGCTCCGCGCCATCCACCGGGGCGCCCTCGTGAATGCCCTCGACGAACCGGGGCTGATCGAGGTCTACGCGGTGCTCTCGTGCGAGGCCGTGCCCGCGGGCCATCCCGCCCACGAGTACTTCACCGAGCGGTTCCGAAAGGTGATCGACCATTTCGCGGAGCTGTTCCGGCTCGCGCAGGTCGACGGGGACCTTCCCGATCACCGCGATCCCGAGCACGAGGCCGTCTGGCTTCTCGCGCTGTGGGACGGACTGCAGTATCAGTGGCTGTACGACCGTGAGACCATCGACGTCGCGGCGCATCTGAGCGCGCACCTCGCCGACGTGCTCCCCCGAGTGTGAGCGACGCCAGGGATCACGCGGCAGCGATGACCGCGAGCACGCCCTCACCATAGGCATCGCGCTTCTTCGCGCCGATGCCGGTGATGCCGTCGAGATCGCCCAATGATCCAGGACGATGCTCGGCCAGCGCGCGCAGCGTGGCATCCCCGAAGACGATGTACGCCGGCACGCCCTGCTCCCGAGCCGTCTCGGCTCTCCACGCGCGAAGCGCCTCGAACAGGCCGCGGTCGGCCGCGTCCAGCGCATCCGCCGCACTCGCCTTGCGGGCACGCGGAGAGGAGGCCGGGCGCCCGATCGTGTCCTTGCGCAGCGGCACCGGAGTCTCGCCCTTCAGCACTCCGCCCGCCTGCTCCCCCGGCGCGAGCGTGCCGTAATCGCCCTGCGCCACGATGATCCCGCGGGCGAGGAGCTGCCTGACCACGCTGCGCCAGTCCTGATCCGACAGGTCTGCGCCGATGCCGTAGGTCGTGATCTTCTCGTGCCCCTGCTGGCGGATGCGCTCGGTCGAGGCCCCCCGCAGGATGTCGATCAGGTGCCCGGCGCCGAACGACTGGTTGCGCTCGCGCTTGAGGCGCACGATGGTCGACAGCAGCTTCTGCGCCGGCACCAGACCGTCGAAGGTCTCGGGGTTCTCGAGACAGGTGTCGCAGTTGCCGCACGGCTGCGATTCCTGACCGAAGTAGCCGAGCAGATTCTGTCGGCGGCACTCGACGGTCTCGCACAGCGCGAGCATCGCATCGAGGTGCTGTCCCAGGCGCATCTTGAAGGTGCGGTCACCGGGACTCTGGTCGATCATGCGACGCTGCTGCACCACGTCGCCCAGGCCGTAGGCCATCCACGCGATCGACGGCTCGCCATCACGACCGGCACGGCCGGTCTCCTGGTAGTAGCCCTCGACGGACTTCGGCAGGTCGATGTGGGCGACGAAGCGCACATCGGGCTTGTCGATGCCCATTCCGAACGCGATCGTCGCGACCATCACGACACCGTCTTCTCGCAGGAACCGCGATTGATTGGCCGCCCGGACCTCGGCGGGCAGACCCGCGTGGTACGGCAGGGCGTCGAACCCCTGCGCTGCGAGATAGGTGGCCGTCTGCTCGACGGACTTGCGGCTCAGCGCATAGACGATTCCCACCGATCCCTCGGGCTGCGCACGGATGAACGAGACCAGCTGCTTGCGCGGGTCGACCTTCGGCACGATGCGGTACTGGATGTTCGGGCGGTCGAAGCTCGCGACGTAGTGCTTCGCGTCGTCGAGGCGCAGCCGCTCGGTGAGCTCCTTGTGCGTGGCCCGGGTGGCGGTCGCCGTGAGTGCCATGCGCGGGACGCCCGGGAACCGCTCGCCGAGGTCGCCGAGCGCGAGGTAGTCGGGGCGGAAGTCGTGGCCCCACTGCGACACGCAGTGGGCCTCGTCGATCGCGATCACACTCAGGGTTCCGCGCTGCAGCAGGGCCGTCGTCTGGGGGGACGACAGCCGCTCGGGGGCGACGTAGATGAGGTCGAGCTCGCCGGCGACGTAGGCGCGCTCGACCTCGCGACGCTCGTCGATCGACTGCGTGGAGTTGAGATACGCCGCACTCACGCCGTTGGCGCGCAGGGCGTCGACCTGGTCGTGCATGAGCGCGATGAGCGGGCTGATCACGAGCCCCGTGCCCTCGCGCACGAGCGCGGGCACCTGGTAGGTGACGCTCTTTCCGCCACCGGTCGGCATGAGAACGACGGCATCGCCGCCACCGATGACGTGCTCGACGATCGCCGCCTGGTCGCCGCGGAACGCGTCGTAGCCGAAGACCGTGTGCAGCGCCTCGCCGGCGGTCGGGTACCGGCCGGGTGCTGCGCGCCGCACTGCCGGCGCTGCAGCAGTCGTCGCCGGAGTCACCGGTGTCGCGGGCCCAGGACCCCAATCGAGCGGCGGCTCGTACCCCGCCCCCTGCGGCTCCCAATCCATCGGCTCGGGCGGCTCGGAGGGCTCCCAACCGGCACCGTCCCACGGCTCGTCCGCCCCTTCGACAGGCTCAGGGACCCATCCTTCATACGGGTCACGGGGAGTCTGCGGCATCCCTCCAGCGTAACGACCCCCGCCGACGCCGCCCGCCCTTCCACAGTTCGGGCGGGCGTAGGTTGGACGCAGACGCCCGAAGGAGCATCCGATGACCCACATCACCGTCACCCGCGACGACGCCGCCTCCCGCTACGAGATCCGCTCGGATGGGACACTCGCAGGCTTCGCCGAGTTCGATCAGCGACCCGGCGCGGTGCGCTTCACACACACCGAACTCGACCCGGCCTTCCAGGGGCAGGGCCTGGCGAGCATCCTCGCGGAGCGAGCACTCGCCGACGTCGTCGCATCGGGCGACGCGATCGTGCCGCTGTGCCCGTACATCGCGAAGTACCTGACGACCCACGAGGTCGCCGGGGCGGAGATCCGCTGGCCGAAGCGCCCGGGCACGGCCCCTGCGGAGGCATGATGATCGGCGAACGCCGCATCGTGCTCGAGCCACGCGAGGTTCCACTCGGCGGCGTGCGCGGCATGAACGTCCTTCGCGTGCTGCCGCATCGCAACCTGCCGACGATCGGCGCCTGGTGCTTCCTCGACCGCTTCGGCCCGGCGGACACCCGGATGCGCGTCGAACCGCACCCGCACATCGGACTGCAGACGGTCACCTGGCCGCTGGTCGGCGAGATCCGCCACCGGGACTCGCTCGGCAGCGACGCCGACCTGCGACGCGGCCAGCTGAACCTGATGACGGCGGGCAACGGCATCTCGCACTCGGAGTACTCGATCGGCGATGACCCGATCCCCCTCGATGCGCTTCAGTTCTGGGTGGTGCTCCCCGACGGCGCTCGCCAGGGCGTCGGCGGCTTCGAGCGCCACACCGACCTCCCCCATGTGTCGCTGACGGCCGACGAGGGGACGGATGCCACGGCCACCGTCGTGCTCGGCGAGTTCGCCGGCACCGTGTCGCCCGCGACCGTGCACACCCCGATCGTCGGCGCGGAGATCGTCGTCCCCGCGGGAACGCGCCTGCGCCTGCCCCTGCGCGCCGAGTGGGAGCACGCGATCATGCTCGTCGAGGGCGATGCGACCGTGTCGACCCATGCGCTGGCGCAGAACGACATGCTCTATCTCGGCGATTCGCGGGATGCCGTCGAGGTGACGAGTTCGCAGGGAGCGCTGCTCTTCATCGTCGGCGGGGAACCGTTCGAGGATGAGATCGTCATGTGGTGGAACTTCGCCGGCCGCACCCACGAGGAGATCGTGGAAGCCCGCACCGAGTGGGAAGCCGCATCCGATCGCTTCGGTGTCGTCGACGGCCACGACGTGCGCATCCCCGCGCCGCCACTGCCGGATGTGCGACTGATGCCGCGCGGGCGCAGGATCTGATCCACCCTTCGACAGGCTCAGGGACCGGGGTCGCTGAGCCTGTCGAAGCGGCACTGCTACTGCGTGTCGACGGTGACGATCGTGCGCACGTCCGACTCGCCGTACTGCACGAGTCCGAGGTAGCGGGTGCCGGCGGTCAGACCGGTCCAGCTGAGCTCGTAGCTCGTCGCCTCACCGCGGACGGCGGCGATCGGGTTCGGGTTCGCGGTGAACACGCCCTCACCCTCGGGCTGCACGTTCGCGTAGGTCATGTCCCACGTGATCGGAGCAGAGGTGGAGTAGACGTTCGCGACCACCAGATAGGTGCCCGCGGTCGGCGCCGGCAGTGTGACCTGCTCGTCGGCCGAGCCGGTCGCCGACTGCCAGCGCTCGTAGTAGCGCAGGTCGTCGGGGCTCACGACCCGGTAGACCGTGAGGTCGAGGTCGCTGCCGGTGTCATCCGACGAGTCGAGGTCGAAGCGCGAGAGCGTGGTGCCCTCGGGCACGTCGACGATCCACGACACGTCCTTGTTCTCGTCGCCCGATGCCTCGTCGCCCGAGTGACCCACGACGCGGCCGTCCGGGTCCTCGAGCAGCGTGAACGGCGTCAGACCCGACAGCCCGAGGGCGAGGTCGCCGTCGACTCCCGGAGTGATCTCGACCGTGGTCGAACCGTCGACACCGGTGCCCTCGACCTCTGCCGGAGCATCCGCCGTGACCGGGAACACCGCGATCGGCGACCGTACCGTGTTCTTCTTGCTCGTCCAGGTCAGCGATCCGGTCGCCCACTGCTCGGCCGGTGCGCTCTGATTGTCGAACGTGACCGTGTAGGTCGCCGTCTGGCCGGGCTTGTCGAACTTCAGCGTCGACGGCTCCACCGTCACGTTCACGCCTGGCAGATCGACGGACGCTGTGAACGTGCCCTTCTCCGTCGCGGTGACCGTGCGAGTGACCGTCTGCGCACTGGCGAGCGATCCGATCGAGAAGGAGGCGATGTTGAGGTCGCTGCCGTCGATCGGCTCGACACCGTCGAACTCCGCCAGCCCCTTGCCCTCGAGGAACGCCGCCCAGTCGGGCACGTCGTTCAGGTAGAGCAGACCCGGGGTGAAGAAGCGCTTCGGATCGACCTGACCGGCCCCCTGCTGGAACGGATCCCTGTTCGCAGAGCCGTCGGCGTTCACGGTGTCGTATGCGGTCGTCATCATCGCCGACTTGACCTCGGCGGGCTTCGCATTCGGACGCTCGCCCAGGTAGAGAGCCGCGAGACCCGCGATGTGCGGTGACGACATCGACGTGCCCGACAGGATGCCGAAGGTCGGCGCCTCACCGGGCGCGTTCTGCGTCGCCGCGAGGATCGCGACGCCGGGGGCCGCGATGTCGGGCTTCATGATGTCGCTGCCGTCGGCCAGCATGGGTCCACGGCTCGAGAAACCGGCGATCTGTGGCACCGGTGTCGAGACGCCGGTGGTGTTCTCGCCGACGAGGCTGATCGGACGATCGACGCCGCTCTGCACGTAGGCGAGCACGGGGGCGCGGTATGCCGACGACAGGTGCACGGTGGGCAGGGCGTGGAAGTCGTTGTCGAGCGAGTCGGCACCGCCGGGCACGTTCACCAGGACGACGCCCAGGCCACCCGCATCCTTCACGACCTGCGACTTCTCGGCGCGGGCGTTGCCGCCGCGATCGCAGACCACGATGTGCCCGGCGACCTTCGCCGGGTCGAGCGAGCCGGGAAGGCAGAGGGCCGCATCGGCGGCGGCCTGACCGGCGGCCGCCGCGTCACCCGCGTAGATCGACGGCCCGGTGACCGTCTCACCGAACGGCACGCTCACCGACGTGCCTGCCTGGGCGAAGCCGTCGAACTGCACGGTGCCCTCCCAGGTCGGAACGGTGGATGCCGCGACCGTGGTGTACCACGGAGACGCGTGGTCGGCGGTGACGGGATCGGGACCGTCGTTGCCGGCGCTGGTCGCCACGAAGACGCCCGCTGCCGCCGCGTTGAAGAACGCGATGTCCTCGGGGGCGAGCACGGTCGAGGCCGCGCCACCGCCGATCGAGTAGTTGATCACGTCGACGCCGTCGGCGACGGCCTGGTCGATCGCGGCGATCAGGTCGCTGCCTGCGCAGATGTCGTCGGTCGTCACCGCCTCCTCGGGGCCGACGTAGCAGGCCTTGTACGCCGAGACCTTGGCGCCGGGGGCGACGCCCGAGATGCGACCGAAGTCGACATCCTCGATCGATGCCCTCACTCCGAAGTTGCCCGCCGCGGTGCTCGCGGTGTGCGAGCCGTGTCCGTCGCCGTCACGCGGCGAGAGGTAGTCGTACTGGAAGTCGAAGCCCGCCGCCTCCGCGCCCGCGTGGAAGTACTGCGCGCCGATGAGCTTCGAGGAGTAGTCGCTCTTGTCCCAGTCCTGACCTTCGACCATCGCGGCCTGGAACCGACCGCCGTCGGACTTGTCGAAATAGACGTGGGTGCCGTCGGTGTAGGGCTGCGAGCCCTTGTGACGCTTGTCGTTCTTCTTCTGGTTCTTGAGCTTCTTGCCCTCGAACGACGGGTGCTCCGGGGCGATGCCGGTGTCGATGACACCGACCACGACACCCTCGCCGGCCTTCTCGACGCCTCCGGTCTGCTGCCAGACGCCGCCGCGGCCCTTCTTGTCATCGCCGAGGCCGAGGAAATCGGTGGAGGTCTGCGCATCGGGGTGCCGGATGAAATCGGGATAGACGCCGTAGACATCCTTCGAGGCGCGGAGCTTGTCGACCTGCTCGCCCGAGAGGTCGGCGCTGAAGCCGTTGAGCACCACCTGATAGGTGGTGTCGGGCGTCACCCCGACCTCCTGCGCGAGCGTCTGCTGCTGCGTCTCGAGGTGCTCGACGTAGCGCTGGGAATCCTGCGACTGCGGTTCGAGCTGCTCGCCCTCGGCCGGCTTCGTCGCCTTGAGTCCGTTCACGTCGCCGGTGTAGCTCGCGAGCGGGTCGGACTTCATCACGACGATGTAATGCCCTGGCGTGCCTTCGACCGGAGTGGGGTGGTTCACCTCCTCAGCCGCATAGCCCGTGGTTGCCGTCGATGCGATGAACAGCGTTGCCAGGGTGGTGGCCGCTGCCATCCGGAGGGGTGTTCGACCCATGTGCTTCTCCCGATGATCTTCGTGCGACCGGGTTGCCGCACCGCCGCTCAAGCTACGCCTCAGTCAGCTGCCGGTTCCAGGTTCACGGGTTATTACTGGACGATCAGCCAGCCGACTCGCCATTGGTCGACAGTAGGCTGAGAGGGTGGCCCCCTCCCCCGTGCTGACGACCCGTGTGCTGCTGATCTGCGCCGCGATCGGCGTCGCCACCGGCATCCTCGGCGGGATCGCCGGGCTCATCACGCCGGGCGTCATCGTGCTCACTCCGTACCTCTACGGCCTGGTGCTGGGTTCGCATGTGCTGCCGGGAATCATCGCGCAGGAGGTGCTGCGCCGACCGTTCGTGGCCCTCGTCACCCACCTGATCGCGGCACTCATCTCGAGCGCGTTCAACCCGGCCTGGGCACTGCGGTTCATCGGCACAGCGCTGCTGTTCGGCGCGATCCAGGAGGGCATCGCCGCCCTCACCCGTTACCGGTCGTGGGGCCCGTGGCGTTTCTTCATCTCGGCCGGGGTGATCGGTGTGATCGTGGCGGTCGTGGTCTTCTTCGCGGTCGATCTGGCGACCTTCGCCCCGTGGGTGCAGATCGCCTATCTGGTGATCTCCGTGCTCGGCCCCCTCGTGTGGACCGCCGTCGGACTCGCGATCGGCGCAGCCCTGTCCCGCGCCGGCGTCGCGCGGCGCTGACACCGGCCCACACCGAATCCGGCGCGTGGCGATTCAGGTAAGGCTCAGCTAAGTTAGAACGGTACCGATCCGCAGAACCGGGGTTATGCCGTGCGCACATCTGCGCCTCTTCTCCGCGTGCGTGACCTCTCGATCACCCACGTCGATTCTGTGCGCCCCTCCCCCGAAGACGCCACCTTCGACATCGCCGAAGGGGAGGTCGTCCTGCTGCTCGGCCCCTCGGGCTCGGGCAAGTCGACGCTGACCCTCGCGCTCAACGGGCTCGTCCCGCACGCCGTGCCGGCCAGCATGACAGGCGCCGTCGAGGCCGGCGGCGTCGACACGGCACACGCGACCACCGCCGAGCTGAGCACACGGGTCGCGATGGTCTTTCAGGATCCGGATGCCCAGATCGTCACCGGAACCGTCTACGACGAGGTGGCCTTCGGCCCCGAGAACCTGCTGCTCCCCCTCGCAGAGGTGCATCGGCGCGCCGAAGACGCGATCCGCCGAGTGGGGCTGTGGGATCGACGCGACGAGAACCCCGACCGACTCTCGGGAGGCGGTCGGCAGCGTCTCGCGATCGCCTGCGCACTCGCGATGGGTTCGCCGCTCGTCGTGCTCGACGAGCCCACCGCGAACCTCGACCCGCAGGGCATCGACGACGTCTACTCGGCGCTGCGTGACGTGATCGCTGCCGGCGATCGCGCCATCCTGCTCGTCGAGCACAACCTCGATGCAGCCATGGGATTCGTGACCAGGACGATCGTGCTCGATCGTGCCGGGCGTGTGGCATTCGACGGATCACCGGCCCGGATCATCCGCGACCACGTCGACGAGCTGATCGCGCTGGGCGTCTGGCTGCCCGCGGCGACGCTGGCTGCACTGCGCCTGCGGGATGCCGGGATGCAGTTCGCCGAGCTGCCGCTCACGCCGGACGAGCTCGCAGCGGCACTGGCCGCGGCCACGACTCACCCCGTTTCGTCTCGCTCCGCTCGCTCGACGACCGAGGGGGGCGCCCACTCGACGACCGAGGGGGGCACCCACTCGACGACCGAGGAGCGCAGCGACGAGATGACACGGGCCGACGCAGCCGAGGCCGCTCGCTCGACGCCCGATGACGACGACACCGCACCGATCATCACCGCCCGCGGTCTCACCGTGCACCGCCGCCGCACCGAGATCCTGCGCGGTGTCGACCTCGACATCGACCCGGGCACCCTCACCGCGATCATCGGCACGAACGGTGCGGGCAAGACCACGCTGCTGCAGGCGCTGGCCGGTGTCGTGCCCCCGCCCCGACGACAGGTGACGGTCGACGGCATCGACCCGGGATCCGCATCGCCTCGTGAGCTCGCGAGCCGCATCGGCTTCGTGTTCCAGAACCCCGAGCATCAGTTCATCGCGCACACCGTGTTCGACGAGCTCGCGCACGGGCTCCGGCTGCGCCGCACCCCGGATGCCGAGGTCGACGAGCGCGTCGATTCGATGCTCCGGCGATTCGGGCTCGAGGCGAAGGCCGCCGTGCATCCTTTCCTGCTCTCCGGCGGGGAGAAGCGGCGCCTGTCGGTCGGGACGGCGCTGATCACGCGTCCGCGGGTGCTCGCACTCGACGAGCCGACGTTCGGGCAGGATCGCGCGCGAGCATCCGAACTCCTCGCGCTTCTGAACGACCTGCGAGACGAGGGCACCACGATCCTGATCGTCACGCACGATCTGCAGCTCGTGGCGGAGCACGCCTCGCACACCGTGATCCTGAAGGACGGACGCGTGCACGCCGCCGGCCGCACCGGCGATCTCTTCCTCGATGAGACGCCGTTCGTCGAGGCCGGTCTGCGTCTGCCCGCACTCCAGCGGATGCTGGCCGCGACAGGACAGGCCATCGCATGAGCGTGCAGGCCTTCGATCCGTACGCCAAGGTGGCGGCATCCTCTCCCCGCCAGTTCCTCTACGCGCTGAACCCGCTCGCCAAGGTCGCCGGCGTCGCGCCGGCGATGCTCGTGCTCATCGCCGTGCGCGATCTCGCCACCCCCGCCGCCTTCCTGATCCTGGCCCTCACCACGATCGTCGTGGGGTCTCGACTCACCGCACGCATCGCGGCCCTGCTGTTCCTCGCCCTGCCGATCGGCCTGCTCGCGATCGGCGTCGGGTTCTCGCTGTGGGTCGATGCGGGACTCGTCGACGGCACCCCTGCGGTGGTGGAGCTCGGCGACTGGACTCTGTACCGGGGCGCTCTCGCGATCGGCTTCGCCACGGCACTGCGTCTCGGTGCCATCGTCGCGCTGGCGCTCATCGGCGGTCTGACCACGAGCGGCCCCGACCTCGTGCGCGCGAGCGTGCAGCAGCTGCGGGTGCCGTACCGGATCGGATACACGGCGCTCGCGGCATTCAGGTTCGTCCCCCGCTTCGGGCACGAGCTCGCCGTGATCCGCGCGGCGCATCGGGTTCGCGGACACCACGGCGGCAGCGGGCCCTTCGCACGCATCGCGCGCGGATGGGGCTACATCGTTCCCCTGCTCGCCGGAGCGATCCGCCACGCCGAGCGGGTCGCGCTCGCGATGGACTCCCGCGCCTTCGGCGCGCACACGACGCGCACCGAACGCCATCTCGTGCCGTTCCGCACACGCGACACCGTCTTCATCGTCGTCTGCGTGCTCGCATCCGCTGCGATCTTCACTCTCTTCTTCCCCTGGCAGCTGCCCTGAAAGGCGCCCGCATGGCATACAGCAAACTCGTCAAGCCCGAGTCGTCCGAACTCATCCACCTCAGCGTGCTGCGCACCGAGCGGCTGTCGGAGCACTGGATGCGGATCACGTTCGGCGGCGGTGAGATCGAGAAGTTCCGTCCGATGGGCTTCGACCAGTGGTTCCGCCTGTTCCTGCCGATCGGCGGGGACGCCGGGCTCGACCGCGTGCCCGCCAAGGCCAACAGGATGTTCGGGTACATGAAGTTCCTGCGCATCCCCGACGGCGAGCGCCCGGTGATGCGCAATTACAGCGTGCGCGCGCACCGGCCGGCGACCGCGGATGCCGGGGCCGAGATCGACGTCGACTTCGTACTGCACGGGTCTGCCGCCGAGGGAACCGCCGGCCCCGCCTCCCGGTGGGCCGAGACGTGCGAGCCCGGCGAGAACGTGCTGATCATCGACGAGGGACTCACCTTCAACCCGCAGCGCGGCACCGATCGCGTCGTGCTCATCGGAGACGAGACGGCACTGCCCGCGATCGCCTCGATCTGCGCCTCGCTGCCGGCAGACGCCACGGGCACGGCCCTGATCGAGGTGCCCACAGACGAGGATGCTCTCGAGTTCGCGCATCCGAGCGGTGTCGACGTGGTCTGGCTCGTGCGCCCGCATGAGTTCCCTCCGGGGTCGTTCGCGCTCGCCCGACTGGGTGAGCTGACGCTGCCGGAATCGCCGTTCCACGCCTACGCGGCCGGTGAGCAGTCGCTGGCGTCCGGTGCCCGCAAACATCTCGTCGGCGGGCGCGGAGTCGACAAGAACGCCGTCAGTTTCTGCGGCTACTGGAAGATCGGCGCGGCGTCGCCCAGCTCCAAGGCCGCCCGCGACGCGGCGGCGGAGCCCCTCTCGTGAACGGTGCGGATGCCGGCGGCACGAACCCGTACGTCGATCCGCGTCCCGGTGCTCGGCCCGGCGCTCGGCCCGGCGCTCGGCCCGGTGCGGGGCCAGAACCGCACCCCGCGCCCGATGCGGGGCCAGAAGCGCACCCGAATCCGTCATCCGGGGTGCGGAATCGACCCCGCACCGCGGGTGGTCGGTCACGCCTGCGGTTCCCGACCGCGATACTGCTGACCTGCGCGGCGCTCGGCGTCGCGGGCGGCGCGCTGCTCGCCCCGGCGAACTGGATCTCGACGATCCTCTTCCCCGGTCTCCCGTTCGTCAGCGTCGGACTGGCCGGACTCTGGCTGCTGCCCTCGGTCGTCGCCCTCCGGCTGCTGCGGCGCCCGCTCGTCGGCCTTCTGGTGGGCCTCCTCGCGGGCCTCGTGATCGTACCCTTCTCGGGCTACGGCTTCAGCAGCGTCGCGACGAACCTGTGGTGGGCGGCGTTCACCGAGCTGCCGTTCCTGTTCGTCATCTGGCGCTATTGGGGAACCTGGCTGCACTACGTCGGAGCGGCGATCGTCGGCGTCGTGTACCCGATCCTCGCCTGGGCGTCGTTCGACCTCGGAAGCTTCAGTGTCGCGCTGCAGATCACGTTCTTCGCCGTGACGCTCGCCAGCTGCCTCGGCGGCACCGCCCTCGGCATCCTCATCGCCGACCGGCTGCGCACGGCCGGCGTCGGAGCTCGCCTACCCCGCTGACCGGCCCTTCCGCACTGCGGACACGACTTCGGAGTCGGAGGGCGTCAGAGTGAGAGGTGCAGACGAAGGGCATCATCGATCGCGGCGACGAGTTCGGCCGGCACCCATCCGATAGGGCGCACGATCCGAGTGACGGCGATGGTCCGCACCTGCTCGGCCTGCGCCTTCGAATCGTGATCGAGGCCAGTCGCGTCGGCGGGCAACAGCACCTGGAACGGCCAGATCCGCGTCGTGTTGGACGTGACCGGCACGACCGTCACCGTGGCGCGTGGCGACCGCACCGCTTCGGCATTCGCCGCATTGTTGCTCACCAGCACGGCAGGCCTGATCGTGCTCGCTTCCGAACCGACCGCCGGGTCGAAGGACACGAGCACGATCTGCCCCCGGCGCAGGAGGGGGATAGACGAGTCGGTCATGCGGATGCGAGGCCATCGGCGTCAGCGGCATCCCACGCGTCGTCGTACTCCTCGGCGAAAGCCTCTGCATAGGCATCAGCCAGCCGGCTCTCGCGCAGGAGTCGAACGGCATCCTGCACGGCGGCAGAGCGAGAGGCGTATCTGCCGCTCAGCGTCTCCAGATCGAGGAATGCGACGTCAGCTTCGCTCAAGCTCAGACTCACCTTCGCGTTTGTCATGCCGCGATGCTACCCAGGTAGGAATCTTCTTACCACCGTCAGCGCGGCAGAAGGGCCCAGGATGCCGGCACCCTGGGCCCTTCTCGAGGCGTCTCGTCAGCGCTTGCCGACGATCTGACGACCGACGAGGTCGCGCATGATCTCGTTCGTGCCGCCGTAGATGCGATGTACCCGGGCATCGGTGAAGGCGCGGGCGATCGGGTACTCCATGATGTAGCCGTAGCCGCCGTGCAGCTGCACGCCCGTGTCGAGCACCTCCCACTCGCGCTCGGTCGCCCAGAACTTGACCTTCGCGGCGTCTTCGGCGGTGAGCGTGCTGTTCTTGTAGGCGATCAGGGCGCGGTCGATGTAGGCCCACATCGCGTCGGTGGTCGCGGACATGTCGGCGAGTCGGAAGCGGGTGTTCTGGAAGTCGGCGATTCGCTCGCCGAACGCCTCTCGGTCCTTCGTGTAGGCGACGGTCCAGTCGAGGGCGGCCTGCGCGGCGGCGGCCGCGGCCACGCCGATCGAGAGACGCTCGAGCGGCAGGTTGAGCATCAGCTGGATGAAGCCCTGCCCCTCCTTGCCGCTGATGAGGTTCTCGTCGGGGATGAACACGTCGGTGAAGCTGAGCTCGGCGGTGTCCCAGCCATGGAAGCCCATCTTGCTGAGCTTCTTGCCCTGGTCGAAGCCCTCCATGCCCTTCTCGACGAGCAGCAGGCTGAACGCGTCGGGACGATTGCCCTCGCCGGTCTTGACGAAGGTCACGACGACGTCGGCTGTCGTGCCCGACGAGATGAACGTCTTCGCGCCGTTGAGGATGTACCCGCCGTCGACCTTCTTGGCGTTGGTCTTGATGCCGCGCAGATCAGACCCCGCACCGGGGTCGGTCATCGCGAGAGCGCCGAGCACCTCACCTGTGGCCATGCGGGGCAGCCACTTCTCCTTCTGCTCCTGCGTGCCCATGTGCACGAGATAGGGCACCGCCAGGTCATCCTGGATGCCGAAGGCACCGGCCAGCGAACCGGCACCGGCGGCGATGACCTCTTCCATCACGATGGTTCGGAAGCGGTAGTCCTGCAGCATCCCGGCGCCGCCGAACTCCTCGGGGACGGAGAGTCCGATCAGGCCCGCCTCGCCGGCGGCCAGCATGGTCTCGCGGTCGATCTCACCGGCGGCATCCCACCGCTCGATCGACTCGTTGCTCACATGGCGCTTGACGAAGTCCTTGACGAGGTCGCGGAAGGCCTCGTGATCCTCTTCGTAGATGTCGCGTTCCATTGCGTCCTCCCGAACGTCTCGTGCGTCTTTGCTCCCGGTGATTCTATGCCGGTGCACCGACACGCGACAGTCGCTTGTGGGAATTCATCTCACAGTACGTGAGACTGGGTCCCGCGTTTGCCGGATGCCGCCACACCGCCTTTATCGCTGATCAGTGCGCGTAATCGGGAGCCGCGGGAAGAGCGAAGAACTCCTCGAGTGTGTGATATCCACCGTGGTGGTACGCGGCCGCGAGCTCGGCGCCGAGGTAGCGGAGGTGCCAGGGCTCGGGCTTGTAGCCGGTGATACCCGTGCCCACCTGCTCGTAGCGCACGATGAATCCGTACTCCCACGCGTTCTCCGCCACCCACGCACCCTGAGCGGTGCCGCCGAAGGCGTCGATCCCTCCGCACGCCGGATCGCATGCCACGAGGTCGAGCGCCAGGCCGGTCTGATGCTCGCTGTGACCGGCGCGAGCCGACGATGCATCCGCCCCCGCCTGGCCGCTGTTGCGCACATGAGACGCGTGCGTGGCGACCTGCAGGTCATACGACCGGTATCCGTTGTTCGCGCCGATGGTGCCGGCACCCTCGGCGGCCGCGTCCGTCACCAGAGCTCCGATCGCCGCGGCGACGTCGGCACGCGCCTGACCCGACCTCGTCGTCATCGGCATCGGGAGGTCGGCGAGAGACGTCGGCGAGAACTCGATCGGCTCGAGAGGTCGAGCCTTGTTCACCACGACCCACACGTGCGCGGGGTCGGCGAGCGAGACGCAGGGCGCGTTTCCCGCCACCACGGCGGCCCGGAAGCTCTCACCGCCCCCGAAGCCGGCGATGATCGCCGCATCATCCGCCACCGCGATCGCCTCGAGGACGCTCGGCTCGGAGCACGGATCGGCGGCGGTCGTCGCACCGACTTTCACCTCGGGCACGGACGCGATCATGACGGGCTCGGGGAGCGCCTGCTCGGACTCGGCAGGAATCTCGGTCGAGGCGCCCGAGATCGACAGCAGGATGCCGACGGCGGTCACCGCGAGACCGAGGGGCAGGGAAGCTCCGAGCACGCGGGAACGCCGGGCCGCATGCTGAGGCTGCGGCGAGGAGAGCATGCCTCCATTGTCACCCATCCGTGGCCGGGTGCTCGCTGAGACAGTCGAAGGCATATCGGTCGCAGGTTGACTTGACTGTCGTTCATATGTTCGAATGAAGTATGCGGTGGCAGGGGCAGAAAGTCGGAGAGATCGATGACTCGGCTCTGCCCGGGCTTGAGAACCGTGCCGGCATCGTCCGCTCCGTGACCACCCCGGAGTTCGCGGGAATGACGTTCCACGAGGTGCTGTCGAAGTCGGCCCTCAACCATGTTCCCGGCGCATCGCGCATGCCCTTCGCCTGGACGATCAACCCGTACCGCGGATGCAGCCATGCATGCGTGTACTGCTTATCACCCGACACCCTCATCCTTTGCGGTGATGGTCGCCAGCGCCCTCTGCGTTCACTCGAGATCGGCGACGAGATCATCGGGACCGAGCGGCGGGGCAGCTTCCGCCGTTACGTTCGCACCACGATTCAGGCGAAGTGGACGACGAAGAAGCAGGCCTACAGGGTCACGCTCGCCGACGGAACCACGCTCGTCGCGAGCGGAGATCATCGATTTCTCACGGAGCGCGGCTGGAAGCATGTCGCGAATGCTGATTCCGGGCAGAGACCGCATCTCACGACGAACAATCGACTTGTCGGATTCGGTGTGGGCTCCGCGGGGGCCACGGTCGACGTTCGCTCTGTCGGGTATCGTCGCGGCTATCTCTCGGGCATGATCCGAGGGGACGGGATGATCTTCCACGGCGCCTATCCGAGCGCGACCAGAGCGCGAGAGATCCACAGTTTCCGCCTCGCACTGATCGACGCGGAGGCTCTCGACAGAACTCGACAGTTTCTCGAGAACGAAGGGGTCCAGACGAGGACCAGACCGTTCGCAGAAGCGAGCACGACTCGCAGCGCCGCCGACGCGATCCATACCGCAGCCAGGCGCAACGTCGAGACGATCGAGTCGCTGATCCGCACTCCGCGCTCTCCCGATATCCATTGGCACGCGGGATTCCTGGCCGGAATCTTCGATGCAGAGGGAAGCTGTTCACGTGGTGTGCTGAGAATCTCGAACAAGGATGCAGAGATCATCGCTCTGATCGAGCGCAGCATGCAGGTATTCGGCATACCTCACGTCGTCGAAGATCCACGCCCGAGCGGCGTAGTGACTGTACGGGTCGTCGGCGGGCTTCCCAGCCGCCATCGGTTCTTCGCGATCTGTTCGCCAGCGATCACCCGCAAACTCTCCATCGAGGGGACCGCAGTCAAGAGCGCCGCAGATCTGCGGGTGATCGACATCATGCCGATCCGGGGAGAGCAAGAGCTCCTCGACATCACGACCGGCACGGGAGACTTCATCGCCAATGGGGTCATCAGCCACAACTGCTTCGCTCGCGGAACCCACGAGTACCTCGACCTCGACGGCGGTGCGGACTTCGACTCGCAGATCGTCGTCAAGACGAACGTCGTCGAGGTGCTGCAGAAGGAGCTGCGCCGTGGCAGCTGGCAGCACGAGACCGTCGCACTGGGCACGAACACCGACCCGTACCAACGCGCCGAGGGTCGCTACAAGCTCATGCCGGGGATCATCGAGGCTCTGGCGGACTCGGGCACCCCTATCTCGATCCTGACCAAGGGAACGCTGATTCGGCGCGATATCCCCGTGCTGGTGCAAGCCGCACAGCGCGTGCCCGTCGACATCCAGATGTCGATCGCGATGTACGACGACGAGTTGCAGAAGACGATCGAGCCGGGCACGCCCACCACCCAGGCGCGGCTCGACACCGTGCGGGCGCTGAGGGATGCCGGCTTCCGCGTCACGGTCTTCCTCATGCCGATCATGCCGCACATGACGGACTCGATCGATGCGATCGACACCGCGCTGCGGCGCATCAAGGAGGCGGGCGCGAGTCGCGTGATCTACGGAGCGCTGCATCTGCGGCCGGGCGTGAAGCCGTGGTTCATGAAGTGGCTGGGCGAGGCTCGGCCCGACCTCGTCTCGTCGTATCTCGGCCTCTATCCCGGCGTCGCGGCAGAAGCGCCGAAGGGTTACCGCCAATGGCTCGCCAAACGGACACGTCCGCTGATCCGGCTGCACGGGCTCGACGGGCGACACGAGGATGACTACCCGGCACGCGGGACACGCGGCGGGCAGGGCCACGTCGGCTCGGTCTGGAGCCAGAACGAGTCACAGGGCGGCGGCCGCGTGACGACGTCGGTCGGTTTCCGCACCACGGGGTCGAGCGCCGAAATGCCGGCACAGCCGATGCTGTTCTGACGGTCGCCGTCGGCCTCCGCTCGTCTGGCCGGCAGTGTCGCAGCCCGTAGGCTCGGAGATTATGGCTACCGGCTCCACCATGCACACGTTCGAGGTCCAACTGGCCGACACCGATCGGGGCGTCTACGAGGACTACGCGCTGCGCGCCGCCCGACATCCGTCCGAGACCGACGCGTACATGCTGACCCGCGTGCTCGCCTACGGGCTCGAGTTCACCGAGGGCATCGCCTTCGGAGGCAGCGTGTCGTCGACCGAGGAGCCGGCCGTCATCGCCCGCGACCTCACCGGCGCGATCACGGCGTGGATCGAAGTCGGCGCCCCCGACGCCGAAAGGCTGCACTACGCGTCGCGCCTCGCCGAGCGCACCGTCGTCTACACGCACCGCGATCCCGTGAAGGTCATGGCACCGTGGGCCGACAAGCGCATCCATCGCGCCGAGGACATCCGTGTCTACAGCTTCGACTCCGGCTTCATCGAGTCCGCCGCGCCGCTCATCGAACGGCGCAACACCATGACGATCACCGTCACCGAGGGCACCCTGTATCTCGACCTGAACGGCACGAGCGTGACCACAGCGGTGCACGTGCACGAATTGGGCTGAGCCCGGCGCGCGGTAAAGAGGGAGATTGTGTCGGGCGGTGAACTCCCCGTGGGGAGGCCGACCCGAGCGCACTCCTCCGCCCCACAGGGAGTTCACCGCCCGAAAGCACACACCCTTACGCACGACGAAGGCCCCGCCCTCGCAGGGACGGGGCCTTCGTCGTGACGGATCAGGCCGTGAGGTCTGCCGCAGTCGGCATGCGACCGGCGATCTCCTCGATCAGGTCATCGTTGAGGCGAGCGGTCTCGAACGGCGCGTCGATCTCGGCACGCTCCAGCAGCTCGGTCATGCGACGCTGGCGCTGACGCGTGATCAGCGTGACGACGCGACCCGAACGACCCGCGCGACCCGTACGGCCCGAGCGGTGCAGATACGTCTTGTACTCGTCCGGAGCGTCGGCCTGAACCACGAGATCGATGTCATCGACGTGGATGCCGCGGGCGGCGACGTCGGTCGCGACGAGCACGCTCACGCGGCCCGAGGTCAGACGCTCGAGGTTGCGCGTGCGCTTGGCCTGGTTGAGGTCACCGTGCAGCGAGACCGCGGGGATGCCGGCGTCGTCGAACTGCTCGGCGAGCATGTCGGCGTACGCACGCGTGCGGGCGAAGACCAGGGTCTTGCCGGCGCGGTCGACGAGCGAGGTGAGGATGTCGGCCTTGTCACGGTGCTCGATCACGAGCACGCGGTGCTCGATCGTGCTCGAGTCCTGGTCCTCACCGGCGACCTCGTAGACGGCCGGGTCGACGAGGAACTCGTCGACGAGAGCCGCGACCTCACGGTCGAGCGTGGCCGAGAAGAGGAGCTTCTGGCTGCCGTCGGCCGTGTGACGCAGGATGCGCTGCACGGGCTCGACGAATCCGAGCTCGCACATGTGGTCGGCCTCGTCGAGCACCGCGATGCGGCAGTCCGAAAGATCGAGCTTGCCCTGGTTGATGAGGTCCTCGATGCGACCGGGCGTGCCGATGACGATGTCGACGCCCTTCTTGAGCGCACCCACCTGGCGGCCCTGCGGCACGCCACCGTAGATCTGCGTGGTGAAGAGGCCCACGCTGCGGGCGATCGGCTGGATGGTGCGGTCGATCTGCAGCGCGAGCTCGCGCGTCGGAGCGAGGATGATCGCGCGCGGCGACCGACCGAACTCACGACGCTTGCCGGCCTGCGACTGCAGCACGCGCTCGACGAGCGGTGCGCCGAAGGCGATGGTCTTGCCCGAGCCGGTGCGACCGCGAGCGAGCACATCGCGACCCGCGAGCACAGCGGGGATGCTGGCCGCCTGGATCGGGAACGGCGTCGCCGCCCCCATGCCGACGAGGGTCTCGACGATGTTGGATCCGAGACCGAGGTCGCCGAACGTCACGCCGTCGACCTCGACCGCTGCGACGGACTTCGCCTCGAGGCGCTCGTGCACGACGTCATCGGTCTGCTCGAACTTCTTGGCCGGTGCCGCCGTGGCGTTCCAGTCGTTGCGGCTGGGACGCTCGTTGCGCGACGGCCGCCCACGGGTGTCCGACGTCAACGGGCGCGGACGCTCGGTGCGGTACGCGCCACCGGTCGAGGGACGCGAACGCTCGTCGCGGCCACCCTCGATCGCACGCTGAGTGCGGTCACGGTCGAAGGCACGACGCGCACGGTCTGCGTCGTAGGAGCGCTCGGGACGGTCGAAGCCGCCGCGGTCGTCACGACGCAGGCCTGCGCCACGCTCGTCGCGACGCGGGCGCTCGTCGCGGTCGAAGCGCGGACGCTCGGTGCGGTCGCCCGAGCGGGAAGGACGCTCGTCACGGGAGAAGCGCTGGCCACCGCGATCGTCGCGGAAGCCGCCGGAACGCTGGTCACGGCGGTCGTCACGACCCGGCCGTCCACCATCGCGGTGATCGTTGTCACGGAAACCCTGGCGCTGCGTGCCGGCACCGCGGTCGTCACGGCGCGGACGCTCGTCACGCTGGCCGCCGCGCTCATCGCGGTACGTGCCGGGACCGGTCGGACGCTGGCCGCCACGGTCGTCCCGACGGGGACGGTCGTCGCGGGTGAAGCGCTGGCCGCCGGTCGGACGGTCGCTGTTGTAACGCGGACGCTCACCGCGGTCGTCGAAGCGGGGGCGCTCGTCGCGGTTGTGCGGGGCGTTGTGGCGACCCGACTCCGCGCGGTTGCGGATGCCGCGGGCCTCATCCCGACCTGCGCGCTCCTGAGCGCTCCAGCGCTGCTTGGGAGCGCCACCCTCTTCTGCGGGACGGTATCCGCGGTGGCCGACGCTGCGGCTGCCGGGACGACGGTCGACGCCGGCCGATGCGGTGCGGCGCTCGCCGGCATCCGCACGTCCGCCACGGGCGTCGCGCGAGTCGCGCGTATCGCGGGCGTCGCGTCCTGCGTCACGACCACCGGCGCGGCGATCGTGGAACGAGGTCTTGTTCGCGCCGTAGCGCGGCTCGAAGTTGGCGGCGGGACGTCCGCCGCGGGGCTTCTTGTTCTTGGGCATGGGTGTGTCCTTCTGAGTTCTCGCACGAGAACGGCGCCGCGCACACGCGCGAGCACCCTGCGCCGGATCGGATGCGATCGGACGGGGTTCCGGACTGTCAGCGGCCGGGGCCATTCATGTGATGGTTGATTAGCGTCGAGCGACGCTCACCATCGGCCCCTGGACTCACACTTCTTACACAAAAACGTCCGCGCACTGCGCGGGTGTCCGAAGCCGACGCAACAAGTGTAGCGGTCCCACCTGAGAGACCCCTCAGTCCCCCAGGCTCCGGCCTCGGTCTCCTCGCTCCGGCGTCGCGCCATACGATTGCGGGGTGAACTCCGCATCCCCCACCGGCACCCAGGTGCACCTCCAGCTCGGCGACGTCAGCGCACAGGTCGCGCAGGTCGGCGCCTCTCTCCGCTCGCTGCGCATCGGCTCCGTCGACCTGATCGCCCCGTATCCCCTCGACGCGCCGACGCCGTCATGCTCGGGCGTCGTGCTCGCGCCGTGGCCCAACCGCGTGCGCGACGGCCGCTGGAGCGACGACGGCACCGAGCGGCAGCTCGCGATCATCGAGCCGAAGTTCGGCAACGCCAGCCACGGGCTCCTGCGCTTCACGTCGTACGACATCGAGCAGACGGCATCCGCGACGACGCTGAGCGCCACGATCGTGCCGCAGACCGGGTACCCGTACCTGATCGAGACGAGCGTGACCTATGTGCTGCGCGCCGACGGCATCGATGTGACGCACGCGCTCACCAACCGATCCGCGACCGCGGCGCCGGTCGCCCTCGGAACGCATCCGTTCGTCACGATCGGCGATGTCGACCCGCACGACCTCGTGCTCACCGTTCCGGCGCACACGGCCTTCGACACCGACGAACGGATGCTGCCGACGGGCACCAGTCCCGCCGATGCCGCTCTGCGAGACGGGGTGCGCCTGGGCGATGTGAGCCTCGACACCGGATTCACCGACCTCGACCGCGACGCCGACGGTCTGGTGCGGCACTCGCTGACCGCGCCGGACGGACGACGCCTCACCGTCTGGCAGGGCGAGGGCTTCGACGTCGTGCAGGTCTACACGACCGACAAGTACCCCGGTCAGTCTCTCGCCGTCGCGATCGAGCCCATGACCGCACCCGCCGACGCGCTGAACAGCGGCGTCGGCCTCCGTCGACTCGCCCCGGGCGAGACCTGGACGCTGCAGTCGGGCATCACGCTCGACTGAGCTCGTCAGCGACCGAGCTCTGAGTCACGTCTCAGCAGGAGACGGCCGATGCCCGCCCGGAAGCCGATTCCGGGCGGGCATCGCGCGTTCTCATGCTGAGTAGTGAACGCGGCTCCGGCTACTCGCCCCGCTCGCGCAGTTCCCGGCGGGTCAGCTGGTTCGCGTGCGGCAGACCCGAGTCACCACCGGCACCCGCACCTGCGTGCACGCGTCCGTCCGCGGGCACGGGCCCATCCGACGGCGCCGATGCGTCGACCGGCGCAGAACCGTCATCGCCCGAACCGGCCTTGCGGGCCAGGCGCCGCTCCTTCGCACCCTCGACGAGGTTGTAGAGCGTCGGCAGAACGATCAGCGTCAGCACGGTCGACGAGATGAGTCCGCCGATCACGACGATCGCGAGCGGCTGCGAGATGAATCCGCCGTGCCCGGTGATGCCGAGCGCCATCGGGGTCAGCGCGAAGATCGTCGCGAGCGCCGTCATGAGGATCGGGCGCAGACGCTTCTCACCACCGGCCCTGACCGCGTCGATGGTCGAGAGCCCTTTCTCGCGGTACTGGTTCACGAGGTCGATCAGCACGATCGCGTTGGTGACCACGATGCCGATGAGCATCAGCACACCGATCAGCGATGCGACACCGAGCGGAACACCGGTGATGATCTGCAGCAGGATCGCACCGGTCGCCGCGAACGGCACCGACACGAGCAGCAGCAGCGGCTGGCGCAGCGACTTGAAGGTCGCCACCATCACGACGTAGACGATCAGGATCGCGGCGAGCATCGCGAGACCGAGCTGCGAGAACGAATCGGCCTGCTGCGTCGCGACGCCACCGACCTCGGCCGAGGCTCCGTCGGGCAGGTCGACCGCAGCGAGCGCCTCGTTCACCGACTGGGTCGCCACGGCGAGGTTGTCGGATGCCGGCGGCACCGTGATCGTCGCGGTGCGGCGGCCCTGCTCGGTCGTGATCGACGTGGGGCCGTTGCGCTCCTCGACGGTCGCGATCTCCTGCAGCTGCACGACCCCGAGCGGCGTCGGAATCGTCAGCTCGCGCAGAGCCTGCGCGGTCGTGGGCGGCTCGGCCGATGCGAGATAGATCGTGAGTGCGGTGTCGTCGATCTCGACGGTGCCCACCTGCTGCGGACGCATCGTGTTCGACACGATCGACCCGACGGCCACTTCCGAGAGACCGCGCTGCGCGGCGGCATCCCGATCGACGACCACGGCCAGGTACGGCAGCGCCGCGGCGAGGTTGTCGGTGACCTGCCCGACGCCGTCGCGACCGTCGAGCTCGTCGACCACGGCGGTGGTGGCGGTCTGCAGATCGTCGGCGTTCGAGGCGGAGACCGAGATCTCGATGTCGCTCGAGCCGAAGCCTGCGGCCGATTGCACCGACACCTCTCCAACGTCGGTGAGATCCTTCACGGCATCCTGCACCGCGGCGCGGAGCTCCTCCTGATCGGCGTCCGAGTCGGTGAGCACCGAGTAGGTGATGCCCGCTCCGCCCGAGAACGCGTCACGCAGGGCCGAGCCGCTGGATCCGATCGACGCCTGCACCGTGGTGACCCCGTCGATCTCCATCAGAGCGTCTTCGACGGCGACAGCCGCCTCCGACTTGGTCTCGAGGCTCGCGGTCGGGCCGAGGTCCTGAGTCACGGTCATGGTGTTCTGACCCGAGTCGCTGAGGAAGTTCACCTTCATCAGAGGCGCGGCGGCGAGCGTGGCACCGAGCACGACGACGGCGAGGATCACGGTCACGCCCGAGTGCTTGAGCGTCCACCCGAGGATCGGCCGGTACGCGCGCTGCAGCGGCGTCGGCGGTGCGGCGGGGTCTTCCGGGTCGATCTGCACGCCGTTCTCGTCGAGCAGCGGCTTGCCGGGGCGGAGGAACCAGTACGCGAGCACCGGCACGATGGTGAGCGACACGAGCAGCGAGGCCACCATCGCGATCGACACGGTCATCGCGAACGGTCGGAAGAGCTCGCCGACCATGTCGCCGACGAACACGATCGGAAGGAACACCGCGACCGTGGTGATGGTCGACGAGGTCACGGCCATCGCGACCTCGCGCACGGCGAGGCGGATCGCGTCGCCCTTGTCGGCATCGCCGACGTAATGCCGCTTGATGTTCTCGATCACGACGATCGAGTCGTCGACCACGCGACCGATCGCGATCGTGAGCGCGCCGAGGGTCAGGATGTTCAGCGAGTATCCGAACGCCTGCAGACCGATGAAGGTGATGAGCACGCTCGTCGGGATCGAGATCGCCGTCACGAGCGTCGACCGGATCGACAGCAGGAAGACGAGGATGATGATCACCGCGAACGCGAGGCCGAGCAGACCCTCGGTCGCGAGGGTCTCGATCGACTGCTGGATGAACGGCGCCTGATCGAAGATGATCGTGAACGTGGCGTCGGGGAACGCCTCGCCGATCTCGTCGAGCGCGGCGATCACTCCCTGCGAGACCTCGACCGTGTTGGCCGCGGGGAGCTTCGTGATCGAGATCGACAGGGCGTCCTCACCGTCGACACGCGAGATCGACGAGATCGGGTCGGACTCCTGCACGACCGTCGCCACGTCTCCGACCGTCGCCTCGGTGCCGACCAACGGCAGTGCCGCGATCTCCTCGACGGACGTGATCTTCGCCCCCGTCTGCACCGTGAGGGTCTGGCCGTTCTCGGTGATGTCGCCACCGGGGAACAGCGTGCCGTTCTGCTGCAGTGCGGTGCTGATGGCCTGCGTGCTCTGCCCCAGAGCCGCGAGCGCCGCGACGTCGGGCGTGATCGTGATGCGCTGACCGACGCCGCCGATGAGCTGTGCGGCGTTGACGCCGTCGACGTCCTCGAGATCGGGAATCGCGACGCTCGTCAGTTCCGCCTGGGCGTTCTCGGCGTCATCGAATCCGGTGACCGCGACCTGGATCACGGGGAAGTCGTCGATCGACACCGCGAGCACCTGCGGACTGATGTCTTCGGGCAGCTGACCCGAGATGCGGTTGATCGCCTGCTGGATCTTCTGCTCGGCGGTCGCGAGGTTCGTGCCGTAGGCGAACGTCGCCTGCACGATCGAGGCGTTCGTCGTGCTCGTCGCCGTGGTGCCCTCGAGCCCCGGCACGCCCTGGATCGCCGACTCGATCGGCGTCGAGACATCGTTCTCGACGACCTCGGGCGAGGCGCCCGGGTACGTGGTCATGACCATGAGGTTGGGCAGTTCGAGCGACGGGATGAGCTCCTGCTTGAGGTTCGTCAGAGCGAGCCCGCCGAACACGGCGGCGACGATCGTGATCAGGGCGATCAGCGCGCGGTTCTTGAGACTCAGGACGGCGAGGTTCGACAAGGGCGGATTCTCTCTCGGTCGGATCAGGCGGATGCTGCGGCGGTGGATGCTGTGGGGGACGCCTGTCGCGGAGTGAGGATCCCGGCGAGGGCGTCGCGGATGAGCTCTTCGTCGAGCGGCTCGTCGTGGATCTGTGCATGCCAGAGTACGCCGTCGATGAAGACGGCGGCCGCCCTGGCCCTGTCGAATCCGTGAACGGGGGCGATGAATCCGACGACCTCGTCGGACCACTGTCGGGCGAACGCGCGGACCCGGGGGTCGTGCACGGCCGCGGTGACGACGGCGCGGTCTGCCTGGATCGCGCGAGCATCCGTGAGCCCCTGGTGCACGAGTCGCGCGAGCCCCTCGGGAGTGACTCCTTCGACGACCACGGCCTTCCTGGTCTCGTCGATGCGCGCCTCGATCTCAGCGGCGAGCGCACCGATCGCCGCTTCGCGCAGGTCGTCGAGAGTGGCGAAGTACTGGGTGGTGGCGCCCAGCGGCACGCCCGCGCGGGCGGCGACCTTGCGGTGCGTGAGAGCGTCGACGCCGATCTCGACGATCAGCTCGGCAGCGGCCGTGACTATCTCGAGACGGCGCGCCTCGGGATCGCGGCGGCGGCGTGTGCCCTCACTCATCGATCCCCCTGCGCAATCACGGGTGTACATGTGTCTGTACGCGCGTACATGTACGTTTGTACATTCTGCACCCCGAACCTGGAGATTCGCCCGGCGCGCGGCGGCATCATCAGCGGTGCGAGCACGCCGCCTGAGGCGTTCGGAGCACAGCGCCTGAGGCGTTCAGAGCACAGACCCGAGCGCGAGCCCGAGGCCGGCGAAGAGCAGACCCAGCAGCAGCATCCCCACGGCATTGACGACGGATGCGCGACGCTCGCCGTCGTGCCACAGAAGGACCGTGTCGAGCATCGCGGTGCTGAAGGTCGTGTAGCCACCCAGGAGGCCGGCTCCCAGCAGGAATGCCTCGGAGGGAAGGGCCGCGGTCACCATGCCGAGCGCGAAGGACCCGCTGAGGTTGACGATCAGGATGCCCCAGGGAAAGCGGCGACCGACGGCCTTCGCGACACCGAGATCGACGAGGTAGCGCAGCACGGCGCCCACTCCGCCGGCGAGCCCGGCGCCGACGAACAGCAGCGGACTCATGCGTCAGCTCCCGCGCGGGCGAGCCCGGCGCCGACGAACAGCAGCGGACTCATGCGTCAGCTCCTGCGCGGGGCGCAGATCGGCGGGGGCGTCCGAGACGCAGCCCCAGCGCCGCCGCGGCGAGGCCGAGCACGAGACTGCCCGCCGCGTAGACGAACGCGAGCAGCGGAGCATCCGCCCACAACACCACCGTGCCCGTCATGAACGCGCTGTAGGTCGTGAAACCGCCGAGCACGCCCGTGCCGAGGAAGACCCGCACACCGGCGGTCGAGGCGAGCCGCGCGGCGACCACGCCGATGAGCAGCGAGCCGACCACATTGACCAGCAGCGTCGCGGTGGGGAAGCCGCCGGCATCCGGCATCCACAGCTCCACGGCCAGCCGCACAGCGGTGCCGATGCTGCCGCCCACGAAGACGAGGAGCAGGCGCCGAGGGGTCACGCGGCAACTCTAGCCGCGCACCGCCGATGCATCCGTCGATTGTCAACCGGGTGCGCGCCGAGCGGCGCCGGGTCGAGACTGTCCCCATGAAGCCACTGTGGAAGCTCGACCGGACTCCGCCCACCGGCACACCGTTCGACCCCGGCGCGCGGCACGACGTCGTCATCGTCGGCGCCGGCCTCACCGGACTCACCACCGCCGTCATGCTCAGCCGCGCGGGCCTCGACGTCGCGGTGATCGAGGCGGGCGAGGTGGCCCAGCTCGCGACCGGAGCGAACACCGGCAAACTGTCGCTGCTGCAGGGCAAGCGTCTCGCCGAGATCCGTCGCCACCACCCCGCTCCGCTCGTGCAGGCCTATGTCGATGCGAACCGGGCGGGCATGGACTGGCTCCTCGCCTTCGCCGATCAGGCAGGCGTCTCGTACGAGCGGCGCACCGATCACTCGTACGCGCAGGACCCCTCCGGGCTCGAGACGCTGAACGAGGTGCACGCCGCGGCGAGCGACGCGGGCCTGCCGACCAGGATGCTCACGCGTGCCCAGCTCTCGTCGCTGGCATTCCCCGTGTTCGGGGCCGTCGCGCTCGACGAGCAGGTGACGATCGATCCGGCCCTCGTGGCGCAGGCGCTCGCCGAGGAGCTGCTCGCGGCGGGCGGGGCTCTGCACACCGGCGTCCGGGTGACCGCGACCCACGTGCTGCCCGACCCCCGTGTCGAGACCACGGCGGGGCCCATGTTCGCGGAGCACATCGTGATCGCCACCGGATCGCCGATCCTGGACCGCGGTCTGTACTTCACGAAGATGCGGGCGTTCCGCTCGTACTGCGTCTCGTTCTCGATCGCCGGCGACCTGCCGGACTCGACCTTCATCTCGGTCGACGGCGCGACGCGGTCGATCCGCCCCGTCTCCCCCGCTGACGGTCCGGGTGGTGCGGCGCGGCTCGTCGTGGGCGGCAACGGGCACCCGGTCGGGCGATCCGACAGCGAGGCCGCCGCGATCGACGGGCTCGTCGAGTGGACGCGCCAGTACTTCCCGGATGCGGAAGAGACCCACCGCTGGGCTGCGCAGGACTACGAATCGCACAATCAGATCCCCTTCGTGGGGGCGATGCCGCGCGGACTCGGTGTCGTGCGCTTCGCGACCGGTTACGCGAAATGGGGCCTGTCCAACGCGCCCGCCGCGGCACTGCGCCTCACCGCCGAGATCCTCGGGGCGAGCTGGCACGACCGGCCGTCGTGGATGGTGAAGATCGGCACCAGACTCACCGTTCCCGCAGACCTCGCCCGAGGTGCCGCCGAAGGGGCGAAGGTCGCGGCCGCTGCGACGAGCGGATGGGTGGATGCCGAACGCCGGCCCGTTCCCGTTCCGAAGCCGGCCGAGGGACAGGGCGTGGTCGCGAACCGCGGCGGACGCCCGGTCGCGATCTCGACCGTCGACGGCGTCACCCGGGCCGTGTCGGCCGTGTGTCCGCACCTGGGCGGCATCCTCGCCTGGAACGACGCCGAGTGCACATGGGACTGTCCGCTCCACGCCTCACGCTTCACGGCCGACGGCACACGCATCGAGGGGCCGGCCCTGCAGGATCTGAAGCCGCAGCCGCGGACGAAGGAGAGCTGAGGTTCAGCTCGAGGGCGCAGTCATTCCGTGTCGATCATCGTGCAGGTCGTGAGGAACTCCACGAGACGCGTGCCGTCGTCGGTGCGGAAGAGTTCATCGAGCGCGACGTTGAACTCCTCCTGTCTCGCGAACGGGATGTTCACGGGCTCGTATCCCGCATCGATCAGCGCACCCGTCATCATGATGCGCGCGGTGCGCTTGTTCCCGTCGAAGTAGAACTGCGATCGCGTCGCGGAGGCGAAGTACACGAGCGCGCGAGCTCGCGGATCGGCGAGGGCGTCCAGCGCCGCGAGCAGGTTCCGGTAGTCCGCCTGCAGCTGCTCACCACCGGCTCCGGCGGGGTCGCCGTCCACGGTCCCGCCAGCGGCGAGGCGCACGGCGCCGCCGCCGTTGACCACTCCTTCGCCCCGAAAGGCGCCGGACTCGATCGCCTCATGCTTGGCGACCGCGCCGTGGATGCGGTCGCTCATCCCCTTGTTCAGGGAGAACGACCGATCGCGCACGGCCCGGATCATCATGTCCATGCCCTCGCTCAGCGCGAGGATCTGCTCCGCTTCCTCGATCCTCTTGCCGCCGACGGTCACCCCGTCGAGCAGTGTCTGCACCTGGGGCAGCGTGAAGGTGTTCCCCTCCAGGGCCGCCGCGTTCCACACCAGCTCCGGCAGCGACTTCTCCAGTCGGAAGAGCGCACGCTCCACCGTGGACGGCCTGATGCGGTCGAAGTCGACCGACCCCGGACGCCAGGTGATCCTCCCCGTGCGCAGCTGACGCGTCGTGTCACCGGCGAAGGGGTCGCGGGGGCTCGATCCTGCCTGGTGACGCGCCCGGTTCGCAGCTGCACGCTCGGCGAACTCCGCCGACGTCAGGCCCCATTTCTCCTCACGGTCCGGATTCTCACCCCACGCGCTCATCCCGAGTCACCACCCTTCCGTGATCTCGTCAGCCAGGTCGGTGTAGCCCAGCCCATAGAGGTCGATAGCCGCCTGGATCGGTGCGACGATCCGGTGATGCCAGACCGGAGGCATCATCACGTCGACCAGGTAGGGACGCATGGTCGGCGCCAGGAGCACCCCTGCCGGTTGATACTCATCGACCTCGCGCAGAGTCGCGGCCAACCGATCGGCCGCTGCATCCGTCTCGATCGTCCACACCACGATCGGTCCCGGATCCGGCGCGTGGCCGAGATAGACCGCCGCAGCAGCCACTCCCGAGAGCGCTCCCTCACCTCGTCCGATCGCACCCCCGGCCACATCGATCATCTGTTCCTGGCTGAAGTCGGATCTCGGAGCGAAGAACCGTGCGCCTTTCCGATGCTGCGGCGCTGAAGAGCGACCAGCCAGTTCCAGCAGCCGCCTGCGGCCATCAGGTGCCTGACGCTCGAGCCGCGACACCCACTGCGCGATCGCCTCCACCTCATCCGAATCGACCAGTCCCCAACCCGCGAGGTCTTCTCTCGCCGGCGTCGCGGGATCCGCCATCACCCGAGCCGCGACCGCGGCTGCCGGATCGCTCGCGGGCACCAGGGCCAGGTCGATGTCGTAGCCGGCCGCCAGTGCGAGCTCTCGCAGGGTCTCCATGGTCGGCGAAGACTTGCCGTCGCGAACGCGCTGGATGGTCGAGCGCGCGAGTCCGGTCGCGCGCGCCGATGCGCTCGGGGTACTGCCGAGTGCATCGAGAAGCTCCGGGACGTCCATCTCGTCATTGTAGCGAGGATGCTACACATGTCGCAAGGATGCGGCAGGTGTAGCATCTGCGCGCCAGTGATTCAGGAAGCCGCGCCCGGCGGCGGAGCATCCCACCCCTGCTGAGGCTGGTCGCAGCTCTCGCGGAACACGTACTGCGAGGCGAGCTTGCGCTGGTGGCTCGACCAGTCGATCGCCGGTCGGCGCTGCTCCGGCGGCAGATAGCCGAGGCGGTACACCGCCATGAGCTCGAGGTCGTCCGGCACGTGGAGCAGGTCGATGATCTCCTCCCAGCGGCCGGGAACCTCCATCGGGAACGAGATGAACTGGATGCCCATGCCGAGCTCGACCGTCGTGAGCCAGACGTTCTCCATCGCGGCGCCCATGCTGAACACCGAGTAGAACGACGACAGCTGGCCCGGCCGGTACTCGCTGCGATCAAGCATCACGCCGAGCAGCAGCGGCGAGCCGGCGACGAGCTTGTGGTTCTCCTCACCCAGGGTCTTGGGCACCCCGAAGGTGTTCATCAGCTTCTGGCCGCGCTTGGTGAACACCTGGCTCGTGAACGGACGAAGAGCTGCGGGGAGCTTGTCGAACAGCATCCCGCTGCGCTTCTGCTCCATCTCAGCCTGGCTGAACCGGAAGTACGGCTTGTAGCGCTCGAAGAACGTGCCGTTCGACATCGCCTCGGTCATACTCTCGCCCGAGATGCGTGCGATCCGGTCGATCGTGTCGCGGTTCTCGATGACCACGAACCGCCACGGCTGGCTGTTCAGCTGCGAGGGTGCGCGGCCGGCCGCCTCGAGCAGGATGCGCTGATGCTCCTCCGACACCGGGTCGGGCAGGAAGGGCCCGTTCGTGGTCTTGCGGCGGCGGATGGCGTCGAGCAGTTCCATGCGTTCACTTCCGGTCGGTGGCGAGGCGCGAGCAGAGGAGGCCCGCGATGATGAAGGGCGCTGCGGCGAGCGCGATGATCGGATGCCGTCGGCCGTGCGTTCCGAGGTACGGGATCGCGGCGAGCGGCGCGGCGGCGGGCGCCAGGACCAGAGCGGCACGGCGGCTGGCGTGCTTCGGGCGACCCCAGATGATCGCCGAGAACGCGGCGGCCGAGCTCACGCAGGTGGCGATGTAGATCGCGTGATGCAGCCAGCGAAAGTTGCTCGTATCGATGAGTCTGGCCGCGACAGCCGTGCCGAGGGCGACGTTCGCACCGTAGGCCGCGGCCGCCACCGCGAACAGCGGCGCAGCATCCGTGCGTCTCCGTCGGTGGCTCATGCCCCGACCCTACGCCCACCCCCGGCATCCGCTCTCGGCCTTGCCGTGGTGTCTCGATCTGTGCGAAAGCGCCCGCCC
>NZ_JACAFP010000014.1 GCF_015354505.1 Microbacterium sp. UFMG61 | reverse complement strand
CTGTGCAGGAGAGGCCTGTGCAGGAGAAACCCGGGCGGGAGAAGCCGGGGCGGGGTGTGCCTGGGCGGGCGCACTCCGGGCGGGCGCACTCCGAGCAGGAGTCGGCTCGTACGCGGGGTCGTATGGTGGTTCGTCGTCGTAGTACGGCGGTTCCTCGTCGAGAGGATACGGTGGCTCATCGCGGTCGAGCGGCGCCGGGCCGGGGGCCGCGGCCGAGGCAGGTGCAGACGATCCGGATGCCGCCGAGCCGGCTGCGGTCTGCGCGGGGGCCGAGGATTCCGTGGTCTGCGCGACGCGCGCGGCCGCCGGTGCGACAGCCGCCGCAGGGTCCGGTGCGACAGCCGCCGCAGGGGCCGGTGCGACAGTCGCCGCAGAGGCCGGTGTCGGCACCGTTGCGGGGGCGGACGCCGGGGCCGGAACCGGGTCGATCGACGCCGGGATCGGAGCCACCGCCCACTCGGTCACGGACGCCGAGGAGGCGTTGCGGGTCTGCGGGCGGGGCGACCCCGCTGACGCAGGCTCCGATGCGGGAGCGTCGGCGGCCGGCGCACCGGCGGAGGGCGACGACGGCTGTCGCGGCGCCCCACCGGCAGGCATGGGTGCGGGTCGGTACTTGACCTTGACTCCGACCTCGTGCTCGATCGCCATGCGCAGGTGATCGGAAGGCCCGGCTCCCGGGGTCGTGCCCTTGAACTTGGCGACGTCGTGCTGGCTCGTGAAGCCGAGCGTGAGCACCTCGGACTCCGTGTCGTACGCGAGTGGCTGCACCGCGGTCGCCAGCAGCCACGAGGTGCGGCTGAGTCCTTCGAGGCGCTTGAGCACGCCCGGCCAGGACGACGTGATGCGATCGAACGTGACCGGACCGTCGGGAACCTCGGGGGCCGGTGCTGCCGCCTCGGCGGCCGCCGCTGCGACCTCGTCCGCCTCGGCGGCATCCGCTGCCACGAGGCCCGGAGAGTCTGCCTGGATCGGAGAGTCGACCTGGATCGGTTCGACGGTGACGCTCGGCTGCTCCGGCGCCGCCGGGGTGCCTGCGGGCGCAGACGATGCGGCGGAGGCTGTGGCCGGCGCGGAGGCCGCGGTCGGGATGCTCGACACAGAAGCCGTCGCCGGGCTCGACGTCGCGGCCGCCTGCGCAGGCGCAGCGGTCGGAGCGCTCGCACGGGGCGTAGAGGAGGACACCCCGGTGTTCGCCCGCGGGGCCACGCCCACCGCGGGAGCGGCGACGGCATCGGACTCGGCGGCTCCGGCGAGGACGCGCGCGACCATGAGTTCGAGATGCAGGCGCGGCGACGTGGCACCCGACATGTCGTCGAGCGCTGCGCTGACCACGTCGGCTGTGCGCGACAGCCGCGCGGCGCCGAAGGAATCGGCCTGGGTGCGCATGCGTGCGAGCTCGTCTTCGGCGATGCCGCGCAGCACCGACGATGCTCCGGCACCCACGGCCGCGATCACGATCAGGTCGCGGAGACGTTCGAGAAGGTCGTCGACGAAGCGACGAGGATCTTGCCCGGTCTGCACGACGCGGTCGATCGCCGGGAACGCGGCGGCGGCGTCACCCGCGGCGAGCGCGTCGACGATCTCGTCGAGAAGCGCCGCATGCGTGTAGCCGAGCAGCGCGACCGCGCGCTCGTAGGCGACCGTCACCGTCTCGGAGCCGGCCGGGGAGTCGGATCCGGCGATGAGCTGGTCGAGGAGCGACAGGGTGTCTCGGGGCGATCCACCGCCCGCACGCACCACCAGAGGGAGCACGCCGCGTTCGGCGACGACGCCCTCTTCGGTGCAGAGCTTCTCGACGTACTCGAGCATCGCCGCGGGCGGCACGAGGCGGAACGGATAGTGGTGCGTGCGCGAGCGGATCGTGCCGAGCACCTTCTCGGGCTCGGTCGTCGCGAAGATGAACTTGACGTGCTCCGGCGGCTCTTCGACGAGCTTCAGCAGAGCGTTGAAGCCCTGCGGTGTGACCATGTGCGCCTCATCGAGGATGAAGATCTTGTAGCGGTCGCGGCTGGGGGCGAAGGTCGCCCGCTCGCGCAGGTCGCGCGCGTCGTCGACGCCGTTGTGGCTCGCGGCGTCGATCTCGACGACGTCGAGGGATCCTCCGCCGGCGCGCGACAGCTCGACGCAGCTCGGGCAGGTGCCGCACGGCACGTCGGTCGGTCCCTCGGCGCAGTTCAGGCACCGCGCCAGGATGCGGGCCGAGGTCGTCTTTCCGCAGCCGCGGGGTCCGGAGAAGAGATATGCGTGGCCGACCCGGTCGCCCCGGAGAGCGGTCATGAGGGGGTCGGTCACCTGGGACTGCCCGATCATCTCGCCGAACGACTCGGGGCGGTAGCGGCGGTAGAGGGCTGTGGTCACCACACCAGCCTACGGCGTGCCGCCGACATCGAGGCAGGGCGAGCGCACAGCATCCGTCCCCCGTTCCTGTCGAGTCGCCGGTGCCCCGTCTGCGCACCGACGCCCCACCTGCCGGGCGTCCGCCCGAGGGGGCGTCGGCGGGCAGATGGGGCGTCTGCGGAACGGCGTTCGAACGGCCTCAGTCCGTCGACTCGATCACCGGGATCGCGGTCGTGATGACGGGGACGGATGCCGACAGACGCGTGCCGTCCTCACGGAGAGCATCCGCGAACTGCCGCAGCGTCGGGCGTCCCGAGAGGATCGGCCCCTGGTCGGCGAGCGGCACGACGACGTCGTCGCCGACCGCCGCGGTGTAGGCGACGTCGCGCACCGTGAACGGCACCGGCTCGCCGGTGCTCACGTGCACGCGCAGCTCGTCGGCGGTGATCGTGACCTGCAGCGCCGACCCCTGCCACTGCAGCGGGTACGACAGCGAGGGCCAGTCCGCCGGCAGCCGCGGGTCGAAGCTCAGCTCACCGGCGTAGTCGCGCATGCCGCCGAAGCCGCACACGAGCGCGGTCCAGACCCCACCGGCGGAGGCGACGTGCACGCCGTCGGCCGCGTTGTGGTGCAGATCGTGCAGATCGACGAACAGCGACTGACGGAAGTACTGCAGCGCGAGATCCTGATAGCCGACCTCGGCGGCCAGGATCGACTGCACGACGGCCGACAGCGTCGAGTCGCCCGTGGTGAGCGGATCGTAGTAGTCGAAGTCCGCCTTCTTCTCTTCGGGTGTGAAGTGGTTGCCCTGCAGGAACAGCGCGAGCACGACATCCGCCTGCTTGAGCACCTGGAAGCGGTAGATCACGAGCGGGTGGAAGTGCAGCAGCAGCGGGCGCTGCTCCTTCGGAGTGTGCGCGAGATCCCAGACCTCGCGCTCGAGGAACAGCGAGTCCTGCGGGTGGATGCCCAGGCTCTCGCTGAACGGGATGAACATCGCGTCGGCCGCGCGGTCCCATCCCTCGGCCTCGCCCTCGGCGAGCCCGGTGCGCTCGACGACCCTGGCGAACTCCTCGCCGTTCGCCTCGCGAGCCTCGCGCACGACCCTCGCCGCGTAGCGCAGGTTGTAGCGCGCCATGACGTTCGTGTACAGGTTGTCGTTCACGACCGTCGTGTACTCGTCGGGGCCGGTGACACCGTGGATGTGGAACGTCTCGACGGCGTCGTCGTCGTTGGTGTCGGCGACGATGCGCGAGCTGCGCCAGAAGCCGAGGGTCGCCCACAGGCGTGCGGTCTCGATCGCGATGTCGATGCCCTCACGACGCAGGAAGTCGTCGTCACCCGTCGCCCGCACGTACTTGCCGAGCGCGAAGCTCACGTCGGCGTTGATGTGATACTGCGCGGTGCCGGCGGCGTAGTACGCCGAGGCCTCCTCGCCGTTGATCGTGCGCCAGGGGAACAGCGCGCCGGCCTCGTTGAGCTGAGCCGCCCGACGACGGGCGGCGGGCAGCATGAGCACACGTGCGCGCAGCGCGTTGCGGGCCCACTGCGGCGAGGTGTAGGTGAGGAACGGGAGCACGTAGATCTCGGTGTCCCAGAAGTAGTGGCCGCTGTAGCCCGACCCCGAGACGCCCTTCGCGGGAACCCCCGTGCCGTCTGCCCGCGCCGAGGCCTGCGCGAGCTGCAGCAGGCACCAGCGGGTGGCCTGCTGGATGTCGTCCTGTCCAGCGATCTGCACATCGCTGCGCTCCCAGAACGCGGCGAGCCATGCGGCCTGACGCTCGAACTGGGCATCGACGCCCTCGACCCGCACCCGGTCGAGCGAGCGACGGCACCGGTCGACGAGCTCGCGCGCAGGCACTCCGCGCGAGGTGTGATAGCTGACGAGCTTGGTCACCGTGATCGGCACGCCCGCCTTGGCCTGCACGCGGAAGACGTTCTTGGAGATGTCCTCCTCGATCAGCGTGCGGGAGGTGTAGTCGTTCTCGGTCTCGATCACGTGGTCGGCCACGACGGCGACGGTCATGCCGGATGCCGCGACCGAGTACGACAGCGCGGAGCGGAGCCCGTCCTGCCAGTACTCGGCAGGCTCGAGCACGCGCTCGGCGATCTTCTCGGCCTTGCGCGGATCGAAGCCGCTCTTCGCCTCGGCGGGCGTGCCCGCGTAGACGCCGGCACCGTCCTGACGATTGATCATCTGGCAGCTGACGGTCACCGGCGCGTCGGCGTTCTCGACGACGACCTCGAGACGGAGCACGGCCAGGTGCCGCTCTTCGAAGCTGACGATGCGCTCGTCACGCATGCGCACGCGCTTGCCCGACGGGGTCTCCCACACGACGGTGCGCTCGAGCACGCCCGTGCGCATGTCGAGCGTTCGCCGGTACTCGCGCACGTCGGCCTCGTCGAACGAGATCGGCTCGTCGTCGACGTACACGCGCATGACCTTGGCGTCCGGCGCGTTGACGATCGTCTGTCCGACCTCCGCGAAGCCGTATGCCTGCTCGGCGTGGCGGATCGGCCAGGTCTCGTGCAGACCGTTGATGAAGGTGCCGTGTTCGTGCGCGCCGCGCCCCTCGATGTGGTTGCCGCGCAGGCCGAGGTAGCCGTTGCCGACGCTGAACAGCGTCTCCGCCACCCCGCTCTCGGAGTAGCGCGTCTCGATGAGGCGCCAGGGGTCCACGGGGAAGCGGTCGCGGTCGATCATGCGGTCTCCTCGGAGTCGGGTGCGGAGGCGGAGCGGGTGTCGGTGTGGGCGTCGGCGGGCACGTCGGCGTCGGACAGGAAGGCGTCGAGGTCGCTCACCACGACGGTCGCGCCCGCGGCGCGCAGCGCATCGGCGCCGGTGCCGCGATCGACACCGACGACGGTCGCGAACCCGGCTGCCGCGGCCGAGGCCGCGCCGGAGGTCGCGTCTTCGACGGCGACGCTGGTGGCGGGGTCGACGCCGAGCGCGACCGCACCGGCGGCGAACATGTCGGCTGCCGGCTTCGAGGCCAGGCCGTCGCGCTCGGCGACGACGCCGTCGACCACGATGCGGAAGAACGAGCGGATGCCGGCAGCACCGAGCACCTCTTCGGCGTTCTTCGAGCTCGAGACCACGCCGAGCGGGATGCCGGCGGCGGCGAGCTTCTCGAGGAGCGCGAGGGAGCCGGGGTAGGGCGCGATACCCTCGGCGCGCAGCGAGGTAGCGAACGCGTCGTTCTTGCGGTTGCCGATGCCGCAGATCGTCTCCGCCTCGGGAGGATCGTCGACCGCCCCCCACGGCACCTCGACGTTGCGGCTGTGCAGCAGGCTCGCCACGCCGTCGTAGCGCTTCTTGCCGTCGACGTAGTCGAAGTAGTCGGCATCGGTGTACGGCGGTTCGATGCCCCAACGGGCGAACACGTCGTCGAACACGACCTTCCAGGCGCGCATGTGCACCTCGGCCGTGGGCGTCAGCACGCCGTCGAGGTCGAACAGGACACCGTCGGCGCGGAGCAGATCGGGCAGTGCTTCGGGCACAGGAGCCTCCAGGAGAAGGACGAGGGGTTCCGGCACCTCTCCGTGCCACTGTGCAAGCGTAGTTGCGGTGGGGCGTCGGCGGTAACCCCCGAACGGGATTCGGGTGGTCGGGTCTTCGGCGGCCGGGTCTTCAGCGGTCAGCGCACGTCAGAGCATCCGGGCGGTCTGCCGCGCGATCTCGAGCTCCTCGTTCGTGGGCACCACGAGCACCGTGACGGGTGAGGCGTCGGTCGAGATGCGGCGGATGCCGCGCTCCCGCGCCGCGTTGCGTCCGTGATCCAGCTCGACGCCGGCGAACCCGAGCGTCGCCATGGCCTCGGCACGCACAGGCGCGGCGTTCTCGCCGACCCCCGCGGTGAACGAGATGACGTCGACACCGCCGAGCTGCGCGATGTACGAGCCCGCGTACGCGCGGAGTCGATGGATGTACACGTCGAACGCCAGGGTGGCCGCGGCGTCTCCGGCATCGCGACCGGCGAGGATGTCGCGCATGTCGCTGCGTCCGGCGAGTCCCTTGAGGCCGCTGCGCGAGTTCAGCAGCGCGTCGAGATCGTCGATCGAGTAGCCGGCGCGGCGCGACAGGTGCACAAGCGCCGCGGGGTCGAGATCGCCCGAGCGCGTTCCCATGACGAGACCCTCGAGCGGCGTGAGGCCCATCGAGGTCTCGACCGAGCGCCCGCCGTCGATCGCGGTGACCGAGGCCCCGTTGCCGAGGTGGAACACGAGCTGACGCAGCGTGCTCAGGTCGCGCCCGAGGAACGCCGCCGCCGACTCGCTCACGTACTGGTGGCTCGTGCCGTGGAACCCGTAGCGCCGCACGCGATGCTGCGCCGCGAGCTCGGCGTCGATCGCGTAGGTGTAGGCCGCGGGCGGCAGCGTCTGGTGGAACGCCGTGTCGAACACCGCGACGTGCGGCACGTCGGCGAACACGGCCTTCGCCGCGAGGATGCCGGCGAGGTTCGCGGGGTTGTGCAGCGGGGCGAGCACCGCGAGCTCCTCGATCTGCTCCTCGACGTTGCGCGTCACCAGGGTGGGCGCGTAGAAGCGCGCGCCGCCGTGGACCACGCGGTGACCGACGGCGGCCGGGGCGCGTTCGACGAGCGACGGGCCGTGGGTCTCGAACTGCTCGAGCATGACCGAGAAGGCGGCTGCGTGGTCGGCCACGGGCCGCTCGTCCTCGTACGACGCATCGAGCATGGTGACGACCGCATCCGCCGTCGTGTCGGGTCGCACGGTGTGGGTGATCGCGCTGGCATCCTGTCCGATGCGCTCGATCAGGCCGCTCGCCAGCTCGTTCTCGTTCTCGATGTCGAGCAGGCTGTACTTGAGCGAGGACGACCCGCTGTTGATGACGAGGATCGCGGTCACGATGCCGTCCCTTCCGCCTGGGCCTGGATCGCGGTGATCGCGACGGTGTTCACGATGTCGTCGACCAGCGCACCGCGCGACAGATCGTTGATCGGCTTGTTGAGGCCCTGCAGCACCGGGCCGATCGCGACGGCGCCGGCGGAGCGCTGCACCGCCTTGTAGGTGTTGTTGCCCGTGTTGAGATCGGGGAAGACGAAGACCGTGGCGCGCCCCGCGACCGCCGAGTCGGGCAGCTTCGCCTTCGCGACGGCGGCGTCGGCCGCGGCGTCGTACTGGATGGGCCCCTCGACGAGCAGCTCGGGAGCCCGCTCGTGCACGAGGGCTGTCGCGGCACGCACCTTGTCGACATCGGCGCCCGACCCCGACTCCCCCGTCGAGTACGACAGCATCGCGATGCGCGGCTCGATGCCGAACTGACGGGCGGTCGCCGCCGACGAGATCGCGATGTCGGCGAGCTGCTCGCTGGTCGGGTCAGGGATCACGGCGCAATCGCCGTACACGAGCACCCGGTCGGCGAGGGCCATCAGGAACACGCTCGAGACGACGGTCACGCCCGGCTTGGTCTTGATGATCTCGAACGACGGACGGATCGTGTGCGCCGTGGTGTGCGCGGCTCCCGAGACCATGCCGTCGGCGAGACCGAGGTGCACCATCATCGTGCCGAAGTACGACACGTCGGTCACGGTGTCGGCAGCCTGCGCGACCGTGATGCCCTTGTGCGCGCGCAGCCGTGCGTACTCGGTCGCGAAGCGCTCGACGAGCTCGGGATCGGTGGGGCTGATCACCTGCGCGGCGGCGATGTCGACGCCCAGCTCGACGGCCCGGGCCCGGACGGCGGTCTCGTCGCCGAGGATCGTGAGGTCGGCGACCTCGCGCGCCAGCAGTGTCGCGGCGGCGCGCAGGATGCGGTCGTCGTCGCCCTCGGGAAGCACGATGCGGCGGCGGTCGGCTCGGGCCCGCTCGATCAGGCCGTACTCGAACATCAGCGGAGTCACCACGCGCGACTCGGCGAGCCCGAGCTGGGTGGTGAGCTCGGCGATGTCGACGTGCGTCTGGAACAGCCCGAGCGCGCGGTCGTAGCGGGTGCGCGACTCGGGCGAGATGCGCCCGCGTGCGCCCATGACCCGCACCGCGGTGTCGTAGGTGCCGAGGTCGGTCGCGATGATCGGCACGGTCGAGGGGAAGCCGTCGAGCAGCTGCACGATGGGCTCCGGCAACGGGAACGGTCCGTTCAGGATGATGCCGGCGACCCGCGGGAAGGTGCCGGAGGCATCGGCGAGCAGCGTGGCGAGCAGCACCTCGGTGCGGTCGGCGGGGATCACCACGACCGCCTCTTCGGTCAGCCGCGGCAGGACGTTGACCATCGACATGCCGGCCACCACGATCGTCAGGGCCTCGCGTGCGAGGCGGTCGGGGTCGCCCTTGATCAATCGCCCCTCGACCGCCGCGAGGATGCCGCGGATCGACGGCGCGACGAGGGTGCGATCCTCGGGCATGGCCCAGACGGGAGTGCTGCGCGCGGGACGCACCGCGGTCACCGCCGCCTCAATGTCGGTGAGCGCCTCGGGGTCGGCGCGGTTCACGACGACCGCGAACAGCTCGGCCCGCTCGGCTTCGAGCTCGGCGAGCGCCAGGGCGCCGATCTGACCGACCGCCGCTGCCGAGCGCGCGGTCGTCGTGCCGAGCTGCTCGGCCTGTCGCTGCTGGTCGCGACCGCTGAGCACCAGCAGCACGGGTGCCGCCAGGTTCGCCGCGATACGGGCGTTGTAGCCGAGTTCGGCGGGGCTGGCGACATCGGTGTAGTCGCTGCCGATGATCACGACCGCATCGCACTGGGCCTCGACGGCCTTGAATCGGGCGACGATGGTCGACAGCGCCCGATCGGGGTCGTCGCGCACGTCGTCGTAGGTCACACCGATGCAGTCGTCGTAGTCGAGCTGCACGCCGTCATGCGCGAGCAGGAGCTCGAGCACCTCGTCGCGCTCGGTCACCGAGCGCGCGATCGGTCGGAACACGCCGACCCGCGGGGTGACCCGCATCAGCGCGTCCAGGACGCCGAGGGCGATCGTGGACTTTCCGGTATGGCCTTCGGCCGAGGTGATGTAGATGCTCTGCGCCACGCCCCCAGCTTAGGTGCACCTCACCATGGATCCGCTGGGTCTCCCGCCGTGAGAATCGCAGCGACGCGACGATCGGCGTCGTGACGATCAGCAGGGTGCCGAGAGCGCGTCGACGACGGCGATCGCGTCGGCCTGATACCGCGTGTAGTAGGTCGGGTCGAGATTGATCTGCACCCGATGGATCGCGAGCGAGGGTTCGAGTGCCTGCCAGTCCGGCACGCGCGCGAGCCGCTCGTAGAACAGGGTCGCGGCGGTCGCCGGGTCCATCCGCTGCTCGACGCTGCCCCACCACTCCTGCTGCTGGAAGAGGCCGATGCTCGTCGTCCGGCTGCCGTCGGGGTTCGTGAATCCGCTGGTCTCCCAGTCGCCGTAGTCGATGTTGCGCAGGCTGCTCTCGCCCATCGCGGTCATGACCCCGAGGATCTGCCCATCGCGGCCGAACCCGAGGGCGGATGCCGTCTGCATGATCGTCGCGGCGTTCTCGAGCTGCTCGCCCTCCCACCCCGCGATCCCCGCCTGGGGGAAGGTCGCGGGCTCGCTCAGGCAGATCGCCACAGGCGGCTCGTGGGCCAGACTCAGCGGGATCGCCACCGCCGCGGCCCCGGCGACCAGGAGCACCACGGCGGCGGAGATCGCCAGGCGGCGCAGCATCCGCCGGCGCTGCAGCCGCCGCTGCGCGCGACGACGCGGCGACACCCGACGGCGAGCGGCCGGGCGGGCGCGGCGACGCACGGCCGACCGCGACTTCGAACGCGACGGTGCTCGTTTCTTCGTGGTGCCGGCTCTCGGACTCACCGTGACGCGATCCTCATGCGCGTCGAGCCGATGTCCGACCGGCGAAGGCCGCGAGACCGCCGCCGATCGCACCGAACAGGTGCGCCTGCCACGAGATGCCCTCGCGCACGCCCACGACTCCCGCGAGCATCGAGCCGCCGTAGAGGCCGATCACGATCAGCGCGATCACCGCGTAGAGGATGCGGTGCGAGACGCGACCGGGCGCGAACACCCGCATCACGGTGTAGCCGAAGTACCCGAACACGAGTCCTGACGCTCCGACGGTCAGCGCACCGGGAGCGTTGACGATCCACGTGCCGAGGCCGCCGATCACCGCCGAGAACGCGGTCACCGCCCAGAACCGTCTGGCGCCTTCGACCGCCACGAGGCAGCCGAGCACGAGGAACGGCACGGAGTTGGCGATCAGATGCGCCCAGCTCGCGTGCAGAAGCGGCGAGACGACGATGCCGGGAAGCCCGGACAGGTCCCACGAGCGGATCCCGAAGCCGGTGAACGACAGCGGAAGGATCGCATCCACGAGCTGCACCACCCACATCGCGGCGAGCAGAAGCACCGGCGAGGCGAAGCGTCCGAGAGCACTCTCGCGCGGAGAACCGGCGGGGCTGATCATGTCGGGCCTGGTCACATCACGATCCTGGCAGGACTGACCCGGAGGACGCTGACAGCGGCTCGACGGGATCGGCCCCGTGGAGTGGGCCGAAAAAGAAAGTGACTCTCCGCGCACCCAGCAGAGCCCGGTTACCCTTGCTGCGTCTCCGCCCTGGGGGAATTGGCCTGGATGCCGCCACGCGGAGAGCCGAGAACAGTCTAGCCGATCTCCGCACCCTCTCTTTGACAGACTGGGCAGGTCATGGACTCCGCCACCGCCGCTCCCCTGTCGACCTGGCGCTTCTCCGGCACCCTGCGCACGTACCAGTCCGAGGTGCTCGAGCGCCTCGAGCCCGGGTCTGGGGTGGAGACCGCCGTGCGTTCATTCCGTTGTCACCCCATCCGCAGGCAGCGGCGATACGATCGGTTCACGCGCACCGCAGCGCCCACGTGAGAGGGAACGCATGCCAGAGAATCCGCCCCTGATCCCGACCGTCGTCGGCGCCGAGCAGTTTGCCGCGCAGACGTCGGCCATCATCGACTCGATCGGACGGGTGATCGACGGAAAGCCGGATGCCGTGCGGAGCGCGATCGTGTGCCTGCTCGCCGAGGGGCACCTGCTCATCGAAGACGTTCCCGGTGTGGGCAAGACCATGCTCGCCCGAGCGCTGGCCGCGAGCATCGACGCGACCGTGCGACGCATCCAGTTCACCCCCGACCTGCTGCCGGGTGACGTCACCGGTGTGAGCGTCTACAACCCGGTCGACCGCGAGTTCGAGTTCAAGCGCGGCGCGGTGTTCGCGCACATCGTGATCGCCGACGAGATCAACCGCTCGTCACCCAAGACCCAGTCGGCCCTGCTCGAGGCGATGGAGGAGGGACAGGTGACGGTCGACGGCTCGACGCACATGCTGCCCGACCCGTTCCTCGTCGTCGCCACGCAGAACCCGCTCGAGATGGAGGGCACCTACGCGCTTCCCGAGGCGCAGCGCGACCGCTTCATGATGCGCATCTCGATGGGGTATCCGGATGCCGCGGCCGAAGCCGAGATGCTGCGCCAGCGCGACACCGTCAACCCGTTGGCGGCGGTGCGTGCCGTGGCCGATGCGGCATCCGTCTCGGGCCTGATCGCCTGGGCGCGCTCGGTGCACGTCGCGCCCGCGATCGAGGAGTACACGGTGGCGCTGGCACAGGCGACCCGCACCGATCCGAACCTGCACCTCGGCGCCAGCCCGCGGGCGACGCTGCAGCTCATCCGTGCGGCGAAGGTGTGGGCGGCGCTCGACGGCCGCGACTTCGTGATCCCCGACGACGTCACCGCCCTGCTGATACCCGTGCTCGCGCATCGTCTGCTCCCCGCTCGGGGCGCCCACCGTGCCGGCGCGCAGCCCGTCGAGTCGGCGCTGCATCAGATCGCCGAGCGCGTGCGCGTGCCGGTGGCCGTGCGGTCCTGACACCCTCCTCCCCCATGCGTCGCCGTCGGACTCTCACCCTCCGGGGCACGGGTGCGCTTCTCGCCGGACTCGGCTGCGTGATCGCCGCGAACCTGCTCGGTGCGGCCATCCTGCTGTACGTCGGCATCCTGCTGCTCGCGGTCACCGCCCTGTCGATCCTCGTCGTGGTGCTGCCTCGCCGGTCGGGCACCGTGACTCGCCAGGTCTCGACCGATCTGATCACCGTGTCCGAGACCTCTCGGGTCACGCTGCGATTCTCGCTGCGCGCTCTGCGGATGCCGCGCGGACTGTGGCGCGATGTGCTCCCCGACGCCGTCACCGGCGACGCCGCCGGCGAATACCCCTCCGAGACCGGACGGCTGAGCTATCTCATCACCGGCGTGAGACGAGGCGTCTGGCCGGTCGGCCCTCTCGTGCTGCGCACCGTGGATCCGTTCGGGCTGGCGCAGCGCGAACAGGAGTTCGGCGAGACGCGAACCGTGACCGTGGTGCCCGAGGTGTTCACGCTCGCGCCGCTGACGGTGCGGGTCGGTGCCGCCGGCGGCACCGCGCAGACGTCGTCGAGCAGGCTCGGTCAGGGCAGCGACAATCTGTCGCCGCGGCGATACATCTCGGGCGACTCGATGCGACGCATCCACTGGCGAGCGACCGCGCATCGCGGGCAGCTCATGGTGCGACAGGAAGAGGAGGAGTCGAGCCCCGACGCTCTCGTCGTGCTCGATCGCAGCGCCGCGCGATGGGCGGCGAGCGGCACCGAGGTCGACCCCGCTTTCGAGACCGCCGTGTCGCTGTGCGCCTCGGCCGCCGTGCACCTCATGCAGGAGGGCTACGGCGTCGACGTGATCGACAGCGCCGGGGTGCTGCTGGGCACTCTGCGCGGACATGAGGACGATCGTGACGGACTGCTCGTCGCGCTCGCCCTGGTGTCGCCGAGAGGCGACTCCCGCGATCTCGCCTCTCTGGTCGGCGGCACACCTCCCGGACCCCTCGTGTACATCACGGGCGAGATCGACGAGGAGGATGCCGCGCTGCTCCGACCGTTCGGGGCGGCGGCACCGATGCTCTTCGCGACCGCACCGAAGGACGGCGCGGAGACCGCCGCCACACAGCGGGGGTGGCGATTCGCCGCGCTGGGAGAGGACATCGCCGAGGCGTGGGAGGACGTTCTCCCCGAGCGGCAGACGATGTCGACGGCCGACCGGCGGGGGGACGCCGATGTTCAAGGCTGAGACCACCGCCCCGCGCCCGACTCCACCCGCCTGGCACCGCGAGCACGACCTGCCACCGAGCGTCATCGTGCCCTCGGTGCTCGCCGCGGCTGCCGCGCTCGTCGCGATGTGGCCGTACACCTCGGTGATCGCACCCGGAACGTGGTCGGCCACCGTGCTGCTGATGATCGTCGTCACGGCGCTGACGGGCATGATCGTGCGCACCGTCCTGCGTCGCCGTCGGGCGTGGCAGCGAGACCTCGCGACCATGGGTGTGCAGATCGTCGTGGCCTGTGGAGCCCTGACACTGCTCGTCGCGGGTGGCACCGCGCTGTTCGGCGTGATCCCGACCGAGAGGACCCTGATCGCCTTCCAGGGGCTCGCCGTCTCCGCCTGGGATGAGGTCGTGCACGGGGTCGCCCCTCTCGAGCCTTCACCGGGCCTCGCCGCCGTGATGGGCCTGGGTTTCGCGTTCGTCGCGATCGTGCTCGATGCCCTGGTCGCGCAGCGCGGTGCGGTCGTCGCGTCGTTGCTCACCGCCGCCGTCGGCGCGACGCCGATGATCGCCACGCTCGGCGACGCGAACGTCGTATGGTTCGTGGCGCTCGGACTGCTGGTGCTCCTGCTGCTCCGGTACACCGCCGTACAGAATCCCGAGAGCCCGCGGCGCACCTCGACCGCGCTGGCCGCCGGTGTCGGTGTCGCCGCCCTCGCGTCCACCGTCCTGATCGCCCCGGCCCTGCCGCTCGGCACGGGCATCGCCGGCACCGGCGTGGGCGTCAGCGTCGATGCGTCACTGCGCCTCGGTGACGACCTTCGTCAGCCGAACCCCGTCGAGGTGCTCACGCTGGCGACCACGGCAGAGACCGCGCCCTATCTGCGCCTCACCACGCTGTCGCAATTCGACGGACGCGTCTGGGAGCCCGACCGCGGCGACCTCCAGGCGCAGAGCGAGGGCTTCGGACCCGATGAGTGGAGTCCGGACATCGCGACGAAGGAGCAGAACACCTCCATCCGCGTCATCCGGATGTCGAGCTCGTGGCTGCCCGTGCCCTACCCCGCCACCAGCATCCAGGGAGTCCCCGCGGCCTGGCGCGTGAGCCCCGAGAACCGCACGCTGGCCTCCCGCACCGCGGATGCCGTGGGCAACGACTACACGGTGCGATCGACCCGCGTCATCCCGACGCTCGAGCAGATCAGGGCCATCCCCGCCGCCGAACCGGTCGTCGATCCCGACGTCGAGCCGGTCGAGCTGCCCGATGTGATCGCCGCCACAGCTCAGGAGGTGACAGCCGACGAGACGAACGACTACGACCGCCTGGTCGCCCTGCAGTCGTGGTTCCGCGGTCAGTTCAGCTACTCGCTCGAGACCCCCGTCGACGAGGGCTTCGACGGCACCGGCGCAGATGCGGTCGCACGCTTCCTCGAGGTGCGCTCGGGGTACTGCATCCACTTCGCCGGGGCGTTCGCGCTCATGTCCGAGAGCCTCGGCATGGACGTGCGCATCGTGGTCGGCTACCTGCCGGGCTCGCTCACCGACACGAGGCGTGGAGACGAGTCGGTGTACTCGGTCTCCAGCGATCAGCTGCACTCGTGGCCCGAGGTCCTCTTCCCCGGCGTCGGCTGGGTGCCCTTCGAGCCGACGGCCTCGCTGGGCGTGCCGACCGCCTTCGCAGCGGGCACGACGACCGGGGGCGGCAGCACCGGCACGACCGCCCCCGCTCCGACCAGTGCGCCGAGCACCGAGCAGACCACGGCCCCCGAGGTCGACCGCGGCGATGCGGGCGACAACGCCGGCACGACCGGCGAACTGCGGCAGCTCGACCCGACCCCGGTCGTGCTCGTCACACTCGGCATCCTCGTGCTGTTGTTCCTCCCCGCCGCGATCCGTCTCGCGACGGGAGCCGTGCGCCGTGGTCGGGCGCGGAGCGGTGATGCGGCGTCGGCGTGGGCCGAGCTGCGCGCGACCATGCTCGACCTCGGCGTCGCGCTCTCGGACGCCGAGAGTCCCCGCATGCGCGGCGATGACCTCGTGCGGGACAACGGAGTGGAGGTCGACGCGATGCGCACCCTGACGGATGCCGTCGAGCGTGCCAGCTACGCTCGCGCCGGGGCGGGGGATGCCATCGACCTGGACGCGCCGTTGAGCACCGTACTCCGCCAGCTCCGACACAGCGTCGACGTGCGGACGCGCGTTCTCGCGTTCGTCGTGCCTCGGTCGCTGTTCGTGACCCGGCGCTCCGACGGCGTGCTGGCCGCGTGAGCTGCAGAGGCGGGTGCGGACCTCGACCTCAGGCGGCCGCGTGTGCGTCGCAGGGCACCTGACCGCACGATTCGCACACCACGAACTGGGTGCGGCACGACAGGTCGGGGCAGTTCGCCGTGCGCTTGGTCGCGACACCGCATCCCGCGCACGTGCCGATGACCGCGGTGTGGTCGGAGAAGTCGACGGACCCGCGCTTGTCGAACACATAGAGCGAGCCGTCCCACAGGCCGTCGTCGCCGTAGGTCTCGCCGTAACGGACGATGCCGCCCTCAAGCTGGTACACCTCGCCGAAACCGCGGGAGGTCATGAGGCTCGAGAGCACCTCGCAGCGGATGCCGCCCGTGCAGTATGTGACCACGGGCTTGCCCTTGAGGTCGTCGTAGGCACCCGAGTCGAGCAGCTGCACGAAGTCGCGGGTGGTCTCGGTGTCGGGCACCACCGCGCCCCGGAAACGGCCGATCTCGGCCTCGAGCGCATTGCGCCCGTCGAAGAACACCACGTCGTCGCCACGCTCGTCGATGAGCTCATGCAGGGCCTCGGGGGTGAGTCTGGTTCCGCCCCCGACGACGCCGTTCTCGTCGACGCGCAGCTCGCCCGGAGCCCCGAACGACACGATCTCATCGCGCACCTTGACGCTGAGCTTGGGGAAGTCGAGGGTGCGACCGTCGGCATCGACCCCCGTTCCCTCGCTCCATTTGATGTCGGCGCCGGCGAACGGCGCGTACGAGCGGAAGGAGCGCGCCCACTTCTTGAGCGCGGGGAGGTCGCCACCGAGCGTGCCGTTCACGCCGTCCTTCGAGATGATCAGCCGGCCGCGCAGGCCGAGCGCCTCGCCGAGGTCGCGCTGCCACACCCGGATCGCATCGGGGTCGGCGAGCGGGGTGAAGACGTAGAAGAGGACGATCTTGGGGGTTGCCACCCCGCGATTTTACGCGGTCCGGCTGTCGGGCCTGGCCCCTCCGGTGCGACTACCGCACGTCCCTTCTCATGAACACGGCTCCGGCGGCGACGAGGATGGCCAGCAACCAGCCGACAGCCACCAGGGCGGCCGCGACACCGTCGAGGGTGTCTTCGGGCGCGACTCCGAGGGCCCCGAGGTCGAAGCGGAGAGCCTCGAGCATCGCGAGAAGAGGCAGGTACACGGCGCCGGCTTTCCAGACGACAGCGACCAGGATCGCGGACCCCATCGAGGCCGACACGAGGAAGAGGGCGACGAGGTGCGCCTGCACGATGATCCCGACGCCCACCCCCCATACCCCGGCGGCGGCGCCGAGTGCCAGCGAGGACCACACGGACCCCCACTCCACCGGGACGCCGCCCACCGCGACAGCCAGCCCGAGATGTCCGCCGAGCACTCCGGTGAGAGCGACGATCGCCCCGCCGAGTGCCGCTGCGGGCAGCCTCGCCACGAGCGTCGCCCACCGGGGCTGAAGCATCAGCCGTTGGGCGATGACACCATCTCGTCGATCGACGGTGTAGCGGAAGCAGCCGTACACCGACGCGAGAACCGCGCCGTACATCGCCGTCACGGCGCTGAACGGTGCGGCGAAGGCCTCCCGGTCGGCGGCGTCCGCCGTCGCGAACTCCGGAGGAATGCTCGTGACGAGCGACAGTGCCATCGCGATCGATGCCACGGATACCCAGCAGAGGACGATGTCGCCCGAGAAGCTTCGCGCCTGCGCTCGCAGCGCCCGGCCGATCACGTGCGCCTCCTGCGCTCCCGGAGCCAGGCGACGGCGATCAGCCCGGCCGTCCAGACGACTCCGATGCACAGAGCAGGGAGGACGTCGAGCAGAGCGCCCTGATGTCCCGGGATGCTCAGAGCGGCGAGGACCAGCCCCGGAGAGAACCTCGCCACCTCGGGTGCCGTCCGCAGCAGAGCGAGCTCCACCACCATGGGGAGCAGGAGGACGATCGCCGCCGTCAGATAATAGTTCCGAGTGATCCAGCCCACGGCTCCTCCGATGAACGCACCGAGGATCGCGCTCCCCATCGCTCCCGCATATCCTCTCCACGCTGCCGACGTGAGTTCGAGCGCCAGTCCGTCCTGGACGAGAAGGACCGAGACACCCGTCGTCCAGAGGGCGAAGATGGCGGCGGTCAGGGCGACTGCGACGATCGCTCCCCCGACGAGCTTTCCCGCGAACGTGCGCGGCGCCCCCACTGCGGTGAGCGTTCTGTCCATCGACGCGTAGTAGCACTCGCGGGTCACGCTGTAGGCCGCGACGAACGCGGCGGAGACGCCGGACCACGCGAGCGGCTCGAGCAGTCGAAGGGACGCCGCGGCGGAATCGAGGCCGTCGACGTCGAGACCTCTGCCGTCGGAGAACAGCACGAAAGCGGGCATCAGGAGCGCGACCAGGTACACCGGCAGGATCGAGCTTCCGCTCACAGCGCGCAGCAGCTCGCTGCGAATGGCGCCCCTCACGCGGCTGCTCCTTCGACGAGATCGAAGTACTTGCTCTCGAGCGAGTCGGCACCGCTCGAGATGAGGTCGTGCAACGGCCCGGCGAAGAGTGCGCGCCGTTTGATGACGACGACCTCATCGACCACCTGCTCCAGCTCGGCGAGCTGATGGCTGGCGATCAGGACCGTCCCCCCACGCTCCGCGTAGCCGCGGAGGAACCGTCGAAGCCAGCGGATGCCGTCCGGATCCAGACCGTTCGCGGGCTCGTCGAGGATGAGCGTCCGCGGAGAGCCGATCAGAGCCGCGGCCAACCCCAATCGCTGGGCCATTCCGGTCGAGAACGTCTTCACGCGACGACGAGCGTCTGCCGTCAGTCCGACCTCGTCCAGCACCTCCTCCGTTCGGCCCCGAGGCGCTCCGGCTGCGAGCCGGGAGATCTCCAGGTGGCGCCTGGCCGTGATGCCGCCCTCGAAACCGAACCCGTCCATATGGACGCCGACGTGCGTTGCGGGGTTGTCGAGTGCGGAGAAGGGCGCGCCGTCGACGAGACAGTCACCGCTCGTCGGCCCGAGCAACCCGACGATCGCTCGCAGAGTCGTCGATTTGCCCGCCCCGTTCGGCCCCAGAAGTCCGACGATCGCACCGTACGGCACGGCGAACGACAGGTCTTCGACGGCGACCCGACTCCCGTACCTCTTCGTGAGTCCTCTGACCTCGATCGCATTGTCGTTCATCTTCGTTCCTTTCCTACTTCTCGTCTCGAAGGCTCGACAGTGGCGAGAGCACTGCACTCGCCCAGATCGTCTGCCACAGGTTTCTCGCACCGAGCGCGACTCGCGCCTGTCCCGTCGTCGGCAGATCGTCGGTCTCATCCGAGATGTCCACGGCGGCGACGATCACAGCCGGAATCCGGGCGCCGTCGGCGTCGACGGGAAGGATCGCGTCCAGCGGAACCGTCGTCGACTCCGATCGCCGCGGCCGGACGATTCCCTCGCCGACCGGCATGTTCGCGAGGATCCCGTTGGTCATCAGCACGACGTGCGCGCCGTCCGGCACCGTCGTCCCGATGGTCTCGCCGGCCTGCACGAGGATGACGCCGCCGCCGCGCGACGTGAATCCGAACGTCGCCGACACGGGAATGGAGATCGCCCCTCCTGCGATCGCGATGACCGAGGCCAGCGCGATGCACACGGATGTGAAGCGGATCCTGGAGACGCCCGCACGGAGCACGCGGTGCAGTGCTCGGGCGACCACGACGGATCCGACCAGGAACACCGTGACCTCCAGACCCACCACGAGAAGGCCGAGCAGCGGTCCTCCCCCGGCGAGCGCGCGAGCGATGCGATCGACCGCGAACAGCACCAGGACTGCCGGGGTGATCAGGCTCGCGAGCCCGAACGGCACACTCCACCACGTGTTCACGCTTTTGCTCGTCCGCTGCCCCCCGAAAAGAAGGCGCGTCAGAAGATCCGCGCCGTCACGAACGCTTCGTGCCCGGAGATTTGGTTCGTCCAGAGCACTCATGAGGGCGATGTACCCGTCGAACCGCACGAAAGGGACCAGGTTGACGAGCACGATTCCGGTGCACGAGAGGGCGAGCAGCAGCAGGGTCTGATGGGCCACCGGCTGACGGACCATGAGTGCGGCGGTCACGGCGATCGCTCCGGTGACCGCATGCACCGCGGGTCCGGCCAGCGCGATCGCGACGCGTTGACGTCGGTCGGAGAGCCGCCAGCCGTCGGTCACGTCGACGAAGAAGGCAGGGGTGAGGTAGAAGAGCATGACCCCCGCCCGGCGAGGTCTCCCACCGAACCTCGTGAGCGTGACTCCGTGTGCGCTCTCGTGGAGCAGCGTCAGGAAAGAGAGGACGATGACGAGACACACCAGTCCGGCGATCGGAGCCGGGGTGGCGAGGACCTCGAGGAGCTCACCCGCCTGAAGTGCGGCCGCCGCGACTCCCAGGACGAGCAGGACCGCAACCGGGATCAGAACCGCTCGGCCCGAGAGCGGACCGATCATGCGGTCGACACCGCCGAAGATGGTCGGCGCGCGGAGCGTTGCGATCTGCAGGGTGAAGGGGGGCCGATAGACCACACGACCGGGCATCGTGTGCGCGCCCCCTTCGAGAAGCCCGCAGGCGCGAGAACGGTGGACCAGTGACACGAAGCTCTCGAAAGACTCGGACGCGGCGAACCTCCCGTGCAGATCGCCGAGAGCCGACTCGCCATCCATCGCCCGCAGCAGCTCCACGACGGTGAGGGACACCCTCGATGTCGGCACCCCATGACGCAGCGCGATCCAGACCGCGTCATCCGTCGCCCGCTCGAAGACGACACCCGTCGCGAGCCGCGGTCGAGCATCGGCGGTGAGAGGAGCCGTATCGCGCGGCCGTCGTGGACGATGGCCCCTCTTCTCAGTCATGATCGTCCTCGTGGTTCGACCCCGGCGCTCGTGACGTGGTGAGGAGCAGGATGTCCTCTCCGCGCGACGCACGGACGGCGGATACGACAGGGGCGGCGAAACCTGCGTCGATGAGCTCCTTCGAGAGAAGCTCATCGCTGAGCAACCGCAGCCGACTCGTGAAGACGGTCACCTCTCGACCGTCGCCGATGTCCGAGGCGCGAGCCCAATTGACCACGCGTGCTGCGCCGGCCGCATCGATCTGCTGGGAGAAGAGGTATACCTCCTCGCCGTCGGGTCCGGGCACGCGTATCTCGTGATCTCCGGACATCGCGATCTCCTCCGCCGAGGCGCCGCCCGCCACTGTGAGGGCGAACACACCGTGCTGAGCGAGGTGGCGGCGCACGTTCTCGTACAGAAGAGCTCTGCCCGCCCGGTCGAGCAGTGTGATGGACGTGGCACCGAGGATCACCAGCGCGAAACGCTGGGCCAGCGAGAAGTCGCGCATGTCCGCCACGACGCAATGCAGCAGGGAGCGGTCCGGAGCTGCGCGGCGAAGGTGGGCGAGCATATCGTCGGAGAGATCGATCGCGGTCACCCGATTCCCCGATCTCAGCAGGGGGATCGTCAATCTCCCGCTGCCTGCAGCGATGTCGAGGATCGGCCCGCGCGCGCGTCGCGCGAGCGCCAGCATCTCCCGCACTTCGGCGCGGTCGTTCCCGACCAGGCGCTCGTAGAAGCCAGAGCCTGCCCCCGAGTACAGGTCCTGTTCTCTCGGAACAGCACCCGCCTCCCTCAGCTTCGCCTCCATGGCAGGGGTCAACAGATTCGACATCCGCATAACGCCTTTCTTGAGAGATCCAGGTGCGGACGTGCTGTGCACGCCCGCACCCTGCGGTCAGGTCGCGATCGCCGCAGCGCCGGCGATGATGGCGATGATGTAGGTCGCGTGCTCCCACCATTCGAGTGGGGCATCAATCTGGTCGAGTTCCAGGAACTCGAGTGACTCTGTCTGCATTTCTCACCTCCTCAGTGGGATCGAGCCGACGTGATCTCTAGGTGAGTGCGATGATTCCGATGATCACGCCCAGCGCGAATCCGCGCGTGAAATCGAGTCCGTCATCCGGTGCTTCCATCGCCTCGAGTTCCGTGAACTCGAGAGTCGGTGTCGCAGTCTGCATGCTCTCCTCCGTTCTTTTCTTCCATCAGAGAATGTGGTCAGGTGGCTGCTGCTGCGCCGATGCCGATGAGCGCCAGCGCGGCTCCTATGCCTTTGTAGAAGCTCTCCCAGCTGGGAGCATCCATCGCATCCAGTTCCTGGAACTCGATTCGCCCGGTTTGTGTGGTCTCCATGTCAATCACCCCCTCTGTGCAGATCGACTGAAGTCGGCGTTCGATGCCGACGCGTGGGGCTCCAGAGAGAATCTCGGAGCAGTTCGCTGAAGTCGTCCGCTCCGAGACCCGGGAGCATGGGGAGGCGGTCGCCCCAGCATCTTTCGATGGCGACCGCGATGAGGCCCACCTCACCGCCGGTCGGTCTCGGCGGCAGGGCGAGGCCCCATCGTCGGACAACCGCGGAGATTCCCGATGACGGATCGAGCGGCAGACCCGTTCCCTCCGCGATCCGAGCCCAGAACCGCTCGAGGTTGCCGCGATCGCCCCATCGCGGATCTCCCGAGCAGATGCGTCCCCAGACGGCGGCGATGACCGCAGCCGTGGCCACCATCTTCCGCACACCCAGCGCGAAGGCGACTTCGTTCGCGATGTACCAGTGCCGGGCACTGTACGGGTGATTCCCCCGCAGCGCCCCACTGCGCTGAGTCGCCGCACTGAGTCGAGCGATGCGCAGCCGCACCGACGCGGATCGTGAGTCGGTGGTGCCCGCGTCGAGGAGCGCTCTCCCGAGAGCGACCGCATCGTTCCTCGACCGATCACTCTGCGCCGAGCTCGTCGACGCTCCCGCCAGACGGAGAAAAGCCTCCATCGTTCCTTCCCTGACGGCGGAGCGGCTGAGGGTCATCAGATTGCAGGGGTCGATGATGGCGTGGCGCGGCCGCAGGGAGCGACCGACGACCAACCGGAAGCCGGTCTCGTTTTTGAGGATTCCGACGCTGTTCGTCTCCGATGAGGTGCCGAGCGTCGTCGGGACCGCCACCAGTTCGACGGGCAGGGGAACGTCGGGAAGAAAAGTCAGGGCAGACCGCGCGGCACGCTCGACGGCGAAATCGAACACGCGTTCGCGAGCGAGCGCCAGTGCCGACAGCTTGCTGGCGTCGAGGACTGTCCCTCCCCCGACGGCGACGATCACCTCGGGCTTGTGATGAACTACCTCCCGAGCTGTCTTCATGACCGTCTCGACGTTCGCCGTTCGCGCGTCGATCTCGATCACTCGCCTCGAGGCTCCGACGGGCACGTACGAGGAGACCGACGAGTCTGCGATCACGAGCGCCTCACGCCCGGAGCTGAGGTGCGTGATCATCTGCGATGTGATGCCCCGCCCGTGCCAGAGTGTCGGGACTCGTCCTGTGAATCGCGCGGTCACGATGTCATCTCGCGTGTCTGACTCAGGCCCTCGCGCACGGCCGAGTCCACGCGCAGGAGCTCATCGGCATCGAAGCCGTACGCAGGAATCAGCTGGATCGCGCTGGGTCCCGGATGCACCAGCACGCCGTTCTGCGCGATGATCGAGACGATTCGCAGCACCTCAGCACCCGAGAGCGTGTCGCCCTCGGCATCGCGGATGCCCAGTCCGACGAAGCACCCGCGCCCCGTGACCTCCGAGACGAGACCATCCGACGCGAGACGCGACGCCAGGCTCGACAGGTCGGCAGCGAGCTCGCGCGTCACCGTCTCCGCATCGATACGGCGCAGTTCGTCGGCCACGGCGACGATCGCCGCCGTGCACGCCGGCGTTCCCGCCTGCGTCTCCCCATGGACGAAGGTCCATCCCCCGCCCACGAATGCCGTGGCTACGCGGGGCCCCACGAGCAGCGCGGCAGCACCCATCGCGCCGTTGGTCAGGGCCTTCGAAAGGATGAGAGCGTCGGGCGCCGCAGCCCAGGTGTCCGTGGCGAACATCCTTCCCGTACGGCTGAACCCCGTCGCGACTTCGTCGGCGACGATGAGGAAGCCGTACTTCTCGCGGAGAGCGAGGAGGCGAGAGACGAAGGCATCCGACAGCGCATGCGCGCCGCTGCCGAGAACGGGCTCCACCACGACCGACGCCACTCTGTCGCCCTCTCGCTTCATCAGCGCGTCCAGCTCCTCGCCGTCGTCGCTGTGAGAGACGTGGCGAACCGACCGACGGTCGACGGAGTAGACGGACTGGAGGAGTTCGTCCCCGCTCAGCGCATGGCTGCCGTACATCGTTCCGTGATAGCTGCCCGTCAGACCGACGACGAGCGACCGGGAGGTCCGACCCCTCTGCCACCAGTACTGCCTGGCGAGCTTCATCGCGGCGTCATTCGCCGCACCTCCCGACGTGGAGAAGATGACGCGGCTGTAGCTGAGCGGATTCGCCAGCGCCACGAGTGCTTCCGCCGCCTCCTCGGCGTATCGATGGGGCGTTCGGAACAGCGAGAGATACGACGCATCCCGCGTCGCCTTGTCGACGGCCTCGACGACCGCCGGATTGCCGAACCCCAGAGGGACGTTCCACAGTCCGCTCGTGGCGCAGAGACGCGTGGATCCGTCGGCGAACTCGACAGTGTTCCCGATTGCGCCCACGGCGACGAGATCACGAGTGAACGTGGCGTCTGCAGGAAGCATCGAGGGCCACAGCGCGTGGGGAATGGTCATCGCGCAGTTCCCGTCGTCCATGACGCGGCGACGCTTCGCGAGCCCGGATGAACGCCGAGTTTGGCGACGGCGTCGCCGCACAGCCGGGTGGCGTGACTGACCTCGAGATCGCATCGCCGCGCGACCCGCTCACCGGCGATCTCCACTGCGCTCGACGTCTGCGTGGCAGCGACCACGACGGCGGTGACGGGAGAGAGCAACTGGCGGCGCAGTGTGATGGTGCTCGCCAGAACGATGCCGTCGGGCATCTCGATCAGGAACGGATCGTCGGCCAGCGGCTCGGCGTCCGCGCGGTCGTCCTCGAGGAGGGCCCATCCGAAGCCGGAGATCCTGGCAGCACCGTTGGTTAGCCGGAGCATCTTCATGAGATCCGTCGCGTTGAGGTATCTTCCCATCCACGGTCGGTGGGTGTAGCCATCGACGGACATCGCCTGACGGACTGTGCCCGCCAGTTCCATGCGTCGGGGACGAGGAGAGGCGAGCATGATGCCCGGGTCGTCGACGTGGCCGATGTCCTCGCCCTGAATTCCGATGCTGACGCGGCCGTGCGCACCGATCCTGAACGCGGTCGGGCTCGCGACCCCGAGCGGATCTGCGAGAGCGCCGCGGTTCGCGAGGAGCACTCTCGGATCGAGCAACGCCGTCGGGAAGACTCCGGTTCGACGAGCCGCCTCGGCGTCATCGACGAAGGCGCGCCAGCCCGGAGCATCGCCGATGCACACCGCCGTGGGTCCGACTATCTGGATGAACTCCGCGGCGACGTAGTCCTGGAGTTCGACGCTGAGATCGTCGAGGAAGAGCTCGTCGCCGATCTCGCTCAGCGCCCCACTGCACCGCACGGCACTCGCAGGCCCTCGATACGGTTCGCCGCCTGCCGGAAGCAGGAGCAGGTCATCGGCATCGAGCCGCGCGTGGAGGCCGTCGATCCGGGCGCCCGCCTCGACGAAGAACGTCCGCGAGAACTGCTGCGGCTCTCCGCTGATCCATTCTCGGATCGCTCGAGCATCGCGAAGTTCGGTCTCTGCCGTCGATCCGGTCTGCATGTCTTCCCCCAAGATGACCTGATGCGCCACGACGAGGATTCGTCGTCATATGACGCTATAAAAAAGTCGAAGAGCATGCAATATGTTTCATATGCGATGAATCGGATCAGCGCACGACCGCGCACGCGCCCGACTCATCCTGAGTTCAGCCCCGTCGGCCGAATGCCGCAGGGTCAAGCCGAGCCCGCAGGGCCAGGCTGCAAGCCGCAGTGTCAGGCCGCCAGGGTCAGGCCGTCAGCCGCCGGCCGCCGGGTCAGCGCTCCCGCATCATGGTCGTCAGGTCAGGCGCAGAAGCCCCGTCGATCGCGGTCCCAGCAGGAGATCGACATGGCGGTGGATGAGCGGCACGAGCGCGCCGTGCTCTCCTCCGTCGGCTCGGGTCAGGAGCTTCGTCATCACATAGAGCTGCGAGGTCACGCCGTCGTCGGTCTCGAGGTCATCGCGGAACCGCCGCATGATCTCATCGGCGGTCCGAGGTGAGGCGAGCGAGTGACCGAGGAGGAAGGCGGCATCGTATCCGCGCGGCGCGAGCCCCCACGTCTCCCAGTCGGCGATCGCGAACGGATCGCGACGGAGATTGCCCCAGTGCAGCTCGCCGTGTGCCGGCCGCCACGTGACGGGGTCGACGCGCACGTCGACACCGAAGAACACTGCGACACGGCGCCTGATGACACCGGGGTCGAGGAGGCGCCGATCTGTATGTGCATCGAAGAGATGCTGCAGGTTGGTCTGCAGGCTGCGCCACCACGGATCGTCCACCGTCGGCGGACGGTCGATCACGGGTCGCGCCGCGCACGCCCTGCCCGGCAGCACGCTCAGCAGCTCGGCCCGGTACACGACGGGGCCGTCCTCCCACCCGCGCACGTCGAGCAGTCTCGGCACCGCCACCCCGGTGAGACGCGCGGCATCCTGGTTGCCCGTCCACCACGGGCCGTGCGCCCACTCCCGGCGCGCACGAACCACCCTCAGCCAGCGGTACACACCTTCCCGTTGCACCACCGAGCTGATGGAACGCTCACGGCGCCCGATCTGCACACGCCCCACCGCGTCGAGCCCGAGCTCCGACAGGGCGCGCTCGTGAGCTGTCCGCAGATCAGTACGCAGCGTCATCCGCTGCTCGGCAGTCGTCATGCGCATGCAAGCCCCCCAGCCGCATCCGACGCCGCTCTCGGAGTCGAGAGCACTCGGAGCCATGCCATATGGCCGCCAAACGTCGTCACTCGACGATAGGAAAGGTCGAAGTCCGACTCAAGGCATCCTGGAATCGCATACCGGTGCGACGGCATCCGGCGTGGTCACGGGCATCGAGCCCGATCGGATAGACTGTTCAGGTTGTTCCTTGGTGACGTGTCCGAGCGGCCGAAGGAGCACGCTTGGAAAGCGTGTGTTGTGCAAGCAACCGCGGGTTCGAATCCCGCCGTCACCGCCACAAGCCAGAGGGTCTCCGCGTCAGCGGGGGCCCTCTGGCTTTTCCATCGAGCACCGGGGTTCCGCCGTCACCGCGTCAGGCTGACTTCTCCGTGTCGGGCGGCCGCTGAGCACGCATCCATCCGCCCATCAGGGAGACCCCCGCCCATCGCCGCGCCCTCACCCGCGGCGGGCAGCGACTCAACTGAATCGCACCCCGTACTGCTGCCCGCCCGGCTCGGCCGGCAGGGGCGCCATACCGAGACGCTCGTAGAACGCCGCGGCCCCCGTGTTGTTCGGGTCCATGCCGAGGTGCAGCGCCGGAACACCCCGTCGCGTGAGCTCGGCGAACAGCGTCTCGATCAGCGCGCGTCCGAGTCCCTGCCCCTGCGTCTCGGGCAGCAGGTCGATGTGCAGGTGCGCGGGGTACTCGGCCGCGTGCGGGTTCCTGCCCGGGGCCTGGCTGTAGCCGTGCTCGATCATCCGCTCCTCGCGGGTCGTCGCCTCGGCCGGTCGCGGATACCGCTCCTGCAGCGTCGGCCACCACTCGTCGCGGAACCAGGTGGCGAACGCCTCGGTGTCGTCGGTCGCCACGATGTAGCCGATCACCCGCTCATCGTCGGTCTCGACCACCCAGGCGAGGTCGGGGTGCCTCTCGACGTAGGGCACCGCGAACAGGTCGCCCCAGAGCGAGTCGTCCGAGAGGATCCCGGTCGCGTCGGCGCCGGCATCCGCGGTCCGGGTGCAGATCTCGTACATGGCGGCACGGTCGGACGGACGATACGGACGGATGCGGGACACGACGACTCCTCGATGAGATGGGGTGTGCCGTCAGCCTATCGGCGCAGCGCCCGGCTCTCGGCGCGACGAGGTGCGCACCCAGGGCAGCAGCCATGCCGCGAGCACGAGCACCACTCCCGCTCCGACCAGCGCTCCGCCGATCGTGTCGGTCGCCCAGTGCACCGAGAGGAGGGTGCGCGAGATCGCCATCGCCACGATCCACAGGATGCCGAGGATCGCCGTCCACACCTTCGGGAAGACGAGCCACAGCACCACCGCGATCGTGGCGGCGTTCGCCACATGCCCCGACGGGAATGAACCGAAATCGCTGAGCACGATCATGTCCTCCGGGCGGGCGCGGCCGAAGAGATGCTTGAGAAGCTGCACCGCACCGGCACTGGCGAGGAACGCGGCCGCAGCGAACACCGCGGCCTGCCAGCGCCGCACGATCAGCAGCGCGATGATCACGAGCAGCGGCACCACGAGGATCGCCACCAGCCCGCCGCCGATGTCGTTGAGGATCAGCGCGGCCGTCAGCATCCAGTCGGCGCGATGCGCGGCGATAGTGACGTTCCACCAGCTGTCGAACCCGGGAGGTTCCGTGTAGCCGAACACGATCATCGCTCCGAGGAGCGTCGCCGCGACCAGCATCCCGATACCCCACCACAGCAGCGCGCGTCGTCTCATCGCTCCATTCTGCCGGTCGGATGCTGAGAATCAGGGAGTGAGCATGCCGACCGTGCGCGGACGCACGATCAGCCACAGCGACAGCACCCCGATGGCCGCACAGCCGACCATGACCGAAGCCATGGTCGTGGCCGTGATGCCGGCCCCCTGCGAGACCCAGCCGACGATCGGCGAGATGAGCCCGGCGACGCCGAAGTTCGTCGCTCCGATGACCGACGCGGCGGTTCCCGCTGCCTTTCCGTGTCGATCGAGCGCGAGCACCTGCACGTTCGGGAAGGTGAAGCCGCACGCCGTCATGAAGAAGAACAGCGGCACGACGGTGCCCCACAGCCCGAGGCCGAGCTGGTCGGTCACGATGATCGCCGTGCCCGCGATCAGCAGCGCGGCCGTCGAGTACGCCATGACCCACTGCGGGCCGAAGCGCGCCGCGAGCCGCGACGCCGTCTGCACACCGAGCACGACACCGAGCGAGTTCACCGCGAACAGGATGCCGTACTGCTGCGCGTCGAGACCGTGCGTCTGCTGGAACAGGAAGGGCGACGCCGACAGGTACGAGAACAGACCCGAGAAGGTCATGCCGCCGATGATCAGCACACCGATGAAGACGCGGTCGGAGAACACCGAGCGATAGCGCTGCATCACCGTCGCGCCGCCCTTCTCCTGGCGGCGCGCGGCGGGCAGCGTCTCGGGGATGAAGATCAGCGTCGAGACGAGCATGACCACGCCGTAGAGGGCGAGCACGATGAAGATCCCCTGCCAGGGCATGAGCGTGAGCAGCCACGAGCCGATGAGCGGCGCGGCCACGGGCGCGACACCCGACACGAGAGCGAGTCGGGAGAGCATCACGACCAGGCGTCGTCCGCCGAACAGGTCGCGGACGATGGCCATGGCGACCACACCGCCGGCCGCTGCACCGATGCCCATGAGCACACGGGCGCCGCTCAACAGAGGCAGCGTCGGCGCGAAGGCGGCAGCCGCGCTTGCGAGCACGTGCAGCGCCGTCACCGCGATCAGGGGAAGGCGTCGGCCGACCTTGTCGCTGAGCGGCCCCACGATGAGCTGGCCGAGCGCGAAGCCGATCATGGTGCCGGTGAGCGTCAGCTGGATAGCGGCGGCCGTGGTGTCGAAGTCGCGCTCGAGCACGGGGAACGCCGGCAGGTACAGGTCGATCGTGAACGGGCCGAGAGCGGTGAGCGCCCCGAGCAGCACGATGTACAGCGCGCGGCGTCCGTTCGAGATCGAGTCGCCGGGGTGCAGCATGATCGGCGCCGTCGCGGGGTTCGCACCGAGGGTGCGGATCGCGCCCGTGGACGACGGGATGCGGATGCTGCCGGTCGCCGTCCGTTCAGTGGCGGGAACGATGGGGAGGGAGTCGGTGCGGGGCGCGTCAGACACAGGTACTTCCGAGATCAGGGGGGGATTCAGCTCGAATCGATTCGAACCGGCGAAGTGTCCATGCTATCGCCCTCCTCGACGCCCGAGCGCCCGGCGCCTCGACGGGCAGAGGTCAGCGCGAGAGGGACGCCAGTCCGCGCTCCAGGTCGGCGATGAGGTCTGCGACATCCTCGATGCCGACCGACAGCCGCACGACGTTCTCGGGCACGGCGAGTTCCGTGCCGCGCACCGAGGCGTGGGTCATGTCGGGCGGATAGCCGATCAGCGACTCGACGCCGCCGAGCGACTCCGCGAGCTGGAAGAGCTCGGTCGACTCCGCGAACGCCTTCGCCGCACCTGCTCCGGCCGACAGACCGAGCGAGAGCATGCCGCCGAAGCCGCTCATCTGGCGCGCGGCCACGTCGTGCCCGGCGTGCGAGGCGAGCCCCGGGTAGTACACGGTCGCGAACTCGGGGCGCTCTGAAGCCCACTCGGCGATCGCCTGCGCGTTCGCCGAGTGCTGGCGCACCCGCACCGCGAGGGTCTTGATGCCGCGGGTGGTCAGCCACGCGTCGAGCGGTGCCGAGACCGCGCCGACCGCGAACTGCTGGAACTTGATCTGCTCGAAGAACCGGTCGTCGCAGAACACGACCGCACCGCCGAGGACGTCGGAGTGACCGCCCAGGTACTTCGTGGTCGAGTGCACGACGAGGTCGGCGCCGAGCGACAGCGGCTGCTGCAGTGCGGGCGACGCGAAGGTGTTGTCGACGACCGCGATCGCTCCGGCCGCGTGCGCGACCTCGGCGACCAGGGCGATGTCGACGATCTTCAGCAGCGGATTGCTCGGCGTCTCGATCCAGACGATCTTGGTCTCGGGGCGGATCGCCGCACGCACGGCGTCGACGTCGGACAGCTCGACCGTCGTGAAGTCGATGCCCCACGGCGAGAGCACGCGGGCGAAGAGACGGTAGGTGCCGCCGTAGACGTCGTTGCCGAGCACGACGTGGTCGCCGGGCTTCAGGATGCCGCGCAGCAGCGCGTCTTCGGCAGCGAGACCCGACGCGAACGACAGTGCATTCGCGCCGCCCTCGAGCGCCGCGAGCTGCGTCTCGAGCGAGGACCGCGTGGGGTTTCCGGCGCGGTTGTACTCGTAGCCGTCGCGGAAGCCGCCGATGCCGTCCTGCACGTGAGTGGAGGCCTGGTAGATCGGCGGGATGATCGACCCGGTCGTCGGGTCGGGCTCCTGACCTGCGTGGATGGCTCGGGTGGCGAAGGCATGCTCGGACATGCGTCTCAGCCTACGTCCGCCCGGACCCCGACAGCCGCCCTGTGACGCCGGGCGTCATCTCAGCGCGAGATGTACGAGAGCAGATCCTGTCGGGTGAGCACGGTGTGGGGCTTGCCACCCTCGGTGACCAGCAGCGCATCGACATCGGCGAGCGCCGCACGGGCCTGGGCGACGGGTGCATGGATGCCGATGAGGGGCAGCCTCTCCCCCACGTGATCGCCCACGGCATCCGTCGGCTTCGCGTCGCCGCGGAAGAGCAGGTCGAGCAGTCCCTTCTCGTCGACCGTGCCGACGACCTCGCCCATCATGACCGGTGGTTCGGCGCTCAGGACGACGAGCTGCGACACCTCGTACTCGGTCATCATCCCGATCGCCTCGAGCACCGTGTCGGTCGGATGCGCGTGCACCAGGTCGGGGATGCCTGCCCCGCTCGGGCCGCCCTGGGAGTGGCGGAGCGCCCGCGTCGCCAGGACGTCGGCGACGGTCTCGCCCTCCTCGACGTCGCTGAACCCGTAGGAGCGCATCCAGCCGTCGTTGAAGATCTTGCTCAGGTATCCGCGTCCGCCGTCGGGCAGAAGCACGACCATCACGGCATCCTCAGGAAGCTCGCGGGCCACCCGCAGCGCCCCCACCACGGCCATCCCGCTCGATCCCCCGACGAGGATCCCCTCTTCGCGGGCCAGGCGACGAGTCATCGCGAAGGACTCGGCGTCGCTCACGGCGACGATCTCGTGGGGAACGGTCGGATCGTAGGATCCGGGCCAGATGTCCTCGCCGACGCCCTCGACGAGATACGGGCGACCGGTGCCGCCGCTGTAGACGCTGCCCTCGGGGTCGATGCCGATGATGCGGACCCGCTCGTCCGACACCTCGCGCAGGTAGCGTCCGGTGCCGGTGATCGTGCCGCCCGTGCCGACGCCGGCGACGAAATGCGTCACCAGGCCGTCGGTGTCCCGCCAGATCTCGGGTCCGGTGGTCTCGTAGTGACTGCGCGGCCCGTTGGGGTTCTCGTACTGATTGGGCTTGAAGGCGCCGGGGATGTCGCGCGCCAGGCGGTCGCTGACGCTGTAGTAGGACTCGGGGCTGTCGGCGGCGACAGACGTCGGCGTCACCACGACCTCGGCACCGTATGCCCGCAGCACGTCGATCTTGTCGTCGCCGACCTTGTCGGGCACGACGAAGACGCAGTCGTAGCCGCGCTGCTGAGCCACGAGCGCGAGTCCGACTCCGGTGTTGCCGCTCGTGGGTTCGACGATCGTTCCACCGGGCTTCAGGTCACCGGCGGCTTCGGCGGCGTCGATGATGCGCGAGGCGATGCGGTCCTTCGACGACCCGCCGGGGTTCAGGTACTCGAGCTTGACGAGCACCGTGCACGCGATGCCCTCGGTGACGCGCTGGAGCTTCACGAGGGGCGTGTCGCCGACGAGGTCGACGATCGATTCTGCGTACTTCATGGTCACAGCGTACGTGCAGAGATGCCGCGACCGGGGCTGTGTTGCGCGTCGACAGGCTCAGCGACCCACCGTGGGTCCCTGAGCCTGCCGAAGGCTCTAGCCCTTCGTGGAACCCGCCAGCAGCCCGCGGACGAAATACCGCTGCAGCGCGAAGAACACGATCAACGGGACGATGATCGAGACGAAGGCTCCTGCCGTGAGCAGGTACCAGCCCTCGCCGCGACCGGTGATCTCGGCGAGCACCTTCGTGATTGGCGAGGCCGCCCCGTCGGCGAACACCAGGGCGACGAGCAGATCGTTCCAGACCCACAGGAACTGGAAGATCGCCACCGAGGCGATCGCCGGCATGGTGAGCGGCAGCACGATGCGGAAGAAGATCTGGCCGCGGGATGCGCCGTCGACGCGCGCGGCCTCGATGATCTCACCGGGGATCTCGGACATGAAGTTGTGCAGCAGGTAGATCGCCAGCGGCAGCGCGAACATGGTGTGGGCGATCCACACCTGCGCGTAGCCGCCCGCCACATCGAGTCCCTGCGTGACCTGCACGCCGAACAGGTTGATGCCCCGCGAGAATGAGGACAGCAGCGGAACGAGCGCCATCTGGATCGGCACGATCTGCAGCGCGAACACGAAGATGAACAGCGCGTTGCGCCCCTTGAACTCGATCCAGGAGAACGCGTACGCCGCCATGGCCGCGATCATCAGCGGGATGATCGTGGCCGGGATCGTGATCACGATCGAGTTGAAGAACGACTCGAGGATGGTCAGCTGCGTGGTGCCCGACTGCAGCACGGCCGCGTAGTTGTCGAGCGTGAACTGCGGGTTGGTGAAGAACGTCCACCACCCCGTGGTCTCGATCGCGTCCCTCTCGCGGAACGACGAGATGAAGAGTCCGAGCGTCGGGATGGTCCACACCACGGCGATCAGGATCGAGGCGACCGTCGCCCACGGGCGGCTGAGGCGCTTGCGCGCGCGACCCGCCGAGGCCTCGAAGCGTCCGGCGGTCGTGATCGCCCTCGTGCTCTGGCCGGTGTCTGACTTCACGGTGTCGGTCATCGGATCTCCCGCTGCTTCTTGATCTGGCGCGCGTTGTAGATGACGATCGGGAGCACCAGGATGAACAGGATGACGGAGAGCGCAGCACTGCGTCCCGCCTCGAACTTGGAGAACTGGGTGTACATCTCGTTCGCGAGAACCGACGTGCCGTAGTTTCCACCGGTCATCGTGCGCACGATGTCGAACACCTTCAGCGAGGCGATCGAGATCGTCGTGAGCACGACGATGAGCGCCGGCCTGATCGAGGGGATCGTCACCGATCGGAAGCGTTCCCAGGCGTTCGCGCCGTCGAGCTCGGCAGCCTCGAGAAGTTCCGTGGGAACCCCCTTGATGGATGCCGAGAGCACGACCATCGCGAAACCGGTCTGCACCCAGATCAGCACGACGATGAGGGCCAGGTTGTTCCACGGATTGTTCAGCAGGAACTGCTGCGGCTCTCCGCCGAACCACACGAGGATCTGGTTGAGCAGACCGATCTGCTCGAACTCGGGACCACGGTAGGCGTAGACGAAACGCCAGATGATGCTCGCGCCGACGAACGAGATCGCCATCGGCATGAAGACGAGCAGCTTGTAGATCTTCTCGCCGCGGGTCTTGTCGATGAAGACCGCATACGCGAGGCCGACGATGGTCGACAGCGTCGGCACCAGCAGCACCCACACGATCGTGTTCACGACCGAGGTGACACCGTCGGACTGCGTGAAGATCCACAGGTAGTTGGAGAAGCCGACGAAGTCGCTGCCCGTCGAGTTCCAGAACGACGCGTACACGGTCTGGATCGACGGAAGGATGAGTCCCGCCAGGAGCAGCAGGAGCGCCGGGGCCATGAAGGCGACGAGCTGGATCAGGTACCCCACGCCGTCGCGCGAGCGGTAGTCCAGGAAGAAGAACAGGGCACCGACGGCGACCGCGACTCCCATGGCCCAGTAATAGGAGTTGAAGAACCACATCACCGCGAACGGGATGAGGAGGCACATCGCGAGGCGGATGCCGGTGTAGAGGGCGCCCTTGCGAGGCGCGATGTCGACGAGGAGCAGGATGACGACGACGACCACCGCGAACGCGATGACGACGGCGAGGGCCTGGACGATCGGGGGCAGTGACCCGATCCATTGGAAGAACACAGTCGCGTTCATGGATTCCCCTTCATGAGACGGAGCTGATCACCGGTCCGCGCAGCGATGCGCGGACCGAGGGTGAGACGGTGGGCCGCCCATCGGGGCGGCCCACCTCATCCGATCAGCTGGACGGCCAGCCGGTCTCGATCTGGGTCAGGACCTCATCGGTCGAGGTGCCGTTCACCCACGCGACGATGCCCTTCCAGAAGGTCCCCGAGCCGACAGCACCGGGCATCTGGTCGGAACCGTCGAAGCGGAATGTGATCGAGTCGTCCTGGAGCAGCTTGATCGACTCCTGCAGGATGGGATCCTCGACCACATCGAGGTTCACGCCCTTGTTCGCCGACGTCACTCCGCCGAGGGCGAGGCGGCTGTCCGCCCACTCCGGGCTCGACAGGTACTCGAGCACCTTCTGCGTCGCCTCGTCGTCGCTGAACGCACCGACGATTTCGCCACCACCGGTGATGAGCGTCTCGTCTGCGTTCTGGCTCGGCGTCAGGAACGCCCAGACGTCTCCGTCTTCGGCGAAGTTCGTGCCATCAGGGTAGAAGCCCGAGAGGAACGAGGCCTGGTGGGTCAGCGCGCACTCGCCACTGGCGACCTGCGCCGCGACGTCACCGAATGCGGTCGAGTTGATGGAGCGCACGTCGCCGAAGCCGGCGTTGACGTACTCCGGGTTGAGCAGGATCTCACCGGTCGCGTCGAAGGCTTCCTTGATCTGCGGGTCGGTGAACGGGATCTCGTTCTTGACCCACTGGTCGTACACGTCGGGGCCCGCGTTGCGGAGCACGAGGTCCTCGATCCAGTCGGTGCCGGGCCAGCCGGTCGCGACGCCCGATTCGAAGCCGGCGCACCAGGGAGCCTTGCCACTCGCGGTCTTGATCGTCTCGGTGAGGGTGAGAAGCTCGTCCCAGGTCGTCGGTTCCTCGACGCCCCACTCGGCGAACTTCGTCGGCGAGTACCAGATCCAGCCCTTGACGCTGGCCATCAGCGGCGCGCCGTAGAAGGTGCCGTCGTACGTGCCGAACTCGACCCACCCCTCAGTCCAGTACTCCTCGGCATTCGCCTTGACCGCCTCGGGCGCCGGCTTCAGCAGGTCGCGCGACGCATAGTCCGCGAACAGACCCGGCTGCGGGAAGATCGCGATGTCAGGCGGGTTGCCGCCCTGCGCGCGTGTGCCGAGCTGGGTCTCGAAGTCCTGGCTGCCCTCGTACTTGATCTCGATGTCGTTCTCTTCTTCGAAGTCCGCCCAGGACTCCGCGAGGAGTTCGGCCTCGCCCTCGACGATCGTGCCGTAGATGGTGACGGTGTTGTCGCCTCCGCCTCCGCCTTCGCTTCCGCCGTCCGTGCCGCCGGGGGCACCACAGCCGGCGAGCGCGATACCCGCGACTCCCAGCAGAGCGATCGGCGCGTAACGCCGTGAACGCTGTGACAGACCCATGTGATTCTCCTCTTCGAGTTTCACGGCCCCCCCGCTCATCCTGCGCCGCCCCTCGGCACAGAATCGGGAACCGATTCCAGGACAACCTATCGGGGTCCGCGCGCCAGACACAATAAGCGTTGGTCACAAGCTCGCAACCATTCCCCCCGCGTTCCGGAGCTCGAATGGGAGCGCTCCCTCGGAGTCACTATGGAACCGGTTCCTTTCTCGCGTCCGAGGTACTACGCTGTCATCGGCGCGACCGGGTGGGGCCGCCGCGCGATGGGACTGGTCGAGGAGGACCGATGAGCACGATCGCTGACGTCGCAGCGCGTGCAGGCGTGTCGAAGGCCACGGCGAGCCGCGCGCTGAGCGGACGGGGATACGTCTCGGATGCGACACGTCAGCGGGTCGAGGATGCCGCGAGCGACCTCTCGTACGTCGCGCACTCCTCCGCCACGAGCCTGGCCACCGGGCGCACCCGCACGGTGGGCGTGATCATGCCTCCGGTCGACCGCTGGTTCTTCGCCGAGCTCCTCGCAGGCATCCAGGACGCGCTGTTCGAGCGCGACTACGAGCTCGCCCTCTACGGCATCCGCGAGGGCAGCGAGACACGCGAGCGCCTCTTCGACACCGTGCTGCCGGGGCGACGATTCGACGGCATCATCGCCGTCGGCATCCAGCCCAGCGCGCAGGAGCTCGAGCGCCTGCAGCGCTCGGAACGACCGCTCGTGAGTGTGGGACCCTACAGCGAGGGGTCGAGTGCGGTGTCGATCGACGACGTGGCGGCGGGCCGCATCGCCACGGAGCACCTCATCGAGCTCGGCCACGGGGAGATCGCCTTCGTCGGCGGCTCGACGGATGCGGATGCCCAGAGCTTCGGCGACGCGCGCCGCATCGCCGGGTACCGTGAGGCGATGGCCGCGGCGGGTCTCGCCGAGCGCGTGCGCGTCGCCCACTCCCCTCCGACAATGCCGGGCGGCTACGCCGCCGCGGTCGAACTGCTGGGCGACCGTCGTCTGCGACCGACCGCTGTGGTCGGGGTCTGCGACGAAGCCGCGATCGGCGCCATGGTCGCGGCTCGCCGCCTGGGCATCGCCGTGCCGACGGAGCTCAGCATCGTCGGTGTCGACGACCATGAGCACGCCGACATGTTCGCCCTCACGACCATCCGACAGGCACCCCGCGAGCAGGGGCACGAGGCCGTACGACTGCTCGACCAGCAGATCGAGCAGCCCGAGTCCCCTCTCGAGCGCATCGTGTCGGCATCCGTCCTGGTCGTGCGGAACTCGACAGCCGGACGCCGCTGACGCCTCCGCGTCCGCCGGCGGATGCACGGCTTTTCGTCTCGGGCGGCTCCGCCGTCCTCGCTCGACGACCTATCACCGGCGGCTCCGGGTCGTGAGCCGACCCCACCGCTCCCGGACGCACGAAAGCCCCGGGCGGACCCGGGGCTTTCGTGAAGCGTTCAGACGCTTCCAGGGCGAGGCGCTATGCCGCGACCTGGAACGGATTACTTGAGGGTAACCGTGGCGCCTGCCTCTTCGAGGGCAGCCTTGGCCTTCTCGGCTGCTTCCTTGTTCGCGCCCTCGAGCACGGCCTTGGGAGCACCGTCGACGACAGCCTTGGCCTCGCCGAGACCCAGCGAGGTGAGCTCGCGGACGGTCTTGATGACCTGGATCTTCTTGTCGCCAGCAGCCTCGAGGATGACGTCGAAGGAGTCCTTCTCCTCAACCTCTTCAGCAGCTCCGCCACCTGCGCCGGCAACGGCGACGGGGGCAGCAGCGGTGACCTCGAACTTCTCCTCGAACGCCTTGACGAAGTCGTTGAGCTCGACGAGGGTCAGGCCGGCGAACTGCTCGAGCAGCTCCTCAGTGGTGAGCTTAGCCATGATGTATCTCCTAGATAGATGGGGTTTGTTGAACGAGAACGTCGGGTCGCTTACGCGGCCTCAGCGGTCTCCAGCTTTTCGCGAAGAGCATCGATGGTGGCGGCAGCCTTGCCCATCGTGGCCTTCATCATGCCCGCAGCCTTCGCCAGCAGAACCTCACGGCTCTCGAGCGCGGCGTACTTGTTGACCTCGTCGGCAGAGAGGGCGTTGCCCTCGAAGATGCCGGCCTTGATCACGAGAAGCGGGTTGGCCTTGGCGAAGTCACGAAGAGCCTTGGCAGTGGCGACGAAGTCACCGTGCACGAACGCGACGGCCGACGGACCCTTGAGGTCGTCGTCCAGCGCGGTGATGCCAGCCTTGTTGGCGGCGATCTTGGTCAGCGTGTTCTTCACCACGGCGTACTCAGCGTCCTGACGGATGCTGTTGCGCAGCTCCTTGAGCTGGGCAACCGTCAGACCGCGGTACTCGGTCAGCAGAACGGCAGTCGAGTTCTCGAATGACTTCGTGAGCTCGGCGACCGATGCATCCTTCTGCGCCATGGTCACTCCTTGGTGTGTACGAGATGCCTCACGGCGGTGAGGCACCGGTTCCGACCCCTGGCAACAGAAAAGCTCCGGCGCAAGCGCACGGAGCTTTGGAAGTTCGTGTCCTGCGCGGGCCCCTGCTGAGCAGAGCTTCGATCCTCATGCACTCACGCGCACGACGATGACCAGCGGTCTTCGGTTACGACAACTGTACCCCACGGCATCCGCTCTTCTCAAATCAGGCGGGGTCATCGCCGGTGGGCAGCACGACCCCCGTGGCCGGCGAGCGCGTCGGCGGCCCGGATGAGACTCAGATGCGAGAGCGCCTGAGGGGTGTTGCCCGCCTGCCGGTCCTGCCCGACGTCGTACTCCTCCGACAGCAGACCGAGGTCGTTGGCCATGCCGACCAATCGCTCCATCAGGTCGCGGGCCTCGTCGAGACGACCGGTCGTCGCATACTGCTCGACCAGCCAGAAGCTGCAGGCGATGAACGGATGCTCTCCCCCGTCGAGTCCGTCGACGCCGGACTCCGTGCGATATCGCCGCAGGAATCCGTCGGTGAGCAGCGTGCGCTCGATCTGGTCGACCGTACGGAGCATCCGCGGGTCGTCGGGCGCGCAGTAGCCGACCTGCGGGAGCACGAGCAGCGAGGCGTCGACCTCGGTCGAACCGTAGTGCTGCACGAAGTACCCGTGATCGGCATCCACCCCGCGCTCGTCGATCTCGTCCCTCAGCGAATCGCGCACCGCGGCCCAGCGATCGGCATCACCCGCGAGCCCGTGCTCCTGTACGGCACGGACTCCACGGTCGAGCGCCGCCCACATCATCACGCGGGAGTGCGTGAACCACTGCGGCTCGCCCCTGATCTCCCAGATGCCGTTGTCGGGGCGGTCGATCGAGGCGATCACCTGTTCGATGAGCGCGCGCTGCAGCGGCCACGAGAAGCTGCCCTCCTCGAGCCCGGCGATCCGCGCGCACTCGAGCGCGACGAGCACCTCACCGATCACATCTCCCTGATACTGGTCGACCGCTCCGTTGCCGATCCGCACCGGTGCCGCACCGCCATAGCCGGGCAGGCTCGTGAGCTCGCGCTCGATGAGGTCGCGCTCCCCCGCGATCCCGTACATGATCTGCACCTCGTTCGGCTCACCGGCCACGGCGCGGAGCAGCCAGCGACGCCAGTGATGGGCCTCGGTGAGGAACCCGTGAGCGATGAGCGCTTCGAGTGTCAGGGCGGCATCACGCAGCCAGACGAAGCGGTAGTCCCAGTTGCGCGAGCCACCGAACTCCTCGGGGAGCGACGTCGTGGCCGCGGCGACGATGCCTCCGGTGTCCTTGTTCGTGAGCGCCCGCAGCACCAGCAGCGACCGCACGACCTCGGCGCGGTAGGCACCGTCGTGCTGGATCCCGCTCGCCCAGCCCTGCCACCACGACCGCGTGGCGGCGAACGCGTCGTCGACGTCGAGCGGCGCCGGCGGATGCTCATGCGAGGGGAACCAGCTGAGGGTCAGGTCGCGCACGTCGTCAGCCGAGACCGTGAGCGTCCCCCGATGCCGGTGATCCTCCGCGACGAGTCGTACTCCGCGCACGATCACCGCTTCGGGCCCCGCCGTCGCGCGCAGGGCCGGCTCCTCGCTCGTGCCTACCTGCCGCACCCAGGGCAGCCGACGGGAGTAATCGAAGTGCAGCCGCAGCTCCGTGACGAACTCGACGCGACCGGCGATACCGACGATCCTGCGTACGACATCGGTGCGTGACGGCTGCAGCGGCATGAACTCGTGGACCTCCGCGACGCCGTCCGGCGTCTCCCACCGGGTGACGAGGATGAACGTGTCCGACACGTAGTGCCGCTCGGAAGTCGCCGTCTCATCGAGCGGACGCAGGGTCCAGCATCCGTTCGGCGCCTCCCCCAGCAGTGCTCCGAACAGCGACGGCGCATCGAAGCGAGGCAGGCACAGCCAGTCGATGCTGCCCTCCTTCGAGACGAGCGCGCCGGTGCGGCAGTCGCTGAGCAGGGCGTAGTCCTCGATCGGAGCGGGCATCGACCGATTGTGACACGACTGTCGACGGGGTGGACGGGTTACGGTGGGGTCATGGCCGCTGCGACGACGCTCGTGATCCTCGGAGCCGGGGGCGATCTCACCTCCCGCCTCCTCCTTCCCGCCCTCGGACAGCTGCTGCTGCGCGAGCCCGAACGCGCGGTGCACATCATCGGCGCGGACCGCGAGGACTGGACGGACGCCGAACTCCAGACCGTCGTCCGCACGGCTTTCGCGACGATGGATGCCGAAGAGGCCGCCGCGCGCGTCGACGTGTCGTACGTGCGCACCGACATCACCGAACCCGACGACCTGCGGGCGCTGCTGCAGGGACGCACCGGACAGGTCGCGATCTACTTCGCCGTGCCGCCCGCGGTCGCCGCGGCATCCATCGCGGCGCTCACCGCCGAGATGCTGCCCGACGGAGCGGTTCTGGTCATGGAGAAGCCCTTCGGCACCGACGAGGCGAGTGCCCGCGAGCTGAACCGCACACTCACGGCGCTGGTGCCGGAGAGTCAGGTCTTCCGGGTCGACCACTTCCTCGGTCGCTCCACCACGCTGAATCTGCTCGGCGCACGTTTCGCCAACCGGATCCTCGAGCCCCTCTGGTCGGCCGAGAGCATCGAGTCTGTCGACATCGTCTACGACGAATCGCTCGCTCTCGAGGGGCGCGCGGGCTACTACGACTCCGCCGGGGCGCTCGTCGACATGATCCAGAGCCACCTCCTGCAGGTGCTCGCCGTACTCGCGATGGAAGAGCCCACGACGCTCGACCAGGTCGACTTCCGCGAGGCGACGAGCGCCGTGCTCCGCGCGACCGCGGTGTGGGACGACGACCCCGTGGCGTCGTCGCGTCGGGCGCGGTACACCGCAGGCACGGTCGGCGGCACGGAGAAGCCGTCGTACGTCGACGAGCCGGGAGTCGATCCCGAACGCCAGACCGAGACGCTCGCCGAGGCCACGTTCGAGGTGCGCAACAGCCGCTGGGCGGGCACACCCTTCCGGTTGCGGTCGGGCAAGGCGCTCAGCACGCCGTCGACCGAGATCGTCGTGCGCTTCCGCCCCGTCAGGCATATTCCGACAGGGCTCAGCGGTTCGTCGGACGGCGCCGTGCTGCGGTTCTCCCTGGGACCCGACCGGATCTCGCTCGAGCTGAACCTCAACGCCGCAGAGGATCCGTTCGAACTGGAGCGCGCGACCCTGTCGGCCGAACTCGGCGAGGGCGCGCTCAAGGCCTACGCCGAAGTGCTGTCGGGCGTGCTCGACGGCGATCCGATGCTGGCCGTGCGCGGCGATGCCGCTGAGCAGTGCTGGCGCATCGTCGCACCGATCCTCGAGGCCTGGCGCCGAGGCGATGTGCCCCTCGAGGAGTACGCCGCAGGATCGACCGGGCCCGAGAGCTGGCCCGCACTCGGCTGATCGCGCCCGCGCAGACGACGAGGGACGCCGGGTGCGGCGTGTACGGGACCGGAGGGTCGGCGACCGGGGTTACGCTCGATAGGTGACCCCGGAACTCCACGCTCGCATCGTCGCGGACTCGCGCGACCGGGTGGCCTGGATGCGTGCCCGTTCACGCGGCATCACCGCGACCGATGTCGCAGGACTCACGAGCGAAAGGTCGATCGCTCGCGCCGCCGACTCGAAGCTCGGCGGCGGACCCCGCTTCGGCGGCAACGCCTATACCGACCATGGCCGGCGTCGTGAGCCCGAGATCGCCGCCTGGGTGGCGGCGACGCACGGCATCCTTCCGTCGTCCGCACTCTTCCGCGCCGAGGTCGAGCACCGCCACCTCGCGACACCCGACGGCATCGCCGTCGATGCGGACGGACGCGTCAAGCTCGCCGAGATCAAGACAACGAACAAGGCGTTCCGCGGCATCCCGCGCACCTACCTGCGTCAGGTGTGGTGGCAGCAGCACGTGCTCGGCGCCGAGCGCACACTGTTCGTCTGGGAGGAGCACGTCGACTTCGCTCCCATCCACGACGAGCCGCGATGCGTGTGGATCGACCGTGACGATCGCGAGATCGCCAAGCTCGTCGGGCTCGCGACCGAACTCATCGACGAGCTCTACCGACGCACGACCGGCATGCAGGTGCCGCCGCGCATCGCCGAGGCCACGGCCGCGGCCGCCGCGAGCCGCCGCGAGCACCTCCGCGAACGCGACGCCTTCCGCGCTCTCGCCCTCGCCGACTGACGCTCAGGTGCAGGTCGCGCCGAGTCCGAGCAGGGCGATCGAGAGCTGACGCGTGGCTCCCGCCGATACCCACGAGGTGCCGGTGAGCAGGTTGTTGACGGTGAGTGTGGTGGTGCTGCCGAGCAGGTTGGAGATCAGGCTGACGAGCAGCGCCTGATTCAACACAGCGGTGTAGGTGTACAGACCCGCCGAGGGGCCGGTCGAGGTGATGCTGGTCGCCGGTACGACCGCTGTCGTCGTGCCCTGCGTCAGAGTGAGTCGCACGCCGTTCGCCGGGTATGGAGAGGTCCAGATCAGCGTGACGCTCTGGAAGATTCCGAGCCCGTTGTTGGCGACGTTGCACGCTGTGATCGTCGGGGCGGGCACCCGGAACGCCGTGATCGTCGTCTGCGCATACTCGGGGTCCGTGAAGGCCGCGTCCGTCACCTGGGTCGCGGGCGTGAGTCCCACGCCCACCAGCAGCGCGGCGCCGGCGACGCCCACGAGCACACGGTGTCGACGCTGCCCGGTCATGAGCTTCCCCCCGGCGCATCGGACGACTCCATTGCATCCGACGACTCCGGCACGTCCGACGGGTGCGGTGCATCCGACGGGTCCTTCGGGCGACGCAGGAAGGCGAGGGCCGTGCCTGCCACGAGCAGCACCCCGCCCGCGGCGAACGCCCAGCGGAAGTGCGGCGACAGGCCCGTGGCCGCGAGGCCGCCGTCCGGCCCGATCACGGCCGCCTCTCCCGCGCCCTGAGCGTGCACTCGCACCTCGGTGCTGCCGTCGCCCGCCCCCTCGAGCGCGATCCCGAGGCGCAGATGCCCCACGTCGGCGGCGCTCATCTCGATGAGTGCGACCTCCACGCCGTCGCGCGGTACCGGCCAGGAAGACCTCAGGGTGCGCGCGCCTCCGGGACACTCGGCGCCGACCCACGGCTGCATGCAGATCTGAGCATCGACCAGCAGGGGCGCGTCACCCCGGGCGCTGATCCCGATCCGCACGGTCCCCGGGTCGGGAGCATCGGCGCTGACGGTGACGTCCCACTGCACCGGGTACCCCGGGCGCAGACTCGACGCCGCGGCCCAATCGGCGACCGACACCAGCCGCAGCACCTGGCCCTGCACCACGTCTGTCGTCTGCGCAGCGGCGGCTGGGGCCGCAGCACCGCCGCCGATCAGCACCGCGAGAGCGGCTGCCGACGACACGGCGACCGCCCGTCGCCACAGCGTTCCCCGACTCATCCGTGCCCCTCACGCGGCGCACGCGGCCAGAACGCCCACACCACGAGCACCGTCGCCCCGATCGTGAGACCGCCGAGCACGAGGGGATCCCCGAGCCCCGCGATCACGGTGGCGACCCCGGGCACCGAGAACAGGACGACACGGACCGAGCTCACCGGGTACGGGAAGGGATCGTCATCGGCGTTCGCATCGCCGCGCATCGTGATGACACGCTGCTCGTCGTCGGCCCCCGGGGCGACCGACGTCACCCGGTGCGTCACCGGCAGATCGCCAGGACGATCGACAGTGACCACATCGCCGACCTCGATCGCGGACGCCGGTATCCGCTGCACGACGGCGACGGAACCGGCGGGGATCGTCGGCGACATCGATCCGGTGCGGAACATGATGAGCGTGATGTTCGCCGTGAGAGCGAGGATCACGAGCACCATGCAGACGACCCCCGCGACGGCCGCGATCCACAGCGCGATGTCGGCCAGCATCCGTCCGACACCGCGTCTCCTGCGACGCGTCGCAGGAGCGGATGCCTCGGGAGGGGCCGGCGATGCCCCCGCCTCGGCAGCCCGCTCTCGGAGCTCCCTCCTCGTCCGCGTCGTCGTCGGCGCCGCGTTCTGCGCCGTCAGCGTCGCCTGCTCAGGGCCTTCCCTCATCGTCCGCACACCTCCTCGGTCGACCTCAGGATGCGGTTCCGAGGATCTGCCACGTCTGCACGGCGGTGAGTCCCTGCGCCGTGTTGTCGGTGGCGGCGGGAAGCGAGACCGCGAAGCAGTAGTTCGCGGTCGATCCGGAGTTCGCTGCGACCGCCTGCGTCACCGTTCCGGCGGTGTTCATCGCGGAGTTGTCGGGGACGACCGAGGTTCCGGCCGCGTAGGTCGTGGCGTTGCACGCGGTCCCGGCGATCGTGCGGACGCCGTATCGCAGGAACGTCGCGAGCCCCGTGCCCGTGGTCGAGGCCACGTTCAGCTGCAGAGAGCCCGCGACCGACGGGTTCGCCGTCCGCACGCTGAAGAGCGAGTACACGGTGCTGCCGGGGACCATGGCGTTGAACGGCGCGGTGAAGGTGAGGGCGGCGGGTGTGCCGACCGGGTGACTCGAGAACGTCGTGCCGTCCGTGGCGCCGACGATGTCGAATCGGCCCGCCGTGAACGTCGTGCTGCCGTACTCCGAGTCGTTCCAGGCGGCGAGGGTCATGGTCGCGCCCACGCCGAACACCAGCCCGGCTGCGAGCAGGGCACGTATCCGGCGGGAGCGCAGCCGCTTCGCCTCCCGCATGCCGCTGCGGGTGTCAGCCATGATCAGTTGTCGATGGAGGTGGCGGTGAACTCCCACGTCGCGACGGCGGTCTCACCCTGCTCGAGTCCTGCGCCGGCGGTGACCGCGAAGCACAGCTGCACCGGCGTGCCGGGCGTTCCGGCGGTCGCCCCCTGCGCCAACGGCACAGAGGTGGCGCCCGTCTGCGCACTCAACGTCGCACCCGAGGCGACCACGGTGCCGGTGGCCGTGGCGTCGCACGCGTCCCCCGGATCGATGGCGGTCACCGTGTACGACAGGTGGGGCTCGTTTCCGCCGCTCCCCGCGGTGATGCCCGCCGGGATGAGCGTGGCGTCGTTCGTGGTGGTGCTGTCGAGGCGCACCCAGAACGGCGCGTAGACCACATCGCCGGGCGACATCGACGCCGCGACCTCGGGCAGCTGGAAGACGAGCGACGCGGCGGCGTCGCCGTCATCGACATTGTGGTCGGCGTAGTCGGCGGTGGCGCTCGTCGTCGAACCTTCGAGGTTGAACGAACCCGCCGTGAATGTTCCGGTCGCGAATTCGGAGTCGTTCCATGCGGCGAGCGTGACGCCGACGCCGACGCCGAGCACCACCCCTCCCGCAAGAACCGCCAGAACTTTGCGTCGCGTGTCGTTCGTAGCCATGTGCGTTCCCCCTCAGGAATCGGCGCTCGCGGATGCCTGGGAATGGTCGCCCTCCGCGACCTGCATCCACGTACTCAGGTGTTGCGAGCCATCCTTATCGAGATAATGGCCGATCACAAGGGTTATTCATATATCGATTGAACATTCATTCAGTAGAAATGACCGCTCATCAGGTGATACTCCGACCATCTCCGCCGAGTCAGCGCACGAGCACTCGGGCGGCCTCCGCCGCCACCTCGGCCGCGATCGTGTCGAGCAGGTCGGAACGCAGATTCCACTGCTGCCAGTACAGAGCGACCCGCACCGGATCGCCGCCGAGCGGCACGAGGGCGTCATCGTTCTGCAGCAGGGGGACCATCCCCCATCCGAGTCCCAGCCGCACCGCGAGCGCGAAGTCATGGGATGCCGGCACGTAGTGTCGCGGCACGCCCTGAGCCGCCACTCCCCTGGTCCGCAGCCATTCGTGCTGCAGCGTGTCACGCCGATCGAAGTCGACGAACGGCGCGGCTGCGAGAGCCGCGGGCGTCGCCCCCTCGGGGAACCAGCGCTCGGCGAAGCCCGCCTCCGCCATCGCCCGATACTCCAGCACCCCGAGCGGGGTCACGGAGCATCCCGCCACGGGCGTCTGCTCGCTGGTGACCGCCGCCATGACCGTGCCCGACTCGAGCAGACGCGCGGTGAAGTTCTGATCGTCACGATGCAGGTCGACATCGATGTCGTGCACCGCCGACAGACGGGCGATCGGTCGCAGGAACCAGGTCGCCATCGAGTCGGCGTTGACAGCGAGCGGGATGCGGATGCGGGGCGCATCGCCGTCGAGCCCGAGGCCGCCGAGCGCGTCGTGCTCGAGCAGCTCGACCTGACGGGCGAGCCTCACGACCGCCTCCCCCGCCTCCGTCAGCCGCGCGGGCTTCGAGCGGACGACCAGCACCCGACCGAGCTGCTGCTCGAGCGTCTTGAGTCGCTGGCTGACCGCCGAGGGCGTGATCTGCAGCACGCGAGACGCCGCGTCGAGCGTGCCTTCGTCAGCCACGGCCGCCACGGTGGAGGCGAGCTCCGGATCGATCTTCACATAAGCCAGGCTAATGGTTCACAAGGAATCTTCGCTGGCGCTGTCGATGGTTCCCTCCCTACGTTTGACCCATGCTCTCCGTGTTCTCGGGTCTCGGACTCGGCCTCTCCCTCATCATCGCCATCGGCGCACAGAACGTCTTCGTGCTGCGCCAGGGAATCAGACGAGAGCACGTGCTCCCGGTGGTCATCGTGTGCGCACTCTCCGATGCGCTGCTGATCGCCGCCGGGGTCGCGGGGCTGGGAGTCGTCATCGCGGCGGCCCCGTGGCTCGTCGTGGTCGCCCGATGGGCGGGGGCCGCGTTCCTGCTCGTCTACGGGATCCTTGCCGCGCGCCGCGCACTGCGAGGCGGAGAGGAGCTGCGCGTGGATGACACGCCTGCCGCCACGGCATCCGTGCCGTCGGCTGCTGCGACGAGCGCGATGACCGCGACCCGCACCGCTCTCGCGCCCGTGTTGCTCACGGTCCTCGCCCTCACCTGGTTGAACCCGCACGTCTACCTCGACACGGTGCTCATGCTCGGGTCGATCGCGGCGACCCACGGCGATGACCGCTGGCTGTTCGCGGCGGGTGCGATCGCCGCGAGCCTCCTGTGGTTCACCGCCCTCGGATTCGGCGCCCGCCATCTCGGCCGGTGGCTGCGCACCGAACGCTCGTGGCGGATCCTCGACGGGGTCATCGCGGTCGTCATGATCGCGATCGCGATCAGCCTCGTGCTGCCGGTGCTGGGCGGCTGAGACCCGACCTCTGCGACGGGTCAGTCCCCGTCGAGCGGGCGGAGGATGCGGGTGAGGAAGCGCTGAGTGCGCTCGTGCTGCGGCGCACCGAAGAGCCGCGCCGGCGGGCCCTGTTCGATCACGACCCCGCCGTCCATGAACAGCACATGGTCGGCGGCCTCGCGGGCGAAGCTCAGCTCGTGCGTCACCACGACCATGCTCCATCCGTCGTCGGCGAGTTCCTTGATGACGAGCAGCACCTCGCCGACCAGCTCAGGATCGAGCGCACTGGTCGGCTCGTCGAAGAGCAGCAGATCGGGCCGCAGCGCCAGCGCGCGCACGATGCCCACCCGCTGCTGCTGTCCGCCCGACAGCTCGTGGGGCCGCGCATCCGCCTTGTCCGCCAGCCCCACCCGCGCGAGAAGCGTCTGCGCCTCGGCGACGACCTCGGCCTTCGGGCGACCCTGCACGCGCCAGGGACCCTCGATCACGTTCTGCAGCACCGTGAGGTGCGGGAAGAGGTTGTGATGCTGGAAGACCATCGCCGACCGGTCTCGCAGAGCCAGCCGCTTCTGCTTCTGCACGCGCGCCGGCACCCTCTCGGTCGGGGCGAAGTCGATGTCGGGTCCGCCGGCGACGACGATCTCGCCGGAATCCGGCGTCTCCAGGCCGTTGAGCGCGCGGAGCACCGTGGTCTTACCGGAGCCGCTCGGGCCGATCAGCACGACCACCTCTCCCCGGTGCAGGGTCAGGTCGATGCCGCGGAGCACCTCGTTGTCGCCGAAGCTCTTGCGGAGTCCCCGGGCGGTCAGCAGCCGGTCGGCCGTCGACGTGTGATCAGCGAGCGACATGACGGTCGAGCCTCCTCTCGAGCGCGCTCTGCCCGAAGGACAGGACGAGGCAGATCACCCAGTAGACCAGGGCGGCCGCCAGATAGACGACCATGAACTCGAGGGTCGCCGCAGCGACCTGCTGGGCCACCTTGAAGAGCTCGGTCACGAGGATCAGCGACGCGAGCGACGTGTCCTTCACCAGCGAGATGAACGTGTTCGACAGCGGCGGCACCGAGACCCGCGCAGCCTGCGGCAGGATCACGCGCGTGAGGGTGCGCGTGCGGTTCATGCCCACCGTGTACGCGGCTTCCCACTGCCCCTTCGGCACCGAGAGGATCGCCGCCCGCACCACCTCGGCGGCGTACCCGCCGACGTTGAGCGAGAGGGCGATGACCGCGCTCGGCCACGGGTCGAGTGTCACGCCGATCGACGGCAGGCCGTAGAAGATCACGAACAGCTGCACGAGCATCGGGGTGCCGCGGATCACCGAGATGTAGAACCGCGCGACACCCGACACGATCGGGTTGACCGAGATCCTCATCAGGGCGACGAGGATCGCGATCACCAGCCCGAGCGCGAACGACAGCAGCGCCAACGGCACCGTGACCGTCACACCCGCCAGGGCGATGGGCCCGAGCGAGTCGAGGAACAGCTGCCAGGGGTTCTCCATGGACTACTGCGTGACGTCTTCGCCGAAGTAGGTGTCGCTGATCTCGGCGAGCGTGCCATCGGCGCGCAGCTCTTCGAGGGCGCCGTCGATCGCCTCGACCAGGTCGGTCTTGTCCTTGGTGAAGACGAACGCCTGCTCGCCGGCCTCGTCGGTCTCGGCCGCGATCTTCAGCCCGGACGGGCTGTTGGTGGTCTCGTAGTCGAGGAAGGTCAGCTTGTCGTTCACGGTCGCGTCGACGCGCCCCTGGCGCAGCAGCTCGACGGCCTGCGCCCATCCCTCGACGCCCTCGACCGTCGCGCCCGACTCGGTGGCCAGCTCGTACCAGTTGCTGGTGAGCGACTGGGCGGTGGTCTTGCCTGCGAGGTCGTCGAACGACGAGATCGAGTCGTCGTCCTCGGCGACCACGATCACACCCGGCGACACGGTGTACGGGGTGCTGAAGAGGTACTTGGCCTCGCGCTCGTCGTTGATGCTGACCTGGTTCGCGATCAGATCGAAGCGTCCGGCATCCAGGCCCGCGAAGATCGCGTCCCACTGGGTCTCCTGGAACTCGATGTCGAGGTCGAGCTTCTCGGCCACGGCCTCGATGATCTCGACGTCGAAGCCGGTCAGGTCACCCGCGCCGTCTTCGTCGTGGAAGCTGAAGGGACGGTAGGTCCCCTCGGTCGCGACCGTGAGCACGCCGTCCTTGAGCAGACCGAGGTCGCTGCCGGAGCCCTCTGCGCTCGAGCTGCTCTCGGCGGGTGCGGTGCTTCCGCTGCATCCGGTGAGCGCTGCGGCGGCGGTGACGACGAGCGCGGTGACGGCGATGAGGCGACGGGACATGGGTACCCTCCTGGGGTGCGGTGAGGCGCGATTGCTGTGGCGCGGAACTCACCTACAGTACGTGGACTGTCGCCGGCATCCCACATCTCATGACGTCGGATGTCGATCGGGGATGCAGAAAAGGCCCCCGCAGTCGCGGGGGCCTTTCCGGAATCACACTCAGATGGAGTTGACGTCCAGCGGGATGCCGGGGCCGAACGTGGTCGACACGGCACCCTTCTGGATGTAGCGGCCCTTCGAGCTCGACGGCTTGAGGCGGACGATCTCCTCGAGCGCTGCGCCGATGTTCTCGTCGAGCTGCTCAGCCGAGAACGACGACTTGCCGACGACGAAGTGCACGTTGGCGTGCTTGTCGACGCGGAACTCGATCTTTCCGCCCTTGATCTCCTCGACGGCCTTGGCCGTGTTCGGGGTCACGGTGCCGGTCTTCGGGTTCGGCATGAGTCCACGCGGACCCAGGACCTTTCCGAGACGACCGACCTGGCCCATGAGCTCCGGGGTCGAGACGGCCGCGTCGAACGCGGTCCAGCCTGCGGCGACCTTCTCGATGAGCTCGGCGCCGCCGACCTCATCTGCACCTGCGGCGATCGCTGCCTCGGCCGCGGGGCCGGTGGCGAAGACGATGACGCGGGCGGTCTTACCGGTGCCGTGGGGCAGGATGACGGTGCCGCGCACCATCTGGTCTGCCTTGCGGGGGTCGACCGAGAGCTTCAGCGCGACCTCGACGGTCGAGTCGAACTTCGACGAGCCGGTCTCCTTGGCGAGGGCGACTGCCTCGGTGGGAGTGTAGAAACGGTCTGCCTCGATCTTCTCGGCGGCAGCCTTGTAAGCCTTGGACTTCGTAGCCATGATTATTCTCCTCAGCCCTCGACCGTGATGCCCATGGAACGGGCGGTTCCGGCGATGATCTTCGAGGCAGCCTCGATGTCGTTCGCGTTCAGGTCGGCCTGCTTGGTCTCGGCGATCTGACGGACCTGGTCCTTGGTGATCTTCGCGACCTTGACCGTGTGAGGCGTCGACGAGCCCTTGGGCACGCCGGCAGCCTTCTTGATGAGCTCCGCAGCAGGCGGGGTCTTCAGGACGAAGGTGAAGCTGCGGTCCTCGTAGACGGTGATCTCGACGGGGATGACGTTGCCGCGCTGCGACTCGGTCGCGGCGTTGTACGCCTTGCAGAACTCCATGATGTTGACGCCATGCTGACCGAGCGCGGGGCCGATCGGCGGCGCCGGGTTGGCTGCACCGGCGTTGATCTGAAGCTTGATCAGGCCGGTCACCTTCTTCTTCGGTGCCATATCCTCTTCCTTTCATCGAACGGATGCCGGTTGCATCCGCTCTCCCGCGAACCCGGCATCTCCGGGCTGCGGTCGTCTGCGCGCACGCCGAAGCGGCACACAAACCACATGAGTCTACCTGATCCGTCGACGCTCCGGAAACGCGAGAACGGCCGCCCCGAACCGGGGCGGCCGTTCTCGTGCACGTCGGCAGGCTCAGTGACCCGCTGTCAGAGCATCTTGGTGACCTGGTCGAACGACAGCTCGACCGGGGTCTCGCGCTCGAAGAGGGAGACGAGCACGGTGAGCTTGCCGCTCTCCGGCTTGATCTCGCTGATCGAACCGGGAAGACCCGCGAACGAGCCCTCCTTGATCGTGATGGTCTCGCCGATCTCGAAGTCGACCTCGGCGGGCAGCGGACGGGCGACGGCGACGCCGCCCTTCGACGCGATGTTCTTGGCGGTCGGCGCGTCCTTGACCTCGACGAGCGACTTCAGCATGTTGAAGGCCTCTTCGAAGCGCAGCGGCGTCGGGTTGTGGGCGTTGCCCACGAAGCCGGTGACACCCGGGGTGTGGCGCACGACAGACCAGGTGTCTTCCGTGAGCTCCATGCGCACGAGCACGTAGCCCGGGATGCGCACACGGGTGACCATCTTGCGCTGGCCGTTCTTGATCTCGACGACGTCCTCCATCGGGACCTCGATCTGGTAGATCTCGTCCTCGACCTCGAGCGTCGACTTGCGCTGCTCGATGTTCGCCTTGACCTTGCGCTCGAAGCCGGCGTACGAGTGGATGACGTACCACTTGCCCGGGAGCATGCGCAGGTCCATGCGGAAGGCCTCGTAGGGGTCTTCCTCGGCGTCGTCGTCGGACTCGTCGTCAGTCTGCTCGTCGTCGGCGCCGAGGTCGGGGCCGTCGTACGGGGTGACCTCGTCGGCCTCGGCGGCCTCGAGCTCGGCGGTCTCTTCCGCCACAGAATCATTGAGGACCTCAGCGGCAGCCTCAGACTCAGCCGCTTCGTCCAGGTTGAGAGCGTCGTTCACGATCGCGTCAGCCTCCGGGTCGTCGATTTCGATGTCGGTGTCATCGTCGGTGCTGTCGTCGTCCTCGCCGTCGACGTCCTCGATGTGGAGGGCGACGTGCTCGGCCGACGTGACGGAACGCTCTTCGGCTGCGAGGACGTTGCCCTCCTGGGCCTCGTCCTCTTCGCTGGACTGCTCAGCGGCGGTCGCCCAGTCGGCGTCGTCGGAATATCGTTCAGACACGTTGTTTCTTTCCAATCATTGCGGCACGAGCCGCAAGGGCATCAGGCGCCGGGAACTCCGAAAACAATGTGCGTCACCCACGCGAACAAGGTGTCCAGTCCGTAGACGATGCCCATGACGATCAGAACGAAGACCAGCACGACCGCGGTGAACTTGACCAGCTCCTTGCGGGTCGGGGTGACGACCTTGCGAAGCTCTGCGATGACCTGACGGAAGAACAGGGCGATGCTCCCGAAGAAGCCGAGGGGCCCGCGCTTCTTCTCGCGGGTGGCGCCGGCCGCGACGACATCGCCGCGCGGTTCGTCCTGATCCATCCTGAATGTACCTTTCGTGTGTCAGCGTGCGCTGACGCGCAGGGCGGACAGGAATCGAACCTGCAACCTGCGGTTTTGGAGACCGCTGCTCTGCCAATTGAGCTACCGCCCTAGAGACCGGTGGTCTCGGGGTGTCGTCTTCATCCTGCCACCGAAACCGGATTGCAAGGACCGGGGCACGGCGAAAGAATGCAGACAACAACTGCTGGTCAAGCATACGGCATCCCTCGGCCGGTTCCGAACCGGCGGCCGCATCCGTGTTGTTGTTAGGCTCGAGCGGGTCCGACGGGAGGGGGATGCGGGTGAGTGCTGACGTGCAGCAGTTCCAGGTGGATCTGCGCGGGGTCGTCGACCTGCTGAGTCGTCACATCTACTCGAGCCCTCGGGTGTACCTGCGCGAGCTGCTGCAGAACGCCCGCGACGCCGTCACGGCGCGCCGCGAGGTCGATGGCGAGGGCGGACGCATCCGGATAACCCCGCTCAGCGACACCTCCCCCGAGTTCGTGCTGCGCGACGACGGCGTGGGTCTGACAGCGAGCGAGGTCGCCGATCTGCTCGCCACCGTCGGCCGCAGCTCGAAGCGAGACATCTTCGACCTGCCCCGCAGCGACTATCTCGGCCAGTTCGGCATCGGTCTGCTCAGCTGCTTCATGGTCGCCGACACCATCGTGATCCGCTCGCGCAGCGCCCGAGGCGGCTCCGCCGTGGAATGGACGGGCAGTGCCGACGGCACGTTCCGCGTGGTCGAGATCGACGACGACCTGCCCGTCGGCACGAGCGTGCACCTCGTGCCCCGCTTCGACGCCGACGAGCTGCTGCGCCCGGCCGCGGTGCGTGAGCTCGCGACGAGCTTCGCCGAGTTCCTTCCGGTGCGCGTTACGATCGACACCCCGAACGGCGAGATCGACGTCACGCGCCGCGCTCCCTTCCTCGACGCCGCCGAGAGACCCGACGAGGCGGTGGAGTACGGCCGCGACCTGCTCGGAGCATCGCCGCTCGACGTGATCGAGCTGACCGAGCCCGCAACCGGCACGCGCGGCCTCGCCTACGTGCTCCCCTACGCCCCGCCGCCCGGCGCACGCCAGGCGACCCGCATGTACCTGGGCCGGATGCTCCTCGCCGAACGCGTCGACGACGTGCTGCCCGACTGGACGTTCTTCGTGCGCGCCGTGGTCGACTCGACCGGTCTCGCGCCGACCGCCAGCCGGGAGTCGCTCGTCGACGACGCGGCACTCGAACGCGTTCGGGAGCAGCTCGGCGCCGGCATCCGCCGATGGGTGCTCGAGCTGGGTCTGCGCGAGCCGCACCGCCTCGCGCAGTTCGTCGCGATCCACGAGGTCGGCCTCAAATCGCTCGTGCGACACGACGGCGAGCTCGCCCGGTTCATCACGCGCTGGCTCACCCTCGAGACGACGCACGGCACCCTGCGCATCGGTGATCTCGTCGAGCGGTTCCCGCACGTGCGCTACGCCGCGACGGTCGACGAGTTCCGCCAGGTGGCGGGGATCTCGCCCGGCTCCGAGGTGCTCGTGAACGGCGGCTACCTCTACGACGCCGACCTGGTGCGGATGCTCCCCGACCTGTATCCGCAGCTCACCGTCGAGGCCGTCGACGTGACGGGCGAGCTCGACCGGCTCGACCCTCCCCCGCTCGACGACCGCGACCTCGCGGTGGCGCTCGAGGCGCGCGCGGGCGACGTGCTCGCGGCATCCGACTGCTCGGTGACCGTGCGCTCGATCGACAGACCCGACCTCGCCGCGCTGTACGTCGCGGATCCCGAGGTGCTGCGCCGCATCGACCGCGGACGAACCAAGGGCATCACCGGATCGCTCTGGGGCGGGGTGCTCGACCGTATCGACAGCACCCTCTCGACCGCGCGCGACGACGATCCGACCGCGCGTCTGTGCCTCAACTGGTCGAACCGGGTCGTGCGTGCGCTCGTGCGCGTGCAGGACGACGCCGTGTTCGCGCGGACCGTGCAGCTGCTCTACATCCAGGCGCTGCTCGCGGGCCACCACCCGCTCTCCGATGCCGACCGCGCCCTGATGACCACGGCGCTCACCGACCTCGTCTCACTCTCGGCCGGCATCGAAGAGGACGCGATCCCCTTCGATGACGCGCTCTGACCCCCTGAAAGGGACACGATCATGGCCCGCCCGAAGAAGCGCTTCCAGCAGCTCGTCGACGAGATCGACCGCACCCCGTGGGGTCCCGCCGAGCAGGCGCTCGTGGCGGAGGCCGTCGCTCTGGCCGTGGAGATCGGCGATGAGCAGCTCGAGTACCAGGCACGGATGCGCCAGACGGCGTCGGCGAACATGAACGGCGCCACCGATGTGATGCTGAACTCGTTCGCGTGGTGCCTCGCCCGCCACGACGCCGATCCGCAGCGCTTTCCCGCCGACCTCGACTACGGCGGGGCCGACCTCATGTGGCAGTTCAAGTGGATGGCCTCGGCACTGCGCTCGTCGCCGGCCTTCTCGGTCGAGCAGATCGCGGCGGTGCTCGACGACATGGAGTCGCACTACCGCACGGCGGGACTCGGGCTGAGCGGAGTGCTCACGGCCCGGTTCGAGGATGCCTGGGACGCCGGCCGCCTCGACGACGCCGAATCGCTGCGCGTGCGCCTCGAGGCCACCCCGCGCGACGAGCACAGCCACTGCGACGCGTGCGGGCGCAGCCAGTTCGCGGGCTTCTTCGCGGAGACCGATCGCGACGCCGAGGCGATCCGCCTGGTCGAGGAGATGCTCGAGGGCGGCTTCTCGTGCGGCGAAGAGCCCGAGCACGCCCTCTCACGCGTGCTGCTCCCCTACCTGCGCGCGGGCCGTGTCGACGAGGCGAAGAGCGCGCACCTGCGCAGCTACCGTCTCGCGAAGGACAACCCCGACAACCTGCGCATCGTCGCGAACAACATCGTGTTCGCCGCCGTGACCGGCAACGAGGCCAGGGCGCTCTCGCTGGTCGAGCGCCACATCGCATGGCTCGCACACGACGGGCTGAACGTCGACGCGCACTTCGCCGCTCTCGCCGCCTTCGCCTTCGCGCTCGATCGGGTCGCCGATGCGGGTCACGGCGACACCCCGGTCCGCGGCGCGGAGTCTCCGGCACTGGCGCCGTTCTTCGGGCAGCATGACGGATCGTGGACGGCGTCCGAGCTCGCGGCCGCAGCATGGGCCACGGCCGAACGCATCGGTGCCGACTTCGATCACCGCGACGGCACCGACGGTCATGCCCGCAGCCTCGCCCGCATCCGCGCGCTCGCGGGTGAGCACTACGAGGTGCCGATCCGGTCGGACGCCTTCATCACCACGGCCGACGCCGCGACCCCGTCCGACGCCGATGCGTGGTTCGACCGGGTCATGGACCTGGCGCAGTTCGGCGCCGAGCACGAGACCCTGCAGGCGCTTCCCCACGCTCTCGCCGTCGACGACCCCGCGAAGCTCGCACAGCTCATGTCGATGCGCCTCGGCATCCTGATCGCGCTCGATCGCGCCGCAGAGGCCCTCGAGCTGCTTCCCGCCCGTATCGACGCGCTCAGGGCCGCAGGCATGCACGAGCAGGCCGACCTCGAACAGCGCCTGGGCCTCGCGACCTTCGGGCTGAACACCCCCGAGGCCGCCGCCGCCCTCGAACACGAGCTGCAGGCGTCGGATGCGCTGCCGGCATGGTCGCGCGGTGACCTCGCGATCAGTCGCGCCTCGCTGCACATGCACGCCGAAGAACCGGATGCCGCGCTCGACCTCGCCGAGCTCGCCGCTCGCGCGTTCGCCGAGGCCGAGGACTCCCGTCTCGCGAACACCACGACGCTCGTCGCGATCGCGGCCGTGCTGCAGAAGGGCGACATCGAGGCGGCATCCGCCCTGCTCGACCGTCTGCTCGCGCAGGACGATCTCAGCGTCGGACACCGCGCACAGGCGCTGCAGACCCGCGCACGAGTACGCGGCGGCACCGAGGCGTTCGCCGACGGCGCCGCGGATGCCGACGAGGCCTGCCGCCTGCTCGCCGGACTCGGTGCGACGAAGGCACTGGCCTCTGCGCATCTGCTCGCCGGGGCGCTGTGGGAGGACGCCGGAGACCCCGAGAAGGCCGTCACCCGCTACCGCGTGACGTCGCGGCTCGTGGCACAGGAGGGCGGCGACCTGACCGGAGCGGACTTCCGTCTGGCACGCGCCATGCTCGCGGCCGGTGACGCCCACGAGGCGGCCGAGCTGTTCGGCCAGGTGCTCGAGCGCGAGGAGCAGGCAGAGGTCTCCGCCGCATCGCGCGGCATGACCGCATCGCTGCTGGCCCGCGCCCTCGCCTCGTCCGGGGAGTTCGGACAGGCCGTCGGTGCGTTCGGATACGCCGCCGAGCTGTTCGGCGAGGCTGAGGAGCACGCCGACCACGCCGTCGCGCTGACCGAGCGGGCCAGGATCCTCGCCCGGTTCGATGAGAACGACGATGCGATCGAGTCGCTCGAAGCGGCATCCGACATCGCGCGCAAGGCTCCCGAGGCCGTGGGCGCGCTCGTCGACGTGCTGCACAACCTGGGTCAGGCGTACGGCGCACGCCAGGACGAGCGGGCCTTCGCCCTCTTCGACGAGGTGGCCGCGCTCGCGCAGGAGCATGAGGCCGGATGGCTGCTCGCGGAAGTCACCGACTCACGCGGTCGCGCCTTCGCCGAGTTCGGACGCACGGACGAGGCCGTCGCCGCGGCACTGACAGCGGCCGACGGCTTCGCCGCACTGGGAGATGCGGGGTCGGCGGGGGGCTCGGAGCTGTTCGCCGCGCGTCTGCTCGCCGGCGGTGAGCGTGCCGGCGATGCCGTTCCGATCTACCGCTCGGCGATCGACCACGCCGAGGCCCACCCGCCGCTGCGACAGGTGTCGGCGCTCGAGCTGGGCGACGTGCTCGAGGGCCTCGGCCGTCACGTCGAGGCCGCCGAGGTGCGGGCGCTGCTCGACAGCTGAGTCGCGCTTCGGGCACAGGCGTCAGCGCCGCATCGCCTCGTGCGCTCACCCGTCGGGGAGGAGATCTCCGCCTCGGGAGGAGGGTTCGCGGGGAACTCTCCTCCCGAACGTGAGTTCTCCTCCCGAGCGGGTGTCGGAGTCAGCGCCTCAGAGGAGCTGACGCCAGTTGGCGCGCGCGAGGTCGAGCAGCTCGTCGCCCTTGCCCGACATGACCGTGCGGATCGCGTACAGCGCGAAGCCCTTGACCTGCGCGGCCTCGATCGCCGGCGGCATCGACAGCTCCTGCCGCTCGGTGACGACGTCGAGCAGGGCGGGGCCGTCGTGCTCGAGCACCTCGCGCACGGCATCCGGCAGGTCTTCGCTGTTCTCGACCCGTCGGGCGAAGATGCCCATGGCCTCGGCGATCGCCGCGAAGCTCGGGTTGTCCAGCGAGGTGCCGTAGTTCACGAATCCCGCTGCCTTCATCTCGAGCTCGACGAAGTTCAGCGATGAGTTGTTCACCACGATCGTCTTCACGGGCAGCCCGTTCTGCGTGAGGGTCAGCAGCTCGCCCAGCATCATCGCGAGCCCGCCGTCGCCCGCGAGGGCCACGACCTGACGATCGGGATGCGACACCTGAGCGCCGATGCCGTGCAGCAGCGCGTTCGCCATCGATCCGTGCGTGAACGACCCGATCAGGCGCCGGTTCTCGGTCATCGACAGGTAGCGCGCCGCCCACACCGTGGGCGATCCCACATCGGCGGTGAAGATCGCGTCATCCGCCGCCTGCTCGTTCAGCAGCCGGGCGAGGTACTGCGGGTGGATGGGGCGGCCCGCCTTGGTCGGGGTCGCGAGGTCGTCGAGCTTCGCGCGCGTCTTGCGGTAGTGCGCCGTCGAGTCGTCGAGGTGGTCGCGGTCGCTCTTCTCGGCGAGGCGCGGCAGCAGGGCGGCGGCCGTCGCCCCGACGTCTCCGACGAGACCGAGGTCGAGCGGATGCCGCTTGCCCAGCTGCGAGCCGCGGATGTCGACCTGGATCGTCGTGGCGTGCTCGGGGTAGAACTGCTCGTACGGGAAGTCGCTGCCGAGCACCAGCAGCGTGTCGGCAGCCTCCATGGCCCGGTAGCCCGAGGCGAACCCGAGAAGCCCGGTCATGCCGACGTCGAACGGGTTGTCGTACTCGATGAACTCCTTGCCCCGCAGGGCGTGCACGATCGGCGCACCGAGCCGGTCGGCCAGAGCGATGACCTCGTCGTGCGAGCCTTCGACTCCCGCACCCGCGAGGATCGTGGTCTTCTTCGAGGCGTTGAGCAGGGTCGCCGCGCGCTCGAGCTCGTCGCCGCTCGGCACGATCACCGGGCGCGTGCGCTCGATGACCACGGCTCGGTCGTCGGCGATCTCGGCGAGCGCGACATCGCCCGGGATCACGAGCACCGCGACACCGCGCCGCTCGATGGCCGCGCGCATCGCGATCTCGAGCAGACGCGGCATCTGCTGGGGGTCGGCGACGTACTCGACGTAGACGCTGCACTCGCGGAAGAGCTCCTGCGGGTGGGTCTCCTGGAAGTACCCCGTGCCGATCTCCGTGGTCGGGATGTGGGCCGCGATCGCGAGCACGGGCACGCGCGAGCGGTTCGCGTCATACAGACCGTTGATGAGGTGCAGGTTTCCGGGGCCGCACGAGCCGGCGACGACCGCGAGGTCGCCGGTCAGCGAGGCATCAGCCGCCGCCGCGAACGCCGCCGATTCCTCATGCCGCACGTGCACCCATCGGATGCTCCCGTCTTTGCGGAGTGCGTCGGTGAATCCGTTGAGGGAGTCACCCGGAAGGCCGTAGACACGGTCGATCCCGTTGGCGCGGAGGGTCTTGACGATGTTCGCTGCGACGGTTGCCATGCTTCCAACCTACGCCCGGGTTCCGGGGTCGGGATCGATCAGATGTCGAAGCGAGCCGCTGCATCTGTAGAGGGCGAGGCGCACAGCTTTACGGTTTTCCGCACCGGGGACGACGGGCAGCCGCAGTGACGGCATCCGCGCGTCTGCGTAGCGTCGACAGCATGGCGGCCTCTGACAACCTGAACGTGTTCGCGGACTGGGCCATCGGCCTGATGGAAGCGCTCGGCAGCATCGGCGCCGGCGTCGCCGTCGCGATCGAGAATCTGTTCCCGCCGATCCCGAGCGAGGTCGTGCTGCCGCTCGCGGGCTTCACCGCGAGCCAGGGCACGATCGTGCTGTGGGAGGTACTCGTCTGGACCACGGTCGGCTCGGTCGTGGGCGCGCTCGCGCTGTACGGACTCGGCGCCTGGCTCGGCCCCGTACGGCTGCGCCGCATCGTCGACCGGATGCCGCTGATGAAGGTCAGCGACGTCGACCGGACCGAGGAGTGGTTCGCGCGGCACGGAGCCAAGGCGGTCTTCTTCGGCCGCATGATCCCGATCTTCCGGAGCCTGATCTCGATCCCCGCCGGGGTCCAGCGGATGCCGCTCGCGAAATTCACCCTGCTCACCGCGGCCGGCAGTGCGATCTGGAACACCGTGTTCGTCATGGCCGGCTTCCTGCTCGGCGAGCAGTGGCATCGCATCGAGCAGTACGCCGACGGTCTGCAGGTGCTCGTGATCGGCGCGGTGATCGTGGTCGTGTCGCTGTTCCTGGTGGCGCGGGTTCGGCAGCGCGTGAAAGGCACCGACGTCGAAGACTCGCGGGCCACGAACCCCGAACCGGCGCGGGACATCGAGCCCGACGACCTGCCCGACGCGGCGATCACCGGGTCGCACGGCACAATGGAGAGATGACGTCCCCCACCGACGCCTCGGCGCCCCCGCGCTCGATCACGCGGGATGCGGTGCGGATGCTGGGTGGCACGGCCGCCGGCATCGGGATGCTCGTCCCCACGCTGATCGCCGTGGCCACCGCCCCGCGGCGGCCGGCACCGGCGGTCGTGCGCTCGGTGGCCGCGCGCCTGACCTGGATCGACGGCATCCCCCGCCGCACGCCGCCCCGCGCACCGCGGCTGCGCGGACTGCTCGCCCTGTCTGCCCTGCTGCAGCTCGTCGTGCTGTGCATCCTGATCCTCATCGGCGCGGGCATCGTGGTCGGCGTCCAGATGCTCGTCGCCGCAGCAACCGGCGGTCCCGTCGCCCTGTTCAGCGCACGCCCGGGCAGGGTCACCTGGGCGACCGTGGGACTCTTCGTGATCCCCGGTCTCGTGCTCCTGTTCCTCGCCCTCTCGGGCATCGGCGGCATCGCCTGGCTCGAGCGGCGGGTATGGCAGTCGTTCCAGCGGCCGGGGGCCGGAGAGCTCTCGCAGGAGGTCGTGCGGCTGCACACCACACTCGACGAGGTGGTGGCGGCGGTGGATGCCGAGCGGCGGCGCATCGAGCGCGACATCCACGACGGCGTGCAGCAGCGGGTGGTGGCGCTGTCGATCCTGCTGGCCCGCGTGGAACGGGCCGAGACCGACGAGGCGCGCCGTCTGCTGAGCGGCGCACGCGCCGAGACGCAGCACATCCTCGATGATCTGCGCGATGTGGCCTGGCGAACGTATCCCGAGATGCTGCAACGCGACGGTCTCGTCGCGGCGCTCGAGGCTCTTCGCGACCGCGTGGCGATGCCGGTGACTCTCGAGATCGAGGGCGGGGTCGACGGCACGGCGATCTGCGATCGCGCCGTCGAGACCGCCGCCTACTTCGTGGCGAGCGAGGCCGTGACCAACGCGATCAAGCACGCGCAGGCGAGCACCATCGGCATCCGCGTCCGCACTGCGCCCGAGACGCTCACCATGACGATCGAAGACGACGGAGTCGGCGGAGCGGATGCCTCGGGCACCGGCCTGTCAGGCATCGCCTCACGCGTGGCCGCGCGCGACGGGCGACTGCACGTGCACAGTCCCGTCGGCGGCCCGACCGTGATCGAGGCGGTGATCCCGTGCGGATAGCGATCGCCGAGGATTCCACGCTGCTGCGCGAGGGCATCGTGCAGCTGCTGGTGGCCGAAGGGCACGAGGTGAGCGCCTCGGTCTCCGATGCGGATGCGCTCATGACAGCGCTGGCCGCAGAAGAGCCCGACCTCGTGATCGTCGACGTGCGGATGCCGCCCGACTTCGTCGACGAGGGCATCCGTGCGGCGCTGCGCATCAGGCACGAGCATCCCGGTGTCTCGGTTCTCGTGCTGTCGCAGCACGTCGAGCGGCGCTATGCCAGTGAACTGCTCGACGGTCGCGGCGGCGTCGGCTATCTGCTCAAAGACCGCGTGTCCGACATCGCCGGCTTCCTCGACGCGATCGTGCGGGTGGCCGAGGGCGGGGTCGCGTTCGACCCCGAGGTGATCCGGCGTCTGATCGCCGACCGCGCAGGTCCCGATCCGCGCATGGCCGAGCTGAGCGAGCGCGAAGGCACGGTGCTCGAGCTGATCGCCGAAGGGCACAGCAACGCGGCCATCGCCGAGCGACTGTTCGTGAGCCAGAGCGGCGTCGAGAAGCACATCAACACCATCTTCACGAAGCTCGGCGTCGCATCGGGCTCGGGCGTCAACCGCCGTGTGCTCGCCGTGCTCGCCTACCTCGGTCAGACGACGGACTGAGCACGAACTCTGGGCGCGTCACCACGGGTACGACGCGAGAGGGGCGGATGCAGTGCGCATCCGCCCCTCCTGCGCTGCGATCGCTCAGCCGATGCGGATGAGCTTCTTGTTGACGAACTCGTCGGCCGCGAGGTGGCCGAGCTCGCGGGCCGTGCCGCTGCGCTTGATGCCGCCGAAGGGCAGCTCCGGACTGTCGGCGAGCACGAGGTTGACGTAGACCATGCCCGCCTCGATCCGATCGGCGACGCGCTCGGCCTGCTCGGCGTCGGTCGTGAAGACGTAGGAGCCGAGGCCGAAGGTGGTGTCGTTCGCCAGGGCGACCGCGGCGTCCTCATCGGCGACCCGGTAGACGACCGCCGCGGGACCGAAGAGCTCCTCGCGGTAGACGTTCATCTCAGGCGTCACGTCGGCGAGCACGGTCGGAGCGAAGAACGCCCCCTCGCGGGTACCGCCGGTGAGCAGCGTCGCCCCCTGCTCGACGGCCTGGTCGATCTGCTTCTGCAGGTTCTCCGCCGCCGTCTCGGACGAGACCGGGCCGAGCACGGTGTCGTCGAGCATCGGGTCGGTCGCCGTCACGGATGCCATCGCCGCGGTGAACTTCTCGACGAACGAGTCGTACAGACCGTCGACGATGATGAAGCGCTTCGCGCCGTTGCACGCCTGCCCGTTGTTGTCGAGACGCGCGTCGACTCCGGCCTGCACCGTGGCGTCGAGATCATCGGTCGACAGCACGATGAACGGGTCGGACCCGCCGAGCTCGAGCGCGACCTTCTTGAGGTTTCGCCCGGCGATCTCGGCGACCGCGGCACCCGCGCGCTCGGACCCCGTGAGCGAGACGCCCGCGACGCGCGGATCGGCGATCATGTCGGCGATCTGATCGTTCGTCGCGAGGACGTTCTGGTACGCCCCCTTCGGGAAACCGGCGTCGTGGTAGATCGCCTCGATCGCGGTCGACGACTCCGGGCACTGCGGTGCGGGCTTGAGCAGGATCGTGTTGCCGACGATCAGGTTCGGCGCCGCGAAGCGCACGATCTGGTACGCAGGGAAGTTCCACGGCATGATGCCGACGAGCGGCCCGAGCGACGACCGCCGGATGACGGCAGAGCCCTCGCCGAGGATCGCGATCGGCTGGTCGGCCATGATCGCCTCGGCCTGATCGGCATAGTACTCGGCGATGTCGGCGGCGAAGTCGACCTCTCCGAGCGCGGCCTCGCGGGGCTTGCCCATCTCGCGTACGAACACGTCGGCGAGCTCCTCACGGCGCTCACGGTGCAGCTCGGCCGCGCGGCGCACGAGAGCGGCGCGCTCGGCCACGGTCGACGACCGCGACCACTCGCGGTGCGCCTCGTCGGCGGCGGCCACGGCCTCGTCGATCTGCGCATCCGTGAACGTGTCGAAGGATGCCAGCGTCTCTCCTGTGGCGGGGTTGATGACGGCGTAATCGGTCATGTCGAGTCCTCTCATGTTGTCGGTCTGGGCCCTTCGACAGGCTCAGGGACCCAGACCGGAGGTGTCGGTCAGGAGACCGGGATCAGCGTGTACTTGGTGGACAGGTACTCGTGGATGCCCTCGGCACCGCCCTCACGACCGACGCCCGACTGCTTGACGCCGCCGAAGGGAGCTGCGGCGTTCGACACCACGCCCACGTTGAGCCCCATCATGCCGGTCTCGAGCCTGTCGATCATCCGCTGACCGCGCTGCAGGTTCTCGGTGAACACGTACGAGACGAGCCCGTACTCGGTGTCGTTCGCGAGGCGCACGGCGTCGTCTTCGGTGTCGAACGTCGCGATCGCGAGAACCGGTCCGAAGATCTCCTCGCGGAGGATCGCAGACCCGGCGACGACGTCGGTCAGAACGGTCGGCTCGTAGAACGTGCCGGTGCCCTCGAGCGCCTTTCCGCCCGCGAGCAGGGTCGCGCCACGCTCGACCGCGTCATCGACCAGCTCGCCGGCCTTGGCGACGGCATCCTCGTCGATGAGCGGTCCGATCGCGACGCCCTCTTCGGTGCCGCGACCGATCTTCATGGCATTCACGCGCTCGGTGACGCGCTTCGCGAACTCGCCCGCGACGTCCTTGTGCACGATGAAGCGGTTCGCCGCGGTGCATGCCTGGCCGATGTTGCGGAACTTCGCAGCCAGCGCGCCGTCCACGGCCTTGTCGAGGTCGGCGTCGTCGAACACGACGAACGGGGCGTTGCCGCCGAGCTCCATCGAGACCCGCAGCACGCCTTCGGCCGCCTGGGCGATGAGCTTGCGGCCGACCTCGGTCGAGCCGGTGAACGACAGCTTGCGCAGCCGCGGGTCGGCGATGATCGGTGCCGAGAGCGCCGACGACTTCGACGTCTGCACGACGTTGACGACACCCTTGGGCAGCCCGGCCTTCTCGAGCAGTGACGTGAAGAAGATCGTCGTGAGCGGCGTGAGTGCCGGGGGCTTGATCACCACGGTGCAACCCGCCGCGAGCGCGGGGGCGATCTTGCGGGTCGCCATCGCGAACGGGAAGTTCCACGGCGTCACGAAGAACGACGGACCCACCGGCCGCTGCGAGACGACCATGTGGCCGGTGCCCTCGGGGTTGATGCCGTAGCGGCCGCTGATGCGCACGGCCTCCTCGCTGAACCAGCGCAGGAACTCGCCTCCGTAGGCGACCTCGCCGCGCGCCTCGGCGAGCGGCTTGCCCATCTCGAGGGTCATGAGCAGAGCGAGATCCTCTTTGTGCTCCTGCACGAGATCGAAAGCCCGCCGCAGGATTTCGCTGCGTGTGCGCGGGGCGGTGGCCGCCCAGGCATCCTGCGCCGCGACCGCCGCATCGAGAGCGCGGATGCCGTCACCGGGCGTCGCGTCTGCGATCGTGCGGATCACCGCACCCGTCGCCGGGTCGTGCACGTCGAAGGTGCCGCCGGTCTCGCCGTCGATCCACTCGCCGCCGATGAAGAGGCCGGTGGGGATGCTGTCGAGCAGCGCCTGCTCTGTCTGAGTGCTCATGGGTTCTCTTTCTGTGAGGGAGTACGGCGGGGTTCGCGAGTCGCGGACCGTCAGCGACGGCGGAGACTCGGCGGTGCGTCGACGCCGAGCGTCTCACCGCGGAAGAAGGCGGGGCGCTTGATCGCCTGCCAGATCATGACGACGATCCCGACGCCGATGATGCCGACGCCGAGCACGAAGACGAGCCCCACGCCGCCGATGCTCGATCCGCTGCCGTAGGCGGGGTCCATCGAGTCGATGAGGGTCGTGACGAACAGCACGGCGAGGATGCCGCCGCCGACGAGCGGGAACAGGAACGTGAAGAAGAAGCTCCGCGCCGAGTCGAACCACTGCTTGCGGAAATACCACACGCACGCGAACGCGGTGAGGCCGTAGTAGAAGCAGATCATCATGCCGAGCGACAGGATCGTGTCGGTCAGGACGTTCTCACTCACCAGGCGCATCACGGCGTAGAACACGGATGCCACCACGGCCGACACGATCGTCGCGTAGCCGGGAGTGAAGAAGCGCGGGCTGACGCGAGCGAACTTCTTCGGCAGCGCACCGTAGTGGCCCATCGCGAGCAGCGTGCGAGCCGGTCCCACGGCTGTCGACTGCAGCGATGCCGCCGAGCTCGACAGCACGGCCAGCGAGACGAGGAACGCGAGGGGTCCGAGCACGGGGTCCGACAGCGCGAAGAACACGTTGGCGGAGATGCCCTCGTTCGCGAGGCCGTACTCCCCCGAGCCGACACCGGCGAACATGATCAGACCGATCGCGAGCAGCAGGTAGAGGGCGACGACGACCACGACGGTGACCATGGCGGCGCGCCCCGGGGTCTTGGCCGGGTCCTTGGTCTCCTCGTTCATGGTCAGGACGACGTCCCAGCCCCAGAAGATGAAGATCGACAGCGAGAGGCCGGCCGCGAAGGCGCTGAAGCTCGGCACCTCGAACGGGTTGAACCACGACCACGAGAACGCCGTGGGCTCGGGGGCGTCGCCCGACACGGCCTTGACGATCGCGACCGTCGCGAACACGACGAGCACGAGCACCTGGAAGCCCACCAGGATGTACTGGAACTTCTGCGTGGTCTGCATGTCGCGGTACGACACGAGAGTGGCCCCGAGCATGAACAGCAGGCAGACGACCACATTGATGATCGGGTTGAAGGCGAGGTCCGCGATCGCGGCATTGCCCGTCAGCTGAGCGATGAGCAGGAACAGGAACTCGACGGCGATGCCGGCGAGATTCGACAGCACGATCACGGTGGCGGCGATCAGGCCCCATCCCGTCATCCAGCCGATCCAGGGACCGAAGGCGCGCACGCCCCAGGTGAACGAGGTGCCGGAGTCGGGCATCATGCGGTTGAGCTCGCGGTAGCCGAAGGCCGTCAGCAGCATCGGTATGAAGCCGACGAGCATGATCGCGGGCACCTGCGTGCCGACCTCGGCCACGGTCGGTCCGAGCGAGGCGGTGAGCGTGTAGGCCGGGGCGATCGTCGAGACGCCGATGACGACGGCTCCGAGAACGCCGACGGCCCCCGCGCTCAGCCCCTTCTGGGAGATGCCGGTCGTGACACCGGACACGGGCTCCGTCGCCCGATTCGAGCTGCTCATCAGCGGTCTCCTGCTTCGGCGCGGGTGCGCGGGACGACGATCATGGGAACGGGCAGCTCGTGCAGCATCTTCGCCGCGGTCGAGCCGAGGAACAGCCGGCGCGGCTGCGCCAACCTGCTGGAGCCCACGAGGACGACCTCGCCGGGCTGCCACGAGAGGTTCGACACCGCATCTTCGACGGTGTCACCGGGAGCCTCTTCGATCACGGCGCCGAGTTCGTCGGGAAGGATCTCCTGGGCGACCGCGAGCACCTCGTGCGCATGGGTCTCGCCCACGACGCGGATCGCGCCGGTGTCGAGTCCGGGAGGCACGTCGAAGGGCACGAGCGACACGAGACGCAGGCCGACTCCGGCGTCGCCCGCGAGCGCTGCGGCCTCGTCGAGGAGGTTGTCGGCTCCGGGGCGCGTGCCGATGGCGGCCGTCACGCGGGGCAGCACATGGTCGTCCTGCCCGGCGGTGCCCGCCGGTGCCAGCGCGACCGGGATGGTCGACGAGTGCAGCAGCTCGGACGCCACGCTGCCGAGACGGTGGCGACCGAACAGGCTGCCACCCGCTGCGCCGACGACGATCAGCCGGGCACCGAACTCCTCGCCCGCGGCGATGAGCCCCTCGGCGAAGGACTCCGCGAATCGCACGTGGCCGCTGCGGATCAGCTCCTGAGGCAGACCCACGACGGCCTCTTCGAGCCACTGCGTGGCCTGACGGCGGAGGTGGTCCTCGTAGGCGCGCTCCGGTGGCACGGCCGCGCTGCGGGTGCCCTCGAACGGCAGCACCATCACCAGGTGCAGCACCGCGCCGAGGCTGCGGGCGAGCCGGGCGCCGAGCGCCGCGGCATCCGCCCCCGAATCCGTCGCCGTGTAGCCGACGACGATCGATGCGGCCATCAGCCGGCCTCGACCGTCGCGCCTGCGCGAGCCGACTCGACGATGTTCGCGGCCGCGAGACGGCCCATGCGGATGGCGCCGTCGACGTGCTGGTATCCGGCGCCGGCCATGTCGCTGCACGCGAAGTGGATCGGACCGACCGCGGCACGCAGATCGGCGCCGTAGCGGTGGAGACCGCCCATGTCGAAGCTCGCGGCGTATGCGCCGCGGGTCCACTCCTCGGTGCCCCAGTCGCTCTCGTAGTAGACGACCGGGTTCTTGGCCTCGGGACCGTAGTAGTGCGACAGCGACTCGAGGATGCGCTCCTTGCGCTCCTCGGCCGACAGCTCGAAGAGGTCGTCCGCGTTCTGGTCGCTGACGAAGCCGACCAGCGTGCCGCGCTCGTCGCCGTGGTTGGTGTTGTCGTACGCCTCGTGCGACAGCTCGTAGGGGCTGAACGCGGTACCGCTGAGACCCTGCTCGCGCCAGAACGGACGGTCGTAGACGGCGTGCACCTTGATCACGAAGCCCATCGACAGGTGCTGGTGCAGCTGGTGCTGACGTCGCGGCAACGGCGGCACGAACGAGATGCGGTCATAGAGCACGGGCGCGTGCGCGAGGATCGCGAAGCGCGCGCGCACGGTGTGATCGTCGGTCGTGGCGACGACGCCGTCCTGCGCCCACTCGAGTGTGCGCACCGGCTGGTTGAGGTGCACGTCGTCGCCCAGACGCTCGGCGAGACGGATCGGCACCTGCTGCAGACCGCCGACGACGCGCTTGTCGAGGATGAAGTCGGCGTCGACGAGGTTCGAGTAGGAGCCGGCGGATGCCGCCATCAGCAGCGACTGCAGCAGCGAGAACGTGTGGGTCGGCTTGGTGAGCATCGCCGAGCCGGTCGCGAAGGCGAGGTTGCGCACGGCCTCGTCGTCGTCGGTCTGCTGACGCAGCCAGGCGTCCCACGTGACGTGGTCCCATTCCTCGGCCATCGGGTGCTCCCACGGCCGGTCCGGGTCGATCTCGGCCACCATGTCGTCGAGCAGCGCGGTGATCTCGGCGATGACGGCCTCGGTCTCGGCGGACACCGGGAACATCTCGCCGGTGAAGCGGTGCACGGTGCCGTCCGGGCCGACGTAGACGCTGTCGCCCTCGCGGTAGCGGCTGTAGGTCTCGAGACCGAGCTCCGCGATCGTGTCTTTGAGGGCATCCTGATCGGGCGAGACCCACTGGCCGCCGATCTCGAGCATCGCGCCCTCGATGACGTCGGTCCACAGTCGGCCACCGACGCGGTCACGCGCCTCGAGCACTGCGACCGACAGGCCCGCCGTGCGCAGGTCGTTCGCTGCGGTGAGCCCCGCGGCTCCGGCTCCGATGATCAGGACGTCACGAGTGATCTCAGCCATCTGCTTCTCCTTCGTTGGAAAGGTGTGCCGGTCGCGACTCGTGATCCCCCGACCTGAGTCGCGACCGGACGTCTGTTCAGGTCGCGACGGCGTCGCTTCCCGAGATCTCTGCCGCGTGCGCGGCGTTGCGCTTCTTCAGGTTCCGGCGCACGAGCGGCCAGAACAGCACGAGCACGCCGGTGGCGATGAGGCTCGTCCAGACCTGGGTGCGTCCGCCCTCGGTCGTCAGCATGATCACGAGCACAGCGGCGATGCAGGCGATCAGCACGATGTTGAGCCACGGGTGGAGCCACATCTTCAGCTTGAGGTTCGCGACCTCCTCGGGTGTCATGTTCTGGCGCAGCCGCCACTGGGTCAGCGCGATGAAGACGTACACGAACAGGGCGACGAGCCCTGCCGAGTTCATGATGAAGTCGAAGATGCCCGAGCCGGGGGTGAAGAAGTTCACGAGGGTGGCGATGAGGCCGCCGATCGTCGAGGCGAGAAGCGCCATGACGGGAACGCCGCTCTTCGACTTCTTCGTCATGATCTTCGGCGCGAAGCCCTGCTCGGCGAGCGCCGAGAACATGCGCGACGCGGAGTACA
>NZ_JACAFP010000013.1 GCF_015354505.1 Microbacterium sp. UFMG61 | reverse complement strand
GGCCTCGACGGAAGTCCGGGGGTCGGGGCCTCGGGGCGTGGAAGCTCCGGCGCCGAGTCTTCGGCGGGCTCGCTGATCTCGGACTCGTCGTCGGGCGGTGTGATCGGCTTCGGGGCCGGATCCGAGTCTTCGATGACGTCGGGCTTCTTCTCTTCGGCCTTCATCGCTTCGTCGGGGGCGATGTCCGCACTGATCGACGACGAGTCGCTGTCTCCGGCGCTGGGTAGAGAAGCGGCGGGCGATGCGCCCGCGAGGCCAGGGATGATGGTCGCAGCCGCGACGACACCGGCCACGACGAGGGCTGCTGAGCCGGCACCGACGAGGGCACCGACCCCGCTGAAGATTCCGCCTCCCGTTCCTGCTCCTGAACCGCCGGCCGAGCCCGCTCCGCCGACTCCCGAGGAGCCGCCTGCTCCGGATCCGGTCGATCCGCCGGTCGTTCCCGTGATGCCGCCGCTCACGACGACGGCGCCCTCGGTGATGCCGGACGGCATCGCCGCGAGTGCGACGATCGGTGTGCCGCCGCCCTGCAGAGTGGCGAGGTAACCCGCGGAACCGGCCACTCCGAGAACGAGCGGGAGGAGTACGAGGGCGAGTCGCTTGGAGATGTCCTTCGCCTCGGCGGCGACGATCATGCACCGTGCGCACACCTCGAGGTGCTGCTCGAGGCGTTTGTGGTCGCGGGTCCCGAGGTTGCCGCGCGAGTAGGCGCCGAGGTGCTCGATCGTCCACTGGCAGTCCGAGCCCGGGGCGGCGCTGCGCAGATGCGCCTGGATCCACGCTTCACGAAGCCCCTCACGGGCGCGGAAGGCGAGTTGTGAGACGGCGCCGGCCTTCATGCCGAGCAGCGGCGCGGCTTCATGCGGCTTCATCTGCTCGATCTCGGTGTACCAGAGCACCTCCTGCCAGCGAGAGGGAAGGCTGCGGAAAGCCTGAGCGGTCAGGCTGCGGTCGAGAGCCTCGTTCGCGGCCTGCTCGGTGCTGTCGGGATCGACGACGGTGTCGAGCTCATCGATGGCCGACTCGCGGCGCGATCGTCCCCAGGCCGCAGCGGTATTGCGGATGCTGGTGAAGAGGTAGGCCCGGAAGGATCCGTTCGGCCCGCCTCCCTTGATGATCGCCTGGTAGATCCGTGTATAGGACTCCTGGACCAGATCGTCGGGATCGATCGACGAGGTGATCGAGCGCGCGACAGACATCCCCGACGGGTAGTGGCGACGCCACAGTTCGCCGAAGGCCGCCGCGTCGCCGGAGCGGGTGCGCAGCACCAGTTCGGCGTCGGCGATCGAGTCGTCGTGAGTGTTGTCGTGGTCCACAGTCATCCGTCTTTCGTGAAGGGCGGAAGTGCCTCCACAGTAAGAGACGCGTGATTCGCTGTTTCATCACGCGTCTTATCCATTCTCTCTCTGATCCCTCACGCACGCCACCCCGAGATGGACCGGTCACGAGTGGACTGCGGCGCACTTGAATACCTGATCAGAGGTAATAAAAAAGTATTCTTGAAAGAATCTCGAAGAATTTCTGAGAAGTCGCGTAATGAATCGGCGTCGCCATCGTCTCATCACATAGAGACAGCCAGGAGCTCCACCGGGGGGCGGAGCTCAGGTGCTCATGCAGGGGGTATGAGCACAGGCATGGCGGGTCGAGAGCCTCGGGGGAGGAGCTCTCGACTCGTCGCTCTGAGTGGGGGGGGGGAACCGTGAAGGGGCCGTCGTNCNNNGNACGACGGCCCCTCACCCGCGAAAGCGCGCAAGGCACCGGAGAGCGCAGGGTTGCGCGTCGATGCACGCAGGGCGAGGCTAGGCCCTGTCGCTCACCCAGGCGTGCACGACGCGCAACTGTGCATCCCAGAGCACGGCGTCGCCCAGATGGCCGACCGAGAGCCGCCCGAGTCGATCGCCGAGGCCGATCGCGCGCGCGGGGGTCTCGGTCGCTGCCCGCAGCGCGTCTGCCAGCGGCACGCCCGCGGCCACAGTTCGGCGGACCGCCTCATCCTGAGTGAGCGTCGAGCCCGCGATCGAACCCGTGTCGTTCGTGCGGGCCACGCCGTCGCGAACCGTCACCTTCACGGCGCCGAGGTCGTAGTCGCCGTCGGCGCTGCCCGCCGCAGCCATCGCGTCGGTGATGAGGGCGATGCGTCCCGGTGCGGTGTCGAAGAGCAGTTTCACGACATGGGGATCGAGATGCACGTCGTCGGCGATGGCCTCGAGCACGACCCGATGGTCGGCGGCCGCAGCCAGCACGGGACCGGGTGCCCGGTGGTGGATGCCGGGCATCGCATTGAAGGCGTGCGTGAGGATCGACGCGCCCGCTTCGAAGGCGGCGACGGCCGTGGCCGCATCCGCGTCGGTGTGGCCGACCGCTGCGGCGGCACCCGCGGCGGTGATCAACCTGATCGCGTCGATCCCGCCCGGGAGCTCCGGCGCGATCGTGACCTGGCGGATCGTGCCGCGGCCCGCTGCGAGCAGACGGGAGACATCATCGGCGACGGGGGTGCGCAGCAGTGCCGGTGCGTGCGCGCCGTGATGCCCCGGGTCGAGGAAGGGGCCCTCGAGGTGCGATCCCAGGATGTCGGTGTCGGTGGTCATCAGATCGGCGATCTCCGCCACCCTGTGCGCGAGTTCGTCGAGCGTGGCCGTCACCAGCGACACCACTGCACGCGTCGTGCCGTGCTGACGATGCAGTGCCCTCGCGGCGCGGATCGCCTCGACGCCGTCGTCGAACGACGATCCCGCGCCGCCGTGTCCGTGGATGTCGATGAGTCCCGGGGTGAGCACGGCGCCCGTTCCGGCGGTCTTCTCGGCATCCACCACGTCGTCGGCATGCGACCAGGTCGCACCGGTGCCGCGATCGACGACCACGCCGTCCTCCATGCGCACCCAGGCGTCGTGAATGCTCTCGCCGCCGTCGATGATCGTCGCGGAGTGCACGACGAGCGACCCTGACGCGACGGAGGAGACGCTCATCGATCGGTCCATGGGATCTCCTCGGCGCGGTGGAAGTCGATCTGCGCAGTCTCCCAGAGCGGGGCGAGAGCCGCGACCCGCGAGCGGAAAGACTCCCACGTCCGTTCTGGGGCGGTGTGGGGCGACCAGGCGATCTCCGCCTGCGCGGCGGCCCGCGGAAAGACCAGCTGCTCGACATCGCCGATCGTGTGGGTGGTCTCGCTCCAGAGAGGGGCCTCGATGCCGATGATGGCGGAATCGGCGACGTCGAGCACCTCGGTCGGTTCCCACTCGTACGCGGTTCTCACGTCGACGACTCCGGCCCAGGTGAGCCCGAGAGGGAAGTCGTCCGAGTACTTCATGTCGAGGTACGCGACGTCGGCCGCCGACATGATCAGCGCGCCGCCGCGCTCGACGAAGTGCGCCGCCTCTTCGGCGTGCGTGCCCTCGGGGGTCGTCTTGCCCCAGTACTGGCCGATGGTGCCCTCCGCGATGCCCGCTGCCGCACCCACCTCGTGCCAGGCGACGGGGATCTTGCCTGCCTCGATCACGATCGCCGTGGCGCGCTCGACGAAGAGGTCGAAGTCGGCCTGCGGGGTGCCCAGTGACTCGTCGCCGCCGATGTGGATGTAGGGCCCCGGGGTGAGTTCGGCGAGCTCCCGCACCACGTCGCGCACGAAGTCGTACGTGCGTTCCTCATGGATGCGCACGCTCGAGTGCCCCACGCCCCACCCGACGTAAGGCTCGCCCTTGACAGGCAGCGTCTGCTCCAAGCGGGCGGAGTCCGCGATCAGAGCGTCGTTGAGCACGGGGCTCTCGACGAGCTCGGGGTAGGCGATGCCGATCGCGTGCGTGTGGCCGGGCAGGTCGATCTCGGGGATCACGATCATGTGTCGGTCGGCGGCGTGCTCGACGATCGTGCGGTAGTCGTCCTTCGAGTAGTACCCGCCGCGGTCTCCGCCGACGGCGGTCTGCGATGCGAGCTCCGTGAGCTTCGGCCAGGAGTCGATCCGGATGCGCCACCCCTGATCGTCGGTGAGGTGCAGGTGCAGATGATTGAACTTCAGTGCGCTGGTGGCGTCGATGAACTTCAGGACCTCAGCCACGCTGAAGAAGTGTCGTGCGACGTCGAGCATGACGCCGCGCCGCGCGAACCGCGGAGCATCCGAGATCTTCGCGTGGAGAAGGCCCCACCCGGTGTCGCCCTCGCGGAGCAGCTGGAGCAGCGTCTGCGCTCCGTAGAACAGCCCGGCCTCGTCGCCGCCGATGATCTCCGCCGACTCGCCGACGGTGAGCTCATAGCCTTCGGGGCCCGCGACGTCTCGATCGATCCTGAGCGAGATCGTGGACTCGGTCGGTGCGGAGTGGTCGGTGGCGTGGGCGAGTCGGATGCCGCTGCGCTGGGCGATCGCAGCGATGAGCTGCGCCGCGACGGGGGAGTCGCCGGCGACTCTGACGGCATCGCCGATCGGCATCCGGTCATCGCCGACGCTGGCGGAGAGGGGGAGGGGGACGAGGGGCATGGAATGGGGAAGGACCATGAACAAAACCTACCGTGCGGTGACCGGAGTGCACAGGGGGGAATCCGCTATGCTCGTAACCGTCGCGACTGGCGTCTGGGTGGACTACCACCGGGGAGCGACTGACCACGGAATTCGACCGCGCGCCTGGGCCGATTGGTATACCCGTTCGAATCCGTAGTCAGAGGAGCATGTCATGACCGACCGTTACTTCAACGCCCCGCTCGCCGAGGTCGACCCCGAGATCGCTCAGGTCCTCGATCGAGAGCTCGCGCGCCAGCAGACGTTCCTCGAGATGATCGCATCCGAGAACTTCGTCCCCGTCTCCGTGCTTCAGGCGCAGGGCTCGGTGCTGACCAACAAGTACGCCGAGGGTTACCCCGGACGTCGCTACTACGGCGGCTGCGAAGAGGTCGACATCGCGGAAGAGCTCGCGATCCAGCGCGCGAAGGACCTGTTCGGCTCGGAGTTCGCGAACGTCCAGCCGCACTCGGGTGCGTCGGCCAATGCCGCCGTGCTGCATGCGATCGCACGCCCCGGCGACACGCTCCTCGGCCTCGCCCTCGACCAGGGCGGTCACCTGACGCACGGCATGAAGATCAACTTCTCGGGCCGCCTCTACGACATCGTCGCCTACGGCGTCGACCCCGAGACCTCGACGATCGACATGGACGAGGTGCGTCGTCTCGCGATCGAGCACAAGCCCAAGGTCATCATCGCCGGCTGGTCGGCGTACCCCCGCACGCTCGACTTCGCCGCGTTCCGCGCGATCGCCGACGAGGTCGGCGCGCTGCTCTGGGTCGACATGGCCCACTTCGCCGGCCTCGTCGCCGCGGGGCTGCACCCGAACCCGGTGCCGCACGCGCACGTCGTGTCGTCGACCGTGCACAAGACCATCGGTGGTCCCCGCTCGGGCTTCATCCTCACGAACGACGCCGACATCGCCAAGAAGATCAACACGGCCGTGTTCCCGGGGCAGCAGGGCGGCCCGCTCATGCACGTGATCGCCGCCAAGGCGACCGCATTCAAGCTCGCGGGCACCCCCGAGTTCACGGAGCGCCAGGAGCGCACCCTGCGCGGAGCGGCGATCCTCGCCGAGCGTCTGTCGCAGCAGGATGTGAAGGATGCCGGCATCGGAGTGCGCTCGGGCGGCACCGACGTGCACCTGGTGCTGGTCGACCTTCGTGAGGCAGAGATCGACGGCAAGCAGGCCGAAGACCTGCTGCATGACATCCACATCACCGTGAACCGCAACGCGGTGCCCAACGACCCTCGTCCGCCGATGGTCACCTCGGGCCTGCGCATCGGAACCCCGGCGCTCGCGACCCGCGGTTTCGGAGACGCCGAGTTCACCGAGGTCGCCGATGTGATCGCTCTGGCGCTGCTGCCCGGTGCCGACATCGAGGCGCTCCGCGCTCGCGTCGACGCGCTCGCCGCCGTCTTCCCGCTCTACCCGGACCTGCAGCAGTGACCGCGAAGATCCTCGACGGCAAGGCGGCGTCCGCCGCGATCAAGGCCGAGCTGACCGAGCGGGTCGCCGCGCTGAAGGCGAAGGGCATCGTCCCGGGCATCGCGACCGTGCTCGTCGGCGCCGATCCGGCATCCCAGCTGTACGTCGGCATGAAGCACCGTCAGTCCGAGGCGATCGGGATGAACTCGATCCAGCGCGAGCTGCCGGCCGATGCGACCCAGGCTGACGTCGAGGCGCTGATCGACGAGCTCAACGCCGACCCCGACTGCCACGGCTACATCGTGCAGCTGCCGCTGCCGACGCACATCGACACGGACGCGATCCTCGAGCGGATCGACCCGGCGAAGGACGCCGACGGTCTGCATCCGACCAACCTCGGTCGTCTGGTGCTCAACGTCAACAACCCGATCCACACCCCGCTGCCCTGCACACCGCGCGGTGTGATCGAGCTGCTGCTGCGCAACGACTACGACCTCAAGGGCAAGCACGTGGTGGTCGTGGGCCGAGGCGTGACCATCGGTCGTTCCATCGGCCTGCTGCTGACCCGCCGCGACCTGAACGCCACGGTCACGCTGACGCACACCGGCACGGTCGACATGCCGCGCTACCTGCGCGAGGCGGATGTGATCGTCGCGGCGGCCGGAGTCAAGCACCTCATCCGCGCCGAGGATGTGAAGCCCGGTGCCGCGGTTCTCGATGTGGGCGTGACGCGCGAGACCGATCCCGAGACGGGCAAGAACCTGGTCTTCGGCGACGTGCACCCGGGCGTCGCCGGCGTCGCGGGCTGGGTGTCGCCGAATCCCGGCGGTGTCGGGCCGATGACCGTCGCGCTGCTCATGACCAACGTCGTCGAGGCGGCGGAACGACTCGTCTGACCTCGGTCGGTCCCGATCTGCTGATCCGGTCCCGATCTGCTGACTCCCCCTGTCGATTCGTGCGCGGATCGGGGCGAGGTCCGCAGATCGGGACCGTTCTCGTTCAGCCGAGCTCGTCGAGCATCCGTCGCTGCTCGGGGGTCAGGCCGTCGTTCAGCTCGTCTCGGGCGGCCCGCGTCTCGGATGCAGGGGCGGAAGCGGATGCGGTCTTCTTGCCGGACCCCGAGACCTTCGACTGCACGGCGTCGTACAGCTCACCCGCCTTGGCCCGCAGCTTGTCGTCGACCTGGTCGTAGATCATCCAGCCGAACAGCAGGAACAGCGGAGGGAGCGCGTAGCTCCAGAAACCGGAGGCGCGTACGCCGCTCAGCCAGACGACAGCCGCCCAGATGAGCAGCTCGACGACATACACGAGGACGTACTGCACGACCTTCTCGCCGGTCTTGGTGCGGTCGGCTGCGGACTTGGCGGCCGCCTTGCGGAACGCTCCGGTGAGCAGCGGCTTCACGAAGAGCGCCGCGAGAGTCAGGATGACCGCGGCCCAGAGCGCGTGGAACCCGACGGACACACCCGCGGACAGCAGGCCGATGAGCAGCAGCACCGCGACGTTGAAAACGTACAGCGCAGCGAACCGGACGATTCCGTTCTTCATGCGACCAGACTTCCATATTCTCGGATGCCCGGGTACGAGAGCATGGTCACGGCGTGGGTCAACCCTGTGCGTGCAGGCTGCTCTCGATGTTCGTGATGCGGGCCTGCTCGTCGAAGTGGAACGTCGCCGACCCCGAGGCATCGGCGATCGTCGCGCCCGAGAAGGACTCGTCGGTCCAAGTCAGGTTCCAGCCGGCGAGGCGAGCGGCGTCCCACACGGCGGTGCGCGCGTCAGGCATCGCGAGACCCGAGAGGATGCGCGGGAGGACGATCGCCGCCGAGGCCACGGTCAGCGGGGGCAACGGTGCGTCGAGCAGGAACACGGCAGAGGTGCCGCCTCCGACGGGCGCGATGTAGTACGGAGCGCGGCCGGTGAGCTCGACGGCCACGGCCCCCACCGTGTGAGCGGCCTGGGCGATCCATTCGGCATCGCCCGCGGCATCGCCGGGGAAGGGGAGCTCGGTCCGGCTCAGCTCGTCGATGCCGTGCTCGGTGCCGTAGTCGCGAAGCTGCGCGGCGACTCCTGCGCCGTCGCCCTGAGGGTGTGCCCACGCCCAGAGCAGCGAGCGCGGGCCGGGCGCGATCGTCGCGACGAGGTGCGCTCGCGTCACGAGCTGACGGGAGGCGTCGTCGTTCGATGTGAACGTGATCGTGCCTGCGGCCATGTCGGCATCCCAGCGGTTGTCGCCGAGGGACTCGAGCGCCGAGGCGAGGGAGTCCTGGCGAAGCGCGGTGAACAGTGCGGCACGGTCTGCGAGCGGCTGGAGCGCGGCGAAGGTCATGGTCTCAGTCTCACCCGGATTGCTATGAATTCGCCAACCTTCCCGACCCGCACGGTCAGTAGCTGGCGCGGGTCATGTCGTCGGATGCCGGGATGAAGCGGGCTGCCAGAGCCTCGGATGCGCGCGCGAGCATGGCGACATCGGCACCCACTGCGACGAAGTCCGCGCCGACGGCGATGTAGGTATCAGCCGCGGCCGGATCGAAGGCGTTCACGCCCACGGGCTTTCCGGCGGCCTTCACCGCGGCGAAGACCTGCTCGACCGCCGAGACGACCTCAGGGTGCGTCTGCTGACCGAGCAGCCCCATCGACGCCGAGAGGTCCGAGGGGCCCACGAACACGGCATCCACGCCGTCCACGGCGGCGATCTCGGCGGCGGCGGAGACTCCGGCTGCCGTCTCGATCTGCACGGTCAGCGACGTGTGCATCGCCGAGTCCTGCAGGTATCCGTCGATCCTGTTCCAGCGGGCGCTGCGAGCCAGCGCACTGCCGACTCCTCGCACGCCATCGGGGGGATACCTCGTGGCCGCCACCGCGGCCCGGGCTTCGTCCGCCGACGAGACCATCGGCACGATGAGGTTCTGCGCACCGAGATCGAGGACCTGCTTGATCGCGACGGCGTCATTGAACGGCACCCGCACGACCGGAGTGATCGGATACGCGGCGACGACCTGCAGTTGCAGCAGGGTCGATTCGAGCGTGTTCGCCGAGTGCTCCATGTCGATGAGCATCCAGTCGAGGCCGGATCCTGCAGCCACCTCGGTGACGAGCGGGCTGCCCGAGCAGGCCCACATCCCGATCAGGGAGCGGTCGGAGGCCGCGAGCTGCTCGCGGAAAGAAGGGCTCAGATGAAGCGGCATGCGATCGTTCCCATCGGTCCGTAGTCGCACAGCACCTCGTCGCCGCGCGACACCCACATCGGGCGCGTGAACGATCCTGCCAGGATGATCTCCCCGGCCTCCAGACGCGCGCCGTGCTGGTGGAACTTGTTCGCGAGCCACGCGACACCGGTGGCGGGGTGACCCAGCACGCCGGCTGCGACGCCGGTCTCCTCGATCTCGCCGTTGCGCGACAGCACGCCGGGCACCCAGCGGAGGTCGATCTCGTCCGGGCGCTTGTGCACGGTGCCCAGCACCATCGCCCCGTACGCCGCGTTGTCGCTGATCGTGTCCACGATCGTGCGCCCCTCGAGCTCGATGTGCGAGTTCAGCACCTCGAGCGCCGGCACCGCGTAGTCGATCGCCTCGAGGGCGTCGTCGAGCGTGCAGTCGGGGCCCTCGAGCGGGTGCGTGAGCACGAAGGCGAGTTCGACCTCGATGCGGACGTTCGAGAAGTGATCGACGGGGATCTCAGCTCCCGACTCATACACGGTGTCGTCGAACATGACGCCGTAATCGGGCTCCGTGATGCCCGTGGCCTGCTGCATCGCCTTGGACGTCAGCCCGATCTTGCGGCCGACGAGCCGGCGCCCGGCCGCGATCTGCGAATCGCGCCATACGCCCTGAATCGCGTACGAGTCCTCGACCGTGGCATCGGGGTATCGCGCCGTGATGCGCGGGATCACAGAATGGCTCCGGTCGGCCTCGGCCAGTTCTGCGGCGATCTGCGCGATGGTGTCTGCGGGAAGCATCCGTGTCTCCTCTGTGTGCGAACGGGGGTGCGAACCGGTCAGAGCTGGTGGCCGAGCTTGTACTCGCCCTGCTTGTACTCGGGCATGCCCTCGTCGTCAGGACGCGTGTAGGAGAACCCGTCGGCGCCGATCGTGACGGCCATCTCGGAGCTGTCGGTGCGGGCGACGACGGGCTGCGGGGTGCCGTCGAGGTCGAGCACCAGCGAGGCGTCGGTGTACCACGAGGGCACGACCGGGTTGCCCCACCAGTCGCGGCGCTGGTTGTCGTGCACGTCCCACGTGATGACGGGGTTGTCGGGGTCGCCCGTGTAGTAGTCCTGCGTGTAGACCTCGACGCGGTGGCCGTCGGGGTCGCGCAGGTACAGGTAGAACGCGTTCGAGACGCCGTGGCGGCCGGGGCCACGCTCGATCGCGTCAGAGCGACGGAGCGCGCCGAGCTTGTCGCAGATTGCGAGGATGTTGTGCTTCTCGTGGGTCGCGAAGCACACGTGGTGCATGCGAGGTCCGTCGCCGCCCGTCATCGCGGTGTCGTGCACGGTGGGCTTGCGGCGCATCCACGCGGCGTACACGGTGCCCTCGTCGTCCTGGATGTCCTCCGTGACACGGAATCCCAGATCCTGCATGAACTTGACCGCGCGGGGCACATCGGGGGTGACCTGGTTGAAGTGGTCGAGACGCACGAGCTCGCCGGGAATGTGCAGGTCGTAGCGCCACGACATCCGCTCGACGTGGTCGGACTGGTGGAAGAACTCGATGGGGAATCCCAGCGGGTCGACCACGCGCACCGAGTCGCCGACGCCCTTGAGGAAGCCCTCGGGGTTGCGGCGCACGTCGCACCCGAGCTCGGAGTAGAACGCGACCGCGAGGTCGAGGTCCTCCGCCGAGCGGACGCGGTACGAGAACGCGGCGACGGCGGCGACGGGTCCCTTGCGGAGCACGAGGTTGTGGTGGATGAACTCCTCCGTGGAGCGGAGGTAGATTGCCTCGTCGTCCTCTTCCGTGACATACAGGCCGAGCACGTCGACGTAGAACACCCGGGAGGCCGCGAGGTCGGTGACGACCAGCTCCATGTAGGCGCAGCGCAGCACGTCGGGCGGCGTGCTCTCGGGGGTCGGAACAGGATTGTCGGTCTCGATCGGAGCCTCCTGGCTCACGTAGTAGCCCGAGGAGGTCAGCGTCTTCGCGGTCTTGTCGGTCATGTCAGCGTCCTTGCTCACGTCGGGTTCGGGTCAGTTCTTGCCGAAGGTCGGGTTGTGCGCGCCGCCGAGTGTGATGTGCACGCTCTGCTGGTCGGTGTAGAAGTCGATCGAGCGGTATCCGCCCTCGTGCCCCAGGCCCGAGGCCTTGACCCCGCCGAAGGGCGTGCGGAGGTCGCGCACGTTGTTGCTGTTCAGCCACACCATTCCGGCCTCGACCGACTGCGCGAAGTTGTGCGCGCGCTTCAGATCGTTCGTCCAGATGTACGCGGCGAGCCCGTACTTCGTGTTGTTCGCGAGAGCGAGCGCCTCGTCGTCGGAGTCGAACGGTGTGATCGCGACCACGGGTCCGAAGATCTCCTCCTGGAAGATGCGGGCGTCGGGCGAGACATCGGCGAACACGGTCGGGGCGACGAAGTTGCCCTCGTCGAACCCCTCGGGGCGTCCGCCACCGGCGACGAGGCGCCCCTCGGTCTTGCCGATCTCGACGTAGCTCATCACCTTGTCGTAGTGCTCGGGGTGCACGAGAGCGCCGACCTCGGTCGCGGGGTCGTGCGGGTAGCCCACCCTGACGCGCTTCGCCTGCGCGGCGTACTTCTCGACGAACTCCTCGTAGATCGCGCGCTCGACCAGGATGCGGGAACCCGCGGTGCAGCGCTCGCCGTTGAGCGAGAAGACACCGAAGATCGTGGCGTCGACCGCCGCTTCGAGATCGGCGTCGGCGAAGACGACGGCGGGCGACTTGCCGCCGAGCTCCATCGAGAGTCCCTTGAGGAACGGGGCGGCGTTGCCGAAGATCAGCTGTCCGGTCGAGCTCTCGCCCGTGAACGAGATGAGCGGCACGTCCGGATGCTTCACGAGCGCGTCTCCGGCGTCCTCGCCGAGTCCGTTGACGAGGTTGAAGACGCCCTGCGGCAGGCCGGCCTCTTCGAAGATCCCCGCCCACAGCGATGCCGAGAGCGGTGTGAACTCGGCGGGCTTCAGCACCACGGTGTTGCCGGTCGCGAGCGCGGGGCCGAGCTTCCACGACTCCAGCATGAACGGCGTGTTCCACGGCGTGATGAGGCCCGCGACACCGATCGGCTTGCGGTTCACGTAGTTCATCTGCTTACCGGGCACCTTGAACGCGTCATCGGACTGCGCGACGATCAGGTCTGCGAAGAAGCGGAAGTTCTCGGCGGCGCGACGTGCCTGACCGAGGGCCTGCGTGATCGGGAGCCCCGAGTCGTACGACTCGAGCTCGGCCAGGCGCGAGTCGCGGGACTCGACGATGTCGGCGATGCGGTGCAGCACACGCGAGCGCTCGCGCGGGAGCATCCGAGGCCAGGGGCCCTCGTCGAACGCGCGCTTCGCAGCGGCGACGGCGAGCTCGATGTCGGCCTTCTTTCCCGCAGCGGCGGTCGTGTAGGTCTTGTTCGTCACGGGGTCGAGCACGTCGAACGTGTCGCCGTCGACGGAGTCGACGAACGCGCCGTCGATGTAGTGCTGGATGTGGTCGGGCAGGTCTGCGGGAATGCGGGAATCGGTCATGACTCGTCTCCTCCGGAGGGGTGCGAACGGGTGTGGAGCTCATCGAGGAAGGCATCCCTCGTGCGCCAACGGTGATTTCGTGCGGCGAGCTCGATTTCGAGTGGGTCTGCGCCCGCTCGGATCAGCTCGAGGATCTGCGTGTGCTCCTCGACCGAATGGCGAGCGCGGCCGGGAACGTAGGCGAACGTGGAATCGCGGATGCCGGACAGCCGCGACCACCCGCGGTGCACCAGATCGAGCAGGTGCGGGTTCGGGCAGGGCCCGAAGAGCAGAGAGTGGAACTGCCTGTTGAGCTCGGTGAACGCGTGGGCATCGAGATGGTCGAGCATCCGCGTCATGCGCTCGTTGACCGCGTCTGCGGCGTCGAGGGTCGACGCGTCGAGCAGTGGTGCGGACAGTGCCGTGGCCGCACCCTCGACGAGACCGAGCGTCTGCATGGTGTGCGCGTACTCGCTCTCATCGACGAGAGTGACGCGCGCGCCGACGTTGCGTTCGAACGTGACCAGGCCCTCGGCCTCGAGCCGGCGGATGGCCTCGCGCACGGGCACGACGCTCATGTCCAGCTCTTCGGCGAGCGAGCCGAGCACCAGACGGTAGCCCGGGCCGAACGTGTGGCCGGCGATGCGCGCGCGGATCCAGGTGTAGGCCCGCTCCGACTTGCTGGAGGTGGTGACCTCAGTCATCCCTCACTCCCGACCTCGGAGCCCGTGCCCGTGGCGGCGTCGTACTTCGCCCGCCACTCGGCATTCAGGGGGAAGAGGCCGTCGACGGGGTGGCCCGCGGCGACCTGTTCGGCGATCCAGGCGTCTTCGATCTCCTGTGCGAGCGCATCGTCGGCGACCTGGTCGGCCAGCGACGGGGGGATCACGATGACGCCGTCGCCATCGCCCACGATGATGTCGCCGGGCTGCACGGCTGCTCCGCCGCACGAGATCGTCACGTCGACGTCCCAGGGCACGTGCTTGCGTCCGAGGACCGAGGGGTGCGAGCCCCGCGAGAAGACGGGCAGCCCGATCTCGGCGACCGCGTCGAAGTCGCGCACGCCGCCGTCGGTCACCACACCTGCCGCGCCGCGGGTTCGGGCGCGCAGAGCGAGGATGTCGCCGAGCGTGCCTGTGGTCGCATCTCCCCGCGCCTCGATCACGATGATCTCGCCCTCGTCGACCGCGTCGAAGGCGCGCTTCTGCGCGTTGTACCCGCCGCCGTGAGCCGCGAACAGGTCTTCGCGGTAGGGCACGAAGCGCAGTGTCTTGGCCGTGCCGACGATCTTGCTCCCGGGGATGTTCGCGGCCACTCCGTCGATGAAACACGCGTGGTGACCGCGTTTGCGCAGCTGAGTGGAGAGCCCGGCGGTCGGCGCCTCGAGCAGCTTGGCACGCAGTGCGGGGGAGAGCGCGGGCGCACGCGTCTCGGCGGGAAGGCCCGCGGCGTCTCGCGATCCCCACGCTTCGGCGCGCTGCAGGTCGTCGACGGCCGGAAGGGAGCCGAGGTCGCCGTCGAAGGGTATCTCGCCCTGGGTGACCGTGGTCACCAGGCGGCCCGAGGACGGCGAGCCCGCGGCATCCGGAGCGTCCACCTCGATCTCGACGACGTCGCCGGGCGCGATGACCGACGACCCTGCCGGGGTGCCGGTGAGGATGACGTCTCCGGGCTCGAGAGTGAAGTGCTGGGACAGGTCGGCGACGAGCTGGGTGAGCGGGAAGATCAGTCCGTCGGTGGTGTCGTTCTGGCGCAGCTCGCCGTTCACCCAGGCGCGCACGCGGAGCGCCGCGGGATCGACGGCGCGGGCATCGATCAGCTCGGGACCGAGCGGTGTGTAGCCGTCGCCGCCCTTGGAGCGGACGTTGGATCCCTTGTCGTTCGCACGCAGGTCGTACAGGCCGAGGTCGTTCGAGGCGGTGACCCAGCCGACGTGCGTCCATGCGTCGTCGAGCGACACGTGGCGTGCGGCCGTGCCGATCACGAGGGCGATCTCACCCTCGAAGGCCAGCAGCTCGGTGCCGGCGGGGCGTTCGACCGTACCGCCTGACACTCCGACGGAGCTCGCCGGCTTGAAGAAGTAGGAGGGAGCGGCGGGGCGGCGGCCGCGCTGATCCGCCCGGGACGCGTAGCTCAGGTGGATCGCGATGATCTTGCCGGGGCGGGTCATGGATGCCGTCACGGGGCGCCTCCTCGCGCTCTTCGGCGACGCCTTGTGCGTCGTATTCGAAATCATATATCATCGGTTCCATCCTCGGCAAGCAACCCGCATCCCCCTCGCGAGCACGCCGTGACAGTGCAGTCACAACCAAAGGAGACACCCCATGAGCGGGCAGTCAACACAAGGGTTCACACCCACCGGAACCATCGCGACGCCGGCCGATCGCCGCCGCGTCGTGTTCGCCACGGTCGTCGGGACCACGGTCGAGTGGTACGACTTCTTCATCTATGCCACGGCCGTCGGCCTGGTCTTCGGGCAGCTCTTCTTCGAACCGCTCGGCGCGAACAGCGCCATCATCGCGTTCGCTACGGTCGGAGTCAGCTTCCTGTTCCGTCCGCTCGGAGCCTTCCTCGCAGGTCACTACGGCGACAAGCTGGGGCGCAAGACGGTTCTCATGTGGACGCTGATCCTGATGGGGGCGGCGACCGCCCTCATCGGAGTCCTGCCGACCTACGAGGCGATCGGCATCGCCGCGCCGATCATGCTCGTGCTGCTCCGCATCATCCAGGGCATCTCGGCCGGTGGCGAGTGGGGCGGGGCCGTGCTGATGGCCGTCGAGCATGCGCCGCGTACCAGGCGCGGCATCTTCGGAGCGTCTCCGCAGATCGGAGTGCCGCTCGGTCTGCTGCTCGCCTCGGGTGTGATGGCCCTGATGACCGCGATCGCGCCGGGAGACCAGTTCCTCCAGTGGGGCTGGCGCATCCCGTTCCTGCTCAGCGTCGTCCTGATCCTCATCGGCTACTACGTGCGCCGCAAGGTCGAGGAGAGCCCGGTCTTCACCGAGCTCGCGGAGCGCAAGGAGAAGGCGAAGATGCCGATCGTGCAGCTCTTCCGCAAGCACCTGCTGCTCGTGATCATCGCGGCTCTCGTGTTCGCGGGCAACAACGCCGTCGGCTACATGACGACGGGCGGATACATCCAGGGCTACGCCACCAATCTCGAAGGGCCGATCGGACTCGAGCGCGGACCCGTGCTGTGGGCCGTCGCAGGCTCCGCGGTGACCTGGCTCATCACCACGCTCATCGCGGGCTGGCTGTCGGACCGCATCGGCCGGCGCACCACCTACGTCATCGGCTGGGTCATGCAGCTCGTCGGAGTGTTCACGCTGTTCCCGCTGGTCAACACGGGAGAGATCGGTCTCCTGTTCGCGGGGCTCGCGATCCTCACTGTCGGTCTCGGTTTCACCTACGGACCGCAGGCGGCGCTGTACACCGAGCTGTTCCCCGCCAGCATCCGCTTCTCGGGCGTCTCGATCTCGTACGCGATCGGTGCGATCGCGGGTGGTGCCTTCGCCCCGACCATCGCGACCGCGATCGTGCAGGCGACCGGTTCGACGCAGGCGGTCACCTGGTACCTCGCAGGGATGACCGTGCTCGGACTCATCGCGACGCTGCTGCTGCGCGACCGCTCCGGCATCCCGCTGGGACCGGACCATGAGGAGGAGCAGTCCGTGAGCCCGATCTACGGCCTGGCCAAGGCCTGACGCCGAGTCAGACCTCATTCAGCCATCATCCGGAAGGAATCGACGACGATGCAGTTCCACCACCACGGTTACGTCTCGGGGGATCCGCGCGTGACGGATGCCGCGGGCATCGGCGCGGATCGACCCGCAGACCTCCCCGACGAGATCGACGTGCTCATCGTCGGCTCCGGCCCCGCCGGGATGCTGCTCGCCGCCCAGATGTCGCAGTACCCCGGCGTGTCCACGCGCATCATCGAGAAGCGCGAGGGCCGCCTCGTGCTCGGCCAGGCCGACGGCATCCAGCCGCGCAGCGTCGAGACGTTCCAGGCGTTCGGCTTCGCCGAGCGGATCATCGCCGAGGCCTACAACATCGGCTGGATGAACTTCTGGGGCCCGAACCCCGAGAATCCGAGCGAGATCGTGCGCACCTCGCGCACCGCCGACTACGCCTACGACATCTGCGAGTTCCCTCATCTGATCGTCAACCAGGCTCGAGTCCTCGACTACTTCGCCGAAGCCGCGGCGTATGGGCCCGGCAGGATCGCCCCCGACTACGGCATCGAGTTCGTGGGCCTCACGGTGCACGACAAGGGTGAGTACCCGGTCGAGGTCTCGCTGCGCTACGTCGCAGGGGAGCGCGCCGGTGAAGAGCGCATCGTCCGGGCGAAGTACGTGGTCGGGTGCGATGGGGCGCGCAGCGGCGTGCGACAGGCGATCGGACGCACCCACGTCGGTGCCAGCGCCGCCCATGCATGGGGCGTCATGGATGTGCTCGTGAACACCGACTTTCCCGATTGGCGCACCAAGTGCGCGATCAACTCGGAGGCGGGCAACATCCTGCACATTCCGCGCGAGGGCGGATACCTCAGCCGGATGTACATCGACCTCGGCGAGGTCGCGGACGACGACGATCACCGTGTGCGGCAGACGCCGATCGAGGAGATCATCGCGAAGGCCAACGCGATCCTCACCCCCTACACGCTCGATGTGAAAGAGGTCGCCTGGCACAGCGTCTACGAGGTGGGTCACCGGGTCACCGACGGCTTCGACGACGTGATCGACGGTTCCGGCCGCACTCCGCGGGTGTTCCTCACCGGCGATGCGTGCCACACCCACAGCGCCAAGGCGGGGCAGGGCATGAACGTGTCGATGCAGGACGGCTTCAACCTCGGGTGGAAGCTCGGATCCGTGCTCACCGGACGGGCGCCTGAGGCACTGCTCGCGACCTACGGGGCCGAACGTCGACCGGTGGCTCAGCAGCTCATCGACTTCGACCGTGAGTGGTCGAGTCTCATGGCCCGCAAACCCTCGGAGATCACCGACCCCAACGATCTCGCGACCTACTACCTCGCCACGGCGGAGTTCCCCTCGGGGTTCATGACGCAGTACACCTCGTCGATGATCACGGGAACGGATGCCCATCAGGCGCTCGCCGCGGGCTTCCCGCTCGGCAAGCGCTTCAAGTCCGCCGAGGTCGTGCGGGTGGGCGACGGCAACGTCATCCATCTCGGCCACCATGCCAAGGCCGACGGGCGCTGGCGCGTGTACGCATTCGGCGGTCGGGATGCGGCGACGCTCGACGCCTGGGCTTCGGAGGCGGGGCCGGTGCTGGCTCGCTTCACGCCGGCGGATGCCGATCAGGATTCCGTCTTCGACGTGAAGGCGATCTACCAGCAGCCCTACGAGGACGTCGAGGTCACGTCGGCTCCCGCGCTGTTCCAGCCGAAGACCGGGCCGCTCGGACTCACCGACTGGGAGAAGGTATATGCCGCGGGGCCGTCGAAGTGGACGGAGACCGACATCTTCGAGGCGCGTGAGCTGTCGCGAGACGGCGTCGTGGTCGTGGTGCGCCCCGATCAGTACGTCTCCGCGATCCTGCCGCTCGATGCCGTCGATGAGCTGGCGTCGTTCTTCGAGGGAGCACTGCTGCCGGCATCCTGAGCGCCCGCGGCATGACACGTGTCATGCCGAGGAGATGACACCGCACTCCGGCGCCGTCGTCGCCTCTTCGGAAGGCTGGAGGCATGAACAACACCTCCGTAGGTCGTCCGGTGGCGCAGGCCGCCGCTCGTCCGGCATCCGACGCCTCGAACGATGATCCGGTCGTGCTCGAGCTGCGCGGCGTCACTCGCCATTTCGGCTCGGGCGACAGCCGCGTGCAGGCCGTGGCCGGAGTCGATCTGTCGATCCGCCGCGGGGAGGTCGTGGCACTGCTGGGGCCGAACGGCGCAGGCAAGACGACCACCCTCGATATGCTCCTGGGGCTCACACGACCCAGTACCGGCACCGTGCAGGTGCTGGGGGTCACGCCGGAGCGGGCCACGTCGAGCGGCGCGATCGGCGCGGTGCTGCAGACCGGCGGTCTGCTGGGCGACCTGACCGTGGGCGAGACCGTGCACCTCATCGCCTCGCTGTACGGAGCAGAAGCCGCCGCACGCATGCCCGAGGTCATGGCCCGTGCCGATCTCGAGAACCTCGCCCGCCGTCGGATGTCGAAGTGCTCCGGTGGAGAGCAGCAGCGGGTGAAGTTCGCACTCGCCATGGTCTCCGACCCCGACATCCTCGTGCTCGACGAGCCGACGGCAGGCATGGACGTCACCGCCCGGCGGCATTTCTGGGACGTCATGCGGGCGGATGCGGATGCCGGGCGCACGATCGTCTTCGCCACCCACTACCTGGAAGAGGCGGAGCAGTTCGCGCGCCGGACGGTGGTGATGCACCGCGGCGCGATCGTCGCGGACGCCCCCACGGCGCTGCTGCGCGCGAGTCTGGGCGAGCGGAGCCTCTCCGCGACCGTCGACTCGGCCCATGCGGTGCTCGTCGCGACCCTGAAAGACACGGACGGCGTCGTCGACGTGCGACTGGACGGGGACCGGCTGAGCCTGCGCGCAGCGGACTCGGACGCCGCTGCCCGCATTCTGCTCGACAACGGCGCCCACGACCTCGAGATCGCCGCAGCCACCCTCGAAACCGCCTTCACAGCATTGACGGAGAACTGACATGCTCGTCTCACCCACCATGCTGCGCATTGAAGGCATCCGTCAGCTGCGCAACCCGTACACGCTCGCTTTCACGCTGGCGATGCCGGTCGCGATGTACCTGCTGTTCGGCGCGGGGATGGGCTATGGCTCGCTCTCTGCCGGCCATGGCAACGTCTCCTTCTACGTGATGACGTCGATGGCCGCCTACGGCACGGCGGTCGCGATGAGCTCGCTGACCTCGCTCGCGGCGACTGAGGCGAAGCAGGGGTGGGGTCGTCAGCTCGCGATGACCCCGCTGACGACCGCGGGCTACGCACTGACGAAGCTGCTCACATCGGTCGCTTTCGCGGCGCTGGCACTGGTCGCCGTCTTCTCCGCCGGCATGATGACCGGCGCACAGGTCGAGGATGCCTGGCGCTGGGTGGCCACCGCGGCCATCATCCTCGGGATCGGCCTGATGTACGGGCTGTTCGGACTCGGCGTCGGCCTGTTCTTCAGCTCGGACTCCGCCGCGGCGCTGGCCTCGATCTCGATGACGTTCTTCGCGTTCTTCGGCAATGTCTTCATGCCGCTCGACGGGGTGATGCTCGACATCGCCCGCTTCACGCCCCTATACGGTTTCGTGGCCCTCAGCCGCTGGCCGTTGACCGACGGTGTCCTCACCACGGGGCAGACGGATGAGCTGTGGATGCTCTTCCTGAACGTCGTCGTGTGGCTGGGACTGTTCGCGCTGCTGGTCACCATGGGTATGAAGCGCTCCCGGTCGCGGCAGTAGGAACCCGGGATCCCTCGGCGTCGATAGGTTGGACGGATGACGCAGCACTCGAAGCGGTTCTCCTCGGAGGCATCCGGGGAGGTGCGGCGATTCGCCGCCCTGGGGGCGCCGACGGCGGCATGGTCGGCTCCGGGAGCGCGCGCCCCACGTGGACCGGTGGGGAAGGATCCCTGGTCGCGGTTCGGCTGGCTGATGGCCGTGATCTGGCTGGTCTTCCTCGTCTATCCGGTGCTGGCGCTGCTGCGCTCCGAGGCGCCGCCCGCGTGGATCGTCGTGGGCTGGATCGCGCTGATCTCCTTCGTGGTGCTGTACGTCACCGGATTCATGCACGGGATGCGCGGCGGCGGCGGGTTGGGGCGACCGCCGTCTGTGCGGCAGTGGGTCACGTTCGTGCTCCTCATCATCTGCGCACTGATCTCCGTGCCGGCAGAGGGCGGATCCGCGCTCAGCTTCCTGCCCTTCATCATGTCGTTCGCCTCCTACGGGCTGACGCGTGTGTGGCATTGGATCACGTCGGTCGCCGCCCTGACGGTCGCGGCGCTGTGCGTCTTCTTCCTCCCCGGAGGCCTCAGCTATCTGTCGGTGCTGGCGATCATCGGACTGCTGGGCGTCGTCAACACGGTGTCGACCTGGCTCATCATCCGTTCGGGTGAGGCCGAGCAGCTCGGACTCGAGTTGGCGACGAGTGCGGGGCGCGAAGCCGTTGCACGCGACGTGCACGACCTGATCGGCCACTCGCTGACGGTCGTCGGTCTCAAGGCTCAGCTCGTGCGCCGACTCATGGACTCCGATCCGGAGCGCGCGAAGGCGGAGCTCGCCGACATCGAGCGGCTGACAGCGGAGGCGATCGCCGGGGTGAGGTCATCGGTGTCCGGTGCGCGGGCGACGACGCTCGTCGAGCAGCTCGCGTCGTCTCGGGACTCGCTCCGCGCCGCCGACATCGAGCTGCGGGTAGACGGCGAGGCCGATGCCCTCTCACCGGTGCAGGCGATCACCGCGAGTTGGATCCTGCGGGAGGCGACGACCAATGCGCTGCGTCATTCACAGGCTCGCACGGTGGGAGTGCTGCTGGCGCCCGGACGGCTGGTCGTCGACGACGACGGGATCGGCATGGCGGAAGGAGCAGGTGACGGCGCGGGCAACGGCATCCGTGGCATGCGCGAGCGTGCGGCGGCAGCAGGAGCAGGTTTCGTGATCACCGGAGCGCGTGACGCCGAACGCTCGGGGACCAGGGTGGAGGTGACCTGGTGACGACCGCGAGCGAGGGCGAAGGCATTCGTCTGCTGATCGCCGACGATCAGGCGCTGGTGCGCGGCGCACTGGGGGCACTGCTCGACCTCGAGCCCGACCTCACAGTGATCGGCATGGCATCAGACGGTGCAGAGGCGCTGCGGCTCGCGGAGGAGCTGCGGCCGGATGTCTGCCTGATGGACATCCAGATGCCGGGCATGGACGGCGTGGAGGCGACGCGTCGGATCCGCGAGGCGAGCCCGACGACGCAGATCCTCATCGTGACCACCTTCGCGCGCCCCGGATATCTGCGGTCGGCCTTGGATGCAGGAGCCAGCGGGTTCATCGTGAAGGACACCCCCGCCGAGCAGCTGGCGGAGGCGGTGCGTAGGGTGAATCGAGGCGTGCGCGTGCTCGACCCGGCGCTCGCCGCAGACAGCCTGTTCGACGGTGCGAACCCACTGAGCGAGCGGGAGCGCCAGGTGCTCCGTCTCGCTGCTGACGGCCGATCGGCCGCTGCCGTGGCGGCCGAGGTGTTCCTGTCGGCGGGCACCGTGCGAAATCATCTCTCCTCGGCGATCGGGAAGACGGGCGCGGCGAACCGGGCGCAGGCCGCGCGGATCGCGCTCGACAAGGGCTGGATCTGACGCTCATCCCTCCGCAGCGGATGCTGTGCGCGCCCGCTGGGCCGCTGCCTGCTTCTGCCGAGCGAGCCAGGTGTGATCGGCGATCGCTGCTCGGATTTCGGAGGAGTAGTCCCTTCCGTCGTCGGGGTATAGGCGGAGGTTCCGCAGGTGGAAGGGGGATCCTTCCCGACGGGGTCCGCTGCTGTCGATGCGCCTGGCGAGGTCGGTGAGGCTGTCGCGGCCCGCTTCGTGGTACTGGCGGCGCTCGGCGTCATCCAGGCGGATCAGACACGAGTCGTCGAGCATCGAGCTGATCGTGTATCGGGAGTCCAGGTACAGGTCGCCGTGCTGTTCGACGAGGAACCATGAGCCTGGCTCGTGGTCGACGTATCGCATCGCCTCTCGCGCCGCGGCGATACGAGCGGCATCGCCCCAGTGCTCGACGGGAGGGATCGCTTCGTGGGGTCGTCGCAGTGCGGCATCCAGAGGGAGATGGTCGAATGTCGGTGAGGAGTCGCGATACAGGGTGAGACATGCGACCCGACCGCACGCGGTGCACGTGACCTGGCTCTCCACCCGCTCCAACAGGGCGGAGGCGTGCAGAGTGAGGAGATCGGCGAGAGGCACGGGCCCGTCCCTGCTCGTGAGCACTCCTGCCTCGATGCCGTCGATGAGGCGGTGGATCGTGCCGTCCAGATCGAAGAGATCGTCTTCGGTGCGTGCGACCAGCTCGCGGCACACCGGGCAGCCGTCGTGGACCGGACGGCACGTGTCTTTCGGGTCTTCCACGGTGAAGGCCACCCGCTGGAGATCACCGGCTCGGCGGCCTCCGTACTTCACGAACTCCGGGCGCAGGTAGGCGGCGTCGAGCACGAAGTAGCGGTCGCCCTCTGCGAACCTCCACGAGACGTCGAAGCTCGCTCTGAAGTCGGCGAACGTCGCGCTGTTGCCGATCCCGGGGATCCACACGTCCAGGTCGAGTCCCCGCGAGGCGAACGGAGTGGGGGTGAGGTGCAGGATCACGGCCGTGACCGTGTCGTCATGCAGCACAATCTCACCACCGGATCCGAATCGCAGGTGCCGCGAGATCACAGCCGGCTCCCCGATGCGATACGCGGCGGTCTCTACCGGTCTGGTACCGAACGCAGCGATCAGATCTCTCACGGCGGCGTCCCCCTCGGGTTCGCCGAGTGCCTCGAGGAGCACCTGCATCCGGTCATGCTCTCGTCGTCGCGTCACCGGACCAGTATCCGTCACCGATGAGCACACGCGCGGCCAGTCATCGGGTTCGTGAGGCGCCACCGCTCTGGCGGGTGTCGGAAGCCCCGCGTACTCTGAGGGCCGATGGGCGAAGGCGCCCACAGCGAGGAGCGCATGATGACTTGGAAGATCGAGCTCATCTTCGTGCCGGTGACCGACGTCGACCGCTCGAAGGAGTTCTACACGAAGATCGGATTCAACCCCGACCACGACCAGGTTCCGTACGAGGGGCTGCGCTTCGTGCAGATGACTCCGCCGGGGTCCGCCTGCTCGATAGCCTTCGGCACGGGGCTCGAGATTCCTCTCGAGCCGGGGCAGCAGAAGACGATCCAGGTGGTGGTGCCGAACGCTGATGAGGCGAAGGCACAACTAGAAGCCGTGGGCGTGACGACCAAGGGCGTCGAAGACCTGGGCTGGGGGCGCTTCGTCTGGTTCGACGACCCCGATGGCAACACCTGGACGCTTCAGGAACTGCCGGACTACAGCGCGCAGGCCTGACGCGGCGGGCGGCCGGCGGTCAGCGCGCGGAGCGTCAGCGTGCGGAGATCGTGCGCAGCCCCTCGGGCGCGCCTACCGGGAACAGCACGCGGATGCCGGACTCGATGTCGGTGATCGGCACCCAGCGCACCGGGCTGCCCTCATCGAGGATGCGGAGCTCGGCGTCGAGAGGCACGGCGTCGAGCTCCGCACAGGTCACCGCGAAGACGTGGGCGATCTCGTGCCCGGGTTCGCCCTCGTAGATGAAGATGTTCTCGAAGACGCCGAGAGGCTCCGCGTCCTGGAGCGAGACGCCGAGCTCTTCCATGAACTCTCGCCCGAGCGCTTCCACCGCGGTCTCGCCGAACTCGATGCCGCCGCCGATCGCGCGGAGGAAGTCGAGTCCGCGCGAGCGGTCGTGTCCTTCGAGGGCGAGCACATGCCCGTCTTTCACGGGCAGACCGACGGCGATGTTGCGGATGGCAGGCATCCCGGAAGGCTAACGCAGGAGGACGGGCGCGCGGCTCAGGGTAGTCGGAACGCCCCGCCGGACACCACGATGCCGCCGGTCGGCGGGATCGTCACGGTGAGCAGACTCGGGCGACGAACGTGCGCGCCCTGGTGGATGCGGACGGCCTGCTCCGCATGGCCGAGATCCCGCAGGTATGCGCCCACGGATGCCGCCGCTGACCCCGTCGCCGGGTCTTCGGTGATGCGGCCGACCGGGAACAGGTTGCGCGCGTCGAAGTCCGCAGGGCTCACCGCGTGCAGCACCGTCACGGTGCCGAGCCACCCCTGTTCGCGCATGAGCGCGGCGACGTCGGCGGGGGAGAAGCGGAACTGATCGAACAGCTCTCGGTCGCGGAGAGTGACGACCGGATGCCAGTTGCCGGCGAACGCCTCCTTCGGAGGGAAGCGCTCGTCGAGATCCGCGACGTCGACGCCCAACAGGCTCAGGAGTCTCTCGAGCACCGAGGGATCGAGATCGCGCACCTGGGGCTCGACGCTCGTGAACGACACGATGATCCGTCCGTCTGCGTCGGCGACCGATCGCAGCGTGACGGCCCCGGCATCGGTGTCGAAGACCACGTCGCCGGTGCCGTCGCGCTCGGCGAGGGCGACGGCGGTGGCCACCGTCGCGTGCCCGCAAAAAGGCACCTCCGCCGCAGGCGACCAATACCGCACACGATAACGAGGAATCGGCGCATCCGCGGCCCGGCCGACGACGAACGCGGTCTCCGAGTATCCGACGTCGGCGGCGATCCGCTGCATCTGCTCGTCGGTCACCCCGCCGGCGTCGAGGACAACCCCTGCGGGGTTCCCGCCCTCGGGGGTTGCCGCGAACGCGCTATAGCGCAGGACACCGTCGAGTTCTGTCATGACGAGGAGCCTACCGAGCACGCGGAGTCACGAGTTCACGCGGATGATCTCCTGCTGGTACGGCGCGATGACGTCGCCCGAGATGCGGAGGTCCAGCAGCAGGAACCGCCGGGTCGCGGCATCCTCCTGTGTCCAGGAGTCGAGCCGGTCGAGATCGGCGAGCGCCTTCACGACGACGCCTTCGGCGCCGACGGCGGCCGCGAAGGCGGCGAAGTCGACCTCGGGGATGCGCATCGGGCCTTCGGCGAGTCCCTTGAGACCGTAGAGGTTCACCTCAGCGCCGTAGGCCGCGTCATTCCAGATCACGGCGATGCCACGGCCCTGAGCGGCGCGGACGGCGGACTCGAGGTCGGCGATCGCCATCAGGCCTCCGCCATCGCCCGACGTCAGTACGACGGTCGACTCTCGGCGGGCAAGCGCCGCGCCGACCACACTCGGCCAGCCCTGTCCGATCGATTGGAACGCGGTGCCGACCATCATCATGCGGTCCGGGGCCTCGACGGGCCAGTACATGTTCGCCCAGCCGATGAAGTGCCCGCCATCCGAGACGACGACGCGATCGCTCGGAAGGAGTTCGGCGATGCGGCGTGCGGCCGATCGGGGATCGAGACGACCATCCGGGGCGAGGGCGTCGCCCTCGTCGTACGTGCGTGCGGCGGCGACGTCGACGGTCTCGCGCCACGGTGCCGTCGTCGTGGCGGAGCCGACCCGGGCGACGAGTTCCTCTGCGGCGAGACGGGCATCCGCTCTGACGAAGCCGCCGACGTGCGGGTGCGTGGCCGCCGGAGCGATGTCGATCTGGAACACGCGGGTGCCCGGCGCGAACAGCTCGCCGAACCGCATCGTGAACTGGTTGAGCGAGGCGCCGAACACGACCGCGACGTCGGCGGTGCGGATCAGCTCCATGGCGCCGTCGGCACCGAAACCTCCGGTCACCCCGAGGTCGTACTGCGTCTCGGCGAAGACCCCGCGACCGAGTGCGGAAGACGCCGTCAGGGCGCCGGTCAGGCGGGCGAGCTCGCCCAGCGCCGGGCCGGCGCCGGCCAGCCAGGCACCTCGGCCGGCGAGCAGGAACGGGCGGGATGCCCCGGTCAGCGCCGCGGCGATCTCGCTCAACGTGCCTTCGGCGAACTCTCCGCGGGGAGCGAGCGGCGCGGGGATGCGCGGCATCGGCGCCTCGGGCACCGCTCCCGCCTCGAAGGATGCGACGTCGTAGGGGATCGCCAGCACCACGGGCACCCGATAGGTCAGCGCGTGCTCGATCGCGATCACGGTAGTCGCTGCGGCATCCGCATGCCCGACGGTATAGGTCCGGGCGCCGACGGCCGAGGCGAGCGCGATCTGGTCGACATCCCACGGGCGCGGTCCGGAGGTGGGCTCGTCGCCCACCACGAGCACGAGCGGCACGTGCGCCTGCACGGCCTCGGCGAGAGCGGTCAGCGTGTTGGTGAAGCCCGCACCGTAGGTCGAGGTCCCGGCGGCGATGCGTCCGGATGCGCGGAAGTGCGCGTCGGCGGCGACGACCGCACCCTGTTCGTGGCGGACGGCGGTGAAGACCGCATCCGTCTGCGTCTCGATGGCATCGAGGAAGTAGGCGTTGCCGTTGCCCATCACGCCGAAGACGGCGTCGATGTGCTGGGCGAGCGTGAGGGCGACGTGCGCGGAGACGGTGGGCATGGGGAAGCCTTTCGAGACAGGGACGGAGAACGTGCGATTCCGTATGTGTCTCGCCCCCGCGTCATCGTGGAGTGCTTCGTGCCTCTTTTTCAGGCACCGGCGCCAGAGTGCGCCGGACGAGTCGATCCTACCGCCGTGGTCGCTGTCGCGGCTCCGTCTCGTGCGCGTAACACCGCCGAAACGGTGGCAGGGAAACATGCGGTCATGGAGTCGCTGTTCAACGGATACACCTCGCGTCGATCACCCGAGCGGGCGGGGGCTGCTCCGTGGGACGAGATGTTCCCCGCAGATGGCTTGCGCGACGGAGGCGGCGTGAGGCTCCCGTACAAGGACATGTATCCGGCGCTCGCCGGCATGGACGATGCCGAGCTGCGGGCCCGCACCGATGCACTGGCCAGCTCGTACCTCGCGCAGGGGGTGACGTTCGACTTCGCGGGGGGAGGAGCGGCCGTTCCCGCTCGATGTGGTCCCGCGCGTGATCGCCGCGGACGATTGGACCTACGTCGAGTCCGGGGTGAAACAGCGGGTGCGGGCGCTCGAGGCCTTCCTCGCTGACGTCTACGGGACCCAGCTGGCTGTGCAGGACGGCGTGATCCCGGCATCGCTGATCAGCTCGTCCTCTCATTTCCACCGTCAGGCGGCGGGGATCGTCGGCGCGAACGGCGTACGCATCCATGTCGCGGGCATCGACGTCATCCGCGATGAGGCCGGGGCCTGGCGGGTGCTCGAAGACAATGTGCGCGTGCCGAGCGGAGTCAGCTACGTGCTCGCCAACCGGCGGGTGATGGCGCAGACGCTCCCCGAGCTGTTCACGAGTCTGCGGGTGCGTCCCGTGGTCGACTACCCCGGACGGCTGCTACAGGCGTTGCGCGCGGCCGCGCCCGCGGGTGTCGACGATCCGACGGTGGTGGTGCTGACCCCCGGTGTGCACAACTCGGCCTACTACGAGCACACGCTGCTGGCCCGCATGATGGGCATCGAGCTGGTCGAGGGACGCGACCTGTTCTGCTCGGGCGGTCGCGTGTGGATGCACACCACAGCGGGCCCGACCCGCGTCGACGTCATCTATCGACGGGTCGACGACGAGTTCCTCGACCCGCAGCAGTTCCGGCCGGACTCCGTGCTCGGGGCGCCCGGGCTGATGCTCGCCGCCCGTCTCGGCAACGTGACGCTCGCGAACGCCGTCGGCAACGGCGTCGCCGACAACAAGCTCGTCTACACGTACGTGCCCGACCTGATCCGTTACTACCTGGGGGAGGAGCCGGTGCTCCCGAACGTCGACACCTGGCGGCTCGAGGAGCCGGATGCTCTCGAGGAGGTGCTGGATCGGCTCGATGAACTCGTCGTGAAGCCGGTCGACGGTTCGGGCGGCAAGGGCCTGGTCGTCGGGCCCGACGCTTCGCGCGAGACACTGGAGGAGCTTCGCAAGACACTGCTCGCGGATCCGCGAGGGTGGATCGCCCAGCCGGTCGTGCAGCTGTCGACGATCCCGACGCTCGTCGAAGACGGCTTCCGGCCGAGGCACGTCGACCTGCGCCCGTTCGCGGTCAACGACGGGCAGGACATCTGGGTGCTCCCCGGCGGGCTCACGAGAGTCGCGCTGCCCGAGGGGCAGTTGGTCGTGAACTCGAGCCAGGGCGGAGGGTCGAAGGACACCTGGGTGCTCGACCCGTCTCTGTTCACCGGGCCCACGACGACCGTGACGGGGGAGGCGGACCCCGCCGCCGACGAGGTGTCGCTCGCCACCGGGGCGATCGCGATCGTGTCGCCATCGCGAGAGGAGCCGCATCAGCCGTTTCTCTCGTCGCCGCAGGACGAGGACCTCGAACTGCGTCACCACCAGCAACAGCAACAGCAGCAGCAGCAACAGCAGCAGCAACAGCAGCAGGGGGGTGCGACGTGCTGAGTCGCATCGCGGAGGCGCTGTTCTGGATCGGGCGATACGTCGAGCGGGCGGACGGCACCGCGCGCATCCTCGACGTGCATCTGCAGATGCTTCTCGAGGATCCCTGGGTCGAGGAGGACACCGCCTGCCGTGCGCTGCTCTCGGTCATGGGCACGACGGCCGATGACGACGCGGTGCTGAGCCGTGACGACGTGGTGCGGCTGCTCGCACTGGATCGGGACCACTCCGCCTCGATCGCGCACTCGATCGCCTCCGCGAGGGAGAACGCGCGCCGCGCGCGCGAGATCATCTCGACGGACCTTTGGGAGACGCTCAATGAGTCGAACGCACGGATGCCGCGGCGGATCGCGTCCGACAAGACGCACCCGTTCTTCCGGTGGGTGCGTGACCGGTCGGCGCTGGCCTTCGGGGTGGTGGACTCGTCGACGAGCAGAGACGAGGCGTGGCACTTCTTCGTGCTCGGCCGCTCGATCGAGCGCGCCGACATGACGGCTCGGCTCTTGGCCACGCGGTCTCTGACGGAGGCAGGGGGCCCGAGCTGGACGACGCTGCTGCGTAGCTGCGGCGCGTACGAGGCCCACCTGCGCAGCCACCGGGCTGTACCGACAGCCGCCTCCGCGGTGGAGTTCCTGCTCGTCGATCGGCTGTTCCCCCGCTCGGTGCTCTCGAGCATCCTGCAGGCCGAGGACTGCCTGCGCGGGATCGATCCGGCCGCCGCATTCGGAGCCCCGGACCGCGCTCACCGTGTGCTCGGCCGCATGCGGTCGGAGCTCGAATACCGACCGATCGGCGACACCGTGCATCGCCTGTCGGAGAGCATGGAGGAGGTCCAGGTGGGGATGTCGATGGCGAGTGACGCGATCAGGGAGCGGTACTTCCCGTCGATCGCGATGCCGGTGTGGATCGGAGAGGCGCTGTGAGCCGGCTCCGGATCGTGCACCGCACGGGCTTCCGCTATGAGCAGCCGGCGACGGCCTCGTACAACGAGGCGCGGATGCTGCCGCACTCGAGGGAAGGGCAGTTCGTGCTGCAGGCGACGCTCGACATCTCGCCGACGGCGACCCAGCACTCGTACGCGGACTACTGGGACACGCGCGTCTCGACGTTCGAGGTGCTCACCCCGCACCAGGAGCTCTCCGTCACGGCGACCAGCGTGGTCGATGTCCGGCCGTCGCCCCACGCGGGTGCCGGGATCGACTGGGACGAGCTCGCCGCGCGCATCCCGCAGTCGCTGACCCTGGCCGAATGCGTGACGCAGACACCGGCCACCGACCCGGATGAGGAGATGCGCGACCTCGCTCTGCGGATCGAGGCAGAGGGCGGAGGGGTCGACGAGACCGCGTTCGAGATCTGCACGACAGTGGGGGAGGCGATGGAGTACCGCAGCGGTGTGACCGGGGTGAGTTCCACGGCTCGTGACGCGTGGCCGACGCGATCGGGCGTGTGCCAGGACATCGCGCACGTCGCGCTCGGCGTGCTCCGGGCGGCAGGAATCCCGGCGCGGTACGTCTCGGGCTATCTGCACCCCGACCCGACCGCGGCGATCGGACAGCCCGTGACGGGGGAGTCGCACGCCTGGGTGGAGTGGTACTCCGGCGAGTGGCGGGGCTACGACCCGACCAACCTCGTCGAGGTAGGGGAGTCGCATGTCTATGTCGGGCACGGACGCGATTATGCGGATGTCGCGCCGCTGCGCGGGGTGTACGCCGGCCCGAGTGCATCCGAGCTCTTCGTGTCGGTCGAAGTCACGCGCCTCGGATGACTCCGGCCCGCGACCGCGGGAGGCTCGGCGGTGGGGAAGAATGAGACGATGACGGATGCTTCGATCGAGCGCGAGACGCTCACCTGGGACGGCTTCGGATCCGCGACGCGAGACCTCGCGCGCCGCATCCTCGACAGCGGCTTCGTGCCCGAGGTCGTCGTGGCGATCGCCCGCGGCGGTCTGCTGCCGGCCGGCGCGATCGCGTACGGCCTCGGTGCGAAGAACTGCGGCGCGATCAACGTCGAGTTCTACACGGGCATCGGCACGGTGCTGGATGCGCCCGAGGTGCTGCCGCCCGAGCTCGACATGGCGTACCTCGACGGGCGGCGCGTGCTGCTCGTCGACGACGTCGCCGATTCGGGGCGCACCCTCGCTTTGGCCGTGCAACTGTTGAAGGACAAGGGTGCCGATGTGCGCTCGGTCACCATCTACACCAAGCCGTCGACGATCATCCAGCCCGACTATGCGTGGAAGGACACCGATCTCTGGATCAACTTCCCGTGGTCGTTCCAGGGCACCGTCCGCGAAGAGGACCTCGGGCTCGCACCGAGCGCCTGAGCTCTTCTCACGCTCGCAGCAACGCGCGCAGCGTCTGGATCGTGTCGGCTCCTGACGGCGTCTTGTCGGGTCGGTAGCCCTTCACGCGAGCGAAGCGCAGCGCGATGCCACCGGGGTAGCGGGGCGATCGCTGCACGCCGTCGATGGCGATCTCGACCACGAACTCGGGGCGCAGGAACACCGTGCTCTGGGTGCGCCGCGTCTCGAACGGCGGAAAGTTCTCGGTCTGCCAGCGCAGCAGATCGTCGGTGAGTCCCTTGAAGGTCTTGCCGACCATCACGAATCCGCCCGGCTCGCCGAACTCTCCGTCGGGATCGAGCGCGCCGAGATGGAGGTTCGACAGCCACCCCTGGCGACGCCCCGAACCCCATTCGGCGGCGAGCACGACGAGGTCGTACGTCAGCACGGGTTTGACCTTCACCCAGGACTTGCCGCGGCGACCCGCGGAGTAGGGGGCGTCGACGCCCTTGACGAGCACTCCCTCGTGCCCGGCTGCCAGAGCATCTCGGGAGAGCTGCTCGGCGGCTGCGGGATCGTCTGTCACGATGCCCGGCATGCGCCATTCGCCCACCACCCTCTCCAGCTCGGTCAGGCGGGTGGAGAGGGGCTCGTCGAGCAGGTCGCGACCGTCGACATGCAGCAGGTCGAAGAACCAGGGCCGCAGCACGAGGTCGCGCGAGACGTCGGCTCCGAACCGCGACATGGTCTCCTGGAACGGGCGGGGGCCGCCGTCCTCATCGAGCGAGAGCGTCTCGCCGTCGAGGATCAGGTCGTCAGCGGGGAGGCCTCGCACGATCTCGACGATCTCGGGCACACGGTGTGTGATGTCGGCGAGGCTGCGGGTGTAGATGCTCACGGCGTCGCCGCTGCGGTGCACCTGGATGCGCGCTCCGTCGAGCTTGTACTCGACCGAGGCGCGTCCTGTGATCTCGAGCGCAGCGGTCGGGGTGGCCGCGGTCGAGGCGAGCATCGGCAGCACCGGGCGCCCGACCACGAGGCCGACCGCGTCGAGCTCGGCCTCGGTGCCGGTGAGGGCGAGGACCGCGGTGTCGCCCAGGTCACCGGACAGCATCGCGGCACGCCGCACGGATGCCGCAGGGCGATCGGAGGCGCGGGCGATCGCGTCGAGCAGCACGCCGCCGAGTGCGCCCGTGCGCAGTTCTCCGAGCATCGCGCGCGACAGGAAATCCCACTCCTCGACGGTGGCACGCGCCGCGAGAGCGGAGAGCAGATCGGTCCGGGCCGCTGCAGACCCTGATCCCGATGAGCCGGCCAGTGCCTCGAAGGCCGCATCGACGTCGCTGATCGACAGTGACGACCCCTCGGCGTGCTGCACGTCGAGGGCGGTGATCCCGCGCCAGCCCACCCCCAGGCGGCCCTGACGCGGTGTCGCGAGCAGCAGGCCGACGAGGGCGGGCACGTCATCGGCCTCCACTCGTGCGAGCAGCCGCGAGACCGCGTCGATCTTGGCGAGACGTGATGAGGTGGCGGCGACCTCTTCGGCGGTGGAGACGAGCTCCGAGAGCAACATGGATGCAGTCTGGCATCGGCATCCGACATCGGCGACGGGCTTGCCTTCGCTCGTTCCGTCGCGGTAGGCAGGTCGGCTCAGCGCCCGCGGAACTCGGGCTTCCGCTTCTCCTGGAACGCCGTGAAGCCCTCGCGGTAGTCGTCGGTGTCGCAGAGTGCGGCCTGCGCGGCGTTCTCGACCTCGATCGAGTCCCACAGGGCGAGCCGCTCGTCGCGGATCCTCGCGACCAGCTGCTTGCTTGCGAGGAATGCCGCCGTGGCCCCTCGAGCCGCACTCGCCGCGGCATCCGTCGTCATCTGCAGCGCCTCGTCGTCGGGGAGAACCCGCGAGAACAGTCCCGACGCCACCGCCTCGGCGCCGCTCATCAGCCGCCCCGTGTAGATGAGGTCGAGCGTCTTGTGCGCTCCGAGCCGCTCGACGAAGAGCGCATGGCCTCCGGAGTCGAGGGTGGCCCCGAGCGCGGCGAACGGCGAGCCGATCTTCGCCGACTCCGCGACGTAGACGACGTCGGTGGCGATCAGGAGTCCGAGTCCGACGCCCAGGCAGGCGCCGTGCGCGACAGCGAAGGTCGGCGCGGGAAAGCGCGACATCCTCTGCAGCAGGGGCGTGACGAGGCCACCGAGATAGCCGATCACGTCATCGTCGCGAGGGTCCACCGCGGAGATGTCACGGCCGGCGCAGAACGCCCGGCCCTCGCCGCGGAGCACGAGCGCCCGCACTCCCGCGGCATCGGCTTCGTCGTAGGCGCGCCCGAGATCGCGCAGCGCCTGCTCGTCGAGCGAGTTCAGCTTCGCCGGTGCGTTCAGAACGACCGTCGCGACGTCGTCCTCGATGGTGAGATCGATCATCGGATGCTCCTCAGACGTCGTAGTCGACGACGACGCGGTCGCTCGTCGGGTGGGACTGGCAGGTCAGGACGTAACCGCGGTCGAGCTCGTCGGGTTCGAGGGCGTAGTTCTCGGTCATCGTCACGCTGCCCTCGATGACGCGGGCGCGACACGTGCCGCAGACGCCGCCCGCGCACGCGAACGGGGCGTCGGGGCGCACCCGCAGTGCGGCGTTCAACACGGACTCGTGGGCGTCGGCAGGGCTTTCGACGGTCGAAGAGACGCCGTCGAGGTTCACCTCGATCCGAATCGTCTTCTCACCGGCCCGCACCTCGACGGGTCGGGCCGCACGTACCGGCTCATCCCCGGTCGTGAAGAGCTCGAAACGGATGTGCTCCCGCGGCACGCCCACGTCGGCGAGCACCTCGCGGCACAGGTCGACGAGCGAGAGCGGTCCGCACAGGAACCACTCGTCGACATCGGTCGGGTCGATGAGCATCCCCAGGATGGTGCGGAGCTTCTCTTCATCGATGCGTCCGGACAGCACCGGGGCCGTGCGCTGCTCGCGCGAGAGCACGTGGTGCAGAGTCAGGCGCGTCGGATAGCGGTCCTTCAGGTCGGCGAGGTCCTCGAGGAACATCACGTCCAGCGTCGAGCGGTTCGTGTAGAGGAGCGTGAAACGGGAGGTGTCTGAGCGCGTCAGCACGGTGTGCGCGAGAGCCATGAGCGGTGTGATGCCCGAGCCCGCGGCGATGCCGACGACGTGGCGCTGATCGAGGTCGTCGAGGCCCGAGGTGAAGGTGCCCTGCGGACTCATCACGTCGATCTCGAATCCCGGGTGCAGCCCCGTCTGCGCCCAGGTGGAGAAGAGCCCGCCTTCGTCGCGCTTCACGGCGACGCTGAGGCGGGTCGGCATCCCGGCTGCGATCTGCTCGTCCGTGCGATGCTCGGGCGCGCGGCACAGCGAGTACGACCGGCGCACCTCGGTGCCTTCGAGCGTCGTGCGCAGCGCCACGTACTGGCCGGGCTGGTGGTCGTAGTCATCGGCCAGCTCGGCCGGAACGGTGAAGGTCACCTCGACCGAGTCGTCGGTGAGCGGCCGCACCTCTTCTACCGCCAAGGTGTGGAAGCGCGCGCGCTTCTTCGTGGCCGACACGGCGGAGCGCGGAGAGGCCGCCGGCGCGGGGCGGGACACAGCGAACAGCGACATCAGTGCACCTTGAAGTGGTCGAAGGGCTCGAGGCAGGCGCGGCATTCGAAGAGCGCCTTGCACGAGGTGGATCCGAAGCGTGAGACCTCGCGGGTGTCGAGCGAGCCGCACCGGGGGCAGCGCACGCTGATGGTCAGGCGGATCGGGCCGGAGGAGATCGCCGACCGTCCGGTCGGCGGGGCGATGCCGTACTGCGACAGCTTCTGCTTGCCGGCATCCGACATCCAGTCCGTCGTCCAGGCGGGGGAGAGCACGAGACGGACCTCGACCTGTGCGTATCCGGCTGCGGTGAGCGCCAGGATGACGTCGTCGCGGATCGTGTCCATCGCCGGGCATCCGCTGTATGTCGGGGTGATGTCGACTCGCACGGTCTCGCCGTCGACGGCGACCGCGCGGAGCACGCCGAGGTCTTCGATCGTGAGCACCGGCACCTCGGGGTCTGCCACGGCTGCGGCGATCCTCCAGGCGGCGGCCTCGGTGTCGTGGTGCAGGATGTCGGTCACCATGATGCTCCCGGATGCCGCCTGGCGAGCACCTGCATCTCGGCGAGCAGGTGGCCGAGGGGTGTCGCGTGCGCTCCCCGTCGGCCGCCGGCGGACGATGCCGCGACGGTGGGCGTCTCGAGCTCCGCCTCGGTGAACACGGTGTCGACGACCGCATCGAAACCGGTGCGCAGAGTCGACGGCCGTACAGCCGCGTCGCCGAGGCGATCGATGAGGGGCTCATCGCGGAAGAGTTCGTCGACGTAGGGCCAGACATCGCCGAGCGCACGGAGGATCCGCCGCCTCGATTCGTCGGTGCCGCCGGCGAGGCGAAGCACCCACTGCACCGCGTGATCGCGGTGGTAGTCGACCTCTTTGAGGGACTTCTCCGCGATCGCGGCGAACGTCTCGTCCGTGCTCGCCCGCAGGGCGGAGTAGAGCTCGAACATGTAGGTCGACACGATGAACTGACGTGCGATGGTCTGCGCGAAGTCGCCGTTGGGCTGCTCGACGATCCAGGCGCTACGGAACTCGGGCTCGTCGCGGAAGTAGGCGAGTTCGTCTTCGGAGCGTCCGTCGTAGGACCCCGCGAAGTGCAGGAACGAGCGGGCGTGGCCGAGCAGATCGAGGGCGATGTTGCCGAGCGCGACGTCTTCTTCGAGCTCCGGTGCACGGGCGATCCACTCGCCGAGCTGCTGCGAGAGGATCAGGGCGTCGTCGCCGAGCCACAGCGCGTACTCTGCGATGTCGGCGGATGCTGCGGCGGCGCCGGTTCCGATGAGCTCCTCGCTCAGCCGCAGCTCATCGACCGAGACGTCGCCGTGCGGGTCGCCGTGCGAACCGGTGGGTTCCTGAGCCTGTCGAAGGGTCACAGGTGCGGCACCCCTTCGGACGCCGTGTAGTAGACGGCATGCCGGTAGTTCTTGCCCGCGGGGCTCTCGAAGTAGGCGCCCTTCGCGTCGGGGTCGCTGGTGGTGATCGCATCCGCCGGAACTGCCCAGATCGACACGCCCTCGCCGCGGCGCGTGTACAGGTCACGGGCGTTGCGGATCGCCATGTCGGCATCCGGAGCGTGCAGGGATCCGACATGCACATGACTCAGACCGCGGTTCGCTCGGACGAAGACCTCCCAGAGTGGCCAGGGCTCGCGTTCGTCGGCTCCCGGCGTCGCCATCACGCCACCGCCTTCGTCTTCAGCGCCTGCTTGCGGGCATACTCGGCCGCGGCCTCGCGCACCCAGGCGCCCTCCTCATGTGCCGTGCGGCGGCGCTCGAGACGCTCGGCGTTGCACGGACCGTTGCCGCGCAACACCTCGAAGAACTCGTCCCAGTCGATCTCGCCGATCACGTACTGGCCGGTCTCGTCGTCGAACCGCAGATCGGGGTCGGGAAGGGTGACACCGAGGATCTCGGCCTGCGGCACGAGCATCCCGATGAACCGCTGACGCAACTCGTCGTTGGTGAAGCGCTTGATCTTCCACTTCATCGACTGGGCGGAGTTGGGGGACTGGTCATCCGGCGGGCCGAACATCGCCAGACTCGGCCAGTACCAGCGGTTCACGGCATCCTGTGCCATCTGCCTCTGTTCGTCGGTGCCCTGCATCAAGGAGAGCAGTATCTCGAAACCCTGGCGCTGGTGGAACGACTCCTCTTTGCAGACGCGCACCATCGCGCGGCCGTAGGGCCCGTACGACGCGCGGCACAGCGGAACCTGGTTGCAGATCGCGGCTCCGTCGACGAGCCATCCGATCGCACCCATATCCGCCCATGTGGGGGTCGGGTAGTTGAAGATCGACGAGTACTTGGCCTTGCCGCTGATGAGCTGGTCCATCATCTCGTCGCGCGTGATCCCGAGGGTCTGCGCGGCGGAGTAGAGATAGAGGCCGTGCCCGGCCTCATCCTGCACCTTGGCCATCAGGATCGCTTTGCGCTTGAGGCTCGGCGCCCGGGTGATCCAGTTGCCCTCCGGCTGCATGCCGATGATCTCCGAGTGCGCGTGCTGCGAGATCTGACGGATCAGCGTCTTGCGGTACGCGTCGGGCATCCAGTCGCGAGGCTCGATGCGCTGCTCGTTCGCGATGAGCTCGTCGAACAGGCGCTCGTCATCGGAGAGCTCGTCTGCGACGAGGGAGAGATCTGCGGGGCTGGTCATCATCGACTCCTCGGTGTCTCACCGGCTTTACTGACCGGTCGTTAGGTAATTCTGACACGGAGGTCGTCGGCGCGCAAGGCAGGGCGATCAGCGCGAGCGCGAGACGAGGTCGAGAAGCGCTCGACCGTAGGCCTCGGAGGGGTCCGGATGCTCGAACCGCAGTGTCTCTCCGGCGATCTCCACCTCGACGACGAACGCATCGGAGACGCGGGTCAGGGCGCGGAAGGTGCCTCGCAGCAGCTCGCGCAACTGGTCCTCGCGGGGGAGCCAGACGGCATCGGCGAGGGTGACGGCATCGAGAGCCCACTCGGTCGTACCGTTGAAGGCCAGATCCGTGCCGCTGGGCGTCTGGCGAGCCTCGATCGTCATCTCGCTGACCGTGAAGACGTCGGCCTCGGCCTCGAGCTCGACCTCGTTCGGCAGATCGAGCTGAAAGCGATCGCCCTCGGTCGGATGCCACACGAGACCGGCGTCGCGCAGAGATACGGCCAGTTCTCGGGTGATCATCTCTCTACGGTAGACGACGTCGTCGAGGGCCGGCGCGGATCCGGCTGTGGATGAACGGGGCCAGGCTGTCGGTGGCATGAGGCACAGTGGAGACATGACTTCCCCCGCCGCTGTCGACACCCGCACCGCTGCGCTCTCGGCGCTCCGCGAGCTGGTCGGTCGTCCCGATGCCGACTTCCACGACGGTCAGTACGAAGCGATCGAGGCCCTCGTCGAGGGTCGGCGCCGGGCGCTCGTCGTGCAGCGCACCGGGTGGGGCAAATCGGCCGTGTACTTCGTCGCGACGCTACTGCTGCGGCGGCAGGGCGCCGGCCCCACCGTGCTGGTCTCGCCGCTGCTCGCACTGATGCGCGATCAGATCGCCGCGGCCGAGCGTGCGGGCGTTCGTGCCGTCGCGATCAACTCGACCAACGCGCATGAGTGGTCGGAGGTGATGGAGCAGCTCGACCGAGACGAGGTCGATGTGCTGCTCGTGTCTCCCGAGCGACTCAACAATCCTGCGTTCCGCGAGCAGCAGCTGCCGGCGCTCGTGCGAAGGATCGGGATGCTGGTGGTCGACGAGGCGCACTGCATCAGTGACTGGGGGCATGACTTCCGTCCCGACTATCGGCGGTTGCGCGACCTGATCGAGCAGATGCCGCCTCAGGTGCCGGTGCTCGCCACCACGGCGACGGCGAACAGCAGGGTCGTGGCAGACGTCGCAGAGCAGCTCGGCACAGGCGGGGCGGAATCCGTGGACGACCGACCCGAGGTTCTGACGATCCGCGGCCCGCTCGCCCGCACCTCGCTGCGGCTGGGCGTGCTGCGCCTGCGTGATTCGGCGAGCCGTTTGGCGTGGTTGCTGAGCCACATCGACGACCTCCCCGGCTCCGGGATCATCTACACGCTCACCGTCGCCGCGGCGGTCGACACCGCGAGGCTGCTGCGCGATCACGGCCACGAGGTGCGCGCCTACACCGGGCAGACCGACACCGATGAGCGCACCGAGTCCGAGGGGATGCTGAAGCGCAACGAGGTCAAGGCGCTCGTCGCCACGAGTGCACTCGGCATGGGGTTCGACAAACCCGACCTCGGATTCGTGCTGCACCTCGGCGCTCCGTCATCACCGGTCGCGTACTACCAGCAGGTCGGTCGTGCGGGTCGTGCGAGCGAGAGCGCGGATGTGCTCCTGCTCCCGGGCGTCGAAGACCGCGACATCTGGCACTACTTCGCGACGGCGTCGATGCCCGATCGTGAGCGTGCCGAGCGCGTGATCGGGGCGCTCGGAGACCAGCCGATCTCGACCCCCGCTCTCGAAGCGATGGTCGACATCCGGCGCACGCCTCTCGAGCTGCTGCTCAAGGTGCTCGACGTCGATGGTGCGGTACGCCGAGTGCAGGGTGGGTGGGTCGCGACCGGGCAGCCGTGGACGTACGATGCCGAGCGCTACGAGCGCATCGCGGTCGAGCGCCGGGCCGAGCAGCAGCACATGATCGACTACGAGCAGACCGACGGATGCCGGATGGAGTTCCTCCAGCGCTCCCTCGACGACGACACCGCGGCACCCTGCGGCCGGTGCGACAACTGTGCGGGTATCTGGTTCCCGAGCGAGATCGGCGAGTCAGCCACCACGCAGGCCGCGGAGTCGCTCGATCGTGTGGGCGTCCCCGTCGAACCGCGGCGTGCCTGGCCGACAGGGGCCGACAAGCTCGACATCCCGGTCAAGGGGCGCATCGCGCCGGGGGAGCAGGCGGGCGAGGGGCGTGCTCTCGCCCGACTGACCGACCTCGGCTGGGGCGGCACCCTGCGGGAGCTCTTCGCCGCGGGGGCGCCCGACGCAGCGGTGACCCCGCAGGTGCTCGGCGGGTGTGTGCGCGTCCTCGCCGGCTGGGGGTGGACGGAGCGCCCCGTCGCGGTGGTCGCCATGCCGTCGCGGTCGCATCCGCTGCTGGTCGACTCTCTCGCCCGCGGGATCTCCGAGATCGGGCGGCTGCCGTACCTCGGTGCGCTCGATCTCGTGAACGGCGGACCGACGGGGCAGCCCGGCGGCAACAGCGTCTTCCGTCTCGCCGGTCTGTGGGACAGATTCAGCGCGCAGGGCCTCGACATTCCCGAGGGCCCGGTGCTCCTCGTCGACGACCTGGCCGACAGTCGGTGGACCCTCACCGTCGCCGCACGCGCGCTTCGTCAGGCCGGTGCCACCGAGGTGCTTCCGTTCGTGCTCGCGCTCCGCGGCTGAGGTCGGTGTCAGAAGCATCCGTCAGTGCTTCGTCGATGCGTCCGTTTCTCTCGACTTCATCCGCCGAACAGCTGTGGCAAGCAGCGGGATATCGGTGCGCGCTGTCGTCATGACGATGGCGTGGGTGGTGTCGAAGTAGCGGTGCGCGAGGTAATCACGCATCCCGGCGATCTCCGCCCACGGGATGCCGGGCTCAGTGGCGGTCGCGGCTTCACTGAGATCCTTCACCGCCTCGCCGATCTCGATGAGCCGGGCGCGTATGGCATCGAAGACGATCTCGTCATCGCTGTCCATCCGTCGCTCATAACGAGCGATCGCGTCACAGGCGGCCTCGATGTCCTGAAGCCTCTCGGAGGTGTGCCGGTTCACAACGTGACGGCTTCACGTTCGACTGCCTCTGCCACTGCGGGTTTGAGGCCGTCGAAGGGGACGAGGTCGACCGGCCGGTCGAGGATCCGCTCGGCCACTCGCCTCATCCGCAGCAGATCGAACACGCCGACAGTCGGCGCGACATCGACGGCCAGATCGATGTCGCTCGATGCGCTCTCGTCGCCGCGAGCGACGCTGCCGAAGAGGCGGATGCGTCGCGCCCCGAGCGGCTCGAGTGCGTGCCGGAGTTCGCCGGACAGCGCGATCACGTGGTCGCGCGCGCTGTGCTCCTCCGCAGTGCGCGGGGTGACCTCGACGACAAGCCCGGCGGCCGAGATCAACCTGTCGACGGCGTCGAACGACGGTTCGCGCCTGCCGTTCTCGTATTCGCTCACGACGCTCTGCGTCACGCCGGCGAGCCGGGCCAGCGCGGATTGTGTCAGCCCACTCTTGCGGCGGGCGTTGCGGATCAACTCGGCGGCGCGACTCATGCAGTGATGATATCGCTTATCCGCGATATCGCGGTTAGGCGATTGACCTCTCAGCGCAGGTCGTACACGCGCTTGTACTTGCCTTCGCTGCGGGGCAGCGTGCCGGGCTCCTCGACCTTGACGTCGACGCTCGTGCCGATGTGCATCTTGATGCGCTGGTGGAGCACCGCGGCAGCGGCATCGCACTCCTCGGCGCTCAACGACGGATGCCGCTCGATGCGCACGGTCATGGTGTCGAGCTGCGCGACGTGGTGCAGCTCGAGCACGAAGTGCGGCGTCAGCGTCTCGATGCCCATCACGAGCTCCTCGATCTGCGTGGGGAACAGGTTCACGCCGCGCAGGATGATCATGTCGTCGTTGCGCCCGGTGATCTTCTCGATGCGCCGCAGCGCGGGGTAGGTCGTGCCGGGAAGGAGTCGCGTGAGGTCGCGTGTGCGGTAGCGGATGACGGGGAACGCCTCCTTGGTGAGCGAGGTGAACACCAGCTCACCGAGCTCGCCGTCCACGAGCCGCCCACTGGTGTCGCCGTCGATGATCTCGGGCAGGAAGTGGTCCTCCCAGATGTGCGGCCCGTCCTTCGTGAGCACGCTCTCGCTCGCGACACCCGGCCCCATGACTTCGCTGAGTCCGTAGATGTCGACCGCGTCGATGTTCAGCCGACGTTCGATCTCGCGCCGCATCTCGTTCGTCCAGGGTTCGGCGCCGAGCACCGCCACCCGCAGCGAGGTCGTCGTCGGGTCGATCCCTGCCGCCTCCATCGCGTCCGCGATCGTGAGCAGGTAGCTGGGGGTGCACAGGATGGCATCCGGCTCGAAATCGGTGATCAGCTGCACCTGCCGGGCCGTCTGGCCGCCGGACACGGGGATCACCGTGGCACCCAGGCGCTCGATACCCGCGTGCGCGCCGAGTCCGCCGGTGAAGAGTCCATAGCCGTACGCGTTGTGCACCTTCATCCCGGCGCGGATGCCGGCCGCGTGCAGCGACCTCGCGATCAGGTCGCTCCACCTGTCGAGGTCGCCCTCCGTGTACCCCACCACGGTCGGACGCCCGGTCGTCCCGGATGACGCGTGGACGCGGCGGACGTCGGCCATCGGCACCGCGAACATCCCGAACGGGTAGCTCTCGCGCAGGTCGGCCTTCGTGGTGAACGGAAGCTTCTGCACGTCGTCGAGGGTGCGGATGTCGTCGGGGCGCACGCCATGCTCGTCGAACTTGCGGCGATAGGTCGGCACGTTCTCATAGGCGTGGTGCACCGTCCACTGCAGACGCTCCAGCTGGAGTCGAGCGAGTGCGTCCGGCGAGTGCAGTTCCCTCTCGGTCCCGATCTCCGTGCGTTCCTGGTTCATCGTCGACTCCTTCGTCGCGGTCATGAGCATGGGTCGGGTCGCCCCTCCTGCGAGCGGTTCGTCGTGAGCGAGCGGCCGCGCACCTCGGCGACGACGTCACCGGACTCGTCGGTGACCGACACGTCGTACAGCCCGTTCCGGCCGCTGACGACCCGACGCACGGCGCGTGCCGTCAGCCGCTGGCCCGCGGTCGTGGACTTGAGGAACGTGATGTCGGCGCCGCCGGCGACGGTGACGCGCTCGTCCTCATTGCAGGCGATCGCGAAAGCGGTGTCGGCGAGTGTGAAGACCAGCCCACCGTGCGTGATCGCGAAGCCGTTCAGCATGTCGTCGCGCACCGTCATTGAGACCACCGCCTCTCCTGGCTCGTCGAGCTCGACGACCATGCCGAGCATCGCCGAGGCGGCGTCGCGCTGCATCATCGGCCTCATGCGGCCACACCCTCCGGTGTCTGCTGCTTGTTCACCAGCGTGAGCACGTCGTAGGTCGCCACGAGCTCGTCGCTCTGGTTGCGGATCACTGCGTCCCAGCGCACCTCGCCGTACTCGTCGGTCTCGCGCGGGGTGATCTGCTTGGCCGTGAGCTCGACGCGGATCGTGTCGCCGGGGGAGACGGGGGTGATGAACCGCAGGTTCTCCAGGCCGTAGTTCGCGAGCACCGGCCCCGGCTCGGGGTCGACGAAGAGGCCGGCCGCCCACGACACGAGCAGGTAGCCGTGCGCCACGCGTCCGGGGAAGAACGGGTTCGCGGCGGCGGCAGCCTCATCCATGTGCGCATAGAACGTGTCACCTGTGAAGTGCGCGAACGTCTCGATGTCTGCCAGCGTCACCTCGCGCGATGCCGAGACGATCTGGTCGCCGATCCGCAGCTCCGCGAGCGACTTGCGGAACGGATGCCGCCCGTCGCTGTGCGCGGCGGCCCCCGCGTGCCATACCCCTGTCAGTGCTGTGAGCATCTCGGGAGAGCCCTGCACCGCGGTGCGCTGCATGTGGTGGAGCACCGCTCGGATACCGCCGAGCTCCTCGCCGCCGCCGGCCCGGCCGGGGCCGCCGTGCACGAGGTTGGGGAGCGGGGAGCCGTGACCGGTCGACGATCGCGCGTCGTCGCGGTCGAGCAGCAGCATGCGGCCGTTGAAGGGCGCGATGCGTGCGGCCAGGTCCACTGCCTGCGCCGGGTCGTGCGTCGCGATGCTGGTGACGAGCGAGCCGCCGCCCCGAGCGACGAGCGCTGCGGCGTCGGCGGTGGTGTCGTACGTGAGAAGCGATGACACCGGACCGAAGGCCTCGATCGAATGCGCCGCGTCGGTCTGCGAGTCGTCGAAGCGCAGCAGCAGCGGCGAGACGAACGCCCCGTCGGGAGAGAGGCCCGTGCTGCCGTCGGTGAGCCGTACCTCGGGAGCATCCGTCGATCCCACGACGATCTGTCCCCCCGCCGACTGCAGCCTGCCCACCTGCCGCAGCACCTCGTCGCGCTGCGCGGTCGAGGCGAGAGGGCCCATGGTGACGCCCTCGGCGCGCGGGTCGCCCAGCACTGTCCTGTCGGCGATGCGCGCCTGCACGGCGGCGATCACGGCATCCGCCGATCCGGTCGGAACGATCGCGCGGCGGATGGCCGTGCACTTCTGGCCGGCCTTGGTGGTCATCTCGGTGACGAGCTGGCGCACGTACGCGTCGAACTCGGGCGTGCCCTCGATGGCGTCCGTGCCGAGCACCGAGGCGTTGATCGAGTCGGTCTCGGCCGTGAAGCGCACCCCGCCGGTCTGCACCGCCGGGTGGGCCTTGAGACTCTCCGCGGTCGACGCGCTGCCCGTGAAGCCGACGATGTCGCCGAGTCGCAGGTTCTCGAACAGGTCGGGCACACTGCCGCTCACCAGCTGCAGAGATCCGTCCGGCAGCAACCCGGATTCGACGAGGATGCGCACCATGGCCTCGGCGAGATAGCCCGTGGGGGTCGCGGGCTTCACGAGGGTCGGCATGCCCGCGAGGAACGCCGGCGCGAACTTCTCGAGCGATCCCCACACCGGGAAGTTGAACGCGTTGATCTGCACGGCCACGCCGGGCAGCGTCGTGTAGACGTGGCGACCGAGGAACGAGCCGTCCTTCGAGAGCGGTTCGACCGGGCCGTCGACGTGCACGCGACTGTTGGGCAGCTCGCGCCGCCCCTTGCCGGAGTAGGAGAACAGCACCCCGATCCCGCCGTCGATGTCGACCCACGAATCGTTCTTCGTCGCGCCGGTGCGGGCGGACAGCGCATACAGCTCGTCTTTGCGCTCGGTGAGGGCGAGAGCGAACTGCTTGAGCAGCACCGCTCGTTGGTGGAACGTCAGCGCGCCGAGGCTCCGCTGTCCGACCGCGCGCGCGTGCTCCAGGGCCCCCGAAAGATCCAAGCCCTCGGTGGAGACGAGCGTGACGACGTCGCCGGTAGACGCGTCGCGGACCTCGGCGGAGCGTTCGGGCGACGACGGCGTCCACCACTCGCCCTGGACATAGCTCGGCAGATACTCGGTCATCTCTCCTCGTTCCATGTGTAGAACCCTTCGCCGCTCTTGCGGCCGAGCTTTCCTTCGGCGACCATTCGTCGCAGCAGCTCCGGCGGGGCGAACCGCTCGCCCAGTGCGCGCTCCAGCTCCTCGGCGATGCCGAGCCGCACGTCCAGACCGACCACGTCGGTGGTGCGCAAGGGGCCCATCGGGTGTCGGTATCCGAGTGTCATGGCCGCATCGATGCCGGCCGCCGACGCGACGCCCTCCTCGAGCATCCGGATGGCCTCGAGGCCGAGCATCACACCCAGTCGCGAAGACGCGAAGCCGGGGGAATCGCTGACCACGATCGGTGTCTTGCCGAGCGCGGACACCCAGCCGCCGGCGCGGTCGGTCACCGCGGGGGCAGTCGCCGTCCCGTGAACGATCTCGACCAACGCGGAGGCGGGAACCGGGTTGAAGAAGTGCAGGCCGAGGAAGAGCTCCGGGCGCAGGCGGTTCGCGGCCAGGTCATCGATCGAGATCGACGACGTGTTGCTCGCCAGCGTCGCATGTGCGGGCATCGCCGCTTCGGCGCGGGCGAGGGCCTGCTCCTTGAGTTCGCGATCCTCGGGCACCGCCTCGATCACGAGATCGATGTCGGCGAACGACGCGATGTCGCTTCCTGTGGTGAGACGGCCGACGATGTCGGCCTCCTGAAGGGAGAGGTCGCGGTCGACGGATCTGCGGATGCTGTCGCTGACGCGTGCCAGGGCTGCATCCGCGCTCGCCGCGTCGCGCTCGACCACGGTGACGTGCGAGCCGGCGAGCAGGAACGCGTGCGCGATTCCGGCTCCCATGCGCCCTCCGCCGAGAACCCCGACCCTGCGCGGTGCCTCCGCTGGCTCGCTCATCGGTTCTTCCTCTCGAGGAATGCGGTCATGCGGCGGTGCTTCTCGGGCGACTCGAACAGCTCGGCCTGCAGCTCGAGCTCGATCGCCGGATGCTGCGCGCGTGGCGCGCGCAGTGCGCGTTTCGTGTACTGCGTCGCGAGCGGGTCGTTCGCCGTGATGCGGTCGGCGATCGCATGCGCCGCCGAAAGCAGCTCGTCGGAGGGATGCAGCGACGAGACGAGTCCCCACCGCAGCGCCTCTTCGGCGTCGAGGGCGCGCCCGGTGAGAAGCAGTTCGCTCGCCCGTGCGTCGCCGACGATCTCGGGCAGGCGCCATGTCGCACCTGCTGCGGCGATGATCCCGAGTCCGGTCTCGGGATTCCCGATGCGCGATGACGGCGTGGCGATGCGGATATCGGCCGCGTAGGCGAGTTCGGCGCCGCCTCCGAGCGCATAGCCGTCGATCGCCGCGATCACCGGCATCGGCAGTTCGCGCACGCGGATGAAGGCCATCGCGTTGATGCCGCGCCTGGCGTCGTCCGCAGTGCGGTCGCGCAGCTGGGCGATGTCGGCGCCCGCCGCGAAGATCCCGTCGGAGCCGGTGACGATGAGTGTCCGCGGCGACGCCTCGAGCGCGGCGCACAACTCGTGCAGGGCGTCGATGGTCTCCTGGTCGATCGCATTGCGCTTCTCGGGGCGGTCGAGCGTGGCGACGACCCGGTCGTCGCGCTCCTCGATGTGCAGGGTCACGTCAGACGCTCCACGATCATGGCCGTGCCCTGCCCGACGCCGACGCACATCGTGGCGAGTCCGTATCGAGCCCCTTCGCGTTCGAGTCGGCCCAGCAGGGTGACGATGAGCCGTGATCCGCTCGAGCCGAGCGGGTGACCCAGCGCGATGGCTCCGCCGTCCGCGTTGACGATCGCGGGGTCCAGCCCCAGGCGGCGGATGCAGGCGAGAGACTGCGAGGCGAAGGCCTCGTTCAGCTCGACGGCTCCGAGGTCGCCGATCTGCAGGCCCGCCTTCGCGAGCACCTTCTGCGTCGCCGGCACCGGGCCGAGGCCCATGATCTCGGGAGCGAGCGCGGCGCTCGCCGACGCGATGATCCGCGCGCGAGGCCGCAGTCCATGCCGATCGACGGCCTCGGCGCTCGCCACGACGATCGCCGAGGAGCCGTCGTTCAGAGAACTCGAGTTGCCGGCTGTCACGACCTCGCCGCCGGCGACCACAGCGCGCAGCGTCGCGAGCGCGTCGAGAGTGGTGTCCCGCCGTGGCCCCTCGTCGGTGTCGACGAGTCCGCGGCTCGTCTCCACTCCGACGATCTCGGGGGCGAAGCGCCCCGCGTCGATCGCGGCGATCGCTCGCTGATGGCTCCGAAGAGCGAAGGCGTCGGCATCTGCGCGGCTGATCCCGTCGACCCTGGCCACCTCTTCGGCTGTCTCGGGCATCGAGAAGGTCGCCTTGTCTCGAGCGCTCAGTCGCGGGTTCGTGAACCGCCAGCCGATCGACGTGTCGAAGGCGGCGCCGGGTTTCGCCCACGCGCGCTCCGGCTTCGCCTGCACCCAGGGTGCCCTGGTCATGGATTCGACGCCGCCGGCGACGATGAGATCGGCATCTCCCGCGCGCACGGCGTTCGCGGCGAGTGCGATCGCCGACATTCCGGAGGCACAGAGGCGGTTGACGGTCAGGCCGGGGATCGAATCGGGGAGCCCCGCGAGCAGCACGGCCATGCGTGCCACGTTGCGATTGTCCTCACCGGCCTGGTTGGCGGCACCGAGGATGACCTCGTCGATCGCCTCGGCGGGTACGCCCGCCCGACGGACGGTCTCACCCACCACGAGGGCGGCGAGGTCGTCGGGGCGGACGGACGCGAGCGCGCCTCCGTACCGGCCGACGGGGGTGCGGACGCCATCCACGAGATAGGCCTCGGACATCGTCATCCTCTCGATCACCAACGCTGGCGATAATTTCAGACCGATCGGTCAGGAATACGATCTCAGATCGCAGAGCGAATGGCAACTCACCGGGAATGACAGACTTGGCCCATGGTGCAGCCCCGATCCGACGCGCCGGCCCCCAGACGAGGCCGGCCAGGTTATGACCGCGAGCAGGTGCTCGCGGTCGCCGTCAAGGTGTTCAACGAGCAGGGCTACGACGCGACCAGTGTCGCGGACCTCAGCGCGACGCTGGGGCTCACCAAGTCCGCGCTCTACCACCACTTCGAATCGAAGTCCGCGATCCTCGAACTCGCACTGAACGACGCCCTCGACGCGCTCGAGGCCGTCGTCGACGACGCGACAGCCCGGCATCCGCTCGCCTCCGACCGTCTGCGATCGATCATCCGCGGCGCGGTGCGCGTGCTCACCGAGAAGCTCCCGTCGGTGACGCTGCTGCTGCGGGTGCGTGGCAACGGAGAGGTCGAGACTGCGGCGCTCGTGCGTCGTCGCGCGTTCGACCAGCGCGTGACCGCGATCGTCACCGAGGCGCAGACCGAGGGGCTGATCCGCGACGACGTGGATGCCGCCGTCGCGACGAGGCTCATCTTCGGCATGATCAACTCGGTCGTCGAGTGGTACCGGCCCGGTGGACCGGTCGACCCCGACGAACTGGGCGAGGACATCCTCCGCGTGAGCCTGGACGGGCTGCAGTCGCGCTGAGTCCTGATCCGTGGCGTTCAGTCGTCGGCGGGCGCGACGCGCGGCGGCCAGGACGTCGCGCCGAGCTCCCGCGAGATGTTGCGCGCCGTCTCGCGCAGCGCGTTGAGCACGGCGTCGGATGCCGGTGTCTGCGACGTCGGCATCACGACGGCGACCGCCGCGACGATGTCGTTCGACGCGTCGGCGACGGGGGCGGCGATCGAGGACTCGCCGAGCACGGCCTCGTCGGTCTCCGAGGCGCTGCCACGTTCGGCGATGGCGGGCAGTTCGAGTGTGAGCCGTGCGACGTCGGTGATCGTGTCGCCCGTGAGGCTGGGCAGCGGGCGCTCGAAGACGGTGCGCTGGAAGCCGAGATCGTGTGCGAGCAGCACCTTGCCCATCGCCGAGGCGTGTGCGGGGATCGCGACGCCGGTCTCGAGCATCTGCTGACTGTCGTCGGGACGCAGATCATGATGGATGACGAGGACTTCGTGGAAGTGCGGGGCGCCGAGACGCACCGGCAGGTTCGTGCGACGCGCGAGCTCCTGCGTCCACCGCATTGCCCGGGCCCGTACGTCGAGCGTGTCGAGGTACACATTGCTGAGCCGAAGCAGCGTCGGACCGAGCATGTAGCGCTGCCCACCGCGCTCCTTCGCGACCAGCCCGTGCTCGCGCAGGGATTTGACGATCCCGTGCACGGTCGACGGGGGAAGGCCGAGCGCGAGCGAGAGATCGGTGATGCCGAGATGGCGTGCGCCCTGCAGCAGTTCGAGCACTTTCGCGGCGCGATCGATGGCCTGGATCACGATGGCCTCCTCCTCCGGTTCGTCGTCGAGCCGGGCAGTCGCGTCGGTCGTCTGAGTGGACCTTGACAACTCGACTGCGCCCGAGCATATTCGACATTGACGAATAACTTTCCAATATTGCGAAAGTTCGCCACCGCAGAGATCAAGGGAGATCGAACGATGAAGAAGCTCATCAACAACCCCGCCGATGTGCTGGCCGAATCGCTGCGGGGCGTCGCCCTCGCGCATCCGGAACTGTCGGTGGACTTCGATAATCACGTCATCACGCGCGCGACGCCGAAGGCGGAGGGAAAGGTCGCCGTGGTCTCGGGCGGAGGATCCGGGCACGAGCCGCTGCACGGCGGATACGTGGGCGTCGGGATGCTGGACGCCGCCGTCGCGGGCGAGGTCTTCACCTCTCCGACGCCTGACCGCGTGCAGGCCGCCACCAAGGCCGTCGACCGCGGCGCGGGCGTGCTGCACATCGTCAAGAACTACACGGGTGACGTGTTGAACTTCGAGATGGCCGCCGAGCTCGCCTCGATGGAGGGCATCGACGTCGGCACCGTCATCGTCGACGACGATGTCGCGGTGCAGGATTCGCTCTACACCGCCGGACGCCGAGGCGTCGGGCTCACGGTCCTGCTCGAGAAGCTCGTCGGCGCGGGCGCGGAGGAGGGGCAGGACCTCGCATCCGTCGTGGCACTCGCGAGGCGGATCAACGCCCAGGGCCGCTCGATGGGCATGGCGCTCACGAGCTGCACAGTCCCCGCCGCCGGCAAGCCCACGTTCGATCTCCCGGAAGATCAGATGGAGATCGGCATAGGCATCCACGGCGAGCCGGGGCGCCACCGTGAACCGCTGGCGCCGGCATCCGAGATCGCCCGTCAGCTCGTGGAGCCGATCCTCGCTGACCTCGACATGTCGGGGCCGGCGATCGTCATGCTGAACGGCATGGGTGGATCGCCCCTGATCGAGCTGTACCTGATGTACGGCGAGGTGGCCGCGCTGCTCGAGAACGCCGGAGTGCAGATCGCCCGCAACCTGGTCGGCGACTACATCACGTCGCTCGACATGGCCGGCTGCTCGCTCACGGTGCTGAAGGCCGACGATGAGCTGCTGCGGTTGTGGGATGCTCCGGTCAACACTCCCGGCTTGCGGTGGGGAGCATGATGGCGAGCATCGACACCGCAGCACTCGTCGACTGGATCCACCGTTTCCGTGACGCCGTCACCGAGAAGCGGGACTGGCTTACCGAGCTCGACTCGGCGATCGGCGACGCCGATCACGGGGCGAACATGGCCCGAGGGATGGACGCGGTCGTGGCGAAGCTCGATGCGGGAGCGCCGGCCACCGTCGACGAACTGCTGAAGACCGTCGGGATGACCCTGGTGAGCTCGGTCGGCGGCGCGAGCGGTCCGCTGTACGGGACTCTGTTCCTGCGCATGGGGATGGCAGCCGGGCCGGTCACGGAGCTGGATGCCACCGCGCTCGCGGCATCGTTGCGAGCAGGACTCGACGGCATCGTCGCTCGCGGCAAGGCCGAAGCAGGCGACAAGACCATGTTCGACGCGATGGCGCCGGCGGTCGACGCGCTCGACGCGGCCATCGCCGGGGGTGCTGATCTCGGCGCGGCGACGCAGTCGGCCGCTCAGGCGGCGGCCGGCGGCCGCGACGCGACTCTGCCTCTCGTCGCCCGCAAGGGGCGCGCGAGCTATCTGGGAGAGCGCAGCGCGGGTCACCTCGACCCCGGGTCCGCATCGACGACGCTGCTGTTCGAGACGCTCGCGCAGGCGACCGCGGAATCGTCCTGATGATCGGCATCGTCGCCGTCTCCCACAGCGCTCGGCTCGGAGAGGCGGCGCTGGAGCTCGCCCTGCAGATGGTTCAGGGTGGGGGAGCCCGGGTGCGGGTGGCCGCCGGTGCAGGATCGGATGCCGAGGGCACGCCGATCCTCGGAACGGATGCGGTCGCGGTGGCCGCGGCGATCGACGAACTCGCGACCGACTGCGATGGGGTGCTCGTGCTGATGGACCTGGGGTCGGCCGTGCTGAGCGCGGAGCTGGCTCTCGAGCTCCGTGTGAGCGAGGTGCCCGTCCGTCTCGCGCCCGCCCCCTTCGTGGAGGGGCTGCTGGCTGCGGTCGTGTCGGCGGCGGCGGGCGGATCGCTCGAGGTCGTCACCCAGGAAGCATCGGCAGCCCTCGGCGCGAAGACCGGGCAGCTCGGAGAGGCGAGCGTCGACATATCAGCCGAGGACGGCCCGCAGAATCGCCCGGATGCCGTCGTGCGAGTGGTGGCGGTGAAGAACCCGCTGGGCATCCATGCGCGTCCGGCGGCGCTCATCGCCGAGGCGTCCGGCGGAACGGACGTGCGACTCCGGTTGCTGCCGGACGGGCCCGGTGCGTCAGCGGCAAGTCTGTCGCGGATGCTCATGCTCGGGGCGCGACAGGGCGATGAGGTCGAGCTGTCGGCGGCGGGGCCGCACGCCGAGAGTGCCGTGGAGCGCGTGGCCACGCTCTTCGACGATGGATTCGGCGAGGGGACGGACACGGAGCCGGCGACGGCGATGATCCCTGCACCGCGACCGGACACGCGACGGAAGGCGTCGACGGCGAGCGTGCCGCCGGTGCCATCCGGCTCGGTCCTGCGGGGGCGGGGAGTGAGTGCGGGAGTGGGGGCCGCGCCTGCGGTGCTTCTTGCAGCACCGCTTCAGGAGCCGGACGCCCACGACATCGTCCCGGAGGCGAGGCGGCAGAATGCGGTGTCGGCGATCGAGCGGGCCACCGTGGCCGTGGCCGATCACCTGCGGGCTCGGAGTTCTGCGGCGGACGGTGAGGCGCGAGACATTCTCGATGCCTCGCGCCTGCTCGCGTCCGACCCCGAGCTCCTCTCGGAGGCCTCTGCGCTGGTGCGCGTCGAGGGGCGCACGGCCGCACGTGCGGTCTGGGAGGCTGCCGTCGCGCATGAGCAGGGCCTGGTGGCTCTCGGCGGGCGGATGGCCGAGCGGGCGGCCGACATCCGCGATGTGCGTGATCGCATCATCGCCGAGATCCTCGAGGTCGACCTGCCCGGCATCCCGGAACACGACCGCCCCTTCGTCCTCGTCGCATCCGATCTGTCCCCCGCCGACACCGCGGCACTGGGCGGCAGTCGTTGCGTCGCGCTCGTCACGGAGCAGGGCGGACCCACATCGCACACCGCGATCATCGCTCGCTCGCTCGGCATCCCTGCGGTGGTCGGCGTTCCCGGTGCGACCGGTATCCCTGCGGGGGTCGACGTGCTCGTCGACGGCTCGCGGGGCACCGTGGAGATCGATCCGGGTGATTCCCGCGTCGCCGCAGCGAGGTCAGCGAGCAACGACATCCCGTTCGCGGGCGCGGGCGTGCTGGCCGACGGCCGACGCATCGCCCTGCTCGCCAACGTCGGCGGTGCCTCCGACGCTGCCGCGTCGGCTGCGGCGGGAGCAGAGGGCGTCGGACTCTTCCGCACCGAGTTCTGCTTCCTCGATCGGGTCGAGGCGCCGTCGATCGACGAGCAGGTCGAGGCGTACCGCGGTGTGCTCGCAGCGTTCCCGGGGCGTCGGGTGGTCGTGCGCACGCTGGATGCGGGCAGCGACAAGCCGCTGCCGTTCGCGAACGACGACTCTGAGCAGAACCCGGCCCTGGGAGTGCGAGGTCTGCGCATCGCCCGTCGCTCACCCGAGCTGCTCGACGATCAGCTGCGCGCCCTCTCGATCGCCGCCGAGGCCGAATCGGCGGTCGTCGAGGTGATGGCGCCGATGGTCGCGACGGTCGACGAGGCACTCGATTTCGCGGAGCGAGCGCGGGCTGCGGGGCTCGCAACGGTGGGGGTCATGATCGAGACCCCGTCGGCGGCTCTGCTGGCATCCGAGATGCTCGAGGTCGTCGACTTCGTCAGCATCGGCACCAACGACCTGGCCCAGTACGCGCTCGCGGCGGATCGGATGCTGGGGGAGCTCGGCGACCTGAACGACCCGTGGCAGCCCGCGGTGCTGCGTCTGATCGGTGCCGCGGGGGCAGCCGGTCGCACGTGGGACCTCCCGGTCGGCGTGTGCGGAGAGGCCGCCGCCGATCCGACTCTCGCGCCCGTGCTGATCGGCCTCGGCGTCACCTCGCTCTCGATGTCGCCTCGCGCTCTGGGCCGGGTCGCCGCCGCGCTCGGCGGCGTCAGCGAGGCGCAGTGCCTCGCAGCCGCCGAAGCCGTGCTCCGCTCGGCGACCGCGGCGGAGGCGCGTGCGGTGGCGTCCGAGATCCTCGGCCTGTGAACGCGGAAGGGGCCGGTCGCAGGACCGGCCCCTTCGGCGTTCGTCCGTGACTCTCTCAGGCGTGCAGGTCGATGCCCTTCGGCTCCTTGACCATCGATACTCCGATGAGGGAGATCACCGCGGCGATCGCGATGTACACGCCGATCGTCCAGGCTGCCTGGAACTGATTCATCAGCGATTCGGCGATCATCGGGGCGAAGGCCCCGCCGAGGATGGCGCCCAGCGCGTACCCGATCGAGACGCCCGAGTACCGCACGTTCGCAGGGAACATCTCCGCATACAGAGCCGCCTGTGGGCCGTACGACAGGCCGAGCGCGAAGGTCATCACGAACAGCGCCACGAAGTACCAGAGGATGTTCGCAGTGTCGATCAGGAACCACATGGGCACTGCCCAGAGGGCCAGGGCGATGTACCCGATCTGGAACGTGCGGACGCGCCCGAGACGATCCGACAGGTGCCCGCCCCAGAGCGTGAAGATCAGCCACCCGAATGATGCGAGCGTCGTGGCCAGCAGCACGGGAGGACGCTCCATGCCGAGAGCGGTGACGGCGTACGTGGCGAAGAATGCGATGAGCAGGTAGCCGGCGGCGTTGTTGCCGATGAAGATGAGCGCGGTGAGCACGACCTGCTTGGTGTTCTTGCGGAACAGACGGCCCAGCGGTGCCGAGGCCTCCTGCCGGCGACGACGGAGATCTTCGAAGACGGGGCTCTCGTCGACCGCACGCCTGATCACATAGCCGACGGCGATCAGCACGATCGACAGCAGGAACGGGATCCGCCACCCCCACTCGAGGAACGCCTCGGGCGACATCGAGCTCGTCAGCACCCAGAGCGTGGCCGTCGCGAGGATCATGCCGATCGGGACGCCGATCTGCGGGAATGCGCCGAAGAGTCCCCGTCGGGTGGTCGGCGCGTGCTCGACGGCCATCAGCGCCGCTCCACCCCACTCGCCGCCGGCCGAGAACCCCTGCAGGATGCGCAGGACGATGAGCAGGATGGGTGCGGCGACTCCGATCGCGGCGTACGTCGGGAGCAGCCCGATCAGCGAGGTCGACAGGCCCATCATCACGAGCGTGAAGACCAGCATCTTCTTGCGCCCCAGCTTGTCGCCGAGGTGCCCGGCGATGATGGCTCCGAGTGGACGGAAGAGGAAGGAGATGCCGATGGTCGCGAAGGAGAGGACCTGTGCGAATCCCTTGTTCTCCTCGGCGATCGGCGCCAGGAAGAGCGGGGCGAGCACCAGGCCCGCGGCCTGGGCGTAGATGAAGAAGTCGTACCATTCGATCGAGGTGCCGACGAGTGTGCTGGCAAGGACGCGTCGCTCCTCGGCGGGCATTCGCCCTGTCGAGGTGCGAGCGGAGACTGCTGACGTCATGAGAACTCCGTTGTTCTGCGGTGGGGGACGAGCGACGGCGGGTCGCGTCGCTGCACTTACCGAATGATCGGTCAGTAAAGGTCGAGCGTAGCGCATGAGGGGATGCGACCCAAGGTCTGCACTGTATGCGCTCGATGGCATGTGACTTCTCACATTCTCGCATCGACATGCATTCTGCTCTCGACCGGAGGATCGGCACCACCGTACTCTCCAGATGGGGCGTCGGATCTCGACGTGATGAACGATTCGGAGGAACGTCATGCGTGTTCGGATTCGTGGTCGGGCGCGTGCCGCGCTCGGAGTCGTCGGGATCGGAGCGCTCCTCGCGCTCTCCGCTTGTGCGCCCTCGGTGGAGCCCTCGACGTCAGCGTCACCGACGCCAGAGGTCTCCTCGCCAGAGCCGTACACCGGACCCGTGTCATTCGTCGGCGACGAACTCTCGTGGCTCTTGCCCTCCGCCGACGACATCCTCGCTCTGATCCCCTCGGCGACGGAGGTGAGCGCACCCTCCGATGCTCTGGAGCAGATCTCCGACGGTGGTGGACCGGAGTTCACGCCGGCGATCTGCGGTGTGCTCTACATGGAGCAGTCGCTCGCTTCTCTGGGAGCGCGGACGATGTCCTGGTCGATGCCGAGCGACAGCGAATACACCCCGAACAGCGTCATCGCCATGCAGTTCGCCGATGAGGCTCACGTGACCGCGCGGATGGACCAGCTCGAGCGTGCTGCGTCAGAGTGCGGCGAGTTCGACTACGGCGGTCCCCAGACCTTCGCGTCGGTCGTCGCGGATGGCGAGGACGGTGCCCGGGCGCTGGCGGGAACACTGAACGCCGACCCGTCCTCGGACGGCTGGAGGGTCTTCCACGGATTCGCGGCAGTGGGGAACACACTCGTTCACCTGACGACCTCTCTGCCCGATGCCGCACCGATCGACGCGGAGGCCGCGGTCGAGCTGCTGCAGACGACCGCTGTCGGTGCGAAATCCGAACTCGTGGAGAGTCTGACGTCGACCCCTCCGGCAGGGACGACCGAGCCCGAGGGCGATGCATCCGTGCCCTGGGCCGAGTGGTCCATCACGGGGTCGGGTGCCGGCCCGATCCGCCTCGGCGACACCTACGACGTCGTCGTGGCTGTGCTGCCGGATGCTGCGGTGACTCCACCCTCGTACCCGGGTGGTCCGTCGACCTTCACGAGCCCGGACGGCACCGCCTCGCTCATGGTCACAGCGACCGAGGACGGGACGATCTCCGAGATCACCGCCGGCGCTCGCTCTGATGAAGAGGATGCCGGAGTCGACGGCATGGCGGCACCGCACGCGCTCGAGGTGCGTATTGGTGACCCGGTCTCGTCGGCGCTCGCCGCGTTCCCGTCGGGAACTCGAGTGCACATCTCGTCTTCGGGGCAGTGGGCGTACTATGCCGCCGACAGAGAAGGACGACTCCTCACCTTCCACACCACTCGGGACGACACCGACTCCACGGAGGCGCGGATCATCGGCATCACAACCGCCGACACCACCCTGCGAGGAGACCTCACCGTGGAGTGAGGGTCTCGTGGTGCCGCCCCGTGCCGGGCATCGTCACACTCGCCCGAACGCGCGCAGCGGATGCTCGATCAGCGCGGTCACGCGCCGGAGGAAGCTCGCGGCGTACCCGCCGTCGCACACGCGATGATCGAACACCAGCGACAGCTGCGCGATGCGGCGAGCGACGACCTGACCGTCGACGACCCACGGGCGCTCGATGATGCGGCCGATGCCGAGGATGGCGACGTCGGGGTGATTGATGATCGCGGCCGAGCCGTCGACACCGAGCCCGCCGTAGTTGTTCAGGGTGAAGGTCGAGCCGCGCAGGCGCTCGGCTGGCATGGCCCCCGACCGGGCTGTCGCCGTGAGGTCCCGCAGCGCCGCGTCGAGCTGCTCGACGGTGAGTTCGTGCGCGCGGGGGACGACGGGCACCAGGAGTCCGCGGTCGGTGTCGGCCGCGACGCCCAGGTTGACGCCGTCGAAGGAGATCAGCTCGGATGCGTCATCGCTCAGTCGTGAGGCGAGGACAGGATGCTCTTCGAGAGCGAGAAGCACGAAGCGCGCGATCAGAGCGGTGATGGAGGGCGCCCTGCTCCCTTCCGGCGCCATCTGCGATCGCAGTTCCCACAACTCGGTCGCATCGACGTCGACCCAGACCGTCGCTTCGGGGATCTCGGAGCGACTGCGAGTCAGTCGGGCGCTCACGGTTCGGCGCAGCGGCGACAGGCGTTCACGGGAGGCGACGCACAGGCCGTCGAGCGTGTCCGTGTCAGTGCTCGTGCTCGCATGACGGTGCTGGGCGGTGGCTCCGACGACGGCGTCGTCGACCGCGGCAGCGAGGACGTCGGCGCGTGTGATGGCGCCGTCATGTCCCGAGGGGACGATCGCGTGCACGTCGAGTCCGAGATCGCGTGCCAAGCGCCGGACGAGAGGGGAGCGGACCGCAACGGGACCCTGAGCTCGAGCATCCTGCGCCCGATTCTCGGGCACGGGCGTCTCAGGAATGGGTACCTCGGGCACGGGCGTCGCGCTGCGGGACGTCTGGGGGGTGGTCTCCGTCAGCGAGGGCGAGGGCATCCTTCCGGAGGTCACTCGCGGACGGCGGCGTCCTGACCGGCCACGCTCGGTGGTGCCGTATCCGATCAGGACGTTGCCCGAGCCGGCACGTTCCTCGTCGCGGTATGCCTCGTGCTCGACGGCGGCCGAGGGATCCCTGCCGCTGAAAGGGGCGCTGTCGGCGACCTCGAGCACGGGGGCGCCGACGTCGATGGTGTCGCCGGGTGCACCGTGCAGCGCCGTCACGACTCCCGCGAACGGCGACGGCAGCTCGACGATGCTCTTGGCCGTCTCGACCTCGGCTATCGCCTGATCCGTGACGATGCTGTCGCCCACAGCGACGAGCCACTGTACGAGGCCCGCTTCGGTCAGCCCCTCACCGAGATCCGGCAGACGGAAGACATGGGTGGTCAGCGCGGTCATGACGCACCTTCTTCGTGCTCGGCGTCCTCCCAGTGCAGCGAGTCGATCGCGTCGAGGACGCGGTCGACATCGGGCAGGTGCCAGTGCTCGAGCTTCGGCGGCGCGTACGGGATGTCGAACCCGGTGACTCGACGCACCGGCGCCTCGAGGTACTCGAAGCACCGCTCGAAGACACGGGCCTGGATCTCGGAGGCGACGCTCACATAGCCCGGCGCCTCGGCGATCACGACCGCTCGCCCGGTCGACCGCACCGCGGAGGTGACGATCGCGTCGTCGAAGGGCGACAGCGAACGGACGTCGATGACCTGCACACTGCGTCCTTCGGATGCGGCGACGTCGGCGGCCTCCAGCGCCAGAGGCACAGACGCGCCGTAGGCGAGAAGTGTGACATCGGTGCCTTCGCGCGCGATGCGGGCGGTGCCGATGTCGGCGGCGACCGCGGTGTCGACCTCGCCCTTGGTCCAGTACAGCTTCTTGGGTTCGAGGAAGATCACGGGATCCGGCGAGGCGATGGCTGCGCGCAGCAGCGAATACGCGTCCTGCGGCGTCGACGGACTGACGACGGTGAGTCCGGGCGTGTGTGCGTAATAGGCCTCGGACGAGTCGCAGTGGTGTTCGACACCGCCGATTCCGCCGCCGAAGGGGATGCGGATGACGATCGGCATCCGCACCGCGCCGCGCGTGCGGTTGCCGATCTTCGCGACATGGCTGACGATCTGCTCGAAGGCCGGCAGAGCGAAGGCGTCGAACTGCAGCTCGACGACGGGACGCATGCCGTTCATCGCCATGCCCACCGCGGTGCCCACGATGCCCGACTCTGCGAGCGGGGTATCGAAGCAGCGGTCCTCTCCGAACCGTGCGGTGAGGGCGTCGGTGATCCGGAAGACCCCGCCGAGCGCTCCGACGTCCTCGCCGAAGACCACGACGTCGGGATCGGTCTCGATCGCGTCGGCGAGTGCGAGGTTCAGTGCGGCGGCCATGCTCATGGTCGACACCGTCGTCGGGTGCTCCTCCACGCGGCGGTCGTCGTGTGCGATGGTCATCGGATGCCTCCTGGTGCAGCGTCGGCGGTCCGCTCGATCTCTCCACGCAGCATCTGCCACTGATCGTCGAGCTGTGGCGACCGCGTCTCGGTCACGAAGCGGAAGAGATCTTCGGGGTCGATGTCGGCATCCGCATTGAGCGCCTCCCGCATCGCCGTCGCGGTCTCGTCGGCGGCGGCCGCGTACTCCGCCTCGAGCTCGGGTGTGAGTGCTCCGGTCTCAGTGAGGTGAGCATGCAGGCGGGTGAGCGGGTCGCGCGCGACCCAGGACTGCACCTCGGCGCGCTCGCGGTAGCGGGTGTCGTCGTCGGCATTGGTGTGCGCCTGCATCCGATAGGTGTGTGCTTCGACCAGGCTCGGTCCGCCGCCCGATCTGGCGCGGTCGACGGCCTCGCCGAGCACGGCCAGGACCGCCGCGACGTCGTTGCCGTCGACGCGTTGGCCGGGCATGCCGTAGCCGATCGCCTTGTGGGCGAGTGACGGTGCCGCGGTCTGCCGACTGAGGGGAACGGAGATCGCGAATCCGTTGTTCTGCACGAAGAACACGACGGGCACGTGGAAGACGGCGGCGAAGTTCAGAGCCTCGTGGAAGTCGCCCTCGCTCGTGGCGCCGTCGCCGCAGAGGGCGAGGACGACAGTGTCTTCACCTCGCCGCTTGGCCGCGTAGGCGAAGCCCACGGCGTGCAGCAGCTGCGTCGCGAGGGGAGTGGCCTGCGGGGCGACATGGTGGGAGCGGACGTCATAGCCCGAGTGCCAGTCTCCCTTGAGGAGGACGAGGGCCTCATCGGCCGGGACGCCCCGCTCGATGACAGCGACCGAGTCACGGTATGTGGGAAAGAGCCAGTCGTCGGCGGCGAGAGCGAGGGCCGCACCGACCTGGCAGGCCTCCTGGCCGTGCGACGAGGGGTAGACGGCGAGGCGGCCCTGGCGTACCAGAGCGCTCGCCTGGTCGTTGATGCGGCGGCCCTCGACGAGCCCGCGATACGCGGCGAGAAGGGTGTCGGTGCTCGGCAGGACGAACTGGTCGTCAGCCGTCGCTGTGCCGGAGGCATCGATCAGCTGCACAGGTTCATCCCGCGGCAGGAACCGTGCCTCGTGTCGTTCGTCGCTCATACGTCCGCCCTCCTTGCCGAACCCGATGACACGAGCATGCGCTCGCGGCGGCAATCGTCCAAGGGCTACCCGAGAATCCTGAACGACTGAGGTTCCGATGGAGATCCTGTGCGCAAAGTGTCAGAATTCTGGCACCGGACGAAGGGGTTCCAGAATCATGCTCGATGACACCGATCACGCCATCCTGCGCGAATTGCAGCGCGATGCCCGGGCGTCAATGACGGCGATCGCCGAGGCGGTGCATGTCTCTCGAGCGGGAGCTCACGCGCGCATCAAGCGACTCACCGATGCCGGGGTGATCACCGGCTACACCGTGCGCACCGACCCGGTGCGGCTCGGGCACCACGCGAGTGCGTATGTGACTCTCGCGATCGAGCAGGCGACGTGGCAGGAGGTGAGTGCGCGGTTGCGGGCGATTCCCGAGATCGAGCACATGGCCCTGGTCGGCGGGGACTTCGACGTCATCCTGCTCGTTCGGGCCAGCGATGCGCGCGACCTTCGTCGCATCGTGCTCGAGGACATTCAGGCGATTCCGTCGATCCGCTCCACGCGCACGACACTCATCTTCGAGGACTTCGCGCTGATCTGACCTGGCCTCGTCACCGGGGCTGAGCTGGACTGGGCTGTCCTGATCTCGTTGCCGGCGCCATGAGGGCATCGGTGGGATCGCCGTCTCCGAACGGGCGGCGGATGGCGGCAGGTGCGCCTGACCTCTCAGCCGATGACGAGATCGAACCCGCGGTCCGTCGCCACCACCCGCACCTGCGTCAGGTCGTCGACGTGATACTCCGGGTCGTGCGCGCGGGCGTGCGAGCCGACTCCGACGACCCGCATCCCCGCGGCGTGCGCGGCCTGGATGCCGGCCGCCGAGTCCTCGAAGACGACGCAGTCCTCAGGCTCGACTCCGACCAGCTTCGCACCGAGCAGGAAGCCCTCGGGGTCAGGTTTCGACGCGCTGACGTTCTCTGCCGTCACCGCGAGGGGCGGCACCGAGAGTCCGGCCGCCTGCATCCTGGCCGTCATGAGCCGCAGGTCTGCCGAGGTGACGATCGCGTGCGCGTGCTCGCGAAGGCTCGAGAGGAAGACCGCAGCTCCGGCGATCTCGATCACGCCGTCGACGTCGCTCGCTTCCCGCGCGAGCATGTCGCGGTTCTCGCTGAGGTTGATGGCGTGGTCGCGGTCGGGGAGCATGATCGCCATGCTCTGGTGCCCCTGACGCCCGTGCACCACCCGGAGCACGGTAGCCGGATCGATCGCGTGGGGCTCCGCCCAGGCGAGCCAGAGCCGCTCCACCACAGCGGTCGAATCGACCAGGGTGCCGTCCATGTCGAGAAGAGCGGCGCGGGCGGAGATCGTCTCGGTCATCGTTTCAGCGTAGCGCCGGGATCCGAGGATCCATCGAGTGCGTGCTCCGTACGCGTGAAGATCCCCACGGCGCGGGCGCGACCCGACATACTTCAAGGAGAATACTCGGAAGGGGGAGCCATGAAAGCCATCAGCGCGAAGGCCATGGGCGTTCTGCGGCAGCTGCGTGGCCCCGACACGGCCGATGCCGTCTTCGAGGCGACGGCCCTCATCGTCGGCACCGTCTTCCTGCTCGTGGGGTTCGCGGTGGCCTTTCCCGTATTCTGGGGACGCGAACTCGCCATCAGCGGTCCCGGGTCGATCGGCGTCTTCGCCGCGATCGGCGGGGCCGTGACCGCGATCCTTGCGTTCGCAGCCGGGCGCTTCGCGGTTCGGCCCGGCGAGATCGATCCGACTGCGGTGCGCGACGGCTTCAGCGTTCCGGGTGACCGGCTGCGCTGGTACGACCTGGCAGCTATCGCGTTCGCGCACGCCGCGATCGCCTATCTCGGGTGGATCGGAATCGCCGAGCTCCTCGAACGCAGCTTCACCGGCGCACCCGTCTTCGCCTTCCCCGGGGCCGTGCTGGTGGCCGTCGCCTTCGCTCTCACCGCGTACGTCTCGTTCCTCAGCTCCGTGGCGCTGACGCCCGTGGTGCTGTCACTCGTGCTGGCGGTCTTCCTGGTCGTCGGTGCGTTCGCGGCGATGCTCGCGTCCAGCGACGTGGACTGGTGGAGGGACAACCTCTCGGCTCTGGGAATGAGCAGCAACAGTGCGTCGCTCGCCTTCAATCTCACCCTCATCATCGCCGGCATCATGGTGACGACCATCGCACGCTACGCCACGGCCGGGCTGCCCGCGGCCGCCCCGCAGGACCGGCGCGGCCGCACCGTCGTCCGTGGCGGTCTCATCCTCATGGGGATCTTCCTCGCGTGCGTCGGCGTCTTCCCGGTCGACGAGTTCTTCCTCGTGCACAACTCCGTCGCCACCGGCATGGTCGTCGTGTTCGCTGTCGTCGTGGTGGGCCTTCCCTGGTTCCTGCCCACGATCCCGAAGGTCTTCGTCGCGTTCGGATGGGCCTTCGTGCTGGTGATCGTCCTGCTGGCGGTGTTCTTCGCGACGGGGTACTACAACCTGACGGCCGTCGAACTCATCGCGGCGGTGCTGATCTTCAGCTGGATCATCGTGTTCCTGCGCACCGCGGGTTCCGTCGTCTCGGTGGACGGACTCGAGCCCGTCCGACCGTGATCGTCAGTCTGCGTCGGCGGTGTGCAGCGGCTGCGTCGCCTGCGAGGTGCGCTGCAGCGCATCGACCGTGGCGTCGTGGCGTCGCTGCCCGATACCGACGAACAGGCAGTCGACGACCGCGAGCTGGGCGATGCGACTGACCATCGCCCCCGCGCGCAGTCGAGGCTCGCGTGCATGCGTCAGCAGCGCATGATCGGCGTCGGCGACGAAGGGGGAGGCCGCATTCCCGGAGATGGCGATCGTGACGCTCCCTGCCGAGCGCGCCGACTGCAGGAACGTCACGGTCTCGCGAGTGGTGCCGGAGTGGGAGAGTCCGATCGCTACGGACCTTCGCGATCCCAGCGCGGCGACCGCCGTCGCCTCATGCGAGTCCGATGCGACCACGGCGAGCCGCCCGATGCGCAGCAGCTTCTGGCCGAGGTCGGCAGCCACCAACCCGCTCGCGCCGACTCCGAAGAGGACGATCCGGTCGGCGATGTCGACGGCCTCGACCGCTCGCGCCAACGCGTCGTAGTCGAGGGCGGCGATGGTCTCTTCGATCGCGAGCAGTTCGAGGGCGGCGATCTTCGCGGTCGCCTGGCGCAGCGAATCCGCGGCGGAGATCTCCGAGCCGAACCCCGACGAGGCGCGGAACTGGGCCGATTCGCGACCGAGCTCGGCCGCCACCGCCCTGCGCAGAGTGGCGTAGCCGTCGATCCCGATCGCGCGACAGAAGCGGATCACGGATGCGACCGAAGTCTCGCATGTCGAGGCCAGCTCGGTGATGGTGCTGTCGACCACGATCGAAGGCGTCTGCGCGATCACTCGGGCGATGCGGGCGAGTGATGGCGGCAGGGTGTCGCTCGCCGCGGCGATCGTCGTCTGGACGCTCATCGGTCTCCTGCCTGGTCGTGTTTGAACAATTCTTTCACGGAGGCACCCCCGTGCGTAGACTATTTTCATGCCCACCGATTCCGCCGTGCTCGCTGTCGACCTCGGCAAGTCGCGGTGTCGTGCGGTCCTGTTCGATTCCGAACGCCGTCTCGTGTTCGATGGCGCCGGGGCTCCGGGACTCGCGGCCCGAGACGGCGTCGCGGCAGCGCTCGCCGCTGTCCTGCCCGCGCTCGACCGCGTCCGCACCTCCTCGATGGCGCTGACCGCCGTGTCGGTGGGCGCCGCAGGTGCCTGGGCGGCACCCGCCGCGGCTGCCGAATTCGCACGTCGGCTCGCCACCGCAGCAGAAGTCCGCTCCGTCGTCGCCTCGGACGTGGTCTCGGCGCATGTCGGGGCGCTCGGAGGGGGACCCGGTGTGCTGCTCATCGCGGGAACGGGGGCAGCCGCCCTCGGCATCGAGGCCGAGAGTGCGCGCCTGATCGACGGATGGGGACCCGAGCTCGGCGACTTCGGCAGCGGATCGTGGCTGGGCCGAGAGGCCCTCCGCGCCGTGCTGCGCGCAGCCGCGGGGCAGGGTGAGCGCACGTCTCTGGAGCGCCTTCTGAGGCCCGCGGTGGGCGAGGCCTCCGACATCCAGTCGTGGATGTCGCACGAGGGTCCGCTCGCACGCCGACTCGCCTCGCTCGCACCCGTCGTCCTCGACGCCGCCGAGGCCGGTGACGCTGTCGCGTCTCGAATCGTGCGCGAAGCCGCACGGCTGCTCACCGGCTCGGCTGAATCCGCGACCGCGCTCTCGGTCGGAGTCGCCCTGCACGGCGGCTTGACCGATCACCCGTGGTTCCGTTCCGAGCTCGAGCGAGCGCTGGTCGCGGCAGGCCGCGATCCCCTCGCGCCGCGGGGTGACGCCCTCGACGGCGCCCGGCTCCTCGCCGAGCGCTCCGATCTCCCTCACGAAAGGTTCGTGCACCGTGCCGACTGAAGATCCGCGCCTGAACGCCCTCCTCGATGTGCTCTCGAGCCTCGGCACCGAGGCCTCGACCACCGACCGCGGCGACCTCGACCTGCTCGACACGACCGACCTCGTGCGCCGCATGAACGAGGAGGATCGGCGTGTGCCCGAGGCGGTCGCCGCGCGCGGCGCGGAGATCGCCGCCGCCGTCGACGGCATCACCGAGAGGTTCCGCAGCGGGGGACGCCTGATCTACATCGGAGCCGGCACCGCCGGGCGAGTGGGGGTGCTGGACGCGAGCGAGTGCCCACCGACCTTCGGCACCGATCCGTCGATGGTCGTGGGGCTCATCGCGGGGGGTGAGGCGGCCATCCGCTCGGCGGTCGAGAACGCCGAGGACGACGAGGACGCAGCAGGGATCGCTCTGCGCGAGCTCGATCTCTCAGCCCTCGACACGGTCGTGGGCATCTCGGCATCGGGACGCACGCCGTACGTCGTCGGCGGGTTGCACGCCGCTCGTGAGAAGGGTGCGCTGACGATCGCGATCGCCTCGAACGCGGCGTCGGAGATCGGAGCGATCGCCGACATCGCGATCGAGGTGGTGACCGGCCCGGAGTTCATCTCCGGCTCGACGCGGCTGAAGTCGGGCACGGCGCAGAAGCTGGTCGTGAACATGCTGACGACGCTGTCGATGATCAAGCTCGGCAAGACCTATCAGGGCGTCATGGTCGATCTGCTCGCGACGAACGAGAAGCTCCACGCCCGATCGATCCGCACGGTCACCGAGCTCACCGGGGCGGACGTGCCGACGGCGGCGAGGGCGCTCGCCGAGGCCGACGGGTCGGTCAAGCTCACGACTCTCATGCTGTCCACGGGGGCGTCCGCGGATGCGGCGAGGGAGGCGCTGCGCGAAGCCGACGGCATCCTCCGGGTCGCGATCGACGCGCTGACCCGCAGCTGAGATCGGCGCGTCGATCAGCGGAGCTCAGTGCGTTCCGCCGAGCTCGATCATCGCGACGCCGGCGCCGATGAGCACGACGCCGATCGCCATGAGAACCGAGAAGTGGTTCTTGAAGATCACTCGGCCCAGGACCGCCGTGATCGCGACTCCGGCGGCGGCCCACACGCCGTAGGCGACGCCCACCGGCATCCCCATCGCGAGGATCGTGCCGAGCAGGGTGAACGCCGCGAGGTATCCGACCACGATCACGGGGATCCAGCGTCTGCGGCGCAAGCCCTCGGAGGCCCGCAGGCTGAGCGTCGCGGTGACCTCGCTCGCGATCGCGAGGGCGAGGAGGAGCCAGGTCACGATACGGCCTCTGCCGTCGTCTCGCGGGTGTGGGATCCGAGCTCGACGAGCAGCACTCCCAGCACGATCGCACCGATGCCGATGATCTGCACCGGCCCCAGCAGCTCGCCGAACAACACGGTTCCCATCACCGCGGTGAGCACGACACCGAACGCCGACCAGATGCCGTAGGCGACTCCCACCGCCATGCCGCGTTCGAGGACGACCGACAGCAGCCAGAGCGAAGAGGTGTATCCGATCACCACGGGAATCAGCCACAGCGGATGCGTGAAACCCTCTGCGGCCCGCAGCGAGAGCGTGGCGGTCACCTCGAGCGCGATCGCGATCAGCAGCGGTGGCCATGCCGACGGGTGGGGGCGGTCTGTCATCGGAGGCCTTTCGACGCGGGTCTGCGTGGGGGAGAACGCCTCGGACACTCGCACGATTCCCTGTCGCAGAGGTGAACGGCCGCGAGACCCGGCGATTTCGGAACACCGCCGCGCGACGCGTACCCTGGATGGCATCCCCCGAAGCTCACCCGGCAATCTCGCGCGCCGGCGACCTCGGCGCGCTCACACATGCAAGGACGCAGATGAACGTTATCGCCGCACCCCACGACGACTGGACCGCGAAAGAGGAGCTGGCCGAGCGGATGATCCCGCTGATCGGCACGCTCAAGCGCGAGCACGACGTCGTCACCTCGTTGCACGGCCACCGGCTGCTCGGCCTGTCGGCCACCGGCATCGTCGAAGTGCACGATCGGGTCACCCAGCTCGGGCACGAACAGCTCGCACTCGACGACACCCTCGCGGTGCTCGAAGCGGTCGCCGAGCTCGCCCCCGGCGCCTCGTCGCTCGACCTGGCACGCCTCGCCGAGGGACATGCAGACAGCGATCGCCCGCTCGACGCCTACCTCGCAGAGGTGCTCGCCCCCGCGATCGATGCAGTGGCGGCTGAGCCCACCGACGTCGTGTTGTACGGCTTCGGGCGCATCGGCCGCCTGCTCGCACGCATCCTGATCGCGCACAACGGCGGGGGCAGCGGCCTGCGTCTGCGAGCGATCGTCGTGCGCCGTGGGTCTGAGAACGATCTCGTCACGCGCGCCTCGCTGCTGCTGCGCGACTCGGTGCACGGGCGCTTCGCGGGGTCGGTCACGGTCGACGAGGACGCCGAGCAGATCATCGCGAACGGCACGCGCATCCAGGTCATCTACTCCGACGACCCTTCGACCATCGACTACACCGCCCACGGCATCGACGATGCGATCGTCGTCGACAACACCGGTCGCTGGCGGGACGAGGCGGGGCTCAGCCGTCACCTCGAGTCCACCGGTGTCGCGCGCGTGCTGCTCACGGCTCCGGGCAAGGGCGCGCTGAAGAACATCGTGCACGGCATCAACGACAGCAGCATCGCGCCCGACGACCGCATCATCACCGCGGCCTCGTGCACCACGAACGCGATCACCCCCGTGCTCAAGGCGATCGACGAGGCGTACGGCATCGTCCGAGGCCACGTCGAGACGGTGCACTCGTTCACCAACGACCAGAACCTGATCGACAACTTCCACAGCGGCGACCGACGAGGGCGCTCGGCCGTGCTGAACATGGTGATCACCGAGACCGGTGCCGCGAAGGCCGTCGCCCGCGCGCTTCCCGAGCTCGAGGGCAAGCTCACCGGTTCCGCGATCCGCGTGCCCACTCCCGACGTCTCCCTGGCGGTGCTGCACCTCAGCCTCGAGCGCCCCGCGGTCAGGGACGAGCTGAACGACTACCTGCGCCGCGTCTCTCTGCACTCGAAGCTGCGCCAGCAGATCGACTACGTCGAGAGTCCCGAGGTCGTCTCGACGGACTTCGTCGGATCGCACCGCGCCGGCATCGTCGACGGACTCGCGACCATCGCGAACGACCGAGACGTCGTGCTCTACGTCTGGTACGACAACGAATACGGCTACTCGTGCCAGGTGATCCGCGTGCTCGAGGTCATGGCCGGTTCGCACCCGGTCGTCCTGCCGGAGCGGCGCGAGGTGACGCTGCACGGCTGAGGATCGTCGCGAGCCGGAGAACGGAGGCGAAGGCGATCGGGCTCGGCGTGTCTCGTCTCGACTCGCCGACGGATGGCCAGGCGGTCTGCGTTCTCCGGCGCATGTCGCGGGTTCCGGGCATGATGAGGGCATGAAGACCGGGATACTGCGCACCGAGCGGCTCCGTTCGCATCGGCTCAGCGCTCCGGCGCGTTCTGTCACGGATGCCGCTGGCCACATGCTCGCCGTGCAGAGCCAGGACTTCACGGCCGGTCGGTGGGCTCTGGCATCGCGCACCCGAGGGGAACCGACGCTGCGCGCGGTCGATCGCGCCTTCGGCCGGGGCGATCTCGTGCGGGCGTGGACCATGCGCGGCACTCTGCACATCATCCCTGCACGCGACCTCCGCTGGGTGCTGTCGGTGACGTCCGCACGGCAGCGGCAACAGGCGGCAGGCCGACGTCGCGACCTCGGCATCGATGGGGCGATGGTCGAAGCCGTCGTGGCGGCAGCCGTGCCGAGGCTGCGCGACGGCGGCCTCACGCGCGCCGAGATGTTCGAGGTCTTCGCGGGCATCGGCATCGAGCCGGGCGGGCAGCGCGGCATCCATCTGCTGAGCGAGCTGACGCTCGACGGACTGATCTGCCAGGGGCCGGTGGTCGTGCGCGACGGTGTCAGCCGCGAGCAGCGTTTCGTGCTCGTCGAGCAGCACATCCGCGAGCATGCGGCACCGGACGACCCGCTCGCCGAGCTCTTCGTCCGTTACATCGACGGGCATGGCCCGGCCGGGGTGACCGACTTCGCCTGGTGGTCGGGCCTGACGCTCGCGCAGTCACGTGAGGCACGAGACCGTGCAGCCGAGAGGGTCGTCGAGATCGAGCAGGGCGTCTACGTCGCCGCGGTGCGGCCCCGACGTGCGTCGGATGCGCGAGACGTGCTCGCGCTCGGCGCCTTCGACGAGTACTACATCTCCTATGCCGACCGCACGGCGGTCTGTGCTCCCGAGAACCTCGCCGCAGTAGGTCCGGGCAAGAACGGCATGGTGCGGGCGACCATCATCGCGGGCGGTCGCGTGATCGGATGCTGGACGCACGCGAGCGCCTCGCTGGGGTCTCCACCCGAGCTCTTCGATCACGATGGACGCGACGGGCCGGCCGACGACGAAGCGGTGCGCGCGGCCCTCGCTCGCTTCACGCGCTTCCTCGACGGCTGACACCGACCCGCGTCACTCGCTCGCGTGACGCCCGAGGAAGTTGTAGACCTCGTTGTCGTCGACGCCGGGGAAGGCGCCGCGGGGGAGCGGGGAGAACATGTGCGTGTGCACGCGCGCGCTCGGCCACGCCCGACCGTTCCAGCGCTCGGCGAGATCGGCCGAGGGGCGACGGCAGCACGCCTCGTCGGGGCACGTCGAGACGGCCCGGTCGACGGTCTCGCGTCCACGCCACCAGCGGGCGTCGTCGAACGGGACCCCCACCGTGATCGAGAACTCGCCGTCCGTCGAAGCGCCCGTCTGGGTCGAGCACCAGAACGTGCCCGAAGGGGTGTCGGTGTACTGGTGGTGCTCGGTCGTGCGGTTCTGCTGAGTGAAGGCGCCTCGAGCCTGGAACTTCCGGCAGACGCGCTGACCCTCGACGGCCCCCGTGACGTCCATCGGCAGGGGGAGATCGTCGTTCTCGTACACGCGGGTGATCGCGCCCGTGGCATCGACGCGGAGGAAGTGCAGAGACATGCCCACATGCTGTGTGAGCAGGTTGGTCATGCGCATCCCGGCCGCCTCGTGCGTCACTCCGAACGCGTCGCGGAAGTCCTCGACTGCGAGGTTCCGGTCTTTCTTCGCCTGCGCGAGGAAGGCGACGGAGGCGGTCTCGGGCATCAGGCAGCACGCGGCGTAGTAGTTGATCTCGAGCCGCTGCTGCAGGAAGTCGGCGTAGTCGGTGGGAGGGGTGTGACCGAGCAGGCGGTGCGCCATCGCCTGCAGCGCCATCGACCGCAGGCCGTGCCCGCCGGGGATCGAGGCCGGCGGCAGGTAGATGCGGCCGTTCTCCAGGTCGGTGACCGACCGGGTCGAGTGGGGCAGGTCGTTGACGTAGATCAGCTCGAAGCCGAGCTTCTCGGCCATGATGCTCACGGTGCGGTGGGTCAGGGCGCCCTGCACGTGCCCGGCGGACCGGAGCTGCTTCTCGGCGAGCTTCTCGATGTCGGCGAGGTAGTTGTGCTGTGCGCGCATGCGCAGTCGCAGCTCGGTGTTCGCACGACGGGCCTCTTCAGGGGTGGCGATGGCCTCGCGCTCGCGCCGCTGGAGCTCGCGGTGCAGGCCGAGCACCGACTCGATGGTCTCATCGCTCACGCCCTTGGTGACCCGCACCGGCGCGATGCCCAGCTGACGGAAGACCGGGCTCTCCTGCGCGCGTTCGAGTTCGATCTCGAGGGCGGCGCGCCGGTTCGGCGGCTCACCCGAGATGAGGTCGGTCACCTCGGTGCCGGTCGCCTGTGCGATCGCCTGCAGAAGTGAGAGCTTCGGTTCCCGCTTGCCGTTCTCGATCAGGCTCAACTGCGACCCGGCGACGCCGACCGCCGCACCCAGCTCGTCGAGCGTGAAGCCCTTCTCCAGGCGGTGATGCCGGATGCGATGACCGAGGGTGGTGAGGTGGATGCCGCTGGTGACCATTCCTTGATGATATCGAAAGATTGTCGATTCTTATGCAAGATATCGCCCGAAAGTCCGGCAAGGATCGGGAGAAGATGGATCAAACGCCCCCTACTTCAAAGGAGCAGTCATGGCGATCGCCGAAGTCTTCACCCCTCGCACCTCCTCCGTCGCACCGGTACGCACGTTCGGAACTGCTCCGACGTATGACACCCCTGCGATGGACGAGCTGGTGGCGTGGGTGGACGAGATCGCCGCACTCACGAAGCCTGCGTCGGTTCACTGGGTCGACGGCTCGCGTGCCGAGAACGACTGGCTCCTGCGCGGACTCGTCGAGGAGGGCAAGCTGATCAAGCTGAATCCCGAGTGGCGTCCCGGCTCCTACCTCGCCCGCTCGCACCCCAGCGACGTCGCCCGCACCGAGGGGCGCACGTTCATCTCGTCGGAGAACGAAGAGGACGCCGGACCCACGAACAACTGGGCTCCGCCCGCGCAGATGCGCGAGAAGATGACCGAGATCTTCGAGGGGTCCATGCGCGGTCGCACGATGTTCGTCGTCCCGTTCTCGCTGGGACCTGTCGGCGGCCCCCTGTCGCACATCGGCGTGCAGGTCACGGACAGCGCGTACGCGGTCGCATCCATCGGCATCATGACCCGCGTCGGCGACGCCGTCACGCGTCAGATCGCCGACGGGGCGCCCTGGGTCAAGACGGTCCACTCGGTCGGCGCACCTCTCGCCGCCGGCGAACCGGATGTCGAGTGGCCGTGCAACGACGAGAAGTACATCGTGCACTTCCCCGAGACCCTCGAGGTCTACTCGTTCGGCTCCGGCTACGGCGGCAACGCGATCCTCGCCAAGAAGTGCTTCGCGCTGCGCATCGCCTCGGTGATCGCGCGCGACGAGGGATGGCTCGCCGAGCACATGCTGCTCATCCGTGTCATCGACCCTGCGGGCAAGGCGTACCACGTCGCTGCTGCGTTCCCCTCGGCGTGCGGCAAGACGAACCTGGCCATGCTGCGACCGACCATTCCCGGATGGCGCGTCGAGACGCTCGGCGACGACATCGCGTGGATCCGCCCCGGAGAAGACGGTCGCCTCTGGGCGATCAACCCCGAGGCGGGCTTCTTCGGCGTCGCACCGGGCACCGGCGAATCGACGAACGTCACCGCGGTCGAGACCCTGTGGGGCAACACGATCTTCACGAACGTGGCGCTCCGTCCCGACGGCGACGTCTGGTGGGAGGGACTGACCGATCAGGCGCCCGCCCACCTGACCGACTGGGAGGGCAACGCCTGGACGCCCGACTCGGGTCGGCCTGCTGCCCACCCCAACTCCCGCTTCACGGTCTCGGCCGCGCAGTGCCCGCAGATCTCGGAGGACTGGGAGGCCGCGGTGCCGCTCGACGTCATCCTCTTCGGCGGACGCCGCGCGACCAACGTGCCGCTCGTCGTCGAGGCGACCGACTGGACGCACGGCGTGTTCCTGGGATCGAACATCTCGTCCGAGCGCACGGCTGCAGCCGAGGGCACGGTCGGCGAGCTGCGCCGCGACCCGTTCGCGATGCTCCCGTTCTGCGGGTACAACATGGCCGACTACTTCGGTCACTGGCTGAGCGTCGGCCGCGGTCTGCGTTTCGACCGGGCACCGCGCATCTTCCAGGTGAACTGGTTCCGTCGCGGTTCCGACGGACGGTTCCTGTGGCCCGGTTTCGGCGACAACTCGCGTGTCGTCGACTGGATCATCCGCCGCATCTCCGGCGAGGTCTCCACGGTCGACAGCCCGATCGGACGACTGCCCATCGTCTCGGACCTCAACCTCGACGGCATCGACGTGCCGCAGGCCGATCTCGACGAGCTGTTCTCGGTCGATGCGGAGGCCTGGAAGACCGAGGCCGACCTCACCGAGGAGTTCTANTCGGCCGCGGTCTGCGTTTCGACCGGGCACCGCGCATCTTCCAGGTGAACTGGTTCCGTCGCGGTTCCGACGGACGGTTCCTGTGGCCCGGTTTCGGCGACAACTCGCGTGTCGTCGACTGGATCATCCGCCGCATCTCCGGCGAGGTCTCCACGGTCGACAGCCCGATCGGACGACTGCCCATCGTCTCGGACCTCAACCTCGACGGCATCGACGTGCCGCAGGCCGATCTCGACGAGCTGTTCTCGGTCGATGCGGAGGCCTGGAAGACCGAGGCCGACCTCACCGAGGAGTTCTACGACACCTTCGGCGACAAGGTTCCGGCCGCACTGCGTGCGGAGCTCGCCTCGCTGCGCTACCGGCTCGACAAGGCCTGACCACCGGGCCCGGTCACAGACCGGCGCCGGTTCGGGGGAGCCGGCGCCTCATCCCTTTCCCAGACCCGCGAAGGCGGGAAGTCAGAGACGAACCCATGGCTGAGTGGTCTCCGGCATCCCGCCTTCGCGTACTTCGTTGTCGACCCGCAGGATCGATCAGGCGAGCAGCTGGTGTCGTGCCAGATCGCGGTAGAGCGGCGTCGACTCCACGAGTTCGGCGTGCGTGCCCTGACCCACGACGGTGCCGTCCTGCAGTACGACGATGATGTCGCTGTCGACGACGGTCGACAGGCGGTGGGCGATCACCACGAGCGTGCGGTCGGTCGAGACCGCATCGATGGCTTCGCGCATGCGCTGCTCGTTCACGCCGTCGAGTGACGACGTGGACTCGTCCAGCAGCAGGATCGGCGCATCGGTGAGAAGAGCGCGGGCGATCGCGAGGCGCTGACGCTCGCCGCCAGACAGCATGACGCCGTCTTCGCCGACCGGCGCCTGGAGTCCGAGTGGATTGCGCTCGAGGACCTCACCCAGGTTCACCTGTCTCTTACACACATCTGACGCCGCCGACGCTCT
>NZ_JACAFP010000012.1 GCF_015354505.1 Microbacterium sp. UFMG61 | reverse complement strand
CCTCGGGGTCTTCGCTGAGCAGCTCGAGCTGCCCGCGGACGATCGTGATGGGTGTGCGCAGCTCGTGGCCGGCATCGTCGACGAACCGCTGCTGGGTCGCATGCACGGTCTCGAGCCTGTCGAGCATCCCGTTGAAGGTCGCGGCGACGGCGGCATCTGCGCCAGCGCGATGCTTCCGGCGGCGAAGATCACCGGAATGGCGATCAACGCGCTCGGGATCAGGAGGCGTCGTATGTCGGTCATGACTTCATGATGCCGGTCGATGATGACGTGACGATGAGTCTGAGATGAAGATCGTTTCATCTACGCCTGGCGCGGGGTCCAGGCGGACCACTCCCCCAGGCCGTCGTCCGGAGAGGGGAGCTGCCGGGTCAGTCCTTCTTCTTGCGCCCCTTGACGGCTTTGATCGCCATCTGCACCGCGATCAACACGAGGTATGCCGCGAAGAGCATGTTGCCCACGAGCGGGTCGATCAGCGTGGCGAGCCACGCGCCGAGTGCCGTGGTCGCACACGCCGAGATACCGACGAACGCGGCGGCGACGAGGTCGACGTTGCGGTTGCGCAGATTGCCGATGGTGCCCGAGATCGCGGTGGGGATCATCATGAGCAGCGACGTGCCCTTGGCGACGAGGTCGCTCGTGCCGAACGCCAGCATCAGCACGGGCACGACGATGACCCCGCCGCCCACGCCGATGAGGCCCGCGAGGATGCCGGTGCCGACACCGACCACGAGCAGGGCCAGGCCATTCAGCAGCTGCAGTTCGAACTCGGCGTCGCGCGAGGGCACCACGAGGAACAGGCTGACGATGACGATCACGAGGAAGCCCACGAAGAACCACCGCAGCACGGTCTGAGAGATCTTGGGCAGCAGTCGGGTGCCGATCTGCGCGCCCACCACGGCGCCCGCGGCGAGGATCAGCGCGGGGATCCACGCGACTGCTCCGTTGATCGCATACGAGACCACGCCGACCGTCGCCGTCGGGACGATCGCCGCGAGAGACGTGCCGGCTCCGAGGCGCTGGTTGAAGTGCAGGAACAGCACGAGCAGCGGCACGATGACGGTGCCTCCACCCACGCCGAAGAGACCGGAGAGGAGGCCTGCGAGAAGGCCGATCCCGATGAAGGCGGTGTAGGCGCGAGGCCCTCGGCTCAGGGTCTCTGCATCAGTCACCGGATCAGCCTACTCCCGGGCCTCCGAGCGCGTTGACGCGTTGCACGGACACTCTGGGACTCGGTGCCCTGTTGTGCGACACTGGATCGCATCAGACGGCGTCGTCGCCTCACCGGATCGAAGGAGATCTTCATGGTGCGCAGTTCCTATCCCGATGTCGAGATCCCCGCGGTCTCCATCCACGAGTTCCTGTTCGGCGACGTCGATGAGGATCGCCTCGACGCGGTCGCGCTCATCGACGGCGTCAGCGGCGCGACGACCACCTACCGGCAGCTGATCGGTCAGATCGATCTGTTCGCCGGCGCACTGTCCGCTCGCGGTGTGGGCGTCGGCACCACGGTCGGCGTGCTGTGCCCGAACGTCCCCGCGTTCGCGACGGTGTTCCACGGCATCCTGCGCGCGGGAGCCACCGCGACGACCATCAACTCCCTCTACACCCCCGAAGAGATCGCCAACCAGCTGACGGATGCCGAGGCGACCTGGCTCGTGACCGTCTCCCCTCTGCTCCCCGGCGCGAAGGCGGCCGCCGAGTCGCTCGGCATCGATGCGGATCACCTCATCGTCCTCGACGGTGCCGAGGGGCATCCGTCGCTTCCCGCGCTACTCGGCGAAGGACATCCGGCCCCCGAGGTGTCGTTCGACCCGGCGACGCACCTCGCCGTGCTCCCGTATTCGTCCGGCACGACGGGCCGACCCAAGGGGGTGATGCTGACACACCGCAACCTCATCGCGAACGTGAGCCAGTGCCGTTCGACCATCTCGCTCGGCGACGACGATCGCGTGCTCGCCGTGCTGCCGTTCTTCCACATCTACGGCATGACCGTGCTCTTGAACTTCGCCCTGCGCCAGCGGGCCGCGCTCGTGACGATGCCCAAGTTCGACCTCACGGAGTTCCTCCGCGTCGTGCAGGAGCACCGCACCACCTGGGTGTTCATCGCGCCACCCATCGCCGTCGCCCTGGCGAAGCATCCGCTCGTCGATCAGTACGATCTGTCGGCCGTGAAGGTGATCTTCTCGGGTGCTGCCCCACTCGACGGGTCTCTCGCGTCCGCCGTCGAGAAGCGACTCGACTGCATCGTGTGCCAGGGGTACGGCATGACCGAGACGAGTCCTGTGACCCATGCCATCCCCTACGACCGGGAAGACATCGACCGATCCACGGTCGGGATGCTGCTCGCGAACACCGAGGCTCGCCTCGTCGCGGAGGACGGAACCGACGTCGAGGCGCCCCTGGAGGGCGCGAGCGCACCCGGTGAACTGCTGATCCGCGGTCCGCAGGTCATGAAGGGCTATCTCAACCGCCCTGATGCCACGGCAGAGATGCTCGACGCCGACGGCTGGCTGCACACCGGCGACGTGGCGACGGTCACGCACGACGGCGTCTTCCGCATCGTCGATCGACTCAAGGAGCTCATCAAGTACAAGGGCTACCAGGTCGCACCCGCCGTGCTCGAGGCTGTGCTGCTCGAGCATCCTGCGATCGCGGATGCCGCGGTCATCGGAGCCCTCGACGACGACGGCCAGGAGGTTCCCAAGGCATTCGTCGTGCGACAGCAGGGGGCCGATCTCGATGCGGATGCGGTGATCGCCCACGTCGCGGCCCATGTCGCCCCGCACGAGAAGGTGCGCCAGGTGGAGTTCATCGATGCGATCCCGAAGTCGGCATCGGGGAAGATCCTGCGCAAGGACCTGCGCGCCCGGGTCTGAGCCTCTTCTCCTCCGCCCCCGGAGACGACGAAGCCCGCCACCCCGGAAGGGGCGGCGGGCTTCGCCGTGAGCGAGGTCCTTACTCGGACTTCTTCTCCACAGCGTCTTCAGCGGCGGCCTCAGCGGCCTCGCCCTCGGCCTGCGACTCTGCGCCGGCCTCGTTGTCAGCCGCGGGAGCCTCCTCGGCGGGAGCCTCCTCGGCGGGAGCCTCCTCGACGACCTCGGCGGGCTTCTCAGCCTTGGCGGCCTTCTTGGTCGACTTCGCCTTGGGGGTGACGGGCTCGAGGACGAGCTCGATCACGGCCATGGGAGCGTTGTCGCCCTTACGGTTGCCGACCTTGGTGATACGGGTGTAGCCACCCTCACGGTCAGCGACCAGCGGTGCGATCTCGGCGAACAGGGTGTGCACGACATCCTTGTTACCGATGACCGAAAGAACGCGACGACGAGCGTGCAGGTCTCCGCGCTTGGCGAAGGTGATCAGGCGCTCGGCGAGCGGACGCAGGCGCTTGGCCTTGGTCTCGGTCGTCTTGATCGACTTGTGGGTGTACAGAGCCGCCGCGAGGTTGGCAAGCAGCAGGCGCTCGTGTGCGGGGCCGCCTCCGAGGCGGGGACCCTTGGTGGGCTTGGGCATAATCGTCTAACTCCTGGTCAGAAAAGGTCGGGTCAGCTGGCCACTGCCAGATGACAATCCGGGTGGGTCAGAAGGACTCGTCTTCGCTGCCGCCGTAGAAGTGGGCGCCGTCGAAACCGGGCACCGAATCCTTGAGCGACAGACCGAGCGAGATGAGCTTGTCGCGCACCTCGTCGACCGACTTCTGGCCGAAATTGCGGATGTTCATGAGCTGCGTCTCCGACAGGGCGACGAGCTCAGAAACAGTGTTGATGCCCTCACGCTTCAGGCAGTTGTAAGAGCGGACCGAGAGGTCGAGGTCCTCGATCGGCATCGACAGCTCGCTGGAGTTCACTGCCTCCACCGGTGCCGGGCCGATCTCGATGCCCTCAGCCTCGACGTTCAGCTCGCGAGCGAGACCGAACAGCTCGGTGAGCGTCTTGGCAGCCGACGCGACGGCGTCGCGGGGGCTGATGGCGGACTTGGTCTCGACGTCGAGGACGAGTTTGTCGAAGTCGGTGCGCTCACCCGCACGGGTGGCGTCGACGCGGTAGCTGACCTTGAGCACCGGCGAGTAGATCGAGTCGATCGGGATCTGACCGGCCTCTGCGTACTCGTTGCGGTTCTGCGTCGCCGAGACGTAGCCACGGCCACGCTCGATGGTGAGCTCGAGCTCGAACTTCGCGGTCTCGTTGAGAGTCGCGATGACGAGCTCGGGGTTCTGGACCTCGACACCGGCCGGAGCCGAGATGTCAGCGGCGGTCACTTCGCCCGAACCGGTCTTGCGCAGGTACGCCGTGATGGGCTCGTCGCGCTCCGACGAGACCACGAGCTGCTTGATGTTGAGGATGATCTCGGTGACATCCTCCTTCACGCCGGGGATGGTGCTGAACTCGTGCAGCACGCCGTCGATGCGAACGCTGGTGACCGCGGCGCCGGGGATCGACGACAGCAGGCTGCGACGAAGCGCGTTGCCGATCGTGTATCCGAAGCCGGGCTCCAGAGGCTCGATGATGAACCGGCTCCGGTTCTCGACGATCTTTTCCTCGGTCAGTGTGGGACGCTGTGCAATGAGCACTCTGTGTTCCTTTCGATCACATGCCCGCTATATGACATGTGGTGGGGTGAGGTCTTGAGTTGTGGAAGTCGATGCCCGGTCCCTGAGCATGTCGAAGGGACGGGCGTCGAGCCGCTCGCACCCTGAGGCACGAGCGGCTCAACAAGCCGTGTCAGACGCGGCGACGCTTCGGCGGGCGGCAGCCGTTGTGCGCCTGCGGCGTGACGTCCTGGATCGAGCCGACCTCGAGGCCTGCGGCCTGGAGCGAGCGGATCGCGGTCTCGCGGCCGGAGCCCGGACCCTTCACGAGGACGTCGACCTTCTTGACGCCGTGCTCCGCTGCCTGGCGGGCAGCAGACTCGGCAGCCATACCGGCGGCGTACGGGGTCGACTTGCGCGAGCCCTTGAAGCCCACGCCACCCGACGATGCCCAGGCGATGACCGCGCCGGACGGGTCGGTGATCGAGACGATCGTGTTGTTGAACGTCGACTTGATGTGGGCCTGGCCCAGCGCGATGTTCTTCTTTTCCTTGCGGCGCGGCTTGCGCGCGGCGGCCTTGGGTGCAGCCATGAAAATGTTCTCCTAGTCCCTGGGGCCGCTGCTTAGCGGGCCTTCTTCTTGCCGGCGACGGTGCGCTTCGGGCCCTTGCGGGTACGGGCGTTGGTCTTGGTGCGCTGGCCACGGACCGGGAGACCACGACGGTGGCGGATGCCCTCGTAGGAGCCGATCTCGACCTTGCGGCGGATGTCTGCGGCGACCTCGCGGCGCAGGTCACCCTCCACCTTGTAGTTGCCTTCGATGTGGTCGCGGAGGGCGATCAGCTGGTCGTCGCTGAGGTCCTTCACGCGGATGCTCTCGTCGATCTCGGTCGCCTTGAGGATCTCGACCGAGCGGGTACGGCCGACGCCGTAGATGTAGGTAAGGGCGATCACCACGCGCTTGTCGCGCGGGATGTCAACGCCGGCAAGACGTGCCATGCGGTTCTCCTGAGTGTTGTGGAGGTGTGGAGCAGGATCGGTGCTCGGGCCTCCGCCCCGAGGTGTCAGTTCCGGTGGGCCGTTGAGCCCGTCGAAACGTCTGATCCTGCCGTTGTGTGTATTGAGTTGTGTGTCAGATCCGAAGAGTCCTGCCGGCGAACCGACAGGGGTTTCAGCCCTGGCGCTGCTTGTGGCGCGGGTTGCTCTTGCAGATCACCATGACGCGGCCGTGACGGCGGATCACCTTGCAGTGATCGCAGATGGGCTTGACGCTGGGGTTGACCTTCATGATGATTCCTGTTCGCTGTCTTCGTACCGCCCCGAGCTGGGGCAGGCCGTTACTTCTCGACCGATCAGCGGTAGCGGTAGACGATGCGGCCGCGGGTGAGGTCGTAGGGGCTGAGCTCCACGACCACGCGGTCCTCGGGGATGATGCGGATGTAGTTCTGTCGCATCTTTCCGGAGATCGTTGCAAGGACCTTGTGTCCGTTGGAGAGCTCAACACGGAACATCGCGTTGGGCAGAGCCTCGGAGATCACTCCTTCGATCTCGATGACACCGTCTTTCTTAGCCATAGCCTCGCTGACGCTTCTGCAGACCGGTCGATCTGCGGTGGGTGATTGGGATTGCGGCGCCACGCCGATTCAGACACGCCGAATCAGGGCACAAGGCACCAAAGATCTATGTTAGACGACGAAAGGAGTTCCGGCAACCTGAGCAGGATGCCGGAACTCCCGTCGCAGTGGCTGAATCAGCCGAGGATCTTGGCGAACTCGGCGGCGATCTGCGCGTTCTCGATGCGGTCGCCGTTGACCTCGACGGTCGGGGTGCCGCTGATCTCGTGCTCCTTCGCCTGCGACTCCGTGTACTTCATGTACGTGCCATCGGCGATGCAGTCCGCGGCCGCGCCGGCGCCGGCCTGCTCGGCGAGGGCACTGAGCTCGTCCGCACTGAGACCGGCGGTGTTCTCGGCCGGCTGGTTCTCGAAGAGCAGATTGAAGTAGTCGAGCGCCGCATCCGGGGCCTCTTCAGCCACGCAGTACATCGAGCCGGCCGACAGCGACGAGTACTCGCCGGTCGTCGAGTAGCGGTTGAGGATGGAGATCGGGTGGATGTTCAGCGTGATCTCGTCGTTCGCCGCAGCGGTCTGCAGCTGCTCGCCGTAGGCATCCTCGAACTGACCGCAGATCGGGCACATGAAGTCGACGAACGTGTCGATCTCGTCCTCACCGGAACCGAACGTGATCGCCCCGGTCTCCTGGTTGACGATGTCGCTCGTCGGGGCGGTGCCCGGGTCGTTCGCCTGGTTGTTCAAGAGCACCACGACAGTGGCGAGCACGGCCAGCACGACCACGACTGCCGCGGACACTCCGATCACGAACCAGTTGGTGTTGCTCTTCGCGGCTGCCATGGGTTTCCGTTTCTGTCGGGGCCCGCGAGACGGCGGACCCGGCGTGAAGTCTGCGGGTGCATGCGCACCCATACACCCATTGTGCCCGGAGATTCCTATGTGCGCGTTGTGACTATCTGTTGCCCCGCTTCGGGCCTGTCCGCTGCCGCGCTGCCCCGGCGGTTCAGCCGCTGGTCGGCGAGACGGGCATCCGTGCACGAGACCCACGACCACAGCGTGGGTCTCACCCGGCAATGGAGGTCTCACCCGTGTCCGGCGCCCCACGCGGCACGAGACCCGCATCCGTGCACGAAACCCCTGTCCGCACCGTGGGTCTCACCCGGCAATGGAGGTCTCACCCGTGCCCGGCCCCCACGCGGCACGAGACCCGCATCCGTGCACGAAACCCCTGTCCGCACCGTGGGTCTCACCCGGCGAGAGAGGTCTCACCGGTGTCCGGCCCCCACGCGGCGCCAGACCGGCATCCGTGCACGAGACCCACGACTACAGCGTGGGTCTCACCCTGTGAGAGAGGTCTCAAGTGGGGCAATCATCGGGCGAACCGCCGACGGCAGTGAACTGCTCCTGCACTGCGCAGCATCCGGGGCCACTCCCCCACAGCGTCCGGACCAACCAGCGCCCCACGGCCGGCGATGCCACTCGCTGCGGGGAGGATGCTGCTGTGCAGACTCTCGCCGATCGCGCCTTCATCACCTCCCCCGTGCCCCTGATCGTGAGTGCCGAGATGCGGATGCTGGGGCTGCGCGCAGCGAGTCAGCGACTCCTTCGTGTGCGGCGCGGCGTCCACGCACGTCGCGACCTGTACGACGCACTCCGCCCCTGGCAGCGCTACGCCGCGCGGGTGCACGCCTTCGCACGGACGCATCCGGATGCGGTGCTGTGTCTCGAATCCGCCGCCGTGCTGCATGGCCTGCCGCATTTCGGCGAGACCGCCCTGATCCACGTATTGGCGGATGCTGGTGAGAAGTCGCGACGCTTCGGAGACGTCGCGGTCCACTCCTCCGCGGATCCCCGAGGAGTCACCTCCATCGCCGGCATCCATTGCACCAACCTTCTCGATACGGCCGTCGATCTGACGAGAGTCCTGTCGCCGGCGAAGGGATTGGCCGTCGCCGATGCCGCGATGTCGCCGTTCCAGGGCGGAGACGTCCAGCGCTCGACCGCTGGGCAGGTCCTCGAGGGGCAGGTGAGCAGCAGGGGCCGCGCCCGCGCACGGTGGGCCTGGACCAATGCCGACGAAAGTTCGGAGTCGCCCGGCGAGAGCGTCAGCCGCGCAGTGATCGGATGGTGCGGATTCGAGACGCCAGAGTTGCAGACCGAGTTCGCTTACGAGGGAACGAGGGACCGGGCTGACTTCTTCTTCCCGTCGAGCCGAGCGATCGGCGAAGCAGACGGATGGGCCAAGTACGACCTCGACAATCCGGATGCGGCCGCGCAGCGGCTCACCGACGAGAAGCGCCGCGAAGACAGGCTGCGCCGAAACGGGCATCCGTTCGCACGGTGGGATCTGGCCGATGCCTGGAAGGTCGAGCCTGTTCGGCTCGCCCTGCGCGCTGCCGGGGTGCCGCTCGTGCGTCCGCCGCAGGAGGGGATGCTCGCGACGCTGAGGCTCAGCCCCCGAGAGGTCACGCGTTCGCGGCCCTCATCACACACCTGACTCGTCGCGCGCGGACCGACTGTCGAGCCCGATGCCTCGTCATAGGGGCACGCCGCACCACGACACCGTCACCCGAACACGAGACCCACGACCTGCACACGGGTCTCACCCGCAATCCGCGGTCTCACCACCGGACAGTCCCCGCACGACCGCACGCCTCACCGACACCGACTTCCACACACGAAACCCACGCCCTGCACACGGGTCTCACCCGCAAACCGCGGTCTCACGACCGGACACCCCGGGCAGGGCCGCACACGCGCCCGGCCCGGAATCCCACACCGTCATCCACACACGAAACCCTTGCCCTGCACACGGGTCTCACCCGCAAACCGCGGTCTCACCACCGGACAGCCCCCGCACGACCGCGCGCCTCACTGACACCGACTTCCACACACGAAACCCACGCCCTGCACACGGGTCTCACCCGCAAACCGCGGCCTCACCACCGGACACCCCGGGCAGGGCCGCACACGCGCCCGGCCCGGAATCCCACACCGTCATCCACACACGAAACCCTTGCCCTGCATACGGGTCTCACCCGCAAACCGCGGTCTCACCACGGGACAGTCCCCCACGACCGCGCGCCTCACCGACACCGGCCTCCGCGCACGAAACCCACGCCCTGCACACGGGTCTCACCCGCAATCCGCGGTCTCACCACCGCACACCCCGGCAGGACCGCACACGCGCCCGGCCCGGAATCCCAGACCGTCATCCACAGACGAAACCCACGTCCCGCACATGGGTCTCACGCCCAGACCACGGTCTCGCAGAACCGACCGGCAGAAGTCCGGCCGCAGGGCCACAGGGCGGCCGCAGGGCCACAGTCCGGCTCAGGGCCACAGGGTGCCTCAAGGCGCCGCGTCAGGCGATCGGTGCAGGCACCACGCCGAAGGGCGCGAGGCCCGCTGCTCCCCCGTCAGGCGCTGTGAGCACCCAGATGCCGCCGTCGTGCAGGGCGACGCTGTGCTCCCAGTGCGAGCCGTCGGTGCCGTCGACGGTCGAGACAGTCCAGTCATCGTCCTCGACGAACGTCTCGTCGCTTCCCGCGGTGACCATGGGCTCGATCGCGAGCACGAGACCGGGCTTGACCTCGGCACCGGGGTCGGGCGTGCGGTAGTTGAAGACGCTCGGCGCCTCGTGCATCTTGCGGCCGATGCCGTGGCCGACGTACTCGCGCAGGATGCCGTAGGTCTGCCCCGAGACGGCCGACGGGCCCTGAGCCTCGATGTATCCCTGGATCGCTGCTCCGAGGTCGCCGAGGTGCGAGGCGGTCGCCATCGCGGCGATGCCGGCCCACATCGACCCCTCGGTTACGCGCGAGAGCTCGAGTCGCTGTGCGACCAGCTCCGGGCGGCTGTCATCCGGGACGACGACCGTGATGGCGCTGTCGCCGTTCCACCCCTGGTACTGGGCACCGCAGTCGATCGACACGATGTCGCCGGCCTGCAGCACGCGCTCACCGGGGATGCCGTGCACGACCTCTTCGTTCACCGAGATGCAGGTCGTGTGCCGGTACCCGCGCACGAGCTGGAAGTTCGACTCCGCCCCGCGCGCCAGGATGACCCGGTTCGCCTCGGCGTCGAGCTCGAGGGTGGTGATTCCCGGGCGGATCAGCGGACGCACGGCATCCAGTGCGGCCGCGGTGATGAGTCCCGGCTCGACCATGGCTCGCAACTGAGCCGGCGACTTGTAGATCGACTTGCGGAACATCGAACTGATCAGGCAGCGAGGCGCAGGCCGCGCGCGGTGAGCGCGGCGAACACGCGCTCCGTGATCTCATCGAGAGAGCCGACTCCGTCGATGCGGTCGACGATGCCGCGGGCACCGTAGACCTCGAGGATCGGAGCGGTCTCCTTCTCGTAGATGTCCAGGCGGTGCGCGATGCCCTCGTCAGTGTCGTCAGAACGACCCTGCTCGGCCGCACGCAGCTTCAGGCGCTCGATGCTCTCCTCGCGGGGAACGTCGAGCAGGATGACAGCATCCAGCGACTCACCGCGACCGGCGAGGAACTCCTCGAGGTGCGCGACCTGCGCCGTGTTGCGCGGGTAGCCGTCGAGGAGGAATCCGTTCGCGGCGTCATCCTGGGTGAGGCGATCGCGCACGATCTCGCTCGTGAGCTCATCGGGAACGAGGTCGCCCTTGTCGAGGATCGCGGTGACCTGCTGGCCGAGGGGCGTGCCCTGCTTGATGTTCGCGCGGAAGATGTCTCCCGTCGACACGACCGGGATGCCGTACGACTCGGCGATGCGAACGCCCTGCGTTCCCTTGCCGGACCCCTGCGGGCCGACGATCAGCAACCTGGCCGTGGGGTGGTGAGCCTGTCGAACCATCATCGGAGGAGCCCTTCGTAGTGACGCTGCTGCAGCTGTGCATCGATCTGCTTGACCGTCTCGAGACCGACACCCACGATGATGAGGATCGATGCGCCACCGAACGGGAAGTTCTGGTTGGCGCCGACGGTGGCGAGTGCGATCAGCGGGATGAGCGCGATCAGACCCAGGTAGATCGAGCCCGGCAGCGTGATGCGCGTGAGCACGTAGTCGAGGTACTCGGCGGTCGGACGACCGGCACGGATGCCGGGGATGAACCCGCCGTACTTCTTCATGTTGTCGGCGACCTCGACGGGGTTGAACGTGATCGCGACGTAGAAGTACGTGAAGCCGATGATCAGCAGGAAGTACGCGATCATATAGATCGGCTGGTCGCCGGTGGTGAAGTAGGTCGAGATCCAGGTCACCCACGCGGCCGGCTCGGAGCCGTCCTGCGGAGTGTTGAACTGCGCGATCAGAGCCGGGATGTACAGCAGCGACGAGGCGAAGATCACGGGGATCACACCCGCCATGTTCACCTTGATCGGGATGTAGGTGTTGGTGCCGCCGTAGGTGCGACGACCCACCATGCGCTTGGCGTACTGCACGGGGATGCGTCGCTGCGACTGCTCGACGAAGACGACGAGACCCATCACGACGATTCCCACCGCGAGCACCATGAGGAACACCTCGAAACCACGGCTCTCCCAGATGAGCCACATGGCTCCGGGGAAGGTGGCGGCGATCGACGTGAAGATCAGAAGCGACATGCCGTTGCCGATGCCGCGCTCGGTGACGAGCTCGGCGAACCACATGATGAGGCCGGTGCCTGCGGTCATCGCCATGATGATGAGCAGCTGCGCCCACCACACGTCGTTCGTGAGGAGGTTCTGGCACGCGGCGATCTCGGTGGTGCCGAACAGCTGACCGCTGCGAGCCACCGTCACGAGGGTGGTCGACTGCAGCAGCGCGAGGGCGATGGTGAGGTAGCGCGTGTACTGGGTCAGCTTGGCCTGGCCGGCCTGACCCTCTTTGTGCAGCGCCTCGAAGTGCGGGATGACCACGCGGAGGAGCTGGGTGATGATCGTCGCCGTGATGTACGGCATGACGCCGAGGGCGAAGATCGAGAGCTGCAGGAGAGCGCCACCCGAGAAGAGGTTGACGAGTCCGAGGAGTCCCTCGGTGCCTGAGTTGAGAGCGAGGCACTCCTCGACGTTCGGGAAGTTCACGAACGGAGCGGGGACGTTGGAGCCGAGTCGGTAGATCGCGACGATGGCGAGGGTGAAACCGATCTTTCGACGCAGGTCTGGCGTGCGGAAGATCCGCGCGATGGCGCTAAACAAGGACGTGCCTCCTGAAAAGGTTGCCGATCCTGAGGGACGGCTGAAAGAACAGGCTAACCCATAAGAGGGGCCGGAGAATCTCCGACCCCTCTCATGAAGTGGTTACTTGACGGATCCGCCGGCCGCCACGATCTTCTGCTCGGCAGAACCCGAGACCTTGTCGACCGCAACGGTGAGCTTCACGGCGATGTCGCCGTTTCCGAGAACCTTGACCTTCTCGTTCTTGCGAACGGCACCCTTGGCGACCAGGTCGGTGACGGTGACGTCGCCGCCCTTCGGGTACAGCTCCGCGAGCTTCTCCAGGTTCACGACCTGGTACTCGACGCGGAACGGGTTCTTGAAGCCGCGGAGCTTCGGGGTGCGCATGTGCAGAGGCATCTGCCCACCCTCGAAGCCGACGCGGACTGTGTTGCGAGCCTTGGTGCCCTTGGTACCGCGACCTGCGGTCTTACCCTTGGAGCCCTCACCGCGACCGACACGGGTCTTCGCGGTGTTGGATCCGGGGACCGGACGCAGGTGGTGGACCTTCAGGACGCCGGGGCGGGATGCCGGAGCATCCTTCTTCGGCGCGGCCTTCTTGGCAGCGGGCTTCTTGGCAGCAGCCTCGGCCTTGGTGCCTGCAGCAGCTGCGGGCGCCTTCTTGGCAGCGGGCTTCTTCTCGGCGGCCGCCTTGGGAGCAGCTGCCTTCTTCGGGGCCTTCTCGGCCTCGACGGCTTCGTTCTTCTCAGCCATTAGTCGATCTCCTCAACCTTGACGAGGTGCGCGACGGTCTTGACGTAGCCGCGCGTCTGCGCGTCGTCGGGGCGAACGGTGCTGTCACCGATGCGCTTGAGACCGAGCGAACGCAGCGTGTCGCGCTGGTTCTGCTTCTCACTCACCTTGGACTTGATCTGCGTGACCTTGAGCCGGGCGGCCATCAGGCACCTACCTTCTGTGCGGCGATGGCCTCAGCCTCGGCGCGGACAAGACGCGCGGGGGCGACCTGGTCGAACTCGAGGCCACGACGTGCGGCGACCGCACGGGGCTCCTCGAGCTGCTTCAGGGCCTCCACCGTCGCGTGCACGATGTTGATCGTGTTCGACGAACCGAGCGACTTCGACAGCACGTCGTGGATACCGGCGCACTCGAGCACGGCGCGGACCGGACCACCGGCGATGACACCGGTACCGGCAGCAGCCGGACGAAGCAGGACGACGCCTGCTGCGGCCTCACCCTGCACGGGGTGCGGGATGGTGCTTCCGACGCGCGGGACGCGGAAGAAGTTGCGCTTGGCCTCTTCGACACCCTTCGAGATCGCCAGAGGGACCTCGCGGGCCTTGCCGTAGCCGACGCCCACCAGACCGTTGCCGTCGCCGACGACCACGAGAGCGGTGAAGCTGAAGCGACGACCACCCTTCACGACCTTCGAGACGCGGTTGATGGTGACGACGCGCTCGAGGAACTGGTTGTCCCCACGGTCACGCGAGTTGCGGTCACGACCACCCTGGTTGCGGTCACCACGGCCACCGCCGCGGCGGTTGTCGCGCTGAGACGGCTCTGCCTGCGTGGTGCCGGTGGCAGTCTCGGAAGTGGCAGCAGCCGCTTCGGTCACTTCGTTCTCCTTGTTGTCACTCACAGTGCCAGACCCCCCTCGCGGGCGCCGTCGGCGATGGCGGCGACACGACCTGCGTAGCGGTTGCCGCCACGGTCGAACACTGCCTCGGAAACGCCGGCAGCCTTCGCACGCTCGGCGAGGAGCTCGCCGACCTTGCGGGCCTTGGCGGTCTTGTCACCCTCGAGCGAGCGCAGGTCGGTCTCGAGCGTCGAAGCCGACGCCACGGTGTGACCCTTGCTGTCGTCGACAAGCTGCACGAAGACGTGGCGAGCCGAACGGTTGACGACGAGGCGCGGACGCGCCTCGGTGCCGACGACCTTCTTGCGAAGGCGGGCGTGACGACGCGCGCGGGCGTCAGACTTTGACTTGAGAGCCATGGTTACTTACCACTCTTTCCGGCCTTGCGACGCACGTTCTCGCCGGCGTAGCGCACGCCCTTGCCCTTGTACGGCTCGGGCTTGCGGATCTTGCGGATGTTGGCAGCTGCCTCGCCGACAGCCTGCTTGTCGATCCCGCTGACGGTGAGCTTGTTGGTGCCCTCGACCGTGAGCGTGATGCCGGCGGGCGGGTCGATCAGGACCGGGTGCGAGAAGCCCAGGGCGAACTCGACCGAGCTGCCCTTCTGAGCCACGCGGTAACCGGTGCCGACGACCTCGAGACCCTTGGTGTAGCCCTGGGTCACGCCGATGATGTTGTTGTTGATGAGCGTGCGGGTCAGGCCGTGAAGCGACCGCGACTCGCGCTCGTCGTCGGGACGGGTGACGAGAACCTGGTTCTCCTCGACCGCGACCTCGATGGGGTTGGCGACCGTCAGGGTGAGCTCACCCTTGGGGCCCTTCACCGCGACCTCACGGCCGGTGACCGAAACGGTCACGCCCGCGGGAACGTCGATGGGAAGTCGTCCGATACGCGACATTTTCGATTACCACACGTAGGCGAGAACTTCTCCGCCCACGCCCTTCTGCTCTGCCTGACGGTCGGTGAGAAGACCGGAGGAGGTGGACAGGATGGCCACGCCGAGGCCGCCGAGGACCTTGGGGAGCTCGGTGGACTTCGCGTAGACGCGGAGGCCGGGCTTCGACACGCGCTTGATGCCCGCGATCGAACGCTCGCGGTTGGGGCCGTACTTCAGCTGCAGCGTGAGGTTCTGTCCCACGCGCGCCTCGGAGGTCTCCCAGCCGGCGATGTAGCCCTCCTGCTGGAGGATGTCGGCGATGTGCGTCTTCAGCTTGCTCGACGGCAGCGTCACGGAATCGTGGTGCGCCGAGTTCGCGTTGCGCAGACGGGTCAGCAGATCTGCGACCGGGTCTGTCATTGTCATTGGTGTTTTCCTTTGTTCATACGGTTCCGGCTGCCGTTACACGACAGACGGCCTGCGATGAGCACGCAATCTTCGATTGTACGTGCAATTCGACGGGCCCAGTGACCACTGGCCGCTGAGCCCGTCGAAAGTGCTACGCCTGGGCGTCGTCCGAACGGAACGGGAAGCCGAGGTGACGCAGCAGAGCGCGACCCTCGTCATCCGTCTTCGCGGTGGTGACGACGGTGATGTCGAAACCGCGAACCCGGTCGATCTTGTCCTGGTCGATCTCGTGGAACACGCTCTGCTCCTGGAGACCGAAGGTGTAGTTGCCGTTGCCGTCGAACTGCTTGGCCGACAGTCCGCGGAAGTCGCGGATGCGGGGCAGTGCGAGCGAGACCAGGCGGTCCACGAACTCCCACGCACGGTCGCCGCGGAGGGTGACGTGCGCGCCGATGGCCTGGCCCTCACGCAGCTTGAACTGCGCGATGGACTTGCGGGCCTTCGTGACGATCGGCTTCTGGCCGGTGATCTTGGTGAGGTCGTCGACCGCACCATCGATCACCTTGCTGTCGCGAGCTGCCTCGCCGACACCGGTGTTCACGACGACCTTGACCAGGCCGGGGATCTGCATGACGTTGGCGTAGCCGAACTCGTCCTGCAGAGCCTTCTTGATCTCGGCGTTGTACTTCGCCTTCAGGCGGGGCTGGATCTTGCCAGCCACCGCAGCGTCGGTCGATGCCATCAGAGGTCCTTACCGCTCTTCTTCGCGTAGCGCACGCGGACGGTGCGCTTGACGCCGTCCTTGGTCTGCTCCTCGACCCGGTGGCCGACCTTGGTCGGCTTCTTGGTCGAGGGGTCGACGAGTGCGACGTTCGAGATGTGGATGGACGCCTCGACGGTCTCGAGGCCTCCCGTCTTGGTGCCACGCTGCGTCTGTCCGACGCGGGTGTGCTTGGTGACGTAGTTCACGCCTTCGACGATGACGCGGTTCTTCTCAGCAAGGACCTCGAGGACCTTGCCCTGCTTGCCGCGGTCGCCGCCACGCTCCTGCGTGGCTCCGGTGATGACCTGAACCAGGTCACCCTTCTTGATCTTCGCCATGACTTAAATAACCTCCGGCGCGAGCGAGACGATCTTCATGAACTTCTTGTCGCGAAGCTCACGACCGACCGGTCCGAAGATACGGGTGCCGCGGGGCTCCCCGTCGTTCTTCAGGATGACGGCGGCGTTCTCGTCGAACTTGATGTACGAGCCGTCGGGACGACGCGTGGACTTGACCGTGCGGACGATGACGGCCTTGACCACATCGCCCTTCTTGACGTTTCCGCCGGGGATCGCGTCCTTGACGGTCGCGACGATGGTGTCACCGAGGCCGGCGTAACGACGACGCGAGCCGCCGAGCACACGGATGGTGAGCAGCTCCTTCGCGCCGGTGTTGTCGGCGACCTTGAGGCGAGACTCCTGCTGAATCACTTGGCCTTCTCCAGAATCTCCACCAGACGCCAGCGCTTCGTGGCGCTCAGCGGGCGGGTCTCGTTGATCAGGACGAGGTCGCCGATGCCGGCGGAGTTCGCCTCATCGTGCGCCTTGACCTTCGAGGTGCGGCGGATGACCTTGCCGTAAAGCGGGTGCTTCACGCGGTCCTCGACCTCGACCACGATGGTCTTGTCCATCTTGTCGCTGACGACGTAGCCACGACGCGACTTGCGGTAGCCACGGGCGTCCTCATCGCGTACGTCGTGTGCGGCGTGCTCAGCCTCGACTGCGGCTTCCTTCTTGGTGGCCATCACTCAGCCTCTTCCTTCACGGCGTCGTCGGCGGCATCCGCCTTCTTCGCCTTCGACTTGGACGCCTTCTTGGCCGGGACCTCGACCGGAGCGGGCGTCGCACGGATGCCCAGCTCGCGTTCGCGGATCACGGTGTAGAGACGCGCGATGTCGCGCTTGACGGCGCGGATGCGGCCGTGGCTCTCCAGCTGGCCGGTGGCCGACTGGAAACGGAGGTTGAAAAGCTCCTCCTTGGCCTTACGCAGCTCCTCAACGAGGCGCTGGTCTTCGAACGTGTCGAGCTCTGCCGGAGCGAGCTCCTTGGTGCCGATCGCCATTACGCGTCGCCCTCCTCGCGCTTGATGATGCGTGCCTTGAGAGGCAGCTTGTGAATGGCACGGGTGAGTGCCTCGCGAGCGAGTTCCTCGCTCACGCCGGAGACCTCGAAGAGGACCCGACCCGGCTTGACGTTGGCGACCCACCACTCGGGCGAACCCTTACCGGAACCCATGCGGGTCTCGGCAGGCTTCTTGGTGAGGGGACGGTCGGGGTAGATGTTGATCCACACCTTGCCGCCACGCTTGATGTGACGCGTGACCGCGATACGAGCGGACTCGATCTGACGGTTCGTCACGTAGGCAGGCGTGAGCGCCTGGATGCCGAACTCGCCGAAGGAGACCTTCGTGCCACCGGTCGCCTGGCCGCTACGGCCGGGGTGGTGCTGCTTACGGAACTTGACCTTGCGGGGAATAAGCATCAGGCAGACGCTCCTTCTGCGACGGGTGCCTCGTTGCGCGGTGCGCGACGACGGTCGCCACCACGGTCATCACGACGAGCCTTGGGGGCGTTGGCCTGCTCGCGAGCGAGCTCCTTCGCCGTCAGGTCGCCCTTGTAGATCCAGACCTTCACGCCGATGCGGCCGAAGGTGGTCTTCGCCTCGTAGAAGCCGTAGTCGATGTTCGCGCGCAGCGTGTGCAGCGGCACACGACCCTCGCGGTAGAACTCCGAGCGGCTCATCTCGGCGCCGCCGAGGCGGCCGGAGACCTGGATGCGGATGCCCTTGGCGCCAGCGCGCTGCGCGCCCTGGAGACCCTTGCGCATCGCACGACGGAACGCCACGCGAGCAGAGAGCTGCTCGGCGATGCCCTGTGCGACGAGCTGAGCGTCGGCCTCGGGGTTCTTGACCTCGAGGATGTTCAGCTGGATCTGCTTGCCCGAGAGCTTCTCGAGGTCGCCGCGGATGCGCTCGGCCTCGGCTCCACGACGACCGATCACGATGCCCGGACGGGCGGTGTGGATGTCGACGCGGACGCGGTCACGGGTGCGCTCGATCTCGATGTTCGAGACACCGGCGCGGTCGAGCTGCGTCTTCAGCAGGTTGCGGATCTTGATGTCCTCGGCGACGTAGTCGGCGTAACGCTGACCGGGCTTCGTCGAGTCCGAGAACCAGCGCGACACGTGGTCCGTGGTGATGCCGAGACGGAAGCCGTACGGGTTTACCTTCTGTCCCATTACTTGCTCGCCTTCTTGTTGCTGTCGCTCGCAGCAGCCGGAGCTGCGGCGGGCGTCGAGAGCACGACCGTGATGTGGCTCGTGCGCTTCTTGATCTGGAAAGCGCGACCCTGTGCACGGGGCTGGAAACGCTTGAGCGTCGTGCCCTCGTCGACGTAGGCGTTAGCCACGTACAGGTCCTGCTCGTCGAGGTACTCGCCGTCACGATCCGCCTTGACCTGCGCGTTGGCCATGGCCGACGCGACAAGCTTGTAGATCGGCTCACTGGCGCTCTGCTGTGCGAACTTCAGGATCGCCAGAGCTTCCTGGGCCTGCTTGCCCTTGATGAGCGCGACGACACGACGAGCCTTCTGAGGGGTCACGCGGATGTGTCGCACGCGTGCGATGGACTCCACCATTTCTCTCTCCTCTATCGCCCCCGCGTCAGCGGCGGCGGCCCTTCTTGTCGTCCTTCTCATGGCCGCGGAAGGTGCGGGTGGGCGCGAACTCGCCCAGCTTGTGTCCGACCATGGTCTCCGACACAAACACGGGGATGTGCTTGCGACCGTCGTGGACCGCGATCGTGTGTCCCAGCATGGCCGGGATGATCATCGACCGGCGGGACCAGGTCTTGATGACGTTCTTGGTGCCGGCTTCGTTCTGCACGACCACCTTGCGAAGCAGGTGATCGTCGACGAAGGGGCCCTTCTTAAGACTGCGAGGCATCTTCTCTTACTCCTACTTACGCTTCTTGCCGGCGTTACGACGACGCACGATGTACTTGTCGCTTTCCTTGTTGGCGTGACGGGTGCGACCCTCAGCCTGGCCCCACGGGGAGACGGGGTGACGTCCACCGGACGTCTTGCCCTCACCACCACCGTGCGGGTGGTCGACCGGGTTCATCGCGACACCACGGACGGTCGGGCGAACGCCCTTCCAGCGCATGCGGCCGGCCTTGCCCCAGTTGATGTTCGACTGCTCGGCGTTGCCGACCTCGCCGATGGTCGCGCGGCAGCGCGCATCGACGTTGCGGATCTCGCCCGAGGGCAGACGCAGCTGGGCGAAGTTGCCATCCTTGGCGACGAGACGGACGGATGCACCGGCCGAACGTGCCATCTTCGCGCCGCCACCGGGACGGAGCTCGATCGCGTGGATGACGGTACCCGTCGGGATGTTCTTCAGCGGGAGGTTGTTGCCCGGCTTGATGTCAGCGCCGGCACCCGACTCGACGACGTCGCCCTGCTTCAGCTTCGCCGGCGCGAGGATGTAGCGCTTCTCGCCGTCGAAGTAGTGCAGCAGCGCGATGCGCGCGGTGCGGTTGGGGTCGTACTCGATGTGAGCGACCTTGGCGTCCACGCCGTCCTTGTCATTGCGACGGAAGTCGATGACGCGGTACTGGCGCTTGTGGCCACCACCGATGTGACGGGTCGTGATGCGGCCCTGGTTGTTGCGACCACCGGTCTTCGAGAGCGGGCGCAGCAGCGACTTCTCCGGCGTCGATCGGGTGATCTCGGCGAAGTCAGCCACCGACGAGCCGCGACGGCCCGGGGTCGTGGGCTTGTACTTGCGAATAGCCATTATTGTCCTTATCCCCCGGATCAGCCGATTGCCGTGAAGATGTCGATGGTGCCCGACTTCAGGGTGACGATGGCGCGCTTGGTGTCCTTGCGCTTGCCGGTGCCGAAGCGGGTGCGACGAGCCTTGCCGACGCGGTTGAGGGTGTTGACCCCTGCGACCTTGACGCCGAAGATCTTCTCGATGGCGAGCTTGATCTCGGTCTTCGAAGCGCGCGGGTCCACGAGGAAGGTGTACTTACCCTCGTCGATGAGACCGTAGCTCTTCTCGGACACGACCGGCTTCAGGATGATGTCGCGCGGGTCCTTGTTCAGGGCCGTCTGGAGAACAGATGCCTGCTCGCTCATGCGGAGACCTCCTGGTTGGCGCCGGACTTCGAGGCGATGAAGCCCTCGAGCGCGGCCTGGGTGAAGACGATGTCGTCGGAGACGAGCACGTCGTAGGCGTTGAGCTGGTCGAACGTCAGCACGTGCAGGTTCGACAGGTTGCGGATGCTCTTCAGCGTCACGTCGTCGTTGCGCTCGATGACCACGAGCACGTTCTTCGACGAGACGACGTTGGTGAGGAAGTTCACCGCGGTCTTGGTCGAAGGCGTGCCGTCGATGCCGAACGACTCGATGGCGTGGATGCGCTCACCGCGGAAGCGGTCGCTGAGCGCGCCCAGGAGGGCGGCGGCGATCATCTTCTTGGGGGTGCGCTGCGAGTAGTCGCGCGGCTTGGGGCCGTGCACGATTCCACCACCGGTCATGTGCGGCGCGCGGATGGAGCCCTGACGGGCGTTACCCGTGCCCTTCTGCTTGAAGGGCTTGCGGCCGGCACCCGAGACCTCACCGCGACGCTTGGTCGAGTGGGTTCCCTGGCGAGCCGCCGCGAGCTGCGCGACGACGACCTGGTGGATGAGCGGGATGTTCGTCTTGGCGTCGAACAGCGCGGCGGGAAGCTCGATCGAGCCAGCCTTCTTGCCGTCTGCCTTGAGGACGTCAAGCGCGAGAGTGGAGTCAGCCATGATCAGGCACCCTTCACTGCGTTGCGGACGTAGACGATGCGGCCACGAGCACCGGGGACGGCGCCCTTGACGAGCAGCAGACCCTTCTCGATGTCGACGGCGTGCACCGTGAGGTTGAGGACGGTCACGCGCTCGCCACCCATACGGCCGGCCATGCGCATGCCCTTGAAGACGCGGCTCGGGGTCGACGATGCGCCGATGGAGCCGGGCTTGCGGTGGTTGCGGTGCGAACCGTGCGATGCCGAGACGCCCTTGAAGTTGTGACGCTTCATGACACCGGCGAAGCCCTTGCCCTTGCTCGTGCCGACGACGTCGACGAGCTGTCCGGCCTCGAAGGTTCCATCGACCGTGAGCTCCTGGCCCAGGGTGTAGTCGCCGGCGTCCGCGGTGCGGATCTCGGTGACGTGACGGCGCGGCGTGACGCCGGCGGCCTCGAAGTGAGCGGTGAGGGGCTTGTTCACCTTGCGGGGGTCGATCTGACCGTAGGCGATCTGAACGGCCTTGTAGCCGTCCTTCTCGGGGGTACGGATCTGCGTGACCACGTTCGGCGAGAGCTCGATGACGGTGACGGGAACGAGCTTGCCGTTCTCGGACCACACCTGCGTCATGCCGAGCTTGGTGCCCAGCATGCCCTTGGAAATCTTTGCGTTGATGTCAGCCATGTCGAACCTCAGAGCTTGATCTCGATGTTGACATCGGCAGGCAGGTCGAGACGCATCAGCGAGTCGACAGCCTTGGGCGTCGGGTCGACGATGTCGATCAGACGCTTGTGGGTGCGCATCTCGAAGTGCTCGCGGCTGTCCTTGTACTTGTGCGGCGACCGGATGACGCACACGACGTTCTTCTCGGTCGGAAGGGGCACGGGACCGACGACAGTTGCACCCGCACGGGTCACGGTGTCGACGATCTTGCGTGCGGACGTGTCGATGACCTCGTGGTCATACGACTTCAGGCGAATGCGGATCTTCTGTCCCGCCATTGTCTGCTCTCTCTCTTTAAGCGTCTTACCGTCCGGGACCGGGTGGCCCTGGGGCATTGGACGCACGTCGGCGCTGTTCGCGCCTCGGCACTCGAACGACTCTCGCGAGCCGATCTGCTGCACCACTGTTCTGCTGTCATCCCGCAGGCCTCTCAGCGAGCGGGTGTCCGACCTCCGCCGCGCACGGCGAAGCCCTCGTGATGAAGATGTCGGGATCGTTCTGCCACCCGCGGCCTAGGTCCCTGCGCGTCTGCGCCGCCTATGCACTGTCGTGGTGGTGATCCGGCTCACGCTGAGCGCGCCGGAATGTCGAACCTGTCTATTCTGCCACGGCGGATTTCCCCAGTGCAAACCCGGGCGTGTCGCGTTTGCTGAGCATCCCCTGGACATGCCCCCGCGGCCCCGGGCTCAGAGCCTCGGAACCACGCCTCCGGTCGTCAGAGAACCGGAGAGAGCGGGGCGAGGCATCCCCATGCCTCGCCCCGCTTGGGGAGGGCGTTCAGTGCGAGGGGGCACACCGAACGCGAGGAGTCCGGCGTGAAGGGACGCCGTCTTCCTCGTTCGAGGGCGCGGCGGAGTGACCGCCGCACGGGCGGGAAGACGCTGAAGCGCACAGAGTGCGCGCGTCGCATGATGATCCCCAAAATCATTCCCCAGTTTGTCGCGGCGAACCGCGTACTTCGGGAGGTCGAACCCCTTCGACGTCCCTGATCGCAAGTTCCCCAGGCGATCTCTCTCATCCTAGGGGATGGCCGCACTGAAACGCGATACCGCCGTGCCGAATACCGGGTTTCCAGATCGCGGATGCAGAAGAGCGGCGGCTCCCCCGGGTGGAGGAGCCGCCGTTGTCAGACTGCGTGAGTCGCGTTACTGGTTGCCGACAGCCTTGTCGGCCTGGTCGCGGATCTCGTCGATCTTGTCCGCTGCACCGGGAGCGATCTTCTTGGCGAAGTCGGCGACGCCGTCGAGCACCTTGTCGCTGATGTCCTCGGCCTGCTCGCTCTTGACGGCCTCAGCGATCTTGTCCTTGTTCTGCTCGTACAGGTCCTTGCCCTTGTTGACGGTTTCCTCGATACCCATGACGGGCCCCCTTTTTCTGCGAACGATCGCATCGGATGTGCGACGCACGTACATTCTGCATGGAAGGACCGGCAAGCGGAAGGAGGTCCCCCTGGGCAGGGATGCCCAGCCCCGTAGGCCCGCAAACTCTATCGAGAGCCTCACCAAGCCCATACCCACCTAGCTTCAGGCAAAGCGCAGCAGGGGCGGTTCCGAGTTGTGGACTCGTGGCGCCCTCCCGCCGGACGATCCAGCACTTGAATGGGCTGGCCGGCTAGAGCACCGGTCGACACAGACGCCCGGCACGACTGAGACGCAGAGCTCAACTTCCTATCCGAAATAGCCGAACCAGACCCGACCGAATGCTAGCGTCGGGCAGATGCAAAGCTATCCGAGTCAGCAAGTGGCTTTAGACGATTGGACGTCTCGATACCCGGCGCCGGGGATCTACATGTTGACCACTCAGCTCGAACACAACCTCGCAGCGCATGCGAATGTCGCAGTGCGCGTGGGCGCGCGCCGGATGGTCGTCTTTTTACCTGGCGCCCAGGGTGCTGGATCAGTGCGCCGCGTTCCTTTTTTCCACCGATGGACTTGGCACGAAGACCTTTCGGAAACGCACGTCGTCGCATTGGGTGACCCCTCGATCGCGCTGGATGAGCGACTGCGCGGAGGGTGGTTCATGCACCCCGAGATCGACCTGATCTCGGAGCTCGCCTCTATCGTTCAGAAGATTGCAACCACCCTGGACATCAAGCTTGATAGCGTGACGATTCACGGTTCATCGTTGGGAGGATTCGGGGCCATCGGAATCGCCGCGCACTTGCCCGGCTCTTACGCCATTGCTGAGATTCCTCAAATCGACGTCGAGCGATGGCCGGTACCTAGCGCCATCCACATGCTCGAGGAAGTCGTTCGACAACCACTGTCGGAGTTTCGAAAGGTGTTCCCTGAGAGGGTGGATCTGATTTCTAGGTTACTTTATGCGAAAGTCGTTCCCCCGCTACTTCTAATCACCAACGAGAACGACACGAGCTACGATCAGCAGAAAGCATTCCTCGACTCCTTACCGAAGCTTTCTGAGGAATGCGACTTCCTAGGAGAGCAATCAGTTCTCGTCACGGACTCGGTCTCTGGCCACACTCCGTTACCAAAAGAACAAATCATTGAGATAATTCGAGGTGCCCGTTTTTCCTAGCGAACCTTCGCACCAGCGCCCAACCACGCTGAAACCTCATACGCGACAACGCCCTCTTGACTGCGCCTGCCGTGCCGAGTTTGAGCGATATTTCGCGATGCGGTTACCCGCGTACGTTGGTCGTCCAGCCCTCGTGACGTCTTGACAAGATTGAACGCGAGAATTGCTTTGGTGGCGTCCCGCGCTGGTTTAGGACAAGAGCGAGTCAGATCGCGGGGAATCGGTTGATCTAAGGGGAGCCGCCAATACCTAGGCGATCAGGAAAGCCAAAAGTTTCTCTTCACGATCACCTTCTGTACTCTGATGCCAGAATTCAGCGCGCGCACTTGCGCGAAAATCCTCAATCGCCCCGAAAGAAAATAGGGGACGGCGTACTGGCCGAAAGTTTGCGGGTTCACTGCCGAATCACGAGTGGGCGGTATTTCGAGAACTGGCTGGCCTGAAGTCTTCGTGACCTGTCCCGCCGAGTCGAGAGCCTCGGCCACCACGCGGATTTGAAAACCCCTCGTTACGCCTGTCGCGCTGAAGTAAATTGCGAGGTCGCCGGTCTCACTGCCCGAAGTTCCCGTGCTCGCGAGGTAATACTTTCCCATACCGACAGGAACCGTCGTCCACTTGCGGTTGGGCAGAGTCGCGTTCCACGAATATTCGGATGATTGGTGTACTGGCATGGGGTCCTCCGGTTCAGCGTAATTCTCAAAATCGACAGAGTTGGTGAACCCCAACTGCAGGGGCGTGCCGCCGAGCCATAGCGACACATGCACGTGGGGGCCGTATCCGGCTTCGTATCCGAAGCCGGATGCCCCCGACACGGCGATGACCTGCCCTCGCGCCACCCTTGTGCCTGGCAGAACCGCGCTCGACTGAAGGTGGAGGTAGCGGATGTAGTTGCCGTCGTCCGCGCGAAGCGCCAGGTATCGGCCGGTGGCCGTCGACGTGGTGTCCTTGCGGTCGACGATGACCCCGTCGGCAGCAGCTCTGATCGGCGTCCCCACAGGGACCGCGTAGTCCGTGCCCGGCTCCCCCGACGGCGGGTTGCGATTCCGGTGGTCCTGCCAGCTGCTCGAGATGCGCACGTCTCCACATGGACGAAGATACGTGCCCGCAGCGGTGGCCGAGAGGCTGGGCGAGAGCAGATCCCATCCGATCGCCGTCGCGCCGACGGCCACTCCCGCACCGACCAGCAGCGCCCGACGAGAGAAGAAGGGCTGAGCGCGGTGTTCGGACGAGGGCTCGGAGTCCCCCGCATCGCACACTAGCGATCGCCCCCCTCATTCTCGCCGCGGATCAGGTTCTGGATCTGCTCTTCAGGCAGCTGCTCGATCGATCCCGAACCCAGCTCCATCTCCGGGGCGTCCGGCGTGCCGCCGATGGTGCACACCGACTGCCCCTGATAACCCATGGTCGCCGCCGGTACGATGACGAGCCATTCCGGAGTAACGATGCGCTGCTCGATACGCGTGTTAGGAGCGTCGAAGACGACGTCCGGAGCGAAGGTCGAGACGGTCGCGTCGATGCAGATCTGTGCGAGCTGCTCGAAGGTGAAGGCGCCGTACTCCGGCCCGGGTGTCGCTGAAGGCTCGGCCGTGGGCGTCGGCTCAGCGGTCGGAACCGTAGCCGACGGCGTCGGTTCGGGAGTCGAGGTGGCTGTCGATGTCGGAGCAGGGGCAGTCGCGTCGGCATCCGCGGCGCAGCCTGCCGCAGTTGCGAGTATGACGATGGCCAGAGCACTCGCAGCGAGACGCGTCGCAAGGGGGGATCTCATGGTCTCGAATGTACCCAGGGCGAGGGTGCAATCGCCGTCACCGCGCGGGCGGTCTACAGATCAGTGAGCGCTCACGCCCGGCGCCACTACTGCCCTGATGGTGCGGAACAGGATGACGAAGTCCTGCGTGAGCGACCAGTTCTCGACGTAGTAGAGGTCGAGACGGATCGTCTCCTCCCACGAGAGGGTCGAGCGTCCGCTGACCTGCCACAGGCCACTCATGCCCGGCTTGACGAGGAGCCGCCGGTGTTCGAAGTCGTCATAGAGTGCGACCTCGGTCGCTCGCTGCGGCCGGGGGCCGACCAGACTCATGTCTCCGCGGAACACGTTGATGAGCTGCGGGAGCTCGTCGATGGAGTGCCGCCGGAGGAAACGTCCGACACCCGTGATGCGCGGATCGTCGTTGATCTTGAACAGCGGCGTGCCACCGTCGCCCTGCATGTCGAGCAGGGTCGCCAGCTGGTCATCGGCGTCAGCGACCATCGACCGGAACTTGAGCATGCCGAAGGTGTGCCCGCCTCGACCGATCCGGTCCTGGCGATAGAAGACGCCGCCTGGCCCGTCGACCCGGACTGCGATCGCGGTGGCGAGGAACACCGGAGAGAGCAGGACCAGGAGCACGAAGGATCCGACGATGTCGAAGCTGCGTTTGAGGAAGCGCTCGGACCCCTCCATACGGGGATAGTCGACATGCACGAGCGGCAGTCCGGCGACGGGGGTCGTGTGCAGACGAGGACCTGCGATATCGGTCATCACCGGCGCCATGATGAGCTGGATGTCACGATCCGACACCGCGTACCCGAGGCGACGCAGCGTCAGGGGGTCGAGATCGTCGGATCCGACGATGATGAGCGCGTCGAAGCGCAGGTCGTCGAGAACGCCCTCGACATTCGCGATGCTGCCGAGCACCTCGAATCCCGAGATGTCGGCAGCCGACGTGCCTTCGGTGATGACGCCGACGATCTCGTAGCCGCTGCTCTTGGCGCGGCGGATCTCGCGCGCGACATGCGCGACCTTCGACGGCTCGCCGATCACCACCGCACGGTGCAGGTACTGGCCCGTCTTCTGACGTCCACGAAGCCACTGCCGGCACAGCCAGCGCGACAGGAGCAGGAGCATCAGTCCGACCGGGAAGACGACGGCCACCAGCAGTCGCGAGAGCTCGATCCCGAGGAAGAACGCGATCGCGACGGTGAGGGCGAAGACCGCGACCGAGGCGTTGACGATGCGCCGGTATTCGTCGGCTCCCTGACCGACGATGTGCCGGTCGCGCGAGTCCGTCGCATCGAGGGCGATCAGCCAGACCACGCCGATCACGATCAGTGCGGACAGATAGGAGACCCGGGGCCCGCTCGGCCAGAGCACGCCCGCCGGAAGTCTGGGCAGCAAGATCGCCCCGGAGATCAACAGCGCGACGACCATCACGATGAGGTCGCTGTAGAACAGACGACTCGCGTACCGACGGTTCCACATGAGGCGCCGCGACTTGTACTCGGGAAGCCGCGTACCGCCTCTCGCTCCGCCGTCTGAGCTGGAGTCACCGTGATCGAGTTGAACGACGACGACTCTCACCCCCTCCGGTCCGACGTCAGAACGCCAGCCATAATACCGGTCGAAGGATATTACGGCAGTACTCGTGCAGCGCTCAACCGGAGCACCCGTCAGTGACGGCCGGCTTCGCGCCCCGCACCATCGGGTTCGTCTGAAGCATGAGAGGGCCGTGGTCGCCGTCGGATCCGACGAACGTCGCGGTGACCGAGACCGAGTCGCCCGGATCGAACCACGCCTCGAACGCGACGACGGGGCGCCCGAGATCGTCGATGCCACTGTGGGTCACCGAGACCTCGTCGCCGGTGAAGTCCGCCTCGGACAGAGTCGTTCCGGGAGGGCCGTAGACGAAGATCGTGTCGCGGAAGCGAGCACCGAACGTCATGCTCTGCACGTAGCGCGGCAGTGCCTCAGCCTGCCGCTGCGTCAGCGGCAGAGTGAGCGATGCATCCGCGGTGAACGTGGCGGTTCCCGCCTCGCAGGTGGACCTCGCAGAGGTCGCGGTCTCCGTGAAGTAGTCGATCTTCGAGCCGTTGGTGTTGTTGAAGTAGACACCCATCGTGGTGGTGTTCTTGTTGTTGTCGGGAAGGATGCCGCTGATACGGGCGCCCTTGATGGCATCCGCTACCTGCGAGTCGTCACTCCAGACCAGCACGCTGCCCTGCGAGGCGCTCTCCGAGACCGCCCACAGCATGTCCTTGAGGTCGAAGTCTCCGGTGGCGATCTTGTCGAAGACGGCGGCTGCGGTGTCGGCGAAGAATCCGTCGACGAGTTCAGGTTCCTTGTACGAATCCCACCGTCCGTAGACCTCGCTCAGCAGAAGCGAGACGGCGTTGTCATCCGAGAGGACCTCACCCGAGGCGAGCTCGATCGGGCCGGTCGCGACGAGGATCCGCGACAACGCGATCGGGTCGATCGAGATGACTCCGGCGATCTCATCGGGGGCGATGTCGCGCTGCCACCAGGCCCTCATGATCTTGGCCGCAGTGGGGAAGTCGGGCCGGCTCATGCTCGTGTTGATGTGGTCCACGAGGTAGCTCGTATACAGCTCGATGGCGCTCGGCGGCACCTCGACATCGACCGCGACGCCGTTCTGGTAACTGCCGCTGTTGCCCTGAGAACCCATCTCGATCTTGCCGCCGTCGACCTTGACGAGCGTCTGAGCCGCTGCGCTGCCACCCAGCGCCAGCGTCTCGGCGTTGTTCTGGAAGACGAGCAGGTAGTTCTTCGCACCGTCACCTCCCAGAAGGGACGGCAGAGTGGCGATCACGGGGGCTGCGGTCGACATCACCTTGTCGACGTCGTCGATCCCGTCACGCACGACCGAGACGAGGAACGGCGAGTCCGAGACAGACTCCAGCCCGTCTGCGAGTTCGGTGATGCGCGCACCCTGATCCGCGGAGGCATCGAGGAGCCTCTCCGTGATCGAACCCGTGGAGCCCTCGGTGCCCATCACGGGCACGGCGACTCCGTTCACGAGCGCATCGAGCGACTGCGCTGCGAGACGCACTCCCTTGAGGTTGTCGCCGACGGCGGGAATCCACTCCATGAGCCACCACACCGGATCCGACGCGGCGGACCCTGCACTGGCGGCGTTCTCGGCGAGCTCCGGAAGCAGCTCCTGGGCCTCGCCACCGTTCTGGATGTCGCTGAGCAGCTCCTGACTCTTGAGCAACCCGTCCTTCACGGTGATGGCACGCAGCCCGACCCAGCAGACGGCGAGGAGCAGAACGATGACGACGAGGCTGAGAATCACCCAGACGCGACGACGACGCCTCTGGCGGCCCGTCTTCTCTTCGTCGATGGTCTGCGCTTCCTGACGATCAGGACTCATGGACGATGCACCTTTCCTTCCGGAGCGACCGGGTTCGGTTCACTCTCGGCAGCTCTGCACGATTCCGTGGCACTCATTCTGCCTCCGGTGTGATGAAGACCGGAGACGCACCGAGCGTCACCGTGACCTCTCCGTCTTCCGACTCCACCAGTTCTGCGTTCCCTGACATATCCGTCACGGTCACCGCGACATCCGACGCGAACGTGCGCTGCACGTCACCCTGCGCCGCCCACGCGACCCGGGTCGTCTCGTCGCCCGTCCCGAACACCGTCACGGTGCTCGTCTCATCGGACTCCTCCGACGAGAAGTCCTTGCCACCGAGCTGCGCGATCATCAGGGCCTGGGCGAAAGCACCCGGCTTCGGAGCCAGCGCGACGACGTTCGCTCGCGGGCTGTTCTCGTAGAGACCGAAGTTCGACTCGCCTGCCGCGAGATCAGGGGTGTCGTTGATCAGGTCATACCAGAAGTACTTCTCGACGCCGTTCGCGAAGGCGAGTGCCTCGTTGCGTACCAGCATCTGCCCCTGCTCGAGAGCGCCGACACCGTCGTAGTGGGTGGGGAAACCCATCTCCGTCACCCACACGGGTCGCGTCTCGCCCGCGAACTCCTGCATGTCGGCGTAGGACTGCTGCACGGTTCCGGCGATCAGGTCGGAGTCGCGGTTGATCCAGGACTCGTACGGGTGGTAGCTCGCCACGTCGGTCACCGCGAGCCCGCCCGCCTGCCAGAACCCGACGAACCAGTCGCGATCGTAGAGAGCGGTGGAACCCGTGACGATCGGGAGGTCCGGATGCGCCGCGCCCACGTGGTCCTGCACGGCCTGCGCGATCGGCACGTAGCACGAGGGCGCCGGGCCGCAGGCGGTGTCGTTCTCCCGATGGTTGAACTCGTTGAGCACCTCGAGACCGACCAGGTCGAACCTGTCGGCGACCGCCTTGGCATAGGCACCGTACGCCTGGATCGACTGCTCGCTGCCGGGCGCCTTCCGGCTTCCATAGAGCCGGTTGCCGTAGACGACGAGGCCCAGCAGCTTCACGTCGTTCGCATGCATGCGAGAGAACTCACGCTCGTAGTTCGGGTCCCACACATACTGCCCGGGGGTCTTCTCGTTCCGCTCCCAGGAGATGTCGTTGCGCACCTCGGCGAATCCGAGCGCGGCGGCGAGCGAGCCCGTGCCTATGAAGGTCTCCTTCTCGACGTGGGCAGCGACGCCGAAGCGTCCGTCCTGCGCGATCGAGAAGCCGTCGGTGTCGATGATGGCGACGGCCGTCTGGATCTGACGCCCGGATGCGTCGTTGACGGAGACCTCGTAGTGTCCCTGCGAGACGCCGGTCAGCGGCAGAGCCGCGAGCGCCCCTGCGACCGCGGACTCCCCCGTGATCGGCTCGCCCCCCGCCGTCGACGTCGCGGTCCAGCTCACGGGCCCCTCCGGCAGTGAGACGGCGAGCAGCGCCGACTCACCGGTCATGACGAGAGAATCGTTGACGATGCCCGACGGCGTCTGCACGGCCTCGAACGAGCCGTTCGGCACGAGTTCGGCACCGTCACCTCCCATGATCGAGACATCGTCGATTCCGAAGCCGCGGACGGCACCCGACAGCACGACGTCGATCGATGAGGCAGCCGCGTCGGCCGGGGAGGTGAACGGGAACTCGATCGGCTCCCACTCCGCGTCAAGCTCGGGCAGTTCGAAGGTCTGGCCCGCGACCGTCAGGCGGATGCCCGAAGCGATCTTCTCTTCTGCGAGAACGCGCGCCGACAGCCTGAGGGTGTACTCCGCGGCGGGAGCGAGCGTGACAGGCGCGCTGGCAGCGATGATGTCGGCATCGTCGGCGGGAGCATCCACCCGCAGCGAGACCGCCCCACTCGCGGCGGCGCCGACCTCGGGCAGCACGGTGCCGACCAGCGTGCGGTCGGCGAGGGTCCATCCGTCCACGGAGGCTCTTGCGACGTTCGTGACGGGCACGACGGCGGGCGGATCGGTCACGACCGGCGTGGGCGTGGGGGTGGGCTGCGGCGCTCGGGTCGCCTCCGCCTGCGGCTGCTGTTGCGAGTTGAGCACCATGACGGCCGCAGTCGCGGTCCCTCCGACAAGGAGCACGGCGACCGCACTGGCGATGATGATCGTCTTCTTGGTGGCGCGCAGAGCCATCGTGTCCTCTCCCCCGGAAATGTTCCGTTCCAATGTATCGGGTCGTGGTCGGGACGAAGCTGACAGTGCGTGCCACGGCATTCGAGGCTTCCGGCGCGAGGAGATCACCGCCGAGAACTTCCCTAGACTCGACCCATGCGTCCACAGGCCTCTGCACGACTCCGCGCCTGGGCTCCCTTCGAGAAGAGGAGGACGCCGTGAGCGGCGCCCTGGTGCACGAGTGGCTCGCGCCGCGAGGCGGGTCGGAGAACGTCTTCGAGGCGCTGACGCGGATCTTCCCGGATGCCGCGCGCTACTGCCTGTGGAACGACAGCGATGGCCGTTTCTCTGTCGACGGTGAGACCTGGCTCGCCAAGACGCCGCTGCGCCGTCGCAAGGCCGCAGCTGTGCCGCTGATGCCTCTTGCGTGGCGAACTCTTCCGCCCGTCGACGCCGACTGGGTTCTCGCCAGCTCGCATCTCTTCGCCCACCACGCGAGATTCGCCGGGTCGGCACGCGAGGCCCCGAAGCTCGTCTACGCCCACACCCCTGCCCGCTATATCTGGAACCCTGAGCTCGATGCCCGCGGCGACTCGCTGCCCGCGAGAATGGCTGCGAGCGCCCTGAAAGGGCTCGATCGCCGCCGCGCGCAGGAGCCGGTCGCGATCGCCGCGAACAGCGTCTTCGTGCAGAAGCGCATCGAGGACGCCTGGCATCGCGACTGCACCGTGATCCATCCGCCGGTCGACGTGACCGGCTTCCTCCGCCCCGCGGCGCCGGACCAGCGCGACCTCGACACCCTCGCGCGCCTTCCGGAGCGCTTCCTGCTCGGCTTCTCCCGATTCATCCCGTACAAGCGGCTGGAACTCGTGATCGACGCGGGCATCGCGGCGGGCGTGCCGGTGGTCCTCGCGGGCGCCGGCCCCGACGAGGCCCGACTGCGTGCATTCGCCGATGAGCGGGCCGGCGGCGCGGTCTTCTTCGTCCCCTCCCCCGGTGCTGAGCTGTACAGGGCGCTTCTGCAGCGCAGTATCGCCCTCGTCTTCCCCGCGGTCGAGGACTTCGGCATCGTGCCGGTCGAGGCGATGGCCGCAGGGCGTCCGGTGATCGCCAACGCCGTCGGTGGAGCAGCCGAGACGATCGTGCACGGGCGCACCGGCGCTCTCGTCGAGGACTGGTCGCGCGACGAGATGCGCAGGGCGGTCGAGCTGGCCGCCACGCTGTCACCGGAGGCCTGCCGGGCGCAGGCGATGACCTTCTCCGAAGAGGTGTTCGCCGACCGCATCCGCCAGTGGGTCGCCGACTCCGTCGACGGAGCACACGTGCCAGGGCTGAGGCGAGCATGAGCACTCTGTTCGTCGATGACCGCTACCGCGGCGCGCACGGCATCGGCCGCTACGCCGCCGAGGTGTTACCCCGACTCACCGTGCCGTGGGAGCCACTCGGTCTCGATGGCTCTCCGTTCACCGCGGTCGACGCCTTTCGCGGCGTGGGCCCGGCTACGGCTCGCGATGCACTCGTCTACTCCCCCGGGTACGGCGCTCTCGTCCGTGCTCGACGTCAGCTGCTCACCCTGCACGACCTCATCCAGCTGCGCGGATCCGGGCTGAGCTGCTGGAAATTCGCTGCCTACTACGCGGGTCCCGTGCGCGATGTCGTGCGCCGAACCGGGGTCGTGCTGACGGTGTCCGAGACCTCGGCCCGAGCGATCCGCACGTGGGTCGGCGACGACGCCGTCGAGATAGTGAACGCGGGCAATGGATGCTCTGCGGCGTTCAGTCCCGCGGAGGCAGCGACGAGCCTTGCCGATCCCTACGTGCTGTTCGTCGGCAACGGCCGGGCACACAAGAACCTCGACACCGTGCTCGACGCGCTCGTCGTCGCGCGTGATGTCCGCCTCGTCGCGGTCGTCCCCGAGCATGAGATCGCCGACCTCGACGCCCGCGCGGGGCGCCGGAGCATCGGCGACCGGGTGCACTGGATGAGCGGCGTCGACGACGACGAGCTCGCCGACCTCTACCGCGGCGCAGCAGCCACGGTGATGCCCTCGACCCTCGAGGGATTCGGGCTCCCCGCCCTCGAGTCGATCCGATGCGGAGTGCCCGTCATCCATTGGTCGGGGTGCGAAGCCGTGGCGGAGATCGTCGTTGGCCGCGGCTGGGCGGTGGGCTCTCCCGACGACCCGCAGGAGTGGTCGAGCGCTCTGACAGCTGCCGTGCAGTCTCCACGCCGCGTGGATCCACCCCCAGGGTACGACTGGGGCCGAACCGCGCAGATCATCTCCGACACGATCGCGCGCCTTCTCGACTGACGCTCAGTCGAGAAGATGTCGGACCGTGCGCACGAACTCCTCGAGCGCCTCGGCCTTCTGCACCCACGACTCCGCGGCTGCGGCGTGGACACCGGCGCGGTTCAGGGACGGCGTCGAAAGGGCGCGGTCGAGCGCGGCATCCGCATCTCCGTCGCCGGTGTACACATCGACGCCGACCTCGGAACGCCCTCGGATGCCCGGTGTCTCGCGCGCGACGACAGCGAGACCTGCAGCCAGATACTCGTAGAGCTTCATCGGGCTGCGCCCGGCGTTGAGGGGGTTGTCGGAGAGTGGCAGCAGCCCCACCCGAGCGGTGTGCAGCAATGCCGGGACCTCCGCGTAGGGCACGGGGCCGACCAGGTCGACGTTCGAGGGCAGGGGGTGCGCAGGGCGTGCATCCGGCCCCGCGATGACGAAGTCGACGTCAGGGTGCGCCTGCGCCCAGGCGTCGACACGGTCCCAATCGAAGCGGTCGTCCAGGGCGCCGACGTAGACGCACCGGGCGGCTCGCGGGGCCTCCTCATCGACGAGCGCAGCGAAGCGCCGCACGTCGACCCCGTTGCCGAGAACGAGCGACGGAATACGCACGGGTCCGAGCGCTCGCAGCACCTCGTCGGACGTGGCGACCACACCGTCGACCGCAGCGAGGATGCGCTGCTGCAGCGAGTTCTTGAGGCCCGAGGGGTAGAGGTCGGTGGGGCGATAGATCACCGAATCTCCGAGCGCGCGCACGGAATCGTCCCACAGCAGCGGCTGATCGATCAGGACCGCGTCGAATCGCGCTGCGACACCCGCACGCTCGAGCAGTCGAGCGACGCTCGGCGCTCCCGCCTGCGCGGGCAGGATCGTGCGCGGAACGATATGCAGCACACCATCACCGTCACGCTGCGAACCGCGCGGAACCGTCGTGAGGTCGCTCCTCTTCACGCGCCCGGTGACCCGATGCATGAGCGAGATCGGCGTACTCAGGTGCACCACATCGGCTCCGCGCGCCGACAGCTCTCGCGCGTAGTGATGGCTCCCGACCCGGAATGCACCGAACGGATGACTGTGCGAGAGGAACAGGATGCGCGAGTTCCCGTTTGATGTCGAGGTGCCCGTCATGCGCGTGCCCGTCGAACAGCCGCACGCATACCGCGCTCGATCTCGTCGAGTGTCGCTGCAGCGACTCTCACACGCTCGCTGATCTCTGCCGCGCGCTGCGGTGTCGGCGTCAGCGCCGCTGTCATGCGCGCTGCATCGGCCGTGGCCGAGTCGACGGATATCCCCTCCAGGCCGACTGCCGCGAAGGCATCCGCGATCTTCGCCGTCGGACTCGGCACGAGCTCGACGGGAATCGCGCCGCTGAGGGCTGCGAGCACCAGGACGTGCATACGGTCGCTGATCACGATCTGTGCCGCGTCGTAGCGGTCGCGCAGGACCTCTTCCTGAGTGACCGAGTCCGTGTCGCCCCACGCGTCGAACGTGCCGCCGAGCAGCCGAGCGATCTCCCGCGCCCGGTCCTCGTCTTCGCGCACCTGCACGACCGTGCGGATGGTGAGGCCGGCGGCGTCTGCGGCTTCGCGCACCGCACGGATCCACGCGGCGTCAGGCAGGGGGCGCGCACCGCGAAGACTCACGAGCAGCTCGGTGCGCTCGCTCCAGGCGAGACCGGCGCGTGCCCCGGCGGAGAAACCGATGTCGGGTGCGAGCGTGCCATAGCCCGCTCGCGTGATCGTAGCGCCGTCACGCCAGAGCGTGACCTGGGAGAGGCGCGCTGCCAGACGATGGATCGCGAGCGCCGGCCACGAGGGCGCGCGGATGCCGCGCGGCGGTCGCACGACGACGCCGCCCTTGAGCCTGACGATGATCGTCTCGGCCAGGAAGACGAGCTCTCTGAGGCCGTTGCCGCGATCGAGCGGGATCTCACCGGCTTCGAAGACCAGCACAGGGTGCTGCGGAGCCGTGGCAAGGAGCCAGAGCCAGCGCGGCACCGACTTCTTCGACCGCAGCACCATCGTGCCGGCGGGGATTCCGAGCTGCCTCAGCCACACATCGGGGGCTTCACCGATGTACGCGATGAGCTCGTCGCTCGTCCCCTCCGCCCAGTGGAGGGTTTCGCGTCGGATCAGGGCATCGCCGATGTTGCCCGCAGGACCGGTGAGGGAGACGAAGGTTCTGGTCGGACGTGGAGCTCTTGGTGATCGTTCATCGCGACGAGGCATGAGGAGGATCTGATCGCTTCCGTTGGTTGCGGCTAGGGTTTGCAGGTACCCGCGGCGCCCGACGGTTCAGAGGAGCCCTGTGGCGGTCGCAGTACCTGCGCCGCCATCGGCACCTACGTCAACACCCGCATCAGCAGCCGCACCGGAGTCAGCGCCTGCACCAGCATCAGACCCGGCTTCTGCGTCGGCACCCGCGCCAGCGTCAGCACCTGCGCCAGCGTCAGCACCTGCGCCAGCGTCAGCACCGCCGCTGCCGTTGGCGCCTGCAGTCGCGTCGCTCGGTGTCTCGGTCTGGGCGGGGGGCGCGGGAGCTGTCGTCGCGCCAGGATCCGGCGCCGGAACATTTGGCTGTGAGGGACGGCTCGGAGCGTCGTTCTCTTCCGGCTCCTCAGTCTCGACCGGCAGCAGGCGCGTGACGGTCACCGGAGCGCTGACCCGCACACCGTCGGCATTCTCGGCCGTCACCGTGTAGACCGCGAGCTCAGCGTTGCAGGGGAAGGCGACAGCGCGGTCAGCCAGGTTCGCCGGCAGAGCCGCCGCGAGTGGGAGCTCGAGAGCGTCGACCTGCGTCTCGCCGATCCCGATCGCGACGCTCTCCGCATCGTCGATCTGCCAGCTCAGCAGCACCTGTGCTTCGCTGTCCTCAGCGGCACACTCGACAATCGGTGTGTTGACTGTGAAGGTCTTGATCACCGGTATCTCTGCAGGGACCGATGCCGACGGTTGAGGCTGCGCAGACGCTTGGGTGTCTTCTGACGGCGCGGCAATACTGCTCAGCGCCCCGATGATGGCTCCGGCCGCGACGGCGAGCAACACTGCCACACCCGTCAGCACCATAAGCAGCACGCTGCGCTTGCGCGAACGCTGCTCTATACGGCGATGGCGTTCTCGGCGCGCGAGGGCGCGAGGCTCCTCCGCGGCCGAAGGCAATGCGACCGCCTCGTTCACCGGCTGCGTCCGTTGCGAGCTGTCAGCGACAGCAGCGCCATCGAACCCCACGGCGACCGGCGCATGCTTGGTCACGGGCCTCGGCGCCGATGCCGATGCTGCTCCGACGGCTCCAGCCCCCGGATTCTTGGTCCAGGCGACATACTCGTCGATCACGTCGTCGGTCGGGCCGTCTGCGATGAGCTCGCCCTTGTGCACCCAGAGCACTCGCTCGCAGGTCTCCTTGAGCGAACCGACCGAATGGCTGACGATCATGACCAGACCAGCGCTGTCGCGCAGCTCGTTGATGCGTTTCTCGCTTTTGGCACGGAACCGCCGGTCCCCCACCGCGAGCGCCTCATCTATGAGCAATACTGAGTGCGCCTTCGCCGAAGCGATCGCGAACCTGAGCCTTGCGGCCATACCGGATGAGTAGGTGCGCATCGGGTGGTAGATGAAATCGTTGAGCTCGGCGAAGTCAGCGATCTCATCAACCTGCGCCGATGCCTCTTCAGGGGTGAATCCCATCGCAAGGAGACCGAGCTTGATGTTGTTCTCACCTGAAAGCTCAGGGACAAGTGCCGCGTTCACGCCGAGCAACACCGGACGCTCGCGGGCAAAAATAGCCCCCTGCGACGGAGGGATGAGACCACTCATCGCTCGGAACAGCGTGGATTTTCCAGAGCCGTTATGCCCGACGACGCCGATCGACTCGCCCTCGGTCGCTGTGAAGCTGATGCCGCGGAGTGCGGGGACTGTCTGAAGATCACGCCCACCTCTGATCGAACGCAGGCTCGTGAGCGACTCGCGAGCGGTGAGCTTCTTACCCGAGGCATAGACGCGATAGTTGACGTGGACATCGTCCGCGATGATCATCGCTCGTGGTCCGTGTTCAGCGACATCCGATTCTTGTCCAGGCAAAAGGAGGTCAGTCACTGAGTCCATACCTAGGTTCACCCTGCCAGAAGAAAATCGTGCCCCCTACGAGCATCACGAAAGCCCATAGAGGCGCCGCGATCCAGGCTGCTATCGGAGCGGAGTAACCGGATAGAAGCACGTCACGGGAGATCGCGATGAAGTCATAGGTGGGGACGAGGTGCATGATCGCCAGCAGCGTCGGATAGTCCGCGAGAGCTCCGTCAACATTGAAGAAAATGCCTGTGGCGTAGAAGAGCACTCGATTGATGATCGGCACGACCTGCTGGACGTCGCGCGTACGCACAGCAATCCTGGCGACGACCACAGCTACACCGAAGTTAAAGGCCCCCATCACCATGAGGATCGGGATGATGAGCAGCCACGACCAGGAGATCGGCTCACCCAAAACAAGGAGAAGAATTCCGAGCAGCAAGACCACGGGTACCATGCGCATCGCCTGTTCCACGACGACGGAGAAGGGGAGCAATACCCGTGGGAACCCGAAGCTCTGGACAAGCTTGGTGTTACTTGTGATTGCCTTCGAGCCGCTGCCGAAGCACCCCGTAAAAAACTCGAAGACAAATACGCCCACTATCAGAAATTGGACGAAGTTCGAGGGCCGTGCAGGGCCTGCGAGCACGAAGTGGAAGATCGTGCCGTAGATGATCGCTAGCGAGAGCGGCTTCAATACGATCCAGAGCACACCGAGTCGATTCGGCAATAGACCCGATATCAGACGGCTTCCCGCCAGTCGCAATGCGAATGAACGAAGTCGCCACGACTCCGCAAGGTACGCCCCCAATCGAGGGCGCGTCCCCACCTCGGTCAGACCGGCGGTCGCGGGCACAGCCAACGCTCCCATTCCGACTCCTTCACCTTTCCCGCCGCAACGCACGATGATTCTGCTGCACGGCGGCATATCGGATCATGCTACCCCACGGCGCGATTCGGTCGCCGCTAGCGTGCTGCGATCAGTCGCGGCCGTAGATGTCGCGCGTGTAGATCTTGTGCGCGACGTCGTCGAGCGCATCCGTCGAGCGGTTGGCGATGATGACGTCTACCCGGGCCTTGAACTCGTCGAGGTCGCGCACGACCTCGGAGTGGAAGAACTCGTCCTCGTCGAGCGACGGCTCGTAGACGACGACCTCGACGCCCTTCGCCTTGATGCGCTTCATGATGCCCTGGATCGACGAGGCGCGGAAGTTGTCCGATCCCGACTTCATGACGAGGCGGTAGACGCCGACCGTCCGAGGCGTGCGAGCAAGGATGTCGGACGCGACGAAGTCCTTGCGGGTGCTGTTTGCGTCGACGATCGCCGCTATCAGGTTCTGCGGCACCTCGGAGTAGTTGGCCAGCAGCTGCTTGGTGTCCTTGGGCAGACAGTAACCGCCGTATCCGAACGAGGGATTGTTGTAGTGCGACCCGATGCGGGGATCCAGTCCCACACCCTCGATGATCTGCTTCGTGTCGAGTCCGTGGACGGCCGCGTAGGTGTCGAGCTCGTTGAAGTACGCGACGCGTAGGGCGAGGTAAGTGTTGGCGAAGAGCTTGATGGCCTCGGCCTCAGTGGAGTCGGTGAGCAGCACCGGCACCTCCGTCGCGATCGCGCCCTCGAGCAGCAGGTCGGCGAACTGCTGCCCGGCGGGCCCGCGGTCGCCGACGACGATCCGAGACGGATGCAGGTTGTCGTACAGTGCGCGACCTTCGCGCAGGAACTCCGGCGAGAAGATGACGGTCGCCTGCGGGTGCTCCTCCTTCATGCGCGCGGTAAAACCGACAGGAACAGTGGACTTGATGACGATCACCGCGCCGGTGTTGATGGCGAGCACAGTGTCGATCACGGCCTCGACAGAAGACGTGTCGAAGTAATTGGTGACCTCGTCATAGTTCGTCGGCGTGGCGACGACGACGAAGTCGGCATCGCGATACGCCTGGTCGGTGTCGAGGGTAGGCGTCAGGTCGAGCTCGTGCGTGGCGAGGTAGTCTTCGAGCTCAACATCGGCAATCGGCGAGACACGACGGCTGAGCAGCGCGACCTTCTCGGGATCGATGTCGACGGCGAACACCTGATGGTGCTGGGCGAGGATGACGGCGTTGGACAGGCCCACGTACCCGGTCCCGGCGATGGCGATCTTCATGCCACCAGGCTATCGGTGTGTCGAGCCGAACCCGAGCGAGTAGAGTCGGGCCGATGACTGTGCCACTTGTCTCGATCGTTTTGCCGGTGTTCAACGATGTGACGACGATCGCCCTCGCTCTTGAGAGTGCGTTAACGCAGACTCTGAGTGACGTGGAGATTGTCTGCGTCGACGACGCTTCGACTGACGGTACGGATGCCGTCATCGAAGCCTTCGCAGGGCGAGACGACCGAGTGCGACTTCTCCGACACGCAAAGAATTCTTCCGCGTTTCAAGCACGCCGTACCGGTGTGCTCGCAGCACGCGCCGACTATCTCCTCTTCTTGGACGGCGATGATGAGCTCGTGTCGACTGCAGCGGAGCTGGGTCTAGCACTCGCCCGATCCGCGTCCGCAGACCTCATCGGCTTTGGGGTGAGCGTCGTTGAAGCCGATGGACGTACAGGGAACGCGTACGAGCGTCGCCTTCAGCCGGTCCATGACCAGCTTCGCGGCAATGCCGTATTGCGAGGTCTCTTCCCGATCGGAGAGCCTGCCCAGGGACAGCTCTGGCGATACCTCTTTCGTACCAGTATTCTGCGTACGGCTTACGCGGCACTTCCTGTCGACCTCTCTCTTCCCAGGATCAACGACCTGCCGCTGATGTTCCTCGTCGCCGCGCTTGCTGAGAGCTATGCCTCAACGAACGCGAAACTTTACCGCTACCACTTCGGTCGCGGCGGCAGCGGTCACCAAGTCGATTCTGTCGAACGCGCGGAGTTCTACGCCTCGGCAATACGATCGATCGATAGCATCCGCTCTGCGGTAGACATCATCGCCAACTCGCATGCGGACGGCGAGTTACTGAGAGCATCGTATGAGTCAGCACGGCTCTCGATCATCGGCTATGTCTGCTTTCAACTCGTAGAACGCAGCGACCCTGATGTCCTCAGCGCTGCACTGATTCACCTGGTATCTCTTGCCCCTGCCGAGGACATCATCCGTGGAGCGGCGCGCTTCTACCCCGTGACACTGAAAACTTTGAAGTATCACATGCCACGACCTTCGCTGGCTGGGCGCCAGGTTCGCAATGTCCTGCTGGCCACCTCGACGCTCAGAACCGGAGGTGTCTCAGCAGTGCTTGCTTCGCAGGCGCGATATTTGAGCGAAGCCGGTTATCACGTGATCGTGGTCGCGCGAAGTGCAGGCAGCGAGGCGGATGCCGTACCAGCCGGTGTGGATTTGATCCAGCTCACCTCCCGCGACCTACCTGGCCGACTCGCTGAATGGGGTCTGATTTGCCGCGAGCATGACATCGACGTGGTGATCGATCATCAGATGCTCTACACGCAGTACTGGCCGGAGTATGCCCTGGCGGCCCGTGCGGAGGGAGCTCTCACGATCGGATGGCTTCACAACTTCGTAGCCCGCCCGATCCTCGACGGCACCGATCGTCTCGCACTCATCGAAGCGTGCAGTAACACCCTCGCTCACATCACTGTGCTTTCCCCGCTTGACGTCGCATATTTTCGGCTTCGAGGTATCGACCACGTCTCCTATGCGCCTAACCCCCCGTCGTCGCTCTTGCTGGACAGCGTCGCGAAGGTACCCGAGAAGCACGCACCACGCGAGAAGCTCCGGCTCGTCTGGTGGGGTCGCTTAGAGCAGCAGACGAAGCAGGTGTACGAGCTGATCGAACTCGGAGTGCAACTGCGCGCACAGGGAGCGTCTTTCACGATCACGGTCATCGGCCCCGACTGGGACGATGTCACGGCGCGGAGCTTCAATGTTCGCGCCCGGCAGCACGGCGTGGCAGACGCCGTCGTCGCCATCGGACCTCGCCGAGGGAACGCGCTCGTGTCCGAGATCGATTCGGCCGATGCATTCGTGACGACGAGTCTCATTGAGGGGTACCAATTGACAATTGCGGAGGCGCAGTCACGCGGCCTCCCGGTGTTCATGTATGAGTTGCCCTGGCTGACACTGGTCAAGGACAACGAAGGGGTCGTGTCGGTTCCGCAGGGCGACGCGGCGGGGTTGGCTCGTCAAATCATCCTGTCGCTCGGCTCGGCAGAGATATACCGCAATCATTCGCGAGCCTCGCTGGAACGCGCCATGCTGGTGGTCGATCACGATTACCGGCGCCTTTACGAAGACCTGTTGAACGGCACGCCGTCCGCCGAGTTTCGCCCCCACCCTACGATGGACGACGCGCGCACGTTGCTCCGCCTCTTCGCCTTCTACGCAGCTCGGTCTCACCATCGGAACCGAACCAGGAATTCTACGACAAGCCTGGGAGCGAAGATCTGGCGCTGGGTAGCCCCGGCTGGCAAGCGGGTCATACGGCGCCTACCCGCACTTCGTCCGCTGGCGCATCGCGCAAAAGGGTGGCTTCGCGCGCGGTAGTGTTGCGTGGTACCGCTATGACCGCTGGCCTCGCTGGCACGTGGGATAGTGTCAGATACAACGTTTTCGTTCTAGTGGAGCTTCGAGGGACCGCCCCCAAGAGTTGCCCCAGATGAGGTCCGATCCGTGCACCAAGCCCCCGGCGTTTCCATTATTCTGCCTCTTGTCGGTCATGGGGGCGACGTTGCCGCCGCGCTCAATAGTTGTCTCTCGCAGACGCTGCCCGACGTCGAGATCATCTGCGTAGGCGATGAATCCACCCACGACAACGCCGCGATCGTCAGGACGCACGCAGTCAAGGATCCGCGCATCACGATGATTAGTCTTGATGCAGGGGTGTCTATGTTTCAAGCACAGCGTGCCGGGGTATTCGCGGCATCAGCACCTTTCGTGCTTTTCCTCTGCGGCGATGACGAACTCGCGCCACATGCGGCTGAGACCGCACGATCCTCCGCGATTCGCGAGAAGGCAGACGTCGTCGAATTCGGCGTCGCAGTTGTCACTCCCCGCAAGGACTCACCCCGTCGCTTCAAAGCCGCGCCGCAGCCTCGCCACCGTCTTCTGATCGCTCCCGATATCGTTCCGACGCTGTTCCCCGTTGGGGAGGTAGCAAGCGGACATCTGTGGCGATACTGCTTCTCGACATCTCTCCTTCGAGACACCTACGAGAACGTTCCCGAGCACCTGTCTCTCGATCGAGCGAACGACCTACCCATCGCCCTCCTCGCTCTCGCGCGAGCAGCGACCTATGTCTCGGTCCTCGACCGGCTCTACACACATCGCGCCCGTCGGTGTGCGAGCCAGCAGACGATGGGCGGCATCGAGCATTTCGCGCCTGTTTGCTACGATCTCGACCAGGTCGACCTCGATGGCCCCTCAGTGAGCGGGCTTTCTGCTGTTCTGACAGACCCGACCGGCCTGCTCGAATACTGCGATCCTGCACACATACGTATAGTCGCGTTCCAGAGGCCCGTTAAGGTCGCGCAGCAGAGCCTGCCCGGCGGCAACTGGAGCCAGGCAGAGGCAGAGATCACGGCCCTACGTCGCGAACGTGACCGCGCGTATCGAAAGGTCCAAGAGATCATGGAGGGCCCATCTTTCCGTGCCGGGCGAGCGCTGACCTTCCTCCCACGCAAGGCGCGCACTTTGGCCTCCTGGGCAAAGCGGACGGTTCGGCAGACGCTGAACACCGTGGCTGGAAGCACGCGGAGCCTGTCGCCGGCGACACCTCCGCCGCCGCTCTCCTCCGAAACACCCGCGCCGGCTCGGGTTGCCACACCCGATGTGAGCGTCATCGTTCCCGTTTTCAATTCCGAGCCCTGGCTTGCCGACTGCCTTTCGAGCGTACTCGCCCAGACTGACGTCAACCTTGAGCTGATCTGCATCAACGACGGGTCTACGGACGGCTCCGGAGCCATCCTTGAGCAGTTCGCCGAGCGCGACTCACGCGTGATCGTGATCGAACAGGCCAACAGCGGACAGTCCGTGGGCAGGAATCTTGGAGTCGAGCGGGCTTCTGGACGCTATGTAATATTTTTGGACAGTGATGACTACTGGCCCTACGACTCGCTCGCGGCACTGGTCCGACACGCTGACCAAGAGTCCCTCGACGTTTTGCTGTTCGATTGCGTGGCATTTCGAGACGGCGACGTCGAGGAGAAGACGTGGGAGTGGTACGCCGGTTACTATCAGCGAACCCACCTATATCAAGGCGTTCTGAGCGGGATGGATCTGATGTCCACGATGCGGCGCGGCCGCGACTACAGACCGCACGTCGGGCTCTATATGACACGAGCTGCATATGCGCGCGCCTCCGGGGTTCGTTTTATTCCTGGCATTGTCCACCAGGACAACCCTTACACCTTCCGCCTGCTAATGAATGCGGAACGAGCCGCGCACCACCGGATCAACGTATATGCACGCCGGATCCGGCCCGGCTCCACCATCACAACTCTCAATGCAGAGCGCTCTGCACGCGGATATTTTCTCGCTTACTTGGAGATGTCGCGAGAGGTGTGCCGCCATGGAAGCAAGATCGACCCAGCTATACACGACATCGTCGAATTTGTTCTCAAGGGTGCCCGTAAACAGTTCGCGCTCATCTCCGACTCCGCCGCCGAAGAGATCAAAGCGCTTGACATGAGCCAGGATGCGTTAGCCGTCTTCGAAAGCCTCCGAGGGAGCGCACACTCACCGAGCGACGCCACACGGCGGTAGAGCCGCGGCGGAGCCCTTCCAAGTGTCTTGCCGGCGGGCCAAACAGCGTCGCAGAGACAAGACCTGCTCGCGCAGGCAAGCATTGAGGTTCGCTGGGCTGGTCGGTTATCGTCACTCCGCACAAACCATTGTGTTCCGGGGATGGCTTCACGTTGTTACGTGGTTTCGATGGTGGGGGCAAGCGCAGTTATACAGATACACAGTTAAAATTGCATACCGCACTGCTGCGGCACCCCCACCACTCTCAGGCAGGCGTCCGCACCTCGCGAAGGGGAACTACCGCACCAGGGGGCGGGCGTCGAGAAGCAACGATGAAATTCGCGAGTAAAACGCTTCCGGGCCGAATCGCTCGCTCGCCACCAGAGCTGCCCTTTCCCTCTGTGCGTAGTACTCGTCCGGCGAAGCAATGAAGTGCTCGATCGTGGGAACAACGTCTTTCGGCTCCGCATAGACAGCTCCACCACCGAAATTAACGCTCATATACGGGGGCAGGATGACTACGCAACCCGCCGCCATAGCTTCCGCGGCCGCCATACCGAACGACTCCACCAACTCGGAGTTGTGCTGATAGACCCAGAACGGGAGATCCGCGAGGAACTCAGCCGGGGCGACTGACCCAAACGGGTGAACGACCCAATTCTTTGGGAACTGTCCGAGGAGTTTACGAGGCGTCTCCGCACCTCCAAGAACTCTAACCTCGAACTCGCCGGAAGTGGGGTAGCTCGCACTAAGCCGGGATACGTTCTCGGGCCACTTCGCGACGTGGTCTCGGCTGTGGCGCCCGATAACACGCGCAGGAGGCGGAACTCGGCGTTCCGGGTTCGTTTGGATCGAGACGATTCCTGGCCAGCTGTCCGGCAACATCGACTCCGCGGGCGTTTCTACTCTCATTGCGTCACGAATCAGCTCCGACTCTGGAGCAAACCTCGCGGCGCGACCAAAGATGACCTGCGCCATGTCCGCGACCTGCGGAAGGTCGTATATAGATCCGAGACCGTCATTTGTTCGCGGAGCGTGATTGACAATGACCACAAGTTCATCGGTGTGAACGCCTGAGCGAACCGGTTCGGGGTATTGAAGAACCGAGGGATGCCGCACCAACGTGAGCTTCGCATGCACCTCATCCAACGTTGAAACGACCGAGACCAAGGGACTCTGGGAGAGCGCGAGGAACTGAGGCCTGATGAATGCCTTGGGTCCGTTCACCGGCGAGGCGAGTTGCATCATCCCGACTCGGTAGCCTGCGCGCACGAGCAAGTCGATCTCGATAGCAGCGAGGGAGGAATTACCGCCCGGGAATCGGAAATCAGTCGCATAGAGAACATCCAACTCTACGACGTCTTGATCGTTCTTTGAGCCGATCATGTTGACGGGTGCGGAGAAGGGCCGGGGCGCTTCAGGGAACGCAGCCACATGGAGTGACTGCCCCTCGTCTTTCGCTCGAGTATGCCATTCGCGTGAAGACTGTTGGTACCAGAGACGTCGCCGATCGATGTAGCCGCGAGCGATCTCGCCTGATGTGAGCGAATCTGGCCTCACGCGGAGGAACGAAAGAATGTCTTCCCCCGCCACACCTGAAGCATCAGCACCGAACTCGGCCTTGAGTCGATCGTGGAATTCCGCATCCGCACTGCGGTTCACCAAATCCCAGAAGCCAATTCTGTCTATTACCGGCGAACGACGGAACATAAGCGACGAGTAGTTGGGCTGCGTGAAGACCGGGTTGTTATTGATCCTTGTGAACACGAGATCTGGCGTTGCGCGAGAGAGGAGCGACATATTCGCAACCAAAGACGGCCTAGCGAGAAGTTGACGAACCTGTGTTTCGATCTTCCGGGGGTGGGACCAATCATCATCGTCGTGAACCGTGATAAAGTCGCCCGTCGCCAGGTAAGAAATGGCGTAATTTCGAGCGCGGTAAGTACCCCCATTTACATCCATCTTGTGCACGCGAATTCGTGCGTCGCGCGCCTCCCAATCGAACAGGTATTTATCGTTGGTTTCCGGCGACGCATCATCCATCACGAGTATCTCGATATTGCGCCAGGTCTGATTCACCAACGATCGTAGCGCGGTCGCAATTCGCGGACCGCTATTGAACGTCGGCACGATTACCGTGACTTTTGCACTATGGACGATGTGCTCAGATGGACCCGAAATAATTCGGTCGAAAAGTGGGCCTTCACCCGGCGCAAAGGAGATGGTTTCGATGCCGGACTTGCGGTAACCCGAGTTCACGAGGTCGAGCCAATGCTCGGATGCCATCGCGGCGTGCGTGCTCCGGTCACGGTTCGCCCATACGTTGGCTTTCAACAGATCCGACTGGTTGCGGTCGAGGGTCGAGACCTTGAACAGGCGGGAGTACTTCTCGGTGTCGCGGACCCAGCCGAGTGCGGCTAGTGCCTCAAGGAAGACCAGCCGATCGACTCGCTTGAGCGCCCCCGTGCCGAACACACGGTTCGTGAACTTGAAGAGCTGAACCGCGTTGTAAGTTTCCTCCGGATCAGAAGACTGATTCGCCACGACTCGGGCGAGCGACAGCAGAGCCCGCACGTCGTATTCCGCCCGCAGTCTCGAATTGTCGGGACTGGGGTTCTTGGCTTCATCGATCACACGAGCGATGAGGCCCTCAAAATTGTAAGTCCCGCGAGATGCAGCCAATGCGTACGCATTGCGCGTCTCCTTGGTGCGCGCTTGGAGCGTAAAGGTTTCTAGGTTTCCGGGGCCGGCGAGAAGGATGCGACGCGCGTACTCCGCATCAGCCCCCTCCATGTCTCCGAGCTTGCCAAAGGCAGTCATTCGGTCGCCTTCCCAGGCCGGGCGTAGTTCAAGATCGCGGATCTTCCTACCGGCCCAGCCATTGTCACGCCGGGAACCGTCAGCCACTTCGCGAGCATATCCGACTCGCCCGGACGATCAATGTCGTCAACGATGATCGTCGCGTTGTCGGCAAGCCTGTCGACAAGCAACGGCAGTGCGGGGTAACGGGCACCTGGGTCCTTGCCGGCTGGCGGCCCGTCAACAACGAGAAGAGCGATGTTGCTTACTCCTGCAATCCAGTCGGTCGCGTACCAGTCAAACGGCTTTCCGTCGATCTCCACCGCTCGCAATGGTGCGAGTACAACGTCTGCGGCGGCGGATACGCCCGTGTCTTCGAGATGCATCTGAGTCTTCGCCGCAAAAAGTTCACTATGGTCGATCGCGACGTACCTCGGCGGACTCGTCCGCTGAGACAGGGCATAAGCGATCCATACGGTCGAAACTCCCGATCCCAGTTCTACGATCGTCGATTCCGGCCCGAGTTTGCATGCGAAAGACCTCATCAGCCTCACCGTGAGCGGAGACATCGCCCATGAATCGAACGGGGGGAGGTGGGGGACATCTGCAGTTGCGTTGAGAAGCGCGAGCGCCGATATCTCCGCGACGATGCGGCGTTCAAGCGAGTGAGAGTTGCCTCCGTCGAGAGCTCTCGCGAGTCTAGTGTCGACAGCCGCGACAGCGGCGACAGCGGCCGATAGTCCCTCTCGGGTCTCCGACGCATTCGCGCGCAGTTGCTCGTCGCCGGCTGCGACCGCTGACGAGAGAGCGGCTGACGCTGCCGCGATCTCCCTTCCCATTTCAATCAGACGCTCGTTCTGAGCATTGATGCCCGCAAGCGCTTCATGTGCAACGTGCTCTACCTCATTAATGCGCTCGCTCGACTCCAGCGTGCGCTCTCCCAACCAGGTGAACTGCGCCACAGTGCGACCCACCTGCTCGCGCAGGAGCGCGAGAGCGGGACGCGCATCAGCCTGATTCACACTCACGGGGCGTTCAACCGGCTGTCGGTACTGAGTAAGGCGCGTGACCGCGTCTCTAGCCGCAGCCGACTGCTTGATCAGCACAAGGCCGAGCAGCGCGACCACCGCGACTAGAGGCAGAAGCCATCCCTGTCCGGCGAGAACTAGAAGAACGACTTGAAGCAGGGACAGCAAGACCAGGAGAAGTGAAGCTACCTGGCGCGCTCGCCCTAGTGACTCCCAAGCTTTGCTGATGCGGTTCAAGTTGCCGTCCCCCGTCTGCGCTGTAGACGTCGCGCTAACATACTGAAATATTGCTTAATGGCCGGCAGTGGTTAATCACGGGGCCCTGGCGACGTGTACGCGCCGCGTTCGATGGTATCAGTGGTCACAGGCCTACTCTTCCGACGGAAGCATCGATCGTGCGCACAGGATCGTGGGAGCCTCACCATGGCGAGCGCTGTCATCTTCTCCGCCCGGAGTAGCCCGCTGCGCGCCTTCGGTCTCGCGCTGTCAGCGGACCCCTTGCGGGTGTATGTCCGGGACCGGCGAAGGTATCTCGAAGCGGGTCGCGGCGACGCCGCTAGAGCAGAGCACTCACGGCTTCGAGACTTGCGTGGTAGGTGTCCGGAGCATAGTGGAATGGCGCCGTACCCCACTTGTGCGTGTTCGCCTGGAGAACGCGTGCGGGGTTGGGGTGTGCAACTTGAATCCCTCGAGCCGCCACCTCTTCGCTGTAGTCCTGAAGCAGGACGTTGAACGCACGGGGATCGATGTTCTGGGCCGAGGTATCTCGTCCGTCCTCGTCCTTCGTTGCCCAGGGAATCGCGTTCAGGATGACGCGATCTTTGACACCAGCGGCCTCGAGACGCTCGACGAACGTGTCGAGAGCGCCCAACCAGAGCTCTCGATGAGCCGCGCTACCAACCCGAACGGGCGCGCCGAGCTTATCTGCACCTCGGTAAATCCCGTTCTCGTAGTTGACGACTCTGCTGACATAACCACCCGACGGGACCCGGTAAACACCGAGCCGCTCATCGGTGATATCCCATAGAACGATGTCGTAGGCATTGGGATCTGCGGTGAGCTTACCAATCACATTGCCGACGATGTCACCGTCCGCCATCCGTTTCTGGAACGGGGACGCGATTGCCCCAGTGTTGAAGTCGCTGGGGCGCGCGGGCGCAGTGGCTGAGATCAACGACTGTCGCGCGATATACCCGGTCATGTCCAGGCCGTATTCAGGCCAGTGCTCCACGCCGTCTCGGGTAACGCACGAACCATAGATGAATACGCGATGCATGGTCTCAATCTACAAGGGCGAAACGATTCTCGCTGGTGCGGCGATCGCGAGATCCTTCAGGTGCAACGCGGGAACTGAGCGTCCTCTTGTGACGTCACTCGATCTCAGGTGACTCTTCACACCGGGATCCGCACCGTCGGCGCATCCCCCGTGTTCCAGAAGTCGGCATCCAGCACCCGCGTGACAGGGTCGGGCTCGTCCGCCGCGACGTACGCGGGAGCCCCCTGCACCGGACGAGCGGCGGCACGCGCGGCGTTCTGACGCTGCAGCTCGGCGGCCGCGGCCCGTCGCTCCCAGAGCTCCCTTTCGATCTTGGTGCGGTCCCTCTTGTGGATCATCGCTCGGAGGATCATCGCGAGCAGGAGCCCCAGGTATCCGCCGATGGTGTTCGACAGCACGTCCAGCACGGTCGAGACGCGCTCGTCGAGCGCGATTCCCTGCGTGAACTCGATCGCGCCGGAGAACGCGGGCAGCAGGAAGAGCGCAACCCACCAGGCCCTGCGTGCGAGGGCGAGACCGAGCAGGAAGCCGAGAGGCACGAACATGCCGATGTTGGCGACGAATTCGATCTCGTTGTAGCCGAACGACTCCGATACTCCGAGGTTGTGCAGCGCTCAAAGCACGCGCGAGGCGATGCCGCCGAACTCGAGCTGCTCGGGCTTCGGCCACATCGTCACGACGAGCACGAAGCCCGTGTACACGATCAGAAGCAGCGTCGAGACCCACAGGCGCGCGTAGCTGCGCGGTGGCGGCGGACCCACGTGGATCTGTGACATGGTCGCGTTCCTCTCCTGCCCGGGATCGGGCGACGGCGGCCCGGAGTGCGAGCTCGAGTCATGGTACCGAGCGCAGGTCACGGATCCCCGCGAAGATGCCCAGAGCGGCTGTTTTGACGCGTCTCCGGCATCCATCATGGTGCGGGGTCGGGTTCCCGGCCCGACCCCCGCATCCGTCAGCATGTGCATTCCCCGGTGGAAAGAAGACTGCGGCATTCGCCCTTCTCCCCTGCACCCTGAATGACGCTCCCCGACATCCAGGCGCTGCCCCTGACACGACGCAATCGTCCGTCTCAGCGAGGGCGGGGGCCGCTCGCCGGCGTCCGATATCTCGCGCCTTCCCCTTGCCACGGCGCGATCACGTGTATTGCGCGTACGCAACGCTGATCAGAATACAAGAAGCATGGACTTCTATGCAATCGTATAGAGATTTGTTACAGAGGATGCGCGCCGCACCTCCCCCGGGTACGACAAAGGGGCCGGACCCGAAGGTCCGACCCCTGTGCCAGAAAGCAGATGCTTACTTGATGATCTTCGTGACCGTACCAGCGCCGACGGTACGTCCACCCTCACGGATGGCGAAGCCGAGGCCCTCTTCCATGGCGATCGGCTGGATCAGCTCGACCGTCACGTCAGTGGTGTCGCCGGGCATGACCATCTCGGTGCCCTCGGGCAGCGTGATGACGCCGGTGACGTCGGTGGTGCGGAAGTAGAACTGCGGGCGGTAGTTCGTGTAGAAGGGGTTGTGACGCCCACCCTCATCCTTGGACAGGATGTACGCGGTGCCCGCGAAGTCGGTGTGCGGCGTGACCGAACCCGGCTTGACGATGACCTGACCGCGCTCCACGTCTTCACGCTTCGTGCCACGGAGCAGGAGACCACAGTTCTCGCCGGCCCATGCCTCGTCGAGCTGCTTGTGGAACATCTCGATACCCGTGACCGTGGTCTTGACGGTCGGACGGAGTCCGACGATCTCGACCTCGGAGTTGATGGCCAGCGTGCCACGCTCGGCGCGGCCGGTGACGACGGTTCCACGACCGGTGATCGTGAAGACGTCCTCGACGGGCATCAGGAACGGCTTGTCCTTGTCGCGCACGGGGTCCGGAACGTTCTCGTCCACGGCCTCCATGAGGTCCAGGATCGCCTGGGTCCACTTCTCGTCGCCCTCGAGCGCCTTGAGAGCGGACACGCGGACGACAGGAGCGTCCTCAGCGAAGCCCTGCGATGCGAGCAGCTCGGAGACCTCGAGCTCGACGAGCTCCAGGATCTCCTCGTCGTCGACCATGTCGGACTTGTTCAGCGCGACCAGCAGGTACGGCACGCCGACCTGCTTGGCGAGCAGCACGTGCTCACGCGTCTGAGCCATCGGGCCGTCGGTGGCGGCGACCACGAGGATCGCGCCGTCCATCTGAGCCGCACCGGTGATCATGTTCTTGACGTAGTCGGCGTGGCCGGGGGCGTCAACGTGTGCGTAGTGGCGCTTCGGGGTCTCGTACTCGATGTGCGAGATGTTGATGGTGATACCACGCTGGCGCTCTTCCGGCGCCGAGTCGATGGAAGCGAAGTCGCGCTGCACGTTGGTGTCGGAGGGGTACTTGTCAGCAAGCACCTTCGAGATCGCTGCGGAGAGCGTGGTCTTGCCGTGGTCGACGTGACCGATCGTTCCGATGTTGACGTGCGGCTTGGTCCGCTCGAACTTGGCCTTAGCCACTTGGTCCTCCTCAGGACGTCGTGTAGAGGTGTCCGGGCACTGGATTGCGACCGGATCTCTACGGGTTTAGGTTCTCAGTTTAGTAGAGAGGGAATGTGAAGTTGTAGGGGACCTGAGAGCCGAGCCGGAGCCCGGCTCTCAGGAAAGTGTTACTCGCCGCCCTGGTGCTTCTGGACGATCTCGTCGGCCACAGCGCGGGGAACCTCAGCGTAGCTGTTGAACTCCATCGAGTAGACGGCGCGACCCGAGGTCTTCGAGCGCAGGTCGCCGATGTATCCGAACATCTCGGACAGCGGGACGTGTGCACGGACGACCTTGACGCCTGCGGCGTCTTCCATCGACTGGATCTGGCCACGACGCGAGTTCAGGTCACCGATGACGTCACCCATGTACTCCTCGGGAGTACGCACCTCGACCGCCATGAGCGGCTCGAGGAGCACGGGGTTCGCCCGACGCAGAGCTTCCTTGAAGCCCATGGAACCTGCGATCTTGAACGCCATCTCCGAGGAGTCGACGTCGTGAGCAGCACCGTCGACGATCGTCGCCTTGACGCCGACGATCGGGTAGCCGGCGAGCACGCCGACGTTCATGGCGTCCTGGAAACCGGCGTCGATCGAGCCGATGTACTCACGCGGGATGCGACCACCGGTGACGGCGTTGACGAATTCGTACGTCTTCTCGTCGTCGAGGTCGAGCGGCTCGATGTTGAACTGGATCTTCGCGAACTGACCCGAACCACCGGTCTGCTTCTTGTGCGTGTAGTCGTGCTTCTCGACGGCCTTGCGGATCGTCTCGCGGTACGCGACCTGCGGCTTTCCGACGTTGGCCTCGACGTTGAACTCGCGCTTCATGCGGTCGACGAGGATGTCGAGGTGCAGCTCGCCCATGCCCTTGATGGTCGTCTGACCGGTCTCGGGGTTGAGCTCCGTGCGGAAGGTCGGGTCCTCTTCAGCGAGCTTCTGGATGGCGACACCCAGCTTCTCCTGGTCGGCCTTGGTCTTCGGCTCGATGGCGACCTCGATGACGGGCTCGGGGAACGTCATCGACTCGAGGACGACCGGCGAGGTCGGGTCGGTCAGGGTGTCACCGGTGGTGGTGTCCTTCAGACCGATGACGGCGTAGATGTTGCCCGCCGTGACCGCGGGGACCGGGATCTCCTTGTTGGCGTGCATCTGGAAGATCTTTCCGATGCGCTCCTTCTTGCCCTTGGTCGAGTTGATGACCTGAGCACCGGAGTCGAGCTGACCCGAGTAGACGCGCACGTAGGTGAGGCGACCGAAGAACGGGTGCACCGCGACCTTGAACGCGAGGGCTGCGAACGGGTCCTTCGCGTCGGGGTGACGCTCGATGATCGTGTCGTAGTCCTTGGGGTCGTGCGCCTGGATCGAGCCCACGTCGAGCGGGTTCGGCAGGTAGTCGACGACCGCATCGAGCATCGGCTGGACGCCACGGTTCTTGAAGGCCGAACCGCAGAGCACCGGGTAGATCTCGGAAGCCACGGTGAGCTTGCGGATCGCGCCCTTGATCTCGGCGACGGTCAGCTCTTCGCCACCGAAGAACTTCTCGAGCAGAGCGTCGTCGGTCTCGGCGACGGTCTCGAGGAGCTGCTGACGGTACTCGTCGGCCTTGTCCTTGAGGTCGGCCGGGATCTCCTGGATCTCGTAGGAGGCACCCATGGTGACGTCACCCTTGGAGTCACCCGCCCAGACGAGCGCGCGCATCTCGACGAGGTCGACGACGCCGATGAAGTCGTTCTCCGCGCCGATGGGCAGCTGGATGACCAGCGGCTTGGCGCCGAGGCGGTTGATGATGGTGTCGACGGTGAAGTAGAAGTCCGCGCCGAGCTTGTCCATCTTGTTGACGAAGCAGATGCGGGGGACGTTGTACTTGTCGGCCTGACGCCACACGGTCTCGGACTGGGGCTCGACGCCCTCCTTGCCGTCGAACACGGCGACAGCACCGTCGAGGACGCGGAGCGAACGCTCCACCTCGACCGTGAAGTCCACGTGACCGGGGGTGTCGATGATGTTGATCTGGTTCTTGTTCCAGTAGCAGGTCACGGCGGCAGACGTGATCGTGATGCCGCGCTCCTTCTCCTGCTCCATCCAGTCGGTGGTCGAGGCACCGTCGTGGGTCTCGCCGAGCTTGTGGTTGACGCCCGTGTAGAACAGGATGCGCTCGGTCGTGGTGGTCTTGCCAGCATCGATGTGAGCCATGATGCCGATGTTCCGAACCTTGCTCAGGTCGGTGAGCACGTCTTGTGCCACAGGAGTGTCCTTATCTTTTTGGCAGTCGTACTGCGAAGAGGGGGTGCCCGCCCCCGGCGTGTGGCCGGGGGCGGGCGAAGCTGTTTACCAGCGGTAGTGAGCGAATGCGCGGTTCGACTCGGCCATCTTGTGAGTGTCTTCACGGCGCTTGACCGCGGCACCCAGGCCGTTCGACGCGTCCAGGATCTCGTTCTGGAGACGCTCGGTCATCGTCTTCTCACGACGACCCTTGGCGTAGCTGACGAGCCAGCGCAGTGCGAGGGTGTTCGCACGGTGCGGCTTGACCTCGACCGGAACCTGGTAGGTCGAGCCACCGACGCGGCGGCTCTTGACCTCGAGAGTCGGGCGCACGTTGTCGAGCGCCTTCTTCAGAGTGGCGACGGCGTCCTGACCGTTCTTCGCCTCGACACCCTTGAGGGCGTTGTAGACGATCGACTCGGCGAGCGACTTCTTGCCGTCGACCAGGATCTTGTTGACCAGCTGGCTGACGATCGGAGCGCCGTATACCGGGTCGTTGACGACGGGACGCTTGGGGGCGGGACCCTTACGAGGCATTGGACTCAGCCCTTCTTCGCGCCGTAGCGGCTGCGAGCCTGCTTACGGTTCTTGACGGCCTGGGTGTCCAGGGCGCCACGGACGATCTTGTAACGGACAGCGGGGAGGTCCTTGACACGGCCTCCACGCACGAGCACGAGCGAGTGCTCCTGCAGGTTGTGGCCCTCACCGGGGATGTACGCGGTGACCTCGGTGCCGTTGCGGAGCTTCACACGAGCGACCTTGCGCATCGCCGAGTTCGGCTTCTTCGGGGTGGTGGTGTAGACGCGGGTGCAGACCCCGGCCTGCTGCGGGTTCGACTTGAGTGCGGGCGCCTTGGTCTTGGTGACCTTGGGCGAGCGACCCTTGCGAACCAACTGCTGAATGGTTGGCACGTTCTCTCCTCATAGTGCTGCACGGTGACAGCGTGATGGGTTTCACATCATGACCCTCCGGCACGCCGGAACCGACGAGCTTTTGTGGTGGAGGGTATGCCGTGGGGGCGGACCGGCTATGGAGCCGGCGCCCAGCGCACACGTCAAGACGTGCACACACCTGATCAAGTGTAATGCCGCGTAACGTGAGCGGTCAAATGGGGCCGACGTCAGCGCAGATCGCGGATCCTCGCGGCGACCGAACCGCTCTCGCCCGTGCGCCTCTCGGCCGTGACCGCGATGATCAGCAGCACCGCCCCCATGACCGCCAGCGTGATCCACCACGGCATCGACTCGATACCGCGACCGATCTGCACCGAGAAGACGAAGACGTTCTCGATCGGCAGCACGATGAGGCCGATGAGGAAGGGAGCGGCCAGCCGCGCCCGCGACCCGACGAGGATCGCTGCGAGTGCGAGCACCATCACGAGGATCGCCCGCCACGTGAGCGGATCGGTGAAGGTCGACACGATCGACGCGCTCATCATCGTCACGATGCCCGGCGCCAGCAGCGCCCAGGATCCCGTCCAGCGGGCGGGCCAGCTGTCGAGCGTGCCGGGACGCGCGTCCTGGTCGAGCATCCCGTCGGCATCCGAGCCCCGCAGGACGATGATCCCGGCCAGCAGCAGGAACGCCCCCAGCGGCAGCGAGAACCATTCGACCCGCAGGTCGCGCGGGCTCCACGCCACGATCGCCGTCATGAAGGCGATCCCGAACAGGAACCAGACCGGCGGCAGCGCGGTGACACCCCGACGCAGACGGGATGCCGTCACGACGACCATCACGAGGTATGCGAGCATCAGGCCCCACATGGCCCAGATCGAGAACCAGTCGCGCTCGATCGCGAACCACACGCCGAGGGCGAGCGCGAGCGCGGCCGGCGCCGCGAGCCACCGGCTCGCGCGCAGAGGCGAGCCCGAGGGCGCGGCGCGACGGATGCCGTGGGCCGCCAGCGCGAGCGCGGCCGCACCGACTGCACTCACGCCGAGGCACGCGAGGAACAGCCCCGCCCCGTGCCAGGTCGGCTGGTCCCACCCGAGACCGAGGCGGATGCCCTGCACGGACGCGACCGTCGCGGCGAGCGCGGCCCCGAGCAGCGTGGGGATCTGCAGAGCGCGGAGCCGACGCATCCGCGGCCCGGTCGGTCTGCGCACGAGCCCCTCGAGTGCCAGCAGCGCCCAGGCCGCCGCGAGCAGCCCGAGCACGCGCCACATCACGTCACCCTGCACGAGAGAGCCCTGCCCACCGAGTCCTTGCACGTCGAGCCCCTGCCCCGCGGCATCCGGTTCCATCACCGCGACGAGTGCGACGATCGGTCCGATCGCCACCAGCAATGCGGCGCCGTACAGCGCGGTGACCCGGTGTCCGCGCAGCGTGAGCAGCACCGCCACGATCGCGGCACCGAGCGTGGGCGGCAGCAGATAGGCCTCGAACACGTCGACGCCGACCATCCCCCACACCGACCAGAGGGCCCCGGTGAACGCGGCGCCGGCGACCGCCCAGGCGTAGCGGCGACCGGCGAACAGCGCCTGCGCGGCGGCGCCGAGGCCGAGGATCACGAGCACCAGGAAGGTCGTGCCGAGGCCGGCCGCCTCGCGGCCCACGGCGAGCGCGGTGGCGATCGCCCCGGTCACCAGCGCCGAGACCTCGATCGCGACGCGAGCCGCATCGGCCGTCGCCGGGGAGTGCCCTCGGGCGCGCAGCACCTCTCGGACCATCGAGGTCGACGGCAGCACGAGGGCGACGAGCACCGCGATGATCGGGAGCGCCACGGGAGATCCGCTCGCCTCGAGCAGCCGCGCCCCCAGGCACACGATCATCACGGCGAGCGTCGGCACGAGCATCGCAGCGGCCGCCGTGCGCACGAGCAGGGTGAGTCCGGGCCGGCGGGTGAGCATGAGCGAGAGGGCCAGCGCGAACATGAGTCCGGTCGACAGCGCCGTCCATCCGCTGCGTTCGACCACGACCTGCAGGATGCCGATGCCGAACGGCACGGCCGAGACGACGAGCACCGCCTGCCACGCCCGAGCGCCGACCGACGGCAGATAGGTCGCGGCGATCGCGGCGAGCAGGCCGGTCGAGACCGTCAGCGACAGCTGCGCGACTCCCCCGACTCCCGCGAGGCTCAGCGCGGTGGCGACGAGGACGAGCGCATACCCGAACCCGGCACCGACGTAGAGGAACCGCCGCGGGGTCGGCAGCACGGCCACGAGAGCAGTGAGCGCGACGAGCGTGCCCGCGCCCGCGAGCGGCACCACGGCGGGTTCACGCCAGGCGATCATCACCGCGGCGATGAGCGCGACATGCGCGGCGGTCAGCGCGGTGATCCGCAGGCCGCGTCCTTCGAGCAGCGTCGGCAGCACCCACAGCGCGGCGGCGAGCAGCACCACCGGCACCGTGAGCACCGCGATCGCGGCCGGCAGCACGAGCTGAGGACCGCACCCGACCACCAGCACCGCGATCGCCCCGGCGCACAGCGCGAGCAGCGTGGTCGTGTTCGCGAATCGGCGGATGCCGTCGCGACGCCGCGCGAGCACGCTGAACACGCCGAGTCCCGCACACATCGCCAGCAGTCCGAGCGGCAGCCCCCAGCCCGGCATGCCGACCGGACCGATCTCATCGTTCACTCGCAGGAACTCGCGCACCGTAGAGAGTCCCGTGAGCGCCGAGGGGGCGAGCACCAGCAGCGCCGGCCCCGCGAGCACCGTGAGCGCACCGGCCACGACGAACCTGCGCGGCACCGCCCGCGGCAGCGGCACGACCGCGCCGATCAGCACGAGCGCCAGCGCGGCGGATGCCGGGACGACGGCCAGCATCACCGAGCCGTCGAACAGGATCGAGGTCGCGACCACGCCGTTCCCGGTGAGCGCGACGACCGCGACGATGAGCGCCACGGACCCGACACCCCCGGCGCCGAACGCCCAGAGTCCTGCGAGCATGCGTCGTGCGGCGATCACCGCATGTGTCGCGATCAGCGCGAGCAGCGCGCTCACCGTGAACAGGAAGAGCAGGGTGTCGCCCGCGTCGACCCGCCACACCAGCACGAGCGCGGTCAGCCCGGCGACGAGCTGCACGACGGTGAGTGTCACGACCTCGACCGTCGGCAGGCGCAGCCACTCGATGAGGGCCGCCCCGGCGAACGCGACGCCGATCGCGCCGATCGCGGCGGTCAGCGGGGTTCCGCCGGCGGCACCCAGCATCGCGGGAGTGAGCGCCATCGCCAGCACGGCGGTCCACTGCCAGATGCGGATGCCGCGACGAGTCCCGACACGCAGCATCACGCCACCGGCAGCCGCCGTCGCGAGCGCCGACGTCAGCCACGGGTCGACTCCGGGAGCCGCGAGCTGGGCGACCGCATGGATGTCGAGACCCGCGAACACCAGACCGAGTCCGCCCACCGCCTCGGCCGAGAACCGGAGCCCGCGCCGCGAGAGCAGCCAGGCGCCACCGAGGAACAGCAGGGTGATGAGCCCGACGATCACGCTGCGCAGAGCACGGTCGGCCAGGTCGGGGTTGAAGTACGTGAAGACGATCGCCGCGACGGCGAAGAGACCCGCACCCGCGGTGGCGAGCACCGACTGCAGCGTGGCGCTCCCCTGCGGATCGGCGTCTCCCCCGCGCGGTGATCCGCCCACGGGCGGCGCGGGCGGAGAGGATGCGCGAAGCGACGATGCCGGCGCCCCGGAGGCGGGAGCTGCGGGAGCAGAGGCGTGGCTGCGCGCGGACACCGCCGCAGCACGCACGACAGGGATGCGGCGGAGCAGCTCTTCCCGTGCGCGCAGCGCCGTCGCGGCCGCGAGCGACGACTCCCACACGGTGACGCCGATCGTCCCGCGCAGGTCGGCGCCGCAGCGCGCACAGCATCCGCACTGCAGCGCGGTGTGGCAGACCGGGCACGCGCGCTCGTCGAGCAGGTGCCGGGCGACCGTCTCGCCCCACGTGACCGAAGGCGCGACCGGCGCCGCCGATGCGTCCGATGCGGTGAGCGGCACGGTCATGATGCCTCCTCGGAATCGGGCACCCAGCGCAGGATGTCACCCGGCTGGCACTCGAGCACGCGGCAGATCGCCTCGAGCGTGGTGAAGCGCACCGCCTTGGCCCGGCCGTTCTTCAGCACCGCGACGTTCGCGGGGGTGATGCCGATGGCGTCGGCGAAGTCCTGCACGCTCATCTTCTTGCGCGCGAGTTGCACGTCGAGATCGATCACGATGGGCATCAGACGACCTCGGAGAGATCCTGCTCGAGCTCGAGCGCCTTGCGCAGCAGACCGCGCAGCACCACGACGAGCAAGGCGAGCGCGGCGCTCACGACCACACCGAGGATCGCGAGCAGCGACAGCGAGAGCGACACGGCCCGGTTCGCGACGATCACGAGGTAGGACGCGAGGATCAGCACCCCCGCCGCGACCAGCGCCCCGAGGATGATGTCGACGTAGCGGAACGCCTCGACCCGGAAGATGCGGTCGGTCTGCACGAGCGACAGCAAGAACCAGACGCACACCAACGTGACCTCGATGAGCGCCATGAAGACGACCGCGCCGATGATGCCGGGCACCTCGAGCTGCACGACGTCGGGGTTGCGCAGCGCAGTGATGCGCGCGACCTCGGGGATCACCAGGATCTGACTCGCGAGCAGCAGCGCGAGCAGGACGACGATCAGCGCCTTCAGCGCGCGAGAGACTCGAGGATGCATGGCGCCCCTATCGATGAGCAATGGATATCTATCGAAAAACGATACCCACCGTGCAGAGCGGATGACAACGGCATCCCTCGTCTTTCAGCGGATACGCAGGTCCGACGTGCGGGACGAGACGTGCGGGACTCACCGCGCCGTACCGTCGGTGTCTGAACAGCTCAGCGGGGTCGGGTCAGGGTGTCTCGGGTCAGGGCGTGTCGGGTCAGGGCGTGTCGGGGTCGAACGGCGAGTCGAGCGACTGCGTCAGTTCGGCGAGCATCGCCTCGATCTGCGGCTCGACGTGCTGCGAGATCGCGGCCTGGATGTAGAGGCGGTGGCGAAGCAGGATGCCGCAGATCTCGCGTCCGACGAGATTGGCGTACTCGTCGGCGAGGCCGACCTCCTGTCGCAGCGCGCTTTTCTCCTCGTCGCTCAGCGGCGGCAGCGGAGGGAGCTCGGCAGCCGCGTCGTCGGCGAGACCCGCGATCGTGAAGAGGAAGGGCGCCCCGGGAACCGGATCGGGATCCAGCGGCATCCCGTCGAACTCGGGGTCGAGATCTTCCGACGGCCGATACGCGCGGGCGCGGTTGCGGGCGGCCTGCTGGTCGAGCTCGCGCTGCAGCACAGGCAGATTGCGCTCGGTGTACTCGGCGACCGCATGATCGACGATCGTCTTGATCCGCGTCGACAGACCGTGCTGCACACCGTGCGGGGTGTTGCCCGCGATGCCTGCGGCCGAGAGGATCGGCGAGCCGAGACACCGGCGGCAGGGCGCGACTCGCCCTCGATGGGTGGCCGGCTCCCAGCGCGGCACCCAGCGCAGCCAGGCCTGAACAGCCTGGTCGACCTGCGTCTCCAGCGAGCGCTCCACACGTAGAGCGTACGACGACCGTGCCCGCTGGGCGCCGATTGACGAGCCGGAATCCTGCGTCCTACTCGTCGTCGTCCTTCTCCCATGGCCACTGCGGGTGGCTCGTTCGGGTGCGCCGCAGCGCGATGCCGCCCCAGGCGGCCACCGCGGCGACGAGCAGAAGCACCAGGCTCGCTCCCCCGCGCACGAGGTCGCCGGCCACGGCGGTGGCGACCACGAGGTCGCCGGTGCCCAGCACCACTCCCACCCACACGGCGACGAGGTGGGCGAGCCCGACCCCCACGCCGATGCCCGGAACGGACAGGAACGACGGATGCTCGCGGCGCAGCGCCACCCAGAGTCCGAGTGCGAACGCCAGCACCGCGACGAGCATGCCGGCGGCCCCCGGGATCTGCCCGAGTCCCTCGACCGCGATGATGTCGGTGTCGGTCGCGATCGTCAGAGCGCCAAGGCCGAAGACGGCCAGCGCGAAGAAGCCGACCGTCGCGAGAACCAGTGCCAGAACGGCCGAAACCCCCGCGGACTCGGGTCCACGGGGGTTCGGCGATGACATGGTCGTGACTATCGCGACAGGGTCGGGCCGGCTTCGAGCGTGCGCTCGTATTCGCGCTGCGCCTCGGCGTTGAGCTCGGTCTTGCGGGCACCGCTGCGTGCGACCCACGCGCCGAACCAGATGGTCAGCTCACGCGCGAAGACGAACGCGGCGATGGCCAGGGGTGCGAGCAGCTGCGAACCGATGAGCTCGTTGGCCTCGCTCGCGCTGAGCAGCCAGAACGGCGCCTGGAACAGCTGGCCCAGGAGGTGCCCGCCGTAGGCGATCGCGCCGACGATGATGCCGAAGACGACCCACAGGCCCCAGCGTCCGCGGTTGATGAACGCACCGAGAAGCCAGAAGCCGAAGAAGAACACGGCCACAGGAACCCAGTAGCTCCAGGTGACCAGCGGGGCGATCGCCGCATCCGCGATGTTCGCTCCGGTGACCTCTCCCTCGAACGCGCGGACACCGAGCGTCGCGGCCAGGTACAGGATCGCGAACGCGAGGGTGGCCAGCAGGCCGATCGCACCGGCCGTGCCGCGGTTGCCGCGCTCGCGCGGCGGCTCGGGAGCCTGCACGAAGATCGGCTGCTGCTGCACGGGCGCGATGACGGTGTCGGCGGGAGCGGACTCCGTGCGGGCGGGCTCGGACGGCACGATGCGCGTGTCGGCGGCGGATGCTCCGGCGTACGCGGCACCGGCCATGGCCGACTCCTCGTGCAGGCCGGTGTTCGCGGCGGGCGGCGCAGGTGCGGTGAAGGCCGTCGTCGTGGCGGCATCCGTCGCAGTGTCGGACTTCGCGGCGTCGGATGACGCGGCATCCGCCTTCGTGTCCCACGTCGGGTCGGCATCCGGCTCGGGGTCGAGGAACGCGGGGTTGTTCAGCTCGGGCGTCGCGAACGTGCCCGGGTGGTCGCGCTCGGCGGCTTCGAAAGCCGCGAGATCGGGGTCGATCGCCGGATCGGCGGACGGGGTCGCGGCGTCGGCCGCGGTGGTCTCGGCCGGAGCGGCGGCGACGTCTGCACGCGCGGCCTCAGCGGCTTCGAGACCAGCGTTCGCGCTGTCGACGACGTCGTTGACGTCCTTCGGCCGCTCGGGCTGGGGAACCTCGGGGTCACTCATGGGGTGCGCCTCTCATCGGGTGTGTGCTCTGCGAGGTTACCGCCGCGAGACCGCGCCCCCACGCAGGCGTGCCGACGTGTCGCCATACCGCGTGATCACAGGGCAGGAGGGGCCTCGCCGCCTCAGGGGAACAGCGAACGGAGCGCATCGCCGACGAACGCCTCCAGCGTCGGGAACATCGGGATCGCGAACCAGATCAGCGCCGCGACCACGCCCGTGCAGAACACCGCGGCGATCCAGCTCATCGCCGAATTGCGTCCCCCGATCCGTGCCATGGGACCACCGTACGACCAGGTCCGACGACCGTCCGCTCGCAACGCCGAGACGGTGCGCGCGCTCCGTTCTGAGCGCACGGTCCCGGGTGCTCGAGCCCTGGGCGCTCAGCCCTTGGTCGCGCCCGCCGTCAGACCGCCCACGATGTACCGCTGCAGGAACAGGAACAGGATCATCACCGGAACGGCCGCCATGACGGCGCCCGCCGAGAACGCCGACCAGTCCGCGTAGCGCGGGTTCGCGACGAGCTTGGTGAGACCCACCACGAGCGTCTGCTGCTCGACGTCGACGAGCATGACGCTGGCGATCACGTACTCGTTGACCGTGCCGATGAACGACAGCAGCGCGACGACCGCGAGGATCGGTGCCACCAGCGGCAGGATCATCGTGAAGAAGATGCGCGCGTGGCCCGCGCCGTCGATGCGGGCGGCCTCGTCGAGCTCCATGGGGAGCGTGTTGAAGAAGCCGTACATCAGGTAGGTGTTCACCCCGAGCGCGCCACCCAGGTACACGAGGATCAGTCCCGTGTGCGTGTTGAGCCCGATCGCCGGGAACCAGTCGCCGAGCGTCGTCATGAGCAGGAAGATCGCGACCACCGCGAGCAGCTGCGGGAACATCTGGACCACGACGATCGTGACGAGGCCGATGCGACGGCCCGCGAAGCGCATGCGCGAGAAGGCATATGCGGCGAGAGCACCGATGAAGACGGTCACGGCGCCGGTGATCACCGCGACGAGCAGGGTGTTGAGGAACCACAGGCCGTACGGATTCTGCGGGTCGCTGAGGATGCGCACGTAGCTGTCGATGCCGAACGCCGAGAACAGCTGGTTCGATCCGGTCAACGTGCCGTTCGGGTTGAGTGACGCCGACACGACGTACAGCAGGGGGAAGAGCGCGAAGGCGCTGACGACGATGGCGACGACGTGACGCCATCCGGTGTCGGCGAACCACGAGCGGAAGCCGTGACGGCGTCGACGCGGGGCGCGGCCGGGCGAGACCGTCACGGAGGCGGCGGTGCTGAGGTCGGTGGTGCTCATGTCAGTTCAGCTCCTCGAGGGCCTTGGTCTTGCGGAAGCTGATGATCGAGATCGTCGCCACCACGATGAAGATGAGGATCGTGAAGGCGGATGCCAGGCCGTAGTCGCGGGACTGGCCCGTGAACGCCACCTTGTAGACCATCGAGATCAGGATGTCGGTGTGCCCGACGGGGATGCTGACGTCGTCGAACCGCGGCCCGCCCTTCGTCAGCATGTAGATGAGGTTGAAGTTGTTGAAGTTGAACGCGAACGACGAGATCAGCAGCGGGGCCACCGTCACGAGCAGCAGTGGCAGCTTGATGCGTCGGAAGATCTGCCACGGGTTCGCACCGTCCATCACGGCGGCCTCGTTCACCTCGTCGGGGATGCCCTGCAGCGCTCCCATGCAGACCAGGAACATGTAGGGGAAGCCCAGCCACAGGTTCACGAGCAGCACCGAGACCTTGGCGAGGGTCGGATCGGTGAGCCACGGGATGTCCGCTCCCCCGAAGATGACCTGGTTGATGAAGCCGAAGCTCTCGTTCATCATTCCGGCCCACACGAGCGCCGAGAGGAAGGCCGGGAAGGCGTACGGCAGGATCAGGATGATGCGGTAGCCGTTGCGGAACCGCATGCGGGTGTTGTTGAACACCAGCGCGAGCAGCAGTCCGAGGAAGAACGTCGTCGCGACCGAGAGCAGCGCGAAGACGAACGTCCAGATCGTCACCGAGATCAGCGGGCCGCGGATGTTCTCGTCGCTCACCGCGCGGATGAAGTTGTCGAAGCCGACGGTGGTCTGCCAGCCGGGCATGAGCGTCGCACCGTCGTCGGCGGTGAACGCGCCCTCTCCTGTGTCGGAGTAGACCGCGCCGGTGTCCGTGTCGGTGATCGTGTCGGCATCCGCGTCGTACTCGAGCGTCGAGACGTACAGATACCCGCTTTGACCGTCGGGTGCGCGCAGGCTGCCGTCATTGGGGTCGTCGCTGAACGGCACCGAGAGCGCCTCGAGCTCTTCGGAGAGGGTGAAGACCGTCGCGAGCGGGAGCGTCGTCCAGCCGTCGACGGCGACGGCCCGTCCGCCCTCGAAGTCCGCGTCGACCTCCTGCAGGGGCTGCTCGCTCGTGCCGAGCAGGGCGTCGCCGGATTCGGGATCGGTCACGAGCAGGCCGTACGTGCCGAACTGCTCGACCACGGTCACCGGATAGGTGGCGGAATCCTCGACCCGCTGCTGCGCCGAGGCGAGCAGCGACGAGATCGCCTGGTCCTTGGTGCCGTTATGGCCGGTGCCGTAGTTCGTGAATCCGATGTAGCCGGTGTACAGCAGCGTGAACACCTGGAAGAGCACGAGGAAGATGATGCCCGGCGTCAGATACTTCGCCGGCACGCGCTTGCGTGAGAAGTAGATGTAGTTGACGAGGACCGTCACCGCGACGACGATCCCGAGGATCAGCCATTCCTGCTGTCCGAAGAGCACGAAGACCGCATAGAGCGCGATCGCGTCGACCACGGCCAGCAGCAGGATCTTCAGCAGCATCCAGCCGATCGGGCCGGAGGCCGCCTCGGCGATCCTCGCGGCCTGGCGCTGGCGCTTGTTCAGTGGAGCCGTGGGCTCAGCGGTTTCTGTCATGTCGTCCCCGTCGTGAATCTGCCGGGGCGGACGAGGTCCGCCCCGGCAGGGATCGTGCTGAGTTGAGTTACTTGATCGCCGCGGTCACGTCGTCGACGAGCTTCTGCCACGTCGTCGTCGGGTCGGAGCCGTTGATGATGGCCGCCTCGGCGACACCCCAGAACTCCCAGACGGCACCCATCGCGGGGATGGCGGGCATCGGGACGGCGTCGGCGCCGACGGCCTGGAAGCCGGCGATGATCGGGTCGGATGCCGCGGTGTCGGCAGCAGCGGTGAGCGCGGGGAGGATGTTGCCCGCCTCGAACAGCTCGAGCTGCACCTCTTCGGTGCCGATGTAGTTCACGAGGAAGTCGTTCGCGGCGACCTTGTTCTTCGACTCGGAGCTGACGAAGAAGCCCTTCACGCCGGCGAACGGCGAGGCGGTCTCACCGGTGGGGCTGGGGACGGGGTCGATGGCGACATTGATGCCCGCGTCGGTGGCCGCGCCGACGTTCCACGGGCCGGTCAGCCAGAAGGCGGCGGTGCCGTCGAGGAACTGCTGCTTGGCGATCTCACCGTCGATGTCGGTGTTGAGCGTGCCGGCAGCCCCCTGAGCCCCGAGCCAGTCGGCGAAAGCGAAGCCGCCCTCGCTGCCCAGCTGCAGATCAGCGGCGTCGTAGCTGCCCGAGTCGTCGGTGCCGAAGACGGGGGCACCCGACGCGGTCTGGAACGGGTAGAGGTGGTACGGGTTGCCCTCGGTACCCTGCTCGACCACGAACGTGCCCTTCGAGACCATGTCGTCGAAGCTCGTGGGTGCAGTGGGGACCAGGTCGGCATTGCGCAGCACGGCGATGTTCTCGACCGCGTACGGGAGCATGTACACCGTGCCCTCGTAGGTCGCGGCCTGCAGCGCGACGGGCAGGTAGTCGGCGGCGGAGTCGCCGAGCTCGAGCGGGGCGACGACACCGTTGGTCGACAGCTCGCCGAGCCAGTCGTGCGCGCCCATGACCACGTCGGGACCCTTGCCGGTCGGCACCTGCTGGATGAAGTCGTCCTTCATGTCGTCGACGGACTTGCCGACGAGTTCGACGGCGACGCCGGTCTTCTCCTCGTACGAGTCGGCTGCGGCCTGCAGTGCGTCCACGCGCTCGGCGTCGACCCACACGGTCAGCGTGCTGCCGCTGTCGCTCTCGGCTGCGTCGTCGCCTGCACCGCCGGTCGAGCAACCGGCAAGCGTAAGAGTCGAAACGATGGCGATGGCGCCGGCGGCGGCGATGCCCCTCTTGTTCACCTTCATTGGTGTGTGCCTCTCTGAGTGCTGATGACCTGCATGAACTGCAAGCGCTTACAGTATGCACAAGATTTGCTCCGATTCCCAATGAATCGGAGGGCCGATACCAATCCGTGACCGGGGGTGCGCGTGTCGACGGCCATGGAAACGCTTCCAGATCAGCGTGGAATCGACCGGATCGATACACTTTGAGGTATGGCTGACAGTTCCTTTGACATCGTCTCGAAAGTGGATCACCAGGAGGCCGAGAACGCCCTGAACCAGGCCCGCAAGGAGATCGAGCAGCGCTACGACTTCAAGGGCACCGGCGCCTCGATCGCCTGGAGCGGTGAGCAGATCCTGATCATCGCCGGCACCGAGGAGCGCGCGAAGGCCGTTCTCGACGTCTTCCAGAGCAAGCTCATCAAGCGCGGCATCTCGCTCAAGAGCCTCGAGTCGGGCGATCCGTTCGCCAGCGGCAAGGAGTTCCGCATCGTCTCGACGCTCAAGGACGGCATCTCGTCGGAGAACGCGAAGAAGATCAACAAGCTCATCCGCGACGAGGGCCCCAAGGGCGTCAAGAGCCAGATCCAGGGCGACGAGCTGCGTGTGCAGTCCAAGAGCCGCGACGACCTGCAGTCGGTGATCGCCCTGCTCAAGGGCGCCGACCTCGACCTCGATCTGCAGTTCATCAACTACCGCTGATCAGGCGGACGGCGAAGGGGCGGATGCCGCGCATCCGCCCCTTCGTCGTGGCTGGGAGCCCCGCTCCTCGACGAAGCCTTCGACCCGCGCCTTCTGTCGGCATCCAGCGCACCGCCGGTCTCGAGGAGGTCCGACCCGTGTTCTGGGGACGAGGGGCCGGACCTCCCGGAACGAGATACTCGAGGCCAGCACCACCGGCTGAAACCTCGGACGATCTCCATCTCTCCCGACTGGGGATCGGGTCATCACCAATATAACTAGATTACCTAGTGAATTGATAGGCCCCGGCGAAAGTTCGATTGCATGTGGGCGATGAGCCCTAAGGCGATGCGGTGAAATCGGGCCTGCACCCCGATGCGCGGGGCCAGAGGAAAACACCTTGTCGCGCACGGCGATGACGGCGCAGAGAGGTTGTGGGTCTTGCTGACACTCTTCCCCAAAAGGCCACCAGCAAGACCCGCAAGTAGTTCATCGCCCCAGAAGCGCGCATTCGGCTCCCCAACCGGATACGCATCGATCACCCTACTTGCATACCAGTATACAAGTGCTGACGGGGGAATCGTCAAGCATTCTCTCGCGAGCCGAAGCCGTGTCGGCGGCTACGAATCGAGAGCACCGACGGCATCCGGATCAGGAGCGAGTCGGAAGTCGGCCGCGGCACTGATCGCCGCCTTCGCGGCGTCTACGTCCCGCGCGTGAAGCGCGTCGATGAGAGCGACGTGCGCGGCGCCGAGCCGCTTCGCATCCACCCACCGCGGGAAGGACATACCGCCGAGCCGGATCATGTGGACCGTGAGCGCGACGCTCTTCACGAGGAGCGGATTGGTCGATTTCGTGACAAGCGCGGCGAACAGATCGTAGTTCGCTTGCGCGGCCCGTCCCGCGTCTCCGCGGCTCGCCGCCTCGCGGAACTCATCGATGCTCGCCTGCATGAGCTCGATGTCGGCGGCGTCGATGCGTGTGACCGTCTCGGTGGCTGCGGCCATCATGAGCGCCTCCCACACCACCAGAGCGTGGCGGACGGTCTGCTCGGACACCAGCACCACTCGAGAGGTGCGACCGGCCGACGCCTCGACCAACCCGAGTTCTCTGAGCCGTTGGATCGCCTCTCGCGCCGGAGTCCGCGAGACACCGTACTTCTTGGCGATGTCGTTCTCGCTCACCGGGTCGCCGGGCGCGAGCTCGCCGTCATAGATCGAGGCGAGCATGTCTTCGAACACCTGGAACGCGGAGCTGTTCGAGAGTTCGCCGGACGGCAGTGCCAGGAGAGCCCGCTGCCGTTTGTCCACGATCCCCACGCTAGTGGACACAGGACTCCCTGAGCGGGAAGGGGGGATCGGATCCGTGACGATCGCGCACCCCGGCGCAACCCGTCCTCTCCGACGGTCGAGACGCGCGACAACGCTCTCCACGAATCCCATTCCGATATATGGGGCCGGGTGCCTGAGACTGGAAACAGCCGCATCTCGGTGTGGTTGACGATGCGTCGATGCATGACGCGCTGCCGAACCACGGTCCGCGTTGCGGATCATGGTTCCCGCCTTGTGGGGACTGGGCGCAGTGCAGCTCCGTGCACGACATCGTTCGTGGCCGGCGGGCGTCCCACGCCCGCCGGCCACAGATTCCTGTCAACGAATCCCCCGAGGATGCACCGCCGACGAGCCCCTGAAGGCCCGCCGGAAAATGCACTTGTGGATTATTGGCATCGCGACCGAGTTCGTGATGTAGTGAGCGTCCGGGCACATCTTGGGGGGCCCGGAAGTGGACATGCAACTGGGGGCAATCCATGATCAGCAACAGCTCGATGACGAGTATTCGAGAGAGTAAGCAGTTATTGGCAGAGGAGGTCTTCCAGCACATCGGGGCGCAGATCGTCGACGGCGTGCTGGAACCCGGGCATCGCATCCGCGATGTCGACGTCGCCGAAGAACTGCACGTGTCGCGCACTCCGGTGCGCGAGGCGCTGCAGCGACTCGAGCGGCTCGGACTCGTCACGATGTACCCGAGCAGGTACACCGAGGTCACGACGGTCACACCCGAGGTCGTCGAGCAGACCCTCGAGTTCGCGGGCTATCAGGCCGGCGTCTCCGCTCGCATGGGGGTGAGCCGGATGACGCAGGACGAGCGCGAGGAACTCGCGACTCTCGTCGACAGGATGTGCAGTGCGCTCGACGACGGCGAGCAGTTGTCCGACGCACGCTGGGAGGTCTTCTCCTTCCTCAGCGATCGCAGCCGCAACGTCCAGCACCAGGTGCTCATCAATGACGCGAGCATGGCGCTGTTCCGCAATCTCCGCTCGTGGACCCTGCCCGAAGGGGACCGTGCGCGCATGTTGCAGGTCTACCGCGATTTCCGCGCGGCGGTCCTGAGCGGCGATGCCGACGACGCCGAGCGCCTCGCTCGCGCGATGTACTACGTGTGAGGCCGTTCAGCCCACGGCCGACCAGCCTCTGACCCACCGATCGAGACGACGATAGGCTTCCTCTCTCGCCTCATGGCGAGAGAGGAAGACATCGTGCAGAGCACCGTCGATCCGCTCGACGGTGACCGAGGTTCCGAGCTTCAGCGCCGCGCGAGCGATATCGTCGACGACCAGCACGGAGTCGGCACGGGTCAGATCCTCCGACCATCGCGTGGGCGTCGCCGATCTCGACGACAGCAAGACGCACACGGGCGCATCGATCGTGAGCCCGTGCGCCACCGTCGCGTGTCCCGTCAGGATCGCGTGGAACCATCCGGCGTGCACCGCCATCGTCTGTGCGGGGCGCCACAGCGGGTTGGTCTCGACCGGGTCATCAGGGTCGGCCACCTCCTGCTGTGCGCGGGTGTAGAAGCCGAGGTCGACTTGGGGCGCCACCTCGCGGGGCGCCCAGCGCGCCTGGAGTTCCGCGACGGGCGCGATCAGCGGCCGGGCCGACGCGACCTGGAACTCGAGCCACGGACTGTTCAGGATCACGGCGTCAGCCGTGTCGGGGTGACGTGACGCCCACAGGCTGAGCGTGAGCCCACCGGTCGAGTGTCCGAGCAGGACGAGCCGGCGCGTCGAGGAAGCCCCCTCCGCACCGCGCCCCATCGCATCGAGGGCTGCTGCGATGTCTTCGTCGTAGGTCGCGAGGTCGGTGATGTACCCGGGCGTCTGACCATCGCGCAGACTCCGGCCGTACTTGCGCAGGTCGAGTGCGAAGAAGCGCGCGCCACGGGCGGTCCAGAACCGAGCGAGCCGTTTCTGGAAGAAGTAGTCCGACCACCCATGTACGTAGAGCACATCGACGTCGTTCAGCGGCCTGCGCCGCAGCGCACTCCCCCATCGGCGAAGATCCCACCACGGCTGCTCGCCCGGAAGCGCGCGCACGAGGGTGGCGACGACCGGCCCCTCGTCGTCCTCTCCGAGCTCGAGCGTCAGCTGCTCGAACTCGTCGCCGAGGACGTCGGGTCTCCAGTCAGTCATGCGGCCAGGCTAGCCCACGAGCCGCAGGCTACTGAGGAGCGGGCTGCCCCACTGTGAGGTTGCGCACCACCGACTCCGCCGACGGCGTGGGGTCGGCCGCACCGGAGCCGTCGTCGTATGTGACGAGCCTGATCCAGTCCCCTCCGACCTGCACGTCGAGGAAGCTCTCTCCGTGCTCGCCGGTGCTCGTCTTAGCGGCATCCGCACCCTCGACGGTCGCCGGATCGCCTGCCTGCTGCTCGAACGCCCAGGCGCCGCCGGGAAGAGCGGTCAAGAGAAGATAGGTGGGTCCTTCGTACTCGCCCGCCGACGTGCGGTACATGCAGATCCGGGCGCCGTTGGCGACGTGATAGATCTCGGCCGGGATGCCCCATCCGCCGAAGTCCGTGTAGAGCGTCGCATCCGACACCCCGAACTGCTCGTTCACCTGCTGCTCTGTGATGTACCTCTCGCACGGCGCTCCGACGATGTCGCTGTCGATGTGCTCGACATCCCGCAGGGTCGCTGCCGCATCGGCGGCGAGTCGACGCATCGCCTCGTCCACTCGTGCAGTCTCGTCCGCAGCGATACCCGGCTCGAACACCGTGGCCGAGAGCAGCACATCGCCATCCGGAAACTCGAACGTGCAGATGCCTTCGACGCAGCCTGCCTGCTCGCCCCAGTACCCCTGTCGCTCGGTCGCGCCCTCGATCACGGTCTGCGCATCGGGGACGATCGTGACCTCCCACCTGCGGTCGGCCTCCTCGCCGGCGGTGCACGCGATTCCGCCCACCTGCTGGAACATGTACTGAGCCGGCCCCGGGATCCAGCTCATCGTCGACACGACGGACAGCACCGGCTCGACAGGACTCGACGGTTCGCCGAACAGCGCCGACATCTCTGCAGCCACATCGTCGCAGGTCACGTCGAAGGCCGGCTCCGGCGTCGCGATCGGTTCGGCGGTCGGGGTCGGGGTCGGCGTCACGGCGTCGGACTCCGACATGGTCGGCTCCGGCTTCGGCGCGGGCTGCGCCGTGCATCCGGCGAGGACGATCGCGGCGACGGTGCCGAGAACGAGAAGTGGACGCAGACGCAGACGCATGCGCCCAGCCTAAAGACGTGTGCCCTCCGACAAGCGGAGGGCACACAACGATTCTGTGACGGTCACTCACCTCGCGAGACGCGCACCATCTCGTCACGCGGCACGACCTTGACGCGGGCGCGCTCGTGCGGTGCGCCGAGAGAGATCTCGTGCTCGTCGAGGCGGTGCCAGCCGTCGAGGTCCGTCCACTTCACGCCGCGCTCCTGCAGCAGCGCGGGGATCGCCTCTTCGGACGGGTCCTCCGGGTGCCACCACGAGCCCTGGTCGTTGATGATGTGACGCACGGTCTCCATCGCATCCGACTTGGTGTGGCCGATCAGGCCGACGGGTCCGCGCTTGATCCAGCCGGTCGCGTAGATGCCGGTCATCTGCTGGTTCGAGTCCTTCGCGAGCACCTGGCCCTCGCGGTTCGGGATCACACCGTGCTTCTTGTCGAACGGCACACCCGGCAGCGGCGAACCGAAGTAGCCGATCGCGCGGTAGAGCGCCTGCAGAGGGACCTCGCGCATCTCGCCGGTGCCCACGGCACCGCCCTGACCGTCGGGCTTCGTGCGCTCGTAGACGAGCGCGGCGACGCGCCCTGCCTCGTCCTTGCGGACCTCGACCGGACGGGCCCAGAAGTGCAGGTGCAGACGACGCGATGCCGTGCCACCGACGTTGTTCTCATCGCCTCTGGCGTCGTTGACCGACGGGCGCTTGCGCCACGACTGCAGGATGCGGTCGATGACCATGACCTGCTTGTTGCTGGCCACGGCATCCTTCGATGCCTCGTCGTAGTCGAAGTCCTCGTCGTAGACGACCATGTCGACGTCGCGCAGTTCGCCCAGCTCACGCAGCTCGAGCGGCGTGAACTTCACCTGTGCGGGTCCGCGGCGTCCGAAGACGTGCACATCGGTCACCTCGCTGGCCTTGAGCCCCTCGTAGACGTTCTCGGGCACCTCCGTCACGAGCAGATCCTCGGCGTGCTTCGCCAGCATGCGCGCGACGTCGAGAGCGACGTTGCCGTTGCCCAGCACGCCGACCGAAGCGGCGTCCAGCGGCCACTCGCGCGGCACGTCGGGGTGGCCGTCGAACCAGCTGACGTAGTCGGCGGCGCCGTACGAGGCGACCGCGTCGATGCCGGGGATGTCGAGGGTGGTGTCGCGGATCGCTCCGGTGGCGAAGATCACCGCGTTGTAGTGCTTCTTGAGGTCGTCGAGCGTGATGTCCTCACCGAAGCGCACGTTGCCGAACAGGCGGATGTCACCACGGTCGAGCACATCGCGCAGCGCATTGATGATGCCCTTGATGCGCGGGTGGTCAGGCGCGACGCCATAGCGGACGAGTCCGTAGGGCGCCGGCAACTGCTCGAAGAGATCGATGGAGACGTCGAACTTGCGCTCGGCCTTCAGCAGGATGTCGGCGGCGTAGATGCCGGCCGGGCCCGCTCCGACGATGGCCAGTCTGAGCTTGGTCATAGGGGGTCCTTTCGTGAGCCGTCACGTCAGGTGCATGCGGCGCGGGGCCGCGGCACGATCAGCTGGAGCGTTCGACGAGGGTCTCGGCGAAGCGCGTCAGCGCCTCGCGCACGGTGCCACGCGGAAGCGGGGCGAGCGCGTCGATCGCATCCTGAGTCCAGGAATGCGCGAGCGCGAGGGTCTTCTGAGTGCCTGCGTGATCGCGCAGCTCGGTGAGCGGTCCGTCGAGGATCGACGGGTCCGCTCCCTCGGCGATGCGGGCGACGCCGTCGTCGATGCGGGCGGCGAGGTCGATCGACGCGTCGTCGGTCTCGGCCTTGAGCAGCAGATACGGCATGGTGGGCACGCCGGCGCGCAGGTCGGTGCCGGGCACCTTGCCGGTGTCCTCAGGCTTGGCCGAGAGGTCGATCACGTCGTCGAGCAGCTGGAACGCCACGCCGATCTTCTCGCCGTAGACGCGCAGCGGCTCTTCGTACTGCGCGGGCGCGTTCGAGAAGATGACTCCGCCCTGCGTGGCCGCCGCGATCAGAGAGCCGGTCTTGTCAGCCAGCACCTGGATGTAGAACTCGATGGGGTCGTCGTCGGGCTGTGCACCGATCGTCTCGTGCATCTGCCCGAGGACGAGTCGCTCGAACGTGTCGGCCTGCAGGCGGATCGCCCGTTCGCCCAGACGCGACATGAGCTGGCTCGCACGCGAGAACAGGATGTCGCCGGTGAGGATGGCGATGTTGTTGCCCCACACCGTCTGCGCCGCGGGCACGCCGCGGCGGCGGTCGGCGCCGTCCATGACGTCGTCGTGGTACAGCGAGCCGAGGTGGGTGATCTCGAGCGCCTTGGCGACGTCGATCACCTGTTCGGTGTTGCCGTCGCCGAGCTGGGCGGCGAGCAGCGTGAGCACGGGACGGATGCGCTTGCCTCCGGCCTCGTACAGATACCGACTCGCGGCGTCGGCCAGCGGATCGGCGACGCGCACGTCGTCTGCGAGGCCCGTCTCGACCTTCTCGAGACCGTCTTCGATCGCCTGCGCGACACGACGGCCCGCAGTGCCGATGAAGACACGGTCGCTGAAACCGAGACGGCTCGCCAGTCGCGAACCAGGGGCTACGCGGCTCGAAGTCACGCTCTCACCCTACCGTCGTCGGGCGTGCTGGATCTCGACGTGCTCACGCGGATGTGCTCGCTTCGGGCTTGCGTGCACGGTGCAGGGCCACGATGCCGAAGGAGAGATTGCGGTAGGCGACGTCCGTCCAGCCGGCCTCGCGGATCCACGAGGCGAGCTTCTTCTGGTCGGGCCAGTCGCGGATCGACTCGTTGAGGTAGTCGTATGCGTCGCCGTTGGTCCCCGCGACGCGGGCCACGCGCGGCAGCACCTGCGAGTTGTAGAAGCGGTACCCGGCGCGGAAGAGTCCGCTCGGCGGAGTGGAGAACTCGTTGATGACGAGGCGACCGCCGGGCTTGGTCACGCGGAGCAGTTCGCGCAACGCCTTCTTCGGGTCGTTGACGTTGCGCAGCGCGTACGACATCGTGACGGCGTCGAACTCCTCGTCATCGAAGGGCAGGTCAGTGGCATCCGCCTGCACGAACGAGAGATTGCGGATGCTGCCGTGGCGGCGCTGCCCCTCGGCGAGCATGCCCGGCGAGAAGTCGGCGGCAACGACCTGCGCGCCGCTGCGCGCGAGGGATGCCGACGACGACGCGGTGCCCGCACCGAGGTCGAGGATCTTCTCCCCCGGCTTCGGAGCGACGGCGCGGGTCGTGGCCGCACGCCAGAGTGCATCGTTGCCGACGGTCATCGCCGTGTTCGTGCGGTCGTAGCCCGCGGCGACCTGGTCGAACATGCCGCTGACGCGGGCGGGGTCCTTGCCGAGATCGGCGCGGTTGGCTTCGTTCGGGGTCACGGGTCCAGTCTAGGCGCGAGCCCTGGGCGCCAGCCGCAGAGCATCCAGACGATCGAGCCAGACATCGGCGGTCGCGTCGTCGAAAGGAGCCGTCTGCGCCCGAACCCTGTGCTCGAGGTCGAGCGCCAGGTCTTCGAGGCGCGTCATGACGTCGGCCGGATACCCGAACCGCGCACTGTGCTCAGCCCACTCGTCACGATCGTCGACCCAGGTGCCGCGCTCTCCGATGACCCGCACGACGTCGAGGTCCATGTCGATCCCGACCGCGAGCAGCGGATCGTCGGACCAGCCGATGTCCCACCCGAGGTCGATGTAGACGCGCATCCCCTTCGGATGGTCGCGGTTCACCGTCAGCGCGTAGTCGGGCTGCCGAGGGATGAGAGTGACGTTCGGGGTCGCCGCGTCGAACGCCGCCCCCGGACGAGCGCTGTGCCACCCCGCGGGCTGTCCGACCCAATCGCCCCAGTCGTCGGAGCCGAGGTAGACGCACTCGTGACGCCAGTGCGGAGAGCCGTCCCACTTGCTCCACTGGAAGACCATCTCGGTGCCGGGGGCGGGGCGTGCGTCACTCATGGCCCCCAGCGTAAGCCGCCCTTCCGAAGCGAAACCCCCCTTCCGAAGCGAAACCCCCCTTCCGAAGCGAAACCGCCCTTCCGAAGCGAAACCGCCCCTCCGCGGCGAAACCGCCCTTGCGCAGCGAAACCCCTGTCGCGGTCGCGGGTCTCGCGACGGAAGGGCGGTCTCGACCGATTACGTCCTGCGCCGCGGCGAGGCCGGTCGGGAACAGGGGAACTAGGCTGGAGAGGTGAGCAGCAGGCTGGTCGTGGAGACTCGTGAGATCGATCCGGTCGAGGATCTCCTGGCCTATGCCGACCCGGCGAATCCCCTCGCGTGGCTGCGCCGCGGCGACGGCATCGTGGCGGTCGACGGCGGCATCGTGGCGACCATCAGGGTTCCCGCGGGCACGGAGCAGCTGCGATCCCAGGCGATCGCGACCGCATGGCGCGACCTCGCACAGGATGCCGAGATCACCGACCCCCTGACACTGCCGGGCACGGGGCTCGTGGCCTTCGGAGCGCTGACGTTCGACGAGGACTCGGCGGCGGACAGCGTGCTGATCGTGCCGTCGCTGATCGTCGGCAGGCACCGCGGGCGGACGTGGGTCACGAGCATCCGACGCACGGCCAGCACCGACACCGACACCGGCACCGACACCGCTGGCGTGTTCCCGGATGCCGAGACGCAGGAGTATGGGCCGCACTGGGCGGGCACGGTGGGTCCGGGCGACCAGAGTCCGCAGGGATATCAGGATTCCGTGAGACGCGCACTCGAGCGCATCGCCGCGGGTGAGCTGAGCAAGGTCGTGCTGGCGCGCGACCTCACCGGCAGCATCCCGGCCGGGTCGGACCTGCGCAGACTCGTGCGCGCGCTCTCGACCGGCTACCCCGACACCTGGGCGTTCGCCGTCGACGGACTGATCGGCGCGAGCCCCGAGACCCTCGTCACCGTGCAGGAGCGCTCCGTGACCGCGCGCGTGCTGGCCGGGACGATCGGACGCGGCGCCGACGCGGATGCCGACACCGAGGCATCCGCTCATCTGGCCTCGAGCACGAAGGATCTCGACGAGCACCAGTACGCCGTGCAGAGCGTGCTCGCGTCACTGCGCCCGCACACACGGGTCCTCGCCGCGAGCGAGCAGCCGTTCCTGCTGAAGCTCCCGAATCTCTTCCACCTGGCGACCGACGTCGAGGGAGAACTGGCCGATGGCGGCTCGTCGCTCGATCTGGTGGGCGCGCTGCATCCGACCGCCGCCGTCGCCGGCACACCGACCCCCGCGGCCATCGCGGCGATCCGCGAGCTGGAGCCGTTCGACCGCGGGCGCTACGCCGGCCCGGTCGGCTGGGTCGATGCCGCCGGCAATGGAGAGTGGGCCATCGCACTGCGCTGCGCACAGTTCGCGACCGCCGGCGAGGGCGCCGAACTCGCCGTCACCGCCTACGCGGGGGCAGGGATCGTGGCGGGGTCGGATCCTGAATCGGAACTGCTCGAGACCCGGGTCAAGTTCCGCCCGCTGGTCGACGCGCTCGCCTGAGTGCCCGCGACGCCGCGTTCACGATTCAGCATGAATCGTGAACGGCGGGCTCTGACGGGCGCGATCCGGCCGACCCTGCCGCGATCATGCTGACTTGTGAACGCGGCCCGCAGCTCAGCTCGCGGCGAGGCGCTTCTTCTCGGCCGCGATATCGAAGTCAGCGGCAGGCCACTGCGGGTCGATGCCCTGCAGCGCGGCGAGAAGCAGCTCCTGCACGGCAAGACGCGCGTACCACTTGTGGTTCGCCGGGATCACGTGCCAGGGTGCCACCGACGTCGAGGTGCGCTCGAACACCGTCTGATAGGCGGCCATGTACCGGTCCCACAGCAGACGCTCGTCCACGTCGCCGGGGTTGTACTTCCAGTGCTTGTCCGGCCGGTCGAGACGTTCCATGAGCCGTGACTTCTGCTCGTCGGGTGAGATGTGCAGCATGACCTTGACGATGCGGGTTCCCGCGGCCGCCGCCTGCGCCTCGAAGTCGTTGATCGCGTCGTAGCGACGCTCGATCTCGTCGGCCGGGGCGAGCGAGCGCACCCGCCCGATGAGCACGTCTTCGTAATGCGAGCGGTCGAAGACGCCGATGTAGCCGGGCTGAGGCAGTCTCGGCGCGACCCGCCAGAGGAAGTCGTGGGCGCGTTCCTCGTCGGTCGGCGCCTTGAACGCCGTGAGCGCCACGCCCTGTGGATCGACCCCGCCCACGACGTGCCGCACGATCCCGCCCTTGCCGGCCGAGTCCATGGCCTGCAGGATCAGCAGCACCGAGTCCTTCGCGACCCCGACCCGGCTCTCGGCGAACAGGCGCTCCTGCAGGTCGTTGAGCTCGTCGAGACCGCTTGCGAGATCACGGGCTCCGTCGGCCTTCTTGCCGTGATAGCCCGGCGTGCTCGACGGATCGACGTCAGCGAGACGGAAGCCGTCGCCCACCTGCAGGATCTGGGACCACGCGTGCGCATTCATCCGTTCATCCTGCCCGGGCGCGCGGCGGACCACAACGTCGCGAGGGTTCAGCGCGTGAGCGGGACCTCGATCAGCTGACGCCCGCCGGCCGGGGTGGTCAGCGCCTGATCGAGAGCCGTGCGGGTGGTGATGCGCTGGTACTCCCACCCGTAGGCGAGGGCGAGCTGCTCGAGCCGCACGGTGTGCGGGGTGTAGAACGCGCGATCGAGGTCGGCGCGGGCCGCGGTGGATGCCACTTCGAGCCCGTCGAAGATCGTGCCGCCGCCGTCGTTGCCGACGATGACCTGCAGGCGCGGTTCGTCTTCGTCGGGCGGCAGCAGCAGCGCGCCGACATCGTGCAGGAAGGCGAGGTCGCCGAGCAGCACACGCGTGACACCCGGCGCTCCCCCTGCCTGACTGGCCAGGGCGATGCCGGTCGCCGTCGCGATCGTGCCGTCGATGCCGGCGAGCCCGCGGTTCGCGTGCACGGGCACCTTCTTGCCGCCGAGTACGCCGTCGGCCACGCGCACCAGTCGCGACGACCCGAACACGAGCCGGTCATGCGGCCAGGTCGCCCGCCAGACAGCATCCACCAGCAGCTCCCGGTCGAGCGGACGTCGCACGGCCTCGAGCTCGGCTTTGACGGCGTCGCGGCGGGCGGCGAAGTCGGTCGAGGCGAGCCCTTCAGGATCGGGAGCTCGCTCGCTGAGATCGACGGCGCGGGCGGCGGATGCCGTGAGCCACGCCCCGAGCCATTCGCGATCGGCGGGGCCGGACGCGACGGCGACGGATGCCGCAGGCGTGGTGCGACCGTTGAGGTCGAGGTCTTCTCCGCCGCGGCGCACCGCGACCACATCGACGTCGGCGCGCGACAGCAGACGGGTGACCTCGCGACTGAGAGTCGGATGGCCGAGCACGACCGCGCGCTCGATGCGCCCGCCGAGGTCGGCGTCGCCGAGCAGCGCACGGTAGCCGTGCACGACCTGGCGACCGAAACGCGCGCCGCTGACGATCTCGGCGATGAGCGGCCACGATCCGGCGTGCGCGACCTCTTCGGCATCCGCACCCGCATCGGCTCCGGCGATCACGACGGTGCGCGGACCTCGGTCGAGCACCAGGGGGGCTGCGAGCACGGGGTGCGGAACCTCACCGGGCGCGACCCGGATCGCGGGGATCAGACCCGACAGCGGCTCGCGCGACGGCAGGTTCAGGTGCACGGGCCCGGCGACGCCGGGGTGGCCGTGCGGAGCATCCGCACCCATCGCGATCTCGACCGCGCGGGCGCCCAGCCCCGACCAGTCGCCGTCGCCCGGCACGGGGGCGTCGATCTGCTCGCGCACCCACGGCGAGAACATGCCCGGCTGGACGGTCGCCTGGTTGGCACCGACACCGCGGAGCTCGGGCGGACGATCGGCCGTCAGCAGCAGCAGCGGCACGCCGGAGTGGAAGGCCTCCATCGCGGCAGGAAGGAGGTTCGCGGCGGCGGTTCCCGAGGTGCAGATCGCCGCCGCCGGTGCCCCGCTCTCGCGAGACAGGCCGAGGGCGGTGAAGCCCGCGACGCGCTCGTCGATGCGCACGTGCACACGAAGGTGCCCCTGGTTCGCGGCGTGCACCGCGGCGAGCGCGAGGGCCTGCGAGCGGGATCCGGGTGAGAGCACGAGATCGCGCACGCCGTGCGCGATGAGGTCGGCGATGAGGGATGCTGCGGCATCCGTCGCGGGAGACTCCGCAGCGGGCGATGCCGTCACGGACGCGGGTCCGGCGCTGCGCCGTCGTCGGTCTCGTCTTCGAGGCGGGCGAGTTCCTCTTCGAGGCGGCGGATGCGCGCATCCTGTTCGCTCTTGCTGATGGTGCGCAGGAACGTCGGGTCGTCGTCGGGACCGGTGACGCGGATGGCGTCGCCCGGGTCGTTCGCGCGACGGCGGCCGATGACGAACCAGAGGATGCCGCCGATGACCGGGATGAGCACGACGATCGCGACCCAGACGGCTTTGCGCACGCCGCGGTGCCGCGTCGACGGCTGCACGGCGCAGTCGACGATGCTGTACACCCAGAAGATGGCGGCCAGGAAGCCGCCTACGATCAACAGTCTCGCCACACCTCCAGTGTAGGCGGGTGTGCGCGGGGCGGATCGGTCGAGCGGCGCTGAGAGGGCTGAGATCGCTTTCCGACACCCGATCGTTAGACTGCGCGGACCATGACCGATCCGTCGATGCGCCTGCGCCGCCGGGAGCTGAAACCGGAGATCGCGCGCGAGACCCCCGGCGTGGCGGTGGGTCTCGCGGCGAACCTCGGGTCTCGGGCCGCACAGCTCAGTCGCGGCCGAGGATCAGGATGCGGTCGTCGCCGTCAGTGGGGCTTCCGCGCCCGTCGGTGTTGTTCGTGAGCATCCACAACGCGCCCCCGGGACCCACCACGACGTCGCGCAGACGACCGTACTCGCCGACGAACTGCTCGGCGCTCTCGGACAGATCGTCGAGAGGCACGCTGCGCAGGCGCTCGCCGCGCAGGTTCGCCACCAGGACGTCGGATCCGGTGACCGCGATGCCGCTCGGGCTCGCGGCATCCGGCGACCACTGCTGCACGGGATCGATGTAGTCGTCGTCACCGGCGAGGCCTTCGACCTCGGGCCAGCCGTAGTTGCCTCCCGCTTCGATCACGTTGAGCTCGTCCCACGTGTCCTGTCCGAACTCGCTCGCGTACATCGCGCCGTCGGCATCCCAGGCGATGCCCTGCGGGTTCCGGTGACCGTAGCTGTACACAGGCGAGCCGTCGAACGGATTGTCCGCCGGGACCTCCCCCTCGGGTGTGAGGCGCAGGATCTTGCCGGCGATCGCATCGAGATCCTGGGCGCTGTCGCGATCGCCCGCATCGCCGGTCGTGACGTACAGCATCCCGTCCGGACCGAAGGCGATGCGTCCGCCGTTGTGATTCCCCGCCGCGGGGATGCCGTCGATCACGACGGTCGGCTCGCCGAGCGACAGATCGCCGGCCTCTCCGCGGATCTCCCGTCGCTCGACGCGGTTCTCGTCCGTCGCGGTGAAGTAGGTGTACAGCTCGCCGTCGTGCACCGCGAGCCCGAGCAGACCGCCCTCGCCGCCGGGTTCGACATCGTCGATCACGCCGATCTCGCGCGTCTCGCCGCCGTCGGCGACCTCGAGCACCCGCGCCGTGTCACGCTCGCTGACCAGAGCCACGTCGTCGTGGAACGCGATCGACCAGGGCGCGTCGAGCCCCTCGACGAACGACTCCGGCGCGGGCACGGACGTCGTGGTCGGCTCGGCAGTGCACGACACCAGCAGGACGACGGATGCGGATGCCGCGGCGAGCGCGACCGCCGCACGTCGTAACGATGTCATAGAGCGGAGGCGGGAGTCGTCGGGCATGACTCCATTCAAGGCGGTATCGGGGCCGAGCGGAATCACGGAGCGCAGATCTGCCGCCCACGGATCCCGTATCGCCGCAGCGTGCTTCATGGTCTGCGGCGGTGTGGGATTCCGGTGGGCGTGGAGCCACTGTTCGCCACGACGGCGCACTCCACGCGGCGCGGGGTCCTCGCTACGCTGAGCGCATGACCGAGACGCGAACCCCCGCGCATCCCGTTCTCGCCGTCGTGCGGCGGATCCCGGCGACGCTGACCATGGTGCTGCTCATCCTGATCGTCGGCGTGGCGTGGCAGGGACTGTGGCGTCCCTTCGAAGACACACCGCTGTTCGAGACCGTCGCGTACGGGCTGCCGAACTTCCTCGACGGCAAGTGGTGGACGCCCCTCACCGGCACCTTCTTCGTGAACGCGCCCTGGGTCTACCTCTTCACGATCTCGGGGTTCTGGGGAATGGCGTACCTCGAATTCCGCCGGGGCAGCCGCGTCGCCCTCGCGTACTACTGGATCGGCCAGCTGTTCGCGATGTTCGCGACGGCGCTGCTGCTCGCCTTCGCGTCGCAGCTCCCGTGGGCGTGGGCCGAGGCCCAGGCCCAGGCCCTCGACGTCGGCGCATCCGGAGGAACCATGGCGTGCATCGCCGCGGCCGTCGGCCTCTTCCGCCCGCCGTGGCGGGTGCGCGGGTGGCTCGTGCTGCTCGGATTCGTGTTCATCGCGATGCTGTTCTGGGGCGCGGTCGCCGACCTCGAGCACCTGCTCGCCGTGCTGCTGATCCTGTTCGCCGACCGCACCCTGCGCGTGCAGCGGACCACCGTGCGCGAGCAGCGCCTCATCGCCGTGGTCGCACTGCTGGTGCTGGGCGCCGTCGAGATCATCACGACCCTCGTCGCCACGGACGGACCCTTCGGCCCCACCGAACCCGCTTCCGGCGGGTTCATCGATCTGGCCATCGATCTGGTCGTCATCGGCGTGCTGATCACCGGCCTCCGCCGAGGACGCCGCTGGTCGTGGGTGCTGGTGATCCTGCTCGGGCTGTTCAACATCGTCATCGCCGCACTCGTGCTGATCCTCATCACCGTCTTCTCGCAGGCCGACATCGATCTGCGCTGGGACGGCGAGACCGAGCTCGCCCTGGCGAACGGCTTCCTGTGGGTGATCATGCTCGCGTACATGATCGCGGTGCGCCGGGCTTTCCGGGCGAAGCGCAAGTCGCTCCTCGGAATCCAGCCCGCCCCCACCGTCGACGATGTCAAGACCGCGCTGCGCGCTCACGGCGGCGGCACGCTGTCGTGGATGACGACGTGGGACGGCAACAGCTACGCGCGCACTGCCGGCGGCATCGTCGCCTACCAGCGCCGCGCCGGTGTGGCGCTGGCTCTCGCGGATCCGATCGGCCCCGCGGGTGCGCGCGCCGACGCCGTCGCGGAGTTCATCCGCACCGCCGAGCTGGCCGGGCTCGTTCCGTGCTTCTTCAGCGCCGACGACGCGACCCGCGATGCGGTGCCGGAGGGCTGGCGGAGTCTGGTCGTCGCAGACGATACGATCGTCGATCTGCCCGGGCTCGAGTTCACCGGGAAGCGCTGGAACTCGGTGCGCAGCTCGCTCAATCGCGCGGGTCGCGAAGACATGACGTTCCGCATGACCCGACTGGCCGACGAGCCATGGGGCGTGCGACAGCAGCTGCGTGCGATCTCGGAAGCCTGGGTCGGCGACAAGGACCTGCCCGAGATGCGGTTCACGCTGGGGACCCTGGACGAGGCGGAAGATCCCGAGGTGCGGCTCGCCCTCGCCCTCGCGCCGAACGGCGACGTCGACGGGTTCCTGTCGTGGCTGCCCGTGTACGGCGACGGCGGCGGCATCCGCGGATGGACCCTCGACCTGATGCGGCGGCGCGACGGCGGCTTCGCGCCGGTCATGGAGTATCTGATCGGGTCATCGGCCCGACAGTTCTCGGAGGAGGGTGCCGAGATCATGTCGCTGTCGGGCGCTCCCCTGGCCCACGACTATCCGCCGGACGCGGGCATGATCGCGGCTCTCAGCGACCGCCTCGCCGATGCCCTCGAACCGGTCTACGGCTTCGGCTCGCTGCACCGCTTCAAGCAGAAGTTCCACCCGCGCTACGAGACCATGTACCTGCTGTTCCGCGACGAGAGCGACCTCGCCGCGATCGGCACCGCACTCACCCGGGCGTTCCTGCCGGATGCGACACTGCGGCAGTTCGCGGGGGCCGGTCTCGAGCTGGTGCGCGGCACGAAGGACTGACCCGCCGTCCGCATCGGTCGCGTCAGCCGTCGCGCGGCGGCTTGCGCATCTGCTTGACATCGGTCCGGCGCTTCTTCGCGGTCAGTCGCCGCTCCTTCGACCCGCGGCTCGGCTTCGTCGCTCGGCGCTGCGGCGCCGGCGGGCGGAGCGCCTCGGCGACGAGACTCACGAGTCGTTCGCGTGCGGCGTCGCGATTGCGCAGCTGCGCCCGGTACTCGGATGCCGCGATGGTGATCGTGCCGTTCACGAGCCGGCCGTTCAGGCGGTCGAGGATGCGGTCGCGCTGATGCGGTGAGAGCACGGCGGAGTGCGCGGCATCCCACACGAGCTCCACTCGGGAATCGGCCGTGTTCACCCCCTGCCCGCCCGGCCCCGACGAGCGCGAGAACCGCCACGACAGCTCGGACTCCGGAATCGTGAGGTTCGCCGAGACCCGGAGACCGGGACGGTGGGGCGTGGGCATGCATCCATCATCCCGCGCTCCGGGATCGCCGGGGCTCAGGCCGCTCGCGCGGGACGGGCTCAGCTGTCGGCGTGGGCGAGGGCGGGTTCAGCGTCTTCCGCGCTCTCGACGTGCCCCCGCTTCGCGGTGTTCGCGATGTGCGCGCGGCCGACGACGATCGCCGCCATCACCATGAGCGCAGCACCCAGCCAGTACGGCGCCGCGTGGCTGACCGTGGCGTACAGCGCGCCCGCGATCAGCGGTGCAGCCGTGCCCATGGCCGCGTTCAGCGACTGCGTCGCGCCACCCAGCCAGCCCTGCTCGTCGTCGCCGACCGCATTCGACATGGCTCCGTCGAGAGCAGCGGTCGAGGCGCCCTGCCCGGCGGCGAGCATGAGCGCGCCGACGATGAAGACCCACGGCTGGGCGAAGATCGAGGCGACGACCGCGAGTCCGACCAACCCGATCATCTGGGCGATGATGCCGCTCACGATCACGCCGCGCTCGCCGATGCGAGGGAGCAGGATGCCGAGCAGCACGCCCTGGATGAGGATGTCGATGATGCCGACGCCTGCCGTGAGCAGACCGATCTGCGTGGGACCCCACTGGATCGAGTCGAGGGCGAGCACGCTGAAGTTGTTGACGAAGAAGCCGAACGGCAGAGCGAGCAGACCGAAGCCGATCATGAGCCCCCGAAGCTCCGTGCGTGCGAACGCGTTCGTGAAGACGGCGAAGGGCTGGATCTCGCGCGTGCGGATCCGCGCGATGCGGTTCTCGGGCTTCAGGCTCTCGGGGAGCAGGAAGATGCTGAGGATCGCGATGACGATACTGACGGCGGCTGTGAGGAAGACCGGGAGCTGCAGACTCACGGCGGCGAGGAGGCCGCCGACAGCCGGCCCGATCATCATGCCGATGCCCGAGAGCGCCCCGAGCAGACCGAACCGCTGCGCACGCTTCTCGGGAGGCGTGATGTCGGCGAGATAGGCGAAGAGCGCCGGCAGGTCGCCGGCCGTGAGGCCCTGGATCACCCGTGCGAGCACGAGAACCCAGATCGCGCCGCCGATGCCGAACAGCGTCATGGCGAATGCCGCGCCGAACGCGGCCGCGATGATGACGGGTCGCCGACCGAAGCGGTCGGACAGGCGGCCGAGGAACGGGGCGACCAGGAAGGCGCAGAGGCCGTTGATCGCTTCGAGGACGCCGACCCAGATCGCGAGGTCTCCCTCCTGCGAGACGTACTGCAGCACGACGAAGGGGAGGACGGGGAGCACGACGGTCATACCGATGACGGTGAGCATCGTCAGCACGATGAGCATGATCCAGGCGCGCTTTTCGCTGCGCGCGAGCGTGGGGTTCGGTGATGTCACTCCGGAACTGTATCAATACCAGTTTTGTTGTCAAGCCAGTTTTGTATCAAGTCCGCGATACGCTGGAGAAATGTCGAACACCGAACCCCTCGGACGCCGCGAGCGCAAGAAGGCGGCGACCCGCAAGGCGATCTCCGACGTCGCCACGATGATGTTCCTGGAGCGGGGTTTCGACAACGTCAGCATCCGGGAGGTCGCGGATGCCGCCGACGTCTCCCCCACCACAGTGTTCGCGCACTTCCCCCAGAAGGAGGCGCTCGTGTTCGACGAAGACGACGAGCAGCGCGATCGCCTCGTCTCCGCCGTGCGCGGTCGCGCGGAGGGCGTGACGATCAACCGTGCGATCCGCGCCTTCTACACGGCCGAGGTCGGTGCCAACATCGACGAGCACGGCAACGACGTCACCCGTATCTTCCTGCGCTTTCTCAACGACACGCCGGCCCTGCGCGACTACGCCGCGAAGATGTGGCTCCGCCACGAGGATGCACTCGCCGAGGCCATTGCCGACGAGCTCGGGCTCGACGACCCCACCGCCGAGATCCGCGTGTACTCGCGCTTCGTGCTGCAGATGCAGCTGCTCGTCAACGAGAACGACGACCAGCTCGGCATCCTCGAGGCCGGGTTCGCGGTGCTCGAGAACGGGTGGGCTCCGGTCGAGGCGGCGCTCACCGCGCACTCGGGATAAGCACCCGCGATCCCGAGGACACCGTTCTCGGGGATCACGAACCTCTGCAGACGCGCCATTTCAGAGCGAGCGCGTCCGGGTCTCGATCAGCGATGCCAGGATGGTCCCATGGCATTCGGGATGGCCCGCGACGTGCTGCGCCCCACGGATTCTCCGCGCGCGGATCGAGTGACGTACGTCGAGCTGTTCTTCGACCTCCTGTTCGTCCTCGCGCTGACCCAGTTGTCGGCCTACCTCTACGACAACCAGACTCCTCTGGGCGCCTTCGAGGGCGTCATCATGGTGTGCGCACTGTGGTGGGCCTGGGTGTCGACCACCTGGGTGACGAACTGGCTCGACCCCGTGAAGCTTCCGGTGCGCGGGGCGGTGATCGCACTCGCCTTCGTGGCTCTCGTGATGAGCGTCTCGATCGCCGAGGCTTTCGGCGATCGCGCGTGGGCGTTCGCGATCGCCTACGTGGTGCTCCAGGTCGGGCGCACGGCCTTCATCGTGTGGGCGACAGCCCGTCACGATCGGCGCGTGGCCCGCGATTTCTCGCGCATCCTGTGTTGGACGGTCGCAGGAGGCGCGTTGTGGATCGTCGGCGCACTGCTGCCCCTCGAATGGCAGCTGCCACTGTGGGCCGCGGCGCTGGCACTCGAACTGCTCGGAACGGTGCTCGGTTTCCCGGTGCCCGGGTGGGGCAAGGTCCAGCTGCGCTCCTGGGATCTCTCCGGTCCGCACATCGCCGAGCGCACGTCCCTCTTCGTGCTCATCGCGCTCGGCGAAGGCCTGCTGGTGACCGGCTTCGCGTTCGTCGAGAAGGAATCGTCCGCCGCATCCATCGCTGCGATGTCGACGGCGTTCGTCACTGCAGCGGCGGCCTGGTGGATCTACTTCGATCACGGCGAACGCGTCGGCGCCGAGGCGATCGAGGCCTCAGAGGAGCCTGCCCGGCTCGCCCGCACCGCGTACACCTGGGTGCATCTGCCCATCATCGCCGGCATCGTCCTGATGAGCGTGGGCGACAAGGAGACGCTCGCGCTTCCCGACCAGCGCGGCCTCGCGGCGACGGTCGTCGTCGTCGGCGCACCGATCCTCTTCCTCACCGGCACGGCGCTGTTCCGTCGCGTGCTCGAGGGGCGCTGGGTGCGAGCTCAGCTGATCGGTCTGGCGGCTCTCGTCGTGCTCGCCGGTGTCGGGTTCGCGGGCTTCACCGTCAACGCCCTCACGCTGTCGATCACGAGCGCGGTGGTTCTCGTCGGAGTCGCCGCCGGCGAGACCGTCGAGCGTCTGCACCGCGGCCGCCGCTCAGGGGGCTGACCGGGCATCCGGATCCGGACAGAGTGGACGCGACGGCGGGAGTCGAACCCGCAACGCCGTCAGATATGAGCTGAGGCCCGGGACCGCCCGGATCGCCGCGATGGGGATGACGTTACCTCGCGCCACACCGGAACACCAGGATCGTTGCGGGGATTGACAGAGTGAGTCGCCGCGTGTCCGGAAGCGTCACGCCGCGTCATCCGGCTCCGTCCGCGCTGCGGTGTACGGTCGCCTCATGGCAGCCGCAGAGTCCCCCGCGACGACCGGACAGAAGACCCACCGCTACCTGCGGCTCTCCCTCGTGTTGATCGTCTTCACCCTGCTCGTCAGCGTGGCTCTGCAGAGCATCGTCATCACGTGGGAGCCGCTCATCGTCGGCTGGCACCCGCTCGCCTCGATCAGTCACGCGTTCTACACCCCGGCGCGCGACATCTTCGTCGGAGCGCTGATCGCGGCATCCGTCGTACTCCTCGCCCTCTCCGGACGCAGCCGGGCGACGACCCTGCTCGATGTGTGCGCGGTGTTCGCGCCGCTCATCGCGATCGTCCCGACCGGGCTCGCCGATTCTCGCGCGATCGGCCATCTCGCCTGCCCAGACACGGCGGACTGCATTCCCTCGGCGAGCATCGGCACCGCCAAGGCCGGGATCGCCGTCTACGCGATCGTGGTCGTGGCCGTGGTGGTGACGATGGCGGCGATCCGACGCCGCACCCGCACCCCGAACCGTTCCGCTCGCCTGGTATCGGTCATCGCCGTCATCACCGCGGTCGTCGTCGTGGCGCTCGCGTTCTGGCCCGCACTCAACGAGCACTTCCCGTTCAACTTCTGGCCGGTGCACAGCATCCACTTCGCGGTGACCCTGGTGTTCTTCGGGGTGTTCGCCGCCGTCCCGATCCTCTACGCCGGAGGCCCGCTCGAGCCCGGCGAGACCCCACCCACTCCGCGCCAACGATCGATCTACCGCTGGATCGCGGGGCTCCTGATCGCCGACCTGCTGCTGCTCGTCGTCGCTCTGCTCTTCCGTCAGACCTTCGGCGAGACGCCTGTGGTGCTGTTCGGAGAGGCCGTCGCCCTGATCCTGTTCGCGACGTTCTGGTGGGTGCAGACCTTCCAGCGGTGGGATGACGCGAATCCGCCCTCTCTCGTCGCGCGCGGGCAGCTACCCGCGTGAGGCGGGAGCGGGCGCATCGAGTGCCCGCAGCAGCCGCTCCACCGCCTCCGTGAGCTCCGCGCGATGCGGCTCGGGGAGACTCGTCGTGTACTCGACGCCCTCGGGGATCCAGAGCAGCGCGTACATCGCCTCCCGCCAGTCCGATCCGCCGAACGGCCACCGGGTGCGGTCCTCGCCCTCTGCCGTCGCCCCGTCGGACCACGGGCCGAACACGGCCTCCATGGTCGACAGCGGCAGGTCCATCACGGCATCCGCCTCGATCTTCTGCGGAGTCCACGACGCGGCGATCAGCACGCGCTCCTCGATCTCGTCCTCGCTGATCTCGCGACGGGTGAACAGCACCCGCGTGTGCTCGACCGACACGATGCGGTCGACGCGGAACGTCCGCCAGTCGTCACGATCGAGATCCCAGCACAGCAGGAACCACTTGCGTCCGGAGGGAGCGAGGGCGTGCGGTTCGACCCGTCGGATGCTCTCGGCCCCCGCCCCGTCGACGTACCGCATGCGCAGTCGCTCGTGGTCGCGCGTCGCCATCGCGATCTCGCCCAATACCGCCGGCGACACGACCGGCCCATCACCGATCCGCGACGGCTGCACGGAGGCGGCGAGCGCGTTCACCCGCTGCCGCAGCGCCGTCGGGAGCACCTGCTCGAGCTTCGCGAGTGCGGTCATAGTGACCTCCGCACCTCCCACGAGCTGCTGCGTCGCCGCGACCCGGAGGCCGATGGCCATCGTGACGGCCTCGTCGTCGGTGAGCAGCAGCGGCGGCACCGCACTGCCGGCCTCGAGGCGGTAGCCGCCGGCCGCACCCGGCGTCGACTCGACCCGGTACCCGAGCTCGCGCAACCTGTCGACATCGCGGCGCACGGTGCGCTCGGTGACGCCGAGTCGGCCGGCGAGCTCGGTCCCGGGCCAGTGCCGGTGCGTCTGCAGCAGGTTGAGCAGCGCGAGAGCGCGAGAGGTGGTGTCGGACATGATGTCAGATTGCCAGATATTGCGGACAGAATCTGTCCTGGTTGATTCGTAGTCTCTGAGCATGTCGAACGAATCCATCATCGAAACCGAGGGCCTGACCAAGGTCTTCACCGTCAAGAAGACGCCGGTGCACGCAGTCACCGATCTCTCCTTCACCGCGGTCCGCGGCGAGCTCGTCGCGTTCCTCGGTCCGAACGGCGCGGGCAAGTCCACGAGTCTGCGGATGCTGACGACACTGATCCCTCCGACGTCGGGAACCGCCCGGGTGGTCGGCCACGACATCCACACGGATGCCGCCGGAGTGCGCGCCCGCATCGGCTATGTCGGCCAGCTCACGAGCGGGAGCTTCTCGCAGCGCGTGCGCGACGAGCTGTTGAGCCAGGGCGCGTTCTACGGCATGACCCGGCGCGACAGCATCCGCAGAGCAGACGAGCTGATCGAATCGCTCGACCTCGCGTCGTTCGCGACCCGCACGGTGCAGCAGCTGAGCGGCGGGCAGAAGCGCCGGCTCGACATCGCGCTCGGACTCATGCACGCCCCGCCGCTGATCTTCCTCGACGAGCCGTCGACGGGCCTCGACCCGCAGAGCCGAGCGAATCTCTGGGAGCACATCCTCGACCTCCGCACGCAGCACGGCACGACGGTGTTCCTCACGACACACTACCTCGAAGAGGCCGACCGCTATGCCGAACGCGTCATGGTCATGGACAAGGGCCGCATCATCGCCGACGACGACGCGGCGTCGCTGAAAGCGACCCTCGCCGGGGACGTGCTCACGTTCGGCTTCGCGAGCGAGGCGGATGCGGTGGCCGCGCGCCCCGTCATCGCACGGCTCAGCACGGCCGATGCGGCCATCGACGGCGACTCGGTGTCGCTCGCCGTCCCCGACGGCGATCAGCTGCTGCCGGTGATCGTGCGCGAACTGGATGCCGCCGGCATCCTCGTCCGCCGGGCGACCGGAGTGCCTCCCACTCTCGACGACGTGTTCCTCGCCCTCACCGGGCGCACACTGCGCGAAGCAGGCGAGGGCGGCGGCGACGCATCCGAGACCGGCGCGGACGCCGCAGCCGACACCAGCGAGAACGACAAGACAGGAGTCCTCTCATGACCACCACCGACACGACCACCGACACCCTCGTGCGGGCGAACCTCGTGCGCGACACGAAGAACGTACTCACTCGCGAACTCAAGCCCGTGCTGCGCGACCCCTTCACGCTGATCTTCAGCCTGCTGCAGCCGCTCGTCTTCCTGGGCCTCTTCGCGCCGTTGCTGATCGGCGGTTCGGGTCAGCCGGCGAGCGAGACCCTGGCCTGGTTCGTGCCGGGTGTGCTCGTGATGATCGTGCTGTTCGGCACCGGAGCGACCGGGTCGAACCTGCAGTACGAGATGATGACCGGCTCGCACGAGCGCACCCTGGTCGCTCCCCTCGCCCGCTCGTCGCTGCTCGTCGGACGGGCTCTCAAGGAGATCGCGCCGATCGTCGTGCAGGCGCTCGTGATCGTGCTGATCGCCTGGCCGTTCGGGTTCGCGATCAACGTGCCCGGACTGCTGATCGGACTCGCCCTGCTGGCGGTCTTCGGCGTCGGGCTCGGTTCGCTGTCGTACTCGCTGGCACTGGCCACGAAGGATCGCGAGTGGCTGTTCTGGGGCGTGCAGCAGTCGCTGATCTTCCCGCTGCTGATCCTCTCGGGCATGCTGCTGCCGCTCGATGACGGCCCGGCGTGGATGCGCGCGGTCGCCTCGGTCAACCCTGTCAACTGGGTCGTGCAGGCAGAGCGAGCGCTGTTCGCCGGCGACCTCGGCGATGCGACCGTGCTGTGGGGCTGGATCTCGGCTGTGGCCGTCGCGGCGATCGGCCTCGTCGTGGGAGTGCGTGCCATCCGCCGCAGCAGCTGAGATGAGCGGATGCCGGCTCTGCGCCTCCTCACCCGATTCGGCGGAAGGTGCAGAGCCGGTTGCTCGTTCAGCTCTCGAGCGTCGCCACGATCTTGCCCCGACCACCACCGGCCGCGAGATCGGCGAGCGCCGCAGGGATCTGCTCGAACGGATACGTCTTCGAGACGACGGGCGTGATCACCCCGTCATCCACCAGAGTCGCGATGCTGCTCAGCTGGGCGCCATCCGCACGCATGAACAGGAACTCGTACCTGACTCCGAGGCGCTTCGCCTGGCGCCGGACCTTTCGACTCAGCGCGGCGATCGCGAGCCGCACCACGACGTTCAGCTTCTTGCGCTTCGCGAACGCGGGGTCGGGAGGCCCCGAGATCCCGATCGCGAGACCGCCCTTCTTCAGTACACGCAGCGACCTCTCGAGATTCTCGCCGCCGAGACTGTCGAGCACGAGGTCGTAGTCCGAGAGCACTTCTTCGAAGTCCTCGGTGCGGTGGTCGACCACGACATCGGCGCCCAGGCGGCGGACGAAGTCGGCGTTGGCCGCGCTCGCGGTCGTCGCGACGGTGGCTCCGAGATGCTTCGCGAGCTGGATCGCGATCGAGCCGACACCACCCGCGCCCGCGTGGATCAGGACCTTCTGACCGTGCGTTACCCGACCCCGCTCGACCAGCGCCTGCCAGGCCGTGAGCGCCACGAGCGGCAGGGATGCGGCCTCTGCCGCCGTGATGCGGGTCGGCACGAGAGCGAGATCCGACTCGGCGACCGCGAGGCGTTCGGCGAACGCCCCCATGCGGCGCTCGTCGGGACGCGCGAACACCCGATCGCCCGGCCGGAACGACTCGACGAGTCCGCCGACGCGGATCACGGTGCCGGCGACGTCGTTGCCGAGCACGACCGGCAACGAGTACGGCAGGATCTGCGCGAACTCGCCCGCGCGGATCTTCTCGTCCAGCTGGTTGAGTCCGACGGCCTCTACCCGGATCAGGACGTCTCGGTCACCGACATCCGGTTCAGCGGTCTCTCTCAGCTCGAGCGGCTGCCTGTACTTCGTGAGCACGAATGCGCGCATGATCGTTCTCCTTCACTCTCAGGGGTGGAGGTCAGACGGCCGACGTGCCGAGCTGGGGGTAGACCGCCTCCAGCGGCGCACTGAGACCGGCCTTGAGCTGCACCGAGATCTCGTCGGCGAGCACCTCGTACTCGCCCCGTTCCGTCGCGTCGAGGATCGACCGCACGAGGTCGGCCGGATCGGTCTTGGGCTCGGAGACGTGCTCGGCCATCGCCGTGTCGACGTAGCCGACGTGCACGCCGACGACGTGCACTCCCGCGGGCGCCAGCTCGAGGCGCAGCGAGTTGGTCGCCGACCACAGCGCCGCCTTCGTGGCGCTGTAGATGCCACCGACGGCGAACCAGGCGAGAGCCGAGTGGATGTCGATGACCGTGGCTCCGTCGCGGCCCGACAGCAGCGGAGCGTACGCACGCGTCAGGAAGAGCGGGCCGAGGAAGTTGGTCTCGACGTTGCGACGGATCTCGTCATCGGTGTGCGTGAGGATCCCCGCCGTCGGCACGGAAGCTCCGGCGTTGTTGATCAGCACGGTCACGTCAGATGCTGCCTCTACGGCGTCGCGGATGGACTGCGCATCGGTGACATCGAGGGTCAGGGGCACGACCCGGGCGTCATCCCACTCGCGCGGCGTGCGTGCACTGACGTAGACCTTCGCAGCTCCCCGCTCGAGCGCCTGGTGCACGAACTGGGTGCCGATGCCTCCGTTCGCACCGGTGACGAGGACGACAGCTCCGTTGAGTGAAGGCACGGACCGCTCTTTCTTCTTCGCGACTTCTTCTTGCGACAATGAGGTGTGATCGCTGAGCAGATGCACAAGCGACTCCAGTCATAACCGACTGTACTCAGTTTCTATTCCGAGGGGACGCGAATGTCGAGCCAGGCCACACCTCTCGGGCGACGCGAGCGGAACAAGCAGCAGAAGCTCGAGCGGATCACATCCGCCGCGGCCGAGCTCTTCGCCGCCCACGGCATCGACGACGTCACGACTCAGCAGATCGCCGAGAGAGCGGATGTCGGCACCGGGACGCTCTTCCTCTACGCCAAGACGAAGGGCGAGCTTCTCCTGCTCGTGCAGAACGTGCACTACGCCGAGGCGCTGGAGGCCGGACGCACGGCGGCCGAGGCGACCACCGACACACTCGACGCGGCGATGGCCCTCCTGCGCCCGATCATCGAGTGCAACCGCGTGCAGGTCGAGAACGGCCGCACCTACCTCCGTGAGATGGTGTTCGGCAACCCCGCAGACGCGCATCACGCCGAGGCGCTGAGGATCGTCGGCGAGACCGAGGCGGCTCTGACCGGCATCCTGAACCGCGATCCGCGCATCGACGAGCACCGCGCCCCGGCGCTCGCCCGCATCGTCTCGGCCGCGATGTTCGTCACCCTGGCGGCGAGCATCAACGCCGACGCGAGCATCGACGAGATCGCCGCGGACGTCCGGACCCAGGTCGGCGCACTGCTCGATCGGTGAGCGCGGCGCTCAGCGGCGGATCGAGTCGTGGAACGGGTTCGGCTCGAGCGTGACGTCGGTGGTCGCATCGGCCCATGTGCCGCCGTCGCCGGACGCTCGGCCGCGACGCACAGCGGCGAGCGCCTTCGTCGCGGGAGCCCCGATCGCGAGCGCCGCCGCACCGCTGAGCGTGCGATCCTCACGACCGAGCACGCTCGCGCGGTGCCATGCCTCGTGCAGCGCACCACCGCGCGCGGCGGGCACGCGCTTCGCCGGCAGAGCACCGGCGCGACGCAGGGCGACGAGTTGCTCGACGTGCTCCCACCAGGTCGAGTCGCTCGCGGGGTGGAAGTAGTTGTCGCGCAGCCAGTCGGGGTGCGGATGCCGGAAGCGGCCCGCCACGACCTCTCTGCGTCCGCCCAGCAGTCCGCTGCCGACGAACACCGTGTTGAGCAGGCTCTTGCTGACGCCGAACGAATCGAGCGCGATCACGGGAACGCCGAGGGCGACCGCCTCGACCGCCGCGGTCGAGCTGACGGTGACGAGTCCTGCGGCGGTCGACAGCGCATGGGCCATCGAGTCGTACGAGACGACGAGGTTCGCGGGCCTGCGCGACGGAAGCAGCTCGAGGTACGGATCGCGCTCGAGGTGGGTCTCGGACTCCCCCGGACGTGACCGCAGCTTGACGACGATGCGGCGATCCGGGTCGGCCTCGGCTGCGCGCACGAGAGTCGCGGCGATCTCGGCGCGCTCCTCGCGACCGACCGGCACGAGGGCCTGCGCCGCGAAGACGATATCGGTCGCCGGAGCCCGCACCGGACGCGGGGCGTCGGGCCGATCCGCCACGATCGTGCCCGCCGGCCGCACAGAGTCGCCGGCGAGCACGCGTGCACGGTCTGCCTGGAGCATCCGAGACCGGGAGCGCGCGAACGGCAGCGTCGCGAGAGCCGTCGGCATCCGCACGTCGATGAGCCGCCCGAGCTCGGCGAACGCCCGCGCCTCGCGATGCGAGTGCACGACGAGCAGATCGGCATGCCGGCGGTAGTCGAGTGCCCCGCGTTGGGCGGGGATCGCCATGCCGGGCAGGCCGGCCACGACGACCGGGCGATGCGTGAGCGCATCGATGACCCTGCCCATGAGTCGCACGAACGGCCCACGCCCGGCGAGCAGGACCACGTCGGGGCGTTGCCCCTCGAGCCACGCCGCCGCGCGAGAGAACGCGATGCGGGTCACGGCCTCGACCGGCATGCCGGTGCCGGCGAGCGCCGTGCGCTGCTGCTCGACGCTCGCGGTCAGCGGCGTCTGCACCAGCAGCAGATGCGGGCGGATGCCGGGCACGATGCCGAGCAGCGACGCCGACCACTTCACGAACGAGTCGGCGTCGGCGATCGCGACGACCCGCAGCCCGTCTGAACGGCTCATGCGCGCGCCCGCTCCGGTCACGCCGAGACGCGTCGCAGTTTGGCCATCGGCGCGCGCTCGCTGTCGAACACGCGCTTGACGCCGTCGCCCAGCGCCGTCTCGATCACGCGGATGTCGCGCACGAGGTGCTCGAGGCCGGTGGGCTCGAGCGAGGCGGCGTGGTCGGACCCCCACATGGTGCGGTCGAGGGTGATGTGGCGCTCGACCGCGACCGCGCCGATCGCGACGGCGGCGAGCGAGATCTGCAGTCCGCGCTCGTGGCCCGAGTAACCGACCGGCACCCCGGGGTAACGGTCGCGCAGCGTGGCGATCGCGCGCAGATTGGCCTCTTCGGGCTCGAGCGGGTAGGTCGACGTGGCGTGCATGAGCACGACCCGGTCGGTGCCGAGCGTGGCGAGCGCGCGGTCGATCTGCTCGATCGTCGACATGCCGGTCGAGAGGATGATCGGCTTGCCCGTCTCACGCAGCGCGACCAGCAGCTCGGTGTCGGTGAGGCTGGCCGAGGCGACCTTGTGAGCCACGACGTTGAGGTCTTCGAGGAAGTCGACGCTCGGCACATCCCACGGCGACGCGAACCAGTCGAGGCCCTGCATCGTGGCGTGATCGCCGATCGCAATGTACTCGTCGCGGCCGAACTCGACGCGACGGCGGTAGTCGAGGTAGCTCATGGTGCCCCACGGCGTCTCGCGCGGCACGTCGCGCATGTGCTCCGGGGTGGAGATCTCGGGGGTGCGCTTCTGGAACTTCACGGCGTCGGCGCCCGCCTTGGCCGCGACGTCGATCAGTCGCTTGGCGATGTCGACGTCGCCGTTGTGGTTGAGGCCGATCTCGGCGATGACATAGGCGGGGTGACCGCCCCCGATGACGCGTGAGCCGATGCTGACAGTCATGATTCCTCCGGTGGTCGAAATGGCCTTCTCCCCTGGGTACGCGCCGAGTGTGAACGACGGGAGGCCTGAGGGTTACCGGCGTCGGTCAGGCGGGCAACACCCGTTCGATCAGCTCGCGGACGGCCCCCTGGCCGCCCACTCGACGCAGCACGACACGCGCCGCGTCGATCACGAGCGGATGCGCGTTGGCCACCGCGATCGGCCATCCGACGATGCGCAGCGCGGGCAGGTCGTTGACGTCGTTGCCGAGGTACGCGATCTCGGCGAGCGGGATGCGGTTCTCCTTGGCCCACGCGCGCAGCGCCGACTCCTTGTCGTCGATGCCGTGCAGCACCGGCACCCGGAGCTTGTCGGCGCGCGCCCGCACGACCGGGTTCACCTCGGTCGACAGGATGAGCATCGGGATGCCGGCCTTGCGCAACAGGGACACGCCCATGCCGTCCTCCCGACTGACCCGTACCCGCTCGACACCATCGGCGTCGATGGTCGCGGTGTCGTCGGTGTGCACCCCGTCGAAGTCGGTCACCACGGCACGCACAGGTATCCGCTCGGGCGACTCGTACAGCGCGGCGAGCGCCCGGGCCATCCGCAGCTGCTGCTCGTCGTCGATCTCGATCGCCGACCACTCGGGCACCTCGGCGATGCGGATGCGCCCGAAGAAGCGGTGCTCGGCCTCGCGGAACCCCTCCGCGCGGAACACGTAGAACGCACCGGTCTCGAGGAAGTGCGGCTCGCGGTCCTGACGCCGCGGCCGGCGCGTGGCGTCGTGGTTGAGGGCGACGGCCGTGCCCGCATCCGGCTGGGTGCCGGCATGCGCCTGCTCGTCGACCGCCGCCCGCTGATCGCCGGCGCGGGCCCAGAGGAACCCGTAGGTCTCGAAGGCGGAGAAGACGCTGTCGGCCCGCCCCTCGGCGACCGCGGAGACCGCGCCGGCGAGTGCCTCGCTCGGGATGAACGGCGAGGTCGCCTGCAGGAACGCCACGACGTCGACCTGCTCGCCCGCCCGCTCGAGTTCGGTCAGCACGTGCAGGATCGCACTCTCCGAAGACGCCGTGTCACCCGAGATCTCGGCCGGACGCCGCACGATCCGGGCGCCGGCGGCTGCGGCGACCGTCGCGATCTCCTCGTCGTCGGTCGAGACCACCACGAGGTCGATCCCGCCGGCCGCGAGCGCACTGCGCACGGCGCGCTCCACGAGCGGCACCCCGCCCACGCGCCGCACGTTCTTGCGCGGGACGCCTTTCGACCCGCCGCGCGCGGGGATGATCGCGACCGTCCGCGCGCGCCCTGTCTCTGTTCCGGCATCCGCGCCGGTACCGGCACCGGTCGTCGGGGTCTTCTCTTCGGGGGTCATCCCGTCACCGTCCTCTGATCGCTCGCCATGCCCTGGCGAGACGCCGTCGTGCACCTGTCGCCGTCAGCCGCAGCTCCTCGACGCGACCCACTCCGCCCGCGGGGCGCAGCGCGCGACGCACCGCGCCCTCGGTGGGAGCGCCCGGCAATCGCAGCGCGGTCAGCCGCTCTGCGTCGAAGTACCGGTCACGATCCGCCGGAGTGATCGCCGCGAGCAGCTCCTCCGCCCGAGCCCGCAGGTGACGGGCGACGCCGGGCTGCATGACGTATCCGACCGCGTCGATCAGCAGCTGCATCCGCTCGGGATCCCGATAGGGCGAGTCACGCCGCGTGAGCGCGTCGACGATCGTCGCCGGCACTCGATTGCTGTTCTCGTACGGGGAGAGCCGCGCGAGCACGGTGTCGGCGCCGACCGCATCGATCTCGCGGCCGAACACGGTCTGCACGGTCGGAAGCGCGGTCGAGAACCCGGCGATCACCGCGCGGGCGTCGAGACGTTCAGCGACCATCTCGGCCGAGAGGGCCCCGCGATACTCGTCGAACTCGAGCTCGTGGAACGCAGCCCGGTCGCGCAGTGCGTCGGTGAGACGGGGTGGCGCGGACGGATGCGGTTTGAAGACGATGCGCTGCGGATCGTGCGCGGCGGCGCGGTCGATCATCGCGCTCTGCAGAGCGACCTCCTCGGCCTCACTCACCAGTCCGAGCGCCGAGAGGTACTGCCCGAGCACGAGCACGGTCGAGACGTCACCGGGTGCGGTGTGGTCGGGCGCGGCGTCCTCGGCCACCGCATCGGCCACCTCGCGCAGCACGACGCCGAACGCCTCGGGCGGCACCGGCACCGGCTCGGCGTGCGGCGACCCGACGAGCGGCACGATCCCCGTCACGACGTCGGCGTGCACGACCCGGCCGATACGCGCGGTGACGGTGTGCGGCAGCGCGATGCGCATCGGCGAGTAGGTCATCAGCCCGTCTCCGACGATCGTGATGCGCGCATGCGGGAAGACCAGCATCAGGGTGCGCGCGGGAGCGACCTGAGGGCTCTGCAGCAGGATCTCGAGGTCGTCGTCGAGACCCCACGCGCGCGTCAGCAATCGTCGCAGGAGCGGAAGATCCGCGGGCTCCGGATCCCACGAACCGGGATGCAGTGGCCCGACCAGCTCGTCGAGGTCCTCGATCCGGTCGAAGCGCGCGCGCAGGGTCGCGAGTGCCGGATCCGCGATGATGCCGACCGAGGTCTCGGGCACACGGGACGAGTGGAACGGCACGAGCAGCCGCTCGCCGCGCGCCCCCAGCAGACCCCCGTCGAGGGCTGCGACCGCGGTCGCGAGGCCGTAGGCGCTGTGCAGCGCGAAGAGCTGGGTCATACGCGAACACCGTCCGCAGCGACGCTCTCCGATCCGGCGGCGGCCTCGCGGAGCAGGGAGGCCAGCACCCGGCGACGCGGCCCATCGAGCCGGGTCAGCACGGTCCCCGTCGCCCCTTCGGGCAGCCGCTGGAGAAGACCTCGGATGCCGCTGCGCATCTCCCTCCGCAACGAGGGGGTCATGCGGCGAGCGCGCACCAGATGCCGTGAGCTCAGCGCGAGCACGGTCCACACCGCCTTCGGTAGGAAGCGCGCAGCGTCGGCATCCGCCTCGACGACGTCGAGCACCTCGTGCATCGCCCGCACGAAGTCGAGCTGCCGCCGGTCGCGCACCTGCGTGAGAGAGGTCGCGACTCCACGCCGATACAGCAGCGCCGGCGCGTCGACCACCGCGAACGAGCGGGCCTGCAGGTGCAGGCGCCAGATCCAGGGGCGGTCCTCGGCCGTGAAGAGCCCGGGGGTGAAGGCTGCGAGGCCGTCGTCGAGCACCCGGCGATGCAGCATGCCGGCCCAGGCGAACGGGTAGTCGACCATGGTCGACTCGTCTTCGGGGAGGATCGCCTCGCGCGGCGACGCGACGCGACCGCGCCACGGATACGGCGCCGGCTTCAGCACACGTACTCCCTCGGTGACCGTCACGTGGTCGGTGCGCACGAAGTCGCAGCCCAGGTCGTCGAGTCGGCGCGCGAGCACCTCGAGGCGCCGCGGCTGCATCCAGTCATCACCGTCGAGAAAGCAGAACGCGTCGCCCTCGACGTGCGCGAGCCCCTGGTTGCGTGCCGTCGCGAGCCCGCGCGGGGTCGCATTGGTGAGGACCTCGGCGTGGGGGAACCGCTCCGCGTACCGTTGCATCAGCGTGCCGGTGCCGTCGCGTGACCCGTCGTCGATCGCCACGAGTTTCAGCGCCGCCGGGTCGTCGAACTGGCGGGTCAGCGTCTCGAGCGTCGTGCCGATGTACGCGCCTGCGTCCTTGGCAGGAAGGATGACGGTGACGAGCGGTGTGCGCACGGAACTCCCGGGGTGGACGGTCCCGGCATGGTGTCAGGCGCTCCTTGCCGATCGGAGACGACGAGGTGAACGCGCGGTGTCTCGCACGGCCGGTTCGCGCCGTCGGTGCGGATCGGCGACGATGGGACACATGCTGTGGCCGTTCGGGACGACGTGGCGCCCGGTGCGCCAGAGGCACCGTGGCACCGTGGACCTGCGCTGGCTCAGCGCTCGCACCTGGACCCGCCGCTGGTATCCGCAGGGCGTCGACCTCGGCGAGTGGCAGGGGCGACGCACACTGGCCGTGAGCTGGTTCCGTCAGAAGCTCGACGGCACGCACCTCGCCTCGAGGGTCGCCTTCGTCGACCTCGAACGCTCGCGGCACCTCGACGTGCTGCTCGCGATCGACGAGGACGGGATGCTGCAGCCCGCGCCGATCCACGCCGGAGGTCTGGCCTGGTTCGGCGACCGGCTCTTCGTCGCCGCCACGGGCCGGGGCATCTGGGAGTTCGACCTGTCCGCCATCCGGCGGGTGCGGGGCGCCGAGGCCCGTCGGGTCGCCGGACTCTCGGGGCGCGGCGTGCGGGCATCCGCTCTCGTCGCCGTACGCACGCGCGTGCATCCGATCGACCTGCGCTGCTCGTATCTCGGCCGCGTCTTCGACGCCGACGGCACACCCCTGAGGAGAGTGCTGATCGGCGAGTACGTGACGGCCGACTCCGGCCGGATCGCGGAGTACACGATCCCCGAGACCGACGAGGGTCGCTTCGAGGAGCAGGAGCGCTTCTCGCCCGGGCTCCCGCGCATGCAGGGCGCGGTGCGCTGGGGCGAACGTCACTTCGTGTCGCAGTCCGACCGGATGCACCCCGGCGCTCTGTGGACCGGGCGACGAGATGCCCTCGAGCGCGACCGGGTGCCGCTGCCGGTCGGCTGCGAAGACCTCGCCCTCGACCTCGACGCGAAGCTGCTGTGGTCGCTCGGCGAGCATCCGTGGCACCGCGTCGTGCGCGGCATCCCGTTCCGCGCCCTGGGGATCGACTCCTGACGAGCCCCGCTCCCAGCCGGTGCCTCAGAGTGCGAACGTAGACTGTTCGGGTGAAGAACCGTGCGCCTTTCCTCGTCTACACCGTGCTGCGGCTGCTGGCATTCCTCGTCCCGCTGGCCGTGATGTGGTTCTTCTTCCCGATCTTCCGCGAGTTCTGGTGGCTCGCCGCGATCTTCGCCGCCCTCATCGGCGTGAGCATCTCGATGCTGTTCCTGCGGGCTCCGCTCGCGGATGCCTCGGCGCGCCTCGTCGAGCGTCGGGGCGGACGCAGCGAGGCCGCTCAGGCCGACGCGGATGCCGAAGACGAGGCGATCGACGGCGCCGGGCGTCCCGATTCCGGCGCTACGGGGTCTGCGCCGCGGGTCTGACGGCGAGACCGACAGCTCACGGAGAAGCGTCGCGCTCGGTCATCGACCGGCGGGCGTGATGAACATCTCCTCGATGACGGCGACGATCGACGGACGATCATGCTGATCGAGCGCTGCGCACCGATCGATGATGGCGGCGACGGCGACGGGATCGGCGCGCAAGCGATCCGTCGGCCACTGCATGACGTCCACCGACGTCGTGAGCACGATCGCCCGTCCCACCGGGAAGGCTGCGAGGAGTGAGCTCCAGCTCACGGTCTCGCTCGCACCGAGAACGCGAACGGCGGTGACACCGTCGGCGTTCAACCGAATGTCGACGCGCCGGATGCTGCGCACGATGAGCCGCGCTGCGTACACGAGCCCGGCGGCGAGAACGAGTGCGAAACCGCCGAAGAACATCGGCAGGTCGAGACCGGGCGTGGTCCACACCACGACGAAGAGGACCGACGCCGCGGCGAGCGCAGCGAAGAAGAGGACCGCGAGCGCGACAGTCCGTCGGTAGGCGCGGAACGTCACGCCGTCGGACTCGATATCCGCGACCACATGGCCTTCACCCCACGACGGCGTGCGCCCGTCGAGCGCACGCTCCAGGACACCCGCACCCACCATGACGGCGACGAACGCGTAGAGCGCCGGGTGCCCGGTGGCCACGACGAAGCCCAGGCCCACGAGCAACAGCACGCCGAGCGCGACCACCGCCCAGGTCGGGGCCTGTGTGGGGGGCTCAGGCTGCTCCTGGCGCCGCGCCTGCACGACGAATCCATCGATCCGCCGAGATCCCTTCGGCATGCCTGAGCTCTCGGCATCCACCATCAGTTGAACCACTCACCGATGTCGATGGCCGTGTCGACGAACCAGTCGCCGACCTTCTCGCCGACGTCTCCCACGATGATGAAGCCATCCTCGGAGAACTCGTATATGCCCTGGCGCCACGACGGCGGCGTGGATTCCCAGATCGCTCCGGCCCCCATCGCTCCTGCTGAGGCCGCGCCGATGACGACGGCCGCCGACCCCCACACCGGCAGTGTCGCTCCGGCGACCACGGCACCCGCGATGCCCGTGGCTCCCAGGCCGCCCACCCACTCCACCACGACGTCGACGGGCTCCTTGCCGTCGGCGATGGCCCAGGCACCGAGCCCGATATCCACGGCGGGTCCGCCCACCGTGTCCAGAATGTGCCGGAGAGACCTGGTCACCTCGACGACGGAGTCGACGTTTCGCGACACCTCTCGCAGATGGTCCGGTGTGCCGTTCTCGATCGCCTCCAGCAGCTTCGCACGCAGTGCCGGGTCGCCCGCGGCCCAGGACCTTCTCGACACCTCGGCGGCGGCGTGCGCGAACCACTCCGCCTCGGACGTGAGGTGCGCGATTTTCTGCTCCCACGAGACGTCGACGTACTTGTTCGTCGCGGAGAAGCCGATCCCGGCCGTCTCTCTGATCCCCTCGTTCAACTCCTGGGCCTGAGACATCGCCGGCATCGTGCCCGCGTAGTCGACCAGGTGTGCCACGATCCACGCTTTGTGGTCTGCGTGCCACAGCACGACATCGTTCTGGATGCGATCGTAGGTGCGCAGGCGTTTCTGATGCGCGCGCCATTGCTCCCAAGAATCATCGTGGTCGCTCTGAGGCACCGGCCCCACCCAGGAGGGCTCATGCATCGTCGTGCCGGTGACCACCAGCCCCGCATCGGCAGCAGACACCAGGAAGCCCTCGAAGTGCTCCTGCATGCGCTCGAGACGACCCGCGAACATGTGCAGGATCTCGGCGAACGGGCCCGCGTGATCCGCGATCTCCCGAGACGCGGACACCAGGTCGCCGGCGATGTCGCTGAACGCATCTCCTGCCCGCCCCTGCCAGTACGAGGCCGAAGTGGTCGCGATCAGACCATCGATCACGTCGGCTTCGGACGCCGCATCCTCCACCTTGTGCCGCACCCACTCCGCCGCGGCGCGAACTGCGGACGGGCTGCCGCCGACCTCGATGGCACAGGAGCCGGCCATCAGGATTCGTCCTCGAGCTGAGCCGAGATGCGGCTGAGCGCGTCGGCGACGGCCTCCTCATCGTCGATGATCTTCGATGCGATGTCTTGCAGCAGCCCGGCCACGTCCGCATGCACTCCCGCGTTCAGCGCCGCCCAATGGCTGAGCCGGCCGAGGACATCTCCGATGGGCTGCGACCCCTCACCCGCATCGACCGTGTCGGGGAAGCTGCTCGACGCCGCTCCGAGCAGATCGGCCGCCTCGTGCAGCTGCGAGGCGGCGAACCGGATCTCGGTGGTGTCGGCTTCGATCCCGGTCACGGGGTCACCACCCGCCACGCTGCGGACGTGGGTCCGGGTCCATCAGGATCCGGGTGATGTTCATCTCAGCGGCCTGCGCCTCGAGCTCAGGTGTTCGCACGAGCATCCACTGCTGCCCGACTCCCCAGACCTTCTGCAGGCGATCCAGCGCAGAGTAGGCGCTCACAGCGAGCTGCCCGGTGCGTAGACGCATCAACGCGATGCCCGTGCGGCCCTCGTCATCACGCGACTCGACCGGCACATAGACGACGGGCGGCACATTCCGTTCCGATACGATTTCCATGGTCTTTCCCCCCGGTCACAAACCGCGTCCAGCATAGGTTGCCGTGGCATCTCGGGAAAGCGTTGACTGGTATATCAGCCGGCGAACGCCCAGAACAATGCACCGGCGTAGAGCAGTGCCGTGAGCGACGTCAGCGCGAGGGCGATGACGAGCTCCTTCGCCTGCCGGTAGGTCCAGACGATCAGGATCGCCGGGAGTCCCGCGAGCAGTGCGAGCAGACCCACCCACGCGATCGGGTACAGCAGCGCGAGGAAGGCAAGGATGCCGAACGGCGCCAGCACGAACAGCGTGAACAGCACCTGCGTGGCGCGCGTGCCGATCAGCACCGTCAGGGTGCGCTTGCCGACCTCGCGGTCCTGATCGATGTCGCGCAGGTTGTTGGCGAGCAGCACCGCACACGCGAAGAGGCCCGCGGCGATGGCTCCGAGCCAGGCCTGCTGCGGCAGCTCGAAGACCTGCACCCAGGTCGTGCCGAGAGTCGCGACGAGTCCGAAGAAGATGAAGACGAAGACCTCGCCGAGAGCGTTGTAGCCGTAAGGGCGTTTGCCGCCCGTGTAGAACCAGGCGGCGACGATGCAGGCCGCGCCGACCGCCAGCATCCACCACTGCTCGGTGCGGATCACGATCGCGAGGCCGACGACGGCGGCGAGCGCGAAGAAGACGAGGGCGATGATCAGCACGGTGCGCGGCTTCACCCGGCCGGAGGCGGTGAGGCGGGCGGGCCCGACCCGCACCGCATCGGTGCCGCGGATGCCGTCGCTGTAGTCGTTCGCGAAGTTCACGCCGATCTGCAGAAGCACCGCGACCGCGAGGCAGGCCAGGGCGATCACCCAGTGGAACTCGGGGCCGGTGCTGCGCGCGGCTCCGGTGCCGATCACGACCGGAGCGACGGCGAGCGGCAGCGTGCGCAGACGGGCCGCACCGATCCAGTCGCCGACCGTGACCGGGCCCGCCTCTACGACGGGCCGGTTGGCGGGGTTGCCGCTGGCCCGCTTGGCGGGATTGCCGCTCACGCGGGCCTGGTTCTTCTTGCGCTTCGAGGATGCTGCCACGCAGGGAATCCTACTGGCCGCGAGCCATGCTCCCCACCGAGCGAAGGGCCTCAGCGACGGGTGAAGGTCAGGTGCGTGACGCCGCTCTCCGCCACCTCAGAGCTCACGTCGTAGCCGTTCTCGAGGCCGCGGAGCCCTTCCCAGATACGCTCTCCGCTGCCGAGCACGAGCGGCGCCACCGCCAGGTGCACACGGTCGACGAGTCCCGCGCGCAGGAACTGCCGCACGACATTCACGCCACCGCCGACACGCACATCGCCACTGCCGGCCGCCTCGATCGCGCGGGCGAGGATCTCCTCCGCCGAGGCATCGACGAAGTGGAACACCGTGCCGTTCTCGAACTCGATCGAGTCTCGCGGGGTGTGCGTGAGCACGTACACCGGCACCTCGAACGGCGGCGTGTCCCCCCACCATCCGCGCCACTGCGGGTCATCCGCGTACTGGTGCAGACCGAACATGCCCGCACCCATGATCTCGGCGCCGATGCCCTCGAAGTAGGCGTGTGCGTACTTCTCGTCGATGCCCGTCGTGCCGGCGCCCGAGTCGTCTCCCAGCACGCGGGTGCGAAAGGTGCGCGTGGCGGCGTACGCAGCCACCAGTCGTGGCCAGTCGTCGCCGAAGGGACTCTCGGGAGTCTGATCGGTCGTCGTCGCGAATCCGTCGAGAGAGATGTTGAGGTCGACGCGGACTGCCATACTGGCTCCTCTGATCGTGGGGACGCCGGTCAGGCGTTCGGGTTGCTGTCTTTGCCGTCGAGCCACAGCGTGTCGGATGCGTCGCCGTGCGCTCCGCCCTTGCCGACGTGCTTGTCTCTGATCTTGGGCCCCTTGAGGATCACGTGCACCATCGCCTGCGCGTGGCCGTGGCCGAGGCTGTACTCCTCTTTGAGCCAGTTGAGCACGACGGTCGACTTCGTCGTCTCGTCGAAGCCCTGCTCCTTGGCGAGGTCGACGAACTGCCGAGGGGTGAGGCCGGTCTGGGTCTCGACCTTGTCGAGGTATGCCTGAAAGGACATGGTTACTCCTGGGTATGCGTTGCGAGTGGGCTGATTCAGTCGTCGGTTCCGTCATCGGCGAGGAACGTCTGGATGATGGTCGCCGAGGCATGGATGCCGATGAGTCTCAGCATCCCTTCTCCGACGTTGGTGAAGCAATGGGGCGTGAAGGCCGGGCCGGTGGCGGTGTCGCCGGCGCGGGCGATGAAGGTCTCGTCGCCGACCGTGATGCGAGCCGTGCCGTCGAGCACGACCCAGGTCTCGGAGTAGGGGTGCCAGTGCAGTCCCGGACCTTCGCCCGGTCGGTTCTCGACGTAGAAATACGACACGTCGGCGCCGTGCTCCGCCCCCACGAAACGGCGGCTTCGGCCCGTGCCGATGCGGATCGCCGCTCCGGCCACGACCTCGAGAGGAATCTGCGTGCTGCTCATGTCCCCAGTGTCGACACCGCCTGCGTCGTCTCCTAGAGTTTCGATGTGGATCGAAACACGCACGAGCGGATGCCGGTCGAGGGGATCGAGCATCCCGGGCATCGCGTCGAGTTCTCGCTGAGCCCCGGCGATGTCGAGGCCGTGCGATTCGGCATCTCACCCGGGCATGAACTCGCCCACGCCGTGCGCGTGCTGCTTCGCCCCGAACGGCATCCGCTGCAGTGGGGGTGGTTGCGGGTGGTGCGCGACCGGCTGCCACTCGAAAGCTTCAGACTGCTGGCCGCCGTCATCGGCGATGACGGATACCTGCCGGATTTCCTCACCGCGACACCGCAGTGGGACATGACTCCCGAGGGCGAACTCGAGGCACTTCGTCGCACGCCGCTCGAGCCCATGCGCGTCGACTTCGGCAAGATGGTGCTCCGCTCATCGGGCGCACGTCAGCGGGCGCTGAGCGAGATGCGAGAGGCCCCTGCCCGCGCACGCGCCATGATCGCGGACGCGTGGTGGGAGGTCTGGTCGGCCGCGCTCGCGCCGGTATGGCCGCAGCTCGAGCGCATACTGCGCGCAGACATCGCCGTGCGCGCCCGGGTCATCGCCTCCTCCGGCATCGCGGGGATGGCGGGCGGACTGCATCCGTCGGTGAGCTGGGGCGAGGGCGCCGTTCGTGTCGCGTTGCGCCGGCACAGCGAGATCGTCGACTGTCACGGCAGCGGCCTCGTGCTCGTGCCCTCGGTGATGTCATCGTGGGGATGCATGGTGCTGACCGAACCCCCTGCGCAGCCCACGCTGTTCTATCCGGCCCGCGGCGTGACAGCCGGGTGGGCTCGCAGCGCGCACGACATCGAGGATGCACTCGGGGCGCTGGTCGGCGCGGCGCGTGCGGGAATCCTGCTCTCGGCGGGGGCGCCTCGCACGACCACGCAGGTCGCCGCCGATGCCGGGATCGCCGTCTCGACCGCCTCGCACCACCTCACCGTGCTGCGACAGGCAGGACTCGTGTCCAGCGAACGCGACGGCGCCCGGATGCGTCATCTGCGCACCCCCTTGGGCGAGGCGATGGTGGGCGCGGTCCTCTGAGCGACTGCGCGCGGTCCGACGAGAGCCGGAGTCGGCGTCAGTCCTCGTCGCTGACCGGGATGATGGGCCGGTGCTCGTAGTAGGTCTGCAGCACGACCGTGGTGCGGGTGCTCACGTTGGCAGCGGTGCGGATGTCGCGCACCAGCTCTTCCAGCGCTCGCGGTGAGGGCACCCGCACGAACAGCATGTAACTCGCGTCGCCGGCGATCGAGTGGCAGGCCTCGATCGCGGCCAGATGCTCGAGGAGCTCGGGGGCGTTGTCGGGCTGGGCGGGATCGAGCGGGGTGATCTCGATGAAGGCCGAGAGCGGCGTGCCGACCAGTTCGGGGTCGAGGATCGCGCGGTAGCCCGAGATGACTCCGCGCGTCTCGAGACGGCGCAGACGCGACTGCACGGCCGAGACCGAGAGGCCCACAGCCTCGGACAGCTGCGAGAGCGTGGCCCGTCCGTCGCGGGAGATCTCGGCCAGGATCGCGAGGTCGACAGGATCATCCATAGATGTAAGATTATCGTCAGGATTCCGTATATGCCGGAATTTTTACGTCGCGATCCCCGATCGGAGGTTCCATGTCCACTCCCACCCTGAACACTCAGGCCATCGTCGGCGAACCCGAGGTCGTCGAGGACGCGTCGATCGCCGAGTCCTCCGCGGCGTGGGCCCAGCTCAAGGACGCCGCGATCGCGATCCGCGAGATGCAGATCAAGGACGGCTCGATCCCGGACGCGTCGACAGGCTCAGCGACCCACCAGAAGGCTCGCGACCTCGTCGCCGCGATCACCGCCGGCATCCGCGCTCTCGCCCCTGCCTTCCCGCACGATGCCGAATACCTCGCCGCCTCCGTGGTCGACTTCGACCGCTGGGTCTCGGAGGGCTTCGGTGTGCCGGACTTCCTCGACTCGCTCATGGCCTTCCAGCCGCAGCAGCACCGCGTCGACGGCATCCGTCACCTGGTCGTCTTCCCGATGTACACGCAGAACGGTTCGAGCGACCGCCTCGTCGAAGCGCTCATCGTCGAGACGATCTGGCCGGAGTTCATCGCCGCCCTCGAAGCCGGCGACTACGGCAACAAGCTGTTCGTCTCGCTGCGCCTCGTCGACTTCACGCCCGGCTACGACACGAACTCGGCCGTGCTGTTCCCCGAGACCGTCGCGATGCGCGAGATCCCGTCGTTCACGTGGGGTGCGATCTTCCAGGACCGTGAGGCCGCTCGCTACCGCCGGGTCACCCGTGCGGCCGCCGAGATCACGAACCTCGACCTGCCGGAGCGCGCTGCCGCGATGCTCGACGACCAGCAGGTGGCCGAGAAGACCTTCGTCATGTGGGACATCATCCACGACCGCACCCACATGCGCGGCGACCTGCCCTTCGACCCGTTCATGATCAAGCAGCGGATGCCGTTCTTCCTCTACTCGCTCGAGGAGATGCGCTGTGACATGACGGCGTTCCGCGAGTCGGTGAAGATCGAGCGCTCCCTCGCGGCCCGCATCGCCGCGGGTGAGGAGCTCACCGAGACCGAGCAGGAGATGCACGACTACGCGCACCTCGTGCAGTACGCGGTGATCTTCGACCGGATCTTCCGCTTCTCGATCACCGGCACCCGCACGCGCAACTACGACGCCGTCGGCGGACAGCTGCTGTTCGCCTGGCTGCACCAGCGCGGAGTGCTGCACTGGACCGACACCGCTCTCACCTTCGACTGGGACAACGTGCCCGATGCCGTCGTCGCGCTGGGCGACGCGATCGACGACCTGTACTGGCACTCGATCGACCGCCCGAAAGTCGCTCACTGGCTCGCCGCGTACGAGCTCGTACGCGGAACGCTCACGCCGCACCCGGCATCGCAGTGGGCCCGCGGCCTGTCGGACGAGATCCTCGCCGGCACGCCGAAGGGGTACACGGATGCCGTGATGGACGACGAGTTCCCGCTGTCGATGTTTTTCGAGACCCTCGACAAGAAGATGAAGCCGGTCATCGAATCGACCGTCGGCATCCGGGGCACCGATCACTGACCGGCGCATTTCTGGGGTCCGGTCGCGGGGGCGATCGGACGCGGCGTCTGCGGCCATTCCTTCCGGGGGTGGCCGCAGAGCTGTCTCTAGAGGAAAGTGGAGTACATGAGCGTCACTGATCGCACGATCATCCTCGCCGGCGCGACCAGCGACTCGGGTCTCGCCGTCGCGCGGGCTCTCGTCGACGGCGGCGCACGGGTCGTCGCGACCGGTCGGTCGGCCGATCGGCTGGAGCCGCTACGAGCGATCGGAGCCGAGGTCGACGTCGCCGACGCGACCTCGCTCGAGTCGATGGCCGATCTGGCGATGCGCCTCGACGCTGTCGACGCGGTCATCCCGCTGGTCGGCGGATGGCGGGGTGGCGGCGGACTCGCCGGACAGACGGATGCCGACTTCGGCGCCCTCCTTCCCGCTCTCGAGGCCGTGCGCGCGAGCAGCCGGGCGTTCGACAGCGCCCTGCGCGCCTCGGATGCCGGTCGCTTCGCGATCGTGTCGTCGACGGCCGTCGGGCGCCCGCTCGCCGGGGGCGCGAACTACGCGGCTGTGAAGGCCGCGAGCGAGGCGTGGACCCGCGCTGTGGCTCAGGGCTTCGCCAAGGCCGCGCGGGATGCCGGTGAACCGCTCCGTGCAGCATCCGTCGTGTTCCGCGCGAAGGCGCTCGACCCGGACTCTCTCACGCGTCGTGTGCTGGCACTCTGGGATGTCGACGCCGTCGAGCTGAACGACCAGGTCATCACGCTCGACTGAACCCGTCGGGCGAGGTCAGCGTAGTAACAGCGTCGCACCCGCGTCATATCAGCGTCGCACTTCAGGGATCTCCGGAGGGAGCCCACGCACCGGCGGCGGCGCATCGGGGTGGGTGGCGTGGGTGGCGTGGGTGGCGTGGGTGGCGTGGTCGGCGTGGTCGGCGTGGGTAGCGTGGTCGGTACCGTCACCCTCTGCAGCGTCGTCACTCTGTCCGACGTCGTCGCCCTCGCCAGCGTCGTCACTCTCTGCTACAGCCTCGTCACTCTCTGCGCTGGGGTCCTGCTCGGGCGCGCTCGCGTAGAGGACGGTGAGTTTGCGGTACGACTTCGTGAAGAACGCCAGGGTTCCTGCGACGACCATGATGAGGCCGGCGAACAGGCAGATCAACGCGATGCCCCGCGCATCGCCCTCGCCGAGCAGCCACCCCCACCGCTGCTGGCCTGCGTCGGTCCTCATGTACGGGATGATCAGGAACTCGGCTATCGGGGCGATCAGGAACGCCGTGACCGGAGCCGCCGCGGCCTCCATCGCCGCGGCCACGCCGAACACCCGCCCCTGCCGGTCGTATCGCACGACCTTCTGGATGATCGTCTGCTCGGCCGCTTCGGCCGGCGGCACCAGCGCCATGTAGACCCACATGCCGATCACGTACAACGGCCACCATTCGCGCAGCATGAACACCGAGCCGAGCAGGCCCATCGCGATCACCACGAGCAACAATGTGCGCATGGGTTTCGCACCGAGGCCGAACTTGGCGACGAGTCCACCGCCGATCAGGAACCCGGTCGACGCGAACGCCAGCGCGAAGCCCCACGTCTGGGCATCGAACAGCGTGAGTCCGTACGGATCCATGAGCGCCATGTAGACGCCGCCGATGAGGTTGTTGAAGGTCGAGAAGATGATCAGCGCGAACAGTCCCGGCGCCAGCCTGATCGCGGTCACGCTGCCGCGGAAGTCGAGCGCGCTCTTGGCATCCGGGTCGGGCGTGGGCGTGCCCTCGGGAATGCGGATGAAGAGCAGATGCACGAACGTCAGCACCATCGCGCCGATCGCGATCGCCAGAGTCCACCCCATGCCGAGGAAGCCGATCGACAGGCCCGAGAACACGCTCGTCACGAGGAAGGCGAGCCCCTGCACCGTGCCGACCAGGCCGTTGGCGTTGGCACGCCTCTCCTCCGGCACCAGCAGCGTGACCGTCGTGGACAGCGCGATGTTGCGCAGCTGCTCGATCACCCCGCCGAACAGGATGACGACCGAGAACAGCCAGAACCAGGGTCCGCCCAGATCGAGCAGCGCCGATTCGGGCTGCCAGACGTAGAGCAGACCCGCGACGAGGAACGCGACCGCCGAGATCACGCTCGAGAGCAGCATGACCGTGTGCTTGCGGTTGCGGTCGACGATCGTGCCGAAGATCATCGCGAAGAAGGCGATGAAGAGCATGTACGCGCCGCCGATGATGCCGGTGGCCAGCACGGACTGCGTCTCGATGTACACCCAGAACGTGAGGGCGAACCACAGGAAGCTCGTCGTCACGTTCGCGATGAGCGTGTTGACGAGAACGTTGGCGAAGGCGGTCTTCGCAGCGGTGCGCTCCATGGGTTCGAGGGTAGGCGTGGCCTCCGACATTCGGAAGGGGTGTCCCGATCTGCGGACTCGGCCCCGATCTGCGCCCGAATCCGGCAGAACAGTCCGCAGAACGGGACGAGGTCCGCGGATCGGGACACCCCTTCCGAATGTCGGAGGCCACGCCTACCCTCGAACCCAT
>NZ_JACAFP010000011.1 GCF_015354505.1 Microbacterium sp. UFMG61 | reverse complement strand
GGTTTGGCACCTCGATGTCGGCTCGTCGCATCCTGGGGCTGGAGTAGGTCNCAAGGGTTGGGCTGTTCGCCCATTAAAGCGGTACGCGAGCTGGGTTTAGAACGTCGTGAGACAGTTCGGTCCCTATCCGCTGCGCGCGTAGGAAATTTGAGAGGATCTGACCCTAGTACGAGAGGACCGGGTTGGACGAACCTCTGGTGTGTCAGTTGTTCCGCCAGGAGCACCGCTGATTAGCTACGTTCGGGATGGATAACCGCTGAAAGCATCTAAGCGGGAAGCCGGCCTCAAGATGAGATTTCCATACCTTCGGGTGAGAGGCTCCCAGCCAGACTACTGGGTTGATAGGCCAGATGTGGAAGTGCAGCAATGCATGCAGCTGACTGGTACTAATAAGCCGATGACTTGATAACACACCGTTTGTTGGTGCTACGCGTCCACTGAGTGGTTCTCGATGTACGGTCGAGAACCGCATGACAATGACTTTGTTATGTGTGTGATTGAAACATCAATAGTGTTTCGGCGGCCATAGCGTGAGGGAAACGCCCGGTTACATTCCGAACCCGGAAGCTAAGCCTCACAGCGCCGATGGTACTGCAGGGGGGACCCTGTGGGAGAGTAGGACACCGCCGGACTTCTTTTACACAGAAAAGCCACCCAATGCTGGGTGGCTTTTCTGCGTTAACGCGATCGCGACGTCATGTGACGTTCCACGCGAGCAACGACTGTGCGCGAGAGCGACGACGAAGGGCCCTTCCTCATTCGAGGAAGGGCCCTTCGTCGTTCTGTCAGCAGTCGCTACGAGGCGTTGCGCCGAGCTTCCCAGCCGGTGCGCACCATCTCATCCACCGAGTAGCGCATCTTCCAATCGAGGTCGCGAGCGGCGAGCTCGCCGGTCGCGACGATGCGGTCGGGATCACCCGGACGACGGGGGCCGATCTCGGGAGTGAAATCGATGCCGGTCACGCGAGCGACGGCATCCATGATCTGCTTCACGCTCAGGCCGTCGCCCGAGCCGAGGTTGTACGCAGGCTCGATGGGCTCGTTCGCGGCCAGACGCTGCGCTGCGGCGACGTGCGCAGCGGCGATGTCGCCGACGTGCACATAGTCGCGCACGTTGGTGCCGTCTTCGGTGTCGTAGTCGTCGCCGTTGATGCGCGGTGTCTTACCAGCCAGCAGCGCTTCGAACACGATCGGGAAGAGGTTGTGCGGGCTCACGTCGTAGACCGTCGGGTCGGCGGATCCGACCACGTTGAAGTAGCGCAGCGACGTGTGCCGCAGAGGGCTGTCGCTCTCGGCTGTCGCGACAGCCTGGTCGCGCAGCAGCCACTCCCCGATGAGCTTCGACTCGCCGTAGGGGCTCGCCGGCTTCTTCTCGGTGCTCTCGACGACGAGAGGTACGTCCGGCGTGCCGAAGACGGCGGCCGACGACGAGAAGACGATGTTCGAGACGCCCGCGGCCTGCATCGCCTCGAGGATCACGCGGGTGCCCTCGACGTTCTGTGCATAGGTGTGCAGTGGGCGCTGCACCGAGACGCCCGCGTACTTGTACCCGGCGACGTGGATGACGCCCTCGGCGTGGTGGTCGCGCAGTGCCTTCTCGACGAGCTCGCGATCGAGGATGCTCCCCTGCACGAACGGCACGCCCTCGGGTACGAACGACGCGACGCCACTCGAGAGGTCATCAAGGATGACGGGTGCGAGTCCGGCATCCGCCAGTGCGCGCACGACGTGCGATCCGATATAGCCGGCGCCGCCGGTGACGATCCAGGACATGGTGGTGCTCCTCAGGTGTTGGAGATCTCAGTATCTCAGGGGGCTCGGAGGGCGGCTGAACGAACGACGGACGCCGCCCCGATCTGCGGACACATCTCGTGGATGAGTACGCAGATCGGGGCGACGTCCGCAGATCGGGGCCGTGTGGTCGGGGACAGTGCGGCCATGACGTCGACGTGTCGATCGTCAGGCGTCGCGGTGCGCGCCCGCCGCAGGAGTGACGGTGAAGATCACCGGCTCGATGAATCCGGCGTCGGCGAAAGCGGCGGTGACGGCATCCGACACCCGCTGCACGGCGTCCTGCTCGATCAGCGCGATGGCTGCGCCGCCGAATCCGCCACCCGTCATGCGCGCACCCAGCGCGCCGGCGGCGAGGGCCGTCTCGACGGCGGTGTCGAGTTCCGGAACGGAGATCTCGAAGTCGTCGCGCATCGACGCATGCGAGGCCACGAGGAGGTCGCCGATCGCGCGGGCGCCCTGTTCGCGCAGCACGCGGACCATGTCGAGCACCCGCTGGTTCTCGGTGACGACATGGCGCACACGGCGGAAGGTCACGTCGTCCATGAGCTCTTCCGCGCGGGCGAGGTCGTCGACCGACACGTCGCGCAGACTCGGGACGCCCATGATGGCTGCCCCGCGCTCGCAGGCGGCACGACGTTCGCCGTACCCGCCGGTGGAGTGCGCGTGCTTCACCCGCGTGTCGATCACCAGGATCGCGAGTCCGGCTTCGGCGATCCCCACCGGCACCACCACGGCCTCGAGCGAACGGCAATCGAGGAAGATCGCCTCGTCGGGCTGCCCCAGCATCGAGGCCATCTGGTCCATGATGCCGGTCGGCGCGCCGACGGCCTCGTTCTCCGCCCGGCGGCCGATGCGTGCCAGAGCGGTGCGGTCGAGGCCGGCGTCCCAGAGATCGTTGAGAGCGGATGCCGTGGCGCCCTCGATCGCGGCCGACGATGACAGACCCGCGCCGACGGGCACGTCGGAGGCGATCGCGATGTCGAGTCCCGAGCCGGTCGTGCCCGCCTGGCGCAGGGCCCACGCGACACCCAGCGGGTACGCGGCCCACTCGGGAACGGCGGGCGTCTTCCCGGTCGGCGTGGGGAACAGCCGGTCGAGTTCGTCGATCGCGACCTCGACCGGCGCGTCCGTGAACGTCGAGGCGACACGGATGCGGGAGTCGTCACGGGTGCCGACAGCCGCGACCGTGCGGTGCGGGATAGCGAACGGCAGCACGAACCCCTCGTTGTAGTCGGTGTGCTCGCCGATGAGGTTGACACGCCCCGGGGCCGACCAGACGCCGGCGGGCGCGGCGCCCGTGAGTGCGGTGAACAGAGCCGTCGCGGCGTCGTGGGTGGTGGCGATGGTCATGCGGATGCCTCTTCTGCGGTGTTCGATTCTGCGACGTTCGATGCGGCGGCGTCAGCCGTGGCGATGGCCTCGCGGATGCGGGCGGCGCCCTGTTCGGGGGTGACCTCTGCGGCCCAGGCCCACATGGCGGCCTCGGAACCGGCGAGGAACTTGAGCTTGTCGGCTGCACGCCGCGGACTCGTCAGCTGCAGATGCAGGCGCACGCTGTCGCGGCCGACGTTGACCGGAGCCTGATGCCAGGCGGCGATGTACGGGGTCGGGGTGTCGTAGAGCGCGTCGACGCCGCGGAGCAGGCGCAGGTAGAGAGGAGCGAGCTCATCGCGCTCGGCATCCGTCGTCTCGGCGAAGTCCGGAACGTGGCGGTGCGGCATCAGGTGCACCTCGAGCGGCCAGCGGGCAGCGAAGGGAACGAACGCGGTCCAGTGCTCGCCGCGGAACACGACGCGCTCGGAGTCCTGTTCGAAGTCGAGGATGCGCTGGAACAGATCGGGGGCGGTGCGGTCGATCGAGTCGAGCACGCGCGTCGTGCGAGGCGTCACGTAGGGATAGGCGTAGATCTGACCGTGCGGATGCGGCAGCGTGACGCCGATCGCCTCACCGCGGTTCTCGAACGGGAAGATCTGCTCGATGCCGGGGAGCTTCGACAGGGCGGCGGTGCGGTCGGCCCACGCTTCGATCACGGTGCGTGCACGCGTGACCGACTGCGTTCCGAACGAGCCGGTGTGCTCGGGGCTGAAGCAGACGACCTCGCATCGACCGACGGAGGTGCGGGTGCGTCCGAGACCGAGCGCTGCGAGGTCGTCGAGTCCGCGCGGGGCGTTGCTCGCCGCGGGGGCGATGCCGACGGCCTCGGCGAGTGCCGGGCCGAAAGCAGGGGAGCGGTTCTCGAACACCGCGACGTCGTAGCGCGACGGCACCTCCGACGGGTTGGTCGGCGACTGCGGCGCGAGCGGGTCGGCGTCGGCGCTCGGCATCATCACGCGGTTCTGCCGGTTGGCGGCGACCGTGATCCAGTCTCCGGTCAGCACGTCGAGTCGCATGGACGCAGTCTCACCCCGGGGATCGAGGGTGCGCGCGTCGACGCCCCGTTCGTCTCCGAGGGTCGTGCCGGGGTCGTCGAAGTAGATCAGCTCGCGGCCGTCGGCGAGCGTCGTCGCCCGCTTGACCACTCCGGCAGACAGGGTCTCGGTTCGCATCTCAGCAGAATCATGCGTGTTCACGTAAACATGGTACGCACACCGCCGTGGTAACGTCAACATTGCTGAGTTGTGAACGGTCGAAGGAGCTGCGCCGATGGACGACGACCTCCTGCGCGGAGCGGAATCTCCGCGCCGACGCCGCCCCTCGTCCGGACGGGTCTCGATGGCGATGGTCGCCTCGCGCGCCGGGGTCTCGGGGCAGACCGTGTCGCGCGTCGTCAATGACAGTCCTCGGGTCGACCCCGCCACACGGGAACGCGTCGAGCAGGCAATGGCCGAACTCGGCTACCGCCCCCATCGCGCCGCCCGCGCGCTGCGGACCGGCCGCTCGCAGACGATCGGTCTCGTCGTCACCACCCTGGCCACGGTCGGCAACTCGCGGATGCTGCAGGCCACGGCCGAGGCGGCGGCCGAGCGCGGCTACGCGCTCACCCTCGTGACGGCCGGCGACAGCGTCGCCGATGCGTTCGAGCGTCTCGCCGAGCAGGAGGTCGACGGCGCGATCGTGTTGAACGAAGCCTCGGCTCTCGTGCCGGCCGCCGAGCGCCCCGCAGGGCTGCGCCTCGTCGTCGTCGATGCTCCGCGGACATCCGGTCTCGCCGTGGTGCACAGCGACCATGCCGGCGGCGCGGCCGCGGCGACATCGCACCTGCTGAGCCTCGGACACGACACCGTGCATCATCTCGCGGGTCCGGTCGACTCGTTCGCCGCATCCGAACGCGAGCGAGGATGGCGCGAGACCCTCGTCGCCGCGGGCATCGAGCCGCCGACGCTCGTGCGCGGAGACTGGACCGCCGAGGCGGGTTTCGGCGCAGGCGACGCGCTCGCCGGGGCATCCGCCGTCTTCTGCGCCAACGACCAGATGGCGTTGGGCCTGCTGCGTGCTCTGGCCGAAGCCGGTCGGGCCGTGCCTGGGGATGTCAGTGTGGTCGGCTTCGACGACGTGCCGGATGCCGCGAACTACCGTCCGCCGCTGACGACGATCCGCCAGGACTTCGCCGCTCTCGCGCACCGCGCCGTCGACCTGCTCGTCGCCGAGATCGAGGGGACGCAGGAGGGCGAGGCATCTGCCGTCGTGCCGACCCTTCTCGTCGAGCGCGCCAGCACGCGCTGACGTGGTCGACTCTCTGCGGCCGCCGTGCCCGCTGCGGGTCGATTCGACACCGGACTCGCGGTGCGGGGTCAATTCGACACCGGAAACGGCTGATTCGGATGCTCTTTTGGCCCCGTCTGAGTCGCGGGATGCGGAACTGACCCCGCCCGGCGCGTGGAGGCGCCAGCGCGCCAGCGCGCGCTGGCGTCAGGCGGGTGGAGCCGACGACTCCCTCGCGTGCATCGTCGGACTCAGCGACACCCGATGCACCGGACGCGTGGGGTCGGCGATGCGCTTGGCGAGCAGATCGATCGCGGCGGCGCCGACGGCGGCACGCGGCGGGCTGACCGCGCTGAGTGCGGGGGTGAACAGCTGAGCCACCTCGTCGTCGTAGGCGACGACCGAGAGGTCTTCGGGCACCGAGAGTCCGCGGTTCAGGGCGATGTCGATGAACGCCATGGCCTCGGGGTCGGAGTGGATGAGCAACCCCGTCACCCCGGCGTCGAGCGCCTTGTCGATGGCCGCGTTGACGGCGGTCGCGAAGCCCGGACCGTTGCGGTCGGGGAAGAGGCTCTCGAAGTGGTCGGCCGGAGTCAATCCGAGCTCGTCGCAGGCCGTCGCCCATCCGGTGAGGATCTTGCGCCCGGTCGGCGACTCCCGCGACAGGATCAGGCCGATGCGGCGATGGCCGAGACTCGCGAGGTGGCGAGCGGCGAGCACCGCACCGAGTGCGTGATCGGTCGTGACATTCTCGACGGGCGCGCGATCGGGCAGCATTACGGCGTCGCGCTCGACGAACACCGAGGGGATGCCGGAGGCGTCGAGCCACTGCACCACGTCCTGCGCGTGGGTCACGTCGGGGTTGGGTGCGACGATGAGGCCGCGGATGTCGTCGGCCGCGATGAGGCGTTCGAGCACGGGGCGCTCGTCCTGCAGCTCGTACGAGGCACCGCGCAGCACCAGACGAAGCCCGCGCTTGCGCGCCTCGGCCTCCATGCCCCGCACGACACCGGGCCAGTAGTAGGCGAGCGACGGCACCAGCACGCCGATCGCGCCACCGGTCTGGGCGGGCGCCGGCTCATCCGCGCGCGCAGCCTCGGCCGGCACCGCGCCACCGTGCACGCGCTCGAGACGCCCCTCCTCCTCGAGCTGCTGCAGGTCGCGTCGCAGAGTCACCGGGGCGACGCCGAGCTCTTCGGTCAGGCGCGAAACCCGCACGATGCCGTCGCGTTCGAGGGCCGCGATGATGTGCGCGTGACGCGCGGGCGCCAGCGGAGCGTGCTGCTGATCGGTCATCGGTCGTCCTCGCTGTCACCCGTTCCCGGGATGGCGTCGTCTCTTTCTACCGTGATCCACGCGCGATCGCGCGCGCTCACGTCCAGTTCGATGCGGGTGAGTCGCTCGCCCCACACGTCGCTCAGCATCGGGTCGTCGAGCTGGCGCACCGTCTGGGCGGAGCGGATGCCGGCGGGCCAGCGGATCACGACGGGCGCCGCCCCGTCGAGCGGCACGACGCGCACACCGTCATCGAGGGCTGACACGGCGCCCGCCACGACGATGTTGAGGGTGGTCGGCCCACCGAACCGGGGCGCGGCCCACTCGTCCGAGACGCGGACGACGCGCGCGCCGCGGTCGAGCGCCGCCGTGCGCTGCCAGGTCGGTCCGGCGACGTCGTAGGCGCCGGCGAGGTCGAGAGTCAGCGACGACGCCGCATCCGTCATCGAGACCTCGACTTCGGATGCGGCGAACTCCCGCCCCGGAGACTGATCGACGCCCGCGATCGTGGGGGTGTTGTGCCACGAGCTCTGCATGGTCCAGATCGAATAGCGATCGGGCCCGAACGTGGCTTTCGTATAGGTCGGACGCCCCGCATCGACGATCACCGGAACTCCGTCGGAGGTGACGATGAACGAGCCGACGTCGTTGTGGTTGTGGTGCTCGGCGTTGTGCCCGCCCTTGATCACGAGGCCGAGCCCTGCGGCGGTCCCCGCCTGTTCGCGTGCGAGCAGCACCTGCGTCGACGGCAGCCACACGTCGCGCGGAAGGGGAGAGTCGGCGGGGGCGGCAGCGAGCCAGTCGGCATCCGTCAGCCCACGGATCAGGCGTCCGAGACCGGCGAACTCCGACGGTGCGGCGTCGCGGTGCGAGGCGGCGTGGGCCGCGGCATCCGCATCGCCGATCCGTCGGGCGGCGCGGTGCAGGGCGTGCCACGGGAGATCTGCCGGCGGGCGAGCCTGCCCGTCGGCAAGGTTCGCGTACCAGTCGCCGCCGAGGTGGCAACGGTGCGGAAATGCGACGGTCTCGCGCAGTCCAGCGAGGTCGGGTCGTGATCTGTTCGTCGCGTACTCGAGCAGGTCGAGCGCCTCGAGTGCGCGGCAGGCCCCGTTCCACCAGTACGAGTAGCCCTCGTCGATCGCGCCGTCGTCGGGCAGCGAGATGAGGTAGCGGTCGAGTCCTTCGACGACCAGGTCGATGATGCGGTCGGGGCCGTCGTGCAGCTGCACGGCGGCGGTGAGGACCGAGGAGTGGATCCACGGATTCCAGTTGTGCACGTCGCCGTCGAGGCCCAGCCAGTGCCAGTCGCGGCGCTCGACGAAGGGGCGGAAGACGCGCACCTGCGCCTCATGTCGGATTCGGGAGCGGATGCCGGGGGCGCGGGCATCGAGCTGGGGCCCGAGCACGTGATCGATCCAGGCGAGCTGCGCGACGACCTCTCCGGCGCCCAGGTCGACGAAGGGGTCGGTGACGGTCGCGAGCACGCTGCCGTGCCGGTCGAACGTGTCATCATGGGCCGGCCAGCACCACGAGCTCTGCTCGCACAGCAGCTGCACCCCGTCGACGACCTCGTCGATCCACATCTCGTCCAGCGTCACGGCCGCGGCGATCACGGCCCTGCTGAGTCTGTGCTGTCGCGCGAAGGCCTGGTCTTCCCAGGCGACCCGGTCGCCGTCGCGGTGCACGCGAGCGGCCTGACTGGCGAGGGGCTGCGGCCAGGGCGTGCCGAGATCCGCCTCGGCGCGGGCGCGCAGGTCGGTCGCATCGACGTCGGCCCAGGCGGCGCGATCGTCGGCGGTCGGCGCGGGAAGCGTATTCACGAACTCAGCATAACTGATCGAAAATGATCGATCTAGCTTTATTTAAGTCTTGTCTTGATCGAAATGCGGTGATAATCTCCCAACGATCGCAAAGAGACGTGAGTCGATGCGGTCCATCTCGAAGCAGTCTTCAAAGGAGAACCCTGTGACGTACGAGCGCACCGTGGCACCGACGGCGCAGAGCCCCCGCGAGGGCCAGGCGTCCACGACGGCCGAATGGTCGCGCGACGATCTGCTCGCGTACGCCGACGGACTGCTCGCGGCGGTCCGCCCATGGGCCTCCGGGAACGGCGCTCGCATCACGCTTCCCGGGGCATCCGGTGGCTACGGCGTCGCCGTCGACGGCCTCGAGGGCTTCGTGCGGACCTTCCTGCTCGCGGGCTTCCGCATCGCGGGTGCGCGCGGCGAGGGGGTCGACGATCTCGTCGCCTTCTACTCGCGCGGCATCGTCGCCGGGGTCGACCCCGAGAGCCCCGACCGGTGGGTGCGACTCGACGAGCACGCGCAGGCGAAGGTCGAGGCGGCATCCATCGCGCTGATCCTCGACATGACCCGCCCCTGGATCTGGGATCGCCTCGACCAGACCACCCAGCACCGCATGATCGATTACCTCGCCCCCGTGGTGGGCGACGACAGCTACCCGAAGAACAACTGGCTGTGGTTCCGCGTGGTCGTGCAGACGTTCCTGCGCTCGGTGGGCGGCCCCTGGTCGCAGGCCGACATCGAGCAGGACCTCGCGCAGCACGACTCGTTCCTGCGCGAGGGCGGCTGGATCTCCGACGGCGACGACCGCGCGTACGACCACTACGTCGGCTGGGCTCTGCACCTCTACCCGGCGCTGTGGTCGCGGATGCAGGGTGCCGGCGAGCTCGCGGGCGGCCGCACCGAAGGCGATCTCGCCCGCCTCGACACCTTCCTGCAGGACGCGATCGCGCTCGTCGGCGCCGACGGCTCGCCGCTGATCCAGGGCCGCAGCCTCGTCTACCGCTTCGCCGCGGCGGCGCCTTACTGGGCGGGCGCGATCGCCGAGGTGCCGTCCGTCCCGCTCGGGCAGTTGCGCCGCGCGGCATCCGACATCGTCCGCCACTTCGCCGACAACGGCGCCCCCAACGGTCAGGGGCTCCTCGACCTCGGGTGGCACGGCGAGTGGCGTCGGCTCGCGCAGAACTACTCGGGCACGGGATCCCCCTACTGGGCGTCGAAAGGGCTGCTCGGCGTTGCGCTCCCGGCCGACCACCCGGTGTGGTCGGCGCCCACGGAGCCACTGCCCGTCGAGACCGCCGACGTGCTCCGCGTCGTCCAGGCCCCGGCGTGGATCATCTCCGCCACCGCCGACGACGGCATCGTCCGGGTGATCAACCACGGAGCCGACCACGCCCGACCCGGCGACCTCGTCGGCGACTCCCCGCTCTACGCCCGCCTCGGCTACTCGACCGCAGCGAGCCCGCTGCTCAACGGCGACGCCTGGGCCGAGCCCCTCGAGCAGTCGGTCGCACTGCTGCACGCCGACGGCCGGGCGACGCATCGCGCCGGCATGCGCGTGCAGGGCATCCGTCTCGACGGGGAGGCCGCGCTCGCCGGGTCCGAGGCGACCGCCCATTGGATCGCCCCCGCTGCCACCCAGACCCGGCATGGCTCCGGCATCACCGGCGAGGTCGAGATCGCGGGCGCCGTCACCACGTGGTCGATCGTCCGCGGCGCCTGGGAGGTGCGTGTCGTGCGCATCGACCGGATCGAGGCGGATGCCGCCCCCACCGCCGTGCGCATCGGCGGCTGGGCGCTCGCCGCGGATGCCGTCGACGACTCCGTCGCGGAGACGGCCGCCTCCGCGAGCGCCCGCGGTCGCCACAGCAGCCTCATCGCCCTGACGCCCGGGGGAGTGCCCTCGATCGAGACCCGACGAGACGCGAGCCCGCTCGGCGCCACGGCATCCGTCCCCGTCATCACCTACCCCGTCTCGACGGGGGAGTGGATCGCGACCGCGGTGTACCTGTCCGACCGCGCCGCGGCATCCGCTCCCTCCGCCCGCATCGACGGCGACGACGTCGCCGTCGTCTGGCCCGATTTCACCACCACCGAACACCGGCTCGCCTGAGCCGTCATCCCGACCCGTTCTCCCGCCCCGTCCGGGGCACCCGCCATTGCAAAGGAGCAGTATCCCCATGAACCGCAAGATCCTCGCCGCCGGCAGCATCGCCGCCGTCGCGGCCCTCGCCCTCGCAGGCTGCTCCGGCAGCAGCGACGCCGGAGAGAGCACCGACCCCGACGCCCCCGTCACGCTCACGCTCTCGGGCTGGAGCATCGACACGACCCCCGAGTTCCAGACGCTCGCCGACGCCTTCACCGCAGATCACCCGAACGTGAAGATCGAGCTCAAGGAGTACGACGCGGCCGAGTACAACACACTCGTCACCGCCGACCTCGCCGCAGGATCCGGACCCGACATCATCACGCAGAAGGAGGTCAAGTACGTCACGACCTTCCAGGAGGGCGGCCAGCTGCTCGACGTCTCTGACGTGGCGCTGCCGGAGGGCATCAGCGGGGCCGACTCCTACGAGGTCGACGGCGCCGCGTATGCCGTGCCCTACCGCCAGGACTCGTGGGTTCTCTTCTACAACAAGGCACTGTTCGACGCGGCAGGTGTCGAGCAGCCCGACGGCTCGTGGACGTGGGAGGACTACGCGGATGCCGCGGCGGCGCTCACCACCGACGGGTCGAAGGGCACCTACCTGCACCGCTGGCAGTCGACCGTGCAGGGCTTCGCGAACGCGCAGACCGGCACCAGCGTGCTCGACGGCGACTTCAGCAACATGAAGGACTACTACGACAGCACGCTGGCCCTGCAGGATGCCGGTGACCAGGTCGACTTCAACACCTCGACCGCCAACCAGCTCACCTACCAGGGCGAGTTCGGCACCCAGAAGGCCGCGATGATGCTGATGGGCACGTGGTACACCGCGACCCTCATCGCCCAGCAGGCCTCGGGCGAGGCGAACGACTTCGAGTGGGGCATCGCCCCCGCGCCTCAGCTCGATGAGAAGACCGCCGGCACCGACAACACCCCCGTGACGTTCGGCGACCCGACGGGCTTCGGCATCAACGCGAACATCGACTCCGCGAAGGTCGACGCCGCCAAGCAGTTCCTCGAGTTCGCCGCCTCCGAGGAGGGTGCGCAGGCGCTCGCCGAGATCGGGATCACTCCCGCGCTCACGAACGACGCCGTCGTCGAGTCCTACTTCGCGGTCGAGGGGGCGCCGACGGATGATCTGTCGACCTTCGCCTGGTCGACGCACGACGTCCTGCCCGAGAACCCCACCTCGAGCAAGACGGCGACGATCCAGGGCATCCTCGCCGACCTGCACACCGCCGTCATGTCGGGCTCGGTCTCCGTGGACGACGCCATCAAGACCGCCGAGGACCGCGTCAAGAACGAGGTCGGCTGATCCACTCGGGGGCCGGCCGCCGGTCGGCCCCCGACGTCGCCCTCGCGCAGCATCCAGGAGATGAGAGACATGACCACCACCGAGGCCCCGAGCCGCGACGCGGCCCCGCCGCAGCCGAAACCGCCCCGCAGGCGCTCGGCACTGCGACGCCGCAATGCCCTGATCGGCTGGAGCTTCATCCTGCCGAACTTCATCGGATTCGGGTTCCTGACCCTGCTTCCGGTGCTGATCCTCTTCTACATGGCATTCACGAACTGGAACGTCTTCGGCAAGGCCGACTGGGTGGGGTTCGCGAACTTCCAGCGCCTGATGGGCGACGGCAGCTTCCACATCGCGTTCTGGAACACCATCTACTACTCGGTGCTGCACATCCCGCTGACGATCATCGTCTCACTCGGGCTCGCCCTGCTGCTCAACAACAAACTCCGCGGCGTCGCGTTCTTCCGCACTGCCGCGTTCTTCCCGTACATCACCTCGATCGTCGCGATCGCCGTGGTGTGGAACCTGCTCTTCAGCCCCGACTACGGCCCGATCAACGAGGTGCTCCGGGCGATCGGAATCTCGGAGCCGCCCGGGTGGCTCACGTCGTCGGAGTGGGCGATGCCCGCCGTCGTGATCGTCAGCACCTGGCGCGACATGGGCTACTACATGATCCTCTTCCTCGCGGGCCTGCAGACGGTGCCGCGTGAACTGCACGAAGCCGCGCGCGTCGACGGCGCGAACGTATGGGAGCGCTTCGTCAACGTCACACTTCCGTCGCTGCGCCCCACCATGTTCTTCGTCACGGTGATGCTCACGATCAACTCCTTCAAGATCTTCGACCTGATCCTCGTCATGACCGACGGCGGCCCCGGCCAGTCGACCCTGGTGCTGTCGCAGTTCATCTACAAGAAGGGCTTCGAGGAGTCGCAGTTCGGCTACGCATCCGCCGCCGCTGTGGCGCTGTTCTTCCTCTGCATCCTCGTCACGATCGGCCAGTTCCTCTGGAACAAGAAGCGGAGCGCATGATGACCGACACACAGGTGCTCGTCACCGGGGGCACACTGCGCAAGCTCAACGCCCCCGTCTCGGCGGGGCGTACCCGCTCCCGGCTCACGATCGGCCGCACGCTCGGCTACATCGCGCTGCTCATCGCCGCGGTCGGCCTGCTCGCACCGTTCTTCTGGATGGTCATGAGCTCGCTGAAGAACGCCAACGAGGTGTTCTCGGTTCCCGTGGTCTGGGTGCCTGAGACCTTCGTCTGGCAGAACTACATCGACATCTGGACGAAGTCGAACATGCTCGTCTGGATCCGCAACACCCTGTTCCTGGCCGTCAGCGTGACCTTCCTGCAGGTGCTCACCGGCTCCTTCGCCGCCTACGGGTTCGCGCGCATGAAGTTCGCCGGCCGCGACATCCTGTTCCTGGTCTACATCGGCACCATCGCGGTGCCGTGGCAGTCGTACATGATCCCGCAGTTCATCCTGCTGTCGAATCTGAAGGTGTCGAACACTCTGTGGTCGATCATCCTGCTCCAGGCCTTCGGTGCCTTCGGCGTCTTCCTCATGAAGCAGTACTACGAGACCATCCCCGAGGAGCTCAGCGAGGCCGCTCGTCTCGACGGGCTCAGCGAGTACGCCATCTGGCGGCGCATCATGCTGCCGCTGTCGGTGCCCGCGATCGCGAGCCTCACGCTGCTCACGTTCGTGAACACCTGGAACGACTACCTCGGGCCGCTCATCTACCTGCGCAACCCCGACCTCTGGACGATCCAGCTCGGTCTCAAGAGCTTCGTCTCGAACCTCTTCGACACGAACTACGCGCTGCTGTTCGCCGGACTCACGATCTCGGTCGTGCCCATCGCGATCATCTTCCTGCTCGGGCAGAAGTACTTCGTCGAGGGCATCGCCACCAGCGGACTGAAGGGCTGACCGATGAAGCGCATCTCGCACGACGCCTGGGCCACGATCCTCGGGGTCGTCTACCTGGGCCTGATGGTCAACTTCCTCGTGCTCGTCACGGCATCGCCTCTCGTGATGCTGCTGATGACGACCGACCCCGCCCTGTCGTGGCCCCTGCTGGCGCTCGCGGCTCCGCTGGCCGCGCCCGCGCTGAGCGGTGCTTTCACGGCGTTCCGGGAGTTCGGGCGCGGCGAGCCCCAGGTCGTGCGCTCGTTCCTCCGCGGCTGGAAGGCGACGGCGCGCAAGGGCATGCTGATCGGGGCGGTCGCCTCGGCATCCGTCGTCGTGCTGCTCGTCGACGTGCGGGCGGTCAGTGCCTCGCCGGCATCCGTCATGATCGTGCCGGTCCTCGCTCTGCTCGTCGTGATCGCCGGGGCGACCGCCCTCGTGGCTCTTGTCGCTTTGGCCGAAGAACCGGGTGCGCGGATGCGCGACATCGTCAAGGCAGCGCTCTACCTGTGCGTGCGGCGCTGGTACCTCACGGCACTGTCGTTCGTCGTGCTCGGAGTGCAGGTCGGGCTCTTCACCACGATGCCCGCGATCGCGATCGGCCTGACGTGCGCTCCCGCTCTGTATGTGGCGTGGGCGAACAGCCGATACACCCTGCGCCCCGTGCTCGACATGGACACCGAGCTCGAGGCCGCGGAGGTGCGCGCGTGACGGTACGAACCGCGATGAGCCCCGAGGTCTTCGACCTGCTCTTCGACGACGCACGGCTGCGGCGTCTGCGCGCCCTGGCCCCCTCGACCCGGCTCGCGATCGACGAGGGGGATCTCTCCGACACCGAGATCCTCGTCACCTCGTGGGGCGCCCCGCGGCTCGACGCAGAGCTCCTCGATCGCATGCCACGGCTGCGCGCCGTGGTGCATGCGGCAGGCAGCGTGCAGCAGCTGGTCTCCGACGAGCTGTGGGAACGGGGCATCACCGTGACCTCGGCCGCCGACGCCAACGCGGTGCCCGTCGCGGAGTACACCTTCGCGACGATCATCCTCGCGTTCAAGCGCGCCTTCGTGCACATGCGGTCGCCGTCGACGGTGCTGGAGTGGCGCGACCTCGTGGGCTCGACCCGCTATGGCAGCGTCGGCCGCACGGTCGGCATCGTCGGCTTCTCGCGGATCGGACGCCGGGTGGTGCGGATGCTGGGCCAGCTCGACGGCATCCGGATCCTCGTCGCCGACCCGTTCGTCTCGGCGGGGGCCGTGGCGGATGCCGGTGCCGAGCTGCTGCCCCTCGACGACATGCTCGGCCAGGTCGACGTGCTGTCGCTGCACGCACCGGCTCTGCCCGAGACGAGGCACATGATCGGTGCGGCCGAGCTCGCGGCGCTCCACGACGGCGCCACCGTCATCAACACGGCGCGCGGATGGATCCTCGACCACGATGCGCTGCTCGCCGAATGCGCCTCGGGGCGACTGGACGCCGTGCTCGACGTCACCGAACCCGATCCGCTGCCGACCGAGTCGCCGCTGCGAACGCTGCCGAACGTCGCACTCACCCCGCATATCGCCGGCTCCATGGGCAACGAGGCCAGGCGTCTCGCCGATTCGGCCCTCGACGACGTCGAGGCGCTGCTGCGCGGCGGTGTGCCGTCGCAGGTGATCACCCGACTCGACATGGAGCTGAGCGCATGAGCACGCCCGTCGACCCGCACGAGTTCTCGCCCTGGGACTTCTGGCGCGATGCCGATGCGGCACAGCGCGAGGCGCAACTCGAGCGTCAGCGGGGTCTGATCGACGGGCACCCCGAGCGCTCGCTGGGCGAGCTCTGCTTCGTCTCGGAGCTCGCGTCGGTCGACCATGAGGCACTCCGGCTCGGCGACCGCACCTACATCGCCGCCGGGGCGTATCTGACTGGCGAACTCGTCGCGGGAGTCGACTGCAGCATCAACCCGTACGCGGTCATCCGGGGGAGGGTGACGCTCGGCGATGCCGTGCGCATCGGCGCGCACACGTCGATCCTCGGCTTCAACCACTCGATGGAGCCGGGCACGCCGGTGTTCCGGCAGCCGCTGACGACCAGGGGCATCGTGATCGGCGACGATGTGTGGATCGGCTCGCACGCCGTGATCCTCGACGGCGTCACGGTCGGCTCGCACTCGGTGAACGCCGCCGGGGCCGTGGTCACCAAGGACGTGCCCGCGGGCGGCATCGTCCCGGGCAACCCCGCGCGCTTCCTGCGCTGGCGGGTCGAGCCGGACGATGCGGCCGCTCCCGCTTCCCGATCCTCCATCTCCGGGCCAGGACCCGGCGCTCCCGGCCTGGCCGAGCGGGTCGCACAGTTCGGCGATCGTGCGCGGACGGAGGCATCCGCGGTGCTCGCGCGCTCGTGGAACGAGGAGACGGGTATGTTCGTCGACCGCCCCGGCGTCGCCCCCACCGTTCGGGCGCAGGCGGACGCGATCGAGATCGCCGATCTGCTGACCGGCTCCGCTCCGGTGCAGCTCGCGGTCGAGGACCAGATCCGTCGCCTGCACTCCTGGCAGGATCCGTCGACCGGCGCTGTCGCCCCGCTCGGGCCCGACGGGCGTCCGCAGCCGGGCCTGGACTACTCGCACGAAGACGTCGCGTATCACGTGCTCAGCACCGGATACGCCCTCGATCTGCTCGGCTCGCAGTTCCCTTCGGCGCTCGGCTGGGTGACCGAGGCGACGCCCGAGAGCGTCGTCGCGTTCTGCCGCGGGCTGCCCTGGGCGTCGGATGCGTGGAAGGCAGGGCACTTCATCGACGGCTTCGGCACAGCGCTGCTGTGGACGAAGACGGCCGGCCTCGCCGTTCCGGCGGGCGTGGAGGAGGCGCTGTTCGGCTGGATGTTGCTGAACGCCGACCCCCGCACCGGAATGTGGGGATCGCTCACGCCCGATCGCGGACTGCTGCCCGTGGTCAACGGCTTCTATCGGGCGTCGCGCGGAACCTTCGCGCAGTTCGGCGTGCCGCTGCCGCACCCCGAGAAGGTCGTCGACACGGTGCTCGACCATGTGCGCGACCCTCGGTGGTTCGCGACCGGCATGCGCGATGCGTGCAACGTGCTGGACATCGCGCATCCGCTGTGGCTCACGCGCGGCGCCGGGCATCGCTCGGATGAGGTGCGGAGTCTCGCGGGGCGCCTGCTGTCGGATGCCCTGCAGATGTGGGTGCCCGGCGAGGGCTTCGGGTTCCGGGAATCGTCGGAGCCGACTCGGGGTCTGACGGCGACCGCGCCGGGACTCCAGGGCACCGAGATGTGGCTCGCGATCATCTGGTATCTGGCCGACATCCTCGGGATCGCCGGCGAACTCGGCTACCGCCCGAGAGGCGTGCATCGTCCGGAGCCTGCCTCGGCCCTCGGCGACGCCAGACCCTGACCCCGAGCCCGACGCGCGGAGAGCGTTTTCCATCACGCTTGCGCCCGGCGCCTGTCCATGGCATGCTGTCGGAAAGCGCTTACCCGCTCGGAGTCACCCATACGAGTTTCCCCGCAGAAGACGCGGGATCTGAAAGAAGAGAACGGATCAGATATGTCACAGACGACAACCCGCGAGATCGGGATCATCATGAACGGCGTCTCGGGACGCATGGGCTACCGGCAGCACCTCGTGCGGTCGATCCTCGCGATCCGCGAAGAGGGCGGCATCGAGCTGCCCGACGGATCCCGCATCACGGTGAAGCCGCTGCTCGTCGGCCGCAATGAGGCCAAGCTCGCCGAGCTCGCCGCGAAGCACGGCATCGAGGACTACACGACCGATCTCGACGCGGCGCTGGCCGACCCGAAGTGGGAGATCTACGCCGACTTCCTCGTGACCAAGGCTCGCGCGTCGGCGCTGCGCAAGGCGATCGCCGCCGGCAAGGCCATCTACACCGAGAAGCCCACGGCCGAGTCTCTCGACGAGGCCCTCGAACTCGCGCGTCTCGCCGACGCGGCGGGCGTCAAGACCGGCGTCGTGCACGACAAGCTCTACCTGCCGGGTCTGCAGAAGCTCAAGCGCCTCATCGACTCGGGCTTCTTCGGCCGCATCCTCTCGGTGCGCGGCGAGTTCGGCTACTGGGTCTTCGAGGGCGACTGGCAGCCGGCGCAGCGCCCCAGCTGGAACTACCGCACCGAAGACGGCGGCGGCATCATCGTCGACATGTTCCCGCACTGGAACTACGTGCTCGAGAACCTGTTCGGCGAGGTCAAGAGCGTCTACGCGCAGGCCGCCGTGCACATCGCCGACCGCTGGGACGAGAACGGCGAGCACTACACCGCCACTGCCGAGGACGCGGCATACGGAATCTTCGAGATCGAGGGCGGCATCATCGCCGAGATCAACTCGAGCTGGACGGTGCGTGTGAACCGCGACGAGCTCGTCGAGTTCCAGGTCGACGGCACCCACGGATCGGCCGTCGTCGGACTCTTCGGCGCCAAGATCCAGCCGCGCAACGCGACGCCGAAGCCCGTGTGGAACCCCGACCTCGAAGACACGCACGACTACGACGCCGACTGGCAGAACGTGCCCACGAACGAGGTCTTCCTCAACGGCTTCCGTCAGCAGTGGGAGGAGTACCTGGTCTCATTCGTCGAGGGCACGAAGTACCCCTTCGACCTGCTCTCCGGCGCCCGCGGCGTGCAGTTCGCCGAGGCCGGACTGACCTCCAGCGCCGAAGGCCGCAAGGTCGCGCTCGAGCCGCTGACGCTGGGCTGAGCATGACCACTCTCCGACTCCTCGACTCCGCGGGAGCGGTGACGGATGCCGAGCTGCGCGAGGGTGGCGGGTACTCCCGCCCGTCCTCGCCGCTGCAGAGCCGCGTCGCCTACGCTGCTGCGCACGTCGTGCCGAAGGTGCACGCCGACAACACCCCGGGCCAGCCCGCCGACATCGACTGGGACTCGACGCTCGCGTTCCGGCGCAACGTCTACTCGTGGGGCCTCGGCGTCGCCGACGCCATGGACACCGCGCAGCGCAACATGGGCCTCGACGCCGCCGCGACGCGCGAGCTCATCTCGCGCAGCGCCGAGGTCGCTCGTGAAGAGGGCGGCTCGGTCGTGGTCGGCGTCAACACCGACCACGTCACCGAGTCGCACATCTCGCTCGACCAGGTGATCGACGCCTACACCGAGCAGCTGCACTTCACCGAGGAGCAGGGGGCGGGCCCGGTGCTCATGGCCTCCCGCCACCTCGCGAGGGTCGCGACGGGTGCCGACGACTACCGTCGCGTCTACCGGTCGGTGCTGGAATCGGCCACCGTGCCGGTGGTGCTCCACTGGCTGGGCACGGCCTTCGACCCCGAGCTCGCGGGATACTTCGGAGCGGATGACTGGCGGACGGCATCCGCGGTGCTGCTCGACATCATCGCCGAGAACCCCGACAAGGTCGCGGGCGTGAAGATGAGCCTGCTGAACGCCGAGTCCGAGATCGCGGTGCGCGAGCAGCTGCCTGAGGGCGTGCGCATGTTCACCGGAGACGACTTCAACTACGTCGGCCTGATCGGCGGCGACACCCTTCGACAGGCTCAGGGGCCCAGCGATTCGAGTGGGCATTCCGACGCGCTGCTCGGCGCGTTCGCGGCGATCACGCCCGTGGCATCCGCCGCGATCCAGGCACTGGATGCCGGTGATCCCGCGCGCTACCTCGAGATCCTCGGTCCGACCGAAGAGCTGAGCCGTCAGGTGTTCGCAGCACCGACCTTCTATTACAAGACGGGAGTCGCGTTCCTCGCCTGGCTCAACGGGCACCAGCCCGCGTTCCAGATGGTCGGCGGCCTGCACTCGGCGCGGAGCCTTCCGCACCTCAGCCGCATCGTCGAACTCGCCAACGCCTCGCTCGCACTCGAGAAACCCGAGCTCGCGCGCGAGCGCTGGCACGGGATGCTGCGCCTGAACGGAGTGGATCTGTGACCGTCGACCCCCGCCTGTCGATCAACCAGGCCACGATCAAGCACGCCGATCTCGCGACCGCGCTGCGGGTGACGGCGGATGCCGGCATTCAGGCGATCGGCCTGTGGCGCGAGCCCGTGAACGAGGTCGGACTCGACGTCGCCGCGCGCATGCTCGCAGACTCCGGTCTGCGGTTCACGACGCACTGCCGTGGCGGTTTCTTCACCCTCCCCGAGGGGCCGGAGCGTCTCGCCGCACTCGACGACAACCGCCGCGCGATCGAGGAGACCGCGACGCTCGCCGCCGCCGGTGCCGACGGATCGACCGCCGTGCTCGTGCTCGTCGCCGGGGGCCTCCCCGCCGGATCCCGCGACCTCATCGGTGCGCGTGAACGTGTGCGCGACGCGATCGGCGTGCTCGCGACCGACGCGCAGGCGGCGGGCGTGACGCTGGCGATCGAGCCGCTGCATCCGATGTACGCGTCCGACCGGGCGGTCGTCTCGACCCTGGGCCAGGCGCTCGACATCGCGGCCGATTTCGACTCCGACGTGGTCGGCGCCGCCGTCGACACCTTCCACATCTGGTGGGATCCGCAGGTGCTCGAGCAGATCGTGCGCGCCGGCCGAGAGGGCCGCATCGCGACCTATCAGGTGTGCGACTGGAAGACCCCTCTGGCCGCCGACGTGCTGCTCTCGCGGCACTACACCGGTGACGGCGTGATCGACTTCGGCTCGCTCACGCGCGCCGTGATCGAGACGGGCTACGACCGCGACATCGAGGTCGAGATCTTCAACGCCGACATCTGGGCGGATGCTCCCGAGAACGTCGTGCGTCGCACGGCCGAGACCTTCGGGGCCGCGGTCTCGCCGCACCTGGGCTCCGGGGTCCCGGCGCTCACCGGACGCTGACGTCTGCTGCACCGGCGCACGCGCGGCGTCGGCGCGAGCATCCGCAGATCCAGACCACGGATGCAGGGTCGGAGAAGCTTCTCCGGCCCTGCATCCATGCTGCGTTCCTGCGGGCGTACCGGATTCTCCGACATATCGGTAGCCCCGTGAGACTCCGCCGCACCCCTGAGAGGATGACCCCATGACGAAGATCCGACCCGGACTCTGCTCGGTGACCTTCCGTGCGCTCGAGGCCGAGGAGGTCGTCGGACTCGCGGCCGAGGCGGGCCTCGAGGTCATCGAATGGGGCGCCGACGTGCACGTTCCCGTGGGTGACATCGAGCGGGCAGCGCAGATCGCCACCGAGACCGAGGATGCCGGGCTCATCTCCTGCTCGTACGGCTCGTACTTCCGCTCCGGGGCCGATGAGCCGCTCTCGCCCATCCTCGACAGCGCGGAGGCGCTCGGCGTCGACCGCGTGCGCATCTGGGCGGGGCATCTGGGCTCGGACGAGGCAACCGAGGAGCAGTGGGCCGAGATCGTCGCACGACTGCGCGATGCCGCGGCGGAGGCGGATGCGCGCGGCATCGGCCTCGCACTCGAGTTCCACTCGGGGACCCTCGCCGATACGGCACCCACCACGCTCCGTCTCCTCGCCGATGTCGGCAGTCCGGCACTCAGCACCTACTGGCAGCCGACCGTGGGCGCCGGCGTCGAGGCCGTGCTCGCCGAATACCGTGCGCTCGCCGCGTACACGAGCGCCGCACACGTCTTCTCGTGGTGGCCCGCACAGGAGCGGCTTCCCCTGCGGGCGAGGGATGCGCTGTGGACGCGCTTCTTCGCCGAAGCGCGCCCGGGTTCCGCAACGGCGGGCGTGCGCGATGCGCTGCTCGAGTTCGTGCCCGGCGACGACCCCGGGCTGCTGCGTGGCGAGGCGGCGGCACTCCGCGCCTACCTCTCGGCATAGCCCGAGATGGTCGTCGGAGAACGGGCTGTGCGCGATGCCGCAGCGCTCCCTCATCCGGGCGCTGGACCGCAGTATGCTCAGGGCATGAGCCTGCCGGAAAGCCCTTCCCGCGTGCGTCAGCCGCGTCACGCGCGAGGCGCCGCCCCGACCCTGCACGACGTGGCCCGTGAGGCGGGAGTCTCGCTCGCGACGGCATCCCGGGTCCTCAACGGATCGGAGCGCAAGGTCGCCGAATCCTTCCGCGAGCGCGTCGAGCGGGCCGCCGCCGAACTCGGGTACACCGCCAACGTCTCGGCGCAGGCGACCGCCCGGGGCACCTCACCCGTGATCGCGCTGCTGGTCGCCGACATCGCCGACCCGTACTTCGGACTCATCGCCGCCGGGGTCGCCCGCGGAGCCGACGAGCAGGGTCTCGTCGTGACCATCGCGATCACCGAGCGTGATCCGGTGCGCGAGGCGCGCATCGTGCGGGCGTTGCGAGGGCAGCGGCCGCAGGGGCTGATCCTCGCGGCATCCCGCACCGCCGAGCCGACCGACTCCGACACCGCCCGTGAACTGGCCGAGTACGCCCGCTTCGGGGGACGCGTCGTGACGTTCGGCGCGGGCAGCGCAGAGAACCGCCACGTCGAGATCGACAACCGCGCCGGGGCCGAGCAGCTCGGTCGGCGCATGGCGGCGCTCGGATACCGCTCGGCACTGGCGATCGCCGCAGCCGAAGGTGTGCTGACCTCAGACGAGCGCCTCGCCGGATTCCGCGCCGGATTCGAGTCCGAGGGCGGAACCGTGGATCGCGTGATCCGTGGCGACTTCCGCCGCGAGTCGGGTGTGCAGGCGATGAACGCCGCTCTCGCCGAGGGCGTCGAGCCGGGCACGCTCGTGTTCGGCATGAGCGACGTCGTCGCGATCGGTGCGATGTCGGCGATCCGCGACGCCGGTCGCGAGATCGGCGCCGACATCGCGGTGTGCGGCTTCGACGACGTCCCGTCGAGCAGCGATGTGACACCGGCGCTCACGACCGTGCGGGTGCCGCTGAGCGAGGTCGGCTACCAGGCGTTCCGCGCGACGGTCGACGCCGACTGGCAGCAGGCGGCGCTGCCGCTCGAGGTCACCGTGCGCGCCAGCACGCCGGGCATCCGATGACGAGGGTCGTGCTCGCCCCCGACAGCTTCAAGGGCACGATCACCGCGGCGGATGCGGCGGCATCCCTCGCCGAGGGCTGGGCGTCGGTGGATCCCGCAGCGACGTTCGTGCATCGGCCGATGGCCGACGGGGGAGAGGGCACCGTCGCGGCGTTCGCGGCAGCGGTGCCCGGCGCTCGACGCGTCGCTGTCGTCGTCGACGGCCCCGCGGGCTCGCCGATCGAGACCAGCTGGCTGCTGCTGCCCGCGACCCACGACAGCCCGGGCGGCACTGCGGTCGTGGACCTGGCCTCGACCTCGGGCATCGAGCTTCTCGACGAGCTGCGCCCCTGGGACGCCGACACCACCGGCTTCGGCCAGGCGATCGCCGCCGCCCTCGATCACGGGGTCTCCCGCCTCGTGGTCGGCATCGGGTCGAGCGCATCGACCGACGGCGGCACCGGGATGCTGTCGGCACTCGGCGCACGCTTCCTCGACGCGGCCGGGACGCCTGTCGCGCGCGGGGCTCGCGGCCTCGCCGACATCGCGTCCGTCGATCTGACCGGACTCCGCAGGGCGCCGGAGGTACGGGTGCTCACCGACGTCACGAATCCGCTCGTCGGTGCCCGCGGCGCGGCGGCGGTGTTCGGGCCCCAGAAGGGTCTCGCCGGCGACGACATCGCCCCCGTGGATGACGCGCTCGCGCGCCTCGCCGACCTGCTGGCGCTCGATCCGCAGCTGCCGGGCACGGGCGCAGCGGGGGGCACGGGCGGAGCACTCGTCGTCTGGGGCGCGACCCTCGCTCCGGGTGCAGCCGAGGTCGCAGACCTCATCGGCCTCGCCGACGCGATCGCCCACGCCGACGTCGTCATCACGGGCGAGGGCTCGTACGACGGTCAGTCCGGCGACGGCAAGGTTCCCTCGTTCATCGCCGGTCTCGCGGCATCCGCTCAGGTGAACGCGCTGCTCGCCGCCGGCCGCATCACGGCCGACTCCGACACGACGCTGTTCGCGGCATCCGCCTCGTTGACCGATATCGCCGGGTCATCGGATGCCGCGCTGGCCGAACCCGCGCGGTGGCTGCGCGAAGCCGGGGCGCTGCTCGCGCGGTCTGTCTGACGCGCGGCCTCCGGCGCGCGTGCGCTGTGCGCGTCGCGGGGCCGGTGCGGGGCCGGGTGCGGTCTCGCGTCTGCGCGCCCGGTGCGGGGCCGGTGCGGGTCCGGTGCGGGGCCACTTTCGCATCGCGGATGCCGGGCGGGATCACTTTCGCACCGGGATCGGCCGATTCGGGTGCGTTATTGATCCCGACTGCGTTATTGGCCCCGACTGCGTTATAGACCCCGGCCGCGGGGCCGGTGCGGGGTCACTTTTGCGCCGCGGACGCCGGGTGGGGTCACTTTCGCACCGGGATCGGCCGATTCGGGTGCGTTATTGACCCCGGATGCGTTACTGACCCCGCGCGGCTATCGCCCTCGGACACACTTCTGGCCCCGCACGGTCGAACTCGACGTACGGGGCCAGAAGAGACGGGCCAAAGGCGACGGACGAGCGGCGGTCAGCCCCCGAGCGCGGCCGACACCACGGCGCGGGCCTCTGCCTGCACCTCGGCGAGGTGCTCGGGGCCGCGCAGGCTCTCGGCGTACAGCTTGTAGACGTCTTCGGTGCCCGACGGGCGGGCGGCGAACCAGGCGTGCTCGGTCTGCACCTTGAGGCCGCCGATCGCGGCGCCGTTCCCGGGAGCGTGCGACAGCTTGGCCGTGATCTCCTCACCCGCGAGGGTCGTGGCCGAGACGGCATCCGGTGCGAGCTTGCCCAGTGTCGCCTTCTGCGCGGGCGTCGCCGGTGCGTCGACGCGCTGGTAGGCCGACGCGCCGAACGCCTCTTCCAACTCGGCGTACCGCTCCGACGGGCTCTTGCCGGTCACGGCGATGATCTCGGCCGCGAGCAGGCACAGCAGGATGCCGTCCTTATCGGTCGACCAGACCGTGCCGTCTTTGCGCAGGAAGGATGCTCCGGCCGACTCCTCGCCGCCGAACGCCACCGAGCCGTCGAGCAGACCCGGCACGAACCACTTGAAGCCGACGGGCACCTCGAGCAGGCGGCGTCCGAGCGACTCGGCGACGCGGTCGATGATCATCGACGACACGAGCGTCTTGCCGATCGCGGCGTCGCGCGGCCACTCCGTGCGGTGCGAGAACAGGTAGTCGATCGCGACCGCGAGGTAGTGGTTCGGGTTCATGAGCCCGGCGTCGGGGGTGACGATGCCGTGGCGGTCGGCGTCCGCATCGTTGCCGGTGAGCACGTCGTAGTCGCCCTTCTTGGCGACCAGCGAGGCCATGGCCGAGGGGGACGACGGATCCATGCGGATCTTCTCATCCCAGTCGAGCGTCATGAAGCGCCAGGTCGGGTCGACCTCGGGGTTCACGACGGTCAGGTCGAGACCATAGACCTCTTTGATGAGCGCCCAGTACTCGACGGATGCTCCGCCGAGCGGGTCTGCGCCGATGCGCACGCCCGCCTCACGGATCGCGTCGATGTCGATGATGGTCGCGAGGTCGCGCACGTAGGCGTCACGGAAGTCGTAGCCGGGGATGGCGTCCCAGTCGACATCGGCGAAACGCTCGCGCTTCACGTCGACCAGGCCGGCAGCGATCAGCTCATTGGCGCGGTCGGCGATCCAGCCGGTGGCGTCGGTGTCGGCCGGACCGCCGTGCGGCGGGTTGTACTTGAAGCCGCCGTCGCGCGGCGGGTTGTGCGACGGGGTGACGACGATGCCGTCGGCGAGGCCGGCGTTGTCGTCACTGGGGCCCTGAGCCTGTCGAAGGGCGCGGTTGTAGGTGAGGATCGCGTGGCTGAGCGCGGGCGTCGGCACCCACGCATCGCGCGCGTCGACACGGACGTCGACGCCGTTCGCGACCAGTACCTCGATCGCGCTGCGCTCCGCCGGGAGCGACAGGGCGTGGGTGTCGCGACCGAGGAACAGCGGACCGGTGATGCCCTGGCCCGCCCGGTAGTCGACGATCGCCTGGGTGGTGGCCAGGATGTGGTTCTCATTGAAGCTGTTCGAGAGCGAGGAGCCCCGGTGACCGCTCGTGCCGAAGGCGACGCGTTCTGCGGCGATGTCGGGGTTCGGGACGCGGTCGTAGTAGGCGGCGATCAGCTCGTCGACATCGATCAGATCGGATTCTTCGGCGGGAAGGCCGGCGCGGCTCGTCATGCACACAGTCTGCCCCCATCTCGGCATCCGCGCATCTTCTGCCACCAGCGGGGTGCCCTAAGGTGAAACGCGTGACTGAACGCCGCACCTACAGCTATCTCGGCCCCGCCGGCACGTTCACCGAGGCGGCGCTCGATCAGGTCGCCGACGCGCGCGGTCAGGACCGACGCGCAGTGCACAACGTCGGCGAGGCGCTCGCCGACGTGCTCGAAGGGCGCAGCGACGCCGCGATGATCGCGATCGAGAACTCGATCGAGGGCGGTGTCTCGACCACGCAGGATGCTCTGGCCACTCTGCCGGGCCTGCGCATCATCGGCGAGTACCTCGTGCCCGTGAACTTCGTGCTCGTGGCGCCGCGTGGCACGACGCTCGCAGACGTGCAGGTCATCGCCGCGCATCCCGTCGCGTACGGGCAGTGCCACACCTGGCTCGGCGCGAACCTGCCGACGCACTCGCACGTGCCCGCGGCGAGCAACGTCGCCTCGGCGGTCGGCATGCTCGACGGGTCGCTGCCCGCGCAGGCCGCGATCGCCGCCCCCGGTGTCGTGAAGCATCTCGATGTCGACGTTCTGGCCGAGGGCATCGGCGACAACGCCCAGGCCGTCACCCGCTTCGTGCTCGTGACCCGCACCACCACGGCCCCCGCCCCGACCGGCGCCGACAAGACTTCGCTGATCGTCGAACTGCCGAACGACCACCCGGGATCGCTGCTCGAGATGCTCGAGCAGTTCTCGACCCGCGGCATCAACCTGTCGCTCATCCAGTCGCGTCCGATCGGCGACGAGCTCGGCCGCTACCGGTTCGTGATCGACGCCGACGGGCACATCGAGCACGAGCGCATGGCCGACGCCCTGCTCGGCATCCGCCGTTTCAGCCCGCGCGTGGTCTTCCTCGGATCGTACCCGCGGGCCGACCGGCAGATCGTGCAGTACCCGGATCGGTATGACGACGAGGTGTTCGTCGAGGCACGCGACTGGCTGCGCGGCATCCTCTCGGGCGAACCCGAGGCCTGACCCGCGCGGCAGACTGCCGCTCTCCGGCTCACACCGCGCTGACCTGCACCAGCGCCCGTTTGAACTCCGGCATCGCCGAGTGCGGGTCGACCCGATCGCTCGTGAGCAGATTCGCGCTCTCGGCATCGGGGTAGTGGAAGGGCAGGAACACGGTGTCCGAACGGATGTCGTGGGTCAGCTCCGCGCGCGCCCGCACGGTCCCGCGGGAGTTCGACAGGCGGATGCCGTCGCCGTCGGCGATGCCGTGGCGCCGGGCCGTGCTCGGATGCAGCTGCGCGACGAGCGCCGGACGCTTCTCGGTCAGCTCGGGGATCCGGCGCGTCTGCGCTCCGCTCTGGTACTGCTCGAGCAGGCGGCCGGTGATCAGGGTCAGGCGGTCGGCGCTCGCCGTCTGCTGCGTGCGCGGGCGCACCGCCACCATCCGTGCGCGTCCGTCGGCGTGCGCGAACCGGTCGGCGAACAGCCGAGGCGTGCCGAGGCTCCCGACCGGGAACGGCCAGTGCGCCTCGATCGCGACCCCGGAGTCCGCACCGATGTCGAGCAGTGCGTGGCTGAGACCCGAGTAGTCGGCACGGCCGCCGGCCGACGCGCGCGCGAGCTCGTCGAACACCTCGGCGGGCTCGAGGCTCCAGACTCCCGGCGCGTCGAGGCGGCGGGCCAGCTCGGCCATGATCCACAGTTCGCTGCGGGCGCCGGGGGGAGCGTCGACGGCTCGGCGGCGGCGCAGCACACGCCCCTCGAGGTTGGTCATGGTGCCCTCCTCCTCGGCCCACTGCAGCACGGGCAGCACGATGTCGGCGGCCCTCGCCGTCTCGGAGAGGAAGAAGTCCGACACCACGAGCAGGTCGAGCCGGCCCAGCGCCTCGCGCACCGTCTGCACGTTCGGCGCCGACACGAACACGTTCGAGCCGTGCACCAGCAGCGCGCGCACACCGCCGGGCAGCCCTGCGCTCTGCAGCAGCTCGACCGCGGGCACGCCGGGTCCCGGCAGGTCGTCGGGGTCCACGCCCCACACCGCGGCCACCGATGCGCGCGCGGCCGGGTCGGCGATCGACTGGTACCCGGGCAGCTGGTCGGCCTTCTGGCCGTGCTCGCGACCGCCCTGGCCGTTGCCCTGCCCGGTGAGCGTGCCGTAGCCGCATCCGGGCGTGCCGGGAAGCCCCAGCAGGAGCGCCAGGTTGATCGCGGCTGTCGCGGTGTCGGTCCCGTCGACGTGCTGCTCGACGCCGCGGCCGGTGAGGATGTAGGTCGATCCGGACCCGGCGAGCGTGCGCGCGAGTTCCCGGATGTTGCGGGCAGATACTCCCGTGACGGTCTCGGCGCGCTCCGGCCACCACGACGACACCGATCGACGCAGCTCGTCGAGGCCGGTCGTGCGCTGGCGCACGTAGTCCGCGTCGTACAGCTCCTCGGACAGCACGACGTGGATGAGCGCGAGCAGCAGCATGAGGTCGGTGCCCGGGACCGGCTGGATGTGCACGCCCGCGCCGTCGGCGCACAGGCGGGCGGTCGAGCTGCGGCGCGGGTCGACCACGATCAGGCCGCCGCGCGCTCGGGCGCCCTGCAGGTGCGAGACGAACGGAGGCATGGTGTCGCCCACGTTCGAGCCGAGCAGCAGCACCGTCTCGGCCGTGTCGAGGTCGGTGAGCGGGAAGGGCAGGCCCCGGTCGAGACCGAAGGCGCGGTTGGCGGCGGCCGCGGCGGACGACATGCAGAAGCGGCCGTTGTAGTCGATGCGCGAGGTGCGCAGCGCGATGCGCGCGAACTTGCCGAGCTGATAGGCCTTCTCGTTGGTGAGGCCGCCGCCGCCGAACACCCCGATCGCGTCATGACCCTCGTCGTCGGCGATGCGGCGGATCTGCGCCGCGATGAGGTCGAGGGTCGTGTCCCACTCGGCCGGGTGCAGCTCGCCGTCGGCACCGCGCACGAGCGGTGTCGTGAGACGGCCGGTGTCGGCGAGCAGCTCGGTCGAGGTCCAGCCCTTCGTGCACAGGCCGCCGCGGTTGGTCGGGAACTCCCGTCCGGAGACGGTGACGGGCAGCGCGGGCCGACCCGCCTGACCCGGCACAGCCGCGGCATCGGGCTGCGTCAGCGTCATCGCGCACTGCAGCGCACAGTACGGGCAGTGGGTGTCGGTGGCACGGCGCGGGGCGGTCATGCGACGGCTCCTTCGCGAGCATGGAGGAGCTCGGTGATGCGGGCGCGGCATCCCCCGCATCCCGTGCCGGCGCGCGTGCATTCGCCGATCGCGGCGACCGAGCCGCAGCCGTCGTCGATCGCATCCTCGATCTGCCCGACGGTCACGGCGTTGCAGATGCACAGGGTGGCCTCCCGGCCCGCCGCGACGGTCGTCTCCGCATCGGCGTCGTCGAGACGCAGCAGCAGCGAGCGATCGGCGGGCAGCTCGCCGCCCCGCAGGTACAGCACGCTCAGCTCGGCCGCGGCGCGCGGCATCCCGACCGCCACGAATCCGGTGAGGATGCCGTCGCGCGTCGCCATCTTCACGTAGGTGCCGTGCTCGGGATCGGCCCACACGGCGATGCCCGGGGCGATCTCACCGGCAGGGACGGGCGCGAACGGATCGGCCGAGACGTCGCCCGCAGAGGCGATGTCGACCAGCTCGCCCTTCAGCACGACGACCCCGGGGTGCTCGTCGACGAAGCCGCCGTCGCCACCGAAGTCGTCGCCACCGAAGCCGTCGTCACCGTCGCCGGTCAGTTCCGCGGTGATCGCGGCGGCCAGCCAGCTCGCCTGACGCCATCCGGGGCCGATCAGGCCGTGGGGTCCGCCCGGCACCTGCCGTTCGTGCAGGTACTCGGCGGGGTCCGCGAGATGCGCGCAGTCGCCGATCGCGTGGATGCGCGGATCCGACCACGACCGCAGCGAGCTGTCGACGAGCACTCCGTTGCCGACTCGCAGGCCTGCAGCCTCGGCGAGCTCGGTGCGGGCACGCACTCCGCACGAGAGCACCAGCAGATCGCCCTCGATGCGCTTGCCGTCGGACGAGACCAGTGCGCGGAACCGGCGGACGCCGTCGTCGCCCTCGACGCCGATCACGCCCTCGGCTCGGGTGTGCGGCACCAGGGTGACGCCTGCCGATGCCAGCGCGGTCGACAGGATCGAGGCGGATCCGCGATCGAGCTGACGAGGCATCGGCATCGGGCCGAAGTGGGCGACCGAGGGGACCGCCCCGGCGTCGGCGAGCAGCATCGCGAGTTCGATCCCGAGCACCCCGCCGCCCAGCACGACGACCCTGCCGCCGCGATCGACGACCTCCCGTACCTGCGCGGCATCGGCCAGGTCGCGCAGGACGCAGACGCCCGAGGTGAGGCGTGTGTCGAGTCCGGTGTCGTCGGGCCCGAGCCTCTCCAACCCGTCGAGGACCGGGACGATCGAGCGCGCGCCGGTCGCGAGCACCAGCCGGTCGTACGGCACCGCCGACCCGTCGACGAGCACGACGGCTCGTGCATCACGGTCGATGCGTTCGGCCCGAGACCCCAATCGCAGGTCGACACCGGGAAGACCGGATGCGGTCGCGAGCGTGATCTCGTCGGCGGTGGCCTCGCCCACCGCGAGCTCGGCGATCAGCACCCGGTTGTACGGATCGACGGCCTCGGCGCCGAGCACGGTCACCGTGGCGCGGCCGTCGGCCACGAGGTGCAGCAGCTCCTCGGCGAACCGGATGCCGACCGGTCCCGCCCCGATGACGACGATGCGCTCGGGCATGGTCAGATCCGGTGTCCGGCGAGCGAGGCGCGGGGGATGAGATAGACGAAGACGGTGATCAGCAGGAGCACGACGTAGGCGGCGACGAACCCGCCGAACGCCGGAGCGTACGAGCCGGTGCCGCTCTTGGCCGCCGCGAGCACCTGTGGGATCACGAATCCGCCGTAGGCACCGATCGCCGAGATCAGTCCGAGCGCTGCGGCCCCCTTGCGCTGCGTGCTGACCGCGAGCGCATCACCCGCGGTCGCGGCGCCCCGGGCGGCGAACACGTTCGGGATCATCCGGTACGTCGCGCCGTTGCCGACCCCGGCGGCGATGAACAGCAGCAGGAAGCATCCGAGGAACAGCGCGAAGCTGTTCGCCTGCAGGGTGACGAGCAGCGAGAGCGCTCCGACGATCATCAGCGAGAAGGCGGCGATGGTCATGCGCGCGCCGCCGAACCGGTCGGCGAGCTTGCCGCCGTAGGGGCGGGCCAGCGAACCGACCAGCGCGCCGAGGAAGGAGAGCGAGAGCGAGGCGCTGCCGATCTGGAAGGTCGAGAACTCGGGGAACGTGTCGGCGATGAGCTTCGGGAAGACGCTCGAGAAGCCGATGAACGATCCGAACGTGCCGATGTAGAGCAGCGACAGCACCCACAGGTGCGGTTCGCGCAGCGCGGCGGCGGCCCCGGCGAAGTCGGCCTTGGCGGACGACAGGTTGTCCATGTACCGCCAGGCGCCCCAGACGGCGACGAGGATCAGTGGCACCCACATCCACCCGGCGAGCGAGAGGTTGACGGTGAACGCCGCCGTGACCGAGACGACGATCGGCACCGCGAGCTGGGCGACCGAGGTGCCCAGGTTGCCGCCGGCGGCGTTGAGGCCGAGCGCCCAGCCCTTCTCCTTCTGCGGGAAGAAGTAGGTGATGTTCGCCATGGAGCTGGCGAAGTTGCCGCCGCCGAAGCCGGCGAGCGCGGCGACGACGAGCAGCACGCCGAACGGGGTCTCGGGGTCCTGCACGACGACGCCGAGCAGGATCGCCGGGATCAGCAGCAGCAGCGCCGAGACGATGGTCCAGTTGCGTCCGCCGAAGCGGGCCACGAGGAAGGTGTACGGGAACCGCAGCGTCGCGCCGACGAGGCTCGGCAGCGAGATCAGCCAGAACGACTCGGTGGTGCTCAGGGTGAATCCCGCGGCGGGGAGCAGCACCACGACGATGCTCCACAGCTGCCAGATGATGAAGCCGAGGAACTCGGCGAAGATCGACCAGCCCAGGTTGCGGCGGGCGATCGTCTTGCCCTCGGATGCCCAGAAGGTCGCGTCCTCGGGATTCCAGCCGTCGATCCACCGGCCGGGTCGGCGCGTGAGGGTGACGGCGGACGTGTCGACGCTGCTTCTTCCGATGGTCTGGGACATCGTGGCTCCTGGCGTTCGAGAGGATGATTGCTCTGAACGTAGGCCGCGGATGTTGCAGCGCCGCGCGAATGCGATTACCGGACGATTACTTCTCGATCACATCGGGAACATCGCCGATGAGAGAACTTCAGGAATGCGTCTCCGGGGACGGCCAATCGGCCGCCAGTCGGGTGATCGCGGCGACCGCGTCTGCGGTGTCCTCGCGGGCGCCCCCGGCGCGGCCGGCTGCGAGGCCGGCCAGATACGCGCTGAGCGGCGCGGCAGGGCGGGCGACGCCGTGCGCCACATCGCGGGCGAGGTTCAGCAGCAGGGCGACATCGACCGACTCGCGATCGATGCCGAGGGCTGCGCAGACGGCCTCGGTCCAGTCGTCGAGGGCCTCGACGGGCAGGTGCTTCGGGGTGTCGCTCATGTCGTCTCCTCGGGGGCATCGTCTCGCCGGTGCCCCTGTGTCTTCGCTCTGGCTCGTTCCAGATCGTCCCACGTGTCGATGTCGGCTGCCAGCCCACCCGCGTCCACCGCGGTGAGCGTCAGCCCGCCGAGCAGCGCGCGTGCCGAGGCATCCCGGCCCTCATCGGGGAGCGCCTGTGCGGCTGCGCGCAGGGCGTCGACTCGATATCTGCCGGTGAGCCACTGCATCCGTCCGGAGGCGTCGGAGAGGCAGACGCCGTCTTCGGAGGGAGAGAGCGGATGCCGTCGCAGGAGCGCGACCGCCTCGTCGGCGTTCGGCAGATCGGCGGCGAGCACGTAGACCTCGGCGGTCTCGAGGGCGGTGGACCCGAGGTGCGCGAGGCCCGCGGCGATCGCGGCGACCGGGCCGCCGAACGGAGGGTTTTCACGGACCCACGCGATGTTCCCGGCGACCGGCATCCGTGGACCGACCACGATCACCGGGTCGCAGTCGGCGACAGCGGCGACCGCATGATCGAGCAGCGTGCGACCGCCGACTTCGAGCAGCGGCTTCGCGGCGCCGCCGAGGCGGGACGCCCGCCCTCCCGCGAGGACGATCGCCGCGGTCATGAGAGCAGCATCACGTCGACGAGATCGCCGGCGGCGACAGCCGACACCTCTGCCGGCACCACCGCGTAGGCATCCGCGCGTGCGAGCCCTGCCGCGAGATGCGCGCCCGACGAGCCGTCGGCGGCTGCCGGCTGCACCGACCAGGTCGACGGATCCGACCGATCGAGGGTCACCGGCACGTACTGCGTCCGGCCGAGCGGGCTGCGCCATCCGGCGGTGGTGGGCATCCGCAGCGTGGGCCGCTGCTGCTCTGATCGTCCCTGCAACGCGAGGAGCGCCGGTCGCACGTACGCCTCGAACGACACCGCGACGCTCGCGGGGTTCCCGGGCAGGCCGAAGACCAGGGTGTCGCCGATACGGCCGAACGCCTGCGGCCTGCCGGGCTGCATGGCCACGGCGACGAACGCGATGCGATCGCGGAGCACGTTCTTGACCACCTCGTGCGCCCCGGCGCTGACCCCGCCCGAGGTGATCACGACATCGGCGCGGGCGTCGGTGGTCGCGCGGTCGAGCAGGGCGGCGAACGCGGCATCCTCGTCCGTCACCGAGTCGATCGAGACGATGTCGGCTCCCGCCTCGGTGCACAGCGACGCGAGCAGTACCGAGTTCGATTCCGGGATCTGTCCTCGCGCCAGATCGTCGCCGGGGGCGGCGAGCTCGCTTCCGGTCGAGATGACGGCGACGCGCGGACGCCGACGGACGAGCACGGTGTCGACTCCGGTGATCGCGATCGCCGTCTGCTGCAGCGGGCCGATCACCCCTCCCGCGGGTGCGACCACGGCCCCGGCGCGCAGCTCCTCGCCGTGGCGTCGGATGTTCGCACTCGGGCGTGCAGGGGCCCGGGTCACGACGGCCGGTGCATCCCAGACCTGCAGGCCGTCGCGAGTGTGCTCGAAGGGGACCACCGCGGTCGCGGAACGGGGGACCGGCGCCCCGGTCATGATGCGCGCCGCCTCGCCGGGGCCGAGGTCGGGCTCCTCCGACGAACCGGCGGGCAGGTCGGCGATCACCCGCAGCTCGACCGGGTTCTGCTCCGTGGCGGTCGCGACATCGTCGAGGCGCACGGCGTACCCGTCCATCGCGGAGTTGTCGAACAGGGGCACATCCACCCGGGCGAGCACATCGGCAGCGAGCGTGCGCCCGACGGCGTCAGCGATCGACACGGCTTCGCCCGGCAGCGCGACAGCGGCCGCGGCAGCGAGCACCGACGCGCGATGATCCTCGACCGTGCGCAGGCCGACGGGAGCAGGGGGAGTGGTGATGCGCATGCAGTCAGCGTACGACGGTCGCGGATGTGCTCCGCGACCGTCGCGCCCCTGCGCTCCCCGTCCGCGCTCCCCGTCTTCAGTGCTCGCGGAACATCGGCCAGGAGCTGCCCGGCGTCATGTGCGAGTGCAGTGCGCCCTTGGCCGACTCGAGGGTCGGATAGGTGCCTGTCGCGGCATCCGATCCGGCCATGACGACCGTGTACCCCTCGTCATCGTGTCGAATGCTGCCGACGACCCCGTTCGTCCCGTACGCCACCCAGAGGGCCAAGGTCGTGGTCGTGTGCAAGGTCTTGGTAGTGCTCATCATCGAACCCCTTCCGTTACCGGTGACGCTACGCCCGGCGCGGTCGCAGAACCAGCCCTTGACGCGCGGTCGCGGCAGGGTTCGGGTCAGAGCGCGTTCGAGCCCCTTCCCCTTCGCAGGGTTCACTTTTCGCACCGCGTGCAGCCGCGGTCAAGAAGGCACCAGAGACAGGTGTTTCCCGTGCGGTTCTGACCCCGCGGTGGGGCGCGGTGCGGTTTTGGCCGCGCGCGGCAATCCACGCCGCGCGTCATCGGGATGCGATCGCGTTGCGGACGTAGTTCAGCAGTGCCCGCCCGCCGTCGGCCAGATCGAGTTGGGTGACGCGGATCACGATCCACCCGAGATCCTCGAGCTCCCGCTGTCGCTGAACATCGCGACGCCACTGAGCCTTGTCCGTGCGGTGTCCGTCGCCTTCGTACTCGATCGTGATGCGGAGCGCGGGATAGGCCATATCGCTCCGCGCCACGAATCGCTCATCATCCCGGATCTCGTACTGCACTTCGGGTTCGGGGAGACCTCCCTCCACGAGAAGGAGACGCGTCTCCGTCTCTTTGGGGGACTCCACGCCCTCGCGGGCCCGGGGGAGGGCGTCTCGAATCCGCCGACTCCCGGGGAACCGTCCCCAGATGTCCAGGTGCTGCTCGATATCGGCCACCGTCGGGCGCGGACGCTCCGTACGAAGCCCTGGATAGTTGTCGGATGTGGTGATGAGCGCATCGAGAGCGACGACGATCTCGTCGTCGCTGAGGTCAACGACGCACATGAAAAGAGCCGTGATCGGATCGACGATCGGGATGCCGCCGATCCGCCATGGGCGCGCTCTTCCCGGAGCCAGGCGTTTTCCCGTGATCCCGCGGCTCCGAACACGCGCCGAGTCGGTGTCCACCACGACGGTGAGTGGATCCTCGATGCTCCAGAATCCTGGATGCGGACACCCCCACACCCGCATCGCCGTCTCGCCGCCGATGAGCTGTCCGGCACGCAGCCTGGGTGCGAGAGCCGCGACCCGTTGCAGCGGAGTAGCCGGCGCGCTCACGGAGCGCACGCCGTGGAACGGACGCGCGAGGTCGCGAGCCGCAGCGCGTCGCCGACCGACGCCGGAGTCCGCGGCTTGGCGCACGGTGAAATGGGGGCCGAGGTCGTCGGGCAAGGGGATCCGGTGTCGCATCCGTTCAGGGTCCAGCACTGCGATCGGGTCCGGATGCACGGTAGCCCCGTAGCACCGGCGCATGTGGAGAAGTCGCGCCTGTGGATGAGTCGTGGTCGCTGATCTTCGGTTTCCACAGCGCAGTGCAGCGCCGACCCGTTCCCGCTCAGACCAGCTGCTGTGCGAGGTCGATTCTGCACCGCCACGCTCGCGCGGGGTCATTCGCGCACCGGAAACCGCGCTATGCGGTGCGAAGTTGACCCCGCGGGGTTGCGCGGTCGTTCACTCGCACGAGCGAGACAGCCACCAGCCCTTGACGCGGGGTCGCGGCAGGGTTCGGGTCAGAGTGCGGCGGCGACCAGCTCGAGGGTCTGCGCACGTCCCGCGGCCGAGTCCCGCGGCTCGGATTCGTATGCACCGGCGACCGGCGACAGCATGACCTCGTCGACGCCGTACTTCGTGGCGAAGGCACGCACGTCGTCCGCGACGGATTCGCCCGTGCCGACGAACCAGCGCGAGCGGGCGGCCTCGACGACCTGGTCGGTCGCAGCGTCCGGCTCGGCGGCCAGTGCCTCTTCGACCGTCTCGAGCGCGATGAGCGGCTTGTTCAGGCGCAGGCGCGACATCATGCGCAGCTGCGGCAGGGCGCGGGCCTCCGCCTCCTCCTGCGTGGGGGAGGCGACGACGTTGACCGTGAGGAAGGTGCGCGGCTCGGGGTGCTCTTCGCTCGGCTGGTATCCGGTGCGGTACAGGTCGAGGGCTCGCTCGAGACCCTGACCCGAGAAGTGGTTCGCGAACACGTACGGCAGGCCATGCGATGCGGCGAGCTGGGCGGAGTAGTCACTCGACCCGAGCAGCCACACCTCGGGGCTGCCGGTGGCCGAGGGCGTCGCGTGCACGGTGTATTCGCCGCCCGAGGTGAAGCGCACGGTCGCGCCCTCGCCCGAGATGAGGGCGGCGATGTCCTGCACGTTGCGCGGGAACTGCTCGACGTCGCTCGTGGTGCCCGACCCGCGCAGCAGCTGGGTGATGACAGGGTCGCTGCCGGGGGCGCGGCCCAGGCCGAGGTCGATGCGGCCGGGCGCGATGGCCTCGAGGGCGGCGAACTGCTCGGCGACGATCAGCGGAGCGTGGTTCGGCAGCATGACGCCGCCAGACCCGAGGCGGATCTTCGAGGTGCGCATCGCGGCGGCGGCGATCAGCACCGGGGGAGTGGTGGATGCCACGGCCGGCATGTTGTGGTGCTCGGCGAACCAGTAGCGGCGGTAGCCGAGGCGGTCGGCGACGGCGGCCAGATCGAGGGAGGAGGAGATCGCCTCGGCGCTGGTCTGGCCGGAGCGAACCGGGACGAGGTCGAGGACGGAGAGCGCGGTGGAAGTCATCCCCGAATGCAACGGCGGAGGCGGGTGAGGAATTCCCCACCCGCCTCATCGTCGCCGGTGCCTCATCAGGCTGCAGCGAGAGCGGAGGATGCCGATGGCGCGAACTCCTCGGCCACGGCCCCGCGCGTGAGGTGGTAGCGGATGTGCCACGCGGCGCTGAAGCTCTGGTCGGAGAGCCGGGCGAGCATCGCCCTGTCGTCGGCGTCCAGGCCCTCGCGCAGAGCTTCGCGGAGCAGGTCGTCGCGCGTCGCCGGATACTCCATCCCGCGGAGGAAGCGGTCGAGTGCAGCGGAGGTGTGCATGGGTCGTCCTTTCGGGGTGAAGAGGGGCCGGGCGCAGCCCGGCCCCTCGCTGTCAGGCGGCGATCGACTGTCGGCTGTCGCTCGACTCGACCTCGATCTTGCGTGGCTTCGCGCGCTCGCTGACCGGGATGATCACCGAGAGCACGCCGCTCTCGTACGAGGCGCTGATCGCATCGAGATCGACACCGTCGCCGAGTGTGAACTGCCGCAGGAACGAGCCCGCTCCGCGTTCGCGGGCGAGCCAGCGGACGCCTTCGCGACCGTCGGCCGTGCGCTGGGCGCGGATCGTGAGCTGCCCCCCGTCGAGGTCGACGTCGATCGACCCCGGATCGATGCCGGGGAGATCGGCGTGCAGGACGTACCTGTCGCCGTCGCGGAAGAGGTCCACCGGCATGAGACGCGGTGCGCGGACGGAGTCCAGCACGCTCGCGGCGAAGCGGTCGAGCTGACTGAACGGATCGAATGACATGGCCATGAGTGTCTCCTTTCGTGTGGCCCGGTCGGGCTGCGTTGGTGCAGATTATCTGCACCAGTTGCTATAGATTTTTTATAGAACAACTCCCGATAGAATGCAAGTGCCGCACGAAGGAGGTTCCGATGGCTGATCGCGATCCGGGTATGCCGGTCTACGGCATCGCAGTCGCCGCCCAGCTCAGCGGCGTCCCCGAGGCGAGTCTGCGTCTCTTCGAGGCGAAGGGGCTCGTCACTCCCGCGCGCAGCGACGGCGGCACCCGTCGGTACAGCGACGACGACCTCGAGCGAATCCGTCGAGTGACCGGTCTGCGCGTCGAGGGGATCAACATCGTCGGCATCCGCCGCGTGCTCGACCTCGAGGACGAGAACGCCGGGCTCCGCGACGAGCTCGCCGACGGCCGGGACTGACCCGGCGCCCACACACCCCCGCACACGCACCCGGGATCCCGCTCCCAGGTCGACGGGCAGTACTTTAAACAGCATGGATGCCGAGATCTTCTACGTGCTCGTGGGTGCTGTCGTCGTGGCGGCGATCGCCCGATGGCGCGGATGGCCGGCTCCGCTGCTCGTCACGGTGGTCGCGCTCGCGGCATCCTTCCTGCCATTCGTCCCCGAGGTCGAGATCGACGGCCATCTGCTGCTGAACCTCGTGCTGCCGCCGCTCCTGTACTCGGCGGCGCTCGACGTGTCGTTCGTGGGCTTCAAGCGCAGCCTGCCGCAGATCCGCCGGCTCGGCATCACCCTCGTGCTGCTCACCGCGGTGGCCGTCGGACTCGTGGCGTGGTGGATCCTGCCGTCGCTCACGCTGCCCGGCGCTCTGCTGCTCGGTGCCATCGTCGCTCCGCCCGACGCCGTCTCTGCGGCCGCGATCGGCCGCAAGCTCGGCCTGCCGCGACGCATCATGACGGTGCTGTCGGGGGAGAGCCTGATCAATGACGCGACATCGCTCACCCTCTATCGGGTGTTCGCCGCGATCATCGCCGGCGCAACCCTCACCGTGTGGGACGGCGTGTGGCAGTTCCTGCTCGCGGTCGGCGTCGGGATCGCGGTGGGGCTCGTGTTCGGCATCGTGCTGCATCAGCTGCGCATGCGCATCAACGACGCCGTCGTGATCGGCACGTTCGGTCTGCTCGCCCCGTTCGGCGCCTACGCGATCGCGGAGCACCTGCTCGGATCCGGCGTCCTCGCGGTCGTCGCGATGGGGCTCTACGTCGGCTACAACTCCCCGCGAACCGACTACACGACCCGTCAGCAGGAGGCGCCGCTGTGGCTGTCGGCCGACCTGCTGCTCGAGAGCTTCGTGTTCGCGTACATCGGCCTGCAGTTCCCGCGCGTGCTCAGCGACCTCGGCGGTGAAGAGGTCGGGCGCATCCTGCTGCTCTCGGGCGCCGTGCTGCTCGTCGTGCTCGTGATGCGTCCGCTCTACGTGTACCCCGCGAACGGGTGGGCCAACCGACAGGACCGCAGACGCCTCGAACGCTGGGACCGCACGGTCGAGTCCGGCGCGTTCGACGAGCGCCGCCGGGAATCGAAGCGATGGAAGGACTACAGCGCCGAGGAACTGCGGTCCAAGATCGTGCGCGACCGCATGGCCGGGCTGCAGCTGAACTGGAAGGACAACGCCGTCATCTCCTGGGCGGGCATGCGCGGCGTGGTGACCCTGGCGACCGCGCTCGCCGCGGCCGATCTCGCGGCGCTCGACACCGAGCCGTCGCACGCGATCGTCGTCGTGGCGTTCATCGTCACGGTCGGCACACTGCTGCTGCAGGGCCTCACGCTGCCGCTGCTGATCCGCGGGCTGGGCATCGCCAGCGATGTCGACGAGGCGGACGACGAGAGAGCGATCGCCGAGGTCAAGGCCAAGAGCCGCGAGGCCGGCAAGGCGTTCCTGGCCGAGAAGCGCATCGAATGGGAGCAGAAGTACGGCGAGGTCGACCTCCGCGTCTTCGACAGTTTCACCAAGCGCATGACGCGGGTCGAGAGAGACACCGACGAGGCGCAGCAGGTCGAGGATGCCGTCGCCAGGCCCTCGTACGACGACCTCGTCGCCCTGTCACGCGGGTGGCTGCAGGTGCGCCGCGACATCCTGCTCGCCGAGCGAGACGCGGGCAACCTCGATGAGGAGGTCATGCGCGAGCTGATGACCGCGATGGATGCCGAGGAATTGGCGCTCGACACCCGGGGTGCGACGCGTCAGCAGGGGCGCGCGTAGCGGGTCGCCGCGCTGACGGAACGCGAGAGCGCCCCGCTCCGAGAAGGGGCGAGGCGCTCTCGATGCGGGTCAGCGGCTGCCGGCCGGCTCCTTCGCGGATGCCGCCGCGTCGGCGGCATCCGCCTCGGAAGCCTCGTCGTCGGAGTCGTCCGCGAAGGGAAGGCCCTCGCGCGGGGCGTTGTAGAGCTCCTCGTCGAGGATGCCCTCGCGCTTGGCGACGATGGTGGGCACGAGCGCCTGACCGGCGACGTTGACCGCGGTGCGACCCATGTCGAGGATCGGGTCGATCGCGAGCAGCAGTCCCACACCCTCGAGCGGCAGGCCCAGGGTCGACAGCGTCAGCGTGAGCATGACCGTCGCGCCGGTGGTGCCGGCGGTCGCGGCGGAGCCGACGACCGAGACGAGCACGATCAGCAGGTACTGAACGAGGTTCAGCTCGATGCCGAAGAACTGCGCGACGAAGATCGCGGCGATGGCCGGGTAGATCGCGGCGCAGCCGTCCATCTTGGTCGTCGCGCCGAACGGCACGGCGAACGAGGCGTACGAGCGGGGCACGCCGAGGTTGCGCTCGGTGACGCGCTCGGTGAGCGGCAGGGTCCCGATCGAGGAGCGGCTGACGAACGCCAGCTGCACGGCGGGCCAGACGCCCGAGAAGTACTGACGGATCGACAGCCCGTTGGTCTTGACGAGCACCGGGTAGACGACGAAGAGCACGAGCGCCAGGCCGATGTAGACCGCGATCGCGAACCAGCCGAGCGAGGCGAGCTTCTCCCAGCCGTACTTCACGACCGCGGCGCCGATCAGGCCGAACGTGCCGAGCGGGGCGATGCGGATGATCCACCACAGCACGCGCTGGATCACCTTGAGCAGCGACTCGGTGAAGGCGAGGAACGGCTCGGCCTTCTTGCCGGCCTTGAGCGCGGCGATGCCCACGGCGACCGCGATCACGATGACCTGCAGGATGTTGAAGTTCACGCTCGACGAGAACGTGCCCTCGGCGGCGCCGGGGTTGGTGCTGACGCTGAGGCCGAGGAAGTTCTGCGGGATCAGGCCGAGAAGGAAGTTCCACCAGGTGCCGACCGTGTACGGGTCGCTCGGCTCGAGGCCGTCACCCGCACGCGCGCCCGGCTGGATGACGAGACCGAGCACGATGCCGATGGTCACCGCGATGAACGCGGTGATCGCGAACCAGAGCAGGGTCTGTCCGGCCAGGCGGGCGGCGTTCTGCACGCGGCGCAGATTCGAGATGCTGGCGACGATCGCCGTGAAGATCAGCGGTACGACGGCGGTGCGCAGCAGCGTGACGTACGAGCTGCCGATCGTGTCGAGCGTCGCGGAGAGGCCGTTGGGGCTGTCGGCGGTGGCACCGAGCTGGCGGGCGATCAGACCGGCGGCGATGCCGAGGACGAGGGCCGCGAGGATCTGGAAGCCGAACGAGGTCAGCAGCTTCCGGACGGGTCCGCGGGTGTCTGGCGCCTTCGTGGCGCGGACGGTGGTGCTCATGGGGGTGGAACTCCAGAATCGGTGCGCGCCGTGTGCGCGCGATGTCTTCCACGCTAGGAGCGCGGTCAGATCGTCGGGGCCGACATGACGAAGGATGACGGATGCCTCGGCATCCGTCATCCTTCATCGTCAGCGGTGGCTGCCGCAGTGCGGGGTGCTACTTCGCGAAGCACTCCTCCTGCTTGTCGGTGAGGATCTGCGTCGTGAGCGCCTTCTCCTCCTCGTTCTTCTGCTTGTCCTCGCCGTCGGCGATGTAGCCCAGGGTCTCGTCGCTCAGCTCGGAATCGACCAGCGCCTCGGCGAAGCAGGTCGCAGCGTCGTCCGAGATGGCGTCGGGGAGACCCTGGTCTTCGTAGACCTGCTGGATGCCGTCGGCGACGTCGTCGGCCGTCGGACGGGCGGACCCGCCGCAGGCCGCGAGCGAGAACGCGAGCGCGGCGATGGGCAGAGCCAGCAGGATGCGGGAGCGGGTGCGCGGTGTCCGGTCAGTGGCAATCATGATGCCGACCATAGCCACCTCATGGCGAACGTACAGATGGGGTTGCGCTCTGGCTGCCGGGTTCGATAGCGCCGCGGGTCACGATGTGGGAGAGATCACCGTCACATCCGGAAAGTACGTCGAGTATCGCGCGCCGTCTCTGCTGAGCACTCGGTATCCACGGGCGAGTGCGTGGGCACCGATGTAGAAGTCGGGAAGCGATGACCCACGACTCCCGCCCCTCCGGCGGTACTGGAGGTACGCAGCGCCGGCTGCGAACGCCCCCTCGTAGGGGAGGTCGTCGCGCTCGATGTCGAGCGCGGAGAGTGCAGCATCGAGCATCTCGGGGGAGTCGAAACGGATGGAGAGTTCGGCGAAGACGATCGGGTTGATGACCAAGCGTCCGATGTCGTGAGCATCCGCGAGTGCTGAGCTCGACCAGTCCGCCCACTCGGGATCGTCGGAGAAGACGTCCAGAAGCACATTCGTGTCGACGAGCGTCGCGGTGTCATTCACCACGGGTGAGGTCCATCACCTCGGCGGTGCTCAGACCATCACCCAGAATGCCGCGCACCCGCCTCACGGCCCGCTCCCCGCGGGTCAGATCCTGTGCGCGCACGATGCGGAGGACGCCTCCGTCGTCGATCACGTCGACTTCATCGCCGGTCACGAACCCGAGCCGATGTCTCAGCTCAGCGGGGATCGTTACCTGGCCCTTGCTGTTGAGCCTCATCGATTCCTCCTCCGCTTGTGTATTACATCGTACGTCGTTGGTGTATTACACGTCCTGAATATCAGCATCCGGCCTGGTCAGGCGAGGACGAGCAGTTCGCCGACCTCGCAGTCGAGAGCGTCGCAGATCGCGCGCAGCGTCGAGTAGCGGATCGCCCGAGCCCGGTCGTTCTTCAGCACCGACAGGTTCACGATGCTCACGCCCACGCGGGAGCTCAGCTCGGTGAGGGTCATTCCCCGCTCGGCGAGCAGCTCGTCGAGACGGCAGTGGATGCCGGTGGCCTCGTCGTCGTTCTCCGCCGGGGTCATACGAGACCTCTCGTGTCGTCCGCGAGTGCCGCGTTCTCGCGCTGCAGCGCATCCCGTTGCTGCTGCAGTCTGAGGCCCTGGCGGAAGACCGCCGCGAGCGCTGCGAGCATCAAGGCCCCGATGAAGGGGAGTGGCGTCACGGTGAGCTGGAACTGCGAGGGATACCACTCGCTGTCGGGTGTGAAGACCGCGCGGAGCCCGGAGGTGGCGGCGATGCTGCTGAGCAGCTCGGAGGCCACACCGAAGACGAGCACGGCGATCGCCCCTCCGACGAGTGCGCGAGTGATGGTGCGTGAGAATGCGCGACCGCGCAGCGTGTTGAAGCAGATCACCGCCAGGATGACCGCAGGCAGCGTCGTGAGTACAAGGCTGCTGAACTGGGCGGCACCTGCAAGAGCGCGGAGACCGAGTGAGGCGTTCTCGACCGTGAAGTCGGTCAGCTCGGTGCCAGCGCAGTGAAGGACTGCGCCGGGCGGAGTGCTGAGAGTGGGGGCGAGGCAGGGGAGGGATGCCGGCCAGTCCATCCACACCAGAGTGCGTCCCGAGAGCTCCGCCCAGTCGACCTGGAAGACCTTGAAGACGATGACGACGCCGCCGATCGCGTTGAGGACGATCCACATGCCGCTGATCGTGAGCGCGGCGTCCAGTGCGATCGTCTTGCTTCCACGGCGGCGTCCGATCCATACGAGCAGTCCGATCACCACGCCGATGACGGCGAGTGCGATGCCGATGGAGCGCAGAGATTCCCAGGCCGATTCTCCTCCGAACGAGATCATCAGACGAGTCCCTTCGTGTCGTCCGCGAGTGCCGCGTTCTCGCGCTGCAGGCGGATGCCCTGGCGGAAGGCGGCGGCGATGAGACCGACCGCGACTCCGGTCGCGAAGAGCGGGGCGATCGACCAGAACTCGATCGGGTGCGCGGGATCGCCCGTTTCCGCGCCGAGCGCCACGAGCACCCCGTTGCGCCCCATGTTCTCGAGCAGCACGATGAGCAGGGGAGCGAGGACCAGCGTCCATCCGATCGCGTCGAACGCTCGGACGTTGCTGCGGACGAAGAAGTGGCCGCGGAGAAGATTCCAGGCCACGAGCATGACCCCGGCGATCACCACGAGTGGCGCGATCGTCCACAGTGCGAGCGAGCCGATGATCGCCGCGGTCGAGACGGCATCCACTCCGGTGGCGAAGACCATCGCCTGCTGGGCGATGCCGTTGACCGAGGTCGCTCCGGAGTCGACGGTCGCGCTGATCGGCTGCTCGTCGACGGGGATCGACCAGGCGATGCCCTGGTCTCGGAACGTGCCGAGCACGCGCAGGATGCCGCTGATCGCGGTGACGACCACGGAGGCAGCGCCGAAGAGGATCACCGTGATGGCATCCGCGGACTGCGAGCGCGTCACCCTCGCCGTGCCCATCAGACGAGTCCCTTCGTGTCGTCCTCGAGTGCCGCGTTCTCACGCTGCAGGCGGTCGCCGATGGCGAAGACGGTGGCGATGAGGGCGATCACGAACGCGGCGAGGATGAAGGTGAACGGCTCGACGGCGATCATGGCGTTGTCGACGGTGTTGTCGGTCACGTGCGCGACCGTCGCGTTCGCGAGCATGTTGTCGAACAGACGGATCGCCGAGAAACCCACGAGTCCCGTGATTCCCGCGGTGGCGACGAGAGCCGTGTGCCCGCGGCTGAAGATGCGACCGCGCACGGTGCTCCGGGCGAGCAGGATGAGGCATCCGATCACGACGACGATCGTGACGATCTGCAGGACCTGGCCGATGATGCCGGGCACGGAGGCGATCGCCGGCAGCTGCGGCACAGTGATGGTGGCTCTGTCGACCCCGACGGGGATGCTGTCGCCGGTGCCGAGCGGCAGGTCGACCGGCGTGCGGTCGCCCACGAACTCCACGAGCACCGGCACGTTCACGCCCCCGGCCAGCTCGACGATCCGCATGACCGAGAACACCGTGATGTACGCGGCGATCACGAATCCTGAGATGCAGAACCCCATCAGGGCCCCGATGTCGCCGCGGCTGAGTGCGCGGTCCGTCTTCGTCGAGGTCATCATCCACTCCTTATCGATGGTCGATATTACCGATAGTCGTTAACATAACGAGAATCGATATGTTGCGTCAAGGCTCCTGTCGAAACCGCCCCGGATTACGCCGAATGCCGAGGCGCTATGCCGACGGCGAACACGGGCATACGTCATCCGTGCGGTGGTTACTCTCGATGTACAGGCGCGGAGACCGTCGCAGGACTCAGCGCTTCGCCCCAGTGCGAATAAGGAGTCACAGCATGTTCGAGAGATTCACGGACCGAGCCCGTCGAGTGGTCGTCCTCGCCCAAGAAGAGGCGAAGATGCTCAACCACAACTACATCGGCACCGAGCACATCCTGCTCGGCCTCATCCACGAGGGTGAGGGCGTCGCAGCCAAGGCGCTCGAAAGCCTCGGCATCTCGCTCGACGCCGTGCGCGAGCAGGTGCAGGACATCATCGGGCAGGGCCAGCAGCAGCCGACCGGGCACATCCCGTTCACGCCGCGCGCCAAGAAGGTGCTCGAGCTGAGCCTTCGCGAGGCACTGCAGCTCGGCCACAACTACATCGGCACCGAGCACATCCTGCTCGGTCTCATCCGCGAGGGTGAGGGCGTCGCCGCTCAGGTGCTCGTCAAGCTCGGCGCCGACCTGAACAAGGTGCGCCAGCAGGTCATCCAGTTGCTGTCCGGTGCCCCCGGACGCGAGCCGGCCGCTGTCGGCGCGCAGTCGAACGACACCCCGAGCGCCCAGGGCGGCTCGCAGGTGCTCGACCAGTTCGGTCGCAACCTGACGCAGGCCGCGCGCGACAACAAGCTCGACCCGGTCATCGGGCGCGAGAAGGAGATCGAGCGGGTCATGCAGATCCTGTCTCGCCGCTCCAAGAACAACCCCGTGCTGATCGGTGAGCCCGGCGTCGGCAAGACCGCCGTCGTCGAGGGCCTCGCCCAGGCGATCGTCAAGGGCGATGTGCCCGAGACGCTGAAGGACAAGCAGCTCTACTCGCTCGACCTCGGCTCTCTCATCGCCGGTTCCCGCTACCGCGGTGACTTCGAGGAGCGCCTGAAGAAGGTCACCAAGGAGATCCGCACGCGCGGCGACATCATCGTCTTCATCGACGAGATCCACACCCTCGTGGGTGCGGGTGCCGCCGAGGGAGCGATCGACGCGGCCAGCATCCTCAAGCCGCTGCTCGCCCGCGGCGAGCTGCAGACCATCGGCGCCACCACGCTCGACGAGTACCGCAAGCACTTCGAGAAGGATGCCGCTCTCGAGCGCCGCTTCCAGTCGATCCAGGTGAACGAGCCGAGCCTCCCTCACACGATCAACATCCTCAAGGGCCTGCGCGACCGGTACGAGGCGCACCACAAGGTGCAGATCACCGACGGCGCGATCGTCGCGGCATCCAACCTCGCCGACCGCTATGTCTCCGATCGGTTCCTGCCCGACAAGGCGATCGACCTGATCGACGAGGCCGGCGCACGCCTGCGCCTCAGCATCCTGTCGTCGCCCCCCGAGCTGCGCGAGTTCGACGAGAAGATCGCGAACGTGCGCGAGCAGAAGGAGCAGGCGTCCGAGGACCAGGACTTCGAGAAGGCCGCATCGCTGCGAGACGAGGAGAAGAGCCTCCTCGCCGAGCGCCTGCGCCTCGAGAAGCAGTGGCGTTCGGGTGACGTCGCGACCCAGGCGGTCGTCGACGAGGGCCTGATCGCCGAGGTGCTCGCACAGGCGACCGGCATCCCTGTCTTCAAGCTGACGGAAGAGGAGTCCTCGCGACTCGTCTTCATGGAGAAGGCGCTGCACCAGCGCGTTATCGGTCAGGAAGAGGCCATCGCGGCGCTCTCCAAGACGATCCGTCGTCAGCGTGCCGGCCTCAAGGACCCGAAGCGTCCCTCGGGCTCGTTCATCTTCGCCGGCCCCACGGGTGTCGGAAAGACCGAGCTCGCCAAGGCGCTCGCCGAGTTCCTGTTCGACGACGAGGCTGCTCTCATCTCGCTCGACATGAGCGAGTTCGGTGAGAAGCACACCGTCTCGCGTCTGTTCGGTGCCCCTCCCGGATTCGTCGGATTCGAAGAGGGTGGCCAGCTCACCGAGAAGGTGCGCCGCAAGCCGTTCAGCGTGGTGCTGTTCGACGAGATCGAGAAGGCGCACCCGGACATCTTCAACTCGCTCCTGCAGATCCTCGAAGAGGGTCGTCTGACCGATGGTCAGGGCCGCGTGATCGACTTCAAGAACACCGTCATCATCATGACCACCAACCTCGGTGCTCGTGACATCGCCGGTGGTCCGGTCGGCTTCCAGATCGAGGGCGTCAACGCCACGACCTACGAGCGGATGAAGGGCAAGGTCAACGAAGAGCTCAAGCGCAACTTCAAGCCCGAGTTCCTCAACCGTGTCGACGACATCATCGTGTTCCCGCAGCTGTCGAAGGACGAGCTCGTGCAGATCGTCGATCTGTTCACGAAGCGTCTCGGAGAGCGTCTGCTCGACCGCGACATGACGATCGAGCTCTCGCAGGCCGCCAAGGAGCGCCTCATCGAGATCGGGTTCGACCCGGCACTCGGTGCCCGACCGCTGCGTCGCGCGATGCAGCACGAGGTCGAGGACCGGCTGTCCGAGAAGATCCTGCACGGTGAGCTGAACCCCGGCGACCACGTGAAGGTCGACTCGAAGGACGGCGAGTTCCTCTTCGAGCACGGCCCGCGCGGCGAGCAGGTCGCGGTCGGCGTCAACACCGGCGGAGCGATCCCCGGCACCCCCGACCTGGCCATCGCCAGCGGAGAGTAATCCCTGAGACAGAAGGGGCGGATGCAGAGAATCCGCCCCTTCTGCGTGTCTGCGGCCGGTTTCCTCCCCTCCGGTTCGAATCGCTCACTTTGCAGATATCGGGCCGGAACATCTGCAAAGTGAGCGACGTGAACGGTGTGGGGGGCGCTTCAGCGACCATGGAGGTCACGGGTTCTAGGCTGGATGCCGTGAGCGAGTACATCGTCCGTCCGGCGCGCAGCGCCGACATCGTCGGCATCCGTGCCCTTCTGCAGCCGATGGTCGAGCAGCGCATCCTTCTCGGCAAGGACCTGGCCGTGCTCTACGGCGCCGTGCAGGAGTTCGTGGTCGCCGAGGCCGATGGGCAGCTGATCGGATGCGGTGCGCTGCACGTGTTCTGGGAAGACCTCGGTGAGGTGCGCACCCTCATGGTCCGCGACGACTGGCTGCACCACGGCGTCGGCGGCGCGATCGTCGGCCACCTCGAGGAGAACGCCCGGGTGCTCGGCCTGAGTCGCCTCTTCTGCCTGACCTTCGAGGTGGAGTTCTTCGGTCGGCGCGGATACACGCCCATCGGCGAGCAGGTCGTGGACCCCGATGTGTACTCCCAGCTGCTGCGCAGCGGCGATGCCGGTGTCGAGGAATTCCTCGATCTCGCGCACGTCAAGCCGAACACCCTGGGGAACACCAGGATGCTCAAAAGCCTCAACTAATCTGGATACATGCCCCGTCAGTCTGCTGCCGTCTATCGTCGTCGGCGACTGGTGACCCTGGTCGCCCTGATCGTGGTGCTCGCGGTCGTCGGCGTCTCGGTGTGGCTCCTGATGGCCCGCCCGTGGGCCGGGGCGACCGAGGCCTCACCGGTGCCGACCTCGTCGTCGACGCCTGCGGCTCCGTCTCCGTCACCCGCGCAGAGCGAGTCGCTGACTCCCACGCCCCAGCAGACGCAGGAGGGTGAGACGCCGACCGACGGCCCGAGCGTCGAGCAGTCGCCCGGCATCGTCGCGTGCCAGGCCGGCGACGTCGAGGTCGCCGCGGTCACGGATGCCGAGTCGTACCCCGCGGGCGCGCTGCCGAATCTGTCGATCTCGCTGACGAACCGCGGGTCTGCGGACTGCACGATCGACGTCGGCTCCGCCACGCAGCGGTTCACGGTTTCGAGCGGTGAAGACGTGTGGTGGCGCTCGAGCGACTGCCAGGAGAACCCGAGCAGCATGATCGCGACCCTCGCCGCAGGGGCGACCGTCACGAGCAAGGTGCCCGTGGTGTGGGACCGCACGCGGTCGAGCGTCGACACCTGCGCGCAGGAGAACCGTCCGAGGGCTCCCGGTGGGGGATCGTCGTATCACGTGTCGGTCGAGATCGGCGGGTTCGCCGGGGCGACGACCGCGCAGATCCTGCTGTACTGATCTGTCGCGCTTCCGGCCGCCTGCGCTCTGTGTGCCTGGGTTCGACCGGTGCTGACACCGTGCGTTCTTTGGGATACCATAGAGATGGTTCTCTTGAACTTGCGGCGCATGCCATCCCCAGTGGCGTCGACTCATAGCGTCCCCAGCGCTTCGACACTGCCGCTCGAGAGCCCGCGGGCCCTTTCGACTGCTCCCATCCCCAATGGACACTCGAGAGGGCCCCAATCTTTTTCCGGGGAACCCGGCATGAGCAGCGACGCTCGCACGGTGAATAAGCTGGACTCATGGCATCGAAGAAGGCGAAGTCCGGAAAGAACAAGCCCGCACCCGAGGATTTCCGGTCGGATGCTCTCGCGCAGGCGCTCGAGAAGCAGGACATCGCCGCGGTCGCCCTGGCCCTGCGTCACGGCACGACCGTCGTACCGCTGATCAAGCCCGGCGCACGCGACAACCCTCTCGACAGCGGCGAGGTGTGGACGTACCGCGACCCGAAGTCGGGCGATCTCGCGCTGCTGCTGTTCAGCGATGCGAAGAACAAGCCCGAGAACCTGCCCCCGGGCGTCGGGATCTACACCGCGGAGTGGCTGCGGAAGTTCCTCGCCACGCATCCGATCACGACGGTGTTCCTCGACATCGCCGGCCCGCATCCGATGCAGGCGTCGCCCGAGGAGATCCTTAAGGCGCTCGACGCCTGACGGGGCCGAGACGACACGCGTCAGAACGGTGGGATGTCGCGCTCGGGACGACGCGAGGTGTTGCGGGCGCGGACGTCGTTCAGCGCCGCACGCAGCGTCTTCGACCGATCGTCGACGACCTGCTCGTAGCCGAGGCGCTTGGCCTCGTTGCGGCGCTGCGCCGACTGGGTCACGGGGCGGATCTCGCCGGCGAGGCTGAGTTCGCCGACCGCGGCCACGGTGCGCGGAACCCGGATCTGCTGGATCGACCCCGCGACGGCGACTGCGATGGCGAGGTCGGCCGCCGGCTCGGTGAACCGCACACCGCCGACGGTAGACACGTAGACGTCGAGGTTGCTCGTCTTGATGCCGGCGCGCCGCTCGAGGATCGCCAGCACCATCGCCACGCGTGACGCGTCGAGGCCGTGCACGACGCGGCGCGGGTTCGGGGCGGCGGTGTCGATCGTGAGCGCCTGCACCTCGACCGGCAGCGCGCGGCGGCCCTCGAGCGAGATGGCGACGCAGGTGCCCGGCTCGGTCTCGCCCTGCGAGAGGAAGAGCCCCGAGGGATCGGGAACCTCGGCGATGCCGTCGCCGGTCATCTCGAAGCAGCCGACCTCGTCGGTCGGACCGAAGCGGTTCTTGAGCGCCCGGATGAATCGCAGCGACGTCTGCCGGTCGCCCTCGAAGTGGCACACGACGTCGACCAGGTGCTCGAGCACGCGGGGGCCGGCGACGGTGCCGTCTTTGGTCACATGGCCCACGAGGATGACGGGCAGCCCGCGGTCCTTCGCAACGCGGATGAGGGTCGCCGCGACCTCGCGCACCTGGCTCGGCTGGCCGGCCGCGCCGTCGATCAGCGACGACGAGACCGTCTGCACGGAGTCGACGATCACGAGCTGGGGCTGCACCGCATCGATGTGGCCGAGGATCGTCGCGAGGTCTGTCTCGCTCGCGAGGAAGAGCTCGTCGTGCAGCGCGCCGGTGCGCTCGGCGCGCAGACGCACCTGACCCGGGGATTCCTCGGCGCTCGCGTAGAGAACGCGGCGGCCACCCCGGGCGGCCTGTGCCGCCACCTCGAGCAGCAGCGTGGACTTGCCGACGCCGGGCTCGCCGCTGAGCAGGATCGCAGCGCCCGGGACGATGCCGCCCCCCAGCACGCGGTCGAACTCGCCGACGCCGCTCGTGCGGCGCGGGGCGTCTTCGGTGGTGATCTGCGTGATGGGGCGCGCAGCGCGCGCGGCGGTCGGCGCGAGGGGGGTGACACGACTCAGGATGCCGGTCTGCGCGCTCTGCTCCTGCACGGTGCCCCACTGCTGGCATTCGCCGCACCGGCCCACCCACTTGGCGGTCGTCCATCCGCATTCCGTGCAGACATAGGCAGGGGGAGCGGGTTTGCGGGTGGCCATGCAGCCAGGCTATCGCCGGTATCCGACATCCCTATTGCGAAGGGCATTATTCACGGCGGAACCACTCGCTGGCGCTGTGCCACAACGGGATACTGGGTTCATGGCCAACGGCGGGCCCGTCTGCGGGCCGATTTCGAGCTTCTCGCGCGTGCGGATTCTGCACGCGCTGTTCGAGGGCGGCACCGGACAGTCCCGTGCAGAGCGCACGATCGGCGAGCTGTGCGAGGCGACCGGGCTGCATCCGAACACCGTGCGCGAGCACCTGCAGCGCCTCATCGAGGGCGGCTACGTGATCCAGGCCAGCGAGCACCGCACCACCCGCGGACGTCCGCGCACGCTGTACAGCGCCGCGACCGGCATGAGCGATGCCTCCAGCCCCATCGCTCGCGACAAGGCCAAGGCCGCCGCCGAGCGCGGCGACCTGCTGCGTCGCGTGCTCCCCGCATCCGCATCCGCTCTGGGTCGCGATGCGACCTACCAGCTGGACGCCCTGATCGAACACTTGGAGGAGAGCGGCTTCGAGCCCGTCGTCGATGACGAGCAGCTCACCGTCGATCTCAGCCCGTGCCCGCACGCCGCGGGTCGCGCCGAAGACCGTCCGATGCTGTGCTCCGTGCACCTCGGCCTCATGCAGGGGGTGCTCACCGAAGCCGGTGGGCCGCTCGCTGCCGAGGCCGTGCGCACGCCCGCCCTCGCGGCGGACTGCGCTGTGCCTGCTGAGTGCGTGGTGCAGCTGCGCCTGACGGAGATGACCGCCGCCTAGGCGAGCATCTGTCTTATTCACGGTCTGCGGCCCCTCGAGGGCAGCAGGCCCGTCATTAGCGTGGCACCCGGTGCGCCGGTGATCCGGCGCACAGAAGAACCAGGGCACGGAAGAAGGAGTGGCTCATGGAATGGCTCGACCCGCTGGTCCTGTCTCGATGGCAGTTCGGTCTCACGACCGTCTACCACTACCTGTTCGTGCCGCTGACGATCGGCATGGCGCTGGTCGCCGCGATCTTCCAGACCGCATGGGTGCGCACCGGCAAGGTGCAGTACCTGCACCTCACACGGTTCTTCGGAAAGATCTTCCTGATCAACTTCGCCATGGGCGTCGTGACCGGCATCGTGCAGGAGTTCCAGTTCGGCATGAACTGGTCGGACTACTCGCGCTTCGTCGGTGACGTCTTCGGCGCCCCGCTGGCCTTCGAGGGCCTGCTCGCGTTCTTCTTCGAGGCCACGTTCATCGGCCTGTGGATCTTCGGGTGGGACAAGCTCCCGCAGAAGCTGCACCTCGCCACCATCTGGTGCGTCTCGATCAGCAGCATCCTGTCGGCGTACTTCATCATCGCCGCCAACGCGTTCATGCAGAACCCCGTCGGCTACGTCTTCAACCCCGAGACCAACCGCGCCGAGCTCACCGACTTCTGGGCGCTGCTGACGAACCCCGTCGCGCTCGCCGCCTTCCCGCACACGATCTTCGGCGCGCTGATGTTCGCCGCCGGTGTCGTGATCTCGGTGTCGGCCTGGCACCTCGCCCGTGGCCAGCACTTCGACACCATGCGCATCTCGCTGAAGTTCGGTCTGTGGGCGATGATCGTCTCGACGGCCGGCGTCGTGCTCACGGGTGACCAGCTGGGACTCGCGATGTACGCGGCGCAGCCGATGAAGATGGCGGCGGCGGAAGCCACGTTCAACACGGTCTGCGGTGCCGATGCATCCTTCAGCATCTTCACCCTCGGCACGCCCGACGGCAGCTCCGAGCTCTTCTCGATCCGCGTGCCGTACCTGCTCTCACTCCTGTCGACGCACACGTTCGACGCCTGCGTGCACGGCATCAACGACCTCAACGCCGAGTACGCGACCACCTTCGCCGACACCGGCCTCACCGAGTTCGCCCCCATCCTGTGGGTCACCTACTGGGCGTTCCGCTGGATGATCGGCCTCGGTATGGCCGCAGCGCTCGTCGCCGTCGCCGGCCTGTGGCTGACCCGCAAGGGCGCCAAGAAGCCCCCGGCTCCGTGGATGTGGAAGCTCGCGATCTGGTCGTTCCCGCTGGCGCTCGCCGCCAACATCATGGGCTGGGTCTTCACCGAGATGGGCCGGCAGCCCTGGATCGTCTTCGGGCTCATGACCACGCAGGACGGCGTCTCGCCGGGAGTGAGCGGGGTCGAAGTGCTCATCTCGCTGATCGCGTTCACCGCGATCTACGCAGCTCTCGCCGTGGTCGAGGTCCGCCTCATCATCCGGGCAGCCCAGAAGGGCCCCGACACCGAAGAACAGCCCCACGAGGAGACGGCCCAGCTGCCGTCCGTCGTGTACTGAGAAAGGGAACAGTCATGGAATACATGTGGTTCTGGATCGTCGCCTTCCTCTTCGTCGGCTACTTCGTGCTCGACGGTTTCGACTTCGGTGTGGGCATGTCGCTGCCCTTCCTCGGCAAGAACGACGTCTCGCGTCGCCAGGTCATCAACACGATCGGTCCGATCTGGGATCTCAACGAGACCTGGGTCATCGTCGCCGGCGCCTGCCTGTTCGCGTCGTTCCCCGAGTGGTACGCCACGCTGTTCAGCGGGTTCTATCTGCCGCTGCTGCTGATCCTGCTCGCGCTGATCCTGCGAGGCGTCTCGTTCGAGTACCGGCACCAGCGCGAATCGGCGAAGTGGAAGCGCGGCTTCGACCGGATGATCGTGATCGGCTCGGCCGTCCCCGCGTTCCTGTGGGGCGTCGCCTTCGGCAACATCGTGCAGGGAGTGGCGATCGATGAGAATCACATCTACGTGGGCGGCTTCTTCGCGCTGCTGAACCCGTACGCGCTGCTCGTCGGCGTGACGACCCTGCTGCTGTTCTTCCTGCACGGCGTGCTGTTCGTGGCACTCAAGACCGACGGACAGGTGCACGAGGATGCTCGTCGCCTGGTGAAGCTCGCTGCGGTGCCGACCGTGCTCGCCGCGGCCGTCACCGTGATCTGGACCGTCATGATGGCCGCCGGGCGCGAGGCGCCGCTGTTGTACTTCGTGATCGCCTGCGGTCTCGTGGCTGCTCTCTCTCTCGTGGCGGCGATCGTCGCGTCGCTGCGCCGGGTCGACGGGTGGGCGTTCACGTTCGGCGCCGGCACCGTAGCATCCGCTGTCGTGATGCTGTTCGCGGCGCTGTTCCCCTACGTGATGCCGTCGACGATCGACCCGGCGTTCAGCCTCACGATCGAGAACGCGTCGAGCACGCCGTATACGCTGACCATCATGAGTTGGACCGCGCTGATCGCCCTGCCCCTCGTGCTGGCGTACCAGACGTGGACCTACTGGATCTTCCGCAAGAGGGTCACCCGCAGCTCGATCGAGGGGGCTCCGGCGCACGCGTGAGACACGGCTTCTGCTCCGGTCNCGACGGGTGGGCGTTCACGTTCGGCGCCGGCACCGTAGCATCCGCTGTCGTGATGCTGTTCGCGGCGCTGTTCCCCTACGTGATGCCGTCGACGATCGACCCGGCGTTCAGCCTCACGATCGAGAACGCGTCGAGCACGCCGTATACGCTGACCATCATGAGTTGGACCGCGCTGATCGCCCTGCCCCTCGTGCTGGCGTACCAGACGTGGACCTACTGGATCTTCCGCAAGAGGGTCACCCGCAGCTCGATCGAGGGGGCTCCGGCGCACGCGTGAGACACGGCTTCTGCTCCGGTCGCAGTTCGTGCCGCCTTCCTGATCGGGGAGCGGCTCGAACTGCGACCGGAGCGACCTGTCCGGTCACGGCTGAGGGGGTGGAACGGTGAAGCCGGTCGACATCCGCCTGATCCGCTATGCCAGCGCCGCCCGTGGATTCCTGCTGCTCTCGGGCGTGATCGGCGTCGCGCAGACCGCGGTCACGATCGCCTTCGCCTGGATGCTGACGGATGCCGTCACCGGTGCGCTCGCCGGGCGCGACGTCACGGCATCCCTGCTCTGGTTGCTGGGTCTGGCCGCCCTTCGCGGAATCCTGATCGCCGCTTCGGATGCCGCGGGCATGCGCGCCGCTGCCCAGACGGGTGTGCAGCTGCGTGNTCCGGTCACGGCTGAGGGGGTGGAACGGTGAAGCCGGTCGACATCCGCCTGATCCGCTATGCCAGCGCCGCCCGTGGATTCCTGCTGCTCTCGGGCGTGATCGGCGTCGCGCAGACCGCGGTCACGATCGCCTTCGCCTGGATGCTGACGGATGCCGTCACCGGTGCGCTCGCCGGGCGCGACGTCACGGCATCCCTGCTCTGGTTGCTGGGTCTGGCCGCCCTTCGCGGAATCCTGATCGCCGCTTCGGATGCCGCGGGCATGCGCGCCGCTGCCCAGACGGGTGTGCAGCTGCGTGCCGCGTTGATCTCGGCGGTGGGTCGTCTCGGACCCGGCTGGCTCGCGCAGCGCAGTCGGGCGGGACTCGCTCTGACCGCCGGGCACGGTCTTGAAGCTCTCGACGCGTACTTCGCCCGGTACATCCCGCAGCTCGTGCTGACGGTGGTTGCGACACCCGTCCTCGTCGCGGTGATGTGGTGGCAGGACTGGCCGAGCGGGCTGACCGCGGTCATCACGCTGCCGCTGATCCCGCTCTTCCTGATCCTGATCGGCATCGCGACCCGCACCGTGCAGCGCAGGCAGTGGCAGACGCTGCAGCGTCTCGCCGCGCGCTTCGCCGACACCGTGCAGGGCCTCTCGACCCTGCGGCTGTTCGGACGCGAGCGCCGCGCCGCCGCACAGATCGAGCACACGGCCGACGACTACCGACGCGAAACCATGAAGGTGCTGCGGTTCTCGTTCCTGTCGGGGTTCTCGATGGAGCTGCTGGCCTCGATCGCCGTGGCGCTGATCGCCGTCGCGATCGGTTTCCGCCTGCTGTCGGGCGACCTGTCGCTCGAGGTCGGGCTGTTCGTGCTGCTGCTGGCGCCCGAGGCGTTCCTGCCGATCCGCCAGGTCGGGGTGCAGTTCCACGCCGCCGCCGAGGGCGTGGCGGCGACGGAAGACGTGTTCGCGGTGCTCGATGCGGCGGAGGCTCGGCGGGCCGGCGTTCACGATTCAGCACCGGATGCGGCCACCGGGCCTTCTGACGTGCGGAGAGCCGGTCGCGACGACATCCATGCTGAATTGCGAACGGCGAAAACCCGAGAACTGGTCGTCACCGACCTGCGGGTGCGCGACCTGCCGTCGGTCTCGTTCACGGCCAGCCCCGGAACCATCACCCTGATCGAGGGACCGAGCGGTGCCGGCAAGTCGAGTCTGCTCGCGGCTCTGCGCGGAGCGGTCGAGTTCGAGGGCTCGGCCACCGTCGGTGGCGTCGACGTGCGGGAGCTGCCGCCGTCGCAGTGGCTGGCCTGGGCCGGGCAGCGTCCGCAGCTGAGTCGAGGAACGCTCGCTGAGAACGTGGCGCTGGGCGATGAGAGGCCGGATGCCGACGGCATCCGCCGCGCCCTCGACGACGCCTGCGCGAACGACCTCGACCCGGCTCTCGAGCTCGGAGTGCAGGGGAGTGGGCTCTCGGGCGGTCAGGCGCAGCGCGTCGCGGTGGCGCGGGCTCTGTATCGCCAGGCGGTGCATCCCGGCGCCGTTCTCGCCCTGGATGAACCGTCGAGTGCACTCGACCCGGAGACCGAAGCGCGGCTCTGGACGTCGCTGCGCGCACGGACGGATGCCGGGGCGACCGTCGTGCTCGTGTCGCACCGCCGCACGGCCCGCGACATCGCCGACCAGGTCGTCGAGCTGGGGGTGAGCGTATGACCCTTCGACAGGCTCAGGGGCCCACGGGTGGAGCGCCGGAAGGCACCGCGGCGCGTGTGCGCGGCATCCTGCGTCTCGCGCAGCCGCCGGTGCGGCGTTTCCTTCCCGGTGCGATCTGGGGCTTTCTGTCGGCGGGCGCCGCCGTAAGCCTGCTGGGGGTCAGCGGCTGGCTCATCGTCAGCGCCTCGATCGTGGACTCGCTCGTGCCGCTGTCGATCGCGGTCGTCGGCGTGCGCTTTTTCGCGGTGACGCGCGCCGTCACCCGGTATCTCGAGCGGCTGAGCGGACATGACGCCGCGCTGCGGCAGCTCGCCTCCACCCGCGCCGACATGGTGCGCCGGCTCACCCCGCTGTCGCCCGCCGGACTCGGTCGCACCGATCACGGCCGGGTGCTCTCGGCGCTCGTCGACGACGTCGAGAATCTGCAGAACCTTCCGCTGCGCGTCGTGCAGCCGCTCGCGGTGTCGGGGCTCGTGGCGCTCGGCGCGGTCGGCTTCCCGCTGTTCGTATCGATGCCCGCTGCCCTGACCCTCGCTGCGTGCCTCGTGATCGCCGCAGCTGCCGCGGTCGGACTCGGCTGGATCTTCGGATCCCGCGCCGAGGCGGCCGTCTCGCAGCGCCGCGGCGATCTCTCGGCCGCGCTCACCGACTACTTCGGCGCACTCGACGTGCTGCTCGCCTACGGCGCCGAGGCTCAGGCGCGCGAGCGTGTGGCGGTCGCCGATGCCGCTCTTCGTCGCGCGGTCAGCCGGGCCTCGCTCGCCCAGGCCATCGCGGCCGGTGTCGTGTCGGCGGTCGCCGGCGCAGCATCCGTATGGGCGCTCGCCGTCGCGGCGCCAGGCCTCACCACCGGGGCGATCGACGCGCCGTGGCTCGCGGTGGCCGTGCTCGTGCCTATGGTCGTGTTCGAGGTGTTCGGCGCGGTGCCGATCGCCGCATCCTCATGGCGGAGTGTGCGATCGAGCGCCGAGCGCATCGTCGACGTGCTGCCCTCGGAGATGCCCGCCGAGTTGCGATCGGACGACGGTGAGGACGCCGAGATCGACGGCGTTCCGGCACTGCGGATGCGCGATGTCCGGGCCTGGTGGCCGGGCGGGACGCCGGCATTGCGCGGCGTCGACCTCTCGCTCGAACCGGGGGAGCGCGTGCTCGTGGCGGGCCCCAGCGGCGCGGGCAAGAGCTCGCTCGCCGCGGCGCTGGTCGGATTCCTGAGGGTCGAGGGCGAGTACTCGGTCGGCGGCGTGGATGCTGGTGCGCTGTCGGGACCGGCGCTGCGCCGCACGATCGGGCTCTGCGAGCAGAGCCCGCAGCTGTTCGACGAGGACATCCGTCAGAACCTGCTTTTCGCGCGGGACACCGCGAGCGACGACGAGCTGTTGGCCGTGCTCGACCGGGTCGGCCTGGGACCGTGGGTGCGCGAGCGCGGTGGACTCGACGCCCTGGTCGGCGATCGCGGCGGCCTCGTCTCGGGCGGACAGGCGCAGCGCATCGCTCTGGCCCGGGCGCTGCTGCGGGGCTTCCCGGTGCTGGTGCTCGACGAGCCGACGGCGGGCGTCGACCCCGAGGCATCCGATGCTCTGCTGAGCGATCTGCTGCAGGCGGCGGGGGACCAGTCGGTGCTGCTCATCTCGCACGTCGCCCCGCCGGCGGGGACGGTCGACCGGGTCGTGCGACTCGAGGGCGGTCGGACGGTCTCGACGTAGTCGCGCGGCGGTCAGACGCTGAGGTCGGCGCGCGGCTCCATGACGATGCCCTGCGCCTCGAAGACACGTCGGCGCTCTTCGATGCGCCGGTGCAGTTCGACCTGCGCAGCGTCGACGAGCTGCGGGTCGAGGTCGACGGTCGGCGGATGCGGGTCGCCGTGGTTCGCCTCGATGTAGGCGTCGAGCTCGGGGCCTGAGGTCCACGACGTGATCAGCGCGTAGCGCGGGGTCACGCCCCGGTGCCAGACCGCATGCCAGAAGCGCTGCGTGTCGACGATGATGCGCGAGCCCTGACGAAGCGGCAGACGGATCTCGGTCGCGGGGTCGAACCGGTCGGAGCGCAGCAGCAGCAGCGAATCGGTGTCGTCGGAGAGGTTGTAGTAGCCGCGCACGACCCAGCCGGTGCCGTCGTCGTTGAGGCGGTTGTTGTCGTCCTGATGCAGGTTGTAGACGGCATCCGCGTACTCGTTCGGCTGCAGCTCGATCACGCGGCAGCGTCCGACTCCGGCGCCCGGTTCGAGCGCGCGGCGCTGCAGGGTCGGCGCGATCGCGACCTGCGAGTCGACCCACACGCCGTCCTTGTCGGTGCGGGGCGGGGTGTGGTTCCAGAAGCCGTTGCACTCGATCTCGCCGGCGTAGCTCGCGAGGGGAGCGAAGCGCGTGACGCCCGACGAGCGCCAGCCGACGTAGGCGAGATCGAGCCATTCGGCTGGGTCGGATGCCTGGTCGTGGTCGTCGAGCACCACGTATCCGGTCTCTGCGAGTGCGTCTGACGTGATGAAGCCCATTGCGTCCCCTCCGGAGCTCTGCCTTTAGGACAGCCTAACTCGCACGCTCGGCGTTCGCCGGAGGGTGCGGCCAGGGAAAAGGTCTGGGTGCGAGACCCGCTTCAGCCGGCGAGACCCGCGTCCTGCGCGCGGGTCTCGCCTGCTGGACGCGGTCTCGCCGACAGTGCACGGTCTCGCGAGGATGGGCTGCGGACGCTGCGCCTCGGCCCGATTCGCGCCGCGGGCCTCGGTGTCGTAAGCTAGTCCGCGGTGACGTGTCCGAGCGGCCGAAGGTGCAACTCTCGAAAAGTTGTGTAGGGTAACCCCCTACCGTGGGTTCAAATCCCACCGTCACCGCCACCACGAAGGCCCCGCATCCCCTGGAAACAGTGGGATGCGGGGCCTTCGTCGTGTCTGGTGCGGCAGTTGCGGTAACGCAGCGGTAACGGGAGCTCAGATTCGCTCGAAGGCGTCCCCGGTGCGCTCGTCGCACAATCATCCGGGCTTTCACTCGGTTCGACCGGCTCGAAGGCTTCCGCTGACGCTTCTGTTCACCGCTAGCCAAGCTGAATGGGCTGGTCCGTCGCAGCCGTGGCACCCTCAGATGCGACCGTCGAATTCGGCCATGTCTCAGGTCTCCAGTACCCGTCTAGACTTCGGGTCCTGGGAGACCGTCCGCGTTGATCATGAGGGGCGAGTGCGAAGACATGGGTGCGCGAGCCCGGGGGCAGTTCGAACGATCCTGGATCGACCCCTGGATGATCGACGTCAACGCAGGCCCGTCCGCCCGGAGCGGTCGTCGCAGAGTGAGCAGGAGTCCCGCCGCCACCATGATCGGCGCGGCGACGCTGAGGGCGAGTGGCTCGATCGGGACGACGCCGAGATCGGCGTCGGCGATCGAGGTGATGAACAGCGCAGGAGTGGAGACCCGGTGGCTCAGCCATTCCAGCCCGCGCCAGAAGGCGGGGTCATTGATGAACCATCGTCGGATCACGGCGCCCGCCGCCAGGAGGAGGAGGATCGGGATGATCGCTGTCAGGAGAAGACTCACGATCGTCCACTGTGATGCAATGAGTCAGTGTAGTTCAACCATGACAACATGACCACGAGATCCGGTGGCCGACGCTGACAGAGGACTCTTCCGACGTCCTGCGCGGTTGGGCCGGCGTACTTCGGAGCGTCTTCACCGCCGCCGATCTCGAAGAGTTGTGCGCAGTGACGAACGGCCTGCTGGAACGTGGCACCTCTCGCGCCTACCTCACCATTCACGACCGACTGCGCCGCACCTACATTTCCTTCCCGATGAGGAAGACGTCGTTGCCAGTCCGCGCCGTCACGAGTGGCGGCCTCGCCCTGTTCCTCGTTGAATCCGGAGGAGACCGACTCGGCGCCTGCGGACGCGACGGCTGCGGCCTCGTCTTCGTCGACACCAGCCGCAACGGTCGCCGAGCGTACTGCTCGTCACGCTGCGGCAACTATGTCGCCGTCACCCGGCATCGGCAGGAGCTTCAACGGTAAAAGCGAGGGCCTATCGACCCTCGTGCTGAATGCTCCGGTTGCAGCGCACGCCTTGCGGGGTCGAGTTCAGGAGCGGCAATGCGATTGACACATTTTCATCATATGTATAATCTTCTGGAAGCTCGATTCATGCGACGGCGTTGTCGCGATGGAAGGGCGGGTCCTCGAGGGGATCAAATGAAGAAAGGACCAACAATGAAGCTGGGACCTATCGCCGCACTGACAGCCGCAGTCCTCGTCGCGCTCGGCGTTGTCGCTGGACCTGCGCCGTCTGCAAGTGCGGCATCCACGACGATTTATGCGTCGCCGAACGGGACGGGCACGGTGTGTTCGTCCGTTTCGCCATGTTCGATCCTTCAGGCTCAGACGGCTGTCCGATCGGCTCTGGGCTCATCGAGCGGAGATGTGACCGTGCTGTTGGCGGGCGGTACGTACCGTGTCGCATCCCCTCTCAACTTCGGGGCACCGGATGGGGGTGCGCCTGGCCGTCTTGTCACCTGGCAGAACCAGAGCAGCAGCACCCCGATCATCACCGGCGCGACTCCCGTGAGCGGCTGGAAGAAGTTCGACGAAGCGAACAACATCTACGTCGCTGATACGCCCATCGGGGTTGATACGCGACAACTGTATGTCGACGGACTGCGAGCCCCGCGTGCATCGATTCCGGTCAGTAAGGCCGACATCACTCTCACCGCCACAGGGTTCACGATAAACAACTCGGCTCTGAGCTACCTCAGCACTCTTCCCCAGCAGGATCGAATCGAGTTGAACGGCACCGGAGCGTGGACGGACCGCTACAGCCGGGTGTCCTCGATCACCGGTACAACGGTGACGATGGCGCAGCCGGGTTGGGATAACAACACATGGGGTTGGGACACCCTGCAGAACGGTTTCCATGGCCCGACCCTCACGCTGGGCAATTCTCTGAACTTCGTGCGGACCGCGGGGCAGTGGCACATCGATCCGGCGGCCGGGAAGCTCTATTACAAGCCGGCCGATGGAGTGGACCCGGCATCACTGGATGTGGAACTTCCTCGCCTGCAGTCGCTCGTTCATATCGGAGGTACTTACGCCGCTCCCGTGTCGAACTTGACGTTCCAGGGCATTCAGTTCTCGGGAACAACGTGGCTTGGTCCCTCGAGTGCCGATGGCTACGCGAACCAGCAGAACGGAACCTTCTCCAAGGGCGCCTACGCCTACCGGCCCGCTAATGCGTTCGCCGCCTGCAACCGGGGCTGCGCTGCTTTCGAGCGCTCCCGTAACACATGGTTCCAGCAGCCCGCGGCGGTGCAAGTCTCGGCGGCAAGCCAGGTCGCGTTCCTGAAGAACACGTTCACGGCACTCGGCCAGACCGGTCTCGGTATCGGAATGGATGCGAATGCCCACTCCACCGGAGTCGGACTGGGCACATCTCACATCACGGTCTCGGCCAACACCTTCACCCAGCTCGCCGGAAGTGGTGTGGTGGTTGGCGGCATTCGCGAAGACGCCCACCATCCGTCGGATCCGCGCATGATCGTGCGGGACATTCTTATTCAGAACAACACCATCACGAAGGTCGGCCAGGACTACAAGGACAACTCCGGCATTCTCACCACCTATGTGACCAATGCCCGCATCCTGCAGAACGAAGTCGCGGACGTGCCGTACGACGGCATCGACACCGGTTGGGGTTGGGGGGTCAACGATCCGGGAGGATCGACTGACTATCGCAACCGCGGCTACTACGAGTTCAATCCGCAGTATTCGACCAAGACGACTCTGGCCAACAACGTCGTAGCGTACAACCTCGTGCACGGGACGAAGAAGGGGTTCAGTGACGGAGGCTCGATCTACAACCTCTCGGCGAGCCCGGGCACGGTCTACCGCAACAACTACATCTATGACCTGCAGTCAACGATCGGCCTGTATCTCGACGAAGGCTCCCGATATATGTCGGCACGGTACAACGTCATCGAGGATGCCGGTGCGTGGATCTTCGCCAATACCAATGGAAATCAGGGGCCGAACGACACGAAGGACAACAACGCCGACAACAATTACCACAACAAGGGCGATGTGTGGGGCCTCTTCGACTCCACGACCAACAACACGGTCACCAATGATCAACCAGTCTCCGGATCGTGGCCGGTGACTGCCCGGGTCATCATGTGCGAGGCGGGCGTCGCACCGGGGCTGCGTACCCCCGTGAACGCCAATTTCTCTGCCAACGGCTACCCGTCGTGCGGCGCAGGAGGGTCACACGTGGCTGCTCCCTACAAGACGACTGCGACATCGGCTTCGTCGTCGTACTTCGCTCAGGAAGGGGGCGATCAATTTTCGATCTCCGCCGCAGGAGCTGACGTATGGCGTGGTGGAACACAGACAGACGACGCCTTCGGGGCGATCTACCAAGATGAGGTCGTCCGATCAGGCACAACACTCTCGGCACGGGTAGATTCGCAAAACGACACCAACTCGTGGGCGAAGACCGGTCTCATGATCCGCAACGACATGACCCGGCCTGGTTCCTCGCCCGGATACGCCATCCTCGCGGTCACCCCGTCCAATGGTGTCGTATTGGAGTGGGACTCGAACGCCGACGGTTACCTAGACAAGGAATCCAAGGTCGCCGTCGAGACGCAGCGTCCGATCTCGCTCCGTCTCGTGCGAACGGGTGCGCAGGTTACGGCGTCCTACTCGCTCGACGGAGTCTCGTACCGCCAGGTCGGTTCAGCGGTCACGTTGACGGGGATCGCGACAGCAGCTGACGGCGGCATCTTCAGCACGTCGCACGATGCGACACGGGCTGCGACGAACTTCGTCAGCGATCTGCAGATCATTACCGGAGTCGATGCTCCTCTGTCCTCCTTCATGACAGGTGGTGGCGAGGCTACGCGTAACGGAACGCAACTCCTTCTCGGCGCAAACGGTGACGACGTCTTCAAGGGAGGAGCTCAGTTTGACGATGCCTACGGCGCCGTCTACATTCCCGGCGCCCTCGCCACCGGAAAATCCGTGACAAGCAAGGTGGTAGCGCAAGGGGACACCAACGCCTGGGCCAAGTCCGGTCTGATGGTCAAGAATTCGATCGCCAGTCCTGGCTCTTCCCCCGGCTACGCGGTCCTGGCGGTGACTCCGGCAAACGGTGTTGTCCTCGAGTGGGACTCCGACGCAGACGGATACATCGACTCCGAATCCAAAGTCGCAGTGACGACCAGCCGACCCATCTGGCTGAAGCTGACTCGGTCAGGAAGTCAGATCTCCGGTTCCTACTCCACAGATGGGACCACGTTCGTAGCGGTCGGCGACCCGGTCACGCTTCCCGGGATCGCCGCTACTCCGGATACCGGCGTCTTCTCGACCTCTCACGACCCCTCGCGATTCGGCCTGAATGAGTTCACCGTCCCCATCGTGCAGTAGGAGCTGTGAACAAGCCTCGGGCGCGGCTGCCAGGTCGCGTCCGAGGCTTCGTCGCGCAGGAAGGCACGCCTATACCACTGACGGAGTATCTTTCGTCGAGATGAGCAGGGGTGGAGTCATGCGCGCAGACACCCGGTCTCACCCGATGGTGTGTGAGGGGCTAGGGCGTGTCTGACAATTGCTTCGCGCTGGTGTTCGCGATTCTCGGATGTGCAGTTCGAGCAGTCGGTGGACAGTCCGGAGTCCTGCGGCCATGTACTGAGTGAAACGACTCTCAGGAAGGCGATACTCATGAACGATCTCGACCTGGACGCGCGGATTCGAGATGCCGCGCCTCATCTAGCAAGCGTCGCTGGGCTCGCCGGTCACGGCGCGCGAATCCTCCGGGAGGCGCGTGCCCGTCGCGTCCGACGGCTGCGGGTGTGGGGTGCGAGCGCTGCGGCATCCGTGGTCCTCGTCGGTGGGAGTTCGGTTGCGATGGCAGGCGGGGGCAACGAAACCCCGTGGGGCTGGGTTGCTGACAATGTGTTCTCCATCGAGCGCACCGAGGGTTCGGCGTGTTTCCAGGGCCTACTGGTCAAGTGGAACGGCTTGGCCGAGGACGATCCGATTGTTGTGGATGCGAAGGCAATTGTCTCCGGGATCGATCTTGAGTCACTCGACACCACCGCGAAGGAAGCCGAGCTGACCGCAGAGTATGCAGATTCAAGGAATGTCGAGGGAGAGCCGGCGCCAATCGTTGTGAGCGCCGACCAACTGAAACAGGATGCGGTCTTCCAGATGGTCGGGGATGAGCTGTGGGACCGACTCGACGAACGAGGTCACGAGATGTGGCCCGGACACGAGGTCAGCCTGTCGGCGCAGGGGACGGACTGCAGATGAGTCGGTCCAGCGCCGACGCGGTGTTCGAATCGACCGTGCACGCGAACGAGAACGATCTCCTTCGCTACTTCCAACGTCGGCTACCCAACAACGCCGACGCGGCAGATGCCTTCGGCGAATTGCTGCTCATCGCCTGGAAGCTGCGACGGCGCGTGCCGTCGGATCCCACTGGCGCGCGCATGTGGCTGTTCGCGACCGCCCGCAACGTTCTCCGAGACTCACGCCGGACGCTGGCAAGGCGCTCAGCCGCCGTCGACCGGCTGAAGAGCTACATTCATACTCTCGCCGCGCCAGCATGGGATGACTCGGCGATGGAGGTACGCGATGCGCTCAACCGCCTGCCTGAAGATGACGCCGAACTCATCCGGCTGACCTATTGGGAAGGCTTGCGGTCCCACGAGGTAGCGGAGGTCCTGAGGATCAACCCCTCCACCGTCCGTTCACGCTTGTCACGAGCGAAGGACCAACTGCGAGCAGCACTTGGAGATCCCGAGAGCGACAGGGAGGAGCACATAAGTGTACGAACCGCGTCCGTCTGATATCAGCCTGCCGCCCACTCAACAGATCGACGTCACAGTCCCTCAACCGAACGTCGCGGCCCGTGCAACGCCGCCCCTCACGTCCGGGGCGGCGGGCCTGACAACTGCCGACTCCAGGCGATGACGGTGTTGAGGACCACTGCAGCGCGGTAGATCACAGTGTGTTTGTCGTAGCGGGTGGACAGCCCTCGCCACTGCTTGATGCGGCAGAAGCGGCGCTCGATGACGTTCCGATTTTTATAGTCCACAGCGTCCAGGTCGACAGGCCGGCCCCCGCGGGACCCTCGTCGTTTGCGGTGACCCTTCTGGTCGTCGGGCTCGGGGATGACAGCCTTGATGCCGCGTGTGCGGAGGTGTCCGCGGATGGCGCGAGACGAATACGCTTTGTCGCCGCGCACCGCGTCTGGCCGTTTCCGCGGTCGCCCGACATCGCGGGCGACACGCAGCTGCGCCATCAGCGGCATGAACATGGGCGAGTCGGCAGCCTGCCCGGGGCTGATAAGCGTCACCAGCGGTAAGCCATTGCCGTCAACGAGTTGATGAATCTTTGTCGACAACCCGCCGCGGGAGCGGCCGATTCCGTGGTCAGGCGGCTCGATCCGCGGATTCGTGTAGTTCGGTCCAGCCCCCTGTGGTGCGCGTGGTGTTCGTCGCGTGCTGGTGTGCGCGAGCAATTGTGGAGTCCACCGACAAGGACCAGTCGACCAGTCCTGCCGCGTCCGCCGTGGCGGTCAGCTTGGCGTGAACCACGTCCCACGTACCGTCGGTCGCCATCCGCTGGTGCCAGGTCCATACTGTCTGCCACGGTCCGAACACGTCGGGAAGATCCCGCCACGCGATTCCGCACCGGTAGCGGTAGACGATGCCCTCGACCATCAGTCGTGCATCCGAGAACGGACGCCCCTTGCGTCCCGTCGGGCGCGGAAGCATCCCCTCGATCAGCGACACTGAGAATCAGAAAGCACCGGATACCGCGACACGCTCTCAGACTCTCAGGGAGCCAGCGACCCATTTGTCAGACACGCCCTAGTTGCCACACGGAGTCGTGATGGACGTCATCTCAAGTGATACTCATCACGCGCCACGCCGACAGCTCTTCCGTTCAGGTATTACATATGATCTAATAGACTCAGCCCGCCCAGGAGGCGGTCCTTTCACGTCAATGACGCCGATTCGAAAAGGACTCTCATGAAGTCACAGCACCCCCGCCCGCGCCGGACCCTCTTCCGGATCGTTGCATTGAGCGCGACAACCCTCGCTGCAGCCGGACTTCTCACGGCTTGCAGCGGTGGATCTGCCGGTGGCACCGACGAGTACGGATTCACTGCCGTCGAGCAGGACTCCTCCGCAGAGATCACTGTCTGGGTCGACGCCGCTCGCGAGCCGATCGCGAAAGCGTTCCAAGAGGCGAACCCTGACACGGGGATCAAGATCGAGACCTACGACGGCAGCGCCGGCGGCAGCGACTCGTTCAAGACCAAGGTGGCTCTCTTCGACCAGTCGGGCGAAGGATGGCCGGACGTGGTCTTCTCCACCCAGCAGAACGACACGGCCTGGGCCGGTGTCGAGCAGAACGGGATGCAGCCGTTCGCCGCAGTCCTCAACAAGGGGCTGATGTCAGAGGAGTTCCTCGACGGATTCACTCCAGGAGCTCTTGACCCGATGACCCGCGACGGGAACGTCTACGGTGTGCGCAACGATCTGGCTCCCGTCGTCTACTGGTACAACGAGACGCTCATGTCGGAGTTCGGCTACGAGATCCCCACCACGTGGGAGGACTACCGCGACCTGAGTGACAAAGTCGCAGCCGAACACCCCGGCTACATCCTGGGATCGGTCGGCGATTCGTTCACGGGCCCGTACACCTACTACTGGAGCGGTCAGGCGCCGGTATTCCAGGTCGACGGAGATTCCTTCTCGAGTGACTTCGAGGACGAGCACTCTCAAAAAGTCACCGAGATGATCGACCACATGCTCGATAACGGCACCCTGGTCCAGGACAGCGTGTTCGGCGCCGACTTCGTCACCAAGTACAGCGACAAGCTGCTCGGAACACCGGGACCCGCCTGGTACTCCGGCGCCATCTTCCAGAACCCTGACAGCCTGAACGCCGCGCCCGGAACGATCGGCGCTGCGGCACCCCTGGTCTGGGAAGGCGAGGATGCGGTCACGGGCAATGTGGGCGGTGGTGTCTGGTACGGCTCGAGCCACTCCAAGAATCTGGAAGCTGTGGCAGCCTTCCTCGAGTATGTCAGCAGCTCGGACGACGCAGCGGAGCTTGCTACCGGCCTCCCGGCGTACGCCTCCACAGCAGAGGCCTGGCTCGAGAAGCAGGCAGCTTCCGGCTATTTCGCCGGTGACTTCTCGACCGCCATTACGCAGGCAGCGGAGAGCGTGTGGGATGGCTGGGGGTACCCGTCCTTCAGCCCTGAGACCGCGTTCTCCTCAGTTGTGATTCCGGGTCTCGCCGCCGGAAAATCCCTGAGCGAACTCACTCCCGCGTTGCAGGCCGAGTACGAAAACGAAGCCCAGGTGCAGGGCTACTCGGTCAAGTAGCCGACGCTCATCACCCGCCAGTTCACCCGAGCAAAGGAAAAGCTCATTTCTGTCTCCCTCGACAGGCCCGTCGCCGCCCGCCCCAGCGGGCGGCGACCGGAGCCCCGCACCCGCTCTCGTAGACCGGATCGGACGCAGGCACGCATCGGCTACACCTTCGTCTCCGGCTACACCGTTCTGCTCATCGCCTTCGGCATTCTGCCGACGCTCTACACCGTGTACCTCGCATTCACGGCAGATGGGACGTTTGCGGGTGTCCAGAACTTCATCCAGGTGTTCGGCGACTACCGCTTCCTGCCTGCCGTCGCGAACGTCGCAATCTACCTCATCTTCTATCTGCTATCACTGCTGGTATTCGTGGTCCTTCTCGCGCTGGTCGTTCACTCCCTGGGCAACAGGTGGCTCTCGAGCGGCTTCCGCTTCGTCTACTACATTCCCGGCGCCTTGGCGGGAGCCTCCAGCGTCATGCTCTGGCTCTTCCTGCTCGACCCCTCGGTCAGTCCCGTCGCCTTCCTGCTGCGTGCTTTCGGGTTGGAAACGTTCGTTCAGACCGTGTCGGTCGAGAATCTGCCCGTCATCTTCACCGTGGTCGCGTTCTGGACGGGAGCCGGGGGGTGGATCGTGATCATGTACGGGGCGCTCAACAACATCTCCGCGGACGTCTTGGAAGCAGCCCGCATCGACGGGGCCGGCCGAGTGCAGACCGCCTGGCACATCCAAATTCCCCTTCTTCGTAAGTGGATCTCGTACATGGCAGTGATGTCGCTCGCAGCAGGGACACAGCTGTTCGTGGAACCGCGCGTGTTGTCGCAGGCGTCGAAGGGCGTCGTGCCACCCGACTACTCCATCAATCAGCTGGCGTATCTGTATGCGTTCCGGCAGGGCGACTTCAACGGCTCGGCCGCGATTTCGCTACTCCTGCTTGTCGTGGCGGCAGCGCTGTCGGCCATCTTCGTCTTCCGAGGAGGACTCTTTGAACGCGACTGATTCCACCACGACGCGGCAGACACGAACTGCCGAGCGCCTAGAGAGCCGCACGCTCAGCCCGGCTACATGGATCGGTCGAGTATTCATGATCGCCGTGCTCGTGGTCTTCGCCCTCTTCTTCGTGGTGCCGATCGTCTGGCTGCTGCTCGCCCCGACGAAAACCTCGGGAGAGCTCCTGCTCAACGCGCCCTTCAGCGTCGGAAGTCTTGAAGCTCTCATCGCCAACTGGAACTCACTCACTGCTTTCCAGGGCGGAGTCGTATGGACGTGGCTCGGCAATTCCGTTCTCTACAGCGGGGTAGCGCTCGTGGTGACGCTGCTCGTCAGCATCCCTGCCGGCTATGCTCTCGCGCTGACCGAGTTTCGAGGACGCAAGGCACTGCTCATGATCACCCTCGTGGTGATGCTCATCCCGAATACGGCGCTGGTGTTGCCGATCTTCCTGGAACTCTCTGCGGTGCGCCTGATCGGAAACCCGCTCGCGGTGATCCTGCCCTTCTCGTTCTTCCCCTTCGGCGTGTATCTGACGTACATCTACTTCTCGACCAGCATTTCGAAGGACCTTCTCGACGCCGCACGCATCGACGGCGCTGGAGAGGTGCGTGTATTCGTGAAGATCGCGATGCCACTCGCCACTCCCGTCATCGCGCTGGTCGGTTTCTTCAACCTCGTGGGGAACTGGAACAACTATTTCCTCCCCTTCGTCACCGCACCGGGCCGGAAGTCCCCGATCCAGGTCGGACTCGTCGAACTCCTCTCCAATGTGCCGCTGTTCAACCCGACCAGTTCCGCATCGGTCACGATCAGCCTTCCCGTGCTCGCCCTGGCGACCATCGTCTCCGTGGCACCGGTCTTGGTGATCTTCCTCTTCTCTCAACGATTCCTGGTGAGCGGGATGACCGCAGGCGGGACGAAAGAATGACAGAGACGACGGTGCGACCACCGCGGCGCTTCGGCATGGCCGCACGGCTAAGGCCAGACAAGCGAGACGAGTACCTGCAGCTCCATCGTGACGTCTGGTCGCATGTGGAGACGGTGATCTCTGCCTGCGGGATTCGCAATTACACGATCTTCGAACTCGACGGCGTCCTTCTGGCGTACTTCGAATATGTCGGCGACGACTTCGAAGCAGACCAGCGGACCATGGCCGCTGACGAGATCACACGGCGATGGTGGGCAGAGACCGGCCCGTGCCAGCTGCCATTCCGAGCCGATTCCTCCGCACAGAACTGGGAGGAGTTCGATGAGATCTGGCACCTCGATTGACGACGTGATGGGCCTGGGAACGAGATCTGTCGGCAGGGTCACGGTGACCGAACTCGGCTTCGGCGCCGCACAACTGGGAAACCTCGGACGCCGGATCGATGATGTCGAGGCCAAAGCTGCAGTAGACGCAGCATGGAGTGCGGGTATCCGGTACTTCGACACAGCGCCGCACTACGGGCTAGGGCTGTCGGAGCGCCGTCTCGGCGAGGCGCTCGCGACTCGGCCTCGGAACGAGTACATCGTGTCGTCGAAGGTCGGCCGGATTCTTCTTCCGACGCCAGAGCGCGCCGCTGCCGGTGAGACGGACAGTGCCGACGGGTTCATCGTTCCGGCGAGCCACACACGACACTGGGACTTCTCTCGCGACGGGATCCTTCGCTCAGTCGAGGAGAGCCTCACCCGACTGCAGCTGGACCGGTTGGACATCGCCTACCTGCACGATCCGGATTCCCACTGGGAGCAGGCCTCGACCGCCGGCATTTCGGCGCTCATCGAGCTCCGCGATCAAGGAGTCGTGGGCGCGATCGGTGCGGGGATGAACCAAGCCGGGATGCTCGCCAGGTTCGTCCGCGAGTGCGATGTGGATGTCGTCATGGTCGCCGGCCGCCTCACGCTTCTCGACCGGACAGCGGAAGAAGAGCTGCTGCCTCTTGCCGCCGAACGCAACGTCGCCGTGGTAGCGGCTGCGGTCTACAATTCGGGCCTTCTCAGCGCGCGATTCGTCCCCGATGATGCCAGCTTCGACTACCGACAGGCGCCCACTGAGCTCATTCAGAGCGCTCGCTCTTTTTCGGAGGTATGCGAAGCAGCGGGGTGGGAGTTGCCGGACGCAGCGGTCAGGTTCCCGCTGAGAGATCCCGCGGTGGTATCCGTTGTGGTCGGTATGCGGACGCCAGAGCATGTCAACGCCGCCGTCCGCAGGCACGCCGCGCGCATTCCGGAGGACGTCTGGAAGCAGCTGAGCGCGCCAAGCACAGCCCCACACTCCCAATTCAATGCACAGTCAGGTTCGGCAGCACCATGAAGATCACCGGATACCGTACGCTCCGCACCCATCGAAACTGGGGGCGCCCCGTCGGCGACGTCAACGGGTTCATCGCCTCGGGAATCACTGAAGTGTCCGTCCTCATCCTCGAGACCGATGTGGGCCTCGAAGGGGTCGGCATCGGCTCGGACCACGGTGTCGCAGAACTGTTTCCCGCCATCGAAGGTCGGGACCCGCGGGCTGTCGTCAGTCTGTATGACTCGCTGCTCGCGCGCTCCTTCAAGGCCGGTCACATCGGAGCGACGTTCGGCGGTATCGCCATCCTCGATTCCGCGCTCTGGGACCTCAAGGCGAAAGCAGCCGACCAGCCGCTGTGGCGGTTGCTCGGTGCGGAGGACCGGTTCGTTCCCGGCTACGCCTCCGGCCTCGACATCGCTCTCGACGATGAGGCGTTGGTCGCTTTCTACCAGGAGATGGCGCAGCGCGGTTTCACCGCGGGCAAACTGAAAGGCGGACGAGACGCCGAAACGGACATTCGGCGGCTACTGCTGATGCGGGATGCACTGGGGGAGCGGACGAGACGACCGGCACTCATGCTCGACGCCAATGAGTCATGGCACCTGAAGCAGGCCGTGCGCTATGTGACAGAGGTTGAACAGGCTGTCGATCTGACGTGGATCGAGGAGCCCCTGCGTCGCTGGGACGTGGAGGGACACAAACGCCTCTCCGCGCAGGTGCGCGCGAGTGTGGCCACAGGCGAGAATCTCACCGGTCTGGAGCAATTTCGTGCGCTCCTCGCACAAGGAGCCGCCGACATCCTCCAGACGGGAGCTGTCTGGGGAATCACGCACTTCCTTCGCGTGGCCGGAGCAGCCCTCGCCCATGACGTACCGGTGAGCCCGGTCGGTCTCACCGCCAATCCTGCCGTCGCCCACGCGGCAGCAGCTACGCCGAACCACCTCTCTGCGGAGGTTCAGGATCTGGGCGCTCCTTTCGGCGTCACCGTGGATCAGGAGTACGACGGCGGCGGAATCGTGTTGGGAGATCACATCGGCGCCGGCATCACCATTGACGAAGCGCTGATCCGAACCGAGGATTCCCATGGCAACTGGCGAGAAGCGGCGGGGCCCCACGTTCGGCCAGCAAGAGCCGGATTCGCGCTGACCTTCCCTTCGCCCCTCGCAACCGATTCCGAAGCCCGGAACTAGACTGCACACGATGACTGACGCACTGCCTCCCCCTCGCTCAGAACAGATATTCCCTGGAACCGCTCGTGAGCGAGCCGGTCGTCTGGGTGTCATGGTCGTTCACGACATCGTCACCGCGATCGTCACAGGCACGCTGCCGGAGAAGGCGCTGCTGCCCATCGAAGCGGAACTCAGCGTTCATTTCGGCGTCAGTCGTACCGTCATCCGCGAGGCCATCCGCAGCATCGAAGAAAAAGGCATGATCACCGTCGTCCGCAAGAGCGGCACGACAGTGCGCCACCGCGACCACTGGAACCTTCTCGACCCCGTCGTCCTTCAGGTGATGCTCGAGAACGACGCAACGCTCGGCGTGCTCGATGACCTGGCAATCGTTCGAAGCTCGCTCGAAGGGGCCATGGCCGCCGCGACCGCGCAACGACGAACACCCGACGAGATCGCCGAGCTCGAAGCAGCGCTTGATGCGATGGGGGCGACGGTCGATGACGTCGAGAAGTTTGCGGACGCGGACGGGGACTTCCACGCCGCTGTCATGTCCTTCTCGCACATCCCGCTCGCTGAGGGCATCACGAAGACCTTGTACTCGCGTGCCAGGCAGAGCGCGAGGTTCACGCGCAACGCGACTCGCGCCGCATTCGAGGCGACGCTAGAAGAGCATGAGCGGGTGCTCGATGCCATCCGGGACGGGGACAGGGAGCACGCCGAGGCGGCGATGCGCTATCACATCCTCGAAGCGTGGGAGCGTCGCCGACCCCCGACTGAGCGAAAGCCGTAGCGCCCTCGTCGTCACGATACCGGGTGGGTGATATCGGCGTCGTCGATGGGCGTCGGGGCGATGGTCGGATCCGTTGCTGTGGGTAAACCTCGTCGGATCAGCTCTGACGCCTGTGATCGGGGCTGGGAGGGCGGGTAGCCTGAGCGGATGCCCGAGATACCGCCTTTCAGCCCCACGATCGCGTTGCTCGCCGTCGCTGCGGGTTGGCAGGAGTCATTTGCTGACGCGTTGAAGCCGCTGGGTCTGACGTCGCGAAAATACGCGCTGCTCGGACACATCCGCGTCACTCCGGGCATCTCCTTCAGCGAGCTGGCACGCCGGTCCCGCATCACGGCGCCGAGCGCCCACATCGCGGTCGCCGCGTTGAAGGATGCCGGATTGGTCGACGATGCCACGGCCCGCGCCGGCGCTGCCTCGCATCTGGAGGTCACCGATCAGGGTAGGCAGCTCCTGGAGGATGCCGCGGCGAGGATCGCCGTGCTCGACGAGATATTCGCTGCAAGGCATCCGCAACTCACCGACGCTCTCCGCGCCCACATGATCGCGACGTTTGCGGGAACGGACAACCTTTAGGTAAACTAAAGGAGTGGAAAATGTCCTACTGTCCGTGCACGTTGTCGCGGGTATCCTCTTCATCGGTCCCGTCGCCGTCACCGCGAGTCTTTTTCCGCGGTTCGCCCTCTCGGCATCGACCGCGGATGCTGCAGCAGGCGGGCTCGATGCGGCGAAGCTGCTGCATCGGGTCACGCGCACCTACGGCATTCTGGCGCTGAGCGTTCCTCTGGTCGGCCTGGCTCTTGCCGCCGTGCAGGGAAGGCTCGGCGAGATATGGATCACCGCCGCGATGGTGCTCACCGCCGTCGCGGGCGCCCTGCTCGTGCTGAGGATCGTACCCGCGCAGCGTGATGCCCTCGGCTCCGCGCTCGATCGCCGTGCACTCACGAATCTGCGTGTGATGGCGGGGGGCTTCAACCTGCTGTGGGTCATTGTCGTCGTGCTCATGATCGTTCGGCCGGGTGCAGAATGAGACCCCTGCTGCGCGCCCTCGACGTGCTCTCCGTGCTCGAGCTTCTGAGCATCGCCGTTCTGCTTGTCAACCTGTTCCTCGTGCATGCCGACGGGGTGGCCCCGGCGATCGGTCCGATTCACGGTGCGCTTTACCTCGCAGTCGGGGTGACGGCACTGTTCGGGCGCGATCTTCTGCTGCGGACTCGTCTGATGGCGCTGATCCCTGTTCTCGGCGGGTTCCTCACGCTCATCAACGTGCGCACGGAGAATCGGCGGTGACGCCTGCCCGGCACTTCTTCCGCCGACCACGCGCGGTCAGCGCTTTGGAGGCGCGGGCGCTCGTGGAGAACGGTGCCCTCATCGTCGACGTGCGGCGTGCGCAGGAGTGGCGGCGGCATCACATCCCGAGGTCGGTGCTGATCCCGTTGGTGCAACTCGAGGAACGTGCCGATGAACTGCCCGAGGACCGGCTGCTCATCACGTTCTGCACGGGCGGCATGTTGTCGAGCGGTGCGGCGAACATGCTCGTGGAGCTCGGCTACGACGCGGTCAACATGAGCCGGGGCCTCATCGACTGGCGTGCAGCCGGAGGCGAACTCATCGCTGGGGAGTAAGCCTGCACGATGGGTCGCTGCTCCGCTGGCGCGAGATGGAACCCTTCCTCACGACGCGCTGGCACGCGCGCCGTCGCCCTCGACAAGGTCGTCGTGGGTCGAGCGCTTCCGATCTGGCCGGAGCGCTGATCGCGGAGTGCCGAAGGGTCCGGCGATCGTGTGATCGCCGGACCCTTCGAGGTATGTTCAGAACGCGTCGGGGTGCGCTGCGCGCGCGATCTTCTCGATCGCGGCGGCATTCGTCGGGCCGACGTACACGCCGTCGGAGACGGTGACGTAGTTGTTGTTCTTCGCGGCATCCCACTGCGGGTACTCAGCGAAGAGCGCGGCGGCTTCGGCGTCGAGATCCTCACCCGGCATGAACCCACCGACGACAAGAACGTCGACGTCTGCCGTGGCCAGGTGCTCCGCGTCAATGGTTGACGTGAATGTCAGGTCGCTGTCCTGGAACGACCCGACGACACCGGCCCGGTTTAGGACGTCGTCGAAGATGCCGCCGAGGAAGACCGCGGGCATGCCGTTGGTCGTCATCATCGACATGCTCGGGAAGACGATGAGGCCGGTCGGCGTCTCCTTGCCTTTCACCGCAGACGACACTGCGTCGATCTGAGAACGGAGTTCGCTGACGAGCGCTTCAGCCTCGGCCTGGCGATCGAAGACGTTGCCGACGAGGTTGAGGAACCCGAACGACGATTCGACGGTCGCGTTGTCGAAGGCGGAGAGTTCCTCTTCCGTAGCGTCTTCCTTACCCATGGCGCAGTTCGCAGGATTGACGATCGTGTTGATGCCTTCGGCAGCGAGTTCGTCGCGGGATGCCTGGCCGTTGGCCGAGTCGAAACCGCCTGACGTTGTCGCGATCACCAGGTCGGGCTTGAGGGCGAGTAACTGCTCGGCCGGGATCTCGAAGCTCCCGGCCATGTCCAGATCGCCCGTGGGAAGCGCGTCGATCTGCGCGACCAGTTCCGGCTGATCGGACATGCCGTAGTTCTGCATGTTCGCGAGGATGGTGTCGTCGAGCCCGAGCAGAAGGAGGGACTCGACCTCGGCGACGGAGGCGCCGTTCATGAGCACCACGCGCTCGGGCCTTTCCGAGAAGGTCTGCTCGAAGCCGCAGTTGTCGATGGTGAGGGGATACTCCGTGCTCCCGCCTGTCAGGGTGGTTCCGTCGACGGTCGGCGCTTCGGTCTTGGTCGCATCGGACGGGCCGGCTGCGCACCCGGCCAGGACGCTGAGAACGACGAGAGACGTGAGCGCGGTCGCAGCTCGGGTTTTCGTGATGTGCATCGGACGAACCTTCCTGGGTGTCAAGTGGCTTAACTCTACAATACGTAGTGTTAAAGATCCGCCCGGCAAGCTCGAATGCCGCCATTAACTCTACGTACCGTAGAATACGACTGAGCCGTGCATCCCAATCCCGTCCTCCGGTCGGTAGGCGTGAGCCGCTCGTCCTTGCCCTGACGGCCCGGTCTCCCGTTCGCCGCCTCATTCTCTCCAGGCCCAGGAGGCCGCATGTCTGCCGTCGATACTGGTCCGATCAAGATTCCGGCCGCCACGTCAGGGATGATCCCGCGCTCTGACATGCGTGTGATCTGGCTGCTGCTGGTGGCAGCGTTCGTCTCGATCCTCAACGAAACCACGATGGGGATCGCGATCCCGGACCTCAACACCGACCTCGGCATCCCGCCCGAGTTGGGGCAGTGGTTGACGAGCGCGTTCATGCTGACCATGGCCGTTGTCATCCCGACGACCGGATTCATCCTGCAGCGGTTCACGACCCGCCAGGTCTTCATCGCCGCGATGATCGCCTTCTCGCTGGGCACCCTGGTGGCGCTTGTCGCCCCTGGCTTCACGATGCTCCTCGTCGGACGCGTGATCCAGGCGGCCGGCACCGGTGTGATGATCCCGCTGCTGATGACGACCATCATGAACGTCGTGCCCCCGCAGTCGCGCGGACGAATGATGGGCCGTGTCGGCCTGGTCATCTCGCTCGCTCCCGCGATCGGCCCGACGCTCGCCGGCGCGGTACTCGAGCTGGCCAACTGGCGTGCACTGTTCGCGATCATCCTGCCGATCGCGCTGATCGCGCTCGCCATGGGGGCGAAGTGGATGACGAACCTCGGCGAGACCCGCAGGGTTCCGCTCGACGTGCTCTCGATTCCGCTCGCCGCGCTCGGCTTCGGCGGCCTCGTGTTCGGCCTGAGCCAGTTCGGTGGCGAGGGCGGATCGGGCGAAAACGCCGGCATCCTCTCGCTCCTCGTCGGCGGCGTGTCGCTCGGCCTGTTCGTCTGGCGTCAGCTCCTGCTGCAGCGCAAGGACGACGCGCTGCTCGACCTGCGTGTCTTCCGTTCGGGGAACTTCACTCTCGCGGTGATCATCGTGACCATCCTCGCGCTGTCGATGTTCGGCACGCTGACCCTCCTTCCGCAGTATCTGCAGAACGTCGCCGGGCTCAATCCGCTTCAGTCGGGTCTGGTCCTGTTGCCCGGTTCTCTGCTGATGGGCCTGCTCGGACCGTTCACGGGGCGCATCTATGATGCACGCGGCACCCGCATACTGCTGATCCCCGGCACGATCCTCGTGACGGCCGCGCTGTTCTATTACTCGACCGTCGGTGAGCACACGGTGTGGTGGGTGCTCATCATCGTGCAGGCGGTGATGTCGGTCGGGCTCGCGATGTCGTTCACCCCGCTGTTCTCCGCCTCGCTGGGGTCCCTCCCCCGCCCGCTGTATTCGCACGGCACCGCGGTGCTGAACACGCTGCAGCAGGTCGGCGGTGCGGCCGGAGTCGCAGTGATGCTGGTGACATACTCGTCGATCCTGCACGCAGGTGAGAGCGACGGTCTCACGGCCGCCACGGCAGGAGCGCCGGGAGCACGCGCGGCGTTCCTGATCGCCGCACTCATCTCCCTCGCGACCATCGCTCTCAGCCCCTTCGTGCGCAGACCCGCGGACGACGCCGGCGGAGAGCTCGTCCTGCCTTCGCACCCGTGACGCTCTCGGAGACGGCACCCGTTCGCGGCCGCCGACCTCGCATCGCCGCAGTGGTGCCCTTGTCGCTGTGGGTGATCGTGATGGCTACCGTGATCCTGGTCGCTGCAGTGGTCGCCGTCTGCATCGGGAGCGTCAACGTCAGTATCGATCGCGTGATCGGGGTGGTGTGGGCGAATGTGACCGGCGACTCCGGCGCAGTCGATTCGATCGATCAGAGGATCGTCTGGGAGCTGCGCGTCCCGCGGGTGCTGATGGCGGGCGTCGTCGGGGCCGCGCTTGCACTGGCCGGCGCAGCTCTGCAGGGTCTGCTTCGGAATCCGCTGGCGGATCCGTACATCGTCGGTGTCTCGTCAGGAGCGTCGCTCGGTGCGGTGCTGGTGATGACCTTCGGTTCGGGTGTGCTCTTCGGACTCACCACTCCGGCGGCGGCGTTCGTCGGCGCACTGGTCATCCTCGTGCTCGTCTTCGCGTTCGCCCAGCGATCGGGCTCCTTCACCGATATGCGACTCGTGCTCTCGGGTGTCGCGCTGGGATACGTCGCCATGGCGGGAACCAGCTTCGTTCAGCTGCAGGCCGAGCCAGGGCAGGTGCGCGGGATCCTCTTCTGGATGATGGGGAGCGTCGCGGGAGCGAGATGGGACGGTCTCCTGCTGCCCACTGTCGTCATGGTCATCGCCGGCGCCTGGCTGCTGAGCCAGGCGCGAGGGTTGAACGCGCTGGCGCTGGGCGACGACGACGCGGTGGCGGTCGGCGTGAATCTGCGCCGTTTCCGACTCGGACTCCTCGTCGTCGCCGCACTCCTCACGGCCGTGACCGTCGCGGTCGCGGGCGGCGTCGGCTTCGTCGGTCTGATCATTCCGCATGCCGTGCGCATGATCGTCGGGGCGGACTACCGGCGGTTGCTCCCGGTTGCCGCGCTCGCGGGGGCGATCTTCCTGATCGCCGTCGACCTGGTGGCCCGTACCGTGGGCAGCCCGAACGAGTATCCGCTGACGATCTTCACCGCGCTCGTGGGAGGACCCTTCTTCCTCTGGCTGATGAGATCATCGGAGGGCCGCACATGAAGATCACGATCACGGACCTCGACCTCAGTGTCGGCGGCGCGCGCCTCATCGAGGAACTCTCGCTCGAGGTCGCTTCGGGTGAATTCGTCGCGATCGTCGGTCCGAACGGTTCGGGAAAGTCCACGCTCCTGCGCGCGATGTATCGCGCGCTCAAGCCGGATGCCGGCTGCATCCTCATCGGGAGCGTGAACGTCTGGGATGTCGCGCCACGGCGGGCTGCGCAGCTGCGCGCGGTGGTGACGCAGCATCAGACGAGCAATGACAGCATGCTGGTTCGCGACATCGTCGCGACCGGGCGTCATGCCCACCAGTCCTGGTATCGCGGTGAGACGAAAGCTGACCGCGACCATGCTGACGCCGCACTGGTGAGATGCGGGGCCGCGCACATGGCCGACCGCAAGTACGCCACGCTCTCCGGGGGTGAGCGGCAGCGGGTGCTCCTCGCGCGGGCTCTTACTCAGGATGCGCCGGTTCTGATGCTCGACGAGCCAACGAACCACCTCGACATCACGGCGCAGCACGATCTGCTGAGCCTTCTGGAATCCGTCGATCTCACGCGCGTGGTCGTTCTGCACGATCTCAATCACGCGGTCGCCCATGCCGATCGGATCATCGTGATGCATGAGGGGCGCATCAAGGCGGCCGGTATCCCGTCCGAGACACTGACATCGGAGCTGACGCGAGAGGTCTTCGCCGTCGACTCGCGACTCATCGAGCATCCGATCACCGGGCGGCCGCATCTGCTCACTGCGCCGATGCGTTGACCCGCATGTGTGCGGAGGTGCGAAGTGGAGAGACGGCTGACTCAAGTACGCGCATCGAAGCGATGGCGGTAACTGGACGGTGTGCTGCCGAATGCGGCCATGAAGTTCTGACGCAACGTGATGGGACTTCCGAATCCGCAGGATGCCGCGATCTGATCGATCGAGAGGCTCGTGACCTCGAGGAGCCGTCGTGCTTCATCAAGCCGTCGAGATCGGACCCACGCAGCGGGGGTGGAGCCGGTTGAATCGCGGAAGGCGCGCACGAAGGAGCGGCGACTCATGTGCGCGGCGGCGGCGAGTCTCTCGACGGTGAGCTCGTCATCGAGGTGCGCGAGAGCCCAGGTGCGTGCTTTCGCGATCGGGTCATCCGCCTCGCGAACCGCGATCGGACGTTCGATGTACTGGGCCTGCCCGCCCTCGCGGTGGGGTGCAACCACCAGGCTGCGAGCAACACGATTCGCCGCGTCGGAGCCGAGCCTCTGGCGGACCACATGCAGGCATGCGTCGAGGCCCGAGGCGGTGCCTGCCGAGGTCAGAACATCGCCGTGATCGATGTAGAGCACATCGGCATCGATGTCGATCTCCGGGTGCCGCTCGGCGAGATTGCCCAGCGAATGCCAGTGCGTAACCGCGCTTCGGTCTCGAAGAAGGCCGATATCGGCGACTGCGATCGCGCCAAGGCAGAGGCCGGCGACGACGGTGCCGTCGGCATGCGCGGCGAGGACGGCTTTGCGAAGAGCAGTACTCGGCAAGCGCCCGTCATCCACCCACGACGGGATGACGATCAGATCGGCATCCGTCACCGCGGACAGCGCCTGAATGCCGCCGATCGAATAGCCCTCGGCGGTGCGGATGGATCCGCCCCGCTCGGAGAAGAGGACGGATGACCACTCGCCAAGACCCAGCCGGGCGACCTCGTCGAAGACCATCTGCGGCACGGAGAGATGGAACATCGTCACGCCGGTGAAAGCGTATATCGCGATCCTCATCTTGTTCCTCTCGGGTGACCCGTTCTCATCGTATATTGGCTCATGAGCCAACGGCGTACCATACCCCACGGGGTATATTGTCGGGACATGGCTACTCAAACGATCACCGCGACGAACTTCGATGAGACCCTGGACGGCGGGGGGATCGTCCTGCTCGACTTCTGGGCGGAGTGGTGCGGTCCGTGTCGCATGTTCGGGCCGATCTTCGAGGCTGCGTCCGAGAAGCACCCCGACATCGTGTTCGGCAAGGTCGACACCGAGGTGGAGCGAGAACTCGCCTCCGGTTTTCAGATCACCTCCATTCCCACGCTGATGGCATTCCGTGACGGAATCTTGGTGTTCTCGCAGCCGGGCGCGCTGCCGGCGGCCGGTCTGCAGCAGGTCGTCGATGCGGTCCAGGGACTCGACATGGATGATGTGAGGGCGCAGATCGCCGCGCAGTCGGACGCATCCACGTGAGGATCGTCGTCATCGGGGGTGTCGCAGGCGGTATGAGTTGCGCGGCGCGAGCCCGTCGTCTCGACGAGTCTGCGGAGATCGTCGTGCTCGAGCGCGGCGCGAATGTATCGTTCGCGAACTGCGGACTTCCCTATTTCGTGGGAGGTGAGATCGAGGACGAGGGCTCGCTGCTGGTGCAGACGCCGGAGATGCTGCGTGCGTCGTTGAACCTCGATGTGCGCACGGGGCACGACGTGGTGGGTGTGGATGCAGACGCGCAGACGCTCGTCGTGCGCACCTCCGCGGGTGAGGAGCCCATCGGATATGACGCCCTGGTCCTGGCGCCGGGCGCGCGAGCAGTGAGCCCGGACATCTCCGGCATCGACTCGCCGCGGGTGCGGACGCTGCGCAGCGTCGAGGATGCCGTGCACCTGCGCGCACACCTCGAGGCAGGCGTAAGGCGAGCCGTCGTCCTCGGGGCCGGATTCATCGGCGTCGAAGCGGCAGAGGCATTGGCGCTGCAGGGCGTCGAGACCACTCTGATCCAGCTCGCCGACCAGGTGCTCACGCCGGTCGATACCGAGTTCGGCTGGCTGGCAGCGGAAGAGCTGCGCCGGTTGGGTGTGGATGTGCGAACAGGGGTCGCCGCCGAGGCGATCCTCGCCGGCGAGGATGCCGACGTCATCACCCTGTCGGACGGCACGGAGGTGAGCGCCGAACTCGTCGTGCTCTCGATCGGAGTCCGGCCCGATACCGCTGTCTTCGAAGCTGCGGGGGTCGCCTGCGAGCGCGGCGCGATGATCGTCGATGAACACGGACGCACGTCCGTGCCGCGGGTCTGGGCTGTGGGGGATGCCGTGCTGAGCCAGGATCCCGTGACCGGCGTCCGCCGACCGGTGGCGCTCGCCGGACCAGCCAATCGTGCGGGGCGCCTGGTGGCCGACGCCATCCTCCGCCCCGAAGGTGCGCGGCCGATGCCAGCACCGCTGGGAACAGCCGTCGTCCGGGTCGGCCGATTGACGGTCGCATTGACCGGCGCGAGCCGCGCATCGCTGTCTCGCGCGGGGATCGACTTTCGGACGATCAGTCTGCATCCGAATCAGCACGCCGGATACTTTCCCGGAGCCGCTCCGGTCCACCTGAACGTGCACTTCAGCGAAGAGGACGGGCGGATTCTCGGCGCGCAGGCGTGCGGAACCGACGGCGTCGATAAGAGGATCGATGTGCTGGCGACAGCGCTTCGGGCAGGCATGTCGGTGGACGATCTGATCGATCTGGATCTTGCGTACTCCCCGCCGTACGGTCAGGCGAAGGATCCTGTGAACCTCGCGGGCATGCTCGGCGCCAACGTTCTCGACGGCACGATGCGACTGTGGGATGCGCAGGATCTCGACCTCGTGCGGGAGACGTCTCTCGTCCTTGACGTGAGACGTGACACCGAAGTCGCGGAGGGCATGATCCCCGAAGCGCTTCACATCCCGCATACGCAGCTGCGTGAGCGTCTGGGGGAGGTGCGCCTGGCCGCGGCCGGCAGGCCGGTACGGGTGCTGTGCGCGTCCGGCGTCCGATCGGCGATCGCGCACCGGATCCTCGCTCAGTCGGGGTTCGATTCCGCATCGCTCTCCGGGGGAATGACGACGCTCCGCATGGTGCTCGCGGACCGAGCAGATCAGGTGCTGACAAAGCGGGGATCGTCACGTGATGTCTGATCGATCCGCGCGTGTGGTCTGCCGCGCGACACGGGGCGAGCGGCTCGCCTACCTCGCTGCTGCCGTCTTCATCGCCGCGTTCGCCGCGTCGATGTTCCCATCTTCGGCGGTGGTCGCGGTCATGGCAGGACTGATCGCGATCGCGGTCGCGGCCATGGCGGCCACGGGCCGTTGCGCCTCCTCTTGGGTGCAGCAGGCCGAGCATTCACCGACGAGTGCGCACCCGCTGACGGGCCAGGCCGATCTTCCTGTTCCACTGCCAGAGAAGGAGAGAAATTCCGATGGATAGCGCAGATCTCGACGCGCAGCGGCGCGTCGTCAACCGGCTCCGCCGGGCAAGAGGGCAGCTGGACGCCGTGATCGCCGCGGTGGAGACGGAGGCGTCGTGCCGCGACATCGTGACGCAGTTGGCCGCGGTGACGCACGCACTCAACAGGGCCGGCTTCGTCATCGTTGCGGCGGCGCTGCAGGAGTGCGTCGGGCGCGATGACGACGCCGAGGGGCCGACCGTGGATGAGCTCGAGAAGGTCTTCCTCAGCCTCGCGTGACGCCTCGTCCACCCACCCACCCCCTATGAGAGGACCTCGCTCATGTGTAGAGCAGTCACATGCAAGACCTGTGGCAAGACGACCTGGGCCGGTTGCGGCCAGCACGTCGCGGATGTCATGCGTCACGTGCCGTCCGCTCAGCGTTGCAGCGGACACGAGAAGGTTCCAGCGACAGGGTTCTTCGGGCGTCTGTTCGGCCGGTGATCCATGGTCGCGCCGGTGAAGGATACCGGCGCGACCATCGGGCAGGCGTGATCAGGAATGCCGGGAGTCGCCCGCACCGTAGTGATCGGCGATCAGCTCGAGGGTGGTGGACCTGGCTCCCACGCCGTGGCTGCCGGTGACCAGCATCAACTCGTCGGCATCGGTGATCGAGTGGAGTTCCTCCAGCTGAGCGGAAACTTCTGCCGCAGTGCCGTGGAACGTGCGATCCGTCCAGTCCTCGAGGAACTGTCGTTGTGCGGCGGACGACGGGTGGTCACGCACGGCATCCGGGGAAGGCAGCGCGAACGTCTCGCCCTGGAACATTCGCATCATCCCCATCGCGTTGGTCGTCGATTCTCGACGGGCCCGCGCCGGGTCTTCTTCAGCGATGGCGCCGACGCTGACGATGGCGTACGGCTCGCTCAGCGCACGCGAGGGTCGGAAGCGCTGGCGGTAGATGCGCAGGGCGTTGACGACGTCGGGGCTACCGAACTGCAGCGCGAAGGCGTAGGGACGCCCGAGTGCAGCGGCGAGTTGCGCCGAGTAGAGCGACGATCCCAGAATCCACAGTTCGGGCGGCAGGGCCGGCGCGTCGGTGGCGTTCTGCTGTTCCTGCCACGGGCCCGGAACCGCATGCACGTTCACAGGCGCAGCGGTGGGATCGTTGTTCAGGAAGGCGATCAGTTCCTGCACCTGCTGCGGGAACTCCTCGTTGGCGGATCCGTGGCGCCGCAACGCCGCGGCTGTGGTGTGGTCAGTGCCGGGTGCCCGCCCTACGCCGAGATCGATGCGCCCAGGAGCCAGGGCCTCGAGCATGCCGAACTGCTCGGCGACCAGCAGCGGTGCATGGTTGGGCAGCATGACTCCTCCTGCGCCGAGGCGAATCCGGTGCGTCTCGCCGACCAGGCGCGCGGCCATGAGTGGGGGCGAGGCGATCGATGCTCCGGGCATCGCATGGTGTTCGGACATCCAGAACCGTGCGTAACCGCGCGCATCCGCGATGCGCGCGGCAGTGATCACCTCATCAAGCACGATGGCGGCGGAGGAGCCGACACCGGTGAGGCCGCCGTCGAGAACCGACAGGGCGAACGGGGCAGTTCCGAATGACTCTGGATAAAACACGAGGGACCTCCAAAAGTGAGACCGGGCACCATGCGCGCATGGTGCCCGGCCGAATGATGAGAATCAGGCGTGTGCGGCGGCACCCATAGCGGCCGACTCACCCAGGTTGCTCTTGTCGAGCGCCGTACCCGACTCGACGGCGCCGACCCAGGCCGAGGTCGGCGCGACGGCCGCCCAGTTCGAGTTCAGCAGCGCCATCAGCGTCGTGTGCACGGTCTTGGCATCGACGGATCCTGCCCCGTTGGTGATGTCGATCGCGCCGGTGGCATCGGCGAGAACCTCCGCGGCGATGCCCCGTGTCTCGGCATCGGCGGCGGTGGCGATGACGCAGTTGTTCGTCATGTAACCCGCCAGCGTGATGGTGTCGATCTCCTTCTCACGCAGCCACTCGTGCATGCCGGTCTCGGGGAAGACGGAGCTGTACTGCTTGACGACGTGCTTCCACGCGCTCGAGTCGCGTTCCTCGAGCGCCGGGTGGAGCCGGAACTCCGGCTTCGTCGGGTTGAACACCGGGGCGCTGTCCCCGGCCGTGTGCTGCACCATGACGACGGGGATGCCGGCGCGCTCCGCGGCATCGATCGCGTCGGTGATCCGCTGGATCGACTCGTCGCGCGGCGGGTACTGGATGGATAGGAGGCCGGTGAAGTACTCCTGCTGGGGGTCGATGACGATCAGGGCGCGGCGGGGAGTAGACATGTGTCCTCCTGGAGACGGAAGTGTGGTGTGAGCTTCCAGCATCCTCGAAGATGAAGCCGATGACCACTGGCGTGAATGCGTTTTAACGATGGTTTCGGGCCACCGATATGATCCGTCGCGGCCCGTTCCCAGGGCAGCGCTGATAGTGGACCCGGCATGGGAATCATGGTGGGTGAGCATGCGGTACTCGCACGAACTCGCTGGACCATTGATGTCGGAAATGAGGTGAGCTGACACTAAATGTCATTCAGTCGAGCTCTCTCCGCGCTCTCCGGTTTGCTTGGTCGTGACACTTTCCTGATCGCTTTCGTGTGGTTGCCGTCGTCGCTCACGCCGATGTAGATCTCGGACGCAGATTTCACCGGAGTGGCGTGTATCTGGCGGTCGTTTCGGTGGATCTTGCCGTAGCCAACAGGCATCCAGATGTGTACTAGAGAGTTCCGACCCCTTCTTACCGCGTGCCGCGAAGTCCGAGCCGTTCTAGATAGTCGTTCGAAAACGATCCGGATGGATCTAGTGCCTCGTAAAGTGCGCGCGCTTCCGGCAGGCGGTCCCAGGCGGCGGTGACCCCGTCGGCGGGGATCAAGTGAACTTTTCCCCAGTGTGGACGAGGTCGGTAGGGAGCTAAGGCCGATTCGACGGCGGGCAGTACGGCGTGCACGCCCGCGAGGTCGTTGCGCCAGGTGAAGTGGATACCGAGCACCGCTTGCTTATAGGCGGGTGACAGCCAGATCTCGTCGGCGGCGACGGTGCGCAACTCGCTCACGTGGAGCAGTGGCGCGAGTTGCGCTCCCAGCTCACGGACGGCTGCCACGGCTGCCGCTGCGTCGGGCCGTGACACGAAGTACTCTGTCTGGATTTCGTCACCGTGGGATGGTGCTGAGTCGACGCGGAAGTGGGGGATTCTGTCCAGCCAGGGGCCAGCGATGCCATGTTCGGTGAGGTTCTCGGAGGAGCCGACAAGGGCGGCGGGTACTCGCTCTCGTTGTCCGCCGAACCACTCCTCATCCGTGTGGTCGTCCGCCGCGACTCGCTTCTTCACCCAGACCTGTTCGACAGTGGGTTCATCCCACATTGTGAAGATGCTGACGCTGTGCGCGGAGGCGGTGATGTCGTTGAGGCTGAAGAGGAGAGTGTCCCAACTGATCCCGCGATAGACGTCTTGGCGTACCAAGTAGGTGGGTTCGATATCCAAGACCACCTCTGTGATCAACCCGTATGCGCCGAGCCCGACCAGCATCCCCGCGAAGCTCTCGTCACCGCGCGCGATGGAGCGTTCTTCACCGTCGGCGTCAAGCCACGTGATCCGTCGAACGGATGTGGCGAGGATGCCATTCTCGTCTCCTGAACCGTGGGTACCTGTGGAGATGGCACCAGCGATCGAGATGTGCGGAAGCGAGCCCATATTACGCAGGGCCCTTCCATGTGCTTCCAACCATGTCGCGAGCTCGCCGTAGCGGGTTCCCGCGGCGACTTTAACTGCGTCGCCGGAGTCGACCAACTCCGGCGACGCAGGGATGTCGATCAACGAAATGAGCGTTCCGTCGTTGTCTGCAATGTCGTTGAACGAATGCCGCGTTCCGAGACCGCGAACTCTTCGTCCTTCGGCCTGTTCGGACCTCAGCAGCTGCGCGGCTTCTGCAGTGCTGCGTGGATAGACGATCTTGCTCGCCCGGAAGGTGTGCGTCCCGGACCACGTGCGTTCGTTCATCGGATCAGAAGGCCCAGTCGACGTGGGGCTTGGCGCCGGAACTGGTCGGTTCGATCTCGCGCCACTGCTGGCCCTCGCCGCGAATCCAGTCGCCCACCGTAGGAGCCACCGACTGGGGAATCTCGAGCACCGTGATCGAGTGAGCCGGCAGGGTGACCTTTCCGTCGTCCATGTGCTCCTGGGAGACCGTCGGCACCACCCGGTCCGGGTTCTCCGGGCTGTTGAATGCGTCGGTGCTATCGCCGGTGAGGGTGGTGCGCTGAGCTGTGCCTGTCACTGCGACGCCGTCGATGCTGATCCCGCAGTCAAGAATGGCGTCAGGGTGGCGGTTGACGAGTGCGATGACAAGAGCGTCGCCGCGTCGTGTGACGACCGCGTCGACGGCCGGGATGTGAACGCCGTCGCCGCAGTCGAGGGTCGCTGACGACGCGGTGGATTCCACGTACTCGGCGCCGAGGAGACGGGCGTACATCTGCATGAGGTAGTACGTCGTGCGCTTGACGATGCCGGTGGAGTCCACAAAGAGCGGACCGCGACCGTTCACCAGAGGAGCAAGGTTGGCCATGCTCACCACGTCGGCATTCCTCAGGCATCCGTTCAGAAATCCTGCAGAGAACACGGCGTCGGCCATCGTGTACGTCTCGTGACGGTCGTTGCGATCACGTGCAGCGATGGCGTCATCATCTCCCCCGGGCGGGTGGTGCCATCCCCGCAGGTTCCATTCGTCGAAGGCGATGGAGATCTCGTTTTCGTATCCGGCCGCGCGGATGATCGATCGCATCGCGCGGATGTCCTGCTCGGGTTGCATTGAACGGCCGACGGCCGTGAGGTAGTCGATCGGGCTGTCGTCGATCCACAGCGGGTCCCAGTATCCGTGGATAGCGACAGAGTCGAGATATGGCCCCGCAGATTTCAGGAGCGGAAGCGTCCAGTCGAGATCGGCGCGCGCTGCAGTCAGGAGGTGCACCGAGGGGTCCACACGCCGCATCATCTTCGCAGACTCGGTCACATAGCGGGACCACTCTTCGGCACTCTTGGCGCCGATCTCCCATGTGCCATAGTTCTCGTTGCCGATGCTCCAGTACGGAACGCCGAACGCGTCGACGTTGCCATGCTCGCGTCGGAGCTGCGCCCACGACCCGGAGCCGTTCGAGTTGCAGTACTCGAGCCAATCAGCCATTTCCTCCGGCGTTCCGGTGCCGGCGTTGGTGCAAAGGTATGGGGTGGCACCGACGAGCTCGCACCACTGGATGAACTCCGCTGTGCCGAAGGTGTTGGGCTCGTCCACTCGCCATGCCTTGTCGAAGCGCGGCTTTCGGTCTGGACCGACGCCATCGACCCAGTGGTAGGCCGAGACGAAGCATCCGCCGGGCCAGCGCACCACACCGGTGCCCAGCTCTCTGAGCGCGTCCGCGACGTCGAGTCGAAATCCGCGCTCATCGGACAGGGGTGAGCCGGGCTCGAAAATACCGCCGTAGATCAACCGGTGGAAGTGCTCGATGAAGTAGCCGAAGATCTCCTGGCGGATCGGCGTCACCGGTGCCGATCCCGAGATCGACAGAGTTGCTGACGTCATGATTCCCTTTCTGCCGAAGCGCTTTCGATCCGGCTGTTAGAACAGTAGAGGACACCGTTCGCCTTTGTCTAGATCTTGTTCGAGCGAGGTTTCTCGGAAAACTTGTTGACTTCGCAGGGCTGCCCGCGTAATGATGATCAACGGACGCAGCCCAAGGCATGAACAAAATTGGAACAGAATGTTTCTGTTCGTTCGTTGGATGCGAACTCACTCCTGTCCCACACGATGATGTACAGCACGAGAGGAACTCAATGATGAGACTGGCTAGACGCAGTGCAGCACTGCTGGTCATGGGTATGGCTGGGGCCCTCGCCCTCAGCGCCTGTGGCGCCGGCGACGGTGATGATGCCAACGGTGATGACGACGCGCTGAGCATCCATTGGCTCGCCGCTCGCAGCGCCGACGAGGGCATGATGCAGGCGATCCAGAAGATCGCGGATGAGTACAAAGAGGATCACCCGGGCTTTGAGCTCGAGATCGAGAGCATCCCCAGCCGGCCGGACTATTTGCAGAAGGTGCGGATCCTCGCCGCGAGCGGGGAACTGCCCGATTGGTTCGACGCGGACACCGAACCGTACTTCGAGGAGATCGTTGCGAGTGGCGCGACTGCTGATGTCGGCGCGATCTATGACGAGATCGGGGTCACCGACAACTTCTATCCGATCGGTCTGGACTACCCGAAGCTTGAGGACGGGTCGATCCATTCGATGACGTTCCAGGGCAACATCGAGCACTTCTGGTACAACAAGGACCTGTTCGCCCAGGCCGGGGTCGAAGTGCCGACCACGCTGGACGAACTTCTCGACGTAAGTGAAAAGCTGGAAGAGGCGGGCATCACGCCGATCGCCATGGAAGGCGCCGATCGTTGGCCCCAGATGCGCTACCTCTCGTTCCTCCCCTTCCGGGAGAGCGGAAACGATTTCATCGAAGGGTTGAAGTCCGGCGACGCGCAGATGTCCGATCCGGAAGGGATCGCGGCGGCAACGTACTTCCAGGACATCTCACAGTACTTCCAAGACGGCTGGTCATCGGGGGACTACGCAACAGCGCGCGACCTGTTTGTCAGCGGTGGAGCGGCGATCTACTACATCGGATCGTGGGAGCTGCCCAGCTTCCTCGATGAGCAGGGCGAGTTGCTGCCCCAGTTCGACCGATTCGCGATGCCGGCGGCCGGTTCCGATGACGCCACGCTATTAACCGACATGTTCGCCCACGCGGGAATCGGCACGGCGATCAATGTGGACTCTGACACACCTGCGATGCGCGAGTGGATGAAGTACCTGTTCAGTCGGTTTGCCGACGTCTCGCTGTTCGACTTCAACTCGCTGCCGTCGATGAAGCCGACCACGACCGAGGGTCTGAGCCAGATCAAGATCGACCTGCTCGACGAGCTGAACGGCGTGAAGGACTTCGCCCACGTGTGGGACGTGCGTCTGGACCCGGACACAGTAGACGTGATCGCGCGCGAAAGCACCAACCTCGCGCTCGGACAGGAGGATCCAGAACAGTTCGCAAAACTGGTCGACGAAGCCCTCGCCCAGAATCAGTAAGCCTTGCGGGGCGGAGACGCAACCGTCTCTGCCACGTTCGCCTACCATCACAAGGAGAAGCAATCGATGCGTGAGAGACGTCGCTGGGTTCCCTGGCTTTTCGCCGGGCCAGCACTGCTCGTTTTCACTGCCGCCGTCGTGCTGCCGGTCATCTGGTCGTTGAGTTATAGCCTCTTCGACTGGAGCGGCCTCGGCAAGATGGAGTTCATTGGGATCGAGAACTATGTTCGCATGTTCGGCGACAACGTGTTCAGGGCCGCGGTCGTCAACAACCTCGTCTTCACACTGATCAGTGCCTCGGTGCAGGTGGTCCTCGGCCTGCTCCTCGCGATTCTCTTACTCTCGCTACGACGGGTGCGCAACTTCGTCAAGGTCGTCTACTTCATCCCTTGCGTGATCTCTTCGGTCGCAATCTCGCAGATCTTCCGGCAGATGCTCAGCGCTGACCCGGAAGGCATTGTCAACGCTGTCTTCGGCGGGTTGGGACTCGAGCAGCTGCAGGGTGCATACCTGTCCGACCCGCAGCTCACGCTCCTCCTGGTAAGCCTCATCGACGCCTATAAGTTCTGCGCCATCTACATGGTGATCTACCTCACCGCGTTCCTCACCATCGATCAGGACGTGCTCGACGCAGCGGCGATCGACGGCGCCAACTGGTGGCAGCAGTATGTCTCCATCAAGTTCCCGATGATCAAGGGCATCATCCTCGTGACCATCGTGCTGCTGATCAGCGGCACGCTCAAAGCGTTCGACGTCTCGTACATCCTCACAGGCGGTGGCCCGGGATCCTCCAGCGAACTCGTCGCGACGTATCTATACAAGGTGATGTTCAATTCCTCGCATTTCGGCTACGGAAGCGCCATCGCCGTCTTCCTCGTCGTCGAGTGCCTCGTCATTGTCGCGATCCTGCGGCGTGTGTTCCGTTCTGAATCGGAGGCAGCATGAGCGCCAGTATCGATGATTCCCAAGCCAGGCAACGTGTCGCCCCGCCAGCGGACAAGCCGGTCGGGGAGAAGCGTCAGATGAACGCCGGTCGGCTGGTAACCAGGGGAGCGATCTATCTCGTCGTCCTGCTCTTCGTCGTCGGACAGATCCTTCCGCTCGCCTGGGCGCTCTTAGCGTCCTTCAAGTCGCCGGCAGATCTTGCGCAGAATCCTTCATACGCCCTTCCCGTCGAGGTGTATCTCGGTAACTACGTCCGCGTCCTCACCGACTCGAACCTGCCCCTCTATTTCCTCAACAGCACGATCGTCGCTGTCCTCACCATAGGGATCACCGTCGCTCTCGGCGCCCCAGCCGCCTTTGCGATCGAGAAGCTGTCGTGGAAACGAGGGCACGCGGTCATGGCCTACTTCCTCGTCGGCATCATGATCCCGATCTTCGTCGCCCTGCTGCCCATGTTCCAGGCCTACAACACCGTGGGATTGAGGAACACCTTCTGGGCCGTCGTCATACCCCAAGTCGGCTTCAACCTCCCCATCTGCATCTACCTGTACGGCGGATTCATGCGCTACGTCCCTAACTCGCTGCTAGAAGCCGCGCAGCTCGACGGCGCTGGACCGTGGCGAGTCTTCCGTAGCCTCATCTTCCCGCTCGCCCGCAACACCACAATCACCGTCATCACCTTCAATTTCATCTTCGTATGGAACGAGTTCGTGTTCGCCAACACATTCCTCACCAACGACGCGCTCAAAACCCTCCCCGTGGGCCTCAACGACTTCGTCGGAACGTACGGCGCCCGAGACTGGGGAGCGACGTTCGCAGCCATCGTGATCTCGCTGTTGCCTACGCTGATTCTCTACTTCTTCCTCAACAAGCAAGTCATCGAGGGCATGGCCGCCGGAGCCGTGCGCGGCTGACGGGAGCGCCCGCGATGAGTAAATTGAATGCAACCATCCCCAAAGCGAAGGAATTTCTGTGACGACCCTCAGCGGCGGCAAACGCGTCACCATGCGCGACATCGCCGCAGCCGCGAAGGTTCCCGTGTCCTCTGTCGCTCTCGTCCTCAACGACAAACCCGGAGTCTCTTCCACACGTCGGGAGACCGTGCTTGCCGCCGCTCGTTCGCTCGGCTACGAGCAACCACGGGTCACACGTGCACGAGTGCTTGGCCTGCTCGTCGAAGACCTCGGGTACGAGGCAAAGCTTGACGGCTTCATCGATAGCATCGTCCACGGCGTATATGCGGCGGCGGGTGACGTCGATACGCATGTCGTCCTGGCCGTGCACCGCCGCGGACTGGACCCGCTGATGGGCTTGCGCTCCGTAACCGGGCGAGACGTCGACGGCATGATCCTGACGAACGGCGGAGACATCACGCGGGAGGTCGTGCAGAGCATCGTCGACACCGGAATACCCACCGTTCTGGTGGAGAACTATGTCGATCTCCCCGTTGATGCCGTGATCGCGGACAACCTGAGCGCCGGGTATGCCTGCACACAGCACTTGCTCGAGCTAGGCCACCGACGGATCGGGCTCTTGAAGGGCTCGAGCCGTTACGTGTCGCTCACCGACAGGGCGCGAGGCCACCTCGCAGCCCTCTGGGAAGCGGGCGTGCAACCAGACCCCTTCCTCATGCCCGATCAACCCGCCGGAACCGAGCCGAAGGGCTACGCCCAGACGCTCGCCCTGCTTGGTCTGCCCGAGCCACCAACCGCCATCTATGCGGTCAGCGACAAGAGCGCCCGCGGCGCATATCAGGCGATCATCGATCGAGGACTTCAAGTAGGCAAAGACATCGCCGTAGTGGGAACCGACAACGTAGAGGAGAGCGCCTTCCGTTCTCCTCCGCTTACCACCTACGACGTTCACGCTCACTCGCTTGGCGAGGAGGCAGTGCGAGTACTGAGCAGTCGCCTCGGAGGACACCAACAACCGACGCGCACCATCATTCCCGGCGCTCTCATCGTTCGCGAATCTACTGCACACGCCTAATACAGAGGGGCTACTGTCTTCTGCACGCCGATCCGCGACGCCGGAGGCCCATCGGCATTTCATGACACTCCGTGTCACGTCAAATCTCGCCTGTGTCACGTAAAGCGTGTTTGTGTCACCTCGACGCGATTCCGACAATTGAGAATCTCAATGCAGTGCGCTACGGTTATACCGACCGAGTGCTCGGTCTGTATAACCCACTCAACGAGGAGCGCCATGATCGACGACACCGCTGTCGGTGACTCACCCCAGCCCCCAACTTTCGCCGCACCCACCATGCGCGCCCGGCCCGCCGTGGTCACCACGATGGTGCTCGCCCGCCTGGGGCTCATGCTTCCGCTGTCGACCGTCATCTCGGCGGCGCTCGTTCTCAAGCTGCAGTCGCTGATGCCGCAGGAAGAGGTGATCGGCACGCTCGGCCTGATCACGTCCATCGGCGCGCTGTCCGCGCTGTTCTTCGACCCGGTGTTCGGGCGAATCAGTGACCGGACGATGAGTCGGTTCGGGCGGCGTCGACCTTGGATGATCGTCGGCATGGCGGGTCTCCTGGTCGCATTGCTGATCATGGCCATCGCGCCTACGGCTCTGGTCGTCGGCGCGGGGTGGATCCTCGCGCAGATCACGGCGAATGCGGCAATCGCCGCGCACACCGCATCCATCGCCGATCAGCTCCCCTCTTCGCAGCGCGGCAAGGTCGCCGGAGCCATCGGCATCGCCCAGCAGGCCGCGACCCTCGGCGCCGCCTACGCCGCGCAGTTCTTCGCCACGCAACTGCTGCTTCTCTTCCTGATCCCCGGAGTCGTCGGTTTCATCCTGGTGCTCATCTACGCGATCATGCTGCCCGACAAGCCGCGGCCCTTCCCCGCCCGTTCCGGCGGAGGCATCAGCACGGTGCTGAAGACGTTCTGGGTGAACCCGATCAAGAACCCCGACTTCGGACTCGCCTGGTGGTCGCGCTTCCTGGTCGTGCTGGCGAACTTCATGTTCATCACCTTCCGGCTGCTATGGATCCAGCACGAGATGAACCTCGAGCCTGCCGAAGCGGTGCGCATCATGGCGACGGGCGTCCTGGTCTTCACGATCGCCCTGATCGTCAGCGGCCAGATCGCCGGATGGCTCTCGGACAAGCTTGGACGGCGCAAGGTCTTCATCGTCGTCGCAGCGCTCATCTTCGCCGCCGGCACGATCCTTCTCACGCAGACGACGGAGCCCATGATGTTCTTCGTGGCGGAGGCCATCATCGGGGTCGGGTTCGGGGCCTACGTGGCTGTCGACCTCGCGCTCGTGCTGGATGTGCTGCCCGACCCGGAAGAGACGGCGAAAGACCTCGGTGTCTTCAATATCGCGATGGCCGGCCCCCAGGTGGTGGCGCCTGCGCTCGCCGCCTGGATCGTCGGCTTGAGCAGCGGGACCAACTACGACATCATGCTCATCATCGCCGGCGTGATAGCCGTTGTCGGTGCCGTGCTGATCATTCCCGTCCGAAGCGTGAGGTGAACCGATGACGATCCATGATGAGGAAACGGCGGGAGTCGCCGCACTGGAGCCGGTCATCGACGATCTCGTTCGACGGCTGACGCTGGAAGCGAAGGTGCGGTTGCTCTCCGGCGCCGACAACTTCTCGCTGCACGCGGATGCGTCGATCGGTCTCGAAGGTCTCGTGCTCTCGGACGGCCCGACCGGGGTGCGCGGCGAGATCGTCGTCGGGGGTCGCGAGAGCTGCCTGCTGCCCAACGCGAGCCTGCTCGCTCAGACCTGGAATCCCGAGGCGCTCGCCGAAGCAGGAGCGATCCTGGCCGAGGAAGCAGAGGCGCAACGGACGCACGTCGTGCTGGGGCCGACCATCAATCTGCACCGGTCCCCACTGGGCGGCAGGCTCTTCGAGGCGTTCAGTGAGGACCCGCTGCTCACCGGCCGCCTTGCGAGTGCGTACATCAACGCACTTCAGGAGAGGGGCATCGGTGCCAGCGCCAAGCACTTCCTCGGCAATGAGTCCGAGACCGAGCGGACGACGGTTGATGTGCGGATGACGGCGAAGACGCTCAGGGAGGTGTACCTGACGCCCTTCGAGATCGCGGTCGACGATGCGAATCCTTGGACCGTGATGGCGGCGTACAACAGCGTGAACGGGGTTCCCTCGACGGAGCACCATGAGCTCATCACCCAGGTGCTGAAAGACGAGTGGGGCTACGACGGACTGGTCTTGTCGGACTGGTACGCCACCAAAACGGCCGCCGAGAGCGCTGCCGCGGGGCTCGACCTCGTGATGCCCGGCCCGACGACACCCTGGACGGAATCGCTCGAGGAAGAAGTGCGTGAGGGGGCCGTCTCTGAAGAAGCCATCGACGATCATGTGCGGCGTCTGCTCCTGCTCGCCCATCGTGTGGGCGGCCTCGCCGTACCCCGCAGTTGGCCCGAAGCCGTCGAGGTACCGGCCGGCGCTCTGCGGCGGGCGCAACTCCGGCGGCTTGCGGCGGCCGGCATGGTCGTCATCAAGAACGTCGATGACACCCTTCCCCTCCGTGAGGATGCCACGTACGCCCTCATCGGTCGCCATGCGACGGACACGATCGGACAGGGGGGCGGATCCGCTCAGGTTCGCGCTCCGCACGTCATCTCGATCGCCGAAGGGATGACTGCGCGCCTCGGTGCCGACCACGTCATCTTCACCGACGGCGTCGAGACGCGTAAGACGCTGCCCACCGTGAAGCCCACGCTCGTGCGTGATCCCGAAACGGGGGAGCACGGAATCCGTGTGCGGGTCTTCGACGAAGCCGGCGATCTCGTGCACAGCCGGCATCTCGAAGTGGCGGAGCTCGAGGACAGCCAGATCGGATGGCTAGAGGGGGCCGCCCGCATCGAGTTGAGCGCGACTCTGGAGATTCGGGACGGCCGCATGGTGCAGCTCGGAACCCGGGGCCCCGGGAACTGGCATCTGGTCACGGAAGGGCACGAGAGCAGCTACCGGATCGACTATCACCCCGGTCCCGGCGGCGGCTTCTTCCGTCCCAAGAGCCATGCCACGGCCGTGCGCGTGGAGCCGGGGCAACTCGTCACCGCGACCGTGGAGAGGGATTCGCTGCCGCGCATCCTCGGCCTGGTCGTCAGCGAGGCGTCGCGATCATCGGCTTCCGCGATCTCTGCTGCCTCTGCAGCGGCTCGGACAGCCGATGTGGCTGTCGTCGTCGTGGGCTTCACCCCCGACCAGGAGACGGAAGGCGAGGATAAGACCACGCTGTCGCTACCGGGCGATCAGGATGCGCTCGTCGCGGCAGTCGCGAACGTCGCGAGGCGTACTGTGGTCGTCATCAACGCCGCCACCCCCGTACTCATGCCCTGGATCGCTGATGTCGATGCTGTCCTGTTCACTGGCCTCCCCGGTCAGGAAGCGGGGGATGCTGTCGCGGCTGCGCTGCTGGGTGATGTGCTCCCGGAGGGCCGTCTGGTCACCACCTTCCCCGCGGGCAATCACCGCGGACCGGCGTGGAGCACCACGCCCCGACGGGGTGTCCTGGAGTATGCCGAGGGAACGTCGATCGGCCATCGCGGCTGGTTCGGGAGTGGGGATGCACCAGCCTTCTGGTTCGGGCACGGGCTCGGGCTCACCACGTGGGAGTACTCGGAGGCGCAGACCGTGCGATCGTCCGATGGGCGGATCGATGCGGTTGACGTCGCGGTACGCAACTCCGGCAGACTCGCCGGGCGCGAGACCGTGCAGATCTACTTCGACCCGGAGAGCGATGACGAGCCGATCCGACTGATCGGCTGGGGGCAGTCTGATGTGCTTCCCGGCCAGGAAGTCATGATTCGAGCCGCGTGCGACCTTCGGCTCCAGCGTTGCTGGGACCAGGGCGCGCAGGGGTGGGTGCCGCTCCAGGCAGGAACGGTACTCATCGGTCGAGGTTTGGGAGATGTCCGCGTTACGATTCCTTGAAACTGGACTGACAGTGCACCGTCCGTCGGTTTCGGTCCCTATCGAGAGAGGCATCCTTGTCCTTCCCCCCGAGATACGCCCCTGACACCCGCAAGCGGCGTGCGAGACGATCTGCCGCAGAGACGCAGCAGCAGATCGTCGGCACCGCTGTGGAACAGATCGCCGAGGTCGGTTTTCACAAGATGTCGATCGCGGATGTCGCGGCCGCCAGCGGAATCTCCCAGTCGGGGCTGCTGCATCACTTCCCCTCCAAGGTGGCATTGCTGGCCGCGATTCTCGAGCAGCGCGAGCAGGACGACAACGCATTCCTGTTCGGAGACGGCACGGTTCCCCTCGGGTGGGACGCGTTCGAGGCTCTCGTGCCGCTGACGGCCCGCAACTCAACGCGTCCCGAATGGGTGGGCGTGTTCGTCCGCGTCTCGGCGGAGGCCACCGAGCCCGACCACCCGGCCAACGAATGGCTGCGAGATCACTACGCCAGCGCACGCGCGTGGCTGGGTGATGCCGTGGCGCAGGGGAAGGAATCGGGCGTGATCCGTGCGGATGCTCCCACAGAGCTGCTGGTCGGGAACACGATCGCTGTGCTCGACGGCATCCAACAGCAGTGGTTGGTCGACCGACGCATCGACATGGTGAGTCAGGTATCCGCTCACGTCGCCGGTCTCCGAGCGTGCTGGGAGCTCGCTCCTTCGCCTTCTTGACGACGCTGAACTGCGCATTCGCCGGTCAGGGCAGAAGCACCTGTGCCACCGTGATGGCGGCGACTGCCAGGACCATGATCGCGAAGGTCTTCTGCAGGAACACGTTGCTCACGCGCTTCGCGAGCAACGCTGTCAAGAAGGATGCCGCCATCGAGGGGATGACAAAGGCGATGATCAGTCCCCAGTCGAGGTTCGACACCCCCGCATGCGCAGCGATGCCGGCCAGGGAGTTGATCATGGCGACGACCAGAGAAGTGCCGATCGCCAGCCTCATCGACATTCCGAGGAGGAAGACCAGAGCGGGGACGGTGATGAAGCCGCCGCCGATGCCGAGCAGACCGGTCAGGAACCCCACGAGCAGCCCGACAGCGATTCCCCGCAGGGCCCACAGCTTCGGTCGGCGGTCATTGCCCGTGGCCTGTGGCCGTCCCCGGAGCATCTGCACGCCGGAGGCCACCATCAGAAGGGCGAAGAGCAGGAGGAGTATCTCCTCCGAGATGAGCCGGCCGACGAGTGTGCCGCCGAATGCCGCCACCACGCCCGCGCCGGCGACAGGCAGCACCATCCTCCAGTCCACGCCGCCTCGCAGGCGTGGGATCAACGCAGCCAGGGGGCCGATCGCGCCCACGACGAGAGACGTCGATATCGCTGAGGAGACGGGCAGCCCCACGAGGTACACCAGTGCGGGGACGGTCAGAATTCCGCCCCCGGCGCCCAACAGCCCGGTCAGTGCCCCGATGGCCAATCCGAGAGCGATGATCACGATGAGCACTCGGGTACCTCTCTCTGTCAAGCGCTAGGACGGCAGCGCAGCATCCTCGCGGCAGTGCGTCGAATCAACGTAGCATACAGACCGGGCGCTCGGTCGGTAAAAATGCTCCTCGGGCACTGAGCAAGCAACATCCCCTCTTCATTAGCGCAGGGTTCCTCGGGGGCTGCGAGCCGAATATGCGCTGGGGGCGACGCCGAAGTGTCGTCGGAATGCACGCGAGAACGTGTCGGGGTCGCCGAAGCCCGACTCGAACGCGGCCACCTGGGGTGGCATCCCTCTGCGGAGCAGCTCCGATGCGTGCCGCAGTCTCTCCGATCGGATCAAGGAGGCGGGCGATGCGCCCTCCCGGGACAGGATGCGCTGGAGCGCCCGCAAGGACATGTGGTTGGTCGCGGCGATGCTCAGTGGAGTCAGGTCGGGATCCCGGAAACCTGTTGCGATCTGCGAGCGAATGTCGGCGGCGGACGGAAGCCGTCGGGCTATCACTGCGCCTCCGGAGTTAGCGGCGTGGAAAGAGAGGAGCTTGCAGGAGTCGTCGGGAAGTGCCGACACGGTCCAGGTCACCGGGATCGCCCTGCCTAACCGGTCGATGAAGATCTCCCGCGCCGGAGTATGTGACTGGCGCGGTGACGCGCGGACGATCGGGCACTCATGGGCGGGATACACCGTCCCGTCTTCCCGGTGCCGGTGGAGGGCGTCGTGACTCGCTCGACCTTTCAGTTCCCTGGGTTCCTGGTACCCCAGCACGAGGCTCGCGGCACGGTTGACCTGTGCGACTGCTCCGCCCGCGTCGATCACCAGCATCGGGTGGGGCACGGCGTCGAGCACCGCAGGCGTCCATGGGTCGCGCACCGAAGTCATCGTTCACCCATGCGTCCACGCTAGGGGGGTGATTTTGCCCCGTCGCGTCGCGGATGTGACCGTCGTGTTACAGAACCGACGAAACGCGACGACATGGAGGGCGTGCGTATTCTTCCTTCCCCGACGGGGGCCTCGATGATGTGATCAACTCACACATTCGACATGGCGTAAGCCGACGGAAGGAACAGGACATGGCGTACAACACGGCGATGCAGAAGGCGACTCTCGCGGACATTCCGGCGGACGGTCACGGACTCATCTCGAAGCGCACCGCGACGCTGGACGGCGTTGAGGTGACGCAGGTGACTTTCGATGTCGGGGCGAAGTGGTCGAACGATCTCAAGGGATACGCGGGCACGGAGGACTGCGAACTGCCGCACGTCGCCCTCGTGATCGCAGGAACACTCGCTGTCCTGATGGCGGACGGTGAGCAGGAAGAGTTCTCCGCGGGCGATGTCATGCTGCTCCCGCCCGGACACGATGCCTGGTCCGTGGGCGACATTGCGTGCACGTTCGTGGAGTTCTCGCGCGGCAACGACTACTACGCGGCAGGGCACGCGGAGTGATCAGCAAAGAGGATGCCGGATACCTCGTCGACGAACGTCGACGGCGACAGCGCTTGTTTTGGCGAGACCTCGCCCGGCGTCTGGGGCGGCCGCCCGTATGGACCGCCGCGGCTGCGCTCGGGGCGCACCCCATCCCGGAACGGGAAGCCGAGGAACTGAGGGATGCTCTGGCGCTGGACGATGACGTCGTAGATGCGCTCGTCCGGCAGCCCACGCGGGTCCCGAGCCACGACGTGTCTCAGGACCCGACCATCTACCGTTTTCACGAGCTCGTGCAGGTGTACGGTCCGGCCCTCAAATCGCTCATTCACGACGAATTCGGCGATGGCATCATAAGTGCGATCAACTGCAGCATCACGCTCGATCGGATGGCACATCCGGATGGAGACCGTGTGGTCGTGACGATCGACGGGAAGTTCCTCCCCTATGCATGGGTGTCGGCCGTGCGTGAGAATTAAAGCTACGTATTGTAGAGTTGTCAACGCCACAACTGAACAACGGCGGCGGGCCCTGGTCGTCACCGCGGTCCGCCGTCGTCATCTGCTGGCACATGTGGACAGCGGTCTGCGGGGACCCCGCGCGGCTGAGCAAATGAGGGGGCGAAGGCGATGGGTCTTTTGGATGCGCTGCGTAGACGCGCTCGACCGCAGGCGGCGGCTGTGGGCCGATTCCGGCCTTCGCCTCTTGAGGTGGTCGTGTCCCAACGGACGGTTGTCTCCGACCGTGCGGTGCTGCTGCATCTTCGACTCGTGCGCGCTGATGACGTGATCACGGTCGAACCGGGCGCGCACGTCGATCTTCATCTGACGGAGACCCTGATCCGTCAGTATTCTCTCGTCGACGCGTCGCCTGAAGAGGGAGTCATCTCGGTGTGTGTGCAGAAGGAGGACCGGGGGCGTGGTGCTTCGCGGTACGTGCACGACAGCGTGAGCGTCGGGGATCGGCTGCACATCTCTCCGCCGCGCAACACCTTCGCACTGGCATCCGGAGCGGCGACATCACTTCTGCTCGCGGGTGGAGTCGGTATCACTCCGCTCGTGTCGATGGCATCGTCTCTGCATCGCGACGGGGGCGCTTTCGAGCTGCACGCGTACGCCGCACGTGCGGCGTCCCTCCCACTCCTCGAATACCTGCGGTCGCGCCCATATGCGGCATCAGTCGTGCCGCACTTCAGTGACGAGGGTGACTCCTTCCGCGTGAGTGGGCCTCGGAGTCTCCTCGAGCCGACGGTCGACGGCATGATCTACGCATGCGGGCCGGACGGGTTCATCGCGCTCGCGCGAGAACGGGCACTGGAGTCGGGGTGGCGCGACGACCAGTTCGTCACGGAACGCTTCTCCTCGGACGCGGCGCCTGGCTCTCCTGTCGATGAAGCATTCACGGTTGTCGCCGCATCGACAGGCCAGAAGATGAAGGTGGAGGCCACTGAGTCGATCGCTTCCGTGCTCGAGCGCAACGGCTACGAAACGTACCGGTCCTGTGGTCAGGGCATCTGCGGTTCATGCATCGTGCCGGTGCTGGCGGGCGTGCCTGATCATCGAGACCACGTGCAGAGCGAGCGGGAACACGCCACGCATTCTCAGATCAATGTGTGCTGTTCGCGTGCGCTCACCGCCGAACTGACGCTCGACATATAGTTGACCGAGCTCGCTCGATCTCCATTAGTGCAGTTGACATAACCGATGCATCATATGCACTAATAGAGATATGACAATCATCGTTCATGGCGCCACCGGCGCACAAGGTTCCCCCGTTCTTGCTGGCCTGGCCGCGGCAGGTCACAGTCCGACTGCGGCGATTCGTGACAGTGCGAAGGTTGCGGGCCCCTCACTCTCCATCGACAACGCTTCGGTGGACTCGCTGGTGCAGGCCTACGCAGGTGCGGACGCGGTCTTCGTGCACTTGCCGCTCGCCAGCCCCGACCAGCAGCTCGCCTACGCCAAGGCGATCGGTCAGGCCGTCTCTCAGGCACGTCCTGGTCGAGTCGTGTTCTCGACCAGTGGTTATCCGACCGCGCTTCCTGACGGAACGCCGACCGCACACGGGGTGTTGGCGGAATCCCTGGCCGCGTCCGGCGTGTCGTATGCGCTCATCGCGCCCCAGGTCTTCCTTGAGAATCTTCTGCTTCCGGTCACTCTCGGTCCGGCGCGCGAAGATGGAGTGCTGCGCTACCCGATCCGTGATGACTACCCTGTCTCGTGGATCTCTCACCTCGACATGGCCGATATTGCGGTCCGACTGCTGACGGATGACTCCGTGACGGGCGTCGTCACGGCCGGTGCACTCCCGCCGCTGCTCGGAGAGGATGTCGCGCAGGGCTTCGCTCGTTACTTCGCCTCGCCTGTCGTCTTCGAGGCGCAGGATCCCGAGGCATACGGGGAGTTGATCATCCCGCTGTTCGGCGCGGACGGGGCGCGGCCGGTGGTCGATTCCTATCACTTCCGTTGGACCATGCCCGGTGAAGTGATCGATGAGGAGCGCTCGGCGCAGAAGCTTCTCGGAATCACCCCGCGCAGCGTCGAGAGCTGGCTGGGTGAGCTCGCGGTCTGAGCCTGAATGCGGGATCCGGGGAGGGCAGTCGGCCTATGGCGTGAGTGCCCTCCCCGAACTCACACGGTGCCGAAGAACTTCCGCCAGGCGGGGATGCGACGGATGAGCAGCTGATCCACAGCCAGGATCACCAGCACAGACAGACCGAACATCGGCAGGAAGATGCCCAGGGACACCACGCCGACGAGCAGCGCGATGTTGCCGAACAGAGGGAGTCGCGCGCGCGGCGCTGCCATGCCGCTCGCGGTGCCGCGGCGACGCCACCACATGATCGGAGCGGAGACGCACATGAAGATCACAGCGAGGCAGAAGAGCGTCGTCAGGATCGTGTTGATCGGCCCGAAGTGCCGCCCTTCGTGGATTGCGATTCCATGTGAGACGACCTGGGCGAGCGGGCTGTAGTCGTCGTAGCCGTACTGCGCGACGACCTCGCCCGAGTACTTATCCACGTGCACCGTCTGCTCGAGAGTGACATCGGACTCCGCGGGATTTCCCTGCTGATACCACTGGCTGCTCATCACGCTGAAGACGCCTGCCTCGTCCACGGGGTAGATCACGTAGTACGGGCTCGGTGCCCCCTCGGCCTCGGCGGCTGCGATGGCAGCGTCGATCGAGACTCCTGCGCCCTGGCCCGCGCTCTGTCCTGTCGGGCCCATGCCCACGGCCCAGCCTGCGGGCGCGCTGGAGCCGTCCGTCTGCTCGATGAGGTCTTTCATGGTGGACTCCGCGCCCGGATCGGCTCCCCAGAAGGAAGACCCGCCGGTCGCTGCGACCTCTTCGGACACGCTGCCCCACAGTCCGGTCCAGGGGAGTCCGGAGGTGACGAGCATCAGGATTCCGAGGCCGACGGGGAGGCCGACGAGTGCGTGCGCGCTGCGCAGCCGTGCGCCCTTGGCCTTTTTCTGCGCGGCGAGCTTTCGCGGCCTGCGCCCGAGGAAGAAGATCAGGAAGCCGGTGATCGTCAGCACGATGGCCCAGCTGGCGCCGAGCTCCATCAGCCGATCGCCGAAGTCTCCCGCCAACAGGTTGCCGTGAATGCGGATGAACACGTCGGAGATGAGCTGATCGTCGGTCAGTGATCCGGTGACGACTCCCTTGTACGGGTCCACGTAGACGTTCTGAGTGGTGCCGTCGGCAAGCTCGGTGACGAAGACCGTCGAGCGGTCACCGAGGCTGTCGAACAGCGAGACGACCGAACGGTCGGGGAATTCCGCTGCGACCGCCTCCTGCTGGGCGGACAGGGGCAGTCGATCCGCGCCGTCCGGGACGGCGACCGTGATGACGCCCGGGTGCATCGCCGCGTCGATCTGCGCGCGGAACAGGTATGTCATACCGGTCACGGCGAGCACGAAAAGTACGGGGATGACCAGGAGTGCGCCGTAGAAGTGCCAGCGCCAGAAGGCGCCGAACCAATTGATCTTCCGAGAGGGGGCGGGCACTGTCTTGTCCGGGGTGCCAGTCGACTCGATGTCGATCGTGGTCATCGTCGCGACCTTTCCATGGGCGGAATCAGATATCTACATAATGTAGTACTAAACTGAAGCCGTGATCGCCGCACCGTGGAATATCCTCCTCACCTTCGTCTTCGTCATGACTGCGGTCATCTGCTTCAGCGGCCTGATCGGGCGCTCCCGAAAGGGGCGGACGAACTCCGCCTTGACGGATTCAGACCTGATCGACATCACTCACGGTGTGATGAGTGTCGCCATGATCGTGATGACGTGGTGGACCGTGTGGGACGCGGTGACGTGGGCGCAGGTCGCCATCTTCGCCATCCTGGTCCTGGCCCTCGTGCCGTCGTTCCGGGGGGCAAGGGGAGCACAGGCCGTCGATCTCGTGGGCCACATCGTGCTCGACGTCGCGATGATCTGGATGCTCGCAGCGATGCCGCTCCTCATGGCGGGGATGGATATGTCGGGAGACGCCGGTGGTGCCCATGCGGGGCACCACGGCGGCGGCGGGCTCATGATCGAGACGACACCGGCGTGGGCGGACATCGCGAACGCCGGCTTCATCGCGCTGTGCGCGGCGGCCACCGTCTGGTGGATCTGGCGCCTAATCCGTTCGCCGCATCACCGCATCCACTCTGTCTGTCATGTCGCCATGGCTGCCGGCATGGGATGGATGCTGGTGCTGATGAACGGATGATGCGTCGATTCGACGGAGAGGTTCGGAGGATCTCGATGGCGGCGGCCCCACACCTCCGTCGGCACGCGAGACTGGTCTTATGAAAGACATGTTCGTCCGGCCCGCTGGTGCCGCGGGTGAGAGAGGCCTGCGCACAATGGCGCAGGCAGGGCGCGGAATGGCGTTGGAGGCGGTGGCACTGCTGGGCGTCGATGACTCCCGGGCGCGGGTGCTCGAGATCGGGTTCGGTCCCGGCGTCGGACTCGAGGTGTTGCTGAGCACCTTCTCCCAGGGAGAGATCGTCGGAGTAGATCCCTCGAAGGTGAGCCACCGGCATGCCGCGATGCGGAATGCCACAGCCATCGAAGGCGGACGCCTGCACCTGCTCATGGGCACAGCTGGCGCGCTCCCGTTGCCGGACGAGCATTTCGATGCCGCGATCTTCGTCGACAACCTGCACTTCTGGCCCGACCCCCTTGCGGGTCTGGCTGAGGTGCGACGAGTATTGCGAGACGGCGCTCCTGTGGTCTGCGCCTTCACGCCGCCGTCCGGGGGGCCTCCGTCAAGCCTGCGTCAACTGTTCGAGACTGCCGGGTTCAGTGAGATCGCGGAGCCGAGATCCGTTCACGGATCAGTGCTGAGTGCTGTGCATCGCGCGTCCGATCCCCGTGGATGCTAGCCGCATCATGGTGTGAGGTGGGAGATGACGATGCTGCTCGGCGGTGATGTCGCCGAGCAGCATCGATGCGTCGCCTGGGATCAGGCCTGACCCCAGAAAGCGTCTTCGCTGGCGCCGTCTTCGGAGAACAGGTGGACGGCGACGATCTTGCCGTCGCGAACCGTGAGCAGGTCGACGCCGGCCATGTCCATCGAGGCGCCCGTGCGGGTGCCCGAGAATCGCACGGGAAGCGCGACCATCTCGCCGTTGATCATCGCCGGACCGGTGACGACGAGGGCGAAGCTTCCTTCGCTCGCCTCCATCATGCCGCCGAGGAGGGCGCCGACGCCGTCGATGCCCGTGTGCAGGCCTGAGAACTGGTGCCCGCCGGGCTGGTGCCAGACGACGTCGGGGCTGAACTGCGCCATCACGGTGGGGATGTCACCCTGGGCGAGCGCGTCGAAGTACGTGGTGGCGATGCCGGCGGGGGTGGTGTCAGTCATGATTCTCTCCTTGGATGAGGGGTGTGCCCCCATGGTTACATATGGTAACCTGTTACCTCAACGTAACTAAGGGAGTGGGTTTCCGAAATGGCTGATCCGGCCTGGAACGTGATGCTGGCGACGTGTCCATCGCGCACATCGTTGGCACGGGTGGCCAACAAGTGGACAGCCATGATCGTGATCGTCCTGAGTGACGGGCCGGCGCGGTTCGGAACGATCAGAGACCGCGTCGGCGGAATCAGCGCGAAGGTGCTTTCGGAGACGCTTCGCGACCTGGAGCGCGATGGTCTTCTGACGCGCACGGCCTACGACGAGATGCCGCCCCGTGTCGAGTACGCGCTCACTCCGCTCGGGCTTACGCTTCGCGAGCCGTTGAGCGCGCTGGGGCTGTGGGCGGAGCGTCACATCGAAGAGGTGCTCGTGGCGCGAGAGGCGTACGACCTGCGTTAGCCAGGGGCGTCAGCGCGAGCCGCGCACCTTCTGGATACGGAGGCTGTTGTAGACGACGAACACCGAGGACAGCGACATCGCGGCGGCGGCGATCAGAGGGTTGAGCAGGCCCGCGGCGGCGATAGGAATCGCCGCGACGTTGTAACCGAACGCCCAGACGAGGTTCATCTTGATCGTCCGCAGCGTCTTACGGGAGATCGCGATCGCATCGGGGATGACGAGCAAATCATCGCGCACCAGGATGATGTCCGCGGCTTTCAGGGCGATGTCGGTGCCGGTGACGATCGCGAGGCCGAGGTCGGCGGTGGCCAGTGCGACCGCGTCGTTGACGCCGTCGCCGACCATCGCGACGCGCTTGCCATCCGCCTGCAGGGAGCGGACCACGTCGGCCTTCTCCGCAGGAAGAACGCCGGCGTGCACGCTGTCGACACCCAGTTCCGAAGCGATACGAGCGGCTGCGGCCGGCGAATCGCCCGTGAGCAGCACGATCTCGAGTCCCTGCGCTCTCAGAGCAGTGACGGCCTCTGCCGCGCGCGGCTTGAGAGCGTCTGAGAGTGCGAGGACGCCGATCACATCGTGGTCGGCGGCGACCAGGATCGTCGTGTGACCCTCGCGCTCGAAGCGCTCCATCGCGGCTCGAGCTTCGGCGGGGATGCTCACGCCTTCGCCTTCGAGCAGCCGCGCGTTGCCGACGATGACGCGGGTGTCATTTATCACGGCGACCGCCCCCAATCCCGGCATCGCGGTGAACTCGGTCAACGAGCGCAGGTCGTCGACGTAGGGCGAGGCCGCCTTCTCGATCGCTCGAGCGATCGCATGCTCCGACCCTCGTTCGGCCGACGCCACCAGAATCCACATATCGCGCGCGGAGACTCCGAAGGCCTCGGAACCCTGCACCGTCATCGTGCCTGTGGTGAGCGTGCCGGTTTTGTCGAGAACGACGGTGGTCACGGCACCGGATGCCTCCAGCGCATCATGCCCCTTGATCAGGATGCCGAGCGTCGCAGCTCGCCCGATGCCGACCATGAGCGCGGTGGGGGTAGCGAGTCCGAGCGCACAGGGGCAGGCGATGATGAGCACGCTGATTCCGACGCCGATCGCCTTGTCATCGGGGGCGCCGCTCAGCGCCCACGCGATGCCGACGACGATCGCGAGTCCGATCACGACGGGAACGAACCAGGTCACCACTCGGTCGACCAGCTTTTGCACATCTGCCTTGCGCGCCTGCGCCTGCTCGGTGAGCGCAGCCATCTGGGCGAGCTGGGTATGGGCGCCGACTGAGGTCGCCCGCACCTCGAGCCGCCCATCGGTGCTGATGGTTCCGCCGGTGACCGCGTCGCCGCTCGCCACAGAGACGGGCATGGGCTCGCCCGTCATCATGCTCGCGTCGACGGCCGCATTCCCGCTTACCACGATCCCGTCTGCGGGGATGGTCTCGCCCGGCAGGAGGACGAACACGTCACCGGAGCGCAGCTGGCCGGCCGGCTCCACCGTCTCGACCCCGTCGCGCAGCACTCGCACATGCGTGGCAGCGAGGGCGCTCAGTGCGCCGAGCACGTCTCCGGCCTTCCGGCGGGAACGTGTCTCGAAGTATCTGCCCGCGAGCTGGAAGGTGGTCATGCCCGCGGCCACATCGAGGTAGATCGAGTCGGCGCCCTCGGGGGTCGAGCCGAAGCCGAGCCAATAGCCCTCCGACCCGGCACCTACGCCGAACAGCAGCGTCGCCACCGCCCAGCCGAACGACGCCGCGATGCCAAGGGACACCAGCGTGTCCATGCTCACCATGCCGTGACGCAGGTTGCGGAAGGTGGCGCGGTGGAACGGCCACGCGGCCCACGTCACGATCGGCAGTGCGAGCAGGACGCAGACCCACTCCCAGCCGGGGAATCGCCATCCGGGGACGAGGGCCAGGACCAGGGTGATGTCCATCAGCGGGACGGTCAGAAGGGCGGCCACTGCCAGCCGTCGCCGGAGCGAGGAGATTCGGAACTCGGTAGCACGCTGCGACCAGGCGTCGTCCGACCCGTCTCGCAGATGGGCGCCATAGCCCGCGCTCTCGATCTGCGCGATCGCCCGTGCCGACTCCTCGGTCGAGATGCCGGTCAACACGGCCCGCTCCGTCGCGTAGTTGACGGTTGCGGTGACGCCGTCGAGCTTGTTCAGAGCGCGTTCGACGCGGCCGGCGCACGCTGCGCACGTCATACCGGAGACATCGAGCTCGAGGGGGGTTTCGAGCAGCTGCACGGTCTGAGTGTTCATCGCTGTGGCTCCTTCTCGGGCTGCGGGCCCGGGCGTAGTTCATCGCTCGCTGCGGAGCGGGCGGAGAGCTGGCGCAGCATCTCGTTGTAGGCGTCGAACTCCACATCCCTCCCCGTGTCGAGGTGCCGGTCCTTGCGCCGTGCTTCCTTCGAGTCCTGGCGACCCCATTGGATCAGAAGCACGATGATGACGATCAGGAGCGGGATCTCTCCTCCCGCCCAGGCGACGCCGCCCGCGAGATACTGCTGTGCGGGAAGGTCGGCCCACGGGAGCTTGAGGTAGAGGTAGAAATTCTCGGCGATCAGGGTCGTGCTCGTCATCAGGATGATGCCGAAGAACGCGTGGAAGGGCATGGCGGCCAGCGCGTACCCCAGCTTTCCCACATGGGGGAGCGGGCGGGGCGGGCGATCGACGCCGATGATGAGGCTGTAGTACAGGTAGCCGACGATCAGGAAGTGGAGATTCATCAGCTGATGCGCCCAGTGGAAGCGCATGTACTCGCCGAAGATCCCCGTGAGGTACAGCCCGTAGTAGGAGCCGATGAACACCACGAACACGATCAGGGGGTTGTAGAGGAAATGGAGGACCCGCCAGTGCAGCACCCAGGTGATCCAGTCGTGCGGCCCCACGGGTGATCCGGGCACTGAGCGCGTGGCGCGCAGCAGCAGCGTGACGATCCCGCCCAGCACGAGCATGCCGGGTGCCAGCATGTTGAGGCTCATATGGACGATCATGTGGATACCGAAGTCCGGTGCGGAGTACTTGCCGAACCCTGAGCTGGTGGCGAAGATGATGATCGCCCAGCCCAGCAGCCAGGCGACGGTTCTGCCGGGGGGCCACTGGTCGCCGCGCCGGTGGAGCGCGCGCACTGCCACGAGGTAGACGACGACGGCTGCCGTCGCGATCGTCAGGAACAGCACGTTCGGTCGCCAATGGCCGAACAGCACCTCGATGCTCGGTGGATCCGCGACCTCGAAACCCATGAACGTCTGCGAGATGCTCGTGGGCACGAAGTACTGCGGCGGGGGCTGCCGGGTCATCGCGGCTGTGGCGCCTATCCATGCGATGACCCCGAAGGATGCGACCGAGAGGCAGGAGACGATGTGTGCCGCGCGAACGCGTGCGCGGCGCCAGAGCGAGCGAAGCGCGATCAGGGGGAGCGCGACGATGAGGAGGGCCGCCCATCGCCCCACGATCAGCCAGCCGGTCAACGACCCGAAAAGGGGCGTTCCGGCGAGCTTGAAGAAGGTGATGACGACGTCCGAGGCGGCGATGACCGGTAGCAGGAGCGCCGCCAGGACGAAGAGTCGCCGCAGGGACTCCGGGTCGATGAATCGACCGGAGCACACCCGCAGCCAGTAGACCGCGACGACGCCGAAGAGCAGATTTATCGCGAGCGATTGGAAGACGGCGGCATCGCCGCCGAAGTCGTGATCGGGGCCGACGAGGATCTGGCCCGACACGACGGGAGCCAGCGTGGCGAGGAACGATGCCCACAAGGGGATCAGCATCCCCGTCCAGCGGTCGACGAAGAACGATGCGAACAGCACCACGAGAGCTCCCGCACAGCTGATCGTCCAGGCGGCGGGCGGGTAGCTCGCCTCGAACAGGAACGCGATCGTTCCCGGTTCGAGGATGCGGGAGAGGGGCACGCCGCTGGTGTCGAATGCTTCGAACACGGCCAGCCCGGCGGCGCTCGCTGCCCAGACCGACGCGGTGACTCGGAGAACGCGGAGCTCGAAGCCGTGCTCAAGACGCATCGCGCGCTTCGCAGGCGTGGCTCGGAGGAAGAGCAGGTGAGTGAGGATGCCCATGCTGAGCAGAATCCCGGTGTCGGCCGCCACCAAGAGAGCGGTGGTCGTCACCCCGACGTCAAGGCCGGGAAAGGATTGGAAGAGTTTCTTGTACGGCGCGTCTCCGAGTGCGACCGTGATGCCAACAGGCAGGCCGATGCCGAAGAAGGCAGCGGCCAGGCCGCCCCCGATCAGGAGATGACGGGACGGGAGCAGCAGAGCGGGATCGCGGGGTGCGTTCGGCTCAGGCTCTTCACGCATCGTGGCTTACAGGCCACGAACCCACTTCGTACCCGGCCTCACCCACCGCGGCTTCCCAAGAGCTCCGGTCCACCGGGAGATCATGGGTGACACTCACGCGTCCCGTCGCCGCATCAGCGACGACATTCTGGACGCCGGGAAGTCTGGACAGCTCTGATCCCACCGCGTCCTCGCAATGCTCGCACGTCATTCCGATGACCTCGAATGTGAACTGCGACATTTTCTCTCCACTCTTTTTGCTGGAATCAAGTCTACATCGTGTAGTTTTAATACCGCCCCGCGAAGGCAAAGATAACTACTGGATGTAGCGTTAACACTACCTGCTTCGGATCTCGATGAGGCCCGTATCGCGGTTCCCCAAAGAGGCACACGCTGCGAGGTGAGTCAGAGAACGGAGTCGCAACAGTGAGCATGATCTCGGCCATCATGCATCTGGTGGCGCTCCTGGTGCTGATCCTTGTGATCGGACTCACCGCGCCCCCGCGGGATCAGGATGACCGCCCGTCCACTCTCGCTGAGGAGTGGGACGAGACGAGATTTCTCATCTATCGGCTCCACCGCAGGGTGTGCACGGCGTGGTCATGGGTGCTCCGTGCATGCGGCTGGAAGCCTCGGGCCTGAGTAACTCCGTAGCGGAGGCGGCGCGAGCCGGAGCGGTCCCGAGAGCCCCCACGTCAACTCGAGGAATCGCGAGCGAAAGCGGCTGGGGCTCGGCGTCGTTTGACGGCGCCGGGCCACCTTTTGTCCACGAGTCTCTCGGCGCGAAGCTCCAGGCTGACGTCGTTCGAGGCTGTCGCGAGGGTCGAGAGAGCGTTCGCCAGCTGGGCAGGGCCTGCGAGACGTGCTGCCTGATCATCCGCCGCCAATTCGACAAGAAGCGTGGTTGCTCTTCGCAGCGCGCGCGCGGAGTGCGTTCTGGGGAGACAGAGAGCGTTGATGCGAGCGATTCGGGTGGCCCACGCATGATGTTGCCTCAGGTGCGCGTACTCATGAGCGAGGACGGCTTGCAACTGAGCGGAAGGGAGAAGCGACTCCATGCCCGTCGAAAGCAGGATCTCGGGCGGTCTGCCTGGTGCGGCGAAGGCGATCGGCTGATCCGATTCGAACCGGACCAGCGTGAACCCGCGTCGCTGTTCGCGGCTGATGGCGATCGGCGCCAGCGAATGCAGCGCCCCTGTCTCGGAGGAGAGCACCGGCTCGGCGGACACGGCGACGAAAGCGGCGATCGCGCCGAAGGCTCCTAAGCCCGCCCAGCCGAGGATCGTCATCAGCAGCGTCTCTGAACCGGTCGGGGTATGCGAGGCGGCGACGGCGCCCGCAACGCCGATGATCAGCCCGGCGAGGGCCAGTGCGATGCCTATGAAGAACGCCCCGAACCACACTGAGAGGGCGGTGCGCGGGTGCAGAAGTTGCCAGCGTCCCACGGTGAGCAGAAGGGGTGCGAGGAGTGCGACCGTGATCGATGCGATGCCGCAGGCCAGCACAACCCAGAAGAGCATCTGCTAGCGCTTCGAGGACTTCCGACCGAAGGCGGATTTCAGCAGGGCGACGTCGTCGTCGTCAAGCGTTCCGGCGAAAGCGAGCAGTGCCGCGTGGCGGTCTCCCGCGCGATCCAAGGCGGAGAGCATCGAATCGCTCGTGAAATCCTCTCCCGAGCGCGCGGCCTGAAAGCGCACCTTGCGGGGAGAGTCTCCCGAGCGGATGACCTGGCCCTTCTTCTCCAAGCGGGTGAGCGCTGTGAGAAGGGTCGTGTACGCGGGCACCGGTCCCGTGAAGAGGTCCTGCAGGTCGCGTGCGCTCATGGGATCCACGTGCTTCCAGAGCAGCCGCATGACCTCGCCCTCGAGCTCGCCTCGCTCTCGAGTTCTCTCTCCGGCCATGGCTCCTCCTTCCGACTGGGGTATGAGGTCCGAAACGGATTACTCTACAAACCTGGTAGCTACTGTATTACACCGTGGAGGATGTGCGCTGGTCCGGGGTGTACGGTTCGTCAAGGATCGAGCTTCTCGTCGCCGGAGTGATTCCCAGGGATGTCTGGATGTGATGATCCAGCTGTGCGGGGAGATCCATGTCGTCAGGACTCAGGATCAGTTGATACTGCAGTCCGTCCCACAGTGCGACGAGCCACACGGCGTCGAGCCGTGGATCCGGAGACCCGGAGTCGCTGTTCGCGATGAGGCCCTCGAAGTAGTCGATCGTGCGGGAGAAGCGATCGGTGAAGTAGGCGTGCGCCGGATGGTCGGGGTGAATGGCCTCGGTGGAGAGGACGGCGTACATGTTCACAAGCCCTCGCTCCACCTCCAGATCTCGGCGGGCCTCATTGCCGAGCTCCGCGAGTTCCGTGCGCGCATCCATGTCGCGCTGCCCTCGCCGATGAACGAGCTGCTCGTCTCTGTGGCGAAGCACCTCGGCGAGCAGACCCGCCTTGTGTCCGAAGTGGTGGAGAAGTGTGGACGTGGAGATGCCCACCTCGGATGCGAGCTGCCGGATGGTGGTCCCGTGGTATCCGTTGCGGGCGAAGAGCACGGTGGCGTCTTCGATGATCTGCCGCCGACGTGAGCGACCACGCGCATAACCGAACTCGGCGGGTATCAGCGATGCCGGAGATACAGGGGAAGTGCGGGAGGAGGGCGCTGGTGGCCGGGCGTGCGCCGGATCGAGGCACGCCTGGATGATTCGCGCGGGATCGAGCGATGGGAAGTAAGCCTGCAACACGAGCAAGCCCTCCCACGTGGCGACCAGCCCCTGGGGGGTCAGTGCGGTCGAACTGGAGTCGTCGGTGACCATACTTTCGGCCGATTCGAGGAGTTGCCGATGGTGGCAGGCGCTGGAAGGTGGCGGAGATTCGGATGTCAATGCGAGGCTCAAGAACTGCACAGACATCGAGCAGTAGTCGGGAATCTCCATCAGGTTCGCCCACGAATCGGGACCGAGGGGCATTTGCCGCCCGGTCTCGACGCAGAACTCGGCTTCCACTGCTGTCATCAGTGCATCCGTCGAGCGGAAGTGGCCGAGGAGGCCAGGGCGTGTGATCTCCGATGCGGCTGCGACGTCCTCGAGTGAGACCTGTGCGCCGCCTCGTGAGCCGATCAACGCTCTGGCCGAGGCAAGAATCCGCCGTCGCGTCAGCGCGGTCGATGCGGCGCGGGACGAAGCGTGCTCGGAAGATCTCACCGTCTCATGATCGCACGCGTACTTAATCTACAAATAGATCGATATTGACTTACGATATGTTCGATTTTACGCTACTCTTGCCCGAGCCCACCCCCTTCGGGCGCGACCAAGGAGTCGACGATGACTGAACCCTCCACCACCACACCCCTCACCCGGACCGTGCCGGCCGGCCCCGTTTCTCCCGCCTACTTGCCGACGCTGGGTCTTGCCAACTTCGGCGTCTACCTGGCGCTGCTCACGCCGGTGTTCGTCTCATTGGCCTTCAAGCTCGAGCACATCACCGCGAACCGCGGCGAGTCGGTCGCCGCGCTCAGCCTCGTCATGGGCGTCGGCACGCTCTTCGCGATCATCTTCAACCCGCTCGTCGGGCGTCTGTCTGACCGCACCATGTCGCGCTTCGGTATGCGACGCCCCTGGCTGATACTCGGTGCCGTGGTCGGATTCGCGGCTCTCGTGACGATCGGTCTGGCGAGCGAGGTCTGGATGGTCCTCGTGGGATGGTGCGTCGCGCAGGCCGCCCTCAATGGCACGCTGGCCGCGTTGAACGCCACCATCGCGGATCGCATGCCGGTCTGGAAGCGCGGCCTCGCGTCAGGAATCATCGGGATCACCACGTCGCTCGGTATCCTGGGCGGAACGTTCGCGGTCAACTTTCTCGACTCGGATCTCTCGCGATTCGCGGTACCCGCGCTCATCGGTCTGGTGTTGACGGTGCTGTTCGCGATGCTGCTGAAGGATGGGATGCGTCTCACGCCGCCGTCTACGAGCTACGGCTGGAAGGACTTCGCCGGATCCTTCGTCTTCAACCCTCGCAAGAACCCCGACTTCGGCTGGACCTGGCTCACGACATTCCTGGTGATGTTCGGTTACGCCGGTATCGCCACGTATCTGCCGCTCTATCTGACCGACAAGTTCCTCCTGACGGAAGCGGAGGCCATCACGGCCGTCCTGATCTGCAACCTCGCGGCAGTCGGCGCGCAGGCGATCTCCGGGCCGCTCGCGGGGTACCTCTCCGACAAGCTCGGGCGCCGGAAGCCGTTCGTCCTCGCCGCCGGCATCATCATGGTGGCCGGGCTCGTCGTTCTCGCCTTCGCGCCGACCGTCGAGATGGTGATCGTCGGTCAGGGACTGATCGGACTCGGCATCGGGTCCTTCCTCTCGGTCTCGCTCGCCCTGGCGACGCAGGTGCTCCCCGATGTCGAAGACACGGCCAAGGACCTCGGCGTCATCAACATCGCCAATGCGCTGCCGCAGTCCATCGCTCCGGCCATCGCGCCGGGAGTCATCGCGCTGGGCGCGGCGACCGCGATCGGCGGCTACTCGTTGTTCTACCTGGTCGGCGCGGCTGCCGCTTTGGCGGGCGCAGTTCTCATCTTCCGAGTCAAGAGCACGAAGTAAGGCGCACTCATGGATTCCGACAATCTGAGCATCGACGTACGCTTCCGCGACAGCAGTCTTCCGGTCGAGGAGCGGGTGGAGATCCTCCTCTCGCAGATGACGCTGGAGGAGAAGGCCGGCCTGTTCTTCCACGCCATGATCTCGATGGGGGAGGACGGTGCTCTCTCCGATGGTGATGAAGAGTTCGACCTCCCATCGAACGCGGAGTATGTGTCACATCGGCACATGAGTCACTTCAACCTCCTCACCGGAGGGTCGCCGGAGGCGATGGCGCGCTGGAACAATCACATCCAAGACCTGGCGCTCACCACGCGGCTCGGGATTCCGGTGACAGTGTCGACCGACCCTCGGAACTCCTACAGCGACAATCCGCTCGCCGGACTTCTCGCCGGGGCGTTCTCCGTGTGGCCGGAAGCCCTGGGACTCGCCGCGATCCGAGACGAGGGCGTCGTTCGGCAGTTCGCTGACATCGCTCGCCAGGAATATCTCGCCGTCGGCATCCGTGTTGCTCTGCACCCGCAGATCGATCTCGCCACCGAGCCGCGCTGGGCGCGCCAGCTCGACACTTTCGGTGAGGACGTCGAACTGACGAGTCGGCTCGGTGTCGCGTACATCCAGGGCTTCCAGGGCGAGGCGCTCGGACGGGACTCGGTCGCGACGATGGCCAAGCACTTCCCGGGTGGCGGGCCGCAGAAGGATGGCGAGGACCCGCACTTCGCCTACGGACGCGAGCAGGTGTATCCCGGCGGTCGGTTCGATCTGCACTTGGAGCCGTTCCGTGCGGCGATCGCCGCAGGCGCGTCGCAGATGATGCCGTACTACGGCATGCCGGTCGGCACGGAGTACGAAGAAGTGGGCTTCGGGTTCAACCGCTCGATCATCACGGAACTTCTTCGCGAACAGCTGGGCTTCGACGGAATCGTCTGCACGGACTGGGGCTTGATCAACGACGCCACGGTGGAAGGCGAGCCCTTCCCCGCGCGGGCCTGGGGCGTGGAAGACCTCACTCCGCGGCAGCGGATGCGCAAGGCCGTCGATGCGGGCGTGGATCAGTTCGGCGGAGAAGCATGTCCCGCGATGTTGGTCGAGTTGGTGGAGGCGGGGGAAATCTCGGAAGCTCGGCTCGATGTCTCGGCGCGCAGGCTCCTCGCCGAGAAGTTCGTGCTCGGTCTCTTTGACGACCCGTACGTCGATCCGGTGGAAGCCTCTCGTGTGGTCGGTGCGCCAGCATTCATCGCCGCGGGCCTCGCGGCTCAGCGTGCGTCGTTGACGCTGCTCACGAACCGTTCCGAGGGCGGGCGCTCCACTTTGCCCGCCGCAGAGCGACGGCGCTTGTACGTCGAGGGCATTCCCGAGGACATCGCTGCGGAGTACGGCACTCTCGTCGCCGATCCGCTCGAGGCGGACCTCGCCATCGTGCGTATCCATGCACCGTATGAGAAGCGGTCCACGGCCTTCGAGAACTACTTCCACGCAGGTTCGCTCGAGATGGATGACGAGACCGTGTCGCACATCGCGAAGCTGAGCGCATCGACAACCACGGTCGTCGATGTCTTCCTCGATCGTCCGGCGATCCTCACCCCGATCCTGGAATCGGCGGATGCTGTCGTCGCCAACTACGGGGCTCACCCGCGGGCGGTGCTCGACGTGCTGTTCGGTCGCGACGAGCCACGTGGGCGTCTCCCCTTCGATCTTCCGTCCAGCATGGCGGCAGTGGAGGCTTCGCGCTCCGATGTGCCGTTCGACACTGCCGATCCGCTGCTGCGCTACGGGCATGGGCTGAGCTACGGGGCGCGCTGACCCCGCCCCGCACGACGACCCTGTCCGCGTGATCAGATCACGCGGACAGGGTGCCAGCGAGAAGAAGCAGGAGCGGGATCGTCACGATGGCGAGCACGGTCTGGACGCCGGTGATCGCCGCCATGAGCCGAGTATCACCGCCCATGCGCGATGCGAGGACGGTGGCGCTGGGTGCAGTCGGAACCGCTGTGATGAGAATGATGCTCGTGAGAGTCGCGCCGGTGATTCCGAACGCCAGCGCGATGGACAATGCCGCGAGCGGCAGCACGACCAGCTTGAGGACAGCAGCGGTGCCGACATCGATCAGGTCTCGCAGGCGGAACGTGAATCGCAGTGCGGCACCGGCGACCATGGTGCCGACGACGAGGGCGGGGGCCGCGATCATCTCGATCGTCGTCTGCAGGAGCGAAGGCATCGCGATGCCGCCCAGGTTGAGCGCCACTCCGGCCAGGCAGGAGAGGATGAGGGGATTCGATGCGAGGTCTCTCCACAGCGCGAGACGCCGTCGCTCGGTGTCGTGCTGGCCGAAGAGCGAGAGCGTCGTGACGCAGATCACGTTCACCAGCGGCACGACGACGGCGCTGGCGAGTGCGAACGTCGCCACTCCCTCTCGCCCCTGCAGCGCGGATGCGAAGACCAGCCCGACGTACGTGTTGATGCGGATGGATCCCTGGATCAGGGATGTGAGCTGGGGGCCATCCGCCCGGGTGAGGAGCGCCGCGCCGAACGACAGTGCGGCCACCACCAGTGTGGGAATGCCGACGCTGAGCGCAAGTGGACCCGCGGCCACGGCCGTGAGATCTGCGCCGCCGATCGACGTGAGGAAGAGCGCGGGAGTGAAGACCCAATAGCTCACCCACGACAGTCCCGACCAGAATCCGACGTCTGTCAGCACGCGTCGCCGAAGAATCAGGCCGCCCCCGAGGAGCAGGATGATCGGGGCGATCCCCGCGGTGATGACGTCCATCCCCTCACTGTGATGCAATGTGTCAATGCAGTTCAACCATGACAATATGACCGGCCCACTGCTCGCCGCGGATCTCGTGACCCTCGTGCGGCGGGGCTGGGACGTCGGCGCCGCGACCGCAGTCCTGGACGCCCACGAGATCCGGCGAGCAGAGCTGAACGAACGGGGCGGCGAGCAACTGCGGGAATGGGCGGATCAGATCGTCTCGGTGTTCCTCGCAGTCACCGTCGACGAGCGCTGCGGCGCCATCAATCGCCTTCTCGCGGCCGGCGCATCTCGTCCGTATCTCACGACGCACGACGGACTCCGTCCGCACCTGCACTTCGCCCCTGATGCCCAGGATGTCGTCGCACGGGTGCGTGCTGTCACCGCGGGCGGACTCGCGCTCTTCATCGTCGAGTCGGACGGGGCTCGGCTGGGCGCCTGCCAGCGGGATCGCTGCCCTGTCGTGTACGTGGACACCAGTCGCAATGGACGGCGCTCTTATTGCTCGGCGAGGTGCGGCAACTACGACGCCGTTCGCCGTCACCGGGCCCCGGTCAGTCGACGGTGACCGGGGACACAGACTCCTCCTCGAGGCCGAAGAGGTGGGGTGGGACGGTCATCGCCCAGGCGTTCATGGCGTCGAGCACCGGGCGCAGCTGCATCCCCACCGGCGTCAGCTCATAGACGACGCGGGGAGGGATCTCGGCGTAGGCGGTGCGGGTCACCAGCTCGTGCGCTTCGAACTTGCGCAGTCGGCTCGAGAGCGTGTGCGCACTGATTCCCGGCAGAGCAGAGAGGAGCTCGTTGAACCGATGCGGCTTCTTGAGAAGCTCGCGCACGATGAGTGTCGCCCAGGGGCCGTCGAGCAGACTGAGGAACCGCGCGACGCCGCACTCCTGCAGCGAGCAATGATCGAATCTCATGGCCTCAGGATACGGCCTTCAGTGCATGATCTGTACTTGATGCTTTCCGTGTAGCAATGGCCTCTATGCCTGAGAGGTGCCGGCGGTATGACGCGCAAACGCTGCGGCGAGATAGAGACCGGTCATGCTGTCCGCGGCAGCGGCGATCCGTTCGGGAGTTCCGGTGGCCACGATGCGTCCCCCGGCGACGCCGCCGCCCGGACCCATGTCGATGACGTGGTCGGCATTCGCGATCACGTCGAGGTCATGTTCGATCACGATCACCGTTGCTCCGCGTTCGAGTAGCCGATCAAGCACGCTCAGGAGCACGCGCGTGTCCAGCGGATGCAGTCCGACACTGGGCTCGTCCAGCACGAAGAGCGAATCGGACTGATCGCGTCCGAGTTCTGTGGAGAGTTTCAGCCGCTGCGCCTCTCCGCCGGACAGCGCGGGGGTGTCTTCGCCGAGCGTGAGATATCCGAGTCCGAGGTCGAGGAGGGTCTGCAACTTTTTCCGCACCTTGGGAAGGTCCGTCACGTGGGGCAGTGCCTGCGCAACCGAGAGCTCGAGCAGTGCGGGAAGCGAGATCGGGGGAGCACCGGGTGGGTTTCGCCGGATCGCATGGCCCTCGGCGCCGTACCTGCTGCCGGCGCAGTCGGGGCAGGGAATGTCCACGTCAGGAAGGAACTGCACATCCAGGACGACTTGGCCAGTGCCCTCGCACCGTGGACAGCGCAGAGACCCGGTGTTGTAGGAGAAGTCGGCGGCCTTCAGTCCGCGCGACTGAGCATCGGGTGACGCTGCATAGGCCTTGCGAAGATCGTCCAGAGCTCCGCTGTACGTGGCGATGGTGGAGCGCACGTTCGTGCCGATCGGCGCGGCATCCACGACGTGCACGTGCGCGATGCCCGGTGCGATGAGGTCGAGGACATGTGCCGGGCGGCTCGTGTCGCCGATGAGCGACTGGAGCGCCGGCACCAGACTGTCCAACACCAGAGTGGTCTTGCCCGAGCCGGACATCCCCGTCACTGCGGTCAAGCGACCGCGAGGGATCGCAGTTTCCAGGGCTCGCACGGTGTGCAGTTCCCGCGTGCGCAATTCCATGCGGCCACGAGCGAAGACATTCTCTTCTTCGGCGCGGTCGCGCACTAACAGCGGCTCACGATCGGCGAGGAATCCGCCGATCAGCGACTCAGGCAGTGTGCCGAGCTCTGACACAGTGCCTGCGGCGAGAACAGTTCCGCCGGCAGCCCCTGACCCCGGGCCGATCTCGATCATCCAATCCGCCTCGCGGAGCACCTGCACATCGTGGTCGACGAGTACCACCGAGTTGCCGTTCGACAGGAGATCTCGCATCACCCCGATCAGACCGTCGACATTCGCCGGGTGGAGTCCGACGGACGGCTCGTCGAGGACGTAGAGGACGCCAGTGGTCTCGTTGCGCACGGCTCTGGCCAGTTGCACTCGCTGTCGTTCCCCTGTCGAGAGGCTCGAGCTGGAGCGATCGAGGCTCAGGTAACCCAGACCGAGTTCGAGCAGTCGTGTCGCCATCTGAGTGAACTGACGGATGATCGACATGGTCATCGTCTGCATCTCCTGCGGGAGAGTCGCGGGGATGGTCTGCAGCCACGGCATGATGTCGTCGAGAGACATCGCGGTCACCTCGGCCAGATTCCTGTCGGCGACGCGGGGGAGTCTCGCTGCGTCGCTCAAGCGCGTGCCCTGGCACGCCGAGCACGTCTGCGAAGTGATGAACCTGTTGACCCGGGCCAGCCCCTTCTCGCTCGCCGCATTGTCGAGCGCCTCCTGCACCGCGAGTCGCGCGTTGCGGTAGGTGAAGTCCAGCTCGAACAGCTTGCCGTTCTTGGAGCGCACGGCGATGTGCTTCTTCTCTTCTGGACCGTGCAGAACGATCTCCCGCTCAGCATCGGAGAGCTCTGAGTAAGGCACGTCGGTACGTACGCCGAACTCGGCGACGACCTGCGGCATCACGGTGAGGCCGAACATTCCCCATGGCGCAACTGCACCCGAGTTGATCGTCAGCGACGTGTCGGGCACGAGAGAACTGTCATCGACCGCACGTACGATGCCTGTTCCTGCGCAGGTCGGGCAGGCGCCTTCCGAGTTGAACGCCAGGGATTCCGCGCCGGGTGGGTAGAACACCGCTCCGCACTCGGGGCAGACCAGGTCGAGGTTCGCGGCGACATCGATGGTCGGCTCCAGCCGATGTCCGTTCGGGCACACATGTGAGCCGAGCCGGGAGAACATCACGCGGATCACGTTCAGCAGTTCTGTAGACGTACCGAAGGTCGATCGAACTCCCGGTATGCCGGGTCGCTGGCGGAGGGCAAGCGCGGCGGGAACGTGGCGCACCGAGTCGACATCCGCGCGTGCTGTCTGGGACATCCGTCGCCGGGTGTAGGTAGAGAGCGCTTCAATATAGCGGCGCGAGCCCTCCGCGTAGAGCACACCCATCGCCAGCGACGATTTGCCCGAGCCGGATACCCCGGCGATCGCGACCAGACCGCGCAGCGGTACGTCGACGTCGATGTTCTTGAGGTTGTGGACCCGTGCCCCGCGGATCTGCACGACATCGGGTGATGCGGATCTAGGTTCGTCATGACCGGCGCTGCTCATCTGGTGTCTCCCTCAGATTCGACTCCCCTTCGACAGGGTCCGTGAGAACTGTATCGCCGGAGCCGATGTGGCCGTCGAGCACTCACGCGGCCCGGAGCACCCCGGTGGAGGTGAAGTCCTCGAGGGTGCGTTCGAACGGAGCGATGTCGATGTTCTGCGCTGCAAGCCACTCATCGTTGTAGTAGGTGGAGGAGTATCGGTCGCCCGTGTCGCAGATGAGGCTCACGATGCTTCCGGTGCGTCGGCTGGTCCCGAGACGCTGGACGAGTTGGAGAGTGCCCCAGATGTTCGTGCCGGTGGAGGCTCCGACGCGTCTCCCGATGATGCGGGATGCCCATCTCATGGTGGCGATCGACGCCGCATCGGGCACGGGAAGGACCTCATCGATCAGGTTCGGGACGAACGATCGTTCGACACGGGTGCGCCCGATGCCTTCGATCCGCGACGGTGTCGAGGTCACGTAGGAGATGTCGTTCCGGCGCCAGCCCTCGTAGAAGGCTGAGCCCTCCGGATCCACGACGGCGATACGGGTAGCGAGGCCGGTGAATCGGGCGTATCGCGCGATCGACGTGCTCGTTCCACCGGTGCCAGCGCCGACCACGATCCACTCCGGCACAGGGTGCTTCTCTCGGCGCATCTGATGGAAGAGCTCACTGGCGATATTGCCCTCGCGCCAGTTAGTCGCCTGGCTCGCGAATGTGAACTGATCCATGAAGTGTCCGCCGCGCTGGACAGTGACTTTCTGGGCGGTGCGGACCACGTCTGCGGAAGCTTCGACCATGAGTACCTGGCCCCCATGTCGCTCGATCAGCGCGATCTTCTCGCGACTCGTGGCGGCCGGGATGACGGCGATGAAGTCCAGCCCCAGGATCTGAGCGAAGTATGCTTCGCTGACCGCGGTGGAACCGCTCGATGCTTCAACGATCGTGGTCTGCGGGCCGATGTCGCCGTTGCAGAGACCGTGGGTGAAAAGTGATCGGGCGAGGCGGTGCTTGAGGCTGCCGGTCGGATGCAGGGATTCATCCTTCAAGTAGATGTCGATCTCTCGAAGCCCCGGAGCGTGGAAAGGGATGAGCGGGGTCCATCCGCTGCGCCCGGCTTCGGCGGTGAGGAGTTCTAGCGCATGAGTCACCCACCGTCGATCTGTTCGGCGCGGTCGGATGACATCGCTCGCGTCGGTGATCGGGGACTCGCTGTACATCATGGTCTCGCTTCTCGCTTCTCGATGTCGACGCGCGACGCTTCCAACGCCGCGCACATTCACAGTGTGAAGCCGGCAAAACCAAACGAGAAGCTAGAGAATATGTGATGAGACAAAACGTGGCTTATATATGTGTGGCGAGAGCCATGGATTCGGCCGCCTCTCTCAGCGACTCGAGCACCCGCAGCACCGCCGGCTTCTGCCGCTGCGAGCGCAGGACGGTCGCAGTCACGTGACGGTGACGCTCAGGCAGCAGGGGGCGCGTGCGCAGCTTGGGGTGCTTCACGAAGGACTGGGTCATCCGCGGCATCATCGCGAGGCCCAGCCCGGCGACGACATAGCTCTGAACAGCGAGATTGTCGTCGGTGGTGATGTCGATGCGAGGCTCGAATCCGGCGACGGCGCAGGCGCTGACGAACTCATGGCGGCAACGGACACAGCCGGCCACCCAACGCTCGTCCCGAAGTTCGGCGAGTTCGATCTGTTTCCTGCGTGCGAGCGGATGGTCATCCCACAGCATCAAGACCATCGGCTCGTCGATCAGCTCGATCGACACGACGCTGTCTCCGATGTCCGGGACGGGCTGATCGTCGTATCGAAATGCCACCACCACGTCGTACTCGCCGCTTTCCAAACCGTCGAGCGATTCAGGTGGCTCCGCCTCGAACAATTCGATCTCGATGCCGAGATGGCGTGCCCGCAGCCGCGAGATCGCCGAGGGGATCAGCGTCGCATTCGCGCTCGGGAATGCGCACACGCGGACGCGGGCCTCCTTGAGGCGAGCGACCGCAGCGACTCGCTCCTCCGTGGCCCGAAGGTCGGTGATGAGGGATTCAGCGCGCGACGCGAGTACCTCACCCTGTTCGCTCAATTTCAGACCGCGGCCCTCGCGTGAAAAGAGTGTCGTCTTGAGTTCGCGTTCGAGAGCCTTCATCTGTTGGCTCACGCCGGGCTGGGTATACCCGAGTTCACGTGCAGCCGCAGCAAAGCTGCCGAGCCGAACGACCGCGGCGAACGTGAGGAGCTTCTGTGTGTCGAGCATGGCTGAAGTATAAGCAGAGGTTTGACTAGCGCAAGTGAAACATGGTTTGCATTTGATCCCACTGTCGTGATGATGAGAGAACCGCATCACCCGAGCGGTTTCAGGAGCCCAGCGATCAGTTGTGCGAACGCAGGCCCGAGCTTTTCCAAGGAGAACGGAAAGATGGCTTCACAGACAACGACCCGCTCGCACGACCGCGGCATCCGGAGACGTGCCATCGGCGGCAGCGTCATCGGCACGGCCCTCGAGTGGTACGACTTCTTCCTCTACGGCACCGCTGCAGCCCTCGTGTTCAATACGGTGTTCTTTCCCACGTTGGATCCGCTCACAGGCACGCTTCTCGCCTTCGGCAGTTTCGCGGTGGGGTTCGTCGCTCGCCCGATCGGGGCGATCGTGTTCGGGAACTACGGTGACCGGATCGGCCGCAAGCGCATTCTCGTGATCACGCTGATGATCATGGGTATCTCGACCATGCTCATCGGTCTGCTTCCGGGTTATGACACGGTCGGCATCCTGGCCCCGATCGCGCTGACCGTGCTGAGGTTCGTGCAGGGATTCGGTCTCGGTGGCGAGTGGGGCGGTGCCGTCCTGATGTCTCTCGAGCACGGTGACCCGAAGCGCCGTGGTCTCGCGGCCAGCTGGCCGCAGATCGGTGTGCCGCTGGGACTGCTGCTTGCCAATGGCGCGCTCACCCTCATGCTCTGGCTGACCGATGATGAGGCGTTCTTGGCCTGGGGATGGCGCGTGCCGTTCCTTCTCAGCGCCGTCCTCATCGCGATCGGTCTCTGGATCCGGCTCAACGTCACCGAGTCGCCGGAGTTCGAGAAACTGGCCGCCGAAGGACACCGGGTCAAGCACCCCATCCTCGAGGTGCTGCGCACCCAGCGTCGTGAACTGCTCATCGCGACGGGCTCGCGCATCGGCACTGATGTGGCGTTCTACATCTTCGTTCTCTTCGTCGTCACCTACCTGACTCAGATGGTCGGCATCGAGCAGACCACGGCGACTCTCGTCGTATTGGTCAGCGCGGCCACCATGATCCTCTTCATCCCGTTGTTCGGCGCATTGTCGGACCGGGTCGGCCGGCGGCCCGTGTACATCGGCGGCGCGGTAGGTGCGATGCTCTGGGTATTCGCGTTCTTCCCGCTCCTCGAGACCCAGAACATCGCACTGATCCTGCTGGCGGACTTCGTCGGGATGCTGTGCTGGGCTGCGATGTACGGGCCGCTGGCGGCGTTCACCACGGAGTTGTTCCCCGCGAACGTGCGCTACAGTGGCGCCTCGCTCGGGTTTCAGCTCTCGGGCATCCTTGGTGGCGCCCTCGCGCCGATCATCGCGGTCGCGCTTTACGGCCGCTTCGAGAGCTGGGTCCCGATCGCGGCCTATGTCGCCGGCATGCTGATCATCACCATCGTCTCGGTGATGATCGCGCGGGAGTCTTCCCGTGACACTCCGACGCTCTCTGCGACGAAGGCTCGCGAATGATCTCCTCCCGGCATGCGAAGATCATCGAGCGTCTTCGCGACGGGGGATACGATCTTCCCGAGGCGCCGCCCGCACCGATTGGTGCCTATACCGGAGCACTCGCCGCGGGACACCTGATCTTCACCTCGGGTCAACTTCCGCTTCGCGATGGAGTCATCTCTCCGACGGGAAAGGTCGGGGAGGGCAGCGGGCTCGTCAGCCTCGACGCTGCTGCCGGCCTCGCCGCCCAGTGCGCGGTGAACGCGATCGCTGCACTCCATGGTGAGATCGGCGATCTGGGCCGTATCGCCCGCATCGTCAAGGTCACCGGTTTCGTCGCCAGCGACCCTGACTTCTCCGACCAATCCAAGGTGATCGACGGAGCCAGCTCGCTCTTGAAAGCCGTGTTCGGAGACGCAGGAGTGCACACACGCTCGGCGGTCGGGGTGGCCTCGCTCCCCAGAGACAGCCCCGTGGAGGTCGAGGTCATCGCCCTCCTGCGCGCAGATCCGGTCTGACAAGCGACACGCTGACAGACACGACAGAGACACACAGCTCGCGACAGATCGCGGGCGCCGATACAGATAGGTGGAATACAGATGACGTGGGATGAGACTTACCCGGAGAAGTTCTTCGGACCGACAGAGGGAACGCTCCTCATCAAGAATCTGCGTGGCGTCGTCACCGGGCGATTGGGAGAGACGCTGCGCGAAGTCGAGACGGTGCTCATCAAGGGCGACCGCATCGTCGAGATCGGTGGTTCCGCTGACTCGGAGGCCGACGTCGTGATCGATGCGAAGGGCGCGGTCGCACTTCCGGGACTGTTCGACACGCACACTCATTTCTCGATCGGCGACTTCAACCCGAAGCAGAACACGATCGGCTTCATCGAGAGCTACATGCACGGAGGGGTGACGTCGATGATGTCCGCCGGCGAAGTGCACTTCCCCGGGCGGCCGATGGATCGGCACGGAGTGAAGGCGGTTGCCGTGGCGGCGAACCGCTCGTTCACCAACAACCGTCCCGGGGGCGTGCGCATCCACGGCGGGTCGCTGATGACGGGCCCCTATATGGAGCAGGAGGACTACGCCGAGCTCGCGGGTCAGGGAATCTGGCTGATGAAGGTCGGATTCGGCGGCTTCAACGTGCCGAAGGATGCCGTCCCGCACGTGCGGTGGGCACAGGACGCCGGATTCGTGGTGATGTCGCACTCGGGGGGCGCGTCTTCGGTTCCCGGTGTCGCGCCGATCACGGTCGATGATCTCATCGCGATGCGCCCCGACATCGCCGGCCACATCAACGGGGGAACGACCAGCCTCCCGGAGGCCGACGTCGAGCGACTCGTGAAGGAGTCGGATGCTGCGCTGCAGCTCGTGCAGGCCGGGAATCTCTCGGCAAGCCTGAACATTCAGCGCATGGCGGCCGAGCACGGAGCACTGGACCGGGTCATCCTCGGTTCCGACACCCCGTCGGGCACCGGTGTGATGCCTCTGGCGATCATCAAGACGATCGCCGAGCTGTCATCGATCGGTGGCGTGCCGGCGACGGACGTCATCGCCTACGCCACCAGCAACGCCGCCCGCGTTCTGCGCCGAGAGGAGGGCGTGCTCGAAGACGGGCGCCCTGCCGACCTGGTGCTGGTGCAGCAGCCGGTCGGCGGTCCAGCAGATCACCCGATCAAGGCCCTCAACCGGGGTGACATCACCGGGATCGCCGGCGTGATCATCAACGGACAGATTCGTGCCCTTCGCAGTCGGAACTCGCCCGCTCCGATCCGCGAAGTCGAGGTCCAGTCGCACCGCTGATCTCACCGCTGAGATGAAAAGGCCGCTACAGCCCTCCTTCGGGGGTGCTGTAGCGGCCTCTTCCCCGGGGAGAGCACGCGGGTGTCCTTTCGCCGGGTCTCGTGAATGCGCATACTCACCTGCAGTACACCTCGGGCATCGGCGTGCTCGCGGAGGTGGTGCGGGATGACTTCGCTGTCTTCGCCGTGGATGGGGGTCATGATCCGGAGTAGGCCCTGATCAGACACGGCGGGGGACCTGCACGGCAACGTCCTTCGATGGGCGTCTGATGACATGAGATGGCGAAGCCACCGCGAGCTCTTCGTCGTGATGCGATCGCCATCGCACACGCACTGCTCAGGAGATGGCTCGAAGTAGTGCCACCGTGACGCCGGCTACTCCGAGCAAGGTCGTCGAGAGCGCCGTCAATGCGAGGGCCGTCCCGTCTGGCAGCAGCGACCGGTCTGAATCGCCCAGCAGGACGGCATTCACCCGTCGATAGCGCCGTCTTGCGGTGAACCACAGAAAGGCAGCGCCGGCAAGTCCCAAGAGGCCCGGCAGGATGCCGAAGACCGAGTCGAGCGCCTGCGGCAGGATCCTCAGAGCGATGAGCGATCCGACCGAGAGAGACAGTGCGGTGCGTCGCCACGCGAGCTCCGTGCGTTCCGGTTGCAACCCGGGATCGAACAGGCTCACCGCAGCGCGACGGCGATGATCAGCAGGACCCCGGCGAGCCCGACCACGGCGGCGATGAAGGGATTCAATACCGAGCCCGGCAGTGGCGCGGCGAGCCGCATCGCACGCTCGCTGCGGATCCAACTCGACCACGAGAGTGCCGGCAGCACCGCACCGGTGCCGACGAGCAGGAGCGATGCGGCGAGACGGAGCTGCGGCTGCAGATCGAGACCGAGCAGTTCCAGCGCGACGCCGCCCGCGATCAGTGCCAACGCCGTGCGGATCCAGGCCAGGAAGGTCCGTTCGTTGGCAAAGGTGAATCGGGGGTCCGGCTCGCTGCCGTGTCGGAACACCGCCTGCGGGAAGCGTCGACGGCTCACGACGCGGACTCCGAGGGAGCGGTGTCCCGCGCGGCGACCGTGGCCCGCGCCCTGGCGACATCTCGCGGGTAGGTCACGTACAGCACCGAGAGTACTGCGGCATTGACCAGCATCAGAGCCACCAGGATCCAGAGGAACACGGACTGCAGCCCGAATTGCACGGCGAGACTGCCGGCTGCCAGCGCGAACATCGCCCAGCCGATCGTCTCGAAGATCGTCAGCCAGATGGCGAAGGCCTGGCCCCGCAGTTCCGGACGAACGATCGCAGCGACGATGGGTCTGTTCACGGGGGGATTGAGGCCCTGGCAGGCGCCCATCGCCGCCCAGAGAAGGGCGTACGGCCACACGGCGTCGTACTCGATCTGCGTCGCGAACAGCGCGCTCATCGCGAACAGCACCTGTGCCAGCTGCAGCACCAACACCCGTCCCCGCGCGCCGAGCCGGCGGTCGAGCACGGGGAGGGCAAAGCCGATCGAGAGAGTCGCGATCGTGTACCCCACCCCGAGAGGGAGCACCACGAGCACCGCCAGAGCGTTATCGATCCCGCGCTCGGTGACCAGGAACTGTACGCCGAAGATGAGGATGAGGAGATGTCCCGAGAGCAGACGCGACAACATCATCACCACGTACGACGGCACTCGGAACAGCCCGAGCACATCGCGCAGCCCCACTCTGGGGGGCTCTGCTGTCGTGGTACCGGGGCGCAGCAGCCGATCGGAGGCGCCGACTCCCGGGTCGCGGAACAGAAGCAGGACGCACCCGCCGATCAGGAAGCACGCGATCGCCATAGCGCCCATCGCCCATCGCCACCCGTCTTCCAGGTTGAGGAAGAGTGCGATGACCGGACCGAGCGCCAGGGTCGCCACTTGTAGCGAGGCGAAGTAGAACCCCATCGCGCGTGCACGGAGGCGATCGGGGAAGGAGTCGGAGATGACGGCCATCGACACCGGGCTGCCGCCGATCGCCGACGCCGCCATCAGTGCGGTGAAGATCAGCAGCGTGACGAAGTCGGTCGAGAATGCGCCGGCGAGGCCGAAGACGCCGGCGAGGAACGAGGTGAGGGCGACGACCCAGCGGCGTCCGATCCGTGTCGCCAGCCAGACCCAGAGCGGGCCTGCGGGTGCGCTCGCGAGCTTGCCGACCGCGGCGATCACGCCGAGGTGACCGCTGTCGAGTCGGAGCGACGCTGCGATCGAGGGGAACACGTTGTTGACGAGACCCGCTTCGGTGTTGTCCACGATCGAGGCGCTCGACAGCACGGCGAGGTTTCTCCACCGATGCGGCACCCGATCGGATACGGGCGCGGCGGGAGTCGCGTTTGGGTCGGTCATCGTTGACATACAGCACTACTCTCTCAGGTGTTCGTGCGTGCAATCCAGGGGCGGTCGGCGCGCGCGGAAGGCGACGCGCCGACCGCTTCGGTCACAGGGTGACGGCGACCGCGTGCGGCAGATCGAGCACGCTGCTGCCCAGCTTCAGGATGTAGGTGCCGGGCTCGTACTGCCAGCCGGCATCCCAGTGGGCCAGCGCGCGCCGGGGAATGCTGATCTCGACCTCGGAGGAGCCACCCGCTTCCGCACGCACCACTGCGTACCCGACGAGCCATCGGACCGGACGGTCGATCGTCGAATCGGTCTTCTCGGCATACACCTGCACGACGTGCTTGCCCGCCCTGTCGCCGTCGTTGGTGACGGTGACGCGTACCGTGGCGATTCCGTCGCTGAACCCCGAGATGTGCGGCTGATCCAGCGACCAGGTCGTGTAGCCCAGCCCGAAGCCGAACGGATAGGCCGGTGTCCTGCCGGCGCGGAGCCACGCCCGGTAGCCGATGTGAATATCTTCGTCGTAGGTGACGACGCCGTCGACCGGTGTCACGTCCATCACCGGCACATCTGCGTCGGAGGCGGGCCAGGTCGTGGGCAGACGCCCGCCGGGCTCGCTGTCGCCGCGCAGGAGGTCGCCGAGAGCGTTGCCGTATTCCTGTCCGCCGAAGTAGGTCAGCAGGACTGCCGCCGCATCCTCTCGCCACGGCATCAGCACGGGGGAGCCGGCGTTGACGACGACGACCGTCCGTGGGTTGGCCGCCAGGACCGCCCGCACGAGAGCATCCTGCGCGCCGGGGAGGGTGAGCGAGCTCCTGTCGAAGCCCTCGGATTCGACACTGGCGTTGGTTCCGACGACGACGATCGCGGTCTCGGCGCCGGCAGCGGCCTCAGCGGCCGCGGCGATGAGCTCATCAGGGTCGATGTCGGCCGGCTCGGTGCCGATCGTGATGCTCATGGCGTTTCCCAGGCCGCCCTCGAGCTTCTCGGTCTCCAGCTCGATACGGATGCGCCGCATCTGGCCGCGCTCGAATCGGACCGGAGCAGAGACGACTGGGGGCGCGAGGAACGCTGCACCAAGGTCCATGCCCTCGCTGGCGGAGGACTGCTCGATGAGGAGTTCGTCGTCGACATAGACGCGACCGTGGCCCACGGAGGCGAACCCGAGCTTGAGGTCTCCGGAGGACGTGGGGGTGTAGTCGGTGATGAAATCGAAACGCGCGGTATCGGAGATCGGGGCATCTCCGCCGAAATAGACGAGGGCGCTGGCGAGACGGTCTTCGGTGAAGATCACGGTGCCATGCTCGTCGCGCAGCTCGACGCGTGCGCCCGCAGTCCCCGTCGCGGGGTTCACCATGGCGGTCGGTTCGAGCTCACTGAGCCCGTCCTGCACCACGGCCCCGAGGGAATACGTCACCTCTGCGTCGGGGAACGCTGCGGTGATGCCGTCGAGCGGTGACACGACGCGCTCGGGTATGACAGTCGCGCTGCCGCCACCCTGTGTGCGTGCGTGCTGGGCGTTGTGTCCGATCACTGCGATGGAGCGCGGAGCGGACAGGGGAAGGATGCCGTCGTTCGCGACCATCACCGTTCCCTCAGCCGCCGCCTCGCGGGCGAAGGCCACCCCATCGAGTACGTCGATCGGCTCTGCAGCGACCGGTTCGAACCCTTCCAATGCTCCGACGCGAGCTGCGAGGGCGAGAAGTCGCAACACCTTTCGGTCGATCGTCTCTTCGGAGATCTCGCCGGAACGCACGGCTTCGAGGAGAGCCTGCCCCCATGGCCCGTCCGGACCCGGCATGACGAGGTCCTGCGAGGCTGCGGCGCTGGCGAGGCTGCGCACCGCTGTCCAGTCGCTGATGACCACGCCGTCGAAACCCCACTCATCGTTGAGGGGGCTCTCGAGGAGGCTGTTCTCGGTGGCTGTCACCCCGTTGATCGAGTTGTAGGCCGACATGACCAACCACGCGCGGGATTCCACGATCGCGTCTTCGAACGCCCGCAGATACAGCTCGCGCAGCGCTCTGTCGCTGACCTGGACATTGGCGGTGAAGCGGTCAGTCTCGAAATCGTTCGCGATGTAGTGCTTGGGCGTCGCCCCGACACCGTTGCGCTGGACTCCGGCCACGTACGCCGCCGCAAGCTGCGCCGTCAGCAGGGGATCCTCGCTGAAGGCCTCGAAGTGCCGCCCGCCGAGAGGGGAGCGATGCAGGTTGATGGTCGGTCCGAGCACGACGTCGACCTTCTTGCGCCGCGCTTCGATGGCAGACGCCGCGCCGTAGGCATCCGCGATCCCTGCGTCCCAGGTCGAGGACAGCGCGCTCGCGGACGGCAGGTTGAGGGATGGCGATCGCTCATCCCATTGTTCGCCGCGCACGCCGCTCGGTCCATCCGAGACGAGCATGCGGCGCAGGCCGATCTTCTCGATCGGCCACGTGGTCCAGAAGTCTCGCCCGGTGAGCAGTTGCACCTTCTCGTCAAGGGTGAGCGCGTCGAGACGAAGGCGCAGCGCGCTCTCGGCGGGATCGTGGGCTGTCATGATTCTCCATTCATCAGTGGTCGGAAGGTCAGCGGCTGACCGTGCGGAAGCCCGCGTTGCTCATCGATGACAGTGGCGTGTTCGCCGAGCGGGCGGAGTTCCGGTAGCGGTTGCAGTAGGACGCGTGGCACAGGAATGAGCCCCCGCGAAGCACTCGCGTGCCACCCGAGAGAGGACCGGCGGGGTCGTTGCGTGGCGAGTTCGCGTAGTAGGTCGGCGAGAACCAGTCGTCGCACCATTCCCAGACGTTGCCGACGGTTTGGAACAGCCCCCAAGGGTTGGGGGCATACTCGCGGGCGGGAGCGGTGGCGAGCCATCCGTCCTCTCCAGCGTTCAGTGTGGGAAACGAACCCTGCCAGATGTTCGCGCGCCACCCCCCGCTGGCGATGTCCTCGTCGCCCCAAGGGAACTTCGCCTCTCCCAGGCCTCCGCGAGAGGCGTACTCCCACTGCGCTTCCGTCGGAAGGTGCCGCCCGGCCCACTTCGCGTATGCGGCGGCGTCGTTCCAGCTCACGTGCACCACCGGGTGATCGTCCAGGCCGTCGAGAGAACTGCGCGGACCCCCCGGATGCGCCCAGTCGGCGCCGGGAACATCCACCCACCAGGGGATGTCATCAGCCGGGACGAGAGATTCGGCTGTCTCGGTGGCGACGTGCTGGTAGAAGACGGCCGAGGATCCGAAGCGTTCGGCGTCGGTCTGATGCCCGGTCGCTCGGATGAAACGTGAGAAGGCCGCGTTGGTGACTGTGGTGACGTCAATCGAGAACCCCTCGAGGGTCACCGGGTGGACGGGGAGTTCGCCATCGCCCGCATTGTGGTCGCCTGACGAATCCCCCATCGAGAACGTGCCGGGTGGGATGGCTGCCTGCTCGATCGAGTGCGTGGCGGCCGTGCCAAGGGGGATTGTCGTAGGCGCGCCGTCGATGTCGATCATCGAGCGAGACGGGGTGCAGCCACAGGCTGCGGTGTCTGCGCGGCGTTCGATAGGCGTCATCGCCACTCCTTTGTGTATGCCGAAGCTCCGATCACCAAACTATAGGACAAGTCCGCTACTGATGCGAGGAAATAGATCTTGACTTCCATCCGCAGGGCCCTACTATTAGACGAATCCAGTAGCTAATGGACTTGTCCCATAGATGGCAAATCGCAGACAGACATGCCACACCCAATCATTCAAAGGAGAATGCTCGTGCAACGACGCATGACCGGACCCGTCAAGAGGGCCATGACCGCAGCAGCCGCACTCGTGCTGGCAGGATCGGCCCTTGTCGCCTGCAGTCCAGGTGGTGGGTCTGCAAGCTCGGGCGATACCGAAGGCGCCGGCGGCGGCACCCTGACGATCGCAGCCGCCCTCGACAACAACTCCTTCGATCGCGCGGCGCTCGAGATCGGGAACCGTGTCCACTTCTGGATGCCGGTGTACGACACGCTGCTCGTGCTCGATCCGGAGGCGAAGCTGCAACCGAACCTCGCAACGGAATGGAGCTACAACGAGGACGCCACCGTGCTCGATCTCACTCTCCGTGAGGGAGTGGAATTCACCGACGGTGCCCCGTTCGACGGTGAGGCGGTCAAGGCTAATCTCGAATACCTCAAGAACGGCACGGGGCAGAACTCCTACATGGCGGGGTCGATCGAAGAGATCGAAGTCGTCAGTGAGACTGAGGTGAAGCTCCACCTCATCGCTCCCGATCCCGGGCTCGAAAGCTACCTCGCGGCCGTCGGCGGTGCGATGGCCAGCCCAGCCACTCTCGGTGCGGGCGACCCGGCTACGAGCGCCATCGGTTCCGGACCCTACGTCCTCACGGAGGCGACGCCGGGTAGTCAGTACGTCTACGAGCGCAACGAGGACTACTGGAACCAGGATGCGTTCCCGTACGACGAGATCGTCGTCAAGCCGATCGCCGATGCGACTGCACGACTGAATGCGCTCAAGTCCGGACAGGTCAAGGTCGGTCTGGTGCAGGCGACGAACGTCGCGGAAGCTGAGGGAAGCGGACTCACCGTCGAGCGGTATCCGACCGACTGGCAGGGTTTGTTCCTCAACGATCGTGCGGGCGCCACAGTGCCGGCACTTGCAGACGTGCGCGTGCGCCAGGCCATCAACCTGGCGTTCGACAAGGAGGCGATCCTGAAGAACCTGGCGCGGGGTGAGGGCGAGACCACCTCGCAGACCTTCAACACGGAGAGCGGCGCCTACGTCGAGAAGCTCGACACCGCGTATGAGTTCGACCTCGAGAAGGCCAAGGCGCTCATGGCTGAGGCGGGCTACGAGGACGGCTTCACAGTGACGATGCCCGATCTGGCCCAGTTCCCTCAGGTCGCCCCGATCCTCGAACAGCAGTTGGGTGAGATCGGCATCACGATCACGTTCGAGAAGGTCGCTGCCGATGCCGCCATCTCAGATCTGCTGTCCGGAAAGTACCCGATGTTCTGGTTCTCGCTCGGCAGCCAGGGCGAATGGCAGGACTTCCGCAAGTTCGCCTTCCCGACATCTCCGTGGAACACCGCTCACCTCGATGACCCCGAGATGTCGGCCCTCCTGACCACGGCGCAGTCCGCGACCGCTGACGATCAGGGCGCGGCATTCCAGGCGGTCAACGAGTACCTGGTGGATCAGGCCTGGATGGCGCCGTGGTATCGCGTCAATTCTCTCCTGGCCACCGCCTCCGATGTGAAGGCGACGCCTCAGGCATGGAATGTCGTCCCCTGGATCCGGAACTTCGCTCCGGCGTCATGACATCTGCGGGGGCGGTTCCACGGAGTCGCCCCCGCTTCAACCTGCGGAGCTCATCATGCTTTCCTTCATCGTCCGGCGCATCCTCGCCGGCATCGTTCTGGTCTTCGTGATCTCGACGGTGACGTTCCTTCTCATCTATTCGACCGCATCCGACGTCGCTCGGAACATCCTCGGCGAGAGCGCGACAGCCGAACAGGTCGTGGCCAAGACCGCGGAGCTGGGTCTGGACCGACCCCTGCTCGCGCAGTATCTGTCGTGGCTCACCGACGCGGTCCGCGGCGACTTCGGCGCATCGTGGTTCACGAGCGAACCTGTCTCCCAGATGGTCGCGAACCGGCTGCCCGTCACGCTGTCGATGGTCATCCTCGCCGTGGTGGTGACGGCGATCATCAGCGCTGTCCTCGGCGTGACTGCCGCCGTGCGCGGCGGAGCCGTCGACCGGCTCTTGCAGTTCGTCTCCGTGGCAGGCTTCGCCCTTCCCAACTTCTGGGTTGCGCTGATGCTGGTCATCGTGTTCGCGCTGAACCTGAAGCTCCTGCCGGCCACAGGGTATGTCCCGTTCGAGGTGGATGCCCTTGCATGGGCATCCTCACTCGTGCTCCCGGTGACGGCCCTCGTCATCGGAGGAATCGCCTCCGCCGCCCAGCAGATCCGCGGGGCCTTCATCGATGTGCTGGAGCTCGACTATGTGCGCACACTCCAGGCGGGCGGCCTCAGCCGTCGATCAGTCCTGCTCCGGCACGTGCTTCGCAACGCCGCTCCGCCGGCCCTCACGGTGCTCTCCCTGCAGTTCATCGGGCTCTTGGGCGGCGCCGTCGTGATCGAGCGCATCTTCGCGATCCCGGGTCTCGGGACGCTCACCGTCAACTCCTCCATCCAGGGCGACATCCCGGCCATCATGGGCATCGTCGTCGCTCTCGTCATCGTCGTCGTGATCGTGAACCTGTTGATCGACCTCGCGAACGGCTGGATCAACCCGAAAGCGAGACTTCAGTGACCAGCGCTCCGAATACCGTGGCCCTGGCCACGACGCCGACCGCGCGAGTGTCCTTGACGCGCGCCGTCCTCCGCAATCCCCTGGGAATCGTCGCCGTCATCATCCTCGGCTTCGTCATCCTCCTCAGCATCATCGGCCCGTTCCTGACACGACACTCGCCGACGGCGGTCGACATCGAGCTCATCCTCGCCCCTGCCGGTGGCGAGTATCTGCTGGGCGGCGACGGCGCCGGACGCGACATTCTCAGTCGGCTGGTCGCGGGTGGGCGAAACACCCTCATCGGTGCGCTGATCGCCGTATCGATCGCGCTCGTGCTGGGGACGACCGCTGGCCTCATCGCCGGGTACTTCGGACGCGCGTTCGACGGGATCGCCAGCTGGGTCTCCAACGTGATCTTGGCCCTTCCAGCCATGATCGTGCTCCTCGCGTTCTATCAGAGCCTGGGCGGTTCGGTGTACGCCAGCATGGCCGTCTTCGGCGTGATGCTCACTCCCGGTTTCTTCCGTCTCGTGCGCAACCAGGTGCTCTCGGTGAAGCGTGAGCTGTACGTCGACGCGGCGCGGGTGGCAGGGCTCAGCGACGTCCGCATCATCGTCCGTCACATCCTTCGGGTCGTGCGGTCGCCCATCATCATCCAGACGGCCATCGTCGCCGGCATCGCGATCATCATCCAGTCCGGACTCGAGTTCCTCGGACTCGGCGACCCCAGCACACCGACCTGGGGAGGGATGCTGCAGGACGCATTCACCAACATCTTCATCGCTCCGATGTCCGTGCTCTGGCCTGGACTCATGATCTCGATCACCGTGGCTGCGCTGGTGCTGCTCGGAAACGCCATCAGGGACTCGCTCCAGGGACGGCGCGTCGCCGGCGCGCTGCCCGCGCGGCGGGGATCGGATTCCCTGCCGACGCCGGACGGTCCGGGCGATTCGGAGAAGCTGCTCTCGGTTCGCGGGGTGAGCATCGCCTACGGGAGCGAGGATTCGCCGACCGTCGTCGTGCACGATGTCGGGTTCGACGTCAGCGAGGGAGAGATCGTCGGCGTCGTCGGAGAGTCGGGGTCGGGCAAGACCCAGACCGCCTTCTCGCTTCTCGGACTGCTTCCCCGAGGCGGGCGAGTGGTGGCGGGATCGATTCGGTACGACGGTCGAGAACTCGCCGGCGCCGGTCAGGACGTCTTCCAGCAACTCCGAGGCAAGGGCATCGCCTATGTGCCTCAAGAGCCGATGAGCAATCTGGACCCCTCGTTCCGGATCGGGTATCAGCTGGTCGAGCCGATGAGGGCCGTACTCGGACTCTCGGCTGCGGCAGCGCGCTCTCGTGCCCTCGAGCTGCTTGCGCGAGTGGGCATCAACGATCCCAAGCGGACATTCGACGCCTATCCGCACGAGATCTCGGGAGGGATGGCACAGCGGGTGCTGATCGCGCGAGCGGTCTCCTGCAACCCTCGTCTGCTCATCGCCGACGAGCCTACGACCGCCTTGGATGTCACCGTGCAGGCGGAAGTGCTCGATCTGCTGCGCGAGCTGCAGCGTGAATCCGGTATGGGTGTGATGCTCGTGACCCACAATCTCGGTGTCGTCGCAGATATCTGCGACCGCGTCGTCGTCATGCAGCACGGCCGGGTGGTCGAGCAGGGCGAGGTGGAAGAGATCTTCAAGAATCCGCAGGATCCGTACACTCGGATGCTGCTCGGATCGACGCTCGACGGCGTCGATGCACGCGGCCCGTTGGCGACCGCACGAGAGGAACGGTGATCGCCGTGAGCGAGAACGTGGAACGAGACCGACTCCTCGATGTGAAGGACGTCGTCGTGGAGTTTCCGATGAAAGGATGGCGGAAGCCGCCGTTCCAGGCCCTGCACGGGGTGTCCATCGATATCCGTCCCGGAGAGACCCTCGGTCTGGTCGGCGAATCCGGGTCGGGAAAGACGACGCTGGGACGAGCCGTGCTCGGTCTCGTTCCTGTCGCCCGCGGCTCCATCGACTTCGACGGCCGGGACATCGCCGAGCTGAGCCCGCGGCAGCGTCGCGACCTCTCGGATGACATTCAGGTCGTCTTCCAGGACCCGTACAGCTCGCTGAACCCGGCGATGACGATCGGCGACATCCTCGGTGAGCCGCTGCTGCGCAAGCGGGTCAGCGCGGCAGATGGACGTGCGCGTATCAAGGAACTGCTCGATGCGGTGAATCTGCCTGGGGACGCGGTCGATCGCTATCCCAAAGAGTTCTCCGGAGGGCAGCGTCAGCGTATCGCGATCGCGCGAGCGTTGGCGCTCGAACCTCGCTTGATCGTGTGCGACGAGCCGGTCTCGGCCCTCGATCTGTCGACCCAGGCACGGGTGCTGGATCTGCTCATCGAGATCCAGGAGCGCACAGGCGTGTCGTATCTGTTCATCTCCCACGATCTGTCGGTGGTGCGCGCGATCAGCCATCGCGTCGCAGTCATGTATCGCGGAGACATCGTGGAGTTCGGCGACGGTGACAAGCTGACCGCCGCTCCCGACCACGAGTACTCCCAGCGGCTCCTCATGGCCGCGCCGATCGCCGACCCGGTCATGCAACGTGACCGTCGAGAGGAACGACGTCGGTTCCTCGATGCACAGTCGATCGGTATCCAGCAGGAAGAAGTCATGTGATGAAAGCCATCGTGGTCATGTTCGACAGCCTCAACCGGAGAATGCTGCCGGGGTACGGCGGGCTCGACGTCAAAGCCCCCAACTTCGAGCGTCTCGCAGAGCGCACGGCGAGCTTCGATCAGTGCTACGCCGGGAGCATGCCGTGCATGCCGGCTCGGCGGGAACTGCACACCGGGCGGTACAACTTCCTTCATCGCTCCTGGGGTCCGCTCGAACCGTTCGACGACTCCGTGCCCGAGATGCTCAAGAAGTCCGGCGTCTACACGCACATGGTGACGGACCACCAGCACTACTGGGAAGACGGCGGGGGAACGTACCACAACCGGTTCAACAGCTACGAGTTCTTCCGCGGTCAGGAGGGTGACCTGTGGAAAGGGCACGTCGCCGATCCGACGCCGCCGGAGAACCTCAACCCGAAGCACTTCCTGTCTCGTCAGGATTGGATCAACCGGCAGTATCTGCAGGACGAGGCGGATCATCCGCAGACGCTCACCTTCGATGCGGGGCTGCAGTTCATGCAGACCAACCTCGACGAAGACAGGTGGCTGCTGCATCTGGAGACCTTCGATCCGCACGAGCCGTTCTTCAGCTACGACCGCTATCGGGAGGCCTACGGAGCGGAAGGGCTTGAGGCCGAAGCGACCTTCGATTGGCCCTCGTACCGCCGCGTCACGGAGTCGCAGGCGGAGGCGGAGAGCGCGCGGGATGCGTACATGGCACTCGTGACCATGTGCGACAACTCCCTGGGGCGGGTGCTGGACTTCATGGATGAGCACCGCATGTGGGATGACACGCTTCTGATCGTCTGCACCGATCACGGCTTCCTCCTCGGCGAGCACGGTTGGTGGGGGAAGTCGGTCATGCCCTGGTACGACGAGACGATCCATACTCCTCTCTACGTCTGGGACCCGCGCGCCGGTATCCGTGGAGAGCGGCGCAACAGCCTCGTCCAGACGATCGATGTCGGTCCGACTCTGCTCGACTACTTCGACCTCGAGCGCACGCCGGACATGCAGGGCCGATCACTCGCAGACACCGTTGCGACCGACGAGCCGATCCGAGACGCCGCGTTGTTCGGCGCGCACGGCGGGCACGTCAATGTGACGGACGGGAGATATGTATACATGCGGTCGAGCGCCACCCTTGATAACGAACCGCTCTTCGACTACACCCTCATGCCCACCCACATGCGCGGACGATTCACCGTGGAGGAACTGCGCAGCGCAGAGCTCGTCCCGGGATTCGACTTCACCAAGGGAGTGCCGGTCCTCCGGATCCCCGCGTGGGCTCTCGGGAACCCCGCCGAGTTCGGAACGCTACTGTTCGACCTCGAGAACGACCCCGATCAAGAGGACCCGCTGTGCGACGATGAGCTCGAACTCCGCATGGCTGAACTGCTGGTGGGGGTGATGCGCTCCAGCGATGCGCCGCACGATCAGTTCGAACGGCTCGGACTTCCGGTCTCGGGTCCGGTGACGGCAGAGCATCTGCTGATCCGTTCGCAGTGGCCGGTCATCGAGCGGTCCCGCGTGGTCGCCGCGCGCCGAACGGATTTTCCTGCCGACGCGATCATCGCGGCGACGCCGGTTCGCGAGCTCCTCCAAGACGAGCATCGACGCGAGCTGATCAGTGATCGGATCCCGGCGTTCCGGAGCGAGATGTTTGCCGGATTCGTCGGCGCCGATTCTCTCCTCGTCGCCGCGGCTGCGATCCCCGGAGTCGGACTGGATCAGCTCGAAGAGCTTGAGGAAGAGCTCGCACGGGTGGCTTCGGCATCGAGGCCCTGATCGAGTCTCGCCACCCACAGTGTGTGCTGCTCCTCGAGGAAGGCGATCCATGCGTCCATCGACTGGCGTCCGAACCGATCCATGTCGGCACCGAGCTGCTCGATCAGCAGGCTATCGAATTCGATCGGCCCCGGTTCCCCCTGGTCATCGCGATCCCGTCCGCGGAAGCGGGAGATCTGGTCACGTCGAAAAGCGAGTTCGCGCGTGATGGTCGACACGATCGAAGCTGGCGAGACGGGGCCGAGAAGCGAGATCCGAGCCAGGAAATCGGCTTCCTGCCAGCGAGCGGGCGGTTCGTACTCAGCGTCGGCCAGCCGTCGAAGGTGCTCTGCTCCGGCGTCGGTGACACTGTGGATCTTCGAATCAGGACCCCCCTTGCGAACGACGTCGTGACTGATCAACCCATGCTTCTCCAGTCGCCGCAGCGTCCGGTAGATCTGGGATTGGTCGGCATTGGCGCGGATGAAGATGCCCTCAACGTCGAGCCATTTCTTCAGCTCATATCCGCTGCGGGCGCGGCGCGCGATGAGAGAAAGGAGGATGTCATCGAAGTTCATGTCATCGCCCAGTCTAAGGATGAGGGATCGTGATCGCTCGAACCATCGCCCTGCCGCAGGGCCGTGTTCGCCAGCGCGTGATCGCTGTCGGGAATACGACGGCGATGAGGGTTCGCGGCATCCCGATCGCTCGGGTCGAACGACGCTTTCTTCCTCCGGTCCACGGCGTCGCCTGGGAAGGGATCAGGGACGATGATCCGCATCCCGCGGTAGCTCCCCAGCATCTGCACGCGTTTCGATTCGATGACCCGGGTCCGGTCATCGGCGACGGCCGTGAATGCATCCACGCGTCTGTCTGGAGTCCGGTCGACGTGGGGGGCCTCCCCGTGCTGGTGTGGCTCCATGGGGGAGGCGGCTTCGCGGGCTCGAGTACGGAACGTGATGCTGGGGCGCTGGCGGTGTCGCTCGGCGCCGTCGTGATCGCGCTCAGTTTCCGTGTGGGAGCGTTGGGGCACCTCCATCTGGGGCACGACGGGGCAGGGGAGTACGCGGATTCCGGGAACACCGGGCTGCACGACATCAGGGTCGGCCTCGAATGGGTGCGGCGCAACGTCGAACATTTCGGTGGGGACGCCTCTCGGGTGACGCTCGCCGGGCAGTCCGCAGGGGCCGCGATGGTGGCGACGGTGCTGGCAACCGAGTGGGGCGCCACACTGGTGTCGCGTGCCATCATGCAGAGCGGCACAGCGGAGCGCGTTCACACGGTGGCCCAGGCGAACGCGGTCGCCTCGGTGATGTCCGCCTCGATGGGGGGAGTCGCGCAGCTGATCTCTCGGCCGGAGGCTGACGTGGTCGCCGCCCAGGGGCGACTTCTGCAACGCGCCTCACTGGGCGCATGGGAACTCCCGACGCCGTTCCGGCCCGTCCTCGGTGTTCCCTCTCTCGTTCAGTCGCCGCTGCAGGCGTTCGAGCAGGGCGCTGCGGAAGGGATCCCCCTTCTGATCGGCACCAACCTCCGGGAGGCGGCTCTGATGGCGAGCGTTCTGCCGGCGGCGCGACGTGCGTCAGAGAACGCGGATTCGGGATATCGATCGGCACTCGAGCGGGCTCGCAGGTCCGGTCTCGAGGTCGGCGACGATAGCACCGCCTGGTGCACCGACCGTGCTTATCGTCAGCCGACGGAGCGGATTCTCTCGGCGAGGCTGTCCGCACCAGCACCGACGTACGCCTATCTCTTCACCGGAACACCGCAAGCCGCGCCGGTTCACAATGCCGAGCTCGATCTGCTGTTCTCCCCAGGTGACGAGAGTGAGGTGTCACAACTCGCCGTTCTCTGGCGGGACTTCATTCACGGGGACAGGGAGGTGCTCGGTGAAGTATGGGCGCCCATGGGGCCCGGCCGAGATGTCGCAGTCATCGGGGAGAGAGTCCGCATGCAGATGGATCCGCTCGGTACTCTGCGCGACACCTACAGAGATCCGGAGCGATGATAGGGCGGTCTCTGATCCACCCCGGCGAGTAGCCTGAGCGAGTGACCGAGACTCCACCCTTCAGCCCCACGATCGCGCTGCTCACTGTTGCAGCGCGCTGGCAGGAACGTGTCGCCGATGCGCTGAAGCCGCTCGACCTGACGCTGCGCAAGTACGCACTGCTCGGACACGTCCGTGCCACGCCGGGCATCTCGTTCAGTGAGCTGGCTCGACGATCGCGCATCACGGCGGCGAGCGCCCATATCGCTGTCGGTGCACTGAAGAAGGCGGGATTGGTCACCGACGCCACGGCGCGTGCGGGTGCCGCTTCTCGGCTGGAGGTCACGAGCCGTGGTCAGGACCTGCTCGCAGACGCTGCAGAGCGTGTGGCCGACCTCGATAGAGCATTCTCTCAGGAGCATATAGAGCTCACCGACGCGTTGCGCGTACACATGCTGGCGACGTTTGCGGGCATCGTCGACCTTTAGGTAAACTACAGGTGTGGAACATGCTCTCCTCGCCGTGCACGTCGTCGCCGGCATCCTCTTCATCGGTCCTGTCGCCGTCACCACCAGTCTCTTCCCGCGATTCGCTCCGCAGATCGCCAGTGACGCTTCCGCCACCGATGGCCCGGTAGCGGGGGTGGATGCAGCGAGGGTGTTGCATCGGATCACCCGCACCTACGGCATCCTCGCGCTGTCCGTTCCACTCGTCGGGCTTGCGCTCGCCGCCGTGCAGGGGTGGTTGGGGGAGATATGGATCACCATCGCGATGGTGCTCACCGCGATCGCCGGAGCTCTGCTCGTGTTGCGGATCGTGCCCGCGCAACGAGATGCGCTCGCCTCAGTGCCGGATCGCGGGGGCCTGGGCGGCATGCGGGCGATGACCGGAGTGTTCAACCTGCTGTGGGTCACCGTCGTGGTGCTCATGATCGTTCGGCCGGGTGCAGAATGAAGCCGTTGCTGCGCGCCCTCGAGGTGCTCTCGGTGCTGGAGCTGCTGAGTATCGCGGTCCTGCTCGTGAATCGCTTCTCGGTGGACCTTGACGGAGTCGCCCCGATGATCGGGCCGATCCACGGAGCGCTCTATCTCGCCGTCGCGGTCACGGCGCTGTTCGGCCGTGATCTGCTGCTGCGAACGCGGCTCATGGCGCTGATCCCTGTGCTCGGCGGTGTGCTCACGCTGGTCAATGTGCGAAGGGAAGCTCGTCGGTGACACCGACGCGGCATTTCTTCCGTCGCCCCCGGACGGTCAGCCCGTCGGAAGCGCGAGTGCTGGCGGCGTCCGGCGCGCTCATCGTGGACGTGCGTGGCATGCGGGAGTGGAGGCGGCATCACATACCGGGATCGGTGCTGATACCCCTCGCGCAGCTCGAGGAACGTATGGATGAACTGCCCGCGGATCGGATGCTCATCACGTTCTGCACCGGCGGCCTGCTGTCGAGCGGCGCGGCGAACCTGCTCGCTGAGTTCGGATATGACGCAGCGAACATGACGCGTGGGCTCGTTGGCTGGCGGTCTACAGGAGGCGAACTCGTCGAGGGAGACGCGCTTTCGTGAATCGCTCCGTAGTCGCCCCGATCGCTGCGCGTCATGCGCGGAGGCGAGGTGCTTTCATGTCCAACGGACGCGACGGTGAAGTGAGATGAGGTTGCGCCGGATAGCTGCGATAAGTGGTCTTATCGTCGGTGAACGGCCAGACAAGGAAGTAAAAAGGGGCTGAGTAGGTGAGGGCGCGTTTCCAGTTCTGGTGCGGGGAGTCAGCGCGACACGCGGACATGATGGCGAAGCTGAGAGCGGACGCCCAGGCGGTACGTCGACCGTGCGTGTTGTTCACCGAGGAATACGGTGCGGTCTGCGGTTGAGCCGAGGTCAGGGGGGGGGGTATGGCTGGGCCGTCGAGCTCACGGACGAGGATGAACTGAGGACGCCTGCCGAAATCTGCCGCGGATCCAGCAGGCGTCTATCCTGTTCGCGCGGTACGAGCAGTTGCGAACCGCGCCTGCCGTCGGGGCTGGCCTGGTTGGCGACGCTGCGGCAACAGCAACGATGACGAGCAGCCTCATCGTTGGAGGAGGTCTCGTCGCGGGAATGACGCCGTCCTCGTGCTGCCAGTGGGAGTCGATGCCGAGGGCGCTTCTTCAGCTCGTCCCGGAACACCTGGATGTCGTCTTCCGTGAAGATCCACGCGTGCTGCGACGAGCGGGCGCGGTAGGGCGCGAGGGCGCGGATATTGATCCTGCAGGCGAACGATGAGTAGTCGACGCTGTGGGGGAGATCCCGCCCGGCTTCACGATCGACCTGCCGAGGCGAACCGTGCTGCGAAGAATCCTCAGCCCCCGGCATCCGCCAGAAAGCTGAGCTCGGACGGGTGGGTGAGTCTCCACCACTCGGTGGGCGGGTCGATGCTGCCGGCGATCGTCACGGGTGCGGTGACGGTGTTCGGGCCGGCCGTCCAGGTGACGCTTCCGACGACCGTGCCGTCGCGGTACGTGAGCGGGGTGTCGATGTCGACCGCCACCTCGATCGGGGTGTCCGACCAGGTGAAGATCGACGCGTCCTCGTCGATGACCAGCGTGGCGCTGGATCCCCAGGGCGTCGAGATCGATCCGATCTCCTGCCCTGCGGTCACGACGGGCACCGCGTGGAACCCGGAGCGGATGCTCTCGAGTGCGGCGATCACGCTGGCGTTCACCGAATCGCGCGTCGGTGCCCCGAGGACGACGCCGGTGACGGCGAGCGGAGCGGCCGCGCCCACGTCGAGCGTCGCCGTGTACAGCAGGTTGTGCGTGCCCATGCCCAGGTTCCCGGTCTTCAGCCCCGTGATCCCGACCGTGCCGAGGAGGCCGTTGGTGTTGTACACCGCACCGGCACCGGGGACCGAGATCGACGGGGTCGCGACGATCCGGGCGATAGCCGGATTCGCGGCGGCGAGCCTCGCGATGGACAGCAGGTCGGTGAGCGTGCTCGTGTTGCGCGGACTGATGCCCGTAGGATCCGTGACCGTCGTGCCGGTGAGCCCGTGGGCGGCGAGCCAGTCGCGCGTCGCGCCGAGGAACGCGTTCTGCGATCCGAAGATCTTCGACGAGAGCGCCTCGGCGTAGTTGCTCGCCGAGGGGATGAGCATGACGGCGAGGGCATCGTGCAGCGACATGGCGGTGCCGGTGGGCATCGGAGCGATGGTCGCGTCGAGCACGTAGTACGCGTCGTAGAGATCGTGGTCGGCCTTGTCGAACGTGATGGTCGGCCCGGGGTCGTCCGCCGAGGCGAGCGGCGACGCATCGAGGATGACGAGGGCGGTGATGAGCTTGGTGATGCTCGCGATCGGGAGCGGTTCGCCCGTGCCCGTCGCTGACCAGATGCCGCTCGCCCCCTCGCCCAGATAGGCATCGGCGCCGGCGATGCTGATCGCTGACGCCGTGGCGATCGGCGTCGCGATGGTGGCAGCGGCCCCGACCGGCACCTGCGGTGTGCGGTTGGTCACCGTCGGCGGATTCGTGGGCGCCGTGAGCGCCCACCCGATGTAGCCGCCGGTCACGGCGAGCACGAGGACGAGGCAGACGGCGGTGATGACGAGCCCCCGACGCCTGCGCTTCCTGCGCACCCCGGGATCGACCTGACCGTCGGTGAACTCCTGCTCGTGCGTCATGAGGTCCGCGAAATCGGACAGCGCATCCACCGGGTGATCCGGTGCCGTCATCGAGAGCCCCTCATCGCGCGTCACCTGTCGCTCGCAATCTTCGGAAAAGACCATCCTCGTGGATGCTCGCCGCCGCCGGTATCGGCCGTTCGGGGGACAAGAGTGCGTCGGCCTCGAGCCCAGCCGATCAGAGAATCGGCTGGACTCGATCCGGTGCCCCGCGCCGTCTCAGTCCGCGTCCCCCGAGAAGACGGGGCTGAGGAAGCGGCGCTCGTACCGGCGGATGCACGTCGTCCTGCGCGCGAACTCGAAGGCCTCCACACACTCGGGGTCGGTCTTCGAGGCCGTGCGGTAGACCTCGTACGCGGCGAGGGAGGGGAAGGTGAACAGCGCGAACGCTTCATCGCTGTCGCCCTCGCTCGGCAGGAAGTAGCCGTGGTGGGTGCCGCCGTGCTTCGCGACCAGACGGATCCACCGGCGTCCGTACTCGGTGAAGTCGTCGAGCTTGTCAGGGTCGATCTCGTAGCGCAGGTGAACCGTGATCATGTCGACCAGCTTGGCAGAGCGCGGCGGCGGCACTCCGCTCTTCGTCGGAGTTCGGCGACCACCCGAACCAGCCGTCGTCCGACGCCATCACGCTCCAGTCGCCGCACGCGAAGACCGTCTTGGCGCGCACGGTGATCTCGCTCGCGTCGGAGGTACATGCATCCCTCCGCAGGATGATCCGACCCCGGCCGTGTTCGCGAAGGTACGCTGATCACATGCATGATCAGTCGCCGCCGGCCGTCCGCCCCCTGTGGGCGAGCGTGGCCGACGGGTTCTACGTGGGCAGCCGGGAAGGCACCTTTCTCGGATACGTCGACCGCCAGGTCGACGGCGCATGGCGTGCGTTCGACGCCGCGTCCCGCTCCCTCGGCGACCATGCGGACCACCATCTGGCGATGGCGGCCGTGACCGCCGACGCCGACGACACTGCGGGACAGCAGGAGGATGCCGGATGACCGACGCGAACCCGCTCGTCTCGCTCGTGTACAGCAGCAGTGCCACGCGCCCGTTCGACGAGCGGGAGCTCGCCGAACTGCTGGCCGTGAGTCGAGCGCGGAACAGCGCGAGCGACATCACCGGGATGCTTCTCTACCGGCGAGGCGAGTTCGTCCAGATCCTGGAAGGACCGAGGTCCGACGTCGAAGAGGTGATGGAGAAGATCGGTCGCGATCCACGGCACCACGATGTACGCGTTCTGATCGAAGAGCCCCTGCACGAGCGGCGGTTCGCCGAATGGACGATGGGGTACCAGTCGCTGGTCGCGGCGGACCCTGCGATGGCATCCGGATACCGCGACTCGTTCGACGACCTCCGCGTGGGAGATCACGACATGATCGGCCGCGCGATCATGGAGCTCACGCTGTGGTTCCGCGTTCGGGAGTCGGTCCCGTCGCGCGGCTGAGTTCGAGTGCCCGGCTGAGTTCGAGTGCACGGCGATGCGCCGTCTCCGCGATCCAGGTCTCCGCGCTTCCCCGATACGCCGCGAACTCCCGCGCGTGCGCCCAGATGTGCACGTAGGTCTCCTGCAGCACTTCCTCGGCAGATGCTCGGGCTTCGATCACGCTGAGGATGAGTCCGAACACACGCGCGCACGTGAGGTCGTACAACTGTGCGAAAGCCGTCTGGCTGCCGGAGGCGATGTCGACCATCAGGTCGTCCTCGGTACGCGACGATGCATCCCCGATCAGGGGAGGGATGCGTCGGGTGCTCATGTGCTGATCGTGGCACGCGCGCGGCGACGACAGATGGCTCTTGCGCGCGATGATGGCGAGGTGCTAGCAGCGGCGGAGCGGGCGGAGCGGGCGGAGCGGGCAGCGGGGGAGTGCGCTCAGCCGAGCAGCGTCACCCCGAAACTCGCCACGACGGTGCGCAACTCCGCGAGGTAGCGCTGCGCCTGTTCTGTGAGCGGTATCGCGGAGTGGCCGATCCAGCCGATCTCGATCCGCTCGTCGACGTCGAGGGGGATCGCGACGATCTCGGGGTCGAGGTCGTCGCTGATGATTCCGGTCGAGATCGTGTACCCGTCGAGTCCGATCATGAGGTTGAAGATGGTCGCGCGGTCCGAGACTCTGATCTCCCTCGTGCTCGACAGGGTCGAGAGGATCTCCTCGGCGAAGTAGAAGGAGTTGTTCGCGCCCTGGTCGAACGTGAGCCGCGGCACCTCGGCGAGATCGTCGAGGGTCACTCGATCCCGGGCGGCGAGGGGGTTCTTGCGGGAGATGAAGATGTGCGGCTCGGCGATGAAGAGCGGCCGGAACGCGAGTCCCGAGTCGCGGAGCAGCTTGTCGATGACGTTGCGGTTGAAGTCGTTGCGATACAGGATGCCGAGTTCGCTGCGGAGGGTGCGGACGTCTTCGATGATGTCCCATGTGCGCGTCTCGCGCAGCGAGAACTCGTACTCGGCGGCCTCGGTCGCCTTCACCATCCGCACCATCGCGTCGACGGCGAACGAGTAGTGCTGCGTCGACACTCCGAGCAGGCGGCGCGACGGTGGCCGCCCGAGATAGCGCTGCTCGAGCAGCGCGACCTGCTCGACGACCTGCCGGGCGTAGCCGAGGAACTCCACGCCGTCGGTGGTGAGGGTCACGCCGCGCGCCGACCGGACGAGCAGGTCGCGGCCCACTCGGCCCTCGAGGTCCTTCATCGCCGCCGACATCGTGGGCTGCGCGACGTAGAGCAGATCGGCGGCGGCGCTGATCGAGCCCTCTGCCGCGACCTCGATGTAATAGGTGAGCTGCTGCAGCGTGATGCCGCTCGACCGCCTGACCATAGCCACAGCCTATGCCCTGGCATAGCTCGCGCGCATTACTCGATAGGAGCGGTCTGGCCGCACCATGGAGTCATCCCCTTTTCCGCGAGGCCGAGCCCGGCCGATCAGCTCACCGATTGGCACCCCATGGCGCACGAGTTCACGTTCCGCATCACGACGACCCGGTTCGACGAGGACTACTCGCCCTCGCACGACTCCCGCATCACCACGAACTTCGCCAACCTGGCGCGCGGTGAGCACCGCCAGCAGAACCTTCGCAACGCGCTGACCATGATCGACCGCCGGTTCAACGATCTGGCCCGGTGGGACAACCCGGGCGCCGACCGGTACACCCTCGAGCTCGAGATCATCTCGGTCGCGGTGCAGTTCGCCGCGGAGGGCGAGGACCGGGAGTTCCCCCTGCTCGAGGTGCTGGACATCCAGATCGTCGACCGTCTGACCGGAAAGCGCACGCACGGGATCGTCGGCAACAACTTCTCGTCGTACGTGCGCGACTACGACTTCAGTGTGCGGCTGCCGGCGGCCAGCGAAGCGGCGGGCGGATTCGCCCTTCCCGACGACTTCGGCGATCTGCACGGCAAACTCTTCCAGCACTTCCTCGACTCCGAGGCGTACCGCGAGCGATTCTCGCTGTCGCCGGTGATCTGCATCAGCGTCTCGACGAGCAAGACGTACCGCCGCACCGACAACCACCACCCGGTGCTCGGTGTCGAGTACGAGCAGAAGGACTCGTCGCTCACCGACGCGTACTTCGCCAAGATGGGCCTCTCGGTCCGCTACTTCATGCCGCGTGGCAGCGTCGCGCCGCTGGCCTTCTACTTCCGCGGCGATCTGCTGAACGACTACACGAACCTCCAGCTCATCGGCACGATCAGCACGATGGAGACGTTCCAGAAGATCTACCGACCCGAGATCTACAACGCGAACTCGACCGCGGCGAGCGTCTATCAGCCGACGCTCGAGCAGCAGGACTACTCCGTGACGAAGATCGCGTACGACCGCGAGGAGCGCAGCCGGCTCGCGACCGAGCAGGGCCGGTTCACCGACGAGCACCTCATGCAGCCGCACGGCGAGCTGCTCGAGCAGTGGGCCGCCGGCTACGGCGCCACCGTCGACGACCGTGTGCCTGCCGACGACCTCGTGTCCGTCGCCTGACCGGCCCATCGCCGAGCATCCCTCTCGACGCACCGCCCTTCTCGCCCGACCACCTTCTCGCCCGACCACCTTCTCGCCCGACCGCCTTCTCACCCGACCCTCGGAGAACTCCACGCCATGAACACGCTCCTGCCCACCTCGATCGTCGGCAGCCTCCCGAAGCCGTCGTGGCTGGCCCAGCCGGAGACGCTGTGGTCGCCGTGGAAGCTCGAGGGTGAGGCTCTGGCCGAGGGGCGGAAGGATGCTCTGCGCATCGCCGTGCAGGAGCAGCGCACTGCCGGGCTCGACATCATCAGCGACGGAGAGCAGACGCGCCAGCACTTCGTCACCACGTTCATCGAGCACCTCTCGGGCGTCGACTTCGACCAGCGGGAGACCGTCCGCATCCGCGACCGGTATGACGCGAGCGTGCCGACGATCGTCGGCGCCGTGAGCCGCGAGGAACCGGTCTTCGTCGACGACGCGAGGTTCCTGCGCGCGCAGACCGATCAGCCGATCAAGTGGGCGCTGCCCGGCCCGATGACGATGATCGACACGCTCTACGATCGCCACTACGGGAGCCGTGAGAAGCTTGCCCGGGAGTTCGCGACGATCCTCAATCAGGAGGCGAGGGAACTCGAGGCGGCGGGCGTCGACATCATCCAGTTCGACGAGCCGGCCTTCAACGTCTTCTTCGACGACGTGAGGGACTGGGGCGTGGAGGTGCTCGAGATGGCGGCCGAGGGGCTGCGCGCCGAGACCGTGGTGCACATCTGCTACGGCTACGGGATCAAGGCGAACACCGATTGGAAGGCCACGCTCGGCGCGGAATGGCGGCAGTACGAGACATCGTTCCCTCTGCTGCAGGCCTCGAGCATCGACACCGTCTCGCTCGAGAGCCACCACTCGCACGTGCCGGTGGAGCTCATCGAGCTCATCCGGGGCAAGAAGGTCATGCTCGGTGCCGTCGATGTCGCGGATCACGCGATCGAGACGCCGGAAGAGGTCGCCGAGACGCTCCGCGACGCGCTGCGCTTCGTCGACGCGGACAAGCTCGTCCCGAGCACGAACTGCGGTCTGGCACCACTGCCCCGCGACGTCGCGCGCGGCAAGCTCCAGGCGCTCAGCGCGGGCGCCGCTCTCCTTCGTGAGGAGCTGGCGGGGGCCGCTGCGACCGCGTGAGAGCGGGCTCAGGCATCCCGGGCGTCGGGGTCGCGAGAGGGAGGATCTCGGGTTCGCCGTCGACCCTCAGGCCGCGATGAGTCGGGACGACAGCGCGCGGATCCGCAGGCTGAGTGCGTCGAATGCCTCGTCGAACGCGGCGGGGGTGCCGATGCGGGCCGGGTCGCGCACCGACCAGTGCAGGTCGTCGCGGTTCAGCAGGCTCTCGTGGGCGTCGTCGCAGACCGTGATCACGAGGTCGCCGTCGGTGCGGACCTCGTCGACGTGACGGGGCGGACGGCTCTGATCGATCGCGAGCCCGTGGCGGGCGGCGGCTGCTGTCGCCTGCGGGTTCACGCCTGCGGCGGGCCGGGTGCCGGCGGAGGCGACCTCGATCGCGCTGACGTCGCGCCAGATCGTCTCGGCCAGCTGCGATCGCGCGGAATTCGCGGTGCACACGAACAGCACCCGCCGCGGGGGATCGACGCTGGGCGGCGCGAGCGTGTCGAAGATCTCGGGACGGAGTCCGATGTAGCTGCGTCGCCGGTCGAACTCCGAGCGGGTGCGGCTGATGATCTGTGCGGACTCCAGCACGCCGAGGTGATGTGCGATGAGGTTCGAGCGCAGATCGAGGGCTGATCCGATCTCGGACGACGACAGATCGCCGAGCGTGAGCAGATCGACGATGCGCAGGCGCGTCTGATCGGCGAGGGCGGCGAAGATCGCCGCGCGGCGTTCGAGCTCAGTCATCGTTCCCATCCATACCACGTGGGAGGGGTCGTGTCCATGACTATTGACTCAGTGCTCATTGACCATATTGTTGTCGTCGCGAGGTCGCAGGGGCGGCCTCGGGGAGGAATGGACACCATGGGAATCGGAACCGGAATCGCGCTCGTCGTCATCGGAGCGATCCTCGTCTTCGCGCTCAACATCGACACCGGCGGCTACGTCGACCTCGATCTGATCGGCTATATCCTCATGATCGCGGGAGCCATCGTGTTCCTGATCAGCCTCGTGCTCGTGATGCGCAGCCGTCGCGTGGAGACGGTGGACCGCACCGCCGTCGACCCGGCCACCGGCGAGCGGGTCACGCGCCGCAGCATGCGCAACAACGACCCCATCGCCTGATCCGTCGTGGCAGACGTCGCCCGCGGCACCACGGCCCTGGTCTGGGGTGTCGCGGCGACCCTCGCCTTCGCCGCGCTCCGCGCCGTCGTGGCGATCGGCGGGCATGAGCCGCTGCCGATCGATCACTGGTGGAACGAGCTCATGGGCGCACTCACGAGCGACGTCTGGATCGTCGTGGCCTGGGTGCCCGCCATCGTCGGCGGCACCGTCGGCATGATCGTGATCGGGGCCCTGCTGATCGTCTGGCTGCTCTGGCGGAGACGACGATGGGATGCCGCGACGCTCGCGATCGCGATGGTCGCCGTCGTCGCGATCGGTGCCACGATGGCCGCCGTCATCGGCCGCACGCGGCCCGAGGACTCGCTCGCCGAGAGCGTGGCGACCTCGTTCCCGTCCGGCCATACGGCCGTCGCGACGACCGTCGTGGTGATCCTCGGCCTGATCTTCCGGCGCTGGTACGTGTGGATGCTCGGCGCGATCTGGGTGCTCACGATGATGTGGAGCCGCACCTACCTGCACGCCCACTGGCTCAGCGACGTGGTCGCCGGGATGCTCGAGGGTGTCGCCGTCGCCACGGTCGTCTGGGCGTGCGTCTCGCTTTGGCGTTCCCGCCGCGCCGCGCGCGCGAAGGCGGAGCAGTCACGACACCCTCACGACGACGCTCTGCGAGAAGACCCCCTGCGGGCAGAACCGTCCCGCGAATCTCCGATCGAAAGAAGTGCGCCATGATGAACACCAGTGCGTCGGCATCGTCGACGGCCCGCGCGGCCCAGGACTCCACGGCATTCCGTGTCCTCGCCCGAGTCGGCTACGTCGTGCTCGGCATCCTGCACATCCTGATCGGAGGCATCGCGATCTCGATCGCGACCGGAGGCGGCGGCGAGAACGCCGACCAGGGCGGAGCTCTGCAGCAGATCCAGCAGACGCCCGCCGGCGTCTTCCTGCTGTGGCTGATCGTGCTCGGGCTGCTCGCCCTCGCGATCTGGCAGATCGCCGAGGCCGTCGTCGAGCGCGACCCCGACACGAAGAAGAAGTGGGCGCACCGGGTGAAGTTCCTCGGCACCGCCGCCGCGTACCTGGCGATCGGCGGCACGGCCCTCGTCTACGCGATGGGCGGCCAGTCGCAGTCGTCCGAGTCGTCGCAGTCGTTCAGCGCCCAGCTGCTGGCGGTGCCCGCCGGTGTCGTGCTGCTCGTGCTGGTGGGGCTCGTCGTCGCCGCGATCGGCATCGCGTTCATCGTGCGCGGCATCACTCAGGCGTTCATGAAGAACCTCACACCGCCGAACGGAACGGCGCGACGTGGCATCGTCGCCTTCGGCGTCGCCGGGTACATCGCGAAGGGGATCGCCGTCGGCGTGGCCGGCGTGCTCTTCGTGATCGCCGCGCTCGCGCACGACCCCGAGACCGCGGGCGGACTCGACTCGGCGCTGCGCGCCCTCGCCGGACTCCCGTTCGGCGTCGTGATCCTCTGGATCGTCGGCGCCGGCCTCGTTCTGTACGGCCTGTTCTGCATCGCCCGCGCCCGCTACGCGCGCATGTGACGTCCGTGGACGAGACGGCGGGTGGGCATCCGTAGCGCTCGCTTCGTGGCAAAGCCGATGGCACAAACGGGCGCCCGCACTATCGAATCATCCCGGAAAGTCACGGAATCCCGCTGATAATCTGGCACTTCCGTGGCACATTGCTTGTTTCGCCCTGTTGCAGATCCATACAGTTCCCTCAAGCGAGCGACCCCCCGCCGCCCACGAGAACCCGACCAGCGGTACCCGCACAGCGGGGCATCGGCACCCGACCCGATCGCCGACCCCGCTGCGGAACCGCCAATGGAGGCGACATGACGACCATCTCTGCACCCAGGAAGACGCCGGCCAAGGCGGCGATCGCCTCCTGGGTCGGCACGACACTCGAGTACTACGACTTCGCGGTCTATGGCACGGCGGCGGCGCTCGTCCTGAATCAGCTGTTCTTCCCGCCCGAACTGCCGGAGGGCATCCGCGTGCTCTTGAGCATGGCGACGCTCGCGGTGGGATATGTGGTCCGCCCGCTCGGCGCCTTCATCCTCGGACCGCTCGGCGATCGCTTCGGCCGCAAGTTCGTGATGATGCTGACGCTGTTCGGCATCGGCGTCTGCACCTTCATCATCGGCTGCCTGCCGACGTTCGAGCAGATCGGAGTGCTCGCACCGATACTGCTGGTGGTCATCCGCATCCTCCAGGGGCTCTCGGTCTCGGGTGAGCAGGCGAGCGCGATCTCGATGAGCCTCGAGCATGCTCCTGACAATCGTCGCGGGTTCACCACGAGCTTCGTGACGAGCGGTTCGGCCTCAGGCGGACTCCTCGCCACGGCCGTGTTCATCCCGTTCGCGGCACTCCCGCAGGAGGACCTGCTGAGCTGGGGCTGGCGCATCCCGTTCTGGCTCTCGGCCGTCGTGGTCGTGGTGGCCTACCTGATCCGCCGCAACCTCGAGGAGCCGCCCTCGTTCGTCGAGACGCAGGCGATCAAGGTGCAGCTCGCGCCGATCAAGCAGGTCACGCGCTTCCACTGGGTGTCGATCATCCGCGTCGCCGCCTGCGCCATGATCGCCGGCGTGAGCTACCTCTTCGCGACGTTCTCGGTCGCCTTCGCCACCACCGGGTACGGGCTCGACAAGCCCACCATGCTGTGGGTTCCTGTGCTCGCGAGCCTGCTCGCGCTGCTCTACACCCCGGTCGCCGGCTACATCTCCGACCTCATCGGACGCAAGACGGTCTTCATCATCGGAGCGGTCGGCGCGGGTGTCACGACCGTCCCCTACCTGTGGGCGATCACGCAGGGCGACTGGCCGCTGATCTTCGTGCTCGGCATCCTGTGCAACGGACTCTTCTACTCGACGGCGAACGCGGCATGGCCGGCGTTCTTCGCCGAGATGTTCCCGAACCGCGTGCGCGTCTCGGGCCTCGCCGTCGGCACCCAGATCGGCTTCGCGATCGCGGGCGCCATCGGTCCCGTGGCATCCACCGCCCTGGCCGGCGACGACCTGAAGAGCTGGGGCGGTCCGGCTCTGCTCGGAATCGGCCTCATGCTGATCGCGGTGATCTCGGCGCTCACCGCCAAGGAGACGCGTCGTTATTCGCTCGACGAGGTCGACGACGTGCAGCAGACCCAGAAGGAGAAGGATGCCGTGACGGCGTCCATCCTGATCCCCTGATCACGGGGTGCAGCAGGCAGGAGGGCTCAGGATGCCGACGGCATCCTGAGCCCTCCTCGTGTGTGTCCGCACGTGGGGCGGAGAACTCGCCGTGGGGCGGAGAGATGCAGCGGCTGCGTCCGCCCGAGACCGCGAACTCCGCCCGACCGGGTGCCAGGCCGGGGCCGGGTCGGGGTCGAGCCCGGTGCCGGGCCGGGGTCGAGCCGGGGTCTTCCCTCAGCTGGGCAGTGGCCCCGTCGAGGAGCGAACTGTGAGATGCGCCGAGATGTGGTCGATGCGGTCGGAGCGGTCCCGCGTCGAGAACCGGCCGATGAGCATGTCGACGGCGGCACGGCCCGCGCTCTCGCCGGGAGAGGTGACCGTGGTCAGTGGCGGGTGCGAGAACGACGAGCCGAAGATGTCGTCGCAGCCCACGACGCTGAGATCGTCGGGCACCGAGACGCCCAGTTGGCGGAAGCGGTCGAGTGCGCCGATGGCCAGGACATCGTTGAAGAAGATGCAGGCCGTGGCGCGGGTGAGGGCGACCGCGTCGGCGGCGGCCGCTCCGTTCGCGAGCGTCGGCTGATAGCGGCCGACGGTGACGAGATCGACGTCGCGTTCGCTCGCCGCCGTCGTGATCGCATCGAACCGCGTGCGGTCGGTCCACGATCCGTGCGGCCCGCGCACGTAGGCGATGCGCGTGTGCCCGAGCGAGTTCAGGTAATGCACCGCCTGACCGAGACCTGCCGGGGTGTCGATCACCACTCCCGAGAGGCCGGGCGCCTCACGGTTGATCATCACGGTCGGTGCGATCTGGGCGACGGCGCGCAGCGCGTCATCGTCGATGCGGGGCGACGACACGACGATGCCGTCGACCGTGCGCGCCATCTCGCGCAGCCACTGCTCCTCCATGGGCAGCGACTCCTCGGTGCTGACCAGCAGGTGCAGGTAGCTCGCGGCGCGGATCTGCGCCTGCGCGCCGCGCGTGACGTCGAGGTTGAACGGGTTGGTGAGGTTCGGCAGCACCAGAGCGATGGTCCCGCGTGCGATCCTGCTCTCCGTCGCGGGAAGGAGTGCCGAGCTGTATCCCATCTCCTGGGCCTTGCTGGTGATGCGCTCATACATCTCGGCACTGACCCTGTTCGGGTTCGAGAGGGCGCGCGACACCGTCGACGGTGCGACGCCGCAGGCCTCGGCGATCTCGGTGAGGGTGACGCGTCGCTGCACCCGGCGGGCTGGTACGACCATGGGACATCTCCTCGGTGCGGCGATCGGTGCGTCTTCGATGGTACCCGAGAGCGTGCGAAGTGAACGATCGATATGGCACGAAATTTGCCACATGTCGGCGAGCAAGTCCACGTACTTCTGGGAATTCTGAGCGCCATGTGGCACAGAAGCGGCATTAACCCGCATCCCTCGATGCCATTCGTCCTAGCCTGATCCCACAGCGGAATCGACGACGAGAGGAGCTGGCGATGGCCCGGAGGATCGACCTGGTCGCGGACCTCGGTGAGGGGTTCGGACCGTGGCGCATGGGCGATGACGCCGCGTTGCTCGACGTGCTCACCTCGGCGAACATCGCCTGCGGCTTCCACGCCGGTGACCCGCAGATCATGGACGAGACGGTGCGCGCATGCGTGCAGCGAGGCGTGGGCATCGGCGCCCACCCGTCCTTCCCCGACCTGCAGGGCTTCGGACGCCGCGACATGGGGCTGACGGCCGACGAGGTGCGCACCGACGTGCTCTACCAGTTCGGCGCGCTGCAGGCGATCGCCGCGTTCCACAACACGAAGGTCTCGCACGTCGCTCCGCACGGCAGACTCGGCAATCTGGTCGCGGTCCGCGAGGACTACGCGGATGCCGTCGCCACCGCCGCCCGCCGCATCGACCCCGACCTCATCGTCCTGGCACAGGACGGGATGCTGGCGGATGCCGCCCGCGCCGCCGGACTCCGCGTCGGCATCGTCGGCATCGCCGACCGGGCGTACGAAGACGACGGCACACTGGTGCGCCGCACCGAGCCCGGAGCCGTGATCCACGACGGCGACGAGATCCGCCGCCGCACCGTGCGGATGGTCGTCGACGGCGTGATCGAGAGCCGCAACGGCGTGCTCATCCCGGTCGCCTGCGACACCGTGCTGGTGCACGGCGACACCGACGGCGCGGTCGCTCTGGCCGCAGAGATCCGTGCCGGCCTCGAGGAGGCCGACGTCGAGATCGCCCCGCTCGCGGACTGGCTGGAGTAGGCGACCGTCATGGCACCGGCATCCGTCGTCATCTCGCCCAGCGGCACCGCCGCAGTACGCGTCGCGAGTGCCCTGTCCGACCGCGAGGCCGGGTGGCGGCTCGTGCATCACCTTGCGCGCTTCGTCGACGAGGCCCGCGTGCCCGGTGTGGTGTGTGCGATCCCCACCTACGACGCCGTGCTGATCGAGGTGGATCCCGCCGAGGTGTCGCTCGCGCGACTCGGCGACTACCTCGCGCAGGTGGTCGAAGGGCTCGACCACGACCGACCGCTCACCGCGACGCCTCGCACCTTCGACGTGCCGGTGCTGTACGACGTCGACGGCGAACTCGACCTGCCGACCGTCGCGGAGGCGCAGGGTCTGAGCGTGCAGGAGATCGTGCGTCTGCACAGCGAGCCGACCTACGTCGTGCGATGCCTGGGTGCTCCGGGAGGGTCTCCGATGCTCGACGGGCCGCCCTTTCCGCATCCCGTGCCGCGACTGGCGAGTCCCCGCGCGCACGTGCCTCAGGGGGTCGTGTCGGTCGCCGGACGTCAGGCGACCATCACACCCGCCGCGGCGCCCGGCGGGTGGCCGCTGATCGGCCGCACGCCCCTCGTGGTGCTGGACCTCGCGGCTGAGCCGTTCGTGCCGTACGAGCCGGGCGACCTGGTGCGCTTCCGATCGATCGATCGCGACGAGTACGAGTCGCTCCTCAGCACGAGGATGGTCGCGCGATGACCGCCGGAGCGGCGCCCACCGGAGCATCGGCCGCCGGTGTGCTGACGGTCGTCGAGGCCGGGTCGACGCAGATCACGGACCTCGGCCGCACACGCGGCCCGCGCTACGGCGTTCCGGTGAACGGTGCGCTGGACCAGCGGTCGGCGCGTGTCGCCAACATCCTGGTCGGTAATCCCGACGGTGCGCCGCTGCTCGAACTCACGGCACTCGACCTGGAGTTCGTGGCCGACGTCGACACTCTCATCGCGGTGGCGGGGGCCGACGGGCATCTCACGGTAGATGGGGTGGGCAGGCCGTCGAACGAGCCGGTCTCGGTGCGTGCAGGAGAGACCGTCGCGCTGCGGCAGCTGCAGGGGGGACTCAGGGCCTACCTCGCGGTGCGCGGCTCATTCGAGGTGCCGCTGCTGCTCGGCAGTTGTGCGCCGGACTCGGTGCTCGGCTTCGGAGGGCGACTCGTCGCGGGATCCGAGATCGCCCTGCGCAGCGCCACCGCGCCCATCTTCAACGACCACTTCGCGGCCGAGCTCTACAGCCTCGATGTGCCCCGTGTCGCACACGGGTTCATCGTCGACGTCACCGACGGGCCCGACATCGAGGACTTCGCCGACACGGCCGCGCGCCTCTTCGAGCAGCCCTACCTCGTCACGCCCACCAGCAACCACATCGGACTCCGTATGACGGGTCCGCTGCCCGAACGGCGTACGACGGGCGAGGTGCTCTCGCGCGGTGTGCCGGTGGGAGCCGTCGAGGTCCCGCCCGGCGATGAGCTGCTGGTGCTGCACCGGGGCCGCGGAGTGACCGCCGGCTATCCGGTGCTCGCGGTCGTGACCTCGGGCTCGCTCGACGTGCTCGCTCAGGTGCGCCCGGGGCAACGACTGCGCTTCCGCCCCGTGTCCGCAGTCGAGGCCGCAGCACGTGCCCGGGCAGAGCTCGTCGAACTCGACACCCTGCGTCATCGCGTGCGATCGGTCTTCGCGGCCCTCGACGCGCTCTCCACCCCACCCACCGGAAGGACCCTGCCATGACATTCTCCGACTACCGAGTCGCCGTCGTCACCGGCGCGACCAGCGGCGTCGGCCGCGGCGCGATCGACCTCTTCCTCTCGAAGGGGCTCGCGGTGCACGCGGTCGCCCGAGACGAGTCGCGTCTCGCGGAGCTGGCCGCGAAGGGCGCGATCCCGCATGCGCTGGACGTGCGCGACACGGATGCTCTGACCCGCGAGCTCAGGGGCATCGAGGCCGACATCGTGCTGAACAGCGCCGGAGTCAGCCGCGCCGGGAACATCCTCGATGCCTCCGCCGAGGATCTCGACGACCTCGTCGAGGTGAACCTCACCGCGGTCATGCAGATCCTGCGACTCCTCTACCCCGGAATGGTCGAGCGCGACCGGGGCCACGTGCTCAACATCTCGTCGATCGCGGGGCACTACAACTTCTTCGGTCACACCGCCTACCACGCCACGAAGGCGGCGGTGCATCAGCTGTCGCGGCAGCTGCGCAACGACGCGCTCGGCAAGCGGGTGCGGGTGACCGAGCTCAGCCCCGGGCGCATCGAGACCGAGATCTTCTCGCGAAACCTCGGCGGCACGCCCGAGACGGATGCCGAGGCCTGGGCGACGTACTACGAGGGCTTCGAATCGCTCACGGTCGACGACGTCGTGTCGGCGATCGAGTTCGCGGTGGACGCGCCCGCTCACGTCAACATCGGGCTCATCGAGCTCATGCCCACCTTCCAGGTGCCCGGAGGACTCACCTTCGATCGCCGTGACGCCGCCCTCGAGACGACCGCCGCCTCGACAGTCGGCTCCTCGACAGCAGAGTAAGGACACATCATGGTTCACGTCACCACCAAGATCGAGCGTGCCGCCGCCGCCGACATCGCACGCCTGGGCGAGTTCACCGCCGCGACGATCCACGAGGCCCAGGGCCGGCGCGGAGCACTGGACTCGAACATCAAGCCCATCGACCGTGACATGTCGTTCGTGGGGTCGGCGTTCACGGTCGTCTGCGCGCCCCGCGACAACCTCATGCTGCAGGTCGCGATCCACTATGCGCAGCCCGGCGACGTGCTGATCGTCTCGGCCGGCGCGTTCGCCGAGGCCGGCATGTTCGGCGACGTGCTCGGCAACGCCTGCAAGGCCAAGGGGATCGCCGCGCTCGTGACCGACGCCGGTGTGCGCGACACTCAGGAGCTCCGCGAGCTCGGACTCCCGGTGTTCTCGGGCAGCGTGTCGATCAAGGGCACGGTCAAGGAGACCCTCGGGGCGCTCAACCAGCAGGTCGTGTTCGCGGGAGAGGTGATCCGCCCCGGCGACGTCATCAAGGGCGACGCCGACGGCGTGGTCGTGGTGCGCCGCGAAGAGGTCGCCGAGGCCGCGGAGTTGTCGGCGGCGCGCGACGCGCACGAGGCTCAGCTCATCACCCAGTACTGGGCCGGGGGCACCACCATCGAGCTGTGCAACCTCACCGAGGTGCTGAAGGCGAAGGGCCTGACCTCCGACATCGAGGACGCGTCATGAGCATCACGGCGACCGACGGGCTCGTCTCGTCGTTCCGTGCGGCGGAACGGTTGCGGCGCATCGCGCCGTCTCCGAGCACCGCGGCGGCGGCCCGCGTGCGGGAGTTGAAGGATCACGGCCGCCGCATCCTCGATCTCACGGTCGGCGAGCCCGACTTCGACACCCCCGAGCACATCAAGCGGGCCGCGATCGCCGCGATCGAGGCGGGCGAGACGAAGTACACGCCGGTGAACGGCACCCCGCGACTGCGGCAGGCCGTTCGCGGTGCGCTGCTGCGCACTCACGGCATCGAGTACTCCGACGCCGAGCTCACGGTCGGCGGGGGCGGCAAGCAGGTCATCTTCCTCGCTCTCATGGCGACTCTGGATGCCGGCGATGAGGTGCTCATCCCCGCGCCGTACTGGGTCTCGTACCCCGACATGGTGCGGGCGAACGAAGGCACCCCGGTGATCGTCGAGACGTCGGTCGAGGCCGGGTACAAGCTCACAGCCCAGGAACTGGAGGCCGCGATCACCGATCGCACGACGTGGCTGATCCTGAACAGCCCCGGCAACCCGAGCGGCGCGATCCACACGGAGCAGGAGCTCGAGGCGCTCGCCGAGGTGCTGCGCCGGCATCCGGGCGTCTCGGTGCTGTCCGACGAGATCTACAGCGAGATCTCCTTCACCGGTGCGCCGGCGCCGAGCCTCGCAGCCGTCGCGCCCGACCTGCGGCACCGAGTGCTCGTCGTCTCGGGGGTCTCGAAGTCATACGCGATGACCGGCTGGCGGCTGGGCTACGCGGCAGGCAGCCCCGACCTGATCCGGGCGATCAACACGCTGCAGTCGCAGACCTCGTCGTGCCCCTCGTCGATCAGCCAGGCCGCCGCGGCCGCGGCGCTCGAGGGGCCGCAGGACTTCATCGCCGAGTCGGTGCCGATGTATCGCGCGCGTCGCGACGCCGCGGTGACGGGGCTGCAGGCGATCGACGGACTGACGCCGCTCGTGCCCGACGGCGCGTTCTATCTCTACGTCGACTGCGCAGGGCTCATCGGCAGGCACACGACTGACGGACGGGTGCTCGAGAACGACCAGGACGTGACGCTGTACCTGCTCGATCACGCGGGAGTCGCCGTCATCCAGGGATCCGCGTACGGACGCTCGCCGTTCTTCCGCATCTCCTTCGCGACCGACATCGACACCATCACCGCCGCGGTCGCCGAGGTGGCGGCTGCCGTCGAGGCGCTGCAGTGAGCGCCCGCCTGCGCGTGGCCGTGGCCGCGCCGCTCGCGCCGGAGCTCTGCGAGCTGATCACGAGCCGGGAACCGCGCATCGACCTCGTCGTCGATCAGTCGCTGCTGCCGCCGATGCGGCATCCTGCGGACTTCTCGGGCGAGCCCTCGTTCCGCCGGTCCGCTGCGCAGCAGGAGGCCTATGAGCGGATGCTCGATTCCGCCGATGCGCTGTACGGCATCCCCGATGTCGACCCGGCAGCCCTCGCGCGCACGCTCCGGGCGAACCCGTCGCTGCGCTGGGTGCACACGATGGCGGCCGGCGGTGGCGGTCAGGTGCGCGCGGCCCGGCTCACCGAGGCCGAGCTCGAGCGTGTCGTGTTCTCGACCTCCGCCGGCGTGCACGGCGACGCGCTCGCCGAGTTCGCGGTGTTCGGCGTCTTCGCGGGCGCGAAGCACCTGCCGCGCCTCGAGCAGCAGCAGCGGGATCGCGAGTGGAGCGGCCGCTGGCTGATGTCGCAGGTGTCGGACCTGACGGTGCTGGTGCTCGGGCTCGGCGGGATCGGGACCTCCGTCGCTCAGAAGCTGTCGGCGCTCGGTGCGACCGTGATCGGCACATCGCGGAGCGGAGCATCCGTTCCCGGCGTCAGTCGAACCGTGCACCCCGACGACATCGCGTCGGTGCTGCCCGAGGTCTCGGCCGTCGTCACGACGCTGCCGGGGACGGATGCCACGCATCACCTCGTCGGCAGTGAGGTCTTCGCCGTGCTCCGGCCCGGGGCCACGCTGGTGAATGTCGGGCGCGGCACGGTCGTCGACGAGTCTGCGCTGCTCGAGGCGCTCGACGACGGCACCGTCGGCTTCGCGGCGCTGGACGTGTTCGAGGTCGAGCCGCTCCCCGCGGAGAGTCCGCTGTGGGCGCATCCCCGTGTGCTGGTGAGCCCGCACACCGCGGCCCTCGACGCCCGTGAGGATCGCCGCATCGCCGAGCTGTTCGCCGACAACGCCACCCGGCTGCTCGACGGGGTGCCGCTGCGCAACGTCGTCGACACCGTCGAGTTCTACTGACCGTCCACTGATCAGCAACGGAGAGATCATGACCAACCCGTTCGACCTCACCGGTCGCCGCGCCCTCGTCACAGGGTCGAGCCGCGGCATCGGCCTCGCGATCGCACGGTCGCTCCTCGAGAGCGGCGCCCACGTCGTCATCCACGGCCGCGCTGCCGCGGGGGTCGCCGCTGCTGCGGCGCCGCTCGCGGACGAGTTCGGCGCCGATGCGGTGTCTACGTCAGCGTTCGACGTGACCGACGAGGCGTCGGTCGTCGACGGCATCCGGGGCATCGAGGCCATCGGGCCGATCGACATCCTCGTGAACAACGCCGGTCTGCAGCACCGGGAGCCGATGCTCGAGGTGAGTCTCGAGAACTGGGAGCGTGTGATCCGCACCGATCTGACGAGCGCTTTCCTCGTGGGGAGGACTGCGGCGCGTGCGATGGTCGAGCGGGGGAGTGGCGCGATCGTCAACATCTGCTCCGTGCAGACCGACCTCGCCCGCCCGACCATCGGCGCGTACACGGCCGCCAAGGGCGGCCTGCGCAATCTCACCAAGGCGATGACCGCTGAGTGGGCGGGAAGCGGAGTGCGGGTGAACGGTGTGGCACCGGGGTACATCCGCACCGAGCTCACGCAGGCGCTCGTCGACGATCCGGACTTCAACGCCTGGGTCCTCGGTCGCACGCCCGTCGGGCGGTGGGGAGAACCCGAGGACATCGGCGGTGCGGTGGTGTGGCTCGCGTCGGACGCATCGCGCTTCGTGACGGGACAGGTCGTGTTCGTCGACGGCGGCATGACGGCGGTCGTCTGATGACCACCGCACCGCACGCGATCGTGATCCACGAGGCCGGTGACCTTCGCATCGACGAGATCGCCGAGCCCGTTCCCGCACCCGACGAGGCTGTCGTCGACGTGGTCTACGGCGGCATCTGCGGCTCGGATCTGCACTACTGGACGCACGGCGCTGCCGGAGAGTCGGTCCTGCGCGCGCCGATGGTGCTCGGACACGAGGTCGTCGGAGTCGTGAGCCGTGCCGCCGCCGACGGCAGCGGTCCGTGGGAGGGCGCACGCGTCGCCGTGCATCCGGCGACACCGGCGAAGGAGTACGTGCGCCACCCGGTCGATCGGCCGAACATCTCAGGTGGCGGGTACCTCGGATCGGCCGCCCGGTTCCCGCATCGAGACGGTGCGTTCGCGCACCGGGTGGCGATGCCGACCCGGATGCTGCGCACTCTGCCGGAGGGCGTCGATCTGAAGGATGCCGCACTCATCGAGCCCGCGAGCGTCGCCTGGCACGCCGTCAATAGGATCGGCGATGTCACAGGCCTGTCGGCGCTGGTCGTCGGCTGCGGGCCCATCGGTCTGTTGACGATCGCGGTGCTCAAGGCCCGTGGGGCGCGGCACATCACGGCAGTGGATCTGCACGACCGCCCGCTCCGTGTCGCGCAGGAACTCGGTGCCGACATCGCGCTGAAGCAGCCCGATGAGGCGGATGTCGCGGCGATCGATGCCGACGTCGTCGTCGAGTCCTCAGGCAGTCATCGGGGCCTCGACACGGCGATCCGTGCGGCGACGCGTGGCGGAGTCGTGGCGATGGTGGGCCTGCTGCCCAGCGGCCCGCAGCCCGTGCAGGTCGCCCTCGCGATCGCGAAGGAACTCGACCTGCTGGGGTCGTTCCGCTTCAACGACGAGATCGACGAGGTGATCGCCGCGCTCGCCGCGGGGGCCCTGCACATCGCGCCCGTGATCAGCCACGTGAAGCCCTGGCGTTCGGCCGCCGCGGCGTTCGAGATCGCGGCGGATGCGACGGAATCGAGCAAGGTCCTCCTGCAGTTCGGTCGTGCACGGTGAGTGCGGCGATCATATCGGGTCCGCTGGTCGTGGTCATGGGAGTGTCCGGGTGCGGAAAGTCGACGACCGGAGCGGCGCTCGCCGATCGGCTGCGCGTTCCCTTCCGAGACGCGGATGATCTGCATCCCGCGGCGAACGTCGAGAAGATGTCTCGTGGTGTCCCGCTCACCGACGACGACCGAGCGCCCTGGCTGGCGATCGTCGGTGAGGAGCTCGCCCGGCATCGCCTCACGGGGCTGGTCGTGGCGTGCTCCGCGCTCAAGGCGTCGTATCGCGACGTGCTGCGACGCCATGCGCCCGACGTGTTCTTCGTGCACCTCGAAGCGACGAAGCAGGTTCTCGCGCAGCGGATGGTCGTGCGGTCCGAGCACTTCATGCCCCTCTCGCTGCTCGACTCGCAACTCGCCACACTCGAGCCCCTCGGCACGGACGAGAGCGGGCTCGTCGTGAGTGCCGCGCAGAGCGTGGATGCCATCACCGGGGTCGCCGAGCGCGCGATCCGTGCGGCTCCTGCACTCACCGGTCGCTGAGCGTCGGTCACCCGATCCGGTCGCCTCAGCCGGAACCTCCCCGGGAACAGACGCAGAACCGCGGACAGGAGCCGACGCTCCCATCCGCGGTTCGTATGCTTCTCGCCGGTGTCAGGCGATCGCAGCGCGCAGCTCCGCAGCGGCCTCGCCGACGTTCGGTGCCGAGTAGATCGCGCTGCCCGCGACCGCGATGCTCGCGCCCGACGACTGCACGGCTGCGATGCTCGAGGCGTTGACGCCGCCGGCGACCGAGAACGGCACTCCCGCCGAGGTGCCGTCGGTCAGCAGGCTGTCGAGGGAGTAGCCCTCCTGCGCCTGCTCATCGAGTCCGGCGTGCATCTCGACGAACTCCGCGCCGAGGGCGATGACCTGCTGAGCGCGCGCGGGCTTGTCGGCCACGCCGATCAGGTCGACGACGATGCCCTTGCCGTGCGTGGTCGCGGCCTTGACGGCACCCGCGATGGTGCTGTCGTCTGCGGCGCCGAGCACGGTGACCAGGTCGGCCCCGGCGCCGAAGGCGATGTCGGCCTCGAGCTCGCCGGCATCCATCGTCTTGAGGTCGGCGAAGATGATCTTGTCGGGGTGCGCGTTCTTGAGGGCGGTGATGGCCGAGAGGCCCTCGCTCTTGATGAGCGGGGTGCCGAGCTCGAGGATGTCGACGTGCGGCGCGGCGGCCGCGGCCAGCTCCAGAGCCTTCTCGGTGCTCAGGGTGTCGATGGCGAACTGCAGCTTCATGGTGTGTTCCGTTCTGGTGAGGGTGTCGATCGGGATCGACGGATCGAGGTGAGTGAGAGGGAAGAGAGGGACGAGGCGCTCACTCGAGATTCGAGTGGCGCTCCCACAGCTCGTCGGCTGACGACCCCCGCCGCTGCCACAGTGAGTGGAAGAGTCCGTCGCCGATCACGACGACGACCTGCTCGAACAGCCCACCGGCGTATTGCGCCGAGGCGGTCGCCGATCGGTCGAGCTTCTGTGCGGCGGGCACGACGACGCAGACATCGGCCAGGGCCGCGAGGGGGGAGTCCTCGGCGGTGGTGACCACACCGATGCGGGCGCCCACGGATTTCGCACGCTGCGCCGCGCGCACGATCGAGTCGGTGGTTCCGGAGCCGCTCGCGGTGATCAGCACGTCGCCGGCGGTGATCGCCGGGGTGGTGACCTCACCGACCAGATGCACGTCGAGGCCCAGGTGCATCAGTCGCATGGTGGTCATCCGCAGGGCGATGCCCGAGCGACCGGCTCCGATCACGAAGACGCGGGGAGCACCGTCGATCAGGTCGGCGAGATCGTCGAGGCTGCGGGCGGATGCGACGCCGGTGCGCTCCGCGGCGCGAAGCACTTCGTTCGCGATGAGGGAGATCGCGGCGCCGGTCGAGATGGTGGCGGAGGTCGTCATCCCTCCACTATCGACCTCCGCGCTCGGCCCCGCGCTCCTGCATCCGAATGGAATCGACTACTCGAACGGGTAGGTCGGATTAGAGTAGGGGGCTATGACCGCGGACGCGACAGCCCCGACCGACACCACGAGCCCGACCGAGACCACGAGCCCGATCGAGACCACGAACCCCACCTCGCGTCGCGTGGCCGCGGATCATGCTCGAGCCCTCGCCGAGCAGCGTGACCGCTACGCTCTGACCCTCGAATCGCTGCTCGCGACCCTGCGCTCCCCGCGCCTCGACGATCGGTCCGCCCGGACCATCGCCGTCGATGTCGCGGCGGGAGCCCTCGTCGGTCTGCGCACGCTGAACGACGAGCTGGGATCCGGGCTCGAACCCGTGACCGGGGCGTTCGAGCGCCTGCAGAGCGACCTGCGTCCGCTCGTGCGTTTCAGCGAGCTCGATGTGCAGTTCGTCGAACCGCCCGCGAACGGGCGCGCCCTGCCCGGCGAGATCGCCCACTCGGCCCGTTCGATCGTGCGCAGCACGGTGCTGGCGATCGTCGACCGCGGCGAGACCCGACGCGTGCGCATCCAGTGGGACTGCGATGGGCTCAACCTGCTCATCGCGATCCGTGATGACGGCAGCGGCGAGCTCACGCCGCACGACGACGTTCTGCGCCCGATCGCCGAGCAGGTGTCATCCCTCACCGGAGACCTGTCGGTCGCATCGACGCCGGGGTGGGGCTCCGAGGTCAGCATCCGACTGCCGCTCGATCCGCCCGCGGAACCCGACGAGCTCCCCGACGCGATCGATGCGAGCCCTCGCGAACGAGATGTGCTTCGCCTCGTCGCGTCCGGCCGACGCAATCGTGAGATCGCCGCGAGCCTGGGTGTGAGCGAGAACACCGTCAAGTTCCACGTCTCCAACCTGCTGCGCAAATCCGGTGCGACCTCGCGCGCCGAGCTCGCGGCCGTGGTTCGCGGCTGACGATCGGTGTGACTACCCGAACGGGTGGGTCGACCCCTCCTGTCGGGCAGATGTCGGTCAGCGCGAGAACGACGCGGATTTCAGCTGAACAGGATCAGCACGTACGCCGCGAATGTCACCAGATGCGCCGCGCCGTGCATCGCCGTGACGCGCTTCGCGCTGAACGTCGCCACCGACAGCAGCAGCGTCACGGCGAGCATCAGCAGGTTCGCGGGCGACTCGGCGAGGATCACGGTCTGCCCGGTCAGCATCCCGATGATCAGCACCGCGGGAATCGTGAGTCCGACGGTCGAGACGAGGGCGCCGTGGCAGAGGTTGTTCACGCGCTGCGCCTCGCCGCCGAGAGCGGCTCTCACCGAGGTGATGGACTCGGGCAGGAAGACGATCATCGCGATCAGCACGCCGGCGAGGGCCGGGGGAGCACCGAGACGCCCGAGTCCGTCGTCGAGTAGTGCGGCCATGTCGTGCGACAGCAGGACGATCGGCACGACGGTGACGACGAGCAGTGCGAGCCGGGTGACGACCTCGCGGCGGTTCTCCCGAAGCACCGCGACGATCCCGCCCGATGTCGCATCCGCATCCGCATCCGACGAAAGCGCATCCGGTGAACCCGCGCCCGCGCGCAGCCGCTCGTCGACCTCGGTGAAGTCGGACGCCTGGGCACCCATCTGCCGGTAGAGGAAGAACGCGTAGAGCGCGAGCGTCAGGATGATGATCGGGATCGCCTGCCCGAGCGTGTACGACCCGGCCTCGCCGATCAGCGCGGGCAGGGCGAAGGCGAGGGATCCGAGCACGATGAGCATCGCGAGATAGGCCGAGGTGCCGGTGCGGTTGTGGGCCATGGCGCCGCGGCGCAGACCGCCGAGCAGCAGGCAGAGTCCGATGACCAGGTTGAGGATGATCATCGCGACGGCCATGACCGAGTCGCGGGCGATCGTGGCGTGCTCGCCCGGACCGAGCATCACCGCCGAGATCAGGATCACCTCGATCAGCACGATCGAGAGCGTGAGCACGAGCGAGCCGTACGGGTCGCCGAGCTTGTGGGCCAGTGCTTCGGCCTGCTTGACGACGCCGAAGGCGCACGCGACGATCACGGCGATGATGACCGCGAGCGCGACGATGAGCGTCGGCGCGGGTGCGGGAGCGGCGATCACCGGATGGATGAGAAGCAGGACGCCGAAGGCGCCCCAGCCGAGCACGATACGTCCTATGTCGGTGGCGCCGACCAGTCGAGTCTGTGAGGTGTGAGACATCCGCAGCTCCTTCGAAGCGGGGCCGTCCCCGATGAGAGAGGCGCCCGGGTCGTCCCGGTCGCGGTGCTGTGTCAGCGTTCTGCCTCGATGGTACGCGAGCGGGGTGCGCGGCACCTGATCATCTGCAGGTCAGTGCCTGATCACGGGCTGTGCAGGGTCAGCGCCGCGCGCGGGCGCGTGTCTTCGTGACGCCGTTGAGCGTGGCTCGCACCGGGGTGCCGAGATACAGCCCGAGGGAGGCGCCCGATGCGAGGGCGATCCCGATCACCACCGCATCGACCAGCGAGCCGCCGATGCCGAGCACTCCCGTCGCCGTGCCGGCAGCGTGCACCATCTCGAGCAGACCCTGGAACACCGCGACTCCGGGCACGAGCGGCACGATCGCCGCCGTCGTCACGGCGACCGACGGCACGTGCAGGTTGTGGGCGATCAGCACCCCGACGAAGCTCGCGAGCAGGGCGCCGATCGCGCTCGCGGCGGCCGGCTGCAGCTGCAGCGCGATCATGCCCGCGTATCCGGCGATCGTGATGGCGCTGAGCAGTGCGCTCACCAGGATGATGCGGATTCCCGCTCCGTTGAACACCGCGACCGCGACCGCGATGATGATGGCACCCGTGAACTGGTTCAGCAGGGGCCCGAAGGGTGCGGGGTCGTCGGGGAGGTCCATCGTGAACCCGAGCACGCTGCCGAGCTGCAGGCCCACGAGGATGCCGATCACGACGCCGAGCGTCTGCATGGTCAGGTCGAGGATGCGACCGCCGGCGGTCAGGGCGAACCCGTCGATCGCGTCCTGCGCGGCGCCCACCACCGTGAGCCCGGCCAGCATGAGCACGATTCCCGAGGCGACGATGATCGAGGGGCGGATGCCGACGAAGGGCTCGATTCCCGCCGCGCCGAGCGCCGACACCGCCACGGCGACGACCGTCGTGACGAGTCCTCCCGCGATCTGGCTGAAGAAGAGCGGCACCCGGATGCGCGCGAGACCCGCCTGCGTGACGGCGGCTCCGAGCGCGGCGATGAAGGTGAGTCCGACGATGATCGGCGAGGCGCCGAGCATGATGCTGACGCCGACCGCGAGCAGTGCGCGCGCCACGACCACGACGGGCTGCTGATAGCGGAACGGCACCCGGCGGATGACGCGGAACGCCGTGCGCGCCGACTCGAGGTCGAGCCCGTCGGCGATGTCGGCCACGAGTGCCTGCACCCGCTGCAGCTTGTCGTGATCGGGGGCGGCGACGCGCACGACCCGCACGAGCGTCTCGGGCCAGACCTCGCCGCTCAGGTGGAACGACACGGTGATGGAGTTGTAGGTCACGTCGACCTGCACCCCGCGCATCCCGTAGGCATCGCACACCCGGATGATCGCGAGCGTCACCTCGTGCGCCGAGGCGCCGACCGCGAACATCGCCTCGCCGATGCGCGTCGCGAGATCGAGAACGCGGGGCACCGTGCGCTCGTCGATCACGGGCATGGCCTCGGTGTGCGCGACGGAGGAGGGGTCGGTGTGCAGGATCCTGCGCATCGAGGCGAGCAGTCGCCGGTGGGGGTTCGGGGACATCCGTCCATTCTGTCATCGGCAGGGTCCGAGGCCAGATGCACAGAGATGGGTACGGACGTACGCAGAATTGCTATCCTCGACCCATGACGCACGACGGCACGACGGACTACTTCGCAGGCGACCCCCGCACGAACCGGGAGCGGATGCTCGCCGGTGACCTCTACATCGCCGACGACCCCGAGATCGAGCGGCGCTCGGCGCGGGCCGCCCGGCTCGCCGATCTCTATCAGCGTCAGACGCTGGCTGGCGACCCCGCTGCACGCGGATGGCTCGAAGACCTCATCGGCGATCTGGGGGAGGGCGTCGCGATCCGCCCGCCGCTGCACGTCGACTACGGCGACCACATCTCGATCGGCGCACGCACCTTCGTGAACTTCAATCTGACGGCGCTCGACGTCGCGGCGATCACCATCGGCGCCGACTGCCAGATCGGGCCGAACGTGCAGCTGCTCACGCCCACGCACCCGATCGATCCGACCATGCGTCGAGACAAGCTCGAGGCCGCCGAACCGATCACCATCGGTGACAACGTCTGGCTCGGCGGCGGGGTGATCGTCTGCCCGGGGGTCACGATCGGCGAGAACAGCGTGATCGGCGCGGGGTCGGTCGTCACGAAGGACATCCCCGCGAATGTCGTCGCGGTGGGGAGTCCGGCCCGTGTCGTGAGGAGCATCGGTGTCGAGCATGCCGTCTGAGTCCGCGACCGGATCCCGCAGCGGTCGCAGGAACGACCCGGAGCGTCGGGAGCGCATCATCACCGCGTGCCTCGACGTGATCGCCGAGTCCGGGGTGGCCGGCGCGTCGCATCGTCGCATCGCCGCGGCCGCCGGAGTGCCGCTCGGGTCGATGACCTATCACTTCGCGGGGATCGACGAACTGCTGCACGAGGCTTTCACGAGGTTCGCCACCACGGTGAGCTCGCGATTCGAGGAGCGCATGGCCGCGGCATCCGATCCGTCGTCAGCCCGAGCCGCGGTCGTCGCGATCATCCTCGACGACGTGGCGCGCGGCAGGAGCGAACTCGTGCTGTCGCATGAGCTCTATACGCTCGCTGCCCGCGAGCCCTCGTACCGGGCGTTGACGACGGCCTGGATGCGACGCAGCCGCGCGGCCCTCGAGCGGCACTTCGATCCGGAGACGGCGAAGCTGCTCGACGCGATGATAGAGGGCGTGTCGATCCACCGCGCCCTCGACGACGAGCCCAGAGGCACAGCCGAGGTCGAGGATGCGGTGGATCGGATCGCCGGTCGGTCCAGCGAGAGCACCGTGTAGCTGCTCGCAGGCGCCGGAGCGGTGCGTGGGGATGCCATGCAGCATCCCCACGGCATGATCAGTGCGACCCGACCGACCCTTCGACGGTCTCGACGACGACCTGCTGCGCGGTGTGGCGGCGCGCGGTGCGCAACAGCACCGCGGCGAGCACCGCGACCACCGCGGTGACGCCCGCGCCGACGAGCATCGCCGAGTGGAGTCCTGACAGGAACGCATCCTGGGCGACGGCGGTGGCCTCGCCGCCGAGACCCGCGGGCACGATTCCCTGGGCGAGCTCGTCGGTCAGCGCGGCGGTGAGGTCGAGGTCGGCGGCGCCCCGTGCGCTGCCGGCTCCGACGACCGAGGCGAACACGGCGGTGCCGAGCGCGCCGCCCAGCTGCAGCATCGTGGCCTGGAACCCGCCGGCGACACCGGCGAGATGCACGGGGGCGCTGCCGACCACGGCATCCGCGCCTGCCGTCATGGTGAGGCCCACGCCGAGCGCGAGCGCGACGAAGGGGATCGCCATCGCGATGTACGGAGTGTCGACGCCGATCGGCGTGAGCGCCACGAGCGACACGGCCACGAGCGCGAGTCCGACGGTCATGGTCACCCGCGTGCCGAGGCGGCTGACGAGCACGGCGCCGATGGGCGAGGCGATGATCGACACGGCCGACAGCGGCAGCAGCATGATGCCCGCCACGACGCCTTCGACCCCGCGCAGGTTCATCAGGAAGAGGCTCAGGAAGAACGTCACGCCGAGCAGCGCGAAGAAGTTCGCGCCGACGGCGAGTCCGCCGATCGAGAAGCCCGGCTCGCGGAAGAGCGACATCGGCAGCAGCGGGTGGGCGCTGCGCAGCTCGACCAGCACGAACACGGCGAGCACCACCAGTGCGCCACCCAGCACGAGCAGGGTGCGCGCGTCGCCCCAGCCCCAATCCTCGGACTGCACGATCGCGAGCACGACGCCGGCCAGCCCGATGGCGAGCAGGATGACTCCGGGTACGTCGAAGCGCACCGTGGAGCTGCCCGCGGTCGATTCGCGCACCACGAGTGCGGTGACGATCACCGTGATCACGGCGATGGGCGCGTTGATGAAGAAGATCGACTCCCAGCCGAGGGTGGCCACGAGCGCGCCTCCCACGATCGGGCCGGCGGCGATCGCCACCGACGAGACCCCGCCCCAGATGCCGACCGCCATGCCGAACTTCTCGCGGGGGAAGGTCGCGCGCAGGATCGACAGGGTCTGCGGCATGAGCAGCGCGGCGCTGACGCCCTGCAGGGCGCGGAACGCGATCACACCTGCGGCGCTGCCGACGAGGCCGATCGCGACGGAGGTGACGGCGAACGCGATCACCGCGACGATGTAGACGCGGCGGCGGCCGAAGCGGTCGCCGAGCGTGCCGCCGACGATCAGGCACACGGCCAGGCCGAGCAGGTACGCGTGGGTGATCCACTGCAGCTGGGTGAACGAGGTGCCGAGCGAGGCGGCGATCGCGGGATTCGCGATCGAGACGACGGTGGCATCGAGGCCCACCATGAACAGGCCGAGTGAGACGGCGATGAGGGTGGCGATCGGATGCCCGCGCAGGGCCTTGCGCTGCGGTGCCGTGAATGCGGCGGTGGAGGTCATGAGATGAGTGCTTTCGTCGGTCGGTCGGATGCAGGGCGCGACGAGCACAGAGCTTCGCGAGGAGCGCCGTCGGGTGCCCGGAGGACCTGGGTGGCAGCGACGACGGCTACACGAGCGCGGTCGGCCCTCGTGCCGGTCGCGCTCCCTCAGAAGCGTATGAAATAATACACAAATGGATGCCTCGACGCTAATTCCGGATGCGGAACTCGAGCGGTTCGCCGATGCCGTGATCTCGATCGCCAACCGCATCGAGCCGCGCGGCCTCGAACTTCCCGGCAGGCGTCGACTGACCCCGCGCGAGATCCTCGTGCTGCACGAGGTCGCGGTGACTCCCGGGGTCACGGCGACGCAGATCGCTCGGAGCATCGACCTGCAGCGCAGCAATGTCAGTGCCACGCTGCACGCCCTCGAGCGGGAATCCCTGCTCGTGCGGGCCCCCGCCGCGGACGGACGGGGCGCGGGGTTCACCCTGACAGAGGAGGCGCGTCGAGATGTCGCGGTGGTGCGCGCTCATCGCTCGGAGCGGCTGCGCACGGCATCCGCCGATCTCGTGCGCGAAGTCGTGTCGATCTCCGACGCGCTGTCGCGCCTTGCGCGAGCCATCGGGGAGGATCCCCGCGGCGAGTGAGCGCTCACTCGTGCTCGGGAAGCACCGGCGTCGACCAGCCGGGGTCGCGCCCGATCTGAGTCGCGCGCCCCAGCGACTGCGCGCCGAAGCGGTCGCGGATCGCGTCGAGCGCCGTGTCGATGCGCTCGCCGTCGCCCCAGTCGATCGGCAGCTCGGGCTGCAGGTGCGTCGCGCGATCGAGCTGGGTGAGTGAGACGCCGATGAGGGTCACCCCCCTCGCCTCGATCTGGGGCATCGCGGCGGTCAGCAGGGTGCGGGCCATCGTGAGCAGGGTCGCCGTGCGCACGGTGGCGAGCCCGGCGGTGCGCGAGCGGGTGGCTTTCGTGTAGTCGCCGAAGCGCAGGCGCAGCACGACCGTGCGGCAGGTGCGCTCGCCGTCGCGGAGGCGGCGGGCGAGGCGGTCGACGATCTGCGTGAGGATCAGGTCGAGCTCCTCGGCCGATCGGGGGCCGGTGCCGAGCGCGCGCTGCGAACCGATCGATCCGCGGCGTCGGGTCGTGTCGACCGGTCGTGGATCGCGCAACCGGGCGAGCGCGTGCAGGTGCCCGCCGGTCGCCGAGCCGAGCAGTCTCTCGGCTGTCGCCGCCTCGAGCTCGGCGAGCTGCCCGACCGTGTGGATGCCCAGCCGGTGCAGTTTCTCTGCGGTGACCGCGCCCACGCCCCAGAGCCGCTCGACCGGCAGCGGGTGCAGGAACTGCTCTTCGCGATCGGGGTCGACGACGAGCAGGCCGTCGGGTTTGCTCACCGCGCTCGCGACCTTGGCGAGGAACTTCGTGCGGGCGACCCCGACCGAGATCGCGAGTCCCACCTCGACGCGCACCCGCTCGCGCAGCGCGGCGGCGACGGCTTCGGGGGTGCCGGCGATGCGGCGCAGGCCGCCGACCTCGAGGAACGCCTCATCGATCGACAGGCCCTCGACGAGCGGAGTGGTGTCGCGGAAGATCGCGAACACGTCTCTGCTGGCCGCGCTGTAGGCATCCATCCGCGGCGGTACGACCGTCGCCTCGGGGCAGAGCTGCATCGCCTGACGGCCGCCCATCGCGGTGCGCACTCCGCGGGCCTTGGCCTCGTAGCTCGCGGCGAGCACGACCCCGCCGCCGACGATCACCGGTCTGCCGCGCAGCTCGGGGGCATCGCGCTGCTCGACCGAGGCGTAGAACGCGTCGAGATCGGCATGCAGCACGGTGGCCTCGCCCCGCATCCTGAGCTCCTCTCGACGGGCAGATCGTCGCACGAGCCACCGACATCACGGCTCCAGGCGCGATCCGGGAATAGTTGACCCGCATCGACAGTTGCACTAGATCAACGATCAAGATATGGTTGACACCAATCAACTTTCTACACAGGAGTCTCACCACTGTGACAGCTATTCCCTCATCCTCCGCGCCCGAGGCGACTCGGTCTCCGCGCGAGGTCTTCACCGCGATCTCCGGTCTCGTCGTCGGCATGTTCGTCGCCGTGCTCTCGGGCACCGTGGTGTCGACCTCGATGCCGGTCATCATCGCCGACCTCGGCGGCACGCAGTCCCAGTACACCTGGGTCATCACCGCGAGCCTTCTGGCGACCGCCGTCTCCACTCCGATCTGGGGCAAGCTGGCCGACCTCGTCGACCGCAAGATCCTCGTGCAGATCTCGCTCATCCTCTTCACCGTCGGCACGGTGATCGCCGGCTTCTCGACCGACACGAACATGCTCATCGCCGTCCGCGTGATCCAGGGCATCGGCGTCGGCGGTCTGATGTCGCTCGTCATGATCGCGGTCGCGCTCATCATCTCGCCGCGTGAGCGCGGCAAGTACATGGGCGTCGTCGGCGGCATCATGGCGCTCGGCACGATCGGCGGCCCGCTGCTCGGCGGCCTCCTCACCGACGTCTGGGGCTGGCGCTCCAACTTCTTCGTCGGCGTTCCCTTCGCCCTGCTCGCCCTCGTGCTGCTGCAGTTCACGCTGCACCTGCCGAAGCCGCAGCGCGACAGCAAGGTCTCGATCGACTACTTCGGCATCGTGCTCCTCGCCGTCGGCGTCTCGACCCTGCTGATCTGGGTCTCGATGGGTGGCAGCCAGTTCGACTGGGACTCGTCGACGAGCATCATGCTCGCCGTCATCGCCGGTGTCGCGATCGCCGCGTTCATCACGGTCGAGTTCTTCGTCAAGGAACCGATCGTCCCGATGTCGCTGTTCCGCAACCGCACCTTCACCCTGTCGGTCATCGCGTCCATCGCGATCGGCGTCTCGATGTTCGCCACCTCGGTGTTCCTCGCGCAGTACTTCCAGCTCGCCCGCGGCGCCACGCCGACCGAGTCGGGTCTCATGACCATCCCGATGATCATCGGTCAGATGGGCGCGTCGATCATCATCGGCCAGCTCGTCAGCCGCTTCGGCAAGTGGAAGGGCTGGATGGTCACGGGTTCCGTCCTCACCACGGTCGGCGTCTCGCTTATGGCGACGCTGCGCTACGACACCCCGTTCCCGCTGGTGGCGGTCTACATGTTCGTGCTCGGTGCCGGTCTCGGCATGGTGATGCAGAACCTGACCCTCATCGTGCAGAACGACACCGCCCCGCAGCAGCTCGGCGCGGCCTCGTCGAACGTCAACTTCTTCCGCACGATCGCCGGCACCATCGGCGTCACCGTCATGGGAGCCATGCTGTCGACGAGCGTCGCGAACTACATGACCGACGCGCTCAAGGGCTTCACGCCGACCACCCCCGACGAGGTCGACGCCCTCACGCACCTCGCCTCGGGCGACGTGCCGAAGGTCACGCAGCTGCCCGACACGATCCGCGCGATCGTCGAGAGCGCCTACGGGCACGGCATCGCCGATTCGTTCATCATCGCGATCCCCCTCGCCGTGATCTCGGTCATCGCGATCGCCTTCATCAAGAACAAGCCGCTGTCGACCAAGAACGCCGCCGAGCAGCTGCGCGATCAGGCCGAGGACTCGGCGATCGACGTCGCCGGGGCCGAGGTCGGTGCGAACCTCTCGACCGGAACGATCCGCACGTCAGGTGCCGCCACGGCGACCGGTTCGGTGACCGTGCTCGAGCGTGAAGCCGAGCGCGAGGGCCGGGAGCCGAGGGGCTGACATGGTCGCCACGGAGGCCGTCACGGCGCCGGACCTCGAGGACGCGATCGGCGACCTCCAGGGTCATCTGAACCTCATCTTCGCGAGGACTCGGACGCTCTGGAGGGAGTCGGCGGCCCGCATCGCCCCCGATCTGCAGGTCGGCGGCTACAAGCTGCTGACCTTCATCGAACGGGCGGGCACCGCCAACGCGCATGAGCTGGCCGAGCGGTTCGAGATGGACAAGTCGGTCATCAGCCGGCAGGTGCGGATGCTCGAGGAGCTGGGCCTCATCGAGTCGCGGCCCGACGAGCGCGACGGTCGCCTGCGGGTGCTCACGGCGACGCCGGCCGCCCAGGCCGCGCTCGCCGAGCTGCGGCAGGACCACGGTCTGCGCCTGAGGTCGGTCCTCGCCGAGCTGACCCCCGACGAGATCCACGCCGCGTCGAAGGTCTTCCGGCTGCTGTCGGAGGTCTGACCGTGCCCCGTCCCCTGTTTCGAATCGCTCACTTTGCAGATTCTCGCCCGCCGGAACTGCACAGTGAGCGATTCGAACGGATCTGACCACGCCGTAAGCTGGCGAGCATGAGTGCCTCCGACAGCGCCGACCTCGATGAGGCCGTCTCCCGCGTGGAGCACGAGCTCGGCCGGCTCTTCGCCCGCATCCGCGTGAGCTGGCGCGAGGCGGCGATCACCGTGCATCCCGACCTGCAGCCGCTCGGCTACCAGGTGCTGACCTCGATCGCCACGGGCAAGGCCACCTCGGCCGGTGCGATCATCGAGCGGCTGCAGACCGACAAGTCGGCCGTCAGTCGTCAGGTGCGCCAGCTCGAACAGTTGGGCCTGGTCGAGAGCGTCCGGGATCCCGACGACCGTCGGGCCCGTGTGCTCGTGGCCACCGAGCTCGCGCAGGAGCGCGTCGCGGTCGCGCGGTCACGCTACGAGGCACGCCTGGGGCAGAAGCTGCGCCGCTGGTCGGCCGAGGATCTCGACCACTTCACGCGCCTTCTCTCCGACCTGGGCGGCGAGGTCCCGGTGGCGCCCGCAGCAGCCACCGCCGAGGGATCGCAGGCCGCAGAGGGCGACAGCCCGGCATCCTGATCGGGGAATACCCGGCGAGCGGTGGGCCTTGTCCCTCACTGTGAGTCTTTACGAGCCCGCCGCCTTCGGCGCCCTTCCGCTGTCCACCCGCGTCGTCATGGCGCCGCTGACCCGCACCCGCGCCGATGATGCGGGCGTGCCCACCGAGACGATGGTCGAGTACTACCGCCAGCGCGCAGGATTCGGGCTCATCATCACCGAGGGCACGTGGCCCGCGGCCGAGGGCAAGTCGTACTCCGGACAGCCGGGCATCGTCACGCCCGAGCAGATCGAGGGATGGCGCCGCATCGCGGATGCCGTGCACGAGGCGGGCGGCACGATCGTCATGCAGCTGATGCACGGCGGCCGCGTCTCGCATCCGGCGATCTCGGGTCAGTCGCGCGTCGTCGCACCGAGCGCGCTCGCCGCGCCCGGTGAGACCCACACGCCCGAGGGCAAGGCCGCCATGCCGGTCGCGCACGCGCTGACCCTCGAGGAGATCCCCGAGGTCGTGGAGCAGTTCGTGCAGGCGGCGCGCAACGCGATCGCTGCCGGACTCGACGGCGTCGAGGTGCACGGCGCCAACGGCTACCTCGTGCAGGAGTTCCTCTCGCCGGTGTCGAACATCCGAGACGACCAGTACGGCGGATCGCCCGAGAACCGCGCCCGCTTCGCGATCGAGGTCACGGCCGCCGTCGCCGAAGCCGTCGGCGCCGACCGCACCGGCATCCGTCTCTCGCCGCAGCACAACATCCAGGGCGTGCTCGAAGAAGACGACGCCGACGCGCTCGCCACCTACCTCGCCGTCGCCGAGGGCCTTTCTCCGCTCGGCCTCGCGTTCGTCGACGTACTGAACGCCGCACCGACGAGTGAGCTCGTGCAGCGCATCCGCCGCACCCTCGGTGCGCCGCTGATCATCAACTCGGGCTTCGCCGCATCCACGACCCGTGATGAGGCCGAGACCCTCGTGGCGGAAGGATGGGCGGATGCCGTCGCCGCTGGCCGGCCTGCGATCGCGAACCCCGACCTGGTCGCGCGCTGGCGCGAGGATGCCGAGCTCAACGAGCCGCGCCCCGCGCTGTTCTACGGCCGCACCGCCGAGGGGTACACCGACTACCCGTCTCTCGAGGTCGCGCGCGCCGACGCGAGCTGAGTCGTTCTGTCCCCGTGCTCCTGTCGGGAGGCGCGCCCGCGAGGAGCGCGCCTCCCGGGGGGGGGAGCACGATGGGTCCGATCACGCAAGGCCCTTCGTGACCGGGCTGCTGCTTCGTAGCGTTCTCTGAGAGAGGCGCATTCACGTCTCCCGATCAAAGGGGGAGAAGATGAAGAAGCAGACCCGGATCGCGTTCGATGACGACCAGTTCGTGCTGGCGCCCGAACAGGACCTCGTGGATCTGATGGATCGAATCGAGATCGCGGCGAAGTCCGACCCGGCATTCGTCGACTTCACCGCCGGGAACGACCTGGTCAGCGTGCTCGTCTGTGCCGGCACCCGAGTCGTGGTGACCGTACAGCCGGAGCGGGCGACGGAGGATGCCCGCTACCTGCCGCTCACCGCCGGTCCGCTCGACTGGGACTACTGAGAGAGCGGGGGACGCGTCCATGAAAGCACTCACCTGGCAGGGAGCCCGCTCCGTCTCCGTCGACGAGGTGCCGGATCCCGTGATCCAGCACCCGACCGACGCGATCGTCCGCATCACGTCGTCCGCCATCTGCGGATCCGACCTCCATCTCTACGAACTGCTCGGCCCGTTCCTCGACCGGGGTGACATCCTCGGGCACGAGCCGATGGGCGTCGTCGTCGAAGTCGGCAGTGAGGTCACCCGTCTAGCGGTCGGCGACCGCGTGGTGGTGCCGTTCAACATCTCCTGCGGGCACTGCTTCTTCTGCGTGCGAGGACTCCAGTCTCAGTGCGAGACGACCCAGGTGCGCGAGTATGGCAGCGGCGCATCGCTGTTCGGGTACACGAAGCTCTACGGACAGGTTCCGGGCGGACAGGCCGACTATCTGCGCGTCCCGCTCGCCGACCACAATCACATCAAGGTCGCCTCCGACCTGCCCGATGAGCGATACCTTTTCCTCAGCGACATCCTGCCGACGGCATGGCAGGGGGTCGAGTACGCGCACGTCCCCGACGGAGGCACCCTCGCCGTCATGGGACTCGGACCCGTCGGGCAGTTCGTCGCCCGCATCGGGGCGCATCGTGGATATCGCGTGCTCGCGGTCGATCCGGTGCCGGAGCGTCGCGAGATGGCGGCGCGGCACGGAGCGCAGGTGTTCGACCTGACCGACGACATCACCGACCAGCTACGTGACCTCACAGAGGGACGGGGAGCGGATGCCGTCGTCGACGCCGTCGGCATGGAGGCGCACGGCAATCCCGGCGTATCGCTGGTGCAGAAGGCCGTCGGACTGCTGCCAGACCCCCTGGCTCGTCAGGTGTTCGACAAGGCGGGCATCGACCGGCTGGCCGCCCTGCACACGTCGATCGACGTCGTGCGACGCGGTGGCACGGTGTCACTGAGCGGTGTCTATGCGGGCGACGCCGACCTCATGCCGATGAAGACCATGTTCGACAAGCAGGTGATTCTGCGGATGGGGCAGTGCAACGTCAAGCGCTGGGTCGACGACATCATGCCGCTCGTCGAGGCGATCGATGATCCGCTCGGTGTGATGGACCTGACCACGCACGAGGCTCCGCTCGATGACGCTCCGGCGCTCTACGAGACCTTCCAGCGCAAGGAGGACGGCTGCATCAAGGTCGTGCTGCATCCGTCGGCGGTGTGATCCGCCCGCGGAAGAAGAGTGCGATGAAGCCGACGACGGGTCGTCGATCTGAGACGCGACGGGCGTGAGGAGCAGTGAGAGTTCACGCAGTGCGAGGCCGCTCGTTCAGTCCGCGTGACCCTCGGCGAGGTACGCCAGACGATGCAGGGTCTCGGCGTTGCGGAGGCGCAGCAGCGGCGTCGTCACGAGCGAGGGGAGCAGCGTGGCGGGTCCCTTCACCGGCTCCTCGTCGATGCGCACCATCGCGCCACCGTCGTACGATCGCACGCGCAGCGTGACGCGTGCTTCACCGATCGGCCACCCGCGCGCGCGGATCACCATGCGGTGCGGCGGCTCCCACTCCTCGATGACGGTCGTGTCGTCGAGCAGCGCCGGCCACACACCCACCGAGTGGTGCAGCTCCGCGCCCGGCTGCGGCCAGGATTCTTCGACCTCGCGCATGCGCGACGCGCCGACCACCCAGGCCGGATAGAGCCAGCCGTTCCCCAGGACTCGGAACACATCGTCCGGGGTGCATTTCATGATGCGGACGTTCTCAGCCATGACGGCCCCTCTCTCGTGTCTGTATCGTGCCTGCACCTCGGCCCGACGCGAAGGGGGTTGACGACAGGGCAGGGCGGCGAAGGGATGCGCCCGCTCGCGCGACCGCTAGCACAGGCCTCCCTCGTGCGCCTCCCCCTGTGAAGAGTGCGCCGCGTCTGCGAACGTCGGCACATGACCCTCACCGACCTCTCCGCTCGCGCCGTGCGTCGCCTCACCGACCTCGCGCGCGACGACGCACCCGCGCTGCTCACGCACGGCTACGGCTTCGGCGCCCGGCTCTGGCAGCGCGTCGCACCGGGGGCACGCGCAGCGCCGATGCGGCTGCTCGGTCGCGAGGCCGTGTTCGTGCGCGGGGTCGAGGGGGTCGAGCTGTTCTACGACGCCGACCGAATCGCGCGCCACGGCGCGATGCCCGCGATCGTGCAGGAATCGCTGTTCGGGCACGGCTCGGTGCACAGCCTCGACGGCGATGAGCACCGGCACCGCAAGGCGACCTTCATCGACGTCGCCTACGAGGATGCCCAGGTCGCACGTCTCACGCCTCTGCTCGAGACCGAATGGGCGCGGGAGAGGGCGTCGTGGATCGCCGGAGGCACCCGCAGCGCCTACGACGCCGCGGTCGGGGCCCTCGGTCGAGCGATCATGAGCTGGGCCGGGCTCCCCGGCACGGCGGATGCCAGGACACGCTGGTCGGCGAGGCTCGCACAGATCGTCGACGGCTTCGGCTCCCCCTACTCTCCGCAATACCTCGTCGCTCTCGCGAACCGCTGGTGGTCCGACCGCCACTCCGCCCGGCTGATCGAGGCCGTGCGCCACGGCTCGCTGCATGCCGAACCCGGAACGGCGCTCGAGCAGTGGGCGCATCACCGCGACGAGAACGGCCATCTGCTCGACGCCCGCGTCGCCGGTGTCGAGCTGCAGAACAGCATCCGCCCGATGATCGCGGTCGCCCGCTTCGTGGCCTTCGCCGCGAAGGAGCTCCACGACCGTCCGGACTGGCGCGACCGCATCGCCGCAGAGGCCGACGAACGAGGCGCCGTGGTCGGCGGCCCGCTCGCGGTCATGTTCGCCCAGGAGGTGCGTCGCACCGCGCCGTTCGTGCCGATGCTGCCCGGCTGGGCGCTCACCGACATCGAGCTCGACGGGCAGAGCGTCGACGCAGGAGGGCGAGTGGTGCTCGACATCCTCGGCACCGACACCGACGACCGGTTCTGGGCGCGCGCCGAGACCTTCGACCCCGAACGGTTCCGCGATGTGGCCGACGACTATGAGGCGCTCGCCGCCTTCATCCCGCACGGCGGCTCCGACGTCGCGACCGGCCACCGCTGCCCGGGAGAGAAGCTGGCCATCGCAGGACTCTCCGCCGCCATCGCCGTGCTGAGCGACCCCGACCTGCGCATCCTCGGCGACGGTCTCGACGTCGACCGACGCCGGCTCCCCACCAAGCCGCGGTCCGGAGGACGCGTGCGGTCGGCGACGGCATCCGGGCGCTGTCCGTTCCATTGAGCTGACACCTCACAGCGGCGCCTCCGAGCACGGCGACCGATACCGTAGGACCCATGACCCAGGCCTTCCGCACCTTCGGGCGCATCCTCGCGCGGCACGGCGTCGCGCTCATGGCCTGGTATCTCGGTGGTGAGGCGCTGCATCGGCTGCTGGTGGAGCTCGCCGGATTCGTCGGCGGTCACACCTCGCTCGGCGGACTGCTTCTGCTGCCGCTGGCCGTGGCTGCACGGCTCTTCGCGTACGTCGCGATGTACCTCACGGTGAGACCATCGCTGCCGCACAGCCGCAGGGAGGATGCCGGTGGCCCGCGAGAGTTCGCCTCGGCGTCTCTCGCGGCGATCCTCCCGTTCTTCGCGTTCTACACCGCGTGGGGTCTGCTCGATGCCGACCTGATCGACTTCTTCCGCATCGCCGTCGCCGTCGGGCTCGAGAGCACCGGCATGCAGGCAGATCAGCTCGGTGACCGTGGCGGGCTGATCGCGGTCGGAGTGCTGCCGGTGGCGGTGCTGGTCATCGCACTGATCGCCCGACTGCTGTTCACCCGCTTCGCCGCCCGCCTGCCGCGGTGGACGGTGGGTCTGGCGGTCTACACCGAGGTGCTCTGGACCTTCATGCTCTTCGTGCTGGTCGCGCGATGGTGGAACGGAGTGCTCGGGTGGGTCGGGGAGCGCGCTGCCGTGGGATGGCTGCAGTCGTTCGGCGACTGGTTCGCGATCAACCTCGAGCCCATCGCGGCGGTGTGGGAAGGAGCGACCTGGCTCTTCGGCATCGTGGTCGCGGCTCTTCTCGTCCCCGCCACGTGGCTCACGGTCGCGGGAGTGATCTTCGGCACCGCGTTCGACTCGACTCCGTCGTTCCCCCGCTGGGCGGGCGGCGCCGGGGGAGCCGTGCGAGGCGCGGCGATGAGCGTCGCGCGCACACTCGTGATGAGACTCGAGGGCCTCTGGGCTGCGGTCACCGTGATCTGGCGCGGCGGACCTGTGCTGTTCGGGGCGTTCGCGCTCGCCTACGCCTGCTGGGCCTTCGCCGAGCAGGCCGCGACGCGCGGGGTGCTGGAGGTCATCGGCGGGCACGAGACGTGGTTCTGGGCGGGGGTGTTCCCGCTGGTGAGCGTGGAAATCGCTGCGATCGCCGAGCCGTTGCGTGTGGCGATCGTGGCCACGGCATACGACGGCGTGATCGGGCGGCCGAAAGCCGGGCTCGACACACGTCCGTCAGGGATCGACGACCCGTCAGGCATCGAGAGCCTGTCAGGGGTCGACGGTGAACCGAGCGAGATCGGAGTCGTCGCCCTCGATGTCGAGCACGAAGGGCCCCTCGGCGTCGTCGGGCAGCACGAAGATGAGCAGGACGCGATGCGACGCGGGCTCGGGGGCGCATGAACTCGCGTCCAGGCCCGCGGGCAGATCGAGTCCGTTCCGCGAGCTCACCCAGGTACGCGACGACGACTGCTCGGTGAGGGTCGCGACGCCGCACGACGCGGCATCCGGTCCACCACTGGCACTCAGCCGCACGCTCAGCGTGCGCGAACCCTCGGGGGCGTCGAACTCCCCCCACTCCACGAAGCCGAGCGAGAGCTCCTGTCCCGAGATGGTGATGCGGGAGTCGTCGGCGGATTCGGCCTCGATCACACGGTCGGTCTGACGGATGCTGGGAATCACGTCGAGCCACACGTAGGCGCCGACCACGGCGACGGCGGCGATGGCCAGGGCGATCAGCGCGGTGCGCTGGGTGTGCCACCAGGCCTTGGTGCGATTCTCGCTCACTTCTCGCTCCAACCCGGTGCGACGAGATCAGCGCTCGGGACGCGGGGGAGATCATGGAGATCGATCGAGATCACCACGAGGTCGTCGAGCTCGGGGGTGGAGTACCCCGGGGAGAGCCGCAACTCGGCGGTGTCGCTGTCGAGCTCTGTCGGCAGCTCGAAGGACAGCGTGCCCGTGGTCTCGGTGCCGACGCGCAGCGCGGTGCCGCGCAGCGACGTCGACGGGCGTTCGCTCGCCTGGAACACGCGCTCGTCGACGGCGAGGGTCGCGAGCTGGATCGCCGCATCGACCTCCGTCGTCGCCGCCGAGGCATCGAGCGTGATGACGAGCCAGTTGCCCTCGGCACTCCATGCGGATTCGACCACCTCATCGGCGAAGGTCGTGTCCGTCACGGTCGCGACGATCGTCCGCGCCGCGACGGTCTCGCCAGCATGTCCATGCACGGTGATCGGCCCGACCACATCCTCGTCGCTCGGTGTCACGGCAGTCACCAGCCCGGCGCCCAGCACGAGCGCGGCGCCGAGAAGCCAGGGCAGCGCGCGCTTCACGACGTCCCGCTCACGGGGATGACGATGCGTGCGGCGATGTCGGCCGCTCGCCAGGTCACGACACGGGACGAGAGGAGCACGGCACCCGTGCTGATCGCGGCCTCGTGCACATCGAGAGCGACGGCGTCGCCGGCCATCGCGTCTTCGGGAACCGGCCAGGCGATTGTGACCTCGTCGGGAACCCCGGGCTGCAGGTACACCTGGCCGGCCGATCCATCGGCGCGCCACACAGAGGCGCTGTCGGTGGGCTTCACGCCGGCCGGATCGAGCAGCGGCTCGTCGTGATTCACCAGATTCGTGTCGATGCGATCGGCCGTCGTGCCGACGCCGATCGGGTGATCGGTCAGGTTCTCCATCGCGAGGGTTATCACCAGCAGCACCTCGCCGTCGTCCGCCTCGAGGTACTTGGATTCGACCTCGCGCGTGAACTCGGCATCGAGCACGGTGACGCTCAGCTGACCTGTGCGCACCTCGTCGCCCGCGTCGACGCGGCGCGGTTCGGTCAACGCCTGGGCGAGTCCGCCGGTCGCGATCACCACGATGAGCAGTGCGGCGACTGCCGCGGCGGCGACCCAGAACCAGTGCGGCAGATCCGCGATCGCGCGCGCCCATCGTGAACCGATCTCGACCTCGATCTTGAGGAGCGGTGCCGCTTGCTCGATGAGTGGACCGAGGTCCGGCGTCGGATCGCGGCGCTTGAGGCGGAAGCGAGCGAGCTGCTGGTCCAGAGGATCGCGGTCCGCGAAACCGATGTGTCCGAGCACCCGTTTCACCGGGATGCGATCGACCGGTCGATGGTCGCGGAGTATGCGGCGGCGGGCCGGGTGACGACGGGGTCGGTGGAGTATGCGTTCACCGACGCGCGTACGTTGTCGCTGACTCTGCCGGCGACGCGGGCGGCGTTCGCGGCCGGGGTGATCAGTGTCGGGCATGTGCGGGAGATCGTGCGGGCGAGCACGATCGTCAGCGACGCGATCGATGCCGGGACTGTGAGCCCGGAGACGATGAGGCTGTATGAGGCGGCGGTGCTGGTGTTCGCCGAGCGGGAGACCGCGGCACGCACGAAAGCCCACGCCCGGCAGGTCGCGGCGACCCTCGCCGGGGTGACGTTGGTGGCTCGTCAGCGCAAGGCAGTCGAGGAACGGTGCGTGCAGGTGCGCTCCGTCGGTGACGGGCTGTCTCTGCTCACCGCCGTGCTCCCGGAATGGGTCGCCGAAGCGATCCTCGATCGGCTCACCCAGATGGCCCGCGAGATCGCCCGCACGCGTGATGAGCGGGAACCGCACCTGCCATCCCTGGACGACGCGGGCGAGCACACCCGGCATCTGCACGACTTCTCGCCCGAAGACCCCGAATACGGCGCATACGTCGACGACGGGCATGTCACCAGCGGGGTGATCTTCGGCGAGTCGGGCACGTTCACCACCGACCCGCTGACGGGCCTGTCCGATCCGATGACCGACCCGACCAGCCCCGACATCGAGCACCTCACCGGCGACACCCGCACGATCGACCAGATCCGCGCCGACGTCCTCACCGACCTCCTCCTCGCCGCCACCCCCAGCCCCGAGAACGGGTCCGGACTCGAGAACATCAGCGCCCGCATCCAGGTCACCGTCGCCGCGACCACCCTCACCGGCGACGACGACAACCCCGCCGAACTCGACGGGCACGGCCCCCTCGCCCCCGAGATCGCCCGCTGCCTCGCCGGATACAACACCGGCTGGACCCGCCTCTTCCTCGACCCCACCGGCCTCATCATCGAGACCGACACATACACCCCCACCGCACCCATGCGCAGGTTCCTGCGCGCCCGCGACCAGCACTGCCGATTCCCCGGATGCCGCACGCCCACCCACCGCTGCGACATCGACCACACCCACGACCACGCCAGAGGCGGCAAAACCCGCACCGACAACCTCAGCCACCTCTGCCGGCGACACCACACCCTCAAACACCCCGACATCCACGACCGACACCGCTGGACCGCACACCAACAACCAGACGGCACCATCACCTGGACCAGCCCCCTCGGCCGCACCTACACCGACCCACCACCACGACGAGTCATGTTCGTCTGANCACCGCACCCATGCGCAGGTTCCTGCGCGCCCGCGACCAGCACTGCCGATTCCCCGGATGCCGCACGCCCACCCACCGCTGCGACATCGACCACACCCACGACCACGCCAGAGGCGGCAAAACCCGCACCGACAACCTCAGCCACCTCTGCCGGCGACACCACACCCTCAAACACCCCGACATCCACGACCGACACCGCTGGACCGCACACCAACAACCAGACGGCACCATCACCTGGACCAGCCCCCTCGGCCGCACCTACACCGACCCACCACCACGACGAGTCATGTTCGTCTGACCCACCACGGATCAGGGCGCCAGGCGGGTTCCCGTGCCAGGTAGGCAGTGCTCATCGCCGACGCGCTCATCGACGAGGGGGCTCATCGACGAGGGGGCTTATCGACGGGGTGCCGTGGTCACTGACACGTCTCGAACACGTGCCCTTCATCGTCGGGCGTGAGCAGATCGCGATCGCGCAGCACCATGGATGCCGGTGACTCGCTGTCGGCGCACATCTCGTCGAACGACCGCGGCAGTTCGTCGGTGTACTCGATGTCGATCACGTGGTCACCGTAGACGTCGGTGAAAGACCCGCACTCCTCGTAGGCGGCGCATTCCTCGACCACGGCGAAGTCGAAACCGGCGCGGTCACGCAGCTGCGCGGCATCCTCGGCGGCGTTCTTCTGTCCTGCGGCGAGCCCCGCATCGTGCGCCACATCGACGAGCAGAGTGGCGAGGGCGAGATTGTCGTCGAGCGTGAGAGCTCCGTCCGACCGTGTGTACGAGTCGAGGTTGTCGAACTCCACCCCGTCGAATCCGGCATCCGCGCATCCCTCGATCCACGGGCCGACCGCCGCGGCGATCCGGTCGCGCTTCTCTGCGGTCGAGGTGTCGAGCAGCGCCTCATCGGGCCAGTCGGGGTCGAACACCGGCTCGCCGTCGCGCTGCAGCAGCAGCTCGGCATCCCAGTCGTCGAGCTCAGCGGGCTGCGTCTGGAAACCGTTGACGTAGCAGACCGAGTAGATCCCCTCGGCGGGGGGATCCGACCGATCGCGCCCCACGATGCCGACGCCGTCGGCCGGCTCGTAGGCCCCGCCGAGCTGATAGTCGGGGGTCGCACCGGCAGGCGGCAGCGCGATCGCGGCGCTGGAGGCGGCATCCGACGCGCAACCGGTCAGAGCGAGCAGGCTCGCGGCGCACACCGCGAGCGCGATGCCCGACGCGCGCCTCAGGAGCCCGCTCCCTGCAGACTCCCGTGCGGCGCGCCGTACAGCTCCGCGACCTCTTTCGACCCCATGCCGCGGTCGTAGGTCCCGTGCTGCGGCCAGCCCTCGGGCGAGTCCTCCCACTCCTCCTGGCGACCGTAGGGCAGAAGGTCGACCAGGCCCTGCAGGTGGCTGAGGCGCTCGGTGCCGCGCCCGTTCGTGTGCCACGTGCGATACACCGAGACGCCGTCGCGCAGGAACACGTTCACCCCGAAGCCTTCGTCCGGCCCGGCATCCATATCGGACCCGAACGAGCTGTCGGCGCTCGAGTACCAGGCCATCCGATTGCCCACGCGTTCACGGTAGGCCAGCGCCTCGTCGATCGGCCCGTTCGTGACGATCACGAACCGGGCGTCGTAGTACCGCTCGAGCACGTCGAGGCGGGTGAACTGCGAGGTGAATCCGGTGCATCCAGGACACTGCCACTCGTTGCCGTCCGACCACATGTGGTTGTAGACGATGAGCTGCGGGTGCCCGTCGAAGATCTCGGCGAGACGCACCGGTCCCTCGGCGCCGACCAGCGTGTACTCCGGCAGCTCGACCATCGGCAGGCGACGGCGTTGCGCGGCGATCGCATCGAGCTCGCGCGTGGCCGCCTTCTCGCGCACGCGCAGGGCATCGAGCTCGCGCCGCCAGGTGTCGGCGTCGACGACCGGCGGAAGGGGATTCTGAGATGTGGGGTTCTCTGTCGCGCTCACGAGTGACCTCCGGATGCTCGGCGAGACGGTGTCTTCAGTCTGCGTCCGGTGGCCGACAGCCGTCAACGCGGTGTGTCGACGTCGGCCGGCGCCTCTTCGGCGGGGTTGCGGCGGATGCCGATCCACGACACGACGCCGCCGATCGCGAACAGGGCTGCGGTGACCCAGGCGGCGTTGTGGAAGCCGCCGAGATCGAGCGTGCCGCCGATGATGGTCGACAGCATCGCGACGACGAGCAGCCCGGCCACACGCGAGACGGCGTTGTTCACGGCGGAGGCGATGCCCGAGCGCGACTCGTCGATCGCGCCGAGGATCGCGGAGGTGAGCGGCGCGACCGTGAGGGAGAGACCGAGGCCCAGCACGATCATCGCGGGCAGCACCTGCCACCAGTAGTCGAAGGCCTCGGCGACGAGCAGAAGCATCAGTGCGCCCACTGCCATCACCAGAGGCCCGACCGTCATGAAGATGCGCGGGCCGAAGCGTCCAGCCCACGAACCGGCGCGGGAGCTCAGCAGGATCAGCAGCACGGTCACGGGCAGGCTCGCGAGCCCCGCGGCGGTCGCGCTGAGACCCGCGCCCTGCTGCAGATACACGCCGATCACGAAGCCGTTGAGCGACAGTGCCGCATACACGAACAGCGTCGCGAGGTTGCCCCAGGCGAAGTCGCGCACGCGGAACAGCGACAGCGGCATCAGAGGTGCGGGCGAGCGCTGCTGGCGCACGAGGAACAGGGCGAAGAGAGCGGCGCCGACGATGCCCGGAAGCCAGATCGCAGGGGAGCCCCAGCCCAGATTCGGCTGCTCGATCAGCGCGAACACGACCGCACCGAGGCCGACCGCGCACAGGGCTCCGCTCAGCCAATCGACGCGCACGCCGCTCGGGCGTTCCGTGAGCTTCAACCGGGCGAGGAGCACGAGCGTCACGCCGATCGGCACGACGTTGATGAGAAAGACGAGACGCCACGACAGGTAGTCGACGAAGAGCCCCCCGAGCAGAGGGCCGACCAGCTGCGCGCCGGTGGTGAACGCCGTCCAGACGCCGATCGCTCGGGACTGCAGGTCTCCGCGCATGGTCGCGGTGATCAGGGCGAGCGAGCTCGGCACGAGCAGGGCTCCGGCCGCCCCCTGCGCGGCGCGCGCGATGATGAGGATCAGCGGGTCGGGGGCCGCGGCCACGGCGACCGACGCCACGCCGAACGCGATCAGGCCGACGCGCATCACGAGCACCCGGCCGTAGGCGTCCGACAGCGAACCGGCGAGCAGGATCAGCGCGCTCAGCGTGATCAGATACGCGTCGACCACCCACTGCTGCGTCGTGATACCGCCGCCGAGCTCGCTGCTGATCGCGGGCAGAGCGACGGTCACGACCGTTCCGTCGAGGAACGTCACGAACGACGCGAGCACCGCCACCGAGATGACGAGCCGCTGCACGGGGGCGAAGCGAGAGGATGCCACAGGCTGACCCTACTGCCGCTGCGGGCCCGTGGGGCGATCAGGGCTCCGAGCGGTGCGCCCGACTCTCAATCCAGCGGCGCGGTGCCCGCCCGGTAGAGGTCGCGGAGTCCGCCGACGCCTCGCTCCGCATGAGCCGCGAGCTGGCGCTGCGCTCCGGTTCCGTCGCTGCGGATGCGCGCCACGGCATCCGCCACGAAGTCCGCGTCACCGTGCTGCTGCAGCGTCGACCCGAGCAGCTCGAGCATCGCCGTGAGCACCTCCTGCACCGGGGCGATCTCGCTCGTGCGGGGGTCGACGACCCGAGCATCCGGGCCCTGTCGTGCGGCGGTCCACAGCGACGAGTCGATCGCGTCGTGTGACACGGCCGGGTAGTCTCCGAGCTCTTCGCTGAGCACCAGGGCGCGGATCAGAGAGACGGCGAGCAGCGTGTCGTCGGTGGTCAGCTGCACGTCGCACACGCGCACCTCGACCGTCGGGAAGTTCTCGGCCAGACGGATCGTCCAGGCCAGGGAGCTGGCCTCGGAGATCGCGCCCATGTCGATGAGCTCGTCGATGCTCGACCGGTAGTCGGCGAGGTCGACGAAGCGCGGAGGGCTCCACGACGACGGCAGGCGACGGATCAGGATGCTGCGCCAGCTGGCGAACCCCGAGGGCCGGCCCTTCGTGAACGGTGCGTTGCCGCTCAGGGCGAGCAGTACCGGCAGCCAGGGCCGCACGCGGTTCACCGCGCGAACCCGTTCCTCGTCGTCGAGGACCTCGACGTGCACGTGCAGCCCGTTGACCTCGTGCTCGCGGGTGATCTCGGCCAGGTGGTCGGCGACCGCGTCGTAGTGGGGCGAGCGCGACACGACGAAGCGGTGCGGCGCGATGAACGGGGTGCCGGTCGGGGCGATGATCGCCCCGTGCTCGGCGGCCTGCGAGCCGAGCATCTCGCGCATCGCGCGCAGCTGGACGGCGGCATCCGCTCGGGTGTCGAGCGGCGCGGTCGCCGTCTCGATCTGGCAGGTCAGGTACTCGGGCGTCACCACGCCGGCGGGGCGGGTGCCCACCAGGCGGGCTCGCGACTCCGGCGTCATGGCCAGCGGAACGAGCGTCTTCTCATCGAGGAGGACGAACTCCTCCTCGATCCCGAATCGCGCCACCGGAGGCCCTAGTGATCCCGCAGGGCGGAGATGAGGTCCGCCTTGCGCAGACGGCTGTACCCGGTCAGGCCGATCTCCTTCGCGCGGGCGCGCAGCTCGTCGACGGTCCAGTCCTCGTAGTCGCCGTGCTCGCCGCCTCGACGACCGACGGCGCTGCGGCCGTCGCGTGCTGCGGCGTTCGAGATGCGGGCGGCCTTCTCCTTCGATGCGCCGTCATCACGGAGCTCCTCGTAGAGCTCCGGATTCTTGAGCGAGCTGTTCCTGCGTCCAGGCATGTCGTACTCCTCACACGGGCGGAAGCCTCGCGTCAAGCCCCTCCGGGAAGCGGCATCGTCAGGTCTAGGTTGAGAGCCCTAGGCGGGCGCTCCGCGCCCCAGTAGAAGGGAAGACCGATGAACATCCTTCTGATCATCATCATCGTGATCGCGATCATCCTCGCAATCACCGGCGGACTCGTGCAGTCCCTGCAGTTCCTGCTGTGGGTCGGACTCGTGCTCCTCGCGATCGCCGTGATCGCCTGGTTGATCCGATCGATCTCCAGCAACCGCACGCGCTGAACCCGAAGGAGTGGGGCCCGCCTTCCGGCGGGCCCTTCTCCCTGTCCGCGGGCTTTACTCCGTGAAGCCGTCCCGCAGGTTCTCGCCGGCCTTGTGCGCCGCATCCTTGACGTTCTCGCCGGCCTGCTTGGCCGATGCCTTCGTCTGGTCCGCGCGGCCCTCGGCCTCGAGTCGCTCGTTGTCGGTCACCTTGCCGAGGCCTTCCTTGGCCTTGCCTGCCAGCTTCTCGGCATTGTTCTTGATGTCGTCTCCGGCACTCATGTCCGTGTCCTTTCCTCGACTGATCAACGGACTGCCACGATCACATGCGGCGCGAATACCGGCCACGGGATTGACAACCGCGGGCATGCGTGACACTGCGAAAGTCGCTGTCGACGCCGACGCTCGCGGCGGCTAGCGTGGGCCACAGGCGGGTGGTCCTGCCCGCGCTCAGCCCGGCTGCGGCCGACGACGAAAGCGGTGTGCGATGGACTCGATGATGATGGGCGCCATGTCGAAGAACATGCAGTCGACCGACATGGCGATGATGGACATGGCCGTCATACAGGCGTGCATGGATGCATGCTCGGCCTGCGAGCAGGCGTGCACGGTCTGCTCGACTCAGATGATGGACTGCGGCCCCGCGTGCATGAACTGCGCGGACATGGCAGGCACCATGATGCGGTCGATGCTGCGGATGCAGGGCATGACGCCGGCGACCATGATGGCGATGCTCGACGCGTGCATCGCGATGTGCCAGATGTGCATGGACGAGTGCATGGAGCACGCTGCGCACAGCGAGGTCTGCCGGATGTGCGCTCAGGCCTGCAAGGACTGCATGGATGCCTGCATGGCCGTCAAGGACATGATGATGGCGGCCGCCTGACCCGGAGCGATCAGACGAGCGCGACGTTGAACTGCGTGCGGCCGATGGCCAGCACGCCATAGCGCACGTGCAGCGCGACCGGGGTGCCCGCGGGAGCCTCGAGTGCTGCGCCGCCGCCGTTCCACAGGGTGTGCGCGGCGCCGTCGAGCGTGCGTACGACCAGGTATCCGGTCGTGGTGTCGACGTGCTCGACGATCGCGTCGTCCCACTCGGCCGGCGTCGCCGACGCGATGCGTGCCTGGATCAGGTGCAGGGCATGACCTGCCTCGAACGAGGAGCACGCGAACCCGTGACGGCACATGCACGCAGAACGCTCACGCACCGGGAGGGGCGAAAGGCGGTTCAGCGGCGTGGACACGGTGTCTCCTTCGTGAGCGGACGTGAGTTGGCGTGAGCGGACGTTCCGGCAAGAGTAGGTCGGCCTCGCCGAAGACGGAACCTGCGCCGACACGCGGTGAAACAAACGGGCGTAGACTCGCCGGATGCTGTTGTCGATGAGCGCTCTCCGGATGCCGGAGCGGGCGCAGAACGGAGCCGCAGGCGCCTTCCGCGCCGCGGACAGAGGCTGACGATCGGCCGGAGGCGGAACATCCCGTCCCCGGTGATCCGTCGTATCTCCGCATCCTCTCGGATGCTCATCCTCTCCGTATGCCGTCTCGGGCGGCCGTCACGAAAGCATCTCTCCCATGCGTCCCATCGACGAGCGCACCCTGCGCGCCTCCTTCATCAACGCCTCCCGTAAAGAGGTCTCCGACCTCACGCTGCCGCCCGGCTTCGCCGAGCTCGACGTCTCGACGCTCGATTACCTCGGCTGGGTCGACCCGAAGCTGCCTCGCCGCTCGTACGTCGTCGCCTGGGTCGATGACGTCGTGACCGGCGTCATCCTGCAGCGGGCCGAGCAGCGCGTCACCGCCCGGGCCCAGTGCTCGTGGTGCGAAGACGTGACGCTGCGCAACGACGTGCAGCTGTACGTCGCGCGCAAGGCGGGCCCCGCCGGTCGCAAGGGCGACAGCGTCGGCACGCTCGTCTGCGCCGAGTTCGGATGCTCGCAGAACGTGCGCATCCTCCCGCCGCTCGCCTACGAGGGCTACGACCGCGAGCTCGCGCGCGAGCTGCGCATCGTGAAGCTGCAGGAGCATGTCGCGGCGTTCATCGCAGCGGTGCGGGACTGAGCAGCACAGGGCGTGGGATCAGCCCTGGCCGGGCTTGCCGAGCGTCGTGCCCGGGGGAAGCGAGGGGCAGGTCGCGTCCGCCGTCAGCGCGGCCACCTCTGCGCGGATCACGACGTCATCGCCTGCCTTCGACACCGTGTAGACGACCCCTTGCTGCGAATCGTCGGCGGGGGAGTAGCCGACCGTGGCCTCGTCGATGTCCGGGTTCTCGGGCATCGGCGGGCCGCCGGTCGTGCCGATGAGGTCGGCGGTCGGGTTCGCCTTCAGCCAGTTGACCGCCGACGCGACGGTCGTGTCGGGGACGCTCCAGAAGCCTTCGAGCTGGACGACCGGCTGGCACGGCCATCCTTGATACGAGTGGAACCCGCCGGGGTTCGTCTCGACGGTGACGGCTCCGGGCGGGAGCGTCGTGGCGTCGAGCCACGCGCGTGCCTGATCTTCGGCGGCCGAGTCCACGCTCTCCGTGGCGGCGGAAGTCGGCGTGTGCGAGGGAGGAGAGCCCCCGGCATCTGCGGAGTCGCCCGCCGAAGCGGAACATCCCGTGAGGATCGCGATCGCGATCACGCCGACGACCAGGAGGGGGCTTCGCTGCATTCATCCACCCTATCCGCGCGCGCACGACGATCGAGGAGTCGACGACGCGGTGTCGGCGGGCGTCCGTACCATGGGGCGCATGAAGCTCCTCCTCCTTTCCCTCGGTCCCGGCGCGCTGCGGCCCTTCCTCGACGGCGTGGGCAACGGCTCCTCGCTGCGCATCGGGTACATCGGCGACGCCCAGGTCGCCTACGCCGACGCCCCCTGGGTGCTCGCCGAGCGGCGCTCCATCGCGGCGCTCGGCCACGAGATCGCCGACATCATGGCGCGGGACGTCTCGCCCGTCGACTTCGCGTCGACACTGTCGGCGATCGACGCCGTCTATGTCGCGGGTGGCAGCACCTTCGCGCTTCTCGAGGCGCTGCGGGTCACCGGGAACGATGTGGTGCTGGCAGACCGGGTGCGCGCCGGGTTGCCGTACATCGGCCTGAGCGCGGGCTCGATCATCGCAGGGCCCGACATCACTCCGGCGTCGCTGATGGACGACCCGGCAGACGGGCCGGCCCTGATCGACCCGGCGGGTCTCGGCCTGATCGACCGCACCGTGATCCCGCACGCCGACGGGCTGCTCGCTCCCTATCCGCCCTCGTTGATCGCCGAGACGATCGCGACGCACGAAGCGACCCATCGGCTGCTTCCGCTGCGCGACGATCAAGCGCTGCTCGTCGACGGCGATCGGGAGAAGGTGGTCGATTCGGCGTCGTGAACGCGCCTGATCAGACGATCTCGAGCCGCGCCACCGTCTCCTCGTCGTCGCAGGCGCCGCCGACCCACAGTCGGATGCTGCCCGTCTCGACGCGTTTCACTCCGTCGAGACCCGTGAATGCGAGTCGTTCGATCGGCACGTCGAACTCGACGACCGTCTCGCGGCCCGGCGGCAGGGCCACCCGACGGAAGTCGAGCAGTTGGGCGACCGGCCGCGTCACGCTCGCGACCTCGTCGATCGCGTAGAGCTGCACGACATCCGTCGCCTCGACCGCGCCGGTGTTGCGCACCCGCACGGTCGCGCGGAACGTCTCGGCCGCGGCGACCGTCGGGGGCACGGCGAGATCGTGATGCATGAACGTCGTGTAGCTGAGGCCGAATCCGAACGGGCGCACGGGTGTCGAGTCGGCGCTCGTCACATCCGTCCGTCCGCCGAGCACGGGGTGCAGGTACGAGTACGGCTGGGCACCCGCCGACCGCGGCAGCGAGACGGGGAGACGGCCCGACGGGGCGACTCGTCCGCTCAGCAGCCGGGCGAGCGCGGGCGCGCCCTCCTCGCCGGGGAAGAACGTCTGCAGCACAGCGGCCGGGCGACCGGCAGGTGAAGCGCTTGCCGATGCGTCGGCATCCACGGCTCCGAGCCCGGTCATCGCACCGGTGGCCCCGGCACGGGGAGGCAGCGCCCAGTCGAGCACATACGGGCGACCGGTCATCGAGATCAGGACCACAGGGGTGCCCGTCGCGACGATCGCCTCGACGAGGTCGCGCTGCACACCCGGCAGCTCGAGGTCCTCGACGTCGTTGCCCTCACCCACGGTGCCGCGTCCGAACAGGCCGGCGCGATCTCCGACGACGACGATCGCGACATCGGCGCCCGTCGCGGCCTCGACGGCGTCGGGGATGCCGGAGCGGTCGGCGCCCTCGACGGCGCATCCGGCCGTGGTCGTGATCTCGGCCTCCGGGAATTCCGTACGCAGAGCCGCGGCGACGGTCGGCAGCTCGATTCCCGCGGGTGTCTCGGGGTGATGGGCGAGCACATGGTTGACGAACGAGTAGCAGCCCATCAGCGCCTCGGTACTGTCGGCGTTCGGGCCGATCACCGCGATGCGCGCTGCACCCGCCGGGTCGAGGGGCAGGATCCCGTCGTTGCTCAGCAGCACGACCGACTCCTCGGCGAGCCGCCGGGCGAGTGCTCGATGCTCGACGGGGTCGAGGTCGATCGACGTCGGCGGTGTGTCGAAGTCGGCATCCAGCAGCCCGAGCTCCTCCTTCTGGGCGAGCACCCGCGCGACCGCCCGGTCGAGCACCTCGGGGGCGAGACGACCGTCGCGCACCTGGTCGGCGAGAGTCGCGAAGGCGTCGGGAGAGGGCAGCTCGACGTCGATCCCCGCGGTGATCGCGAGCCGCGCGGCGTCGGCGGAGTCGGCGGCGATCCGCTGCATGCTCTGCAGGAAGTCGACCGAGAAGTAGTCCGAGACGACGACGCCCTCGAAGCCCCAGCGCTCGCGCAGGATGCCGGTGAGATAGCGCGGATCGGCTGCGAGCGGTACACCGTCGATGTCGGTGTACGAGTTCATCACGCTGCGCGCTCCGCCCTCGCGCACCGCCATCTCGAACGGCGGCAGGAGCACGTCTTCGATCTCGCGCTGCCCGATGCTCACGGGCGCATGGTTGCGCCCGGCCTTCGACGCCGAGTATCCGACGAAGTGCTTGAGCGTCGCGTGCACTCCCTCGGACTGCAACCCGCGCACGTAGGCGGTGCCGACCCGGCCGACCACCAGCGGATCCTCGGCGATGCACTCGTCGACCCGGCCCCAGCGGGGATCGCGGATGACATCGAGCACGGGGGCGAGTCCCTGATGGATGCCGAGGGCGCGCATGGACGACCCGACCGCGCGACCGACCTCCTCGACCAGCTCGGGGTCGAAGGCGGCGCCCCAGGCGAGGGGCGTCGGGAAGGTCGCGGCCTTCCACGCCGCGAGCCCGGTCAGGCATTCCTCGTGCACGATCGCCGGGATGCCGAGTCGGGTCTCCTGCTGCAGGCGGCGCTGCTCGGCCCACAGCCAGGCCGCGCGCTCGACCGGATCGACCGGACGGGTGCCGAACACGCGCGTGAGGTGGCCGATCCCGTGCGCGGACGCCTCCTCATAGCGCGATGAGCTCTTCTTCTCGCCCGACATCGGGGCGACGACCTCGGATCCCTGATCGACCCAGAAGCCGACGAGCTGCGCCTGCTTCTCGTCGAGGGTCATCGCGTCGAGGAGTGCGCTCACGCGCGGGGAGAGGGGGGTGGAGCCGGGGGATTGCGGCATCATGGTCTCTTTCTCGATGGCGTCGTCGGCGTCGACGGTGTCGGCGGCCGGGGACTCCGGTGCGGTCGACTCAGCCCTTGACCGCACCGGTGAGCCCTCCGACGATGCGCCGCTCGAACAGGCTGAAGAAGATCAGCGCCGGGATCATCGACAGCGAGGTGAAGGCCAGCACCTTCGCGGTGTCGACTGAGTACTGCGACGCGAACGACTGCACCCCGAGCGGCAGCGTGAACGCCGCCTGGTCGTTGAGGATGAACAGGGGCAGCAGGTAGCCGTTCCAGCTGCCGATGAAGGCCAGGATGCCGGTGGTGATGACCCCCGGCAGCGAGAGCGGCAGCACCATCCGCCAGAAGAAACCGAGGCGGCTGCATCCGTCGATGAACGAGGCCTCCTGGATCTCGTCCGGGATCGCCCGCAGGAACGGCACGAGGATGATGATCGTGGTCGGCAGGGCGAACGCGATCTGCGGCAGGATGACGCCGCCGAGCGAGTTCATGAGCCCGAGGCTGCGCACGACGATGTACAGCGGGGTAATCGCGACGGTGAGCGGGAACATGAGGCCCGCGGCGAAGAACGCGTAGAGCACGCCGCGGCCGGCGAACCGGTAGCGGGCCAGCACGTACGCGGCCATGAGTCCCAGGGCGACGGTACCGACGGTGGTCGCGAGGGCGACGATCGTCGAATTTCCGACGAGGCGCCAGAACACGTCGCCGGTGAGCACGTCGAGGTAGTTCGACGCCACCCAGGGTGCCGGGAAGCCTGCCGGATCGGTGGTGATCTGCGCGTTCGTGCGGAATCCACCGGTGATGATGTACGCGATCGGAGCGAGCATCAGCCCGACGGCGATCAGCGCGACGAAGTACACCGCCGGATTCGCCCAGGGCAGCGGCGGCTTGGCGGCGCGGCCCGCGCGACCGGAGCGTCCGGGCCGCTGGGTGACGAGTACCGAGGTGGCGGTCATCGGACCAGCTCCTTCTCGAGTTCGGGTGCGACGGGTTCGGCATTCCGCGACCGTCGTGTCTTCGTGCAGCCCGAGGTGCCGGTGAGGGCTCCGTCGGTGTCCTTGCGCAGCACCGCGCGCTGATAGATCAGGGCGACGACGAGCGAGATCAGGAACAGCACCACGGCGACCGCGTTGCCGTAGCCGTAGTTGCCGGCGTTGCGCCCCTCCGACACCATGTACGTCGCCATGGTCGAGGTGCCGGCGGTCGAGGCGATGTACTGCCCCCAGATGATGTAGACGAGATCGAACAGCTGCAGCGAGCCGATGATCGACAGGAACGCCCAGATGCGCAGCGTCGGGGCGAGCAGCGGCAGGGTGATGGCCCACTGGATCTGCCAGTACGAGGCCCCGTCGATCGCCGCCGCCTCGTGCAGCTCCTCGGGGATGCCCTGCAGGCCGGCGAGGAACAGGATGACGGCGAAGCCGATGTACTTCCACGTGATGATCGCCATCAGGGTCCAGATCGCGATCCCCGGATCCGACAGCCAGTCGGTGGCGAGGAATCCCAGCCCCATGTTCGTCAGCATCGCGTTGAGGGCGCCGTTGGTCTGGAGCATGAGGCTCCATCCGGTTCCCACCACGACCTCCGAGATCACATAGGGCACGAAGATCAGCACGCGGATGAGCGACTGGCCCCGCATCCTGCGGTTCAGGAGCAGCGCCAGGAGGATCGCGATCGGCCCCTGCAGCACGAGCGAGAAGACCAGGATGAAGCCGTTGTGCGCGAGCGCATCGTGGAACAGCGGATCCTGGAGGATCGTCAGGTAGTTCTTCAGCCCGACGAAGTCGGTGGGCGGACCGTAGCCCTGCCAGCTGAAGAAGCCGTAGTACGCCGCCATCAGCACCGGGAAGATGACGAAGGCGAGGAAGACGAGAAGGGCGGGTCCGGCCAGAAGCATCACTTCCAGCCGGACACCCTTCTCACGCTTTCGCTGCGGCATCCTGCACGGCCTTGACGAGGTCCTCCGCAAAGCTGTTGCCCGCGAGCAGGTCGACGACTGCGACGTTCAGCGCATTGCCGACGTTCTGTCCGTAGACGGTGTCGAGCCACTGCGTCGCGTACGGTGCGTCGTTGTACGCGGCGAGGATCTTCTGCAGGTATGGCTCGGTGACGGCCTCCTGCGCGACGGTGTTGACCGGCGGGGCGTTGAAGGCCTTGTAGTACTCGGTCTGCACGGCCGAGGTGCCGAGGTAGTTGAGGAAGTCGACGCAGGCGTCGGGCGCATCGACCGCGCACGAGTAGCCGTCGACGCCGCCCATCATCGACCCGGGTTCGCCGTCGCCGCCGTCGACCTCGGGGAACGGGAACCAGCTGAGGTCGGCGAGCGGCTGCTGATCGGGGGTGAGCGAGCCGATGACGCCGGGGTTCCACGCGCCCATCAGCTCCATGGCGGCCTTGTGATTCGCGATGAGTCCCGCCGAGCTGCCGGCGCCCTGCTGTGCGGTGGTCGTCAGGAAGCCGGAGTTGAACGGCTCGGTCGCGGCGAACGCCTGCAGATCCTCACCGGCGCGCACCCAGCAGTCGTCGCTGAAGTCCATCTCGTCGGCGGCCGCGGCGAGGGTGTCGGAGCTGCACTCGCGCAGGGCCAGCCAGTAGTACCAGTGCGCGGCCGGCCAGGCATCCTTGGCGCCGAGGGCGATCGGCTCGATGCCCGCGGACTTCAGCGCGGCGTTCGCCGTCTCGAGCTCGTCGAGCGTGGTCGGGTTCTCGGTGATGCCCGCCTCGTCGAACAGATCCTGGCTGTAGAACAGCCCGCCGGGGAGCACGGCCACCGGCATGGCGTAGATCTTGCCGTCGAGGCTGTTGGCCGAGTACGCGGCATCCGGGATCTCATCCTTCGCGCCGCCGGCGATCGAGTCGGTGAGGTCCTTGAGCTGACCGGCCTTGACCATCGCCGCCATCTTGCCGCCGCCGCGCTGCAGGAAGATGTCGGGGGCATCGCCCGAGTTGAGCGCCGTCTGCATCTTGCCGTCGAGGTCCTCGTTCTGCACCGACTGGATCTCGATCGTGACGCCGTCGTTCTCGGCTTCGAAGTCGGCGACCGTCTTCTCCCAGAACTCCACTCCGGGGCCGGTCGTGGAGTTGTGCCAGAGCGTCATGGTGGTGCCGTCACCGTCTCCGCTGCCAGAGGTGTCGCCGGTGCAGCCCGAGAGCGCGAGCGCTCCGACGGCCAGCACCGAGACCGCGGCGGCGAGGGGGAGCCTTCTGCTGTTCATGTGATCGTTCTCCTCATCGAGATGTGCGCGCCGCGTCGATGCGGGCGCCTGCGGAGGCTCGGGCGAGACCGCAGTGGGATGCAGTCTTCAGTCGGCGGTGATGATCGTCAAACGTTTTCGAAAACAGTTTCCGCGAGCGGACTCGCGGAGCTACGCTGGCGTCTCATGGGAGCGCGCACCACGATCCACGACGTCGCGAAAGCGGCGGGCGTCTCGGTGTCGACGGTGTCGAAGGCGGTCAACGGGCGCTACGGGATCGCGGATGCCACGGTGCAGCGCGTGCTCGATGCCGTGCAGGACCTCGGCTACGAGTCGAGCCTCGTCGCGAGCAGCATGCGCGCCCGGCGTACCGGGGTGGTCGGGGTGCTCCTGGCGGACTTCGAGCCGTTCAGCGCCGAGATCCTCAAGGGCGTCGGCGCGGCCATGCATGACACGGGCTTCGACCTGCTCGCCTACGCGGGCTCGCACCACGGCGCCAGCGACGGCTGGGAGCGGAGGTCGCTCAGCAGGCTCTCCGGCACACTGATCGATGCCGCGATCATGGTGACACCGACCGTCGTGAGCGCCGGCACGGAGATCCCCGTCGTGGCCGTCGACCCGCACACGGGCCGCGCAGACCTGCCGACGGTGGAATCCGACAGCTTCGGGGGAGCGCTCGCCGCCACCCGGCACCTGATCGAGCTCGGGCACCGTCGCATCGGCTTCCTCGCCGGGCGCCCCGATCTGCGGTCGGCCGGTCTGCGCGACGCCGGCTATCGACGTGCGCTCTCAGATGCGGGCATCCCTCTCGACCCCGCCCTGATCGGCGTCGGTCGCTACGAGCTCGAGGCGACGCGCGAGTCGGCGCGGGTCATGCTCACCGGTGACTCCCGACCCACGGCGGTCTTCGCCGCGAACGACCTGTCGGCGATCGCGGTGATCGACGTCGCCCACCAGCTCGGGCTGCGGGTTCCGGCCGACCTCTCGGTGGTGGGCTTCGACGACGTGCCCGAGGCGACCAGACGGGCTCTGCCGCTCACGACCATCCAGCAGCCGATGCGCCGGCTGGGCGCGGTGGCGGCCGAGATGGTGTTCACGCTGCTGTCGGGCGGCGAGATCGACGAGATGAACGTGATCCTGCCCACCCGACTCGTGGTGCGGGCTACGACCGCGCCGCCTCCGCAGCGACTGCCCCGGTGAGCTCACGGACGTGCTGCCACGCGGCATCCGCCAGAGTCGACGACAGGTGCGCGAACTCGGCGTAGCTGCGTCCGCCCGGCCAGTCGGCAGGGAGCATCGACGGCGGAAGGCCCGGGTCGATGTACGGCAGCACGCGCCAGCTGTCGATCAGTCGCACATAGGCGGCGAACGCCTCGTCGGGCAGAGCCGCCAGCGATTGCTGGAAGGCGAGGTGCTCGTCGCGCAGCGCGTCGAGGTCCCACCACTCGGCCGCGGCCTGCGGCAGCGTGCGCGGCGTCGTCGGGGCCCCTGCTTGGAACAGCGTCACCCAGGCGCGGGCGTCGAGCTCCGCGACGATCTCGACGACCTCGTCCTGCAGATGACCGGGGCAGATCCACAGTGCGGGCGACACGACTCCCGCACCGATCCACTGCAACCGGCGGCGCAGCTGGTGGCGGATGCTGCGCGCGCTCTCGGGGATCGAGAACGAGATGAGGCACCAGCTGTCGGCATCCGTCATCTCGCGCATCTCGAAGATGCGCCGATCTCCGCGCTCGAGCATCGTGAAGGCATCCGGATTGACCCGGTAACCGACCGCATGCGCCCGCTCGGCGAGCAGCAGACCTTTTTGCTTGAGACGGGTGATGCCGGTGCGCGCCTGCGCCGTCGGGATTCCGAGGTCACCCGCGAGCGAGACGAGATCGGCGGCCGAGATCCATCCGCCGAGGGGGCGCAGGTAGAGTCCGACGATCGTGCGGAGAAGGGAGGCCGTGCTGCCCGGGCGGGCATCGATGTCGTCGAGCACGGGGCTCTCCACGACCTCTCCGGAGGGCTCAGCGGTCATGCGACTCCAGAGCATCGCGCACCGCGAGCACGCCCGTGAGCGTCTCGGCGTGCGAGGTGCTGAGCGGCGAGAGTCCCAGGCGGATGCCGTCGGGGAAGCGGAAGTCCGGGATGATCCCGTCGGCCCACAGGCGCTGCGTCACGGCGCGGAAATCGGGGTGTCCGATCGTGACGTGGCCTCCGCGCAGGTCGGCGTCGCGCGGGCTGAGCAGGCGCACGTCGAGCGGCGCGAGCAGCTCGTCGTAGGCGCGCACGGCGAAGTCGGTGAGGGACTTCGCCTTCTCGCGGACGCCGTCGATGCTCGCCTGCTCGATCAGATCGAGCATCCCCTGCATCGCGACCATCGAGGTCACCGGGGGAGTGCCGCTGAGGAGCTGGCGGATATCGCTGGCCGGCACGTACTCGGGTCCCATCGCGAAGATGTCGGCGGCGCTCCACCAGCCCTGGATCGGCTGGCGCAGCACACCCTGGTGCTCGTGCCGCAGGTAGGCGAAAGCGGGGGATCCGGGACCCCCGTTGAGATATTTGTAGGTGCATCCGACCGCCATGTCGACGCCCCAGGCGTCGAGCTGCATCGGGATGACGCCCGCCGAGTGACAGAGATCCCACATCATCAGCGCACCGACCTCGTGCACCGCATCTGTGATGGCGGGCATGTCGGCGAGGGCGCCGGAACGGTAGTCGACGTGGCTCAGCGAGACGAGCGCCGTCTTGTCGGACATCACGGCGACCACGTCGGCGATCTGCACGCCGAGCACCGGGTCGGGCTCGATCCAGCGCACGGTCATGCCGGTCTCGGCGGCGACGCCCGTGGCCATGAAGCGGTCGGTCGGGAAGTTGCCCGCCTCGATCACGAGCTCGGTGCGGGTCGGATCGGCGGTCGCGGCGGCGCGCATCAGCTTGTAGATCAGCACGCTCGTCGAATCGGCGACCACGGTCTGCCCCGCAGCGGCGCCGAGGGTGAGGGCGCCGATGCGGTCGCCGAGCTCCATCGGAAGGGTCATCCACTGTTCGTCCCACGAGCGGATCAGGCGCGTGCCCCAGTCGTCGCGGACGAAGGCGGCGAGCTTCTCGGGGGTGTCGCGCAGCGGACGGCCGAGTGAGTTGCCGTCGAGGTAGGCGCCGACGCCCGGTGCGTCGGCGAACGCGTCGAGGTGCGCGCGCAGCGGGTCGGCGGCGTCGAGGGCGCGGGCTGTGTCGAGCAGGGCGGCGTCGATGCGGGTGTCGGTGCGGGTTTCGGTGCGGGTTTCGGTGCGGGCGGAGTCGGTGGTGTCGGTCATGTCATGCCTTCAGATCAGCGCTGGTCAGCGGGCGGGCGAGAGTCGGGTCGGCGTCGGTGTCGGTGCCGGCGCCGGGGACGGGGTCGTGGCCGGGTATGAAAAGCAGCAGGGATGCGGGATCGCGAGGATCCTGCGGTGCGAGGGCACGGAGCAGGTCGGTGCCGGTGAGGCCCGCGGCTCGGAGAGCGTCGAGTTCGGCGGTGTTGAGGTCGACCGGCGTCGGTCCGTTGCCCATGTCGGTGCCGTAGAGAACCGTGCCGCCGGCCGCATGGAAGCGGCGGACGTTGTCGATCGCCGTCGACAGCGCGCCGCCGTCGTGGATCGCGAGCGTCGAGATCCACGAGACGGATGCCGCCTGGGTGGCGATCGAGGCATCGTCGAGCCGCTCGGTGAACGGGGTGTGTGCGAGCAAGGCGGCGCCGAGACGAGCAGCGCGCTGTGCCTGTCCCGGTCCTTCCGCGTGCGCGACGACGGGAAGCCGGTATGCGCCCGCGGCCTCTGTGATCGCGCGGAGGAGGTCGTCGTCGAACACCGGGCCCGCCGTGCTGTTGTTCGCGACCTTAATGCAGGATGCTCCGGCATCCGCCATCTCGGCGATCGCACGCTCGGCGGCTGCGACGTCCGCGATCTCGCGGAACGAGCCTGCGGGTGCCCAGTCCCGGTCGCTCGGGTATCCGCCGACCGGGGTGAGGAACGCCCCCGCGAAGTCGACGGCGACCGCGTGCGGGGTCGAGAACGCACCGGACTGGGCCGATTCGGGTGCGTTTTCGACCGCGCCACGATCGGCGGGCACATCTTCGACCCCTGATGGTGCGGCCACGCTCATCCTGACCGTGCTCATGGTCGCGGCGAGATCGGCTATCACCGTGGGACTCGCGCCGAGGTCGACCACGCGGCCGATCGTCGAGGTGTGCAGCAGAGCGTGATCGACGAGCTGCAGGTGCACGTGGTGGTCGGTGAAGCCGCCGACGACGACGCCGTCGAGACGGGGCAGATCGGGGGAGGGGACGTCATCGCGCAGCGTGATCCGTCCCTCGATCAGCTCGACGACGCCGTCGTGCCATCCGTCTCCGTCGAAGAACGTCGCCGCGTGCATCAGCCGCCGATCTCGGTGCGCACGGTGTACAGCTCGGGGAAGAACGTGAGGTCGAGGGCACGCTGCAGGAATCCGACTCCGCTCGAGCCACCGGTGCCGACCTTCATGCCGATGGTGCGGGCCACGGTCTTCAGGTGGCGGAAGCGCCAGAACTGGAAGTTGTCCTCGAGGTCGACGAGATCCTCGCATGCCTCGTAAAGATCCCAGTGCTCCTGGTGGTTCTGGTAGATCTCGCGGATCGCGGGCACGAGCTCGGGCGTCTCGCGGTAGGGGAGGCGCACGTCGCGGTCGAGGATCTCCGTGGGGATCGGGAGTCCGCGCCGCGAGGCGTAGCGCAGGAACTCGTCATAGAGGGTGGGCTTGTGCCATTCGGCGGTGAGCAGCGCGAGGTTCGCGGGGTGGTCGCTGAAGACGCTGAGCATCTTCTCGTTCTTGTTGCCGAGGGCGAACTCCACGGCGCGGTACTGCACCGACTGGAAGCCCGAGGAGCTGCCGAGCGCGCCGCGGAACTGCGCGTACTCGGTCGGGGTGAGTGTCGCCAGGATCGCCCACTGCTGGGTCATGACGTCCTGGATGCGCTTGACGCGCGCGACCCGCTTCAGGGCTTCTCGCAGGTCGTCGCTCGCGAGCAGTTCGCGGGCGGATGACAGTTCATGCAGCAGCTGCTTGAGCCAGAGCTCCGTGGTCTGGTGCTGGATGATGAACAGCAGCTCGTCGTGGTGCTCAGGGACGCTGACCGGGTTCTGCGCGGTGAGCAGCTGGTCGAGCGACAGATACGACCCGTAGGTCATGCGTCCGGCCAGATCGGTGACGATGCCGGCTTCGAGCTCGCGCTCGTTCTTCTCGGTGCTCATGGTTCGCTTCCTGCTGTGGGGGACAGGAAGAACATATAACAATCGTGCCGGGCGTCACAATAGTGAAATGTTGTGCGACCGCTGGGCCTCGGTGTCACCACGGCCTCGCCGTCGGGTCGCGATGATGCTGTCGATGACGATCCGGATCGCGACGTTGATCCCGATCGGGATCAGGAGCACGAGGATGATGCCCACGCTGATGACGCCCGCCCAGAACGGAACCACGAACAGCAGGAAGGGAATCGCCCCGGTGTCCATGCGTCAGAGCCGACCGGCGCGAGACGTGTCGCGTTGATGCCTGCGCACGTAGGCGCGCTCTCTTCGAGATCGACTGCTGACGCTCACGCGGTCCTTCATGCTGACGAGCACAGCGTTGACCCCCGCCGAGGCGCCGTGCAGCAGCGCGACCGCAGCGACGAAGATGCCCAGGCCGAAGGGCAGGAGCAAGACGAGCAGAAACGCCCCGGTGTCCATGTGCTCAGGGTAGACCCGGGACTCGCTGTGTCACAGCCTCGGTGTGCGCGGGGGAGCGGTGCGTCGCTCGCCGGGCGCACCGATCGCCTCGAAGTCGGCCGCGAGACGCAGCAGTGTCGAGTCGTCGTAGGCGCGCCCGGCGAACGTGAGGCCGATCGGCATGCCGATGTCGGCCATGAGCCCCATCGGCACGGTGACTGTCGGGATGCCGAGGTGCCGCACGGTCAGGTTGCCGTGGGCGATCCAGGTGCCGTTGCGCCAGCCGAGGTCGGCGGATGCCTCGTTCACGTCCATATCGGCGGGCCCCACATCGGCGACGGCCGGGAAGACGACGGCATCGAGCTCATGCTCGTCCATCCACTCCTCGAGGTCGACGCGGCGGGTCTCTTCGAGTCCGCGCAGCCCTTCGGGCAGTTCGAGCATGTCCTCGAAGCCGACCCCCGGGTTCTCGCGCACCCAGCCCGGGTACTCGGCGATGTCGTCGTCGAAGCCCGTGTAGCGGTCGGGGAGCGCTCCGTCGGGATGCGGGAAGATCGCCGCCCCGTCGACCTCGGCGAGCGTGTGCAGAGCCGGGTCGCCGTTCGCCTGCAGGAAGTCCTCCCAGCCCCACGCCGACAGGTCGACGATCTCGCGGTGCAGGTACTCCGGTGATACCAGCCCGCGCGTCGCGATCGTGGGCGCACCGGGGCGATCGCCCTCGTAGTTCGACACGACCGGGAAGTCGACCTCGACCACCGTCGCACCGGCGGCCTCGAGGTCGCGGCGGGCGGCCTTCCACCGCTCGATCACCGAGGCGCGCGTGTCGATGCGCTGCCCGGTCGGGCCGCCGATGCCCGGCGCGGCGGATGTGCCGGCGTCCGGGTCCGCGTTGATGTACATGCGCGGGATGCCGATGCGGGCCCCGTGCAGCGCGGAGCCTGGCTTGTCGACGAGTTGCCGATACGACTCCGGGCGCACCTCGGATGCCGACGGCAGCGTGATCCACGGCTGCGCGCGCCAGAAGTCACCGCGCACCTCGGCGTCGTCGGCGACGATCACGTCGAGCACTTCGAGCAGGTCGGCCATCGTGCGAGCGTGCGGCACGACGACGTCCATGGTCGGCACGAGCGGCCAGTTGCCGCGGGTCGAGATCACGCCCCGAGACGGGGTGTAGGCACACAGGGCGTTGTTCGTGGCGGGGCCGCGGCCGCTCGACCACGTCTCCTCGCCCAGGCCGAAGGCGGCGAAGCTCGCGGCGGTCGCCGTGCCCGAGCCGTTCGACGACCCCGATGCGAAGGGGGCCGTGAGGAACTCCGCGTTGTACGGGCTCTCGGCACGACCGTAGACGCCGCGCTGCATGCCGCCGTTCGCCATCGGGGGCATGTTCGTCAGGCCCAGGCAGATCGCCCCGCCGGCACGCAGGCGCTCGATCGTGAACGCGTCGCGCTGCGCGATGAGGTCGGCGAACGCGGGGCTGCCGGCGGCGGCGGTGAGTCCGCGCACCAGGTAGCTGTCCTTCGCGGTGTACGGGATGCCGTCGAGCGGCCCGAGCGTGTCGCCCCGCGCGCGACGCGCATCCGATGCCTCGGCCTCCGCGCGGGCGTCCGGATTCGACACGACGACCGCGTTCAGGGCCGTCACGGTCTCGGCGCCGTCGTAGGCGGCGATGCGGGCGAGGTAGGCGTCGACGAGACCGACGGCGGTGGCGGCGCTACTCTCGAGCGCTCGCCGGAGGTCGGCGATGGAGGCCTCGACGACGTCGATCATGAGTGCACCGTCACGCTCGGCTGCTGCTGGGTGATGCAGTGGATACCGCCGCCGCGATCGAAGAGCGGACGCGCATCGACCGTGACGACCCGGCGTCCGGGGTAGACGTCGGCGAGGATCTCGCGGGCCCGCGCGTCAGCCTGCTCGTCGCCGAAGCCGCACGCGACCACGCCGTCGTTCGTCACGAGGTGGTTGACGTAGCTCCAGTCGACGAAGCCCTCGTCGTCGCGCAGCGTGGCGGGTGCGGGCAGGTCGATGATCTCGAAACGGCGACCGGCGGCATCCGTCTGCTGCTCGAGGTGCGCACGCAGCTCGCGTGTCACGGCGTGGTCGGGGTGCTCGGGATCCTGCTGATCATGCAGCAGCAGCCTGCCCGGGGAGACGATCGTCGCGACGATGTCGACGTGCCCGTTCGTGCCGAAGTCGTCGTAGTCGCGCGTGAGTCCGCGGGGCAGCCAGACGGCCGTGCGTGCGCCGATCGTGCGGGCCATCTCGGCCTCGACGCGCTGCCGGTCGGCGAAGGGATTGCGCCGCGGGTCGAGCTGCACCGTCTCGGTGAGCAGCACGGTACCGTCGCCGTCGACATGGATGCCGCCGCCCTCGTTGACGAGCGTCGAGCTGACGAGTTCCGCGCCGACCGCACCGGCGATGATGCGCGCGTGCTGCGCCGCCTTCTGCCACTGCGCCCAGGCGGGTGCACCCCAGCCGTTGAAGATCCAGTCGACCGCGCCGAGCACACCGGGTCGCTCGTCGTCGATCACGAAGGTGGGGCCGGAATCGCGCATCCAGAACTCGTCGACGGGCGCCTCGACGATGTCGATGCCGCTGCCCAGCATCCGCCGCGCGCGGGAGATCTCTGCCGGGTCGACGAGCATCGTGACGGGCTCGAACTCGGCGACCGCATGGGCGACCGCCGTCCATGTCGCGTAGCCCTCGTCGCGCTCGGCGGCGGTCTCGCCGAGCGTCGGCCCCTCGGCCGGGAAGGCCATCCAGGTGCGGTCGTGCGGTGCGGTCTCGGCGGGCATGTGCCAGGCCATGATCATCTCCCTCGCTGCTGATCGCGACCTCGCGGATGACGAGTCGCGATCACTGTTGAACACGTGTCCAACGAGTGCTACGGTAGCCCGTGATGAAGAACACGTCAAGAGCCGCGACACCTCGTCGCCTGCCCCCCGAAGAGCGCGAGCGCTCGATCCTTCGCGGTGCCGTGACGCTGGCGACCGAGAGCGGTCTCGAAGCCCTCACTGTGCGTGCCGTCGCCGCCCGCGTCGGTGTGACGCCCGCACTCGTGGCTCACTACCGGCCGGTGATGGAGACGTTCGTCGCCGAGGTGTTCACGGCGATCGTCGCCGCCGAGCGCGATGAGGTCATCGACTCGTACGACGACACGGTCGACCTGCGCACGAACCTGTTGCGTCTCATCGAGACGCTGCTCGACGACTCGCGCGACGACGTCGCGATGGTCTGGGTGCAGTCATGGGCGCTCGGCGCGCGCAACGAGGCGCTCGGCGCCAGGGTGCGTGCCGAGATGGACCTGTGGCACAGCGCGCTCGAAGACCTCATCGCGCGGGCGATCGCCGAAGACCCGGCGCTGCGGGTGGACGCCGGATCCTCGGCCTGGATGCTGCTCGCGATGGTCGACGGCATGAGCGCCCACTCGCTCGTGCACTGGGCACCGCGCGACCGCGCAGACCTCGCTCGCCGCACGCTCTCCGCTGTGCTCGACGTGTCGGTCGAGGCTCCGGCACAGGCCACCCCCGCATCGCCCCACGCCGCGACACAGCTCGCAGACACCCACAGGTAAGGACAGCTCATGGGAGCAGAACGCATGCACGCGGCCTCGGCCGAATCGACGGCGATCGTCGACGCCGTGCTCGACTACTCGCGACGCCGGATGCTCGCCGCCGACGTGCCGCTCGACAAGCCGCAGTCGCCTGCCGAGCTCAACCGGCTGGTCGGCACGACGATCACGGATGCGGGGCTCGGCTCGCAGCGGGCCCTGAGCGTCTTCGAGCACATCCTCGCGCCCGCCTGTCTGACGACGAGCCATCCGTCGTACCTGTCGTTCATTCCGACGGCGCCGACGATCGCCTCGATCGCTTTCGATCTCGTGGTGTCGGCATCCGGTCTCTACGGCGGAAGCTGGCTCGAAGGGGCCGGAGCCGTGCACGCCGAGAACGAGGTCCTGTCCTTCCTGGCCTCGGAGTTCGGCCTCCCCGACACCGCCGGCGGGGTGTTCGTGCAGGGCGGCACCATCGGCAACCTGTCGGCTCTGGTCGCGGCTCGCGAGTCCGCGAAGGCGCGGCTGCTCGACGCCGGCAAGGAGCCGCCCCGTCGCTGGAAGATCGTCTGCAGCGTCGAGGCGCACTCCTCGAACAAGTCGGCGGCGAAGGTCATGGATGCCGACGTGCTGCTCGTTCCCGCGGGCGACGACGGTGTGCTGCGGGCGGATGCCGTGCGCGAGGCGCTGCGCGAGCACGGAGACGAGATCTGCGCGGTCGTGGCCACCGGCGGATCCACGAACTTCGGAATCGTCGACGACATCGCGGGCATCGCCGCGCTCAAGGACGAGTTCGACTTCTGGCTGCACATCGACGGGGCCTACGGGCTCACCGCGATGCTCGCCCCCGAGGCTCGGAGCATCTTCGCGGGCGTCGAGCGCGCGGACTCGGTCATCGTCGATCCCCACAAGTGGCTGTTCGCGCCGTTCGACTGCTGCGCTCTGATCTACCGCGACCCCGACGCAGGCCGCCGCGCGCACACGCAGCACGCCGAATACCTCGACACCCTCACCGACGCGGGCGACTTCAGCCCGTCGGACTACTCGATCCAGCTGACCCGGCGCCCGCGTGGCCTGCCGCTGTGGTTCTCCCTCGCGACCTACGGGGTGACCGCCTACCGCGAGGCCGTGAGCGCGACGCTCGCGCTCACCCGGCAGATCGCCGCAGAGATCGCGTCTCGACCGGAGCTCACGCTCGTGCGTGATCCGCAGCTCTCGGTCGTGGTGTTCGAGCGCGAGGGGTGGGAGCGCGAGGACTACGACCGCTGGTCCGACGAGCTGCTCGACTCGCAGCGCGCGTTCGTCGTGCCGAGCTCGCACCGCGGACGCCCGAACACCCGGTTCGCGATCCTCAATCCGCTCACGACCTTCGACGATCTGGTCGGCATCCTCGACACCATGAAGTAGGCCGGTCGCGCCGTTCCGTGGTGTCCCGATCTGCGGACGGTGTCCCGTTCTGCGTCCGATCGGCGGGGATTCGACCGCAGAACGGGACCGAGTCCGCAGATCGGGGCAGGGGCCGGGGCCGGGACAGGGGCCGGGGC
>NZ_JACAFP010000010.1 GCF_015354505.1 Microbacterium sp. UFMG61 | reverse complement strand
TCCGCGCAGGATGGGACCTGGCGACACTGGACCGGTCCACCAGCCCCGCGGGGCCGGACTCGCGGAACCTGCGCCACCACCGCCACGCCGTCGTGCGCGAGATACCCATCTCCGCCGCCACATGCGCGACGGCACGACCGGACTGGATGCGCTGAACCATGATCAACCTGCCGGCCGGAGTCAGCCGGGCATTAGCGTGGGACACGAGAAGCCTCCGTGTGATCGAGCTGCAGAACTAGACAGCTCCAACTCGACACCGGAGGCTTCTCCTACGTCAACAACGATCTGGGTCAGTACAACTAGAGCACCGGCCAGGCGACCGGGGTGCGGTCGTCGGTCGCGAGCAGCCCGGCGAGCCAGCCGTCATCACGACCGCGCTGGCTCGTGAGGCCCTGACGGGACATGCCCTCGTAGCGGAACCCGAGCGCACGTGCAGCGCGGGCGGAGGGGATGTTGCCGACCACGGCGCGCCAGCCGAGGCGCGCGACGTCGAGTTCGCGGAAGGCCCAGTCGACGACCTCGAGACCCGCCTCGACCAGATAGCCGTTGCCGCGGGCCTCGGGGGTGACCCAGTATCCGATCTCGGCGTACCCGCCCGCCGGATGCCCGACGATGTGGTGCAACCCGATCGAGGCGACGAGCTCGTCGTCGCGATAGGCGCACCAGATCGCCTGGCTGCCGCCCGCCCACCACTCGCCGATCAGACGCACGTACTCCTCGGCGTCCGAGCGGAAGTACGGGCTGGGCACGGTCGTCCACCGGGTGATCTCGGGATCCTGGCAGGCAGCCGTGATCGCGTCGACGTCCGCCTCGTCGGGCACATGGAGGACGAGGCGTTCGGTGGTGAGGGTGACCGGTTCCATCCGAGAATCCTATGGCGGCGATCACGGCACTCTCGGGCATCGGGCCCGGTGTCGGTGGCCGCGACTAGGCTTGTCCGGTGACTGTTCCGGGGATTCTGCGCGCCTTGGAAGAGGCGTCTCTTTTTCGTGACGCCCTCAGCTGGGCGCAGACCGATGCCGATCTCGGCCTCGTCGACGGCCTCGACGCCCCGGCGCTCGCCGGGCTGCTCGAGAAGCGTCGCGCCGCCGGGCATCCCGCCGCACTGCTCGCCGTCGTACCGACCGGGCGGCGCGCCGAGAGTCTCGCCGCGGCGCTCGGCGCCTACATCCCCGACGCCGAGATCCTGACGTTCCCCGCCTGGGAGACGCTGCCGCACGAGCGCCTCAGCCCGAGCCCCGACACGGTCGGCCATCGACTGCAGACGCTCCGCCGCATCGCGGAGTGGCCGGGGGGCCACCCGCTCGTCGTGGTGGCCTCGGTGCGGGCGGCGCTGCAGCCGATCGCCGGCAATCTCGGCGAGATCCCCCCGCTCGAGCTGCGCGCGGGCACGCGGGGACACGAACTCGACCGCGTCGTCGAGCAGCTGGTCGAGCGCGCGTACTCGCGCGTCGACATGGTGTCGCGTCGTGGGGAGTTCGCGGTTCGCGGCGGCATCCTCGACGTCTTCCCGGCGATCTCGGAGCATCCCTTCCGTGTCGAGTTCTTCGGCGACGAGGTCGATCAGATCCGCGCGTTCTCGGTCGCCGATCAGCGCTCGCTCCCGGGCGACGTCACCGGCGTCGACCTCCCGCCGAGCCGTGAGCTCCTGCTGACGCCCGATGTGCGCGATCGTGCACGGGCTCTGATCGATGGCTTCCCGGCCATCGCCGGAATGCTCGAGAAGATGTCCGAGGGCATTCCCGTCGAAGGCATGGAGTCTCTGCTCCCGGCAGTGTCGGGTCCCCTCAAGTCGCTCGCCGAATACCTGCCCGAGGGCAGCGCCACCGCGGTCGTCGACCCCGAGCGATCCAGTGCCCGAGCCATCACGCTCGGAGAGACGAACCGCGAGTTCCTCGATGCCGCATGGAGTGCCGCGACCTCGGGCGCCTCGGCGCCCATCGATCTGGGCGCCGGAGACTTTCTCACCATCGCGCGACTCCGTGAGGTCGTGCGCGACCGCGGCGGCGTGTGGTGGCGGCTCAGCCCGTTCTCGATCGGAGGCGAGGACGCCGAGACGATCGACGCCGCCGTGATCCCGTCGTTCCATGGCAACGTCGACGGTGCGATCTCGTTCGTCGACGCCAAGGTCGCCGAGGGCTGGCGGGTGGTCATCATCGCAGCCGGCGCGGGTCTCGTCGACCGGGCGCGTGACGTGCTCTCCGATCGCGGGGTGGCTGCGCGCGTGGTCGAGAGGCTCGACGACGCGCCGGACATGAGCGTCGCGACGCTCGTCACCGGATCCGTCGAGGCGGGATTCCAGATCGCCGAGGCGAAGCTCGCCGTCCTCACCGACAACGAGTTCTACGGCCGCACCATCGGCGGCGACCAGCGTGTCGTCAAGAAGCTCGCATCCCGCCGCAAGAACGTCGTCGACCCGCTGCAGCTCAAGCAGGGCGACTTCGTCGTGCACAACACGCACGGGATCGGCCGGTTCGTCGAGATGACGCAGCGCGAGGTCTCGACCGGCGGACGCAATGCGACCAAGTCGACGCGAGACTACCTCGTGCTCGAATACGCGCCTTCGAAGCGCGGCTACCCGGGTGACAAACTGTTCGTCCCCACCGATCAGCTCGACCTGCTGTCGAAGTACGTCGGCGGTGAGGGCCCGACCCTCTCGAAGATGGGCGGCAGCGACTGGTCGCAGGCCAAGGGCAAGGCCCGCAAGGCCGTGCGCGACATCGCGGTCGAGCTCGTCAAGCTGTATTCGGCGCGCATGAGCGCGAAGGGCCACGCGTTCGGCCCCGACACCCCCTGGCAGCGGGAGCTCGAAGAGGCGTTCCCGTTCGCCGAGACCCTCGACCAGCTGCAGACCATCGACGAGATCAAGGCCGACATGGAGCGACCGATCCCGATGGACCGGCTGCTGTCGGGAGACGTCGGCTTCGGCAAGACCGAGGTCGCCGTGCGCGCCGCGTTCAAGGCGATCCAGGACGGCAAGCAGGTCGCGATGCTCGTGCCGACCACGCTGCTCGTGAAGCAGCATCTCGAGACCTTCACCGAGCGCTTCGCCGGATTCCCGGTCAAGGTGCGCCCGCTGTCGCGCTTCCAGACCGACAAGGAGGCGCGTCTCACTCTCGACGGGCTGCTCGACGGCACGGTCGACATGGTGATCGGCACGCACCGCATCCTCACCGACCAGGTCATGTTCAAGGACCTCGGCCTGATGATCATCGACGAGGAGCAGCGCTTCGGCGTCGAGCACAAGGACACGCTCAAGAAGATGAAGATGAACGTCGACATCCTCGCGATGAGCGCGACGCCGATCCCTCGGACGCTCGAGATGGCGGTCACCGGGATCCGCGAGATGTCGACTCTCGCGACCCCGCCGGAAGACAGGCATCCGATCCTGTCGTTCGTCGGTCCGCGCAGCGACAAGCAGATCACCGCGGCGATCCGCCGCGAGATCCTGCGCGAGGGTCAGGTGTTCTTCGTGCACAACCGCGTGCAGTCGATCCAGCGGGTCGCGGCCGAGCTCGCGGAGCTCGTTCCCGAGGCGCGGATCGCCGTCGCGCACGGGCAGATGGGAGAGCACGCGCTCGAACAGGTCGTCGACGACTTCTGGGAGCGCAAGTTCGATGTGCTCGTCTCGACCACGATCATCGAGACCGGTCTCGACATCTCGAACGCCAACACGATCATCATCGACCGCGCCGACAAATACGGTCTCAGCCAGCTGCACCAGCTGCGCGGCCGGGTCGGACGCGGGCGTGAGCGCGCCTACGCGTACTTCCTCTACGACGAGATGAAGCCGCTCAGTGAGACCGCGGCAGACCGACTGCAGACCATCGCCGTGAACAACGACCTCGGCTCCGGCATGCAGGTGGCGTTGAAGGACCTGGAGCTTCGCGGCGCGGGCAACCTGCTCGGCGGCGAGCAGGCGGGCCACATCGCGGGCGTCGGATTCGATCTCTACCTCCGCATGATCGGCGAGGCGGTGGCGACCTTCCGTGGCGAGGACGTCGACTCGGGGCAGGAGCTGCGCCTCGAGCTGCCCCTGGAAGCACGGATCCCCGAGTACTACATCGACAGCGAGCGGCTGCGTCTCGAGGCGTATCAGAAGCTCTCGGCGGCCTCGAGCGCGACGGCGAAGGACGACGCGATCGACCTGGTCATCGACGAGCTCACCGACCGCTACGGAACCCCACCCGAAGACGTCGAGGGCCTGATCGCGGTCGCGCGCCTGCGTCGCCGCGCCGCTCGGGCCGGACTCTCCGATGTCGTCGTGATGGGGTCGAACCTCCGCATCGCACCCGCCCGGCTCGAGGACTCGATCAAGGTGCGTCTGCAGCGGCTCTACCCCAAGGCGAAGCTCGTGGCCGGTGGCGAGGCGCTCGTGGTGCCGATGCCCACGGTTCCTACGGCCATCGGCGTCGGAGTCGAGCCGCTGCCGGACGCGGAGCTGCTCCAGTGGGTCGGGCAGCTGTTCACCGCGATCTTCCCCGAGCCGGTCTCGGTCGAGTGAGCGTTCGATCGAGCTCCTAGAGCGAGAAGCCGCCGTCCGTGGTCAGCACCTGACCGACCACCCATGAGCCGGCGTCGGTGCACAGCCAGCCGATCAGCCGCGCCGGATCCTCGGGGCGCCCGACGCGGCCGAAGGGGGTTCCGGAGATCCACTCATCGACGCCGGACAGGTCTCGATCCGTCGTCTCGGCATCGAGATATCCGGTGTTCACGGGCCCGGGATTGACGGTGTTCAGCACGATCCCGACGTCGAGCAGCTCGGCGGCCGTCGAGCGGGTGATGCCCGACAGCGCGGCCTTGCTCGTGGCGTAGGAGATCTCCCCGCGCATGGCGCCATGGATCTGCCCGGAAGTCATCCAGATCACGTGACCGGTCGGCTTCTCGAAGGGGCCGAGTGAGGGGATGCTGTCGCCGGGACGGGCGGTCGGTGTGACGTCGCCACCGAGCTCCTGGCGTCGCCGACGCGCGAACCCGGCTGTCAGCAGCAGTGAGGCACGGGCGTTGGCCTGCCAGTGCGCGTCGAGTCGCTCGGCCGTCATATCGAAGATCGTGCCGTCGCCGCCGCTCATCGCCTGGTTGCAGACGACGATGTCGAGCCGGCCCGACAGCGCCGATGCCGCATCGAGGAGCGGTTCGATGCTCGCGGGGTCCCGCAGATCGGCCTGAGCGTCGCCCAGGACGGCTCCGTCCACGAGAGCGTCGCGCATGCCCGAACGCACCGCATCGAGGTCGTCTGCGCCCCACGGATGGTCGAGATCATGGGGGCGGAAGTGGTGGAAGAACACGTTCGCCCCGAGTGAGGCCAGCGTGGTCGCGGTCGCGAATCCGATGCCGCGTCGGCGGGAGACGCCGGTCACGAGCGCGGTGCGTCCGAACAGGGGGAGATCGGTGGAGTGCATGGGTGAGCCTTTCGATCGAGGATGCCCCGGGCGCGCCGAACGGCGGCCGGAGGCGGGAGAGGATCGAGTCACCTGCATTGCATGGTCGCCAGAGTAGCAGGGAGGGTCTACTCACTCTCGGCGTGCGCGTCAACGGGGTGGGCGAGGGCGACGTGCCCCGCGCATGCTCCCCCCATGTGGATTCTCCTGATCCTTCTTCTCGTGGTCTGGGCCGGCCTGGCCGTCTTCGGCTTCCTCGTCGAGGGACTGCTCTGGCTGGCGATCCTCGGCATCGTGCTCTTCCTCGCGACCGCGATCGTCGGCATGCTCAGAGGACGTGCTGCCACGAAGGAGTGAGGCTCTCTTCGCGGTGCCGACGACGCTACGCTGGCGTCATGTTGTACGAGCACCTCGGGGCTCGGCCCCGGATCCATGACACCGCCGTCGTCGCTCCCACCGCCGTCGTCTCCGGCGATGTGACGATCGGACCCCACTGCCAGGTACTGCACGGCGCCGTCATCACGGCCGAGGGCGGCCCCATCACGCTGGGCGAGCACGTCATCGTGATGGAGAACGCGCTGATCCGGGCGACGGCGGCGAATGCCGTGCACATCGGATCCCACACGCTGGTCGGCACGCTGGCGAGCATCGCCGGTGCGACAGTCGGCGAGGAGGTCTTCCTGGCCTCGGGTGCCCGGGTGTTCAACGGCGCTCTGGTCGGCGACCGGTGCGAAGTGCGCGTGAACGCCATCGTGCACCGGCGCGCCGTGCTCCCCTCCGGCACGGTCGTGCCGATCGGGTGGGTCGCGGTCGGCGACCCCGTGCAGCTGCTGTCACCCGACCGCGATGCCGAGATCGCGGCAGCGCAACCGGAACTCGACTTCCCCGGTCATGTGTTCGGAGTCGACCGTGACACTCCCGACCTGATGGTGCAGCTCACGGAGCGCTACGGCACCTCTCTCGCGCGGCACGCCGCCGACGTGCAGGTCACCGACGTCCAGGTCACCGACGTGCAGGTCACCGCCGTGCAGATCGACGATGCGCACTCCGACGGGGGCGACGGCTCGGCGGGTCGCGAGTGAGCACCGGCGCAGGACTCGTCCGCCCGGAGGTGACCCCGGCCGATGCCGTGCTGATCGCGCACGAGTGCTACGGCATCGACGCCGAGGCGACCGAGCTCGGCAGCAATCAGGACCGCAACTTCGTGCTGGTCGAGCCGGACGGCACGCGAAGCGTGCTGCGGGTGGACAACCCCGTGGTCGGCGACGACGCACGCGATGCGCAGCACCTGGCGCTCGAGGCGTATCGGAGCGCGGGCGTCCGGGTTCCCGCGGTCCTCCCGGGGCTCGACGGCCTGCTGACGCAGCGGTGGGGTGGGTTCGCCGTGCGGCGGAGCGAGTTCGCCGACGGTGAGGAGCTGGTCGACGCGGGGTATCTCGCCCCGGTCGTGCTCGCCGAGTTCGGCGCGCTCGCCGCGGCCTCTGTCAACGCGCTGGCCTCCCTCGAGCATCCGGGGCTCGATCGCGAGCAGATGTGGGACATGCGCGTCGCCCATGAGCAGGTTCGCGTCCTCGCCTCGTCGATCGGGGAACCGGTGCTGCGGCGGCGTGTGCTCACCGCCGCGGACGAGGCGCGGGCCGCGCTGGCGCGGGTCGCGGGCGCCCTCCCGATGCAGCCCATCCACGGCGACCTCACCGATGACAACGTCATGGGGGTGCGCGGCCCCGACGCGAGACTGCACCCGCACACCGTGCTGGATCTGGGTGACCTCGGACTGGGATGGCGCGTGGCCGAGCTGGCCGTCTGCGCCTCGTCGATGCTCCACCACGAGCCGGATCGGCCTCTTCGTGCCCTCGACACGATCGGCGCGTTCCACGCCGATGCCCCGCTCAGCCGTGAGGAATCGCTCGCGGTCTGGCCGCTGCTCGTGCTGCGCGCCGCGCTGCTCGTGGCGAGCGGCTGGCGTCAGCTCGAGATCGACGGTGACAACGAGTACGCGCGTGAGCGCATCGCGGGGGAGCAGGCGATCTTCGACGCGGCGACGGCGGTGCCTCTGGTCGAGGCGACGGAGCACGTGCTCGCGCGTCTCGGCGTCGAGGCTCGGGAGTTCGACGCTCCGGGCTTCCCCGGTGACGTCCTCGGCTTCCTGCCCGATGTGAGTGGTCCTCTGCGCGTGATCGATGCCGGGGTCGAAGCGGATTCGCTGGATGCGGGCCGCTGGGCCGCGCCCGACGCCGAGGCACGGCTCATCGAGAACGCCTTCGCCGACGGCGCGCGCGTCGCGGTGATGCCCTACGGCGTCTTCCGGCTCACCCGCACGAGCCTCGACACGGCGGACGCCGCCGCGACCTGGCCCATCGAGACCGAGCTGCACATCGCTCCCGGACCCTCCTCGCGGCTGCTCGCTCCTGTGGCAGGCGACATGTCCGTGGTGGGCGATCGTGTGCGCATCGCGACGCGTGACGGGTGGGTGCTCGAGATGCGTGCCACGGAGCTCGAGCCGGTGCGCTCCGCCACGGTCGAGGCCGGAGAGAACATCGGCAAGCTCGCGGCGTCGTTCGAGACGAGGACGATCGTGCTGGCGGTGCGTCGCGATGATGCTCTCGACCAGGAGGCGATCGTCGGCGGCTCGCGACTCGTCACCCCCGAGCGTGTAGCGGCCTGGGCGCGACTCTCTGCCGACCCTGCACCGCTGCTCGGCCTGCCATCGCTGGCGCGTCCAGACGAGTCGGCAGCCGAACTCCGCCGCAGGGAAATCATCTTCGCCGAGGCGCAGGAGCGCTACTACGAGCACCCGCCGCAGATCGAGCGCGGCTGGCGCCACCACCTCATCGACACCACCGGACGCAGCCACGTCGACATGGTCAACAACGTCGCGGGACTCGGGCACGGTCACCCCGCGATCGCCGCGGCCGCCGATCGTCAGCTTCGCACTCTTGCGACCAACTCGCGCTTCCTCTTCCGCGACCTGGCCGAGTACAGCGAGCGTCTGATCGCGCTCATGCCGCAGGGGAGCGGGCTCGACACCGTGCTGCTCGTGAACAGCGGCTCCGAGGCTGTCGATCTCGCCCTGCGTCTGGCTCAGGCGGCGACCGGTCGCCGCACCGTCGTCGCTCTCCGCGAGGCGTATCACGGGTGGACCATGGCGAGCGATGCCGTCACGACGAGTGCCTACGACAATCCGCACGCGCTCGAGTCGCGGCCCGACTGGGTGCACGTCGCCGATGTGCCGAACCCCTTCCGAGGCACATACCGAGGTGACGGAGCGGCCGCGGGATACCTCGCCGACCTCGACGATGACCTCGATGCTCTCGCCGGCGAGGGCAGGGGCGTCGCCGCGTTCCTCTGCGAGTCGGTTCTCGGCAATGCGGGCGGTGTGCTTCTGCCCGAGGGGTACCTGACCGGCGCCTACGACCGTGTGCGCGCGCGGGGCGGCCTGTGCATCGCCGACGAGGTGCAGGTGGGATTCGGCCGCATGGGATCGACGTTCTGGGGGTTCGAGCAGGCGGGCGCCGTTCCCGACATCGTGACGATCGCGAAGCCCATGGGCAACGGCTTCCCGATCGGAGGTGTGATCACGTCGAAGCGGATCGCCGATGCGCTGAGCAGCCAGGGACAGTTCTTCTCGTCAGCCGGGGGCAGCACCCTGAGCTGTCGGATCGGGCTCGCGGTGCTCGACGCGATGATCGAGGATGACGTGCAGCGCAATGCTCTCGAGATCGGCTCGCGTCTCGCCGACGGCCTGCGCGAGCTGGCCGACCGGCATCCGCTCGTCGGCCCCGTGCACGGCGCCGGACTCTATCTCGGCGTCGAACTCGTGCGAGACCGCGAGACCCTCGAACCCGCGGCGGCCGAAGCCGCTGCGATCTGCGAGCGGCTGCGCGAACTCGGAGTCATCGTGCTCACCACGTCGGAGCGATCGAACGTGCTCAAGGTCAAGCCTCCGCTGTGTCTCACTGCCGAGAGCGCTGACCACGTGGTCGCCATGCTCGACCGTGTGCTCACCGAGGGATGGTGACGGATCCTTCGAAAAGCGCGCGAAACGCTCATGTTAAAAGCGCATTTCGAATCGGATTCCCTCTTCCGCTGACGAATCGCACGGGTCCATACTGTTGCTCACAGAGCCGGATGCCCCGAAGTCCGGCCCCTGCGCTGTTCTCGAGGGAGTGCACATGGCCACGAAGACGAAGCCGCTCGCGCAAGGCGGCGGAACACTCAGGCGCAATCTCGGCCTCTGGGCGATCGTAGGTCTCGGACTCGGCTACATGACGCCGACCGTCGTCTTCGACACGTTCGGCATGGTCGCTCGCGACACCGACAACGTCGTCCCCGCCGCCTATCTGGTCGCGCTGGTGGTCATGGTCTTCACCGCCATCAGCTACGGCAAGATCTCCAGTGCCATCCCCAGCGCAGGCTCCGCGTACACGTACGTCCGCGAGTCCATCCATCCCAACCTCGGCTTCATGGTCGGCTGGACCTCGCTGATCGACTACGTGCTGCTCCCGATGGTGAACTGCCTCATCATCCGCAGCTACCTCGAGGCGCTGTTCCCCGACATCCCGGGGTGGATCTGGGTCGTGCTCTACTGCATCCTGGTCACGTCGATCATCTACATGACCATGCGCGGCACCTCGAACATGAACATGATCCTGCTCGTGTTCTCCATCGTCGTGATGGTCGTCTTCGTCGTCATGGTGGTCGCACAGCTGATGCGCGGCGAAGGGGCGGCCACGATCGCCTCCGCCGCTCCGTTCATCCATGACGGCGCGACGCTCAGCGCGGTGCTCATGGGGGCGACGATCGTCTGCTTCTCGTTCATCGGATTCGACGCCGTCACCATGTACGCAGAGGAGGCGAAGGATCCGAAGATCATGCCCAAGGCGATCCTCCTCACCGTGCTGCTCGGAGGCGCGATCTTCCTGATCGCCGGATACGTCACGCAGCTGCGCTTCCCCGATTGGAACGAGTTCGCGCCGGGCGGAGACATGCAGTATGTCGAGGATTCCACGCTGCCGATCATCGGCAACCTCGTGGGAGGCAACGTGCTCATGGCGGTGCTGACCGCCGCCGGATTCTGCGCGACCCTGGCCTCCGGCCTCGCCTCGCACGCCTCGGTATCGCGCATGCTGCTGGTGATGGGACGCAACAACGTGCTCCCGCAGAAGGCGTTCGGCTACATCAACCCCCGCACTCACACGCCGACGTTCAACATCGTGCTGGTCGGTGCGATCTCGCTCCTCGCGATCCCGTTCACGCTCGAACTGATCGCGGCGTGGATCAACTACGGCGCACTGATCGCCTTCACGTTCGTGAACATCTCGGTGATCGCGTGGTTCGCGCTGCGCAAGGGCCGTCGCAAGACCCCGGGAGACATCGTCAACTACATCGTGATGCCGGGAATCGGAATGCTGCTCACCGGACTGCTCTGGGCGAACCTGCATTCGGATGCACTCGTCGGAGGTCTGACCTGGACGGCGCTCGGAGTGATCTACCTCGCCGTGATCACGAGGGGCTTCCGCAAGAAGGTGGTCGCCTTCGACGAGAACCAGGCGGTGACCGGTTTCAACAAGGTCGTGAAGGTGCCGGTCGACGAGACCTGAGGTTGCTCACCGCTCCGATTCTCTTCGAATCGCGCACTGTGCAGAAAACGACATGCGAAACCTGCAAAGTGCGCGATTCGAAACGAGAGGTGGATGATCAGATGACACCCTGTGCGAGCATCGCACCGGCGACGCGCTCGAAGCCGGCGATGTTCGCGCCGGCGACGTAGTCACCCGCGACGTCGTACCGCTCGGCGGCGTCGAAGGCGGCGCTGTGGATGTCGGCCATGATCTCGCGCAGCTTGTTCTCGCTGGCGTCGAAGCTCCAGCGCTGACGAGAGGCGTTCTGGCTCATCTCGAGTGCAGAGGTCGCCACACCGCCGGCGTTCGCGGCCTTGCCGGGCGCGAACAGGACACCCGCGCTCTGGAAGGCCTCGACCGCGGCGGGAACGCACGGCATGTTCGCGCCCTCGGAGACCGCACGCACACCGTTCGCGATGAGCGCCTCGGCCGCGTCGAGATCGAGCTCGTTCTGCGTGGCCGACGGCACGGCGATGTCGACGGGAACCTCCCACACGCTGCCGCCCTCGACGAAACGGGCGCCGGGACGCCGGTTCGCGTACTCGACGATGCGAGCGCGCTCGACCTCTTTGATCTGGCGGAGCAGGTCGACATCGATGCCGGCGTCGTCGACGACGTAGCCGGAGGAGTCGGAGGCCGTCACGGCGGTCGCGCCCAGCTGCGAGGCCTTCTGGATCGCGTAGATCGCGACGTTGCCCGAGCCCGAGACGCCGACGCGCTTGCCGTCGAGCGAGTCGGCGTGCACTCCGAGCATCTCCTGAGCGAAGAAGACGGCACCGTAGCCCGTGGCCTCGGTGCGCACCTCGGCGCCGCCCCAGCCGGTGCCCTTGCCGGTGAACATCCCCGACTCGTGGCGGTTGGTGATCTTGCGGTACTGGCCGAACAGGTAGCCGATTTCGCGGCCGCCGACGCCGATGTCACCCGCGGGCACGTCGGTGTGCTCACCCAGGTGGCGATAGAGCTCGTTCATGAACGACTGGCAGAAGCGCATGATCTCGGCATCCGAGCGGCCGTGCGGGTCGAAGTCCGAACCGCCCTTGCCGCCGCCGATGCCCTGGCCGGTGAGAGCGTTCTTGAAGATCTGCTCGAAGCCGAGGAACTTGATGATCGAGAGGTTCACCGAGGGGTGGAAGCGGAGTCCGCCCTTGTACGGGCCGAGGACCGACGAGAACTGGATGCGGTAGCCGCGGTTGACCTGCAGGCGTCCGGCATCGTCGACCCACGGGACGCGGAAGAGGATCTGTCGCTCCGGCTCGACGAGACGCTCGAGGATGCCACCGTCGACGAACTGAGGATTGCGCTCGAGCACGGGAGCGATCGAGTGCAGCACCTCGTGCACGGCCTGCTGGAACTCGGGCTCGTGCGGGCTGCGGGCCAGCACGGTGTCGAAGACGGGCTGTACGGACTCGGCGAGCGGGTGGAAGTCAGCGGAGGACGAAGAGGTCACGCGAGAGCTTTCTGACGGGGGATGGGAAGAGAGCGATCGTGTCGCGTGAAGGGTCGCCGGATCGGGCGGAGTTTTCACTCTATCGGGCACCGGGATGTGAGATCTCTCACATCCCGGTACACAGCACGCGTCACCGACGGAGGGTCATCCGGTGTTCTGCAGGCCGGCCGCGACACCGCTGACCGAGAGCAGCAGCAGGCGCCGCTGCTCGTCGTCCGAGCCGGATCCCGTCGCCTCGGCAGGGTCGCGCAGAGCCCGGAGGGCACGGAGCTGCAGCAGGGACAGCGCGTCGACGTACGGCGTGCGCAGCTGCACGGCACGCTGCAGGATCGGCTTGTTCTCGAGCAGCCCGACACCCCCCGTGAGGCGGATCACCCATTCGCGCGTCAGCGACATCTCGTCGAGCACGAGCTGGGCGAGGTCATCGCGGTCGCCCAGTGCGAGGTACTCGCGGGCGATCCGCTCGTCGGTCTTGGCGAGACTCATCGCGACGTTGTCGATCATGGTGCGCAGCAGCGGCCACTCGCGGTAGGCCTCGGTGAGCCGAGCCTCGTCGCCGACCGCGGCCAGCGCCGTGCCGAGCCCGAACCAGCCGGCGAGGTTGATGCGCGCCTGGGTCCACGCGAACACCCACGGGATGGCGCGCAGATCCTCGAGCGACTCGACCGACAGGCCGCGTCGTGCGGGACGCGATCCGAGGGCGAGCAGGCCGATCTCCTCCATCGGGGTGACCGTGGCGAACCAGGGGGCGAAGCCCTCGGCCTTCACGAGCGAGAAGAAGCGGTCTCGCGAGGAGCGGTCCATGACGGCGGCGATGTCCGCGAAGCGGGCTGCCGCGTCGCTGGTGCGCTGCTCGACGGTGGGAGATGACGCGAGCAGGGTCGCCGCGGCGACCTGGTCGATGTGGCGCATGGCGATCGCCGGCTCGCCGTAGCGGGCGAAGATGACCTCTCCCTGCTCGGTGAGCTTGAAGCGGCCGTCGACCGAGTGCGGCGGCTGGGCGAGGATCGCCGAGTTCGCCGGTCCGCCGCCGCGTCCGAGAGCGCCGCCGCGGCCGTGGAAGAGCGTGAGCTCGAGACCCTGTTCCTTCGCCCACTGGGCGATCTTCTCCTGGGCCTCGTAGAGTGCGAGGTTCGCGGCGACCGGGCCGACGTCCTTCGACGAATCGGAGTAGCCGAGCATGACCTCGAGCTTGTTGCCGGTCGCGGCCAGGCGCTCCTGGAACTCCGGGAAGGTCACGGTCTCGGCGAGGATCTCGGGGGCCGCCTGCAGGTCGGCGAAGGTCTCGAACAGCGGCACGACGTCGAGCACGGGCGCGTCGTCGCCGAGCGCATGCTTCGCGAGCCGGTGGACGTTCGCGAGGTCGGATGCAGCCTGCGTGAACGACACCACGTATCGTCCGGCTGCGCGGAGACCGCGGTCGCGCTGGATCTCCGCGATCGCGCGGAAGACCTCGAGCACCTCTTCGGTCTGGGCGCTGATCGCGTCGCCGGCCTCGAGTTCGGCGAGGGCCTTGGCGTGCACCTGCGAGTGCTGACGGACCTCGAGTTCGGTCAGGTGGAACCCGTAGGTCTCGACCTGCCAGATCAGATGCTGCACGCCCCCGAACGCGTGGCGCTGGGCGCCCGCCTCTCGCAGTGAGGCCTGCACCGCGCGGAGGTCGGCGAGCAGTTCTTCCGGTGCCGCGTAACGCTGCTCGTCACCGCGTCGCGTCGCTCCGACGCGGTGCGAGAGAGCGAGCAGGACGCGACGATACGGCTCGCCGGGGGAGCGGGCTCCGAGCTCCTCGGCCCTTCGCGGCTCGGCGGCGGCGAAGCGGTCCCAGAGCGCGGTGACCTCGGCACTCGGTGGCGTGTCGTCGGCATCGAGGGTGAGGGTGCGTCCGATGCGCTCGAGTGCGCGCTCGAGTCCGCGCAGCACGTGGTCCGCCGCGATCTGCGAAGCCTCACGCGTCACCGATGCGGTGACGAAGGGGTTGCCGTCGCGGTCGCCGCCCACCCACGAACCGATGCGCACGAACGCCGGAACGACGGGCTCGGTCGACCCCGAGTCCTCCCCGCGCAGTGCGTCGTCGATGCGGCGGTACACGTGCGGGACCGTGGTGAAGAGCGTCTCGTCGAAGACGCTCATGACCTGGCGCACCTCGTCGGTCGGAGAGGGCTTCTGCGCGCGCAGCGGCGCGGTGCGCCACAGGGTGTCGATCTCCTCGAGCATCCGGCGACGGGCGCGGTGCTCCTCGGCGCCGCCGTCGCTCGCCGCGTCGTGCTGCGTCAGCAGCTCGGAGAGCCGTCGGATGCTCGACGAGACCGCGCGGCGGCGCGCTTCGGTCGGATGGGCCGTGAACACGGGGTGGAAGCGCAGGCCTTCGAGGCGGCGGCGCGCCTCATCGTCGCCGACCTCCGTCTTGAGTCGGGCATATGCCGTGGCCACCGTGTCGGCGGCATCCTCACGCCCGGGCTGGCCTGCGCGCTCACGGAGCACGCGCACGCGCTGGTGCTCCTCGGCGAGGTTGACGAGGTGGAAGTAGCACGTGAACGCGCGAGCGACCTCGTCGGCACGGGCGATGCTGAAGGACTCGGCGATGGCTGCCGCGCGCTGGAACGCGTCGGAGGTCTCTTCGTCGTAGGCCTGGATGGTGGCGAGTCGCAGCCGCTCGACGTCCTCGAAGAGATCGTCGCTGCCGGACTCTCGCAGCACCTGGCCGAGAAGCGCGCCGAGCATTCTGACGTCGGAACGCATCGCGTCCGGAATGCCGCGGCCCGCCTCGAAGCGACCGATGATGCGGATTGCCGAGGTGTCGGTGGGCTCGGGGAAGGCGTGTTCGGGGGTCACCGTTCGAGAGTATCCCGGGTCGGGGTGGTGCTCGGAACTCATGACGGTCCGAGACGCGGGTGATGAGTCTGCTGCCGGGTGACGGTCAGAACTACCATGGAGGCGATGCGCATCTCCGCGAACCCCCTCCGTGGACAGCAGTTCCCCGCTGTCCTCCTTCTCGTCGCCGCCGGCCTCGGCCTGCTGCTGGCGAACCTGCCCTCGCACGACGCCTTCGCCGCTGTGCTCGACTTCCACATCGCCGTGCCGGGCACGTCCCTCGATCTGTCGATCGAGCACTGGGTCTCCGACGGTCTTCTGGCGGTGTTCTTCCTGGTCGTGGCGATCGAGCTGCGGCACGAGCTGACGCACGGCGAGCTCGATTCTCCGCGCAAGGCTCTGCAGCCCGCGATCGCGGCGGCGGGCGGCGTGCTGGTGCCGATCGCGGTGTACCTGCTCATCGCCGGCGACGCCTCGACGGTCACGGGCTGGCCCATCCCGACCGCGACGGACATCGCCTTCGCCCTCGGTGTGCTCGCCATGTTCGGTCGCGGCCTGCCGTCGACGGTGCGCGTGTTCCTGCTGGCGCTCGCGATCCTCGACGACATCATCGGCATCATCTTCATCGCCGTGCTGTTCGCCCACGACGTGCAGTGGCTGCTGCTCGGCCTGGCCGTCGTCGCCGTGACGGCGTTCTGGCTCCTCAGCCGCGTCCTGCATGCGAAGGGGCACCCGGCGATCACTGTCGGGATGGTGCTCGTCGGCGTGGTCGCCTGGGGGCTCGTGGCCGCATCGGGCATCCATGCCACGATCGCCGGCGTGATGCTCGGTCTCGTGATGTCGCCCGTTCCTGCGGGTCGCACCCGGCACGCGCTCGAACCCACGGTCAACGGCGTGATCCTGCCGGTGTTCGCCTTCGTCGCGGCGTTCGTCGTGATCCCCGACCTCGCACTCTCCGAGCTCTCGCCGGCCTTCTGGGGCATCGCCATCGCGCTCCCGGTCGGCAAGATCGTCGGCATCTCGCTGTTCGGCTGGCTCGCCATGCGCATCCGCCCGCGAGGCACGGCGCCCGCTCTGCCGTTCGCCGACATCCTCGCTGCCGGTGCCCTCGGCGGCATCGGCTTCACGGTCTCGCTGCTCCTGGCGAACCTCGCGTTCGCCGCAGATGCGGGCATCCGCGATCAGGCGATCCTCGGTGTGCTCGTCGGATCGCTCCTGGCGCTCGCGCTGTCGGCCGTGATCGTGTCGCTCCGTGCACGCTCGTATCGGCGGCTGAGCGCGGCACGCTCATGATCATCCGCGAGGAGGGGCAAGTGACCGACGAGCAGGAACTCGATCCGCTGCGTGCGGCGGCGGAGACCATGCGCGAGGTGCGTGACCGGTGCGTCTGGTCGCAGCAGATCACCCACCGCGACCTCGTGCCGTATCTGATCGAGGAGTCGCACGAGGTGATCGACGCGGTCGAATCCGGCACGCGTGCGGATCTCCGCGAAGAGCTCGGCGACCTGCTCTGGCAGGTGCTGTTCCATGCGGCCATCGCGGCCCAGGACCCCGATGATCCGTTCGACATCGACGACGTCGCCGACACCCTGACCGAGAAGATGCTCCGCCGGCACCCCCACGTGTTCGCGGGGGAGGTCGCGACCACCCCCGATGAGGTGCTCGTGCACTGGAACGCCGCGAAGGCGGCGGAGAAGCGCACGAGGCGGAGTGTGCTCGACGGCGTTCCTCGAGGGATGCCTGCACTCGCGCTCGCGCAGAAGATCGTCGGCCGAGCGGCCGGTGCGGGTGTGGACGTCGCTCGGCCGAGTGACGTCGCCGCGGCTGTGCCCTCGACGGAGGCCGAGCTCGGCGACGCGCTGCTCGAGCTCGTCGCGGTCGCGCGGGCCGAAGGATGGGATGCGGAGCGCGCGCTGCGTGTGCGGCTCCGCGGACTCGAAGCAGACGTCCGCGCCGCCGAATCCGACGACTGACGCCACGGGCCGCCCCGCCGACCTGGAAGGATGGAGGCGTGGCTACTGTGAACCCGCCGCGCGGCATGCGCGACATCCTCCCCGCCGACAAGGCCCGCCGTGAGCGCGTCCTCTCCGTCATCCGCGATCGCTACCGGTCGCACGGATTCGACGAGATCGAGGCGCCCGCGCTCGAGGAGTACTCGCGCCTGCACGCCGGCATCGGCGGCGACAACGAGAAGCTCGCCTACAACGTGCTTCGCCGCGGGCTCGACGCCGAGGCGATCCGCCAGGCCGCCGACGACCAGGGCGCCCTGGCCGACCTCGGACTCCGCTACGACCTCACGGTGCCGCTCGCTCGCTTCTACGCGAGCAACCGCGGGCAGCTGCCCGGTGTGTTCCGGGCCATCCAGATCGGCCCGGTGTGGCGTGCCGAGCGTCCGCAGAAGGGGCGCTACCGCCAGTTCGTGCAGTGCGACATCGACATCATCGGCGATGACTCGTCGAGGGCCGAGGCCGAGCTCATGGTCGCCTCGCTCGACGCCGTCGACGCACTGGGACTCGAGGGTGCGACCGTGCGCATCAACGATCGACGCGCGCTCGACTGGATGCTCGACAGCTTCGGCTTCACCGCTGACGAGCGGCCTGGCGTGCTGATCACGATCGACAAACTCGACAAGATCGGGCCAGAAGGGGTGGCCGCGGAGCTGCGCGAACGCGGCGCCGCTGCCTCCGCCGTCGACGCCTTCGAGTCGTTCCTGCGTCGCCCGCAGACGATGGAGTACAACCCGTTCGGTGAAAGGCAGATCCGCAAGGCACTGCCAGAGAACGCGCCGGAGGAGATCGTCGGGCACCTGGTCGGCATCGGCGAGGCGGTGGCCGCGGGCCGCCCTTCGGCGGGCTCGGGGACCCAGAGCACGGAGATCCCGCTGGTCTTCGACCCGTTCCTCGTGCGCGGAATGGGGTACTACACGGGAACGATCTTCGAGCTCGCGCACCCCTCGGTGTCGTATTCGCTGGGTGGCGGTGGCCGCTACGACGGCATGATCGGGCGATTCCTCGGCCAGCAGGTGCCTGCGGTCGGTTTCTCCCTCGGCTTCGAGCGCCTCGTCGACCTCGTCACCGCGGGAGCGGATGCCGAAGAGCGCGCCGTCGTGCTGATCCACGATGCCGACGTGCCGGTCGCCGAGCTCGTGACCCACAAGGCGGCACTCGTGGCATCCGGTGCCAGGGTGCGGTTGGAGCGCCGCACGAAGAACGTGAAGGCACTGCTCGAGCGCTCGGCGGCCGACGGGTACTCGGAATTCGCGACCGTCGCGGCCGGTGCCGCTCAGCTGGAGCTCAAGCCGCTGTCCTGAGCGGCGGACGCCGTTCACGCGGCGTTCACGCCGGTCGGGTCGAATCGGCGCATGAGACGACAGCATCTCGTCGCCGTGGCAGGGGTCGGTGTCGCTGCGACGGCGGTGTTCGCCGGCATCCGATCCGTCCTCTCGCATCAGGCGGCCGTCGCCCGACGGCGCATCGGCAAGCCGCTCGGCGAGCAGTCGATCGATGCCGACCGGCTCTGGCGTCCGTCGCTCGGAGGCGAGCCGATCGAGCTGCTCCTGCTCGGCGATTCGCTGGCGGCGGGCCTCGGCGCCGAGCGGCGTAAGCAGACCCTCGGCGCTCGCCTCGCCAAGGCGCTGGCGCGACGGATGGGCAGGCCCGTGCACCTGCGCACCGCGGCGGTGGTCGGCTCGGAGTCTCCGGATCTCGCGGCACAGCTCGCCGGTCTGGCAGCGGGCTACGCGCCGCATGTCGCCGTGATCGTGGTGGGCGGGAACGACGTCACGCACCGGATACCCGTCGCCGTCTCGGCACAGCACCTTCGCGACGCGATCCTGCGTCTGCGTCGTCGCGGAACCGAGGTCGTCGTCGGAACCTGCCCCGATCTCGGGGCACTGCGTCCTGTGCCTCAGCCGCTGCGCCGTCTGGTCTCCAGCCTGTCGCGCAGGCTGGCGGAGGCGCAGACAGAGACCGCGCTCGCCGCGGGGGCGCGCCCTGTCGATCTCCGTCGCGCCGTCGGCCCGATGTTCTTCGATGATCCGGACACCATGTTCAGCATGGATCGATTCCATCCGAGTGCTCTGGGGTACCGGCGCACGGCCGAGGCGCTCCTTCCGACAGCGTGCCTCGCCGCGCAGACCGCGCTCAGCTCGCGCCGTCAGATGCCGCACTGAACGACGCCGCCCACTCGGCCACCCGTCGCGCGCTCTCCTCGTCCGACAGGTCTTCGACGCGGGTCATCACCGACCACCGGACGCCGAAGGGATCCCGGATGCTCGCGTAGCGGTCGCCCGACACGAAGGTCGACGTCGCCTCACGCACGGTCGCCCCCGCCGAGACGGCCCGTTCGACGACGGCATCCACGTCGGGGACGTACAGACCCATCGAGTAGCAGTCGTCATCGCCCGAGGGCGCGGGCACGAGGTGGTACTCGGGACTCGGCTCGCCCAGCTGCAGATGTCCGAGACCGAAGTCGAGGTCGGCGTGGGCGATGACGCCTCCGAACTCCGTGACGTCGACGACGCGGGCACCGAAGACGTCGCGATAGAAGTCGATCGCCTCGCGCGCGCCGGCGATCGCGAGGAACGGGGTGAGGGAGGTCGCGCTGTGCGGTCGTCCGTCTGTCGTGTGTGCGCCGGTCGCGCCGGTCATGCTCTCGGTGGTCATGCAGTCAGAGTAAGGATCCGACGGCGGTATGCGCTTGAACATTCGCGACAGTCTCCCGGCACGTGGAGCGGATTACGCTGGTGCGATGGTCAGCCGGACGCGTGGGGTGCTGTACCCGGCGCGATTGCCGGAATTCCACCGTCTGCCGCCGGTCGGGGCGGCAGGGGACCTCGCGGTGTGGTTCTGGATTCCCGAGTGGGACATCGAGCCGGGCAGGTCGTCTCGGCAGGACGTCGTGGGCTATCCGGCGATGAACCTGGTGGTCGAGCAGGGTGCGGTCACCTTGTCGGGTGCGACGACCCGCGCATCGCATCGCGACCTGAGCGGTACCGGGTGGGCGGTGGGTGCTCTGCTGCGCCCGGCCGCCGTTGCGGCGCTCGTCGATGATCCTGCGGCGCTCGTCGACGCCGAGAGGATCGTCGACGCCTCCGACCTCCTCGAGGCTGTCGGCGCCGCCATGCGCACGGGCACCGGGCATCGCGAGCGTGCCGTCACGGCGTTCTCCGAGTGGCTCGTGCGCAGGGCCGGTCGGATCGACGGCGCGGCATCTCAGGCGAACGCGCTCGTCGATGTCCTGATGGGAGACCATGCAGCCGACACGGTCGAGGAGGCCGCGACGCGGCTCGCGGTGTCGGTGCGTACCCTGCAACGGCTGGCCCACCGATATGTCGGAGTCTCTCCGTCCGCGATGATCCGGCGGAGACGGCTGCAGGAGGCCGCCGAGCGGCTGCGCCTCGACTCGGGTCTCGATCTGACCGAGCTCGCGGCCGAGCTGGGCTATGCCGACCACGCACACCTGACGCGCGACTTCCGCCGCGTCCTGGGCATCGCTCCACGCACGTATCGCGGAGGAACAGGTGAGGAACCCTCAGGGACCCCGCACGCCTGATCAGCGCGTCAGCCGCAGTCGGACCACCCTGTAGAGCACCCCGATCAGCACGACGGACGTTCCGACGATCGAGGCCAGCATGGGCAGGGTGTTCACGAGCAGCAGGCAGCCGAGCGCCCCGACGACCTGCAGTGCTCGGGGGTAACGGCGCGCGGATGCCCGTTGACGGAATGCCGCGGCGTTCGCGATCAGGTAGTACAGCAGGACTCCGAAGGAGGAGAACCCGATCGCGTCGCGCAGATCGGCGACGAGCACGATCGCGACCACGATGACGGCGATCATGATCTCGGCTCGTCGGGGCACCTGCCGGCGCTCGTCGACCTGGGCGAGAAAAGACGGCAGATCCTTCTCCCGTGCCATCGCCAGCGTCGTGCGGCCGATCCCGGTGAGGAGTGCGAGCAGCGCTCCCAACGAGGCGGCGGCGGCCGTGATCCGGACGACCGGCGTGAGCGCGGCCCACCCGGTCGATGAGAGGGCGTCTGCCAGCGGAGTGGAGCTCGACGCCGCATCGCCGCCGAGGGTGACGATCACCGTGACCGCGACCAGCAGGTATACGACCACGGCTCCACCCAGCGCGAGGGCGATCGCACGAGGGATCGTCCGTGCGGGGTCGATGACCTCTTCGCCCATGGTCGCGATCCGCGCGTACCCCGCGAAGGCGAAGAAGAGCAGTCCGGCGCCCTGGAGGACACCGTAGGCAGTCGCGTCCGGAAGAGGGGAGGGGGTCGCCGCGGATGCCGCGCCGAGTCCGACCGCGACCACGACGGCCAGCCCGAGAAGCGAGCAGATCACGAGGATCCGAGTCGCGAGAGCCGTCCGCGTGACCCCGAGGCAGTTGACGGTCGCCAGCGCGACCACCGCCGCGATCGCGACAGTCGTCTGCCAGCCGTCTGGGGCGGCATACGCGGCGAAGGTCATGGCCATCGCGGCGCAGCTCGCGATCTTGCCGATCACGAAGCTCCATCCGGCGACGAACCCCCACCACGGACCGATCTCCGCGCGGGCGTAGGCGTAGGTGCCGCCGGCGACCGGATGCACGGCGGCGAGCTGAGCCGATGCGGTGGCGTTGCAGTAGGCGACGATCGCAGCGATCACGAGCGCTATCAGCAGGCCGCTGCCTGCGACCCCGATCGCCGGCGCCCAGACCGCGAAGACGCCGGCGCCGATCATCGAACCGAGTCCGAGGGCCGTGGCGTCGCCGAGCGTCAGGCGGCGAGCGAGGGGCATCCCGTCATCGTCGCACGCCGGAGTGAACGACAGGTGTCGTCCTCGGGGATCAGTCTCGTGCCGCAGTGACGCGCTTCTTCTCACGGATGTACACCTCGCGCCGCACCCTGGCGACCACGTCCCCCTCACGGTCAGTGATCACGGTCTCGAACCACTCGAGCACCTTCGCTCCGCCGTGGGCGCGCTCGCGGATCTCCGCGGCGCGCTCCCTGCTGACCTCGAACTCGGCCGTGAGCACGCCGCGGCCGGGTTTGAGGAACTCGATCTCGCCCCGGGTGTCCCACACCACGTAGTCGCGTCCGAGCTGGTGCATCACGAGCATGAAGAAGTAGGGATCGGTCATCGCCGACATCGAGCCGCCGAACGCCGTCTTGACGTAGTTGCGGGTGAACACGTTCACGTGCAGCTCGACGGTCGCGTGGGTCCAGTCCTCGCTGAAGCGGCGGATCCGTATTCCGCTGAAGAGGTTGGGGATCCAGAGGCTCATGCCGAGGGCGAGGCGGCGGGGAGTGATGCGCATGGGGTCAGTGTGGACGACGCGGTCAGTGAGGCGAAGCTTGCTGGAGGGTTCCGACAGTTGTTATAGTTCTCATATAACTAATAGAATTTGAGGACCGCGATGCTGATTCGAATCGACGCCGACAGTGCGCGGCCGCTCTTCGACCAGGTCGCGGCGTCCGTCCGGGCCGACGTCCTGACCGGGCGGCTCGGTCCCGGCGATCGCCTGCCTGCCGCGCGCGAGCTGGCCGACGCCCTCGAGATCAACCTGCACACGGTGCTCCGCGCCTATCAGCAGCTCCGAGACGAGGGGTTGATCGACCTTCGTCGCGGCAGGGGAGCGGTGGTCGCAGCCTCCGCCGCACCTCTGGCCGAGCTCTCGCAGGACATCACCGCGCTCGTCGCTCGCGCCGCCTCCCTCGGCGTCTCGCCCACGACCCTGGCCGCCCTCATCACGGAGACCGACGTATGACCCCCGAGATCCGCAGAGCCCGCACCGCCTTCTGGTGGGTGGGGGTGATCCTCCCGCTGGTCCTCATCGCGCTCTCGAGCATCGTCGTGATCGCATGGCTCCCCGACGTGCCTGACCCGGCCGCGATCCACTGGGGTCCAGACGGGGCCGACGGCTTCGGCCCGCCATGGATGCCTCTCGCTCTCCTCATCGGTATCGGCGGCGGTACCGTGCTTCTGTTCGCCTTCATCGCGCTGTTCTCCCATCGGCTCCCTCAGCGGGGCGCTGCAGCACCGGTCCCGCAGCCGCAGTGGTCCTCCACGGCACGACTGCTCGGCGCCGCGAGCCTCGGTGAGGCGGGCCTGATGTCGATCCTCGCGATCGTCTCCACCGCCGCGCAGCGCGGGCTCGACGACGCGGCGGATGCCGCCGACATCACCCCATGGGTGCCCGTCTTCCTCGTCGTCTTGGCGGGACTCGGCGTCGCGGGATGGTTCCTGCAGCCCTCGGCTCCGGTCTCTCCCGATTCGTCGGGAGAGCCTACGACGCCGCTGCCCCTGGCCGATCACGAGCGCGCCGTGTGGATGAAGACCGTGACGATCGCACGCATCGGCCAGGTCGTGCTCGGCAGCGCTGTCTTCATCGTGGTCGCCATGAGCGTGCTTCTCCTGGCTCAGGGCATCGCCGCGGGGTGGATCATCGCCGCCGTCGCGCTGGTGCTCGTCGCGCTGGTCATCACCGGTCTCAGCTTCCGCGTCCGTGCCAGCGCCGCCGGCCTTCGGGTGCGCTCCGTGGCCGGATGGCCCCGACTCGAGATCGCCGCCGACGAGATCGCCGGCGCACGCGCGGTTCAGGTCGACCCTTTCGCCGAGTTCGGAGGATGGGGCTACCGCTTCGGTGTGGACGGTCGTCGCGGGATCGTGCTCCGCAAGGGGGACGCGGTCGAGGTGACCCGCACGAACGGGCGGGTGTTCGTGGTCACAGTCGACGACGCGGCCACCGCCGCATCCGTCCTGGCCGCCGCCACGCAGCGCTGACAGCGCACCGCACCGCCAGAACTCGCACGTAGACAGACAGACAGACAGATCGATCGAGGAGAGCATCATGACCCGCATCCGCGTCGCCGCCATCATCGCCTTCACTGTTCTCGCATGCGGACTCGCTTGGCTGGTCGCGCTGCCGCTGTGGCTCGGCGACGGCCTCGCCGAGCCGATCGCAGGGCTGCTTCTGCCCGTGATGATGTTCACTCCTGCCGTCGCGGCCGTCATCGTGACGTTCGCCCTGCGCGTGCCGTCGTCGGGGGAGCGCGTGCGATTCCTCGGGCTGTGGCCGCTGCGCCCGGCCAAGCGAGTCATCTGGCTCATGGTCGCAGGATGGCTCGCCCCGCCGCTCCTCGTGGGCCTCAGCATCCTGGCCGCGGCGGCGCTGGGGGTCATCCAGCTCGATCCGACGTTCGCCGGGTTCTCGGCCGAACTCGCGAAGATGCTTCCGGAGGGCACACCGATGCCTCCGATCGAGCTGTTGGTGATCTCGCAGATCGCGATGATCCCGCTGGGTGCACTCATCAACGGCGTCGTCGCCTTCGGTGAAGAGCTGGGGTGGCGTGGATGGCTCGTCCCCGCGCTGCGACCGCTCGGAACCTGGCCGACGCTGCTCATCAGCGGAGCGATCTGGGGTCTGTGGCACAGCCCGGTGATCCTGCTGGGCTACAACTTCGGCCGCACCGACATCACCGGCGTTCTCTTCATGATCGGCGGATGCATCGCCTGGGGCATCCTGCTGGGGTGGCTGCGCCTGCGGTCCGCCTCGATCTGGCCCGCGGTGCTCGCACACGGATCTCTGAACGCGGCGGGCGGACTCGTGATCCTCTTCGCCGCATCGCAGCCCGACCTCGCACTCGCCGGGCCATTGGGCGTCGCGGGATGGATCGTGGCCGCCGTCGTCATCGCGATCCTCGCGGTCACGGGTCAGTTCCGACAGCAGCCCGAGCTCGCCGACGCGCCCGGGCGGCTGTTGTCCGCCCCTCGCTGGGGAGAGCGCCCGCCGGCCCCTTGACGCCCCACGGGCCGCGCGGTTTGCTGAGGTCATGGATTCCACCCCCGACGCCTGGTCGAATGCCGACGCCTACCTCGCAGACCTGCTGGTCGGCCACGATCCAGGGCTCGAGGCTGCTCTGACCGCTCAGCGCGATGCCGGCCTGCCCGAGATCGAGGTCGCACCGGTCGGCGGCAAGTTCCTCCACCTCCTCGCTCGCATCAGTGGCGCTCGCCGCGTTCTGGAGATCGGGACGCTGGGTGGCTACTCGACCATCTGGCTGGCCCGCGCCGTCGGTGCTGACGGCCGCGTCGTCACGGTCGAGGCGGAGGCCGACAACGCAGCCGTGGCGCGGGCGAGCATCGACGCGGCAGGCGTCGGCGACCGGGTGGACATCCGCATCGGACGCGGCGCCGATGTGCTGCCGACCCTGGTCGGCGGCTTCGACCTGGTCTTCATCGACGCCGACAAGGAATCGAACACGATCTACCTCGACTGGGCGGCGAAGCTCGGGCATTCCGGCGCCGTGGTCGTCCTCGACAACATCGGCCGTGACGGCGAGATCGTCCGCGAGGACACCACCGACACGAAAGTGATCGGTACCAGGGACGCGCTGCGGATGCTGGGGGAGGACCCCCGCTTCGACGCCACAGCACTGCAGACGGTGGGGGTCAAGGGCTGGGACGGCGTGGCGCTCGCAGTCGTGGTGTGAACACTCGGGGGCGACCCCGGGGCTCGCGCTCGGGCGGGCTAGACTGGGGCGCGGATCGACGACGCTCCACACACCTTTTCTCTGAGCAAGGAGCACATCAGTGGCACTGATCGAGGCTGTAGGCGCACGCGAGATTCTCGACTCGCGCGGAAACCCGACCGTCGAGGTGGAGGTGCTCCTCGACGACGGCGTCGTCCAGCGGGCCGCCGTCCCGTCCGGTGCATCCACCGGCGCATTCGAGGCGTACGAGCTCCGCGACGGCGACAAGAGCCGTTACGGCGGAAAGGGCGTCCTCAAGGCCGTCGACGCGATCATCGACGAACTCGGCCCGGCTCTCGAGGGCGTCGAGGCGAGCGAGCAGCGCATCGTCGACGAGATCCTGATCGAGACCGACGGCACCGAGAACAAGCAGCGCACCGGCGCGAACGCGATCCTCGGCGTGAGCCTCGCCGTCGCCAAGGCCGCGGCCGACTCGGCCGACCTGCCTCTGTTCCGCTACCTGGGCGGACCCAACGCGCACGTGCTGCCCGTCCCGCTCTTCAACGTCATCAACGGCGGTGAGCACGCCGACAACGGCATCGACATGCAGGAGTTCTTCCTCGCGCCGATCGGTGCCGAGACCTACTCCGAGGCGCTCCGCTGGGGCGTCGAGACCTACCACGTGCTGCGCGGCGAGCTGAAGGCCGCCGGCTACGCGACCGGCCTCGGCGACGAGGGTGGCTTCGCCCCCGACCTGCCCAGCAACCGCGAGGGTCTCGACTTCCTCGTCAAGGCGATCGAGAAGGCCGGCTTCACGCCGGGCACCGAGATCGCCCTCGGCCTTGACGTCGCCGCCACCGAGTTCTTCACGGACGGCGTCTACCGCCTCGACAACAAGGACTGGACCGGCCCCGAGCTGATCGAGTACTACGAGGGTCTCGTCAAGGACTTCCCGATCGTCACGATCGAGGACGCACTCGCCGAGGACGACTGGGACAACTGGAAGCTCCTCACCGACGCCCTCGGCTCGAAGGTCCAGCTCGTCGGCGACGACCTGTTCGTCACCAACCCGACGCGCCTCGCCGACGGCATCAAGCGCGGCGTGGCCAACTCGCTGCTCGTCAAGGTGAACCAGATCGGAACGCTCACCGAGACGTTCGACGCGGTCAGCCTCGCGCAGCGCTCGGGCTACACGGCGATGCTCTCGCACCGTTCGGGTGAGACCGAGGACACCACGATCGCCGACCTCGTCGTCGCGACGAACGCGGGTCAGATCAAGGCGGGTGCGCCTGCTCGCAGCGAGCGCGTCGCGAAGTACAATCAGCTTCTGCGCATCGAGGAAGAGCTGGGCGACGCCGCGGTGTTCGCAGGCCGTTCCGCGTTCCCGCGCTACCAGGGCTGACTTCAGCCGACGATTCATCCGGCTCACTGAGCCGAACCCGGAGGAGGAGCCGTGGCACGACGACCGGCTCCTCCTTCGGCGTCTCCGGGCACGCCTCGGCCGGGGACTTCCGCGCGATCCGGATCCTCGCGACCTGCTCGTTCCGCTGCCGCGTCCGAGCGCCGTGTCGATGTGCGAGAGTGGGCCTCCGGCATCCGCCTGTCCGCGTTCTCGGTCATCATGCTGTCGCTCGTGGTGCTGGGGGCGTGGGTGCTCGTCCCGACGCTCGGAACGTTCATCGACCAGCGGCAGAAGATCGCGGCTCTCGAGAACTCGATCCAGGTCTCGCAGGACGAGATCACTGCGCTCGAGAACGAGCGCGAACGCTGGAGTGATCCCGCGTACATCACGACCCAGGCCCGCGAGCGTCTCTACTACGTGAAGCCGGGGGAGGTCGTCTACCTCATCGACAACGACATCGACCCCGCCGCCCTCCCGCAGGAGCAGGCGCCGGTCAGTGACACGCTCGAAGAGACCCCGTCGGACTGGATGCACCAGCTGCTGCGCAGTCTGACGGCTGCAGGACTCAGCGACACCGCCGTCGTCGGCGAGTGACGCGGCGGTGCCGGCGGCTCGCTTCGAGCATCCTCTCGGTCGTCTCCCGTACGCTGGACGGGTGACCACCCCGCCTTTCGCTGCCCCCACGACCGCCGAGCTCGCCGTGGTGTCGGCCCAGTTGGGGCGGCCCGCACGCGGTGTCGTCGGAATCGCCGCACGGTGCGTCTGCGGCAACCCCACCGTCGTCGCGACGACGCCTCGGCTGCCTGACGGCACGCCCTTCCCCACCTTCTACTACCTGACCCATCCGGCGGCGACGGCGGCGATGTCGACGCTCGAGGCGACGCAGGTGATGCCCGAGCTGGCGGCCCTGCTCGCCGACGACGCGGACGTCGCGGCAGCCTACCTCTCGGCGCACGAGGCGTATCTCGCCGATCGTGCACAGTTCGGTGACGTCAGCGAGATCGACGGCATCTCCGCCGGCGGCATGCCGACACGCGTCAAGTGCCTGCACGCGCTGGCGGGACATGCTCTCGCTGCCGGTCCCGGCGTGAACCCGATCGGGGACCGGGCGCTCGAGCGGTCCTCATGGTCGCCCGACCGCTGCCGCTGCGAGGCCCCCGGCGCTGCCGTGCGTGAGGTCGAGGACTCGTCGGCATGAGGCCGCGCCGGATGCTCCGTGGCGCCGTCGCGATCGCGGCGGTCCTGGCATCCGTGCTGCTCCTCGGTTCGACGGCGTCGCCCACTCCGACACCTCCACCCGTTCCTGACGATCCCTCCGACCCCGTTCGCGCATCGGAGTACTGGCTCGACGGCGCGGGAATCCGCGACGCCTGGCACACGACGCGCGGGAAGGGCGTGACGATCGCCGTGATCGACACGGGCATCGCGAGCGTGCCCGGGGTCTTCGATCAGGCGGTGATCGGCGGCACCGACGTGTCCGGCACGGGGACGCCCGACGGCCGCACGCCGCTCGGCGCGATCGACGGCAACCACGGCTCCTGGGTCGGGTCGTTGGCCGCAGGACGAGGCGCCGCGGACGGTACGGGCATGATCGGCGTCGCCCCTGAGGCGAACCTCCTGTCGATCTCGGTGGGATTCGGCGCGGCGGCGCGCGTGCCGTTCACCGAGCAGGTCGCCAAGGGCATGCGCTGGGCCGTCGACAACGGCGCCGACATCATCAACCTCTCCTTCACGACCAACACCCTCGATTGGGACCCGAGTTGGGACGACGCCTTCCTGTACGCGTTCGAGCACGACGTCGTGGTCGTCGTCGCCGCGGGCAACAGGGGGAGCGGGACCAACATCATCGGTGCTCCGGCGACGATCCCCGGCGTGCTGACCGTGGGTGGCGTCGATCAGACGGGAACCGCGAGCCTCGAGGCCTCGACCCAGGGCATCACGATCGGCATCGCCGCGCCGAGCGAGGGGCTGCGCGGCGTCTCGGCGGACGGCGACGTGGCCCGATGGAGCGGCACGAGCGGCGCGGCGCCGATCGTGGCCGGCATCGCCGCGCTGATCCGATCCGCGCACCCCGATCTCGACGCGGCCAACGTCATCAACCGCATCATCCGCACCGCCATCCCCGTCGAGGGCATGACGCGCACGCCCGACCCGCTCTACGGGTACGGGCTCATCGATGCCGAGGCGGCGATCAGCTCGGACGTCCCGGCGGTCGACTCGAATCCCATGGGCGACCTCGCGGAATGGGTCCGGCTCTTCCGCCGCGCGGAGTCCGAGCCGCAGCCCGTGCCCACCGTGACGCCGGTGACGATTCCGCCGCTGCCTGCCGCAGACGCCCCGACCGAGCCGGGTTCACCGTTGCTTCCCAGCGCTGATTCACTGCGTTACGGTACCCTGCCGCTCATCGCGCTCACGGTCCCTGGTATCCTGGTAGCGCTTGGCGTCACCGCAGCTGCCCGGCGCATCCGATCGGCGCGCGCTCGCACGCCACATCCCTGACTCCCGAGGAGTTGTTCCCCTGTGCCTCAGAACAGCACTGTGCCCAAGATTCTGATCGTCGGTGGAGGCTATGCAGGCTTCTACACGGCGTGGAAGCTGGAGAAGCACCTTCGCAAGGGTGAAGCAGACGTCACCATGGTCGACCCGCTGCCGTACATGACGTACCAGCCGTTCCTCCCCGAGGTGGCCGCCGGCTCGATCGAAGCCCGCCACTCGGTGGTCGCGCACCGTCGTCACCTCAAGCGCACGAACGTCCTCACCGCCAAGGTGACGGGCATCAACCACGCCGAGAAGGTCGCGACGATCACCCCTCCCGTGGGCGACCCGTACGAGTTCGCGTACGACCAGATCGTCGTGACGGCCGGTGCCGTCTCGCGCACCTTCCCGATCCCGGGCATCGCCGACAACGCGATCGGCCTCAAGACGATCGAAGAGGCCGTCGCGATCCGTGACCGTCTCATGTCGAACTTCGACAAGGCCGCTTCGCTGCCCGCAGGCCCCGAGCGCGACCGTCTGCTCTCGGTCGTCGTGGTCGGCGGTGGCTTCGCCGGTATCGAGGTCTTCGCGGAGCTGCGCTCGCTCGCTTCTTCGCTGGTCTCGAAGTACCCGCAGCTGAGCTTCGAGGACACGCACTTCCACCTCATCGAGGCGATGGGCCGCATCATGCCCGAGGTCTCGCTGCAGACGAGCGAGTGGGTGCTCAAGGACCTCGCGAAGCGCGGTGCCAACGTGCACCTCGACACGCAGCTCACCAGCGCCGTCGACGGCAACGTCGAACTCTCCACGGGCGAGGTCATCCCGACCGACCTCATCGTCTGGACCGCCGGCGTCATGGCGAACCCGACCGTCGTGCGCGGCGGCGACCTCCCGATCGAAGAGCGCGGTCGCATCCAGACCCGTGCAGATCTGCGCGTCGGCACGCCTGAGGCATTCGTCGAGGGTGCCTGGGCAGCCGGCGACGTCTCGGCAGTGCCCGACCTCTCGGGTGGCGGTGTCGGCGGCTTCTGCGTGCCGAACGCTCAGCACGCGGTGCGTCAGGCGAAGCTGCTCGCGAAGAACCTCGTCGCCGTGCTGCGCGGTGAGGACCCGAAGGAGTACTTCCACAAGAACCTCGGCGCCGTCGCGGGCCTCGGTCTCTACAACGGTGTCTTCCAGTCCGGAAAGATCGCGCTCAAGGGTTTCGTCGCCTGGGTCGCGCACCGTGGTTACCACGGCCTCGCGATGCCGACGTGGGAGCGCAAGTTCCGTGTGGTGTGGGGGTGGTGGAACAACCTGTGGCTCGGCCGCGACCTGGTGAACCTCGAGACCGTGCAGAACCCGCGCTACGTCTTCGAGGAGTTCGCCGCGCGTCCGCGTCCTGCGGCCGACGCCCCGGCGCCGACCGCAGCTCCGGCCGCGAAGGCGGAGCCGCCGGTCAAGAAGGCCACGGCGAAGAAGCCCGTCGAGGCGACTGCCGCGAAGTAGACGCGCCGTTCTCACGAATGCCCCGATCCCAGCGGATCGGGGCATTCGTCGTCTGCGGGCGGCATCGCCTGTTCGCACCGTATTCATAGCCGGACCCGCTACGGTGATGCTCGCAAGGGGAGTACTCCCGACTGCGGTGGCGTCGTCACTACGGGCATGAAGTCGTGTCCCGGCCCACCGGCCCTTCTCGGGTGGAGGAGACCTGGCGTCCGTATCCGCGGACAGCCGTCGAACCCCTGCCCTCCGAGGTCGTGCGTCCGGTGGCTGTTCACACGCCACACGAAGGAAGTACGACCATGGGAATGCTCGACCGTCTGATCGGAATGGCCTCACAGGCTCTCGACCTCGATGGCAAGAAGGGCGACGCACGCCCGTCGGAGACCTCGCGGTACGCGCCCCCCGCACGGGGAGGCGTCCGCGACCCGTACAGCCCGCCGCCCGCATCCGGCGCGACTGCCCGGACGCAGGGCGCCGGCGGATCCCGGCGCGGAGGCACGGATGCCGATCGCGCGGCGATCGCCCGCTATGACTATCTGCTGCAGACCGCGGATCCGCACCGTGTCGAGGAGATCCACCGCGAGGCGTTCTCGCGTCTCACGCCGGCACAGCGCGCCCAGGTGCAGGAGCGCATGAACGCGGAGCTGCCGCCGCATGAGCGGCCGGCATCGGCATCCGCCTTCGACCTCGCCCGAGCCGCCGGTCGCACCGAGGCTGCGGGACCCGGGCGGATGCGGGGACTGCTGTCGCGCGTGCGAGGTGTCGGTGCCGCCGGCGTCGTCGGTGGGGCGGCCGTCGGCGTGCTCGGAGTGGTGGCCATGGGAGCGGTGACGAGTGCGGTCGCCGGTCCTCTGCTCGAACAGGCTGCGGGTCTCGGCGTGGATTTCGATGCACTCGCGCAGGGCGTCGACCTCGAGGCGATCGCCGGCGGTCTCGGAGCAGAGGATCTGGTCTCCGGCGCGGCGGAGGGAGTCTCGGGCGCGGTCGACGGAGTGTCGGGCGCAGCCGAGGGTGTGCTCGGATCGGCAGGAGAGGCCGTGTCCGGATTCGGCGACACCGCGGGAGAGTGGGGCCAGAAGCTGGGCGACCTCGGGATCCCTGGGATCGGAGATCTCTTCGGGCGCTGAGTCCCGGTCTCGCAGGTGGGTGCCCCCGCTGGGACTCGAACCCAGACTGAAGCGATTTTAAGTCGCCTGCCTCTGCCATTGGGCTACGGGGGCGTGCGGCCGATGCCCTGGCTCAGCGTACACGGAGCGAGAGACCGTATGTCCTCCGCAGCGTCGACGATCATGGCCCCGTGCGACCCGGTCCCGAAAAGCATGACCCTCGGTCCACCCACGCCGTAGGGTGGGGGAGTGCTCGACCTCACCGCTGATCTGAGCCCTGACCGGGGACCCTCGTCCGTCGCTCCGGAGTGGCAGGATCCCTCTCGATACTGGCCACGCCTGTCCGCGGCGACCGGTCATCTGCCTGCCCCTGTGGCGGTCATCGATCGAGACGCCCTGCAGCACAATGCGATGGATCTCCTCGTCCGCGCGGGCGGTCTGCCCATCCGCGTCGCGTCGAAGTCGGTCCGCGTGCGGGCGGTGCTCGACGCCGTGCTCGCACTGCCGGGGTATCGCGGCATCCTGGCGTTCACACTCGCGGAGGCGCTCTGGCTGGCCGAGACCCACGACGACATCGTGATCGGGTATCCGACGGTCGACCGCGTCGCCCTGACAGAGCTGTTCTCCTCAGAGGGAGCGGCGAGACGCATCACGCTCATGGTCGACGATCCTGTGCACCTCGACATCGTCGACAGCGTCGCGCCGGCGGGCAGTCGACCGGACATCAGGGTGGCGATCGATGCCGACGCCTCGTGGCGCTCGGCCACGCTCGGGCACATCGGGGTGCGACGGTCGGCGTTGTTCAGCGCCGGCGAGGTCGCTGCCTTCGCCCGACAGATCGTCCGGCGCCCCGGTTTCACTCTCGTCGGCCTGCAGATGTACGAAGCGCAGATCGCCGGGCAGGGCGATGACGCCGGTCCGGATGCGCCGCTGATCCGGTTCGTGCAGTCACGCTCCCGCGCCGAACTCCGCGAGCGTCGGGCGGCGATCGTGGCGGCACTCTCGGATGTCGCGCCGCTGGAGTTCCTCAACGGCGGAGGGACCGGATCGCTCGAGTTCACAGGCAGCGACGAGTCGCTCACGGAAGCGAGCGCGGGCAGCGGACTCCTCGGGGGTCACCTGTTCGACGGGTACCGTTCGTTCCGTCCGGCGCCGGCCTCGGCGTTCGCGTTCGATGTCGTCCGTCGGCCTGCCGTCGACATCGCCACGGTCCTCGGTGGCGGGTGGATCGCCTCGGGCCCGGCCCTGGCGTCGCGGCAACCGCTGCCGGTCTGGCCGCAGGGCTTGCGGACCTTGGCCCGCGAGGCCGCGGGCGAGGTGCAGACGCCGCTGCAGGGGCGGGCCGCAACGGGGCTCGGCATCGGGGATCGCGTCTGGTTCCGTCACTCGAAGAGCGGCGAGCCTGCGGAGCGCATCGATCGGTACCACCTGGTGTCCGGCGACGAGGTCGTCGACGAACTGCCGACATACCGCGGCGAGGGGAAGGCGTTCCTGTGACGAGGATCGGCGGCACGTGGCAGAACTGGGGACGCTCCGCACAGGTCCGGCCGCTCCGCGTCGAGCGCCCGCGCAGCCCGGAAGGCGTGCAGCGAGCGATTACGGCAGCTCTCGCGCACGGGCTCAGCATCAAGGCGGTGGGCGCGGGACACAGCTTCACAGGCATCGCGATCGCACCCGGAGTGCTGCTCGAACTCGACGACATGCAGGGACTCGTCGCGGCCGATCAGCAGAGCGGGCGGGTCACGCTGCTCGCCGGAACCCGGCTGCACCGCATCCCGGCGCTGCTCGCTCCCTACGGGCTCGCGATGGAGAACCTCGGAGACATCGACCGGCAGTCGATCGCCGGGGCGGTATCGACCGGAACCCACGGCACCGGATCCGGTTTCGGCGGTCTCGCGACCCAGGTGGTGGGCGTCACGATGGTCACGGCATCCGGTGACTTCCTCCGCGTGGACGAGAACAACAGCCCCGAGCTGCTCCCGGCCGTCTCGCTGGGACTCGGCGCTCTCGGGATCATCGTCGAGATCACGCTGCAGTGCGTGCCGGCGTATGCGCTCAGCGCCGTCGACGAGCCCGTTCCGCTCGACGACGTGCTGGCCACTATGGACGATCGCGTCGCATCCTCAGATCACTTCGAGTTCTACTGGTTCCCGCACACCGAGGTCGCCCTGACGAAGCGGCAGACCCGTATGCCGGAGTCCACCAGGCGGCAGCCGCTGCCCGTCGTCGGCCGATGGATCGACGAGACGCTGCTCTCGAACGGCGTCTACCGCATGATCTGCGCGGGAGCACAGCTCGTGCCGGCGATCACGCCTCCGTTCAACAGGCTCGCCGTGACGCTCACGGGTGACCGTCAGTATGTCGATCGGTCCCACCGGGTTCTCACGCAGAGTCGCACCGTGCGCTTCCGAGAGATGGAGTACGCGCTGCCCGCGGAGAACGTGATCCCGGCGTTCTGCGCCGTGAAGGAGCTGATCGAGCAGCGGGGATGGCGCATCGAGTTCCCGATCGAGGTGCGCTTCGCGGCGGAAGACGACCGATGGCTTTCGACGGCGCACGGCAGAGCGACGGGCTACGTCGCGGTCCATCGCTATTGGCGGGCCGATCCCACAGCCTACTTCGAAGCGGTCGAGCAGATCATGCTCGAGCACGGAGGCAGGCCGCACTGGGGCAAGCTCCACACGCTCGACGCGGCGCAGCTGCGTGATCGGTATCCGCGATTCGACGACTTCGTCGCGCTGCGCGACAGACTCGACCCCGAGAGACGATTCGCGAACCGGTATCTCGATCGAGTGCTGGGGGAGTGAGGCACCCCGTCTGCACGCGGCGCGCACCCAGTCGGCGTGCAGACTGCGCGGATAGGATGAGAGAAACACGAGGAAGGGTGGGCCTCTGATGGAATGGCTCGTGCCAGTACTGATCGTCGTCGGTGTGATTCTGCTCGTCGGAATCTACCTCTGGGCGACGTACAACTCGCTGGTGCAGCTGAAGGTCCGTGTCGATGAGGCATGGAGCGGCATCACGGTGCAGCTCAAGCGCAGAGCTGATCTGATCCCCAATCTGATCGAGACGGTCAAGGGGTATGCGTCGCATGAGAAGGCGGTGTTCGAGAACGTCACGCGTGCCCGAGCCGAGACCCTCTCCGCCGGCGGTCCCGGTGAGGCCGGAATCGCAGAAGGCCACCTCCAGCAGGCACTCCGCAGTCTCTTCGCGGTCGCCGAGGCGTATCCGCAGCTGCAGGCGAGCCAGAACTTCCTTCAGGTGCAGCAGGCACTCGTCGACACCGAGGACAAGATCCAGGCCGCACGCCGCTTCTACAACGGAGGGGTGCGTGAGCTGAACACCAAGATCAAGGTCTTTCCGAACAACCTCTTCGCGAAGGGACTCGGTTTCACCGAGCGGGAGTTCTTCGAGGTCGCCGACAGCGGCGCGATCTCCGAACCGCCTCGCGTGCAGTTCTGATTCCGACGCCGAAGGCCCGATGCGCATCGCATCGGGCCTTCGGCGTTTTCGGATCGCGACGTGGAGGCGCACGTCACCAGATGTCGAGGTCGACCTGTGCGCCCGAGATGATGACGTCGCCCCGGACGGACCACGACTCGGTGCGGTAGGTCTCCGTCTTCGCCGCCCCGTCCTGTCCCGTACCGGTGACCGTCGCGACGAGCACGCCGCCCCGGGCGACGAAGTCGCTGTCGGCCAGTTCGAGAACGGGCATCCGCTCGATACGGAAGCGGGTCTCGTCGACGGCCGCGAACTCCGTTCCCCAGGGGATCCGGATGCCGCATCCCTCGGGTGCGGCGCCGCCGACGATCACTTCGCCTGCGCACTCCTCGAGCTGCGCCTCGAGCGTCTGCTGGGCGAGCTCCTGCGGGTCGGCAGACGGACTCGGTCGAGCGGACGCGACGGGCGACTCGACGGGCGAGGGCGGGTCGCTCGACGCCTGCCAGACCCACACCGCTGCGCCGGCGAGTACGAGAGCAGCGGCGGTGCCGGCCACGGCCCATGCGACTCGGCGGTTCATGACGTGCGCTCTCTGGCGTGCACGTGACGGCGGACCGATGCGTCGGGCTGGAAGGAGAGAGCGGCGTGCAGACTCTCGGCCGCGGAACCCCAGCCCGACACCGAGATGTGCGCGAGACCCTGCCAGGATGCCGCGAGAGCGAGCTCGACGGCGATCCGCTCCGCGTCCTCAGCGGGATTCGCCTGAGGCTCCCACCACGCGGACTGCACCTGCAGGGTCGACGTCGCGCGGTCGGCTTTGAGATCGACACGAGCGACGATCCGATCGCCGACGAGCACGGGGAGCGAGTAATACCCGTATCGCCGCTTCTCGGCGGGCACGTAGATCTCGATGCGGTAGTCGAGCTCGAAAGCACGGAGTGCCCGATCTCGGAACCAGACGATCGGGTCGAAGGGGGTCAGCAGCGCGGCCGCATCGACGCGGCGGGGCAGCACCGCTTCGCGGTGACGCCATGCCGGTATCGACCGGCCCGCGCGGTCCCATCCGCGGACGGCGACGGGCAGCAGCTCGCCCTCGTCGACGAGGTCGGCGATCGATCGCGATACCGCCGCGCGGTCACGGATGCGGTGGTAGTCGGCGAGGTCGGACTGGGTCGCCACCCCGGAGGATCGTGCCGCGCGTCGGGTGAGCTCGCGGATCGCCTCATCGCGGGGTACGTGCGTGGAGAGGATTCCGGCGGGGATGATGTTCTCGGCGAGAGCGTAGCTGCGCTCGAATCCCTTGCGTCCGCTGATCGCGACATCGCCCGTGCGCCAGAGATGCTCGAGGGCGAGCTTCACGTCGTCCCAGTCCCACCAGGTGCCGCGCTCGCGCGGAGCGTCGGCTCGCAGGTCGGCCGGACGGAGCGGTCCTCGACCGCGCAGCTCGTCCCGGACCCACTGCAGCGTACGGGCGTTGGTGCTCATCCAGGAGTCGGGGCCGGCCCAGCGAGCGCGGAAGTCGTCCATGCGGAACCGCCAGAGCGGCCAGTCCTCGACGGGGATGAAGGTGGCCTCGTGAGCCATGTACTCGACGTAGTGAGTCGTTCGCGCGTGGAACACCCGATCCAGCAGTGCCGGGTCGTACGCACCCAGTCGCGAGAACATCGGGAGGTAGTGCGAGCGCGCGAACACGTTGACCGAGTCGATCTGCAGCACACCGAGCCTGCCCATGACCCGGTGCATATGCCTCGCGGACACGGAACTCGGTCGGGCACGCGTGAATCCCTGCGCGGCGAGCGCGATCCGTCGTGCCTGACTGGCGCTGAGAGTGTCGGTCACGTCGTCAGCGTATCGCCGGGCACCGACACCGTAACGCTCGTCAAGACCGCGGGTGGCCGCGCCGTAGACTTGGGCGATGAGCGAAGAGCAGCGTCCGAGACTGAGGGATCTCTTCCGTCCGCGCGCCGCAGCCCCGGATCGTCCCGCGGCCACCGCGACCGACGAGGCGGTGCCTGTCGGCCTGCGCATCACGGCGGCCTACGCCTGGCGGCTCCTTCTGATCGCCGCTGCTGTCGCGGGCATCATCTGGCTCGTGATCGAGCTCAAGCTCCTCGTCATCCCCCTCATGGTCGGCATCCTCATCACGGCGCTGCTGTGGCCCGCGATGCAGTGGATGCTGCGGCACCGCTTCCCCCGCTGGCTGGCTGTGACGCTGGCGCTCATCGGCACGCTGACGATCGTCTCGCTGCTGTTCTGGCTCGTGATCTGGCAGGTGCGAGCGCAGTTGCCGGATGTGCAGGAGCGCAGCTCGGCGGCGATCGAGGAGTTCCGTCAGTTCCTGCTGACCGGACCCCTGCACCTCAGCGAGACCCAGATCCAGGGCTACATCGACCAGGGCCTGCAGATCATCAACGAGCAGACGCAGGCGCTGCTCAACGGCGCTCTCGCTGTCGGCACCACGGCCGCGCACGTCGTGACCGGGGCGGTGCTCTCGCTGTTCATCCTGATCTGCCTCCTCGCGGACGGGCGTGGCATCTGGAAGTGGACGCTGCGGCTCTTCCCGCGTGCCGCGCGGCCCGCCGCCGATGCCGCGGCGAGCAACGGCTTCGCCACCATCGTCAACTACGCCCGCACGCAGCTGCTCGTGGCGGCCATCGACGCGGTCGGCATCGGAGTCGGCGCGGCGCTGCTCGGTGTTCCCCTGGCGATCCCGGTCGCCGTACTGGTGTTCCTCGGTTCTTTCGTCCCGATCGTCGGTGCTGTCGTCACCGGCGCGATCGCCGTGCTCCTCGCCCTCGTCTACAACGGTCCGTGGATCGCGCTCGCGATGCTGGCCGTGGTGCTCGGCGTGCAGCAGCTCGAGGGCCACATCCTGCAGCCGATCCTGATGGGGTCGGCGGTCAAGGTGCATCCGCTCGCCGTCGTCCTCGTCGTCGCCGGTGGGTCGATGGTGGGCGGGATCCCGGGAGCCCTGTTCGCGGTGCCGCTCGCGGCGTTCGTGAATGTGGCCGCGGTGACCGTCAGCACCGGCTCGTGGCGAACCGGCGACCAACCCGATGCAGACCTGATCTGGAGCACAGTTCCGCGCGAAACACGACGGAGGAATCGATGAGCGCAGTCCCCAGCCTGACCGAGTTCGAGAGCGCAGCTCACAGTCTGGCTGAGGTGATCACGCACACGCCGACGCTGCCGTCGCGCGCGCTGTCCGACATTCTCGGGGCGCCCGTGCTGCTCAAGATGGAGAACCTGCAGCGCACCGGCTCGTTCAAGATCCGGGGCGCGGCGTATCGCCTGTCGCGGTTGAGCGCCGAGGAGCGCTCTCGCGGCGTCGTCGCGGCATCGGCCGGCAACCACGCCCAGGGGGTCGCTCTCGCGGCCCAGGCACTGGGAATCCCCGCCACGATCTTCATGCCCATCGGGGTGCCCGTGCCGAAGCTGCTCGCCACGCGAGGATACGGCGCCGAGGTCGTGCTCGAAGGCGAGACCGTGGCGACGTCACTCCGCCTCGCCTCGGAGTTCTCCGAGCGCACCGGAGCCATGCTCATCCACCCGTTCGATCACCGCGACGTCGTCGTCGGTCAGGGCACTCTCGGACTCGAGCTGCTCGAAGACGCTCCCGAGGTCGACACGATCGTGCTCGGAATCGGTGGAGGCGGTCTCATCGCCGGGGTCGCCGCTGCGGTCAAGGCCAGGGCCGCCCAGCGCGGGCGCTCGGTGCGCATCATCGGTGTGCAGGCCGAGAACGCCGCAGCCGTGCCGCCTTCGCTCGACGCCGGGCATCCGGTCGACATCGAGACCAGGCCGACCATCGCCGACGGCATCCTGGTGGCCCGCCCCGGCGCGATCCCGTTCGACATCATCAAGGACCTCGTCGACGAGGTCGTCACGGTCTCCGACGACGATCTCGCGCGCGCGATCCTGATCCTGCTCGAGCAGGCCAAGGTCGTCGTCGAGCCCGCGGGGGCCGCGGGCGTCGCGGCGATCCTCGCAGGCAAGGTGTCGGCGACCGGTACGACGATGGCGGTCCTGTCCGGAGGCAACATCGACCCGCTCCTGCTGCAGCGGGTGGTCTCGCACGGTCTCGCGGCATCCGGCCGCTACCTGACGATCCGCATCCCGCTGCCCGACCGCCCCGGTCAGCTCGCTCGGGTGTCGGAGCTCATCGCCGAGGCGGGAGCCAACGTGATCGAGGCCATGCACACGAGGCACGGACACGGACTGCAGATCAGCGAGGTGATCCTCGAGCTCAGCGTCGAGACCCGCGGTGCCGAGCACTCCGAGCACACGCTCGACACGCTCCGCCGTGCGGGGTTCGAGCCGATGATCGTCCCCGACTGACCCGACTCGGTCAGCCACACGAGAAGAGGCCCCGTCCATCAGGACAGGGCCTCTTCTCGTGCTTTCGGGGGTCAGCCCGTGTACGTCTCGACGTTCACGATCTCGACCGAGATCGAGCGGCCGTTCGGAGCCTCGTACGACGACTTCTCTCCGACCTTGAGGCCGAGGATCGCCTGTCCGAGCGGGCTGGCCTCGCTGTAGACGTCGAGGTCGCTGCCGCCGGCCGCGATCTCACGACTGCCGAGCAGGAAGACCTCTTCACCGCCGGCGACGAGCGCGGTCACGACCGTGCCGGGCTCGACGATTCCGCGGCTGGCCGGAGCCTCGCCGACCTTCGCGGTCTTGAGCAGTCCCTCGAGGGTGCGGATGCGGGCCTCCTGCTTGCCCTGCTCGTCCTTCGCGGCGTGATATCCGCCGTTCTCCTTGAGGTCGCCCTCTTCGCGCGCCGCCTCGATGCGCTTGGCGATCTCGTCGCGTCCCGTGGTCGAGAGGTGTTCCAGCTCGGCGACGAGCCGGTCGTAGGCTTCCTGCGTGAGGAAGGGAACCTGAGCGTCAGTGGACATGACGAAGCTCCTTCGTTAGGTACCCGCCCACGGTCCGCGGGGGATATGCCAAGACGCCCCGGCACGGTGCCAGGGCGTCGTCTGTCTGCGTCGAGTCTAAGCGACCCAGCAGGCCTTCACCAAACCTGTCGTGGCCTCGCCGACGGTGGGCACCGTCACTGAGGAGGTCTGCGAGTGGCTGTCGCCGGCTGGGATCTCGACGACCTTCCAGCCCACGACGCCGAACTCCTCGTCGAGCGCCTCGACGACGCAACCCACGTCCTTGCCCTGCACGCCGGTCACCTGGAAGCGCACTTCGACACTGTGCTCGTCGATCAGGTCGAAGCCGAGGTCATCGGAGTCGACCGAGTTCATCTGGGTGGAGACGACGCTCCAACCGAGGGCCGCGACCAGCGCCACGGCGGCCAGAATCCCCACGATCCAGGGCCATCTGCGTCGCCGCGTACGGCCATAGCGTTCGTCGAGCTGCTGTGCGGTCGTCACAAGGGGGGTCTTCCGGTCGTTAGGCTGGTGATTACAGGTTATGCGACCTGTGCGTGAAAGGCAGATTCCATGCTCGTTCTGACCGAGACCCCGATGCCGACGCCCTCGATGACGGTGGCTCCGGAGCTCGTCACCCCCGGCTTCGTGGGGTTCGCCGCCGTCATCGTGGTCCTGATCGCGGTGATCCTGCTGATCCTCGACATGAACCGCCGGATCCGCCGAGTGCGCTACCGCGAAGAGGTCCGTGAGGAGCTCGACGCCGAAGAGGCGGCACGCGCTGCCGATGAGGCCACCGAGACCGACGCCGATCTCCCCGTCGTCCGTGAGGGCGACGACGAGCCCGAGAAGCGCTGACGACCCCGAGAAGCGCTGAGGCCGGCGCCCTCGAGCGCGATCAGGCCCCGAGCGAGGGACTCAACGGCTCGAGTGCGATGAGCAGGCATGCCGTCCAGTGACAGAGGAACGCGAGAACCGTGCACACGTGGAAGATCTCGTGGAATCCGAAGCGGCCCGGCCACGGATTCGGCTTCTTGAGCGCGTAGACGATCGCGCCGCCCGTGTAGAGCAGTCCACCGACGATGACGAGGATCATCATAGAGACGTTCGCGACGAGCAGGTCCGCCATGTACATGACCGCCGCCCATCCGAGCAGCAGATACAGCGCCACGTAGAGCCACCGCGGGGCGTTGATCCAGAAGACCCGGAACAGGATTCCCAGCAGGGCGCCGCTCCACACCAGGATGAGGAGCAGCGCGCCCTTCCCCGGTGGCAGGGCGAGCACGGCGAGCGGTGTGTACGTGCCGGCGATCAGCAGCAGGATGTTCGCGTGATCGATGCGCTTCAGGATGACCTTGACCCTCGGGTTCCACTCGAAGCGGTGATACAGCGCCGAGTTGCCGAAGAGGAGCAGTGAGGTGGCCATGAAGACGGCGGCCGCCCATTTGGCGGCGCCGCCCTGAGCGACGATGATGAGGACGACGCCCGCGACGATCGCGACCGGAAAAGTGCCCGCATGGATCCAGCCCCGCCAGGTGGGTCTGATGTCGACCTGCGCATCATGAGCCGCTTCATCGAGAAGCGGCAGCTGGGGCAGATCCTGTGCTGAGGACTCGGGTGTGCTCACGTGCTCACTCTAGGCGGCACGCCATTCCACCAGGCGTACATATCCTGAGCATCCACCTCCTGCCTTCCGAAGCGCAGCACGATAGCGTAGGGAGGTGATGACACGCGAGGGACAGGGGCGAGGGCCGCTGTACCGGCTTTACACCAACAGGCTGCGCCGCCATCTCGACCCCTCGACCGTCCCCCATCACGTCGCGATGATGATCGACGGGAACCGTCGCTGGGCGCGGCAGCTCGGATACGCCACACCCGCCGAGGGTCATCGCGCGGGCGCGGCGAAGATGCGAGAGTTCCTCGGGTGGTGCGATGAGCTCGGAATCCGCGTCGTCTCCCTGTATCTGCTGTCGAGCGACAATCTGCGAAAGCGCGATTCTGCGGAGCTCGCCGATCTCATCGAGATCATCGCGGAACTCGCCGAGGCGCTGTCGCGTGAGGGCAACTGGCGTGTCAAGCACGTCGGCCGCGCCGACATTCTGCCTCCGGAGCTGGCGCGAGTCCTCGCCGATGCTCAGGAGCGCACGCGAGACCACACAGGACTGCACGTGAATCTCGCCGTCGGCTACGGGGGCCGCAACGAGATCGTCGACGCCGTGCGCAGCATCGTCACCGCGCATCAGGCATCCGGTGGGACGATCGAGGACCTCGCCGCGCATCTCACGCCCGACATGATCGGCGAGCACCTCTACACCGGGGGACAACCGGATCCCGATCTCGTGATCCGCACCAGCGGAGAGCAGCGGCTGAGCGACTTCCTGCTGTGGCAGAGCGCGCACAGCGAGTTCTACTTCGTCGAGGCGCTCGGCCCCGATCTGCGTCAGGTCGACTTCCTGCGCGCCATTCGTGATTTCGCCGATCGTGACCGCCGGTACGGGCGCTGACATCGTGCGCTGTCTCGGCATGCCAGAATGACGCGATGAGCGCCTTCGACGACTACCTCGCCACGTTCGATGAGGAACAGGGATATCTCAACTGGGCTGCGTTCGGCCCGCTCTCGTCGTCGGTCCGCGATGAGGTCTTCGCAGACGCCGATCTGCTCGCCAGCGGGCGCCCGTCGTCACTCGCGCTGGTCGCCGAGCGCGTGGCGCAGGCGCAGCAGGCTGTCGCGGAGCTGCTCGGCGGCGATGCCGCCGACATCACGCTGCAGCCCTCGTCGACCCACGGTCTCATGCACGCGATGTTCGGTCTGCGCGGCCATGTCATGGCGGGCAGCGCCGAGTTCCCGAGTGTGAGCCTCACGCTCGAACGTGCCTCCGCCGCCTCGCGGGGCGCGCTCACGCCGCGCTGGCTGACCCCCGATGACGGTCGCATCACGGTGGATGCCGTCGCCGAAGCGCTCGACGACGACGTCACCGCGCTGGTCGTCAGCCATGTCGACTTCCGCACCGGCTATCGCGCGGACCTGCCGGCGCTGCGTGAGCTCCTGGGACCTCAGCGCCTGCTGATCGTCGACGCCGTGCAGTCGGTCGGAGTCGTCGATGCCGACTACGCGGCCGCCGATGTCGTCGTGGGGCACGGTTACAAGTGGCTGCGCGCCGGGAGGGGCAGCGGATTCGCTCGGTTCTCGGCGACCGCGCGCGAACGCATCGCGCCGGTTCTGAGCGGCATCACCGGTTCCGCGGCGCCCGGCCTCCCGGTCGACGATCTGCCTGCGCCGTCGCCGTCTGCACAGGCCTTCACCGTCAGCGGCCCCGACACCCTGGCGGCCGGTCGGCTCGCGTCCGGGGCGGGTGATGTGCGCACCGCGGGCGTCGCCGACATCGAGGCGCGCATCGCCGACCACGTGGATACGATCATCGAGCTCGCCGATCGGCAGGGGATCGCGGTGACGTCGCCCAGGGAGCGCGAGCGTCGCGCGGGTATCGTGGCTCTGGCACCGGCCGAGCCTGCTCGGCTCGCGGCGGCATTCGCCAACGCCGGGATCTCGATCACCGCGCGTGGGGCGTCGCTCCGGCTGGCCCCGCACGCAGGCACCGGGCAGGCGACGATCGATCTGCTCGCGCAGACGCTCGACGCCTACGGCAACAGTCCGTTCACGAACCTGTAACGAAACCGTGGCGTGTCGACGCGTCGAAATGTCGGTGCCTGGTCGTAGCTTCTAGTCATCGGGCAAGGTGCCCGTCGGGTCGGCCTCAGGTTGACGACTCGTGACCCCCTGGTCGACTCGTTCGAACAACCGGGATTCTCCCGGGTCGGGAGTGGGTCGTGACCTCACGTACAGCGCAGCAGTCCAGCACCGCGCAGCAGTCCACCCGTAAGACGACGACGCGAGCCGCGTCCGCAGACTCCGATCAGGATCTGCGGACCTACGTGCTCGACACGTCGGTCCTGCTGAGCGATCCGCAGGCGTTCTTCCGGTTCGCCGAGCACTCGGTGGTCCTTCCGGTCGTCGTCATCACCGAGCTCGAGGGCAAGCGCCACGACCCGGAGATCGGCTACTTCGCTCGCCAGGCTCTGCGGCACCTCGACGACCTGCGCATCGAGCACGGTCGACTCGACTTCCCCGTCGAGGTCGGCGAAGGCGGCACGCTCCGCGTCGAGCTCGCGAACACCGATGCGTCCGTGCTCCCTGCCGGTATCCGGCTCAGCGACAACGACACGCGCATCCTGTCGGTCGCGATGCACCTCGCGCAGGACGGTCAGGACGTGACCATCGTCTCGAAAGACCTCCCGATGCGTGTGAAAGCGGCGTCGCTCGGTCTGAGGGCCGAGGAGTACCTCGCCGAGCAGGCGGTGGACTCCGGCTGGACGGGCATCACGTCCCTCGACCTCTCGGGCGACGAGATCAGCGACCTCTACGAGAGCGAAGTCGGCATCAGCGAGGATGCCCGTGGCCTTCCGGTCAACACCGGACTCATCATCCACTCGGAGCGGGGCTCGGCACTCGGCCGTGTGACCGGCGACGGCGAGTACCGGCTCGTGCGCGGCGACCGGGACATCTTCGGGATGCACGGGCGCTCGGCCGAGCAGCGCATCGCGATCGATCTGTTGACCGATCCCGATGTCGGCATCGTCTCGCTCGGCGGGCGAGCCGGAACGGGCAAATCGGCGCTCGCCCTCTGTGCCGGACTCGAGGCGGTGCTCGAGCGACAGCAGCAGAAGAAGATCATCGTGTTCCGCCCGCTCTTCGCCGTCGGCGGCCAGGAGCTCGGGTACCTCCCCGGCGATCAGGGCGAGAAGATGGGTCCCTGGGGCCAGGCGGTCTTCGACACGCTCGGCTCGGTCGTCTCGGGCAACGTCATGGAAGAGGTCGTCGAACGCGGCATCCTCGAGGTTCTTCCGCTCACTCACATCCGCGGGCGATCGCTGCACGATGCCTTCGTGATCGTCGACGAGGCGCAGTCGCTCGAGCGCAACGTGCTCCTCACGGTGCTCAGCCGCATGGGACAGAACTCGCGCGTCATCCTCACGCACGATGTCGGGCAGCGCGACAACCTGCGGGTCGGTCGCCATGACGGCATCGCCAGCGTGATCGAGACGCTCAAGGGGCATGATCTGTTCGCGCACGTGACGCTCATGCGTTCCGAGCGCTCGGCGATCGCGGCCCTGGTCACCGAGCTCCTCGAGGGCGGCGAGCTCAGCTGAGACAGTCGGAGAGCGGATGCCGCGATGTCGCGGCATCCGCTCTCACGCGTCCGGGACATGCCCCGGCGATCCGCGTTCCTTATCGCCGGGCCCAGGTTTAGGCTCGGGGCATCAACCGCAGACGATGGAGTGATGCGCGATGAGCGATGCGACGAAGACCGTGGATGACGAGCAGCTGCCGCCCGTGGCGGTGGATGAGAGACCGCGGTGGACGCCGCTGAAGATCGTGCTCTGGGCGGCGATAGCGATTCTCGGGGGCGTCGCGTGGACGATGCTCGCGATCGTCCGCGGTGAGACCGTGAACGCGATCTGGTTCGTGTTCGCCGCCGTCTGCACCTACCTCGTCTTCTACCGGTTCTATTCGAAGTTCATCGAGCGCAATCTCGTCAAACCCGACGACCGGCGCGCGACCCCCGCCGAATACAAGGCAGACGGCAAGGACTACGTCGCGACCGACCGTCGCGTGCTCTTCGGACACCACTTCGCCGCCATCGCGGGTGCCGGTCCTCTCGTCGGGCCGGTGCTCGCGGCCCAGATGGGGTACCTGCCGGGCACGATCTGGATCATCGTCGGCGTGGTGCTCGCAGGCGCCGTGCAGGACTACCTCGTGATGTTCTTCTCGATGCGCCGAGGCGGGCGCTCGCTCGGCCAGATGGCCCGAGACGAGCTCGGACGCTTCGGCGGCACCGCAGCGATCATCGCGACGCTGCTCATCATGATCATCATCACGGCGATCCTCGCCCTGGTGGTCGTGAACGCACTGGGCGAGAGCCCCTGGGGTGTGTTCTCGGTGGCGATGACCATTCCGATCGCCCTGTTCATGGGTGCCTACCTGCGCTGGATCCGCCCCGGCAAGATCACCGAGGTCTCGCTCATCGGCTTCGTCCTTCTGATGGCTGCGATCATCGGCGGCGGCATGGTCGCAGAGACCGACTGGGGCCAGGCCATCTTCACGCTCGATCGCACGACGATCGCGTGGGGCATCATCATCTACGGCTTCATCGCCGCGGTGCTCCCGGTGTGGATGCTGCTCGCACCTCGCGACTACCTCTCGACCTTCATGAAGATCGGCGTGATCGTCGCTCTCGCCGTCGCGATCGTGTTCGTGCGTCCCGAGATCACGGTGCCTGCGTTCAGCGAGTTCGCGGGTGGTGAGACCGGGCCGGTGTGGGCGGGAGCACTGTTCCCGTTCCTCTTCGTGACCATCGCGTGCGGAGCGTTGAGCGGTTTCCACGCCTTGATCTCGTCGGGCACCACACCGAAGATGATCGAGAAGGAGAAGCAGACCCGCTTCATCGGTTACGGCGGGATGCTCATGGAGTCGTTCGTGGCGATCATGGCGCTCGTCGCCGCGATCTCGATCGATCGCGGGCTGTACTTCGCGATGAACTCCTCGCCCGCGGCGACCCTCGGCACGGTCGAAGGTGCGGTGGCGTTCGTGAACGGTCTCGGCCTGACCGGGGTCAACCTCACGCCCGAGATGCTCACGAGCACAGCTGAGGCGGTGGGGGAGGAATCGATCGTCTCGCGCACGGGCGGCGCGCCGACCCTCGCACTCGGCCTCGCGCACATCATGCAGCAGTGGATCGGCGGCACCGGCATGATGGCGTTCTGGTACCACTTCGCGATCATGTTCGAGGCTCTGTTCATCCTGACCGCGGTGGACGCCGGCACCCGCGTCGCACGCTTCATGCTGCAGGACTCGGTGGGCAACGTCATCCCTCGTTTCAAAGACACCTCGTGGCGGGTGGGAGCGTGGATCTGCACGGCGGTCATGGTCGCCGGCTGGGGCGCGGTGCTCATCATGGGGGTCACGGATCCGCTCGGCGGCATCAACACCCTGTTCCCGTTGTTCGGCATCGCGAACCAGCTGCTCGCCGCGATCGCGCTCGCGGTCGTCCTGACGATCGTGGCACGCAGACGCACCTTCACGGTCCTCTGGGTGGTCGCACTGCCACTGGCGTTCGTCACCGTGGTCACGGTGACCGCATCTCTGCAGAAGATCTTCTCGACGGTGCCGCAGGTCGGCTACTTCGCGAACCACGTCGCGTTCCGTGACGCTCTCGCGGCCGGGGAGACCTCGTTCGGCACCGCGACGAGCGTCGCGGCGATGGAGGCTGTCGTTCGCAACACGATGATCCAGGGCATCCTCTCGGTGACGTTCCTCGTGCTGTCGGTGATCGTCATCGCGATCTCGCTCGTGAAGGTCCTTCGAGCGCTGCGTCCTGGTCCCGTCGTCGATCATGAGGACGCCGAGCTGCCGTCGCGACGGTTCGCCCCGGCCGGGCTCTTCGCTTCGGCGGAGGAGCGCGCGGTCGAGAAGCAGTGGGCTGCGCTGCCCTCGTCCGCCCAGCCGACGAGGGGGCACTGATGGTCGTCGCTGTCGCGGATGCTGCGCGCCGGGTGTGGCGGACCGTCGCCTGGTACGTGAACGGTGTGACGGGGCAGTCGCGGTATGCGGCCTACGTCGCCCACGAGCGGACGCGACATCCCGATCATGAGCCGCTCAGCGAGCGCGAGTTCTGGCGGGCGCACTATGCCGCACAGGATGCAGACCCCGGGACCCGCTGCTGCTGACCGCAGCTGGCGGATCCGTCCCGATCTGCGGACTTCGTCCCGATCTGCGTCCGCGCCCCGGGGGAGTGCCCGCAGATCGGGACCGGGTCCGTGAATCGGGTCACGCATGGGCATTCAGGCGGGTGAGAGCTGCGAGGATCGCCGCCTGCACCGTCGGCCAGTCGTGGATGACCTGTGCGTAGTCGAAGCGCAGGGTCTCGTAGCCGAGCGCAGAGGCCGATGCATCACGCACGAGGTCTTTGTGCCTCAGCGACGCGCCGTCATGGTTCTCTGTCCCGTCCGTCTCGAGGATCAGTCTGCTGCCGACGACGAAGTCCACACGGCCGACTCCGGAGATCGACACCTGGCACTCGAGGCGGATGCCGAGCACATGCAGACGCAGCCGAAGCAGCGACTCGAGGCCGCTGTCCGAGTGCGGAAGTGCGAGATCCACGAGCCACCGCGCCGCGGCCGGGATCATCGCTCGGACCCTGGCCTGTGCGGCTCTGGTGAGCAGTCCGAGGCGCAAGGCTGACTCGTAGGCCGCGAAGAAGGCCTCATCTCCTGCGCACCGTAGGAAGTGCGCGAGGGCGACCTCGACGGTGGCCTGTCCGAGGGGTGGGACGCCCCGATAGTAGTGAGACACACACCGGCACGCATCGTGAGCATGCGCGTGGCGACTTCTGCCGAGCCAGACGTGCGGCACGCTCACGGGCGCGAGAACCCAGATCCCCAGCACCTGAAGCACACTCGCGCAGGTCAGTGCGCCTCCGTGGGCCGTGGCTGCTCGCACCTGACGATCGATCCGGCCGGACGCGAACACGCCATCACGGACGCGCTCGATCTCACCTCGCTTCACGGCGCGCGACAACGCGCGTCTCGTGAAGCCCAGCGTCTGCAGATGGGCGCCGCGGGCGAGTCCGCCGAGGCGGGTGATGGTGTCGGCGGCAGAGAGCATGACTGAGATTCTGCGTGTCCACGGCATCCGTCGAGACCGATCCGCACAGAGTCGGGGTGCCACCGTTCTCATCCGACATCGGTGCAGAAACAGACGAGCGCCCCGATCTGCGGAGCATGTCCCGATCTGCGCGCCATCCACCGGGAATGGTGCGCAGATCGGGACGAAGTCCGCGAATCGGGGCGCTCAGCGCGTCGAGATCAACCCGGGTGCGTCATCGACAGCAGGTCGAGCTTCTCGTCGAGCTGCTCGAGCGTGAGGTCGCCGCGCTCGACGTAGCCGAGGTCGATCACGGCGTCGCGCACCGTGATGCCCTTCGCGACCGAGTGCTTGGCGATCTTGGCCGCGGCCTCGTAGCCGATCAGCTTGTTGAGCGGCGTGACGATCGAGGGGCTCATGCCCGCGAACGCGGCTGCGCGGTCGAGGTTGGCCTGCAGTCCGTCGACGGTCTTGTCGGCCAGCACGCGCGAGGCGTTCGCCAGCAGACGGATCGACTCGAGTACGGCGGTGCCCATGACCGGGATGGCGACGTTGAGCTCGAACGAGCCGGATGCGCCGGCCCAGGCGACGGTCGCGTCGTTGCCGATCACGCGGGCGCAGACCATCAGCACGGCCTCGGGGACGACGGGGTTGACCTTGCCCGGCATGATCGAGGATCCGGGCTGCAGGTCGGGGATGTGCAGCTCGCCGAGCCCCGTGTTGGGGCCGGAGCCCATCCAGCGCAGATCGTTGTTGATCTTGGTCAGCGAGACCGCGATGGTGCGCAGCGCACCGGATGCCTCGACGAGGCCGTCGCGGTTGGCCTGGGCCTCGAAGTGGTCCTTCGCCTCGGTGATGGGCAGCTCGGTCTCGGCGGCGAGCAGCTCGATGACCTTCTGCGGGAATCCGAGAGGCGTGTTGATGCCGGTGCCGGTGGCCGTGCCACCCAACGGAACCTCGGCGACACGGGGGAGAGCCGACTGCACGCGCTCGATGCCGAGTCGCATCTGGCGGGCATAACCGCCGAACTCCTGGCCGAGGGTGACGGGCGTCGCGTCCATCAGATGGGTGCGGCCGGACTTCACGGCGTCCTTCCACAGCTCAGCCTTCGCCTCGAAGGCGACGGCGAGGTGGTCGAGAGCGGGGATCAGCGTGTCGATGAGTGCCTGCGTCACGGCGATGTGCACGGAGGTCGGGAACACGTCGTTCGACGACTGCGAGGCGTTCACGTGGTCGTTCGGGTGCACGTTGGCGCCGAGGATGCGGGTGGCGAGCGTCGCGAGGACCTCGTTCATGTTCATGTTCGACGACGTGCCGGAACCGGTCTGGTAGGTATCGACCGGGAACTCGGCGTCGTGCGCACCGGACGCGACCTGGTCGGCTGCCTGCGCGATCGCGTCCGCGATGGCGCCGTCGAGCGTGCCGAGCTCCTTGTTGGCGAGCGCCGCGGCCTTCTTGATGCGCGCGAGCGCGGCGATCTGGGTGGACTCGAGGCCCTTGCCCGAGATCGGGAAGTTCTCGACCGCGCGCTGTGTCTGCGCACCGTAGAGCGCGTTCACGGGCACGCGAACCTCGCCCATGGTGTCGTGCTCGATGCGGTACTGCGACTCATCGCCGCCGTGCTGGTGTGTGTCGGTCATTCCGAACCCTCCTTGGTTGCGGGGTCGTGCCCCTCGGTGTCGATTCTGGCTGAGTCGATGTCGGCTCAGCCGGTTCTCGACTGAGCGGTTCCCTGCCCAGTCGACTCCCCGGCTCAGTCGGTTGCGTCGGTGTCGATTCCGACCGTGATGATGGGCATCGCGGTGCCCTCGGACAGGCGGTAGTTGGCGCCGACGATACCCAGACGGCCCTCGGCGACCGCGTTGGAGATCACCTCGGACGACTGCAGCAGGTCGCTCACGGTGTTGCGCAGGTGCTCCTGACCGACCAGGTCGGCATCGATCTCGTCGACGGTCGTGCCGCCGTTCTCGACCAGAACCTTGCGGGCGGCGGGCACGATCGGCGCGATGAGCTTCCAGATGTGCGGAGGCAGGGGAGCGGCGTCGATGGCCGTTCCGTCGATGGCGGCGCGCACGGCACCGCACGAGTCGTGCGCGAGCACCACGATCAGCGGGACGTTGAGCACGGCGACCGCGTACTCGAGGCTCGCGACGATCGACTCGCCGATCACCTGACCGGCGTTGCGCACGACGAACAGGTCGCCGAGGCCGAGGTCGAAGATGATCTCGGCGGCGAGGCGCGAGTCCGAGCATCCGAACAGCGTCGCCACGGGATGCTGAGCCGCGGCGAGGTGCTTACGGCGGGCGACGTCCTGATTGGGGTGCCGGGGAGCGTCATCGACGAATCGCTGATTGCCTTCCTGCATCTGCTTCCAGGCGGCGGCGGGCGTGAGCGTGTCTGTCATGAGGGCTACTCCGAGAGTTCGCGGATCTGGGGGACGAGGGACTCGGCGAGCTCGGCAGTGGAGTCGGCCGAGCGCGAACCGTAGAGAAGCAGGTAGTCGTCACCCGCCTGGGTGCCGATCGCATGCGTGATGTTCTGCTTCGCCCCGGCATCGCCCAGCTCGTAGACATCCCACTCCAGACCGCCGATCGAGGTCGTGTCGGTGGGTGCCGTGCCGTTGAGACGCTGCGGTGCCCACGACGAATCGGAGTCGAAAGCCTGCGCGATCTTGATGAATCCCCGCTCGTCCTCGGCTGAGGGTGCGAGGGTCAGGTCCCATACGAGTGGAGCGCCGGTGGTGAGCTTGGCGACGTTCACCCGCCAGAAATCGCCGAGATCGGGCACGATGACCGGACTGTCGACGGTGGACTCGACGTCGCTCGCGATGCCGACCATGTCGACCGTCGGAGCGCTCGCGGGCTCGCCCCGCGGCACGGCGAACACGATCACCATCACGATGGCGAGGGTGACGATCAGAGCGGCGACCAGACTGCGAACCGTCTGGCTCGAGCGGTACGCCTTGCTGGACGCGGCCTTGCGTGCGGCGGTCTCCTCGGGGGTCTCCGGGCGCCCGAGCTCGGCGACGATGGGCGCAGGCTTGTTCATGACTCCGCCTCGTCAGAGTTGTCGGATGCCGCAGCACGTGCGGCCTCGAGGCGACGCTTCGCGCCGAGGAGCCATTCTTCGCAGCGGGCGGCGAGAGCCTCTCCCCGCTCCCACAGGGCGAGCGACTGTTCGAGCGTCGGCGAGCCCTGTTCGAGCTCGGACACGACCTTCACGAGCTCGTCGCGAGCGGCCTCGAACGACAGCGTGTCCACAGGGGTGTCGTTCAGCGCACTCACCCCTCCATCCTACGCGGTGCAGGCGGGGTGCTCATGCGGAGCGGGCGGCAGCTCCCTCGGCGATCTCGCCTTCGGAACGGACAGCCACCGAGCCTCGGTCGACGGTGATGGTGAGGGCGCTGCCGGCCGGTGCGTCGGCCGCATCGCGAAGGATCACACCGCCGTCGAGGTGCGCGATCGCATATCCGCGAGCGAGGGTGGCCGCGGGCGAGAGGGCGCGCAGCGACGCTCGCAGCTCACTGGTCGTGCGGCCGGCCGCCTCGTGCTGCCGCGCGAGGGAGTCGCGCCCCCGGGAGACCAGCAGCCAGATGTCCTGGGATCGCGATTCGATGATCGGATCGGGGGAGCGCAGCGCGGGACGGGAGCGCAGCTGCTCCAGCTGGGCGATGTCGTGCGACAGCCTCTGGGTGAGCCTGGTGGTCGCGCGGGAGCGCAGCTGAGCGATGAGGGCGCGCTGTTCGCTGACATCGGGCACCACTCGTTTGGCGGCATCCGTCGGCGTCGAGGCCCGGAGGTCTGCGACGTCGTCGAGCAGAGGATGATCGTTCTCGTGCCCGATCGCGCTGACGACCGGAGTCGATGCCGCTGCGACAGCTCTCACGAGCCGCTCGTCGCTGAAGCCGAGCAGGGTCTGCGGGTCACCGCCGCCCCGCGCGATGATGATGACGTCGACATCAGGATCCGCGTCGAGCCGGGCCAGAGCGGCGAGGGTGTCGGGTACGCAGCGATCGCCCTGCACAGCGGCGTACTCGGTACGGAATCTCACCTGCGGCCAGCGCAGCTCCGCGTTGCGGTGCACGTCTTTCTCCGCATCCGAGCGCTCGCCCGTGATCAGTCCGATCACGTGGGGCAGGAACGGGAGACGCTTCTTGCGCGAGGCGTCGAAGAGGCCTTCCTGGCGGAGTTGGAGCCGGAGCTTCTCCAGTCGCTCGAGCTGATCGCCGAGCCCGACGTGCTTCATCGCCGACACCGTGAAGCTGAAGTCGCCGGCCTTGACGAAGTAGTCCGCCTTGACCGCGGCGACGACGTGGTCGCCGACGGCCAGATCGCCGGGAATCCGAGGGCGGACGCTCGACCAGATCCGGATCGAGATCTGCGCGTCGGAGCGCGTGTCTTTGAGGCGGGCGAAGATGTTGCCGCCGCGGACGTTCCACGACGTGATCTCGCCTTCGACCCACACCGTGTTCCACCGGGCGACGAAGTCGCGGATGGTTCCGTTCAGTCGGGCGACCGAGGTCGGAGCGTCGGCGGAGGAGTCGCGTGGAGCGACCGCATCGGCCGGTGGCGTCTCGCCGGGGCGTGTCGACGCTTCGAAGACCGTCATCCGTTCAGTGCACCTTCCGCTCCTGCTCAGGTTGTCGGCAGTAGAATTCTGGAGTGACCTCGACTGTCGTACATCTCCCTGCCCCGCGTGTCCCACGAGTGCGTGCGGCGACCGGGCGGCTTCAGGATAACCCGGTCGTCGGACACAAGCGTGTTCTCCTCGCCGCTCCGCGCGGTTACTGCGCGGGCGTCGATCGAGCCGTGGTCGCGGTCGAGAAGGCGCTCGAGCGCTACGGTGCACCGGTCTACGTGCGCAAGCAGATCGTGCACAACATCCACGTGGTGACCGAGCTCGAGGAGAAGGGCGCGATCTTCGTCGAAGAGGTCGACGAGGTTCCCGAGGGAGCGCACGTCGTCTTCAGCGCCCACGGTGTCTCGCCTGCTGTCGTCGATGCCGCTTCCGAGCGAGGCCTGCATGCGATCGACGCGACGTGCCCGCTCGTCACCAAAGTCCACCGCGAAGCGGTGCGCTTCGCCCGCGACGACTTCGAGATCCTCCTGATCGGCCACGAGGGACACGAAGAGGTCGAGGGGACGGCTGGTGAGGCCCCGGAGCATGTGACCATCGTGAACTCTCCCGACGAGGCTGACACCGTGCAGGTCAAGGATCCGTCGAAGGTCGTCTGGCTCTCCCAGACGACGCTCTCGGTCGACGAGACGATGGAGACCGTCAACCGACTCCGCGCTCGCTTCCCCGAGATGCACAATCCGCCGTCGGATGACATCTGCTACGCGACGCAGAATCGGCAGGTCGCGATCAAGAAGGTCGCGGCGAACGCCGACCTCGTCATCGTCGTCGGATCGTCGAACTCCTCGAACAGCGTGCGCCTGGTCGAGGTCGCGCTCGAGTACGGCGCCAAGGCCGCCTACCGCGTCGATTACGCCGAAGAGGTCAAGCAGGAGTGGCTCGACGGCGTCGCGACGGTCGGCGTCACCAGTGGAGCATCCGTCCCTGAGGTGCTCGTGCGCGAGGTGCTCGATGCGCTCGCAGGCGCCGGGTACGAGGATGTCGAAGAGGTCAAGACGGCCGAGGAGGACCTGATGTTCTCTCTCCCGAAGGAACTGCGTCAGGACTCGTCGGGCCAGCGGGATGCCCGCGCACTGGGAGGCCGCACCTCCGGCGGAAGCGCCTGACAGTGCCCGCCGCCGAGGCGGAACCCACTCTCATCGGCAGTGTGCAGCGCGCGCTGCGGCTCGTCGACATCGTCGCCAACTCGGCGCGCCCACTGCCGGTCAAGACTCTGGCTGCGATCACCGGCCTCACCCCGGGGACGACCTACAACCTGATCCGCACCCTGATCCACGAGGGGTACCTCGCCAACGAACCCGACGGTCTGGTTCTCGGCGCGCGGTTTCCGACGTTCCGGACGAGCGTCGACTCGCGAGGTGTCTTCCTCGCTCGGGTACGTGCTGCTCTGCGGGATGTCACAGAAGAGGTGGGTGCCACCGCATACCTCTCGCGATACAGCGACGGTGAGATGCACCTCGTCGACATCGTCGATGCGGCCCGCAGTCCTCGGATCGATCTCTGGGTCGGCATGGACTCCAGCGCCCATGCAACGGCTCTCGGCAAGCAGATCCTCACCGACCTCGCATGTGACGAACGACTCGACTACCTCTCCCGACACCGGCTCGAGGAGCTGACTCCCCGGACGATCAGCGACAGGCGCACGCTGCTGACTCACCTCGAGCACTCGCAGGGGTTCGCCGTGGATCGGGAGGAGTACTCGATCGGGAACTCCTGCGTCGCTGTGCCGGTGATCGCGCCGGGCGTCACGGCGTCGCTCGCGATCTCGCTTCCCGCCGACAGCGCGGCGCTCGACGGCGCACTCGTCTCCACGCTCCAGCAGACCGCTCGACGTCTATCCCTGCAGCTGGGTGCGGACGCCCTGATCGGCGAGGGGTCTGGCGCCCAGGGCGATATCTGACCGCTGTTCATTATCTGAAGAATGGGATCTGGCGACCGCGGCCCCGGTTTCCTATCGTTGAAGAGTAGTCGTCAGTGCGAACGGCGCTACCGGCGAGTGAACGTCCCCAGCGTTCATCGCTCACTTGGACGGCGAGTGTCCCCAGCACTGTCATCCGCGGCCCCGAGGAGTCCCCACTTCTCCGGGGCCGCCATCAGTTTCGGGCTGTCTTCCTGAGAAGCCCCCACCGCCGATCCGACTAGCATGCTGGAATGACGGATCAACGGCCCCAGTACGGCGAGATCGCGACACTCGAGGAGCAGCGCAGGGCAGCAGGGCTGCCGCCGATCGCGGAGGTGGCTCCCGAGAGCATCCAGGCAGCTCCGACGCAGCCTTCGACGTCTCCGCGGGGCGCGGTACGGACGAGCCGTCCCGTCGACCGGTTCGTCACGATCGCTCTTCTGGCCTACGGTCTCGTGAACGTCGTCATGACCGGCCTGTCGTACCTCGACTTCTCGACGGCGATGAACGAGGTCATGACTGTTCTCGGTATCGACGGCGAGTTCACGAACTACGCGCAGGGCCGCCTCTGGGGCACGATCGCCGCGATCGTGCTCGCGGTCGGATGGTCGATGACCGCGTACCTCTCCATCCGCAGGCTTCGCAGCGGAAAGGTCACCTGGTGGGTGCCGATCGCCGGTGCGTTCGCGACGATGATCATCGCGTCGATCTGCGTCGCGGTTCCGATGATGGGCGACCCGGCGTTCGTCGAGTTCCTGACCTCTTCCGCGCTGCAGTGACGCAGTGAATGCGAAGGAGCCCCTGACCCACGGGTCAGGGGCTCCTTCGCATTGAGGATCAGATCAGCTCTTCGACTGGCCGTACGAGCCGAGCTGGCGAGTCGACTCGACCACGCGGGCTGCCATGGCGGTCTCGGCGACCTTGCCCCAGGCGCGCGGGTCGTACTGCTTCTTGTTGCCGACCTCGCCGTCGACCTTCAGCACGCCGTCGTAGTTCTTGAACATGTAGTCGGCGATCGCGCGGGTGTACGCGTACTGCGTGTCGGTGTCGATGTTCATCTTGATCACACCGTTCGCGACGGCGAGGGCGATCTCGTCGTCGGTCGAGCCGGACCCACCGTGGAAGACGAGGTCGAGCGGCTTCGCGCCGGTGTTGTACTTCGCGGCGACCTGCTGCTGGATGTCGCCGAGCAGTTCGGGGCGCAGCTTCACGCCGCCCGGCTTGTACACGCCGTGCACGTTGCCGAAGGTGAGCGCGGCGATGTAGCGACCCTGCTCGCCCAGGCCGAGTGCCTGAACAGCCTGGTCGACGTCCGCGAACGTCGTGTAGAGGGCGTCATTCGAGCCCTCGTGCGCGACGCCGTCCTCCTCGCCGCCGACGACGCCGATCTCGACCTCGAGGATGGCGTTGATGTTCTTCATGCGGGGGAGGAGATCCTTGGCGATCTCGATGTTCTCGGCGAGCGGCACAGCCGAGCCGTCCCACATGTGCGACTGGAAGATCGGGTTGCGACCGGCCTTGACCTCTTCTTCGGAGGCGGCGATGAGCGGCTCGACGAAGCCGGCGAGGGCGTCCTTCGGGCAGTGATCGGTGTGAAGCGCGACCGTGACGGGGTAGTTCTTGGCGACCTCGGTCGCGTAGCGCGCGAATGCAAGGGCACCGGTCGCGCGGGCCTTGACGGTGTGGCCGGCGAAGTAGTCGGCGCCACCGGTGGTGACCTGGATGATGCCGTCGGAGCCGGCCTCGGTGAGACCCTGCAGGACGGAGTTGATCGTCTGCGAGCTCGAGACGTTGAATGCGGGATACGCGAAGCCGCCGGCCTTCGCGCGGTCGAGCATTTCGGCGTACTGATCCGGGGTGGCGACGGGCATGAGAACTCCTGCGATAGGTGAAGCCGGGACAGCTGTCACTCTATCGGGGAGCGTGGGTCGATGCTGGCCGACCGGACTCCGCGCTGAGCCTCGCATACTCTCACGTTAAGAATTGCGATTCCTTCACCCAGCACGGCCTGAAAAGTGGTCGATCGAACACCTCTCGTGGCTAGGCTGACCGCATGGTGAGTCTTACGGCCGATCTGAGCCCCCTGCATCCTGACCGAAATCTCGCAATGGAGCTGGTGCGTGCGACCGAAGCGGCTGCGATCCGTGCCGTGCCCTTCATCGGCCGCGGAGCGAAGGAGGCCGCCGACGGCGCGGCGGTCGACGCGATGCGCGCCTTCCTCGGCACCGTCGCGTTCCAGGGGCGGGTCGTGATCGGCGAGGGCGAGAAGGACAACGCCCCGATGCTCTTCAACGGCGAGGTCGTGGGCACCGGCACCGGGCCGCAGTGCGACATCGCGGTCGACCCGATCGACGGCACATCGCTCACTGCGGCGGGCCGACAGAACGCCCTTTCCGTGATCGCGGTGTCCGACCGAGGATCGATGCTCGACGCCTCCAGCGTCTTCTACATGGACAAGCTCGTGACGGGCCCCGCGGGCGTCGGGGTGGTCGACATCCGTCTGCCGGTCGGCGAGAACATCCGCAAGCTCGCCGGCGCGCTCGGCAAGCCCGTCGATGAGATCGTGGTCTCGGTGCTCAACCGGCCGCGGCACGAGAAGCTGATCCAGGAGATCCGGGATGCCGGCGCAGGAACGCGTCTCATGAGTGACGGCGACGTCGCCGGAGGCATCAACGCGGCACGGCACGGGGCTCGCACCGACATGTGCGTCGGGGTGGGCGGCAGCCCCGAGGGCATCGTGACCGCGTGTGCGATCAAGGCTCTCGGCGGTCACATCCAGGGTCGCCTCTGGCCCCGCGACGATGACGAGCGCCAGCGCGGCATCGATGCCGGACTCGACATGGACAGGGTCTACGAGGCGGGCGATCTCGTGCGTGGAGACAACACGATCTTCGTCGCGACCGGCGTCACTGACGGCCAGCTCGTCGACGGTGTGCGCCGCGAGGGCGGGTACATCTACACCGAGAGCGTCGTGCTGCGCGGCGCTTCCGGAACGCTGCGCAGGATCGCATCGGAGCACCTCGTCTCGAAGTGGCTCTGACCTCCTCTCGCTGAGGCCGCGAGGGGCATCGTTATCGACCCGGTACCGCTGTGCGCAGCGGTGCGCCCTGCTTCTCCGGCCGCACGTGTCACAATTGTCACTGGATTTGTCGCCGTCGACGGAGCCGCCAGGCACCGCAGGCACAGGAGGGCAGACCGATGACAACGCAGCACACGAGTGGCTCCACAGCCGCGCCGACCAAGATCGTGACCACGGCCACCGGCCGCATCCTGCGGGTCAACGTCGATGAAGCAGGCGTGCCGCTCTCGACCGGAACGCCGGTCGCGCCCGCAGCAGCCTCGCCTGCGATCGCCGACCCTGCCCGTCGTGCCGACGTTCTGTTCCGCGTTCGTCGCGCCGAGGGGCACGAGCTGAGCGCGTGGTGGATGGTCGGGGCGTTCGTGGTGACGAGCGGTCTGGTGATCCTCCTGCTCAGCGGTGTTCCCGGCATCGCCTGATCAGTCGTCGGCCTCCAGGCGGGAGCGCACGTCTCCGACGTCGGCGTGCAGTGGTGCCGCCTCGTCATCCGGCGGTGCTGCCGACGCATGGTCGGATTCGGTGTCGATTCTGGAGTCTGTGTCGACGAGTTCGGCTGACGTGAATCGACGCGTCTGCGCCGTGATCGCAGACGGCGCGGCGTCGAGCGCGGAAGGGTCGATCCCCGGGAACTGCCGTGCAGTGACGAGCACACGACTCTCGAGTGACCCTGCGAATCGGTTGTAACTGTCGACCGTACGCTCCAGTGCCCGTCGAAGATCGTCAGCGTGACCTGCGAGGACGCCGAGCCGGTCGTACAGCTGCGTGCCCAGGTTCAGGAGCGATCGTGCCTCGGTGGACACCTCCTGCTGTGTCCAGGTGTAGGCCACCGTCTTCAGCACGGCCCAGAGATTGACCGGTGAGGCGAGAGCGACGCGCCTGCCGAAGGCGTAGTCGAGCAGGGTCGGGTCTTCGTCGATCGCGGCGGCGAGCAGCGACTCGCTCGGCAGGAAGCAGATGACGAACTCGGGGCTCGCGTCGAGTCCGGTCCAGTACGCCTTCTTGGCCAGAGCGTCGATGTGCGCGCGCACGGCCTTCACATGCTTCTGCATGTGCGCCCGCCGCTGACTCTCGTATGCGTCGCCGATCGGCAGCGCGGAAGCCTCGAGGTAGGCGTCGAGCGGAACCTTGGCATCGACTGCGATCGACGTGCCACCCGCCAGCCGTACGACCATGTCGGGGCGCCCCTGGCCGCGGTCCGACGAGATCGTCGTCTGCAGGTCGAAATCGACGTGGCGGGTCAGGCCTGCCGCTTCGACCACTCGGCGCAGCTGGGTCTCTCCCCACACGCCGCGGGTCGCGGTGGAACGAAGGGCGCCGGCCAGCGACTCGGTCGTCGCGCGCAGCGCCTCGTCGGACTCCTGCGCCCGTCTGAGCTGCTCGGCGAGAGAGCCGAACTGCGCATGACGCTCCTGCTCGATCGCCGCGACCTTCTGCTGCATGTGTTGAAGGCTCTCGCGCACGGGAGCCAGAGCCGTGAGCACGGCGTTCTGCTGCTGTACGCGCTGGGCCTCGGCACGCTGTTCGTGTCGTGCGTGCTCCACAGCGTCGCGATACAGGTCGTACTGCCTGTCGCGATCGTCACGTGCGGCCGCGAGTTCGGCCTGTGCGCGGGCCAGATCAGCCGCCCCGCGCCCCGCGCGCAGGAACCACCCCGCGGCGGCGCCGACCACCAGCGCAGCCAGAAGAAGAGCGATCGTCAGAGCATCCATGTGCTCCATGATGCCCGGGGCCACGGACATCCGCGGGAGGTGCGCTCAGGCGACCGCGCGCTCCGGCGTGGCGACCACGGGATCCGTCACCCGGATGCTCAGCGAGTCGGCGAGCTCGAACAGGTCCGACGCATCGACTCGACGGGCGGCGTCGATGACGATGTGCGCGCAGGCGAGAGCATCCGCGAGGGCGTCGTGATGAGAGAAGCCGGTGAACCCCGCAGCCTCGGCCGCCTTGGGGAGGCGATAGGAATCGAGCTCATAGGTCTTGCGTGCCACCTGCAGGCTGCACAGTGAGCGATACGGAGGGCAGTCGCCACCCGTGGCCTCGGATGCGCGGCGCAGAACGTTGAGGTCAAACCCGGCGTTGTGCGCGACGAGCACATCAGCGCCGGCGAAGGCGCACAGACGGTCGAACTGGTCGACCCAGGACGCGGCCGTGAGCACGTCCTGCGCACGGATGCCGTGGATGCGTGTGTTCCACTCCTGGAACTCGTCATGACCGGCGGGAGGTCTGATCAGCCAGCCTGCAGTGGCGACGACCTGGCCGTCGCGCACTCGCACCAGTCCGACGGAGCACGCCGAGGCGGGGCTGGAATTCGCCGTCTCGAAGTCGATGGCGGTGAAATCCAGAGGCACCTGTACACTCTCTCCCGGTGTTCCGGCCGCGTGCGGAGGACGCGCCGTAGGCTGGCCATATGAGTGCAGACCAGGCGACATCGTTCGGCGCCGAAGCCGCGAACTATGAGGCCGGCAGGCCTGAGTACCCCTTCGAAGCCGTCGCGTGGATGCTCGAACCGATGCCTGCAGGGTCACGCCGCATCGTCGACGTCGGCGCCGGGACCGGCAAGCTCACCCGCGTCGTCGCGCACGCTCCGGGCGCCGAGGTCGTCGCCGTCGATCCCGATCCCGAGATGCTCGAGGCGCTCCGACGGAGCGTTCCCGGAGTCCCGACCATCCAAGGATCCGCCGAACGCATGCCCTTGCCCGACGCGAGCGTCGACGCGGCCGTGCTCGGACAGGCGTGGCACTGGGTCGACCCGATCGCCGCGTCGACGGAACTCGGTCGCGTCGTGCGCCCCGGAGGGGTGCTCGGTCTCATCTGGAACATCCGCGATGAGCGTGCGGACTGGGTGCGTCGGCTCACGGACGTCATGCACAGCAGCTCCGCGGAGAACATGATCAACGGCCCCGGCTCCGGCGGTCCCCGTGTGGAGCCGCCGTTCGCGCGGCTCGAAACCGAGCGCTGGGAATGGAATCGCCCGATGGCGAGAGCGCAGCTGCGCCAGATGGCACTGTCGCGCAGCTACCTCATCACGGCACCGCCGGAGGAACGAACGGAGATCCTCCGGAGAATGGATCAGCTCTTCGACGAGCTCGGGCTCGCCGACGGCACGATCGATCTTCCCTACGTCACCCATGCCTTCCGCGCCGTGCGCGATGAGTGAGCCCCTCGCGGCCGTCTTCTTCGACCTCGACGGAACGCTGGTGCGCGAAGGGGCGGGCGAAGCGGTGCAGCGCACCGCCGTGACGCTGGCGCAGCGGCATGGGCTGTCGGCCGAGGGCATCCTCGCCGCCAACACCTCCGCCTGGCGCGACTGCTGGGCCGATCAGGGCGAGCGGTGGATGCGCGGAGAGCTCTCCCGCGATGCGCTGCCGCGAGACATCTGGCAGCGCACCCTGGAGCGTTTCGGGCAGGACGACCCGGCGCTCGTGGACGAAGCCGTCGAGATCCATGTCCGCGAGGAGAGAGCGACCTTCACGCTCTTCGAGGAGTCGCTCGAGGTGCTCGATGCCCTGCGAGCGGATCGGATGCCCCTGGGCCTCATCACGAACGGGCCCGCCGAATCGCAGCGGGCCAAGCTCGTTGCCGCGGGGATCGACGACCGCTTCGACGTCGTGATCGCGTCGGGTGACCTCGGCGTCGTCAAGCCCGAGCCGGAGATCTTCCGGCATGCGCTCGATCTGCTGGGCATTCCGGCTGCGCAGGCCGCGCACGTCGGCGACAGTTTCGCCGCCGACATCGTCGGAGCGGCGAGTGTCGGAATGAACGCGGTCTGGGTCAATCGCGAGGCCGAAACGCCGCCACGCACCGACGTGCCGCACCACGAGTGCCGCTCGCTGCGGGAGATCCTCGCGCTGGTCGCGCAGGAGAGCGGCAGTCGGGGCCGGTAGACTCGACCCCCGTGGCTCTCACTATCGGAATCGTCGGCCTGCCCAATGTCGGCAAGTCCACCCTCTTCAACGCTCTGACCAAGAACGACGTGCTCGCGGCGAACTATCCGTTCGCGACGATCGAGCCGAACGTCGGGGTGGTGAACCTGCCCGATCCGCGTCTCGAGAAGCTCGCCGAGATCTTCGGCAGCGAGCGCATCCTGCCCGCCGCCGTGTCGTTCGTCGACATCGCCGGCATCGTGCGCGGTGCGAGTGAGGGTGAAGGCCTCGGCAACAAGTTCCTCGCGAACATCCGCGAGGCGGATGCCATCGCGCAGGTCGTCCGCGGCTTCGCCGACGATGACGTCGTGCACGTGGACGGGGCCGTCAACCCGGCCTCCGACATGGAGACCATCAACGCGGAGCTGATGCTCGCCGACCTCGAGACGGTCGACAGGGCGATCACCCGCTACGAGAAGGAAGTACGCGGCAAGAAGATCGAGCCGGTCGTGCTCGAGACGGCTGTCGCCGCGAAGGATGCTCTGGAGCGCGGCGTGCTTCTGTCGGTCGCGGGCATCGACCTGACGCCGATCCGCGAGCTGGGACTGCTGACGTCCAAGCCGGTCATCTTCGTCTTCAACGTCGACGAAGCGGTGCTCACGGATGACGCCCGCAAGGCTGAGCTCGCTGCTCTCGTCGCCCCGGCCAAGGCGATCTTCCTCGATGCGAAGATCGAATCCGAGCTGATCGACCTCGACCCCGAGGATGCCGCCGAGCTTCTCGCCTCGACCGGACAGGACGAGTCGGGCCTCGACCAGCTCGCCCGCATCGGCTTCGACACCCTCGGTCTGCAGACGTACCTCACCGCAGGTCCCAAGGAGGCTCGCGCCTGGACGATCCCCAAGGGCTCGAAGGCTCCGCAGGCCGCAGGAGTCATCCACACCGACTTCGAGAAGGGCTTCATCAAGGCCGAGATCGTGTCGTTCGACGACCTCGTCGAGACCGGCTCCGTCGTCGAAGCCCGTTCGAAGGGCAAGGCACGCCTCGAGGGCAAGGATTACGTCATGCAGGACGGCGACGTCGTGGAGTTCCGCTTCAACAACTGAGCGGGGTCCTGCCCGAGGGGCGAGGAGATCGGAAGGCGGCCGGTGCAACGCCGCAGATCGGGTATCAGGTCTCGTCGCTACGTCGAGCACGCACGGTCCAGCCGACCTGCACCAATGCCTCCTCAAGGCGCTCGGCGGCAGCGCGAGCGACTTCGACGCCTGCGTCAGAGCAGACGTCGATGGCGATCGGGGGCGGATCGGCAAAACGCGGTATCTGCACCTCTGCCCAGGCGTCGGGCGAAAGCGGCACGCGTGGTGACGAGGTGCGTGCGTCTCGTATGGCGCTGTCCGCCGCGAAGGCTATGACGTCCAGCGCATGGAGCTTCGTGATCGGCATGTCCACGACGATGGTCACGACGAAAGTCGCATCTGCGGCATCCCCGAACTCTGGTCTCACGGCATGAAGATATCACCGCGTCGACGGCGCGGACACGAGACGGCGATAGCGGCGGACCCCCACCCATCACGGAGATCGTGACATCGGCGGGCGACGATAGCGATGAGATCGAGTCGCGAGCGAACTCGGCGTGAACAGCCGATCTAGCCGTGACGCTCGACGTCCTGTCGCAAGACCTCGGGCCAGTCTTCGACATCTTCCGGGGTGCGGGCGATCGTCAGGGTCGCGTGGGGGAGCAGTGCGGCGAGGCGTTCCGCGGTGGAAAGAGGATGCCCGGGATCGTCGATCCAGGCCAGGATCGTCGTCGGCACCTCGATGCGTGCGACGTTCTCCGGCGAGGGCAGGTCGCTGAGCCCGGCGCCTCGAAGCAATGACGGCAGGAGAGCGTCGGCGACATCAGGTGAGGTATCCGGCGCGCCGACGGTGGCCGGTGGCGGTGTGCCGCGCGTGCCCGCGAGGAATCCTTTTATGCCGTCGGACTCGATGAGCGCAGCCGCCGTTCGGTAGATCGCGGCCTGATCGGCTCTGGTCTCCCACGCCGTGGGCGGCACCATGAGGGTGAGCCCGGCGAAGCGGTCCGCGTCGAGTGATGCCGCGTGCAGGAGAGTCGCGGCGCCCATCGAGGGGCCCACCCCGTGGACGGCTTCGCCCGGGAACCAGCGGTCGAGTACACGCAGAAGATCCTCTGCGAGGTTCTCCCAGCGATAGTCCGCGGGGACCTTCCGCCCCGTCGATCGGCCGTGGCCGCGTGCGTCGTATCGCAGTAGTCGAGTCCCGCTGAGACCTCGGCCGAGGTCGAGATTGAGCACCCGGTCTCGAGCCCGGCTCGAGGTGAGGCCATGCAGCTGAACGACCGGGTGACCACCTTCATCGCTCAGGGCCACAGCCAGCTCGGCTCCGGGAACCTCGAGAGTGGGCATCAGTCTCCTCGATCGGCGACCGGCCGCGTCGGGTCGGGCGGTCGTGGAGTTTTCAGGTTATCCGGGAGCGATAAGGTACTGCGCATGCGACTGACCAACGTCACGCACCTCCGCCTCCCGTTCGGACGGCTCTGGGGGTACGACGTGAGCGCGTCTGAACCCGGGCGTCGCCTCCCCGTGTCGTTCGATCAGCGACTCCATGTCGGGGCCGGCGACCGACCAGGCTCCTGGATGGCGCTCTCCTTCCGCTTGCCCGCACCGACTCGTCGCGAATCGATCGCCGATGCCTGGCTGGCAGTCATCGCCCGTCACGGCACACTGAGGACGGCGTTCGTGCCCGGTGCTGATGGCGATCCGGCGCTTCACGAGATCGAGATCGGCCCCGGACACTGGGTCGAGCACGAGGTGGGACCTGGCCAGGCTGTCAACGACGCGTTGCGGGACATCCTCGACGAGGCGTGTTCGCCGTACCGTCGTCCCTCCCACCGCCTGTGTGTGCTGGAGACTGCCGCCGGGCTCACGGTCGTGATCGCAGCCGACCACGCGCACGTCGACATGTGGTCGATGCTGGTGATCGCGCGCGACCTGCTGTCTGCGCTCGACGCGAGGAGCGCGGGGATGACGCCGGTACCGCGGCCGGCACCTGCCTTCGTCGAACACACGCAGGCGCTGCTGGATCGGGATGCTGCACCGGATCGTGTGCGCCGGCGATGGGGAGACATCATCGAGGAGAGCGGTGGCGTGATGCCCCGGTTCCCGCTGTCGCTGGGTGCTCCCGAGCACCATCGTGAGCGCGTGGAAGTGCGCGATGTGTTCGATGTCGACGACGCCGCGGCGTTCGCCGCGCAGGCCCGAGACGACGGCGTCTCGACCCTCGCTCGTGCAGTGGTCGCGATGACCGCGGTGACCCGCGAGTTGGCGGATGCCCCGCTGCGCGCCGTGTTTCCCGTGCACAGCCGCTTCGATGACGACTGGCATGACTCGGTCGGGTGGTTCATCACCAACTCGGTGCTCGAGTCAGACCTCGCCGAACCTCACGCGGCGGCGTCCGCGGTGAGAGAGGCGGTGCAACTGGGCGCATGGCCGCTCGCAGACGTACTGGCTCCGTGGGGCGACATGCCCGTGGCTCCCGGAATGTTCGCGATCTCGTGGCTGGACCTGCGCAGGCTGCCGGTGCGGATCGACTCGGTCGGGCTCGACGCCCAGTACGTCGGCGCGGCGACTGCCACCGACGGCGTCATGCTGTGGTTCATCCTGGATGAATCGGGTCTGCATCTGAGATGCCGTTATCCCGACACGACTGAGGCTCGCGTCAACGTCGGCGGATGGCTCGATCTGCTCGTCGCCAGGTTGCAGGCTGACGCGCGGGCCTCGGTGCGAGGGCGGTTGCATGCGGCAGGTCGGACCTACCGGATCGAACGAGCGAGCCGCGATGACATCGAGGACATCGCAGCGCTGCTGTTCGATGATCAGTTCGGCGCGGACCGTGAGGGCGTCGAGCTCGAGCGATATGAATCGGCGTTCCGCGCGGTCGCTCGAGACGGATCCCACTACCTGGGGGTCGTCCGCGACGGCGCCGACCGCATCGTCGCCACCATGCAGCTGACCGTGATCCCGGGCCTCTCCCGCGGTGGCTCGACCCGACTGCAGATCGAGGGACTGCGAGTCGCGGCAGGGGAGAGATCACAGGGCCTGGGCGCGGCGATGCTGGAGTGGGCCCACGAGTTCGGCCGCGCGCGCGGGGCGCGATTGGCTCAGGTCACCACCGACGAGGCGCGGGATCGAACGCGCGCCTTCTACGCCCGACTCGGATACCAGACCGCCCATGTCGGACTGAAACGGCACCTGTAGCGGCGTACGCTGTGCGTGTCGCCGACCGAAGGATTCGTCATGTCTGACCACCACGAGCACATACCCGCCCCGGACGAGCCGTCAGTCCCGGAACTCGAACTCGACGAGACCGTCGCGCCGCGACCGGAGGAGGAGATCGCCGACGCCTTGCGCGCGAAGCCTGACCTCGGGGACCACAGTGCGCATTCCGGATGACGGTCGTGCGTGCCGGCGCGCCGCGTGATGCACTCGCCCCGTCGTGCGGTCGCGGTCCTCGGACTCATAGGTCTCGTCTGGGCTCTTGCCGGGTGCTCGATTCTCGGCATCCCGCAGAACCTCACCGCCGATGAGCTCGCAGAGATGTCGATCGCCGTGACCGAGGCGCAGCCGTCGCTCGAGGCCACGCTCACTGCGGACTCGAAGACCTGTGGGGGCCTGTGCCAGCACGTGGCGGTGAATCTCGTGCCGCGGACCGATGCGTTCGAGCCTGTCGAAATCGGGCTTGCGATCCGCGAGGCCGATACGCTTCTCTCCGCGCGGGACATCACCTCGTTCGACGTGTGCTTCCACTCGACGTCGTGGGATGAGAGCGCGGCGGAGGATCTCGGGCGCAAACTCGCCGAGGTCGACGGTCTGACCTATCTCGCGAACCCGTCGAACCCCGGCACGTTCCGGCCCATGTACGACTGCGGTTCGTTCGCGGTGATCGACGCACGCGAACTCCTCGACGCCTACCTCGCAGAAGAGGGCGTGAGCGACTGACCCGGCCCGGCCGGTTCCGGCGAGGGCGGACCGGAGCCCGCGGCACGTTCGCCCGCAGTGGCGGGATACGCTGGATGCCGAGGCGCCGCCGTGCTCATCTCGTGAGCTCGCCCGCCTCTCCACCACCGCGACGGCACGAGGAGAACCACGCCCATGACCGAGACCCAGATCTTCGAGCCCGAGGGCCGCGCCATCCCGTTCGCGGATGAGGGCGACGGGCCGGTCAAGCTCGTGCTGATACAGGAGCAGGGGCTCGCCGCCGATGTGCTGGGCGTCGCCGCGCACTACCTCGCCGAGGAGGCAGGTTTCCACGTGCTGCGCATCGGTCACCGTGCCGGTGAGGCCACGCTCGACGAGCGCGTCGACGATGTCATCGCGGTGATCGACCACGTCGGCATCGACGACACCTGGGTCGGGGGACACGGCTTCGGTGGAACCATCGCTCGTGCTCTGGTCGCGGCCCACACGGAGCGCGCGAACGGTCTGCTGCTGCTGGGGGTCGAAGACGTCGACATCGCGGTCGCCCCTGCGATTCCGGTGCTGATCGTGCAGGGGACAGAAGACACCGACACCCCGGCGACGAACGCCGAGGCGCTCCACGCGACGATCCCCGACCGCTCGAGCATCAAGTCCATCGCCGGCGATCACCTGTTCCCGATGCATCACCCGATCGAGACCGGTGTGATCATCGAGGAGTACCTGGACTGGGACTGACTCCGGTGCGGTCGCCCGAGCGCACTGTCGTCCTCGCGATCGATCTGCAGGCAGGCGTGATGCCGGGATGCTTCGACGAACAGGGCGTTCTCGCTCGCGCCGCAGGACTCGTGGCGCGTGCCCGCACTGCTGATGCTCCCGTCGTCTGGGTGCACCACGACCCCGTCGGAGTGGGCACACCCGAGTGGGAGCTCGCGGCCCCGCTGCAGCGTGCCGAGGGCGAGCCGCTGGTGCGCAAGAGCTACCGGGATTCGTTCGCCGGCACGGACCTGCGACAGACACTCGACGAACTCGGCGCGACACGACTCGTGATCATCGGCGCGCAGTCGGATTTCTGCGTGCGCACCACGATGCAGCGCGCGGCGGCCGAGGGGTACGACGTCACCCTTGTGAGCGACGCGCACACCACCGTCGACACCGAATGGGACGGCGTGCCGATCTCGGGTGAGCAGATCGTCGCGCACACGAACATGTACTTCTCAGGGCTGCGGTATCCGGGGCAGGACTTCGCTCTCGCCACCCACGATCAGGTCGTGTTCTGAGCCGTACCCGCGCAGTCGCAGCGTCCCGCACCTGACAGACTGGTCTGATGACCGCAACGCTCGTCGCCCAGAACCTCGCAGGTGGCTACGGGCACCGCATCCTCTTCGAGGGCCTCGATCTGACGGTCGCACCCGGAGATGTCATCGGCGTGGTCGGCGCCAACGGAGCGGGCAAGTCCACCCTGCTCCGGATCCTCGCGGGTGTGCTCCCACCCGCTGACGGCAGCGTCTCGCTCGCCCCGATCGACGCCTTCGTCGGCTGGCTTCCGCAGGAGCATGAGCGCATCGAGGGTGAGACGGTCGCCGAGTACATCGCGCGCCGAACGGGATGTGCCGACGCGACGCGGGAGATGGATGCGGCCGCAGCCGCGCTGGGCGATCCTTCCCTCGCACCGGCGGGCACGGATCCCGCCGACACCTACTCGGTCGCGCTCGATCGCTGGCTCGCGAGCGGTGCCGCCGACCTCGACGAGCGCATCCCGGCAGTGCTGGCCGATCTCGGTCTGCCGAGCGGCGGCGGTGTCGCAGCGGATGCGCCGATGACAGGCCTCTCCGGCGGCCAGGCTGCCCGCGTCGGACTCGCCGCCCTGCTGCTCTCGCGCTTCGACATCGTCTTCCTCGACGAGCCGACCAACGACCTCGACCTCGACGGCCTCGATCGGCTGGAGTCCTTCGTGCGAGGGCTTCGAGGCGGCGTGGTGCTCGTCAGCCATGACCGGGAGTTCCTGGCGCGCAGCGTGACGCGCGTGCTCGAGCTCGACCTCGCGCAGAACTCCCATCGTGTCTACGGCGGCGGCTACGACGCGTACCTCGAGGAGCGTGCTGTCGTACGTCGTCACCTGCGCGAGAAGTACGACGAGTTCGCCGAGAAGAAGGCGGACCTGGTCGCCCGTGCCCGTACGCAGCGCGAGTGGTCGAGCCAGGGCGTGCGCAACGCGATGAAGAAGACGCCGGACAACGACAAGATCAAGCGCAAGGCATCGATGGAGTCGAGTGAGAAGCAGGCGCAGAAGGTGCGCCAGATGGAGAGCCGCATCGCTCGCCTCGACGAGGTCGAGGAGCCGCGCAAGGAGTGGCAGCTGGAGTTCACCATCGGTTCGGCGCCGCGCTCGAGTACCGTCGTCTCGACGCTGAACTCAGCGGTGTTCCGACAGGGTGACTTCGCGCTGGGCCCGGTGTCCGTCCAGATCGATGCGGGCGACCGCATCGGCATCACCGGCCCGAACGGCGCCGGCAAGTCGACCCTGCTCCGCGGACTGCTCGGACGACAGCAGCCGGTCGAAGGCTCGTCGGCGCTCGGCAGCAGCGTGCAGATCGGCGAGATCGACCAGGCTCGCTCGCTGCTGGTCGGCGATGCGCCCCTCGCCGACACGTTCGAGGGGTTGGTGCCCGAGATGGCGTCAGCCGAGGTGCGCACGCTGCTCGCGAAGTTCGGGTTGAAGGCGGACCATGTCACCAGACCGGTCGGCGGACTGTCTCCGGGGGAGCGCACGCGCGCGGCCCTGGCGCTTCTGCAGGCGCGCGGCGTCAATCTGCTGGTGCTCGATGAGCCGACGAACCACCTCGACCTGCCTGCGATCGAGCAGCTCGAGCAGGCACTCGAGTCGTACACGGGCACTCTGCTTCTCGTCACCCACGACCGCCGCATGCTCGACGCCGTGCAGACGAACCGTCGATGGGCCGTCGAGGCCGGCCAGGTCAGCGAGCTCTGATGCTCAGCCGGATCTGACGCTCAGCGGCCCTGTCCTTCAGCGGCCCTGGCTTTCAGCGACCCTGGCGCTTCTTGTAGGGCTTCGGCTGACCCTTCACGATGGGTGCTCGGCCCTTGCCCTTCGACGCCTTCGCTTTTCCGCCGGCCGGCGCAACCGTCTTCGGAGCGGGCGGCGGAGCGGCGGCGACCGTCGCGCGGGCCTCTTCGAGGAACAGCTCGCCGACGCTCGTCAGACGCGGCGTCCCTTCGCGGTTGATGAGCGTGTGGCCGACCTCGGCCTCCAGCTTGTCGAGTGAGGTGTAGAGCGAGGCGAGTGGAATCCCCAGCTCCTTCGCGGCACGGGGGAAGTGCAGCGTGTCGGCGAGGACGACGTACCGGCGGAGCAGTGCCAACTTCATGCGGGGGAACGGTCCTTCTGGAGCGGCGACGATCGCGGCTCTCCGTCTAACTTACGCGAGCCGGGTGCTCCGGACGCACGGATGCCGCGGCTCGATGAGCCGCGGCATCCGGGGAGTCTTGTTCAGGCGACCTTCGGGAGGACGGCGAAGGACACCGAGCCCTCGTCGTCGACGCCGGCATCGAGGATCTTGTCGTCGAGGGCCGCGGCGGCGGTCTCATCGAGGAAGAGACGCGTACCCGAGACCTCGACCACCTGGTCGGCGGGTTCGGGGTCGGGAGTGACCAGGACGGCGAGGCGCGCTCCGCCGTCGGGCCCGGGAGCAGGGGTGGAGTGAATGCGGAGCCCTGCGTCGGTGGCGTCGGTCTGACGGCTGACGAGGGTGTTCACGATTGCGGTGGCGTTATCGGTGAGGGTGAGCACGAGACTCTCCTTCCGGTTGCGGTCACGGCGCGGGTGCGACGTGTCCGGGCCACGATTCCTCACCCGCCGATGCGTTTCAACCCGACGCGCCCGGTTCGGAGGGGTCTCCCACCTGATGCAGAGGTTTTCTCAGGAACACCTGATCCGTGCCGTCTCCCTGCGGCACACGTTCGGCTTCGCGGTAGCCGCAGGCCTCGTACAGGCGGATGTTCGCCTCGCTCAGGCTGCCTGTGAACAGCTCGGCGACTCGAGCAGACGACGACTGCTCTGCGGCCTCCAGCAGAGTGCGGCCGATGCCTTCGCCCTGCATGTCCGGCGCGATGGCGATGCGGCCGATCAGCAGCACGCCGTCGTCTTCGACGTACCGGATCGCGCCCACGAGCCGACCGTTCAGACGGGCCGTCAACCCGTCGCCCGAGCGCAGTTCGGCTTCGACCTCGGCCAGCGTCTGCGTGAGGGGCGGCATGTCGGCGGAGCCGTAGATCTGCGCTTCCGAGACGAAGGCCGCTCTCTGCAGCGTGAGCACCTCACCGGCATCTGCGTCGGAAATCGTCGCGATCGCCACATCGGAGGGTGCGTCGTCCCTGGACGGTTCGCGGGCTTCGTCGGTGCTTTCTGTCGTCATCACCTGCGCAACGATCGGGCGTGGGGCACTGCACTGTCAACCCCCTGGGCGGGTCGACCCTGCGGCGGTACGGTCGCAAGTCGACACGAGGAGGACAGTCATGGCTGAGAACACGAAGACCAAGGCCGCCGGCGCATCGAAGCGCGGAGCGAAGACGACCAGGCGGCAGAACGCCGAGAAGGGCTTCACCGCCTCCACGACTCTGGCGGCCAACCTCCAGATCGTGCTCGTCGATCTGATCGAGCTCTCGCTCCAGGGCAAGCAGGCGCACTGGAACGTGGTCGGCCGCAACTTCCGAGACACGCATCGTCAACTCGATGAGATCATCGATGCCGCGCGCACCTTCAGCGACACGGTCGCCGAGCGGATGCGCGCGCTGCACGCAGTGCCTGACGGTCGCACGGATACGATCGTCGAGACCACATCGCTTCCCGCCTTCCCCGCGGGTGAGGTCTCGACCACCGACACGATCGATCTGATCACCGCGCGCCTCGACGGAGTGGTCGGCACGATCCGCGAGGTCCATGATGCCGTCGACGACGAGGATCCGACTTCTGCCGACATCCTGCACGCCGTCATCGAGAGTCTCGAGCAGTTCGCGTGGATGGTCAGCGCCGAGAATCGGAGTCCGGCGGGTCGCTGACGCACGCGGTGCTGCGGGAGGTCAGTTGCGACCGGCCTCCCGCCGCCCCCGTTCGGCCTCGCGGTGCACCAGCTTCGGGAGTACGAGCCAGAGCAGCAGGACCCCGATCAGGGAGGACACGAGAGCGATGAGCCCCGCCGCCCTGTTCACGGTGAAGTCGATGATGAGAGTCGTCACGCCGATCGTCAGCGCGGAGATCGCCACGAGATCGATCTTCACGATGCGTGCCGCCACCCGAACCAGTTCGGGCTTGCGGCTGCTGCCGAACAGCGCCCGGTGCATACCCACGGGTGCGAGCGCGAGGATCGTCGCCAGCGCTGCCAGAGCGACGAGCACCACGTACACATCGCGCTGGAACTCATCCATGTCTTCGAAGCGCGGCGTGAATGCGACGGCGAGCAGGAATCCGGTGAGGATCTGCGTGCCGGTCTGCATGACACGCAGCTCCTGCAGGAGCTCCTCCCAATTGCGATCGGCGCGCTCGTTGCGCGTCTCGTCTCGCCCGTCGAGGCGATCGTCGCGCTCGGCAGACGGAGCGGGGCGGTCATCAGGTCTCATCCGCCCAGTCTCCCGGGCGGGCTCCGATCCTGTCCAGCCACTTGCGCAGCCGCCCCGGAGGAGACCGAGATGACGCTTCCCCCGATCCGTGACTGGTGGTCGGAGCTGTCGCTCGAGGCTCGTGTCGAGGTGCTCAGCGATGCAGCACCCCATCTCGGTGAGAAGGCGCGCGAAGAGATCCGCACGATCACGGGAGCGGTGGTCGGCATGGCCGAGACGCTTTCGGACGACGATCTCGACTACGCCCGCTCCGAGACACGCGCGGAGATCGAGCACGAGACCACCGACTGACCGGAGCGTCGACGCTCCCGTGGGTCAGCGACCGTCGGCCGCCTTCTCCTCGCGCAGGCGGGGAACCGTGCGTCGTTCCGGGCGCAGCCCCGCCTTGTCGGCGTAGAACGCGCGGATCCGGTCCATGTCGGCCGAGACGTCGCCCGTGAGATCGAGAGTGGGGCCGAGCCCGGTCCTCATGGTCGTCCTGTCGACGAAACCGAGCGTGACCGGCATCCCGGTCTCGCGCGCGATGCGGTAGAACCCCGACTTCCAGTAGTCGTTGCCGCCCCGGGTGCCGTCGGGAGTGATCACCAGACCGAAGACAGTGCCCGAATGGACCTGCGCCACCACATCGTTGACGACTCGAGCGGGGTCGGATCGATCCACGGGGATGCCTCCGAGGCCCCGCATGATCGGACCCCGCCAGCCGCGGAAGAGGCTGCTCTTGCCGAGCCAATGCACCTCGATGCGCAGGCGCCAGGCGATGGCGAGCATCAGGACGAAGTCCCAGTTGGAGGTGTGGGGCGCACCGATCAGGATCGTCGGCCGTGTCGGTGTTCCCTCGGCCGTGAGGGTCCAGCGGCTGAGCGTCCAATACAGTCGGGCGACGAGTCGTTTGAGCACCCGTCAACCGTAGGGGAGCACGCCTGTCGTTTCGCTGTCGGTCGGCGTGTCGATTTCGACGCCACCCACGTGCATCAGGCGTAGCATCGAGGGATGGCCAAGACACAGGACTCCGTCGAGCAGGATGCACCCGTCGTGCTCCAGCCGATTCCGGAAGCTCTGAACCTGCTCGAGCACGACTCCGTCGGGTACTGCAGCGGCGGCGTCTGNAGGATCGTCGGCCGTGTCGGTGTTCCCTCGGCCGTGAGGGTCCAGCGGCTGAGCGTCCAATACAGTCGGGCGACGAGTCGTTTGAGCACCCGTCAACCGTAGGGGAGCACGCCTGTCGTTTCGCTGTCGGTCGGCGTGTCGATTTCGACGCCACCCACGTGCATCAGGCGTAGCATCGAGGGATGGCCAAGACACAGGACTCCGTCGAGCAGGATGCACCCGTCGTGCTCCAGCCGATTCCGGAAGCTCTGAACCTGCTCGAGCACGACTCCGTCGGGTACTGCAGCGGCGGCGTCTGCCACATCCCCGCGCCCAAGACGCAGTAAGAGTCAGACGCCGCCGTCACGGCGATCAGTGACCGGCGTGCATGCCCGCCGCGACGTCATCGGCCGGCTTGCGCACGAACGCACTCAGTGCGACCGCGGCGAGCGAGATGATCGCCGCGATGAGGAATGCCATGCGCGCGCCGGGTGCTCCCGCGGCAGCCGTCTCGAGGCCCTCGGCCTCGCCTGCGTGCAGGATCGCCGAGTAAGTCACGGTGAGCACCGCCACTCCGGCTGCGCCGCCCACCTGCTGGAGCGTGTTGAGCACCGCGGAGCCGTGCGAGTAGAGCGAGCGCTGGAGCGAACCGAGCGACGCCGAGAACAGGGGCGTGAAGGACATCGCGAGGCCGACGGACATGACCGCCTGCACGATGATGAGCACCCACCAGACGGTGTGCTCGCCGACGGTCGAGTAGTAGAACAGCGCCGCCGACACGAGGATCGTCCCAGGGATCAGGAGCGGACGAGTGCCGCGTGCGTCGTACACGCGACCCATGATCGGACCCAGGAGGCCCATCAGAACGGAACCGGGCAGCAGGATGAGTCCCGACTGGAGGGCGTTGAGCCCGGCGACGTTCTGCAGGTACTGCGGGAGCAGAGTCAGTGTGCCGAACATCGACAGGGCGAGGATCGTCATGATGATGACCGAGAAGGTGAAGTTCACCGAACGGAAGACGCGGAGATCGAGCAGCGCGTCGTCGACCCGCTGCAGCACGAGCTGACGCCATACGAAGAGTGCCAGAGCCACGGCGCCGAGGATCAGCGAGCTGATACCGACGACCTCGCCGGACCCTCCGTGCCCGCCGAACTGGCTCAGACCGAAGACGATGCCGCCGAAGCCGAGCGCAGCGAGGGGGATCGAGATCACATCGAGCGGCACGGCGCGGGTCTCGCCGAGGTTCGTCATCCACTTGGCACCCATCAGCAGCGACACGATCGCGATCGGCAGCACGACGGCGAACAGCGCGCGCCAGTTGAGCGTCTCGAGAACGGCGCCCGCGAGCGTCGGGCCGATGGCGGGAGCGAGGGAGATGACCAGACCGACGCGGCCCATCATGCGACCGCGCGACTGCGGCGGAACCACGTTCATGATCGTGGTCATGAGCAGCGGCATCATGATTCCGGTGCCGGCCGCCTGGATCACGCGGCCGGCGAGAAGGACCTCGAAGCCGGGAGCGACCATCGCCACGAGCGTGCCCGCTGAGAACGCCGTCATCGCCGCGATGAAGACCTGGCGGGTGGTGAACCGCTGGAGGATGAAGCCGGTGGTCGGGATCACGACGGCCATCGTGAGCATGAACGCGCTCGTGAGCCACTGTCCGAGCTCCGGCGGGATACCGAGGTCGGTGTTGAGATGCGGGATCGCGATCCCCATGGTCGTCTCGTTGAGGATCGCGACGAACGCCGCCACCAGCAGCAGCCAGATCACGCGCATGTCGCTGCGGGGGATCTCGCCGGGAGCCGTGGTGGGGGGCGTGGTGATCGAACCGGTGTCGACGGCAGACATGCGGCCTCCTAGGCACAGAAGAAAGAGGGAGGGAGCGCGCGAGTGCGCGAGGAACATTCAGCGTAACCACAGGTTCGGACATTTCATTCCGGATTCGGTCGAATCCGCTCTCGGCGGAGCCGGATCGCGCGGATCGACCCGCGGCGTCCGATGCCCTGGTTACGCTGACTGGATGAGCATGGGTGGGATGCATGGCGGGTTCCGCCGCATGGACGAGGACACGCAGCGTCGGCTGAATGCCGATGCGCCTCGGATCAGCGGACTCGGCGCGAGGGTGATCGCACTCTTCCGGCCCTATAAATGGCGCATCGTCGTCACGGGCATCCTGGTCGTGCTCGGCGCGGGCATCGCGGTGATCCCGCCCCTGATCGTCCAGCGCATCTTCGACGACGCGCTCTTCCCGGTCGACGGCGGGGGCCCGCAACTGCAGCCTCTGATCTGGCTGGTCTCGGCGATGGTCGTCTTCTTCCTGCTCTCCGCGGTCCTCGGAGTGGCGCAGACCTGGCTCACATCGACCGTCGGAAACAGCGTGACCGGCGACCTGCGAGTCCGACTGTTCGAGCATCTCCAGGCGATGGAGCTCGGGTTCTTCACCCGCACGAAGACGGGAGTCATCCAGTCGAGGCTCCAGAACGACGTCGGCGGGGTCTCCGGGGTGCTGACGAACACCGTCACCAGCATCCTCGGCAACGTCGTCACGGTCATCGCCTCGCTCGTCGCGATGATCCTGATCGACTGGCGCCTCACGCTGATCGCGGTCGTCCTGATGCCCTTTCTCATCATCGTGCAGCGGCGCGTCGGGCAGGTGCGGGCGCGCATCGCGGGCGAGACGCAGGAGTCGCTCTCCGAACTCACGTCGATCACGCAGGAGACTCTGAGCGTGTCGGGGATGCTGCTCTCGAAGGCGTTCAACCGGCAGCGCACCGAGTCCGCCCGCTATCAGGCCGAGAACCGCAACCAGGTGACTCTGCAGGTGCGGCGGGCGATGAGCGGTCAGGGCTTCTTCGCGGTCGTCCAGGTGCTCATGGCGAGCGTCCCGGCGGTCATCTACCTCGTCTCCGGCTACCTGATCGCGGGCGGGACCGGGGCCATCACGGCGGGAACGGTCGTCGCGTTCACGACGGTCCAGGCACGGCTCCTGCAGCCGCTCATGGGCCTGATGCGTGTGTCGCTCGATCTGCAGACCTCCTCCGCCCTGTTCGCCCGGATCTTCGAGTACCTCGACCTGGTCCCCGAGATCCGCGACGCACCGGATGCCGTCTCGGTCGACGAGGCGCCCGGGCCACGCGGCCGCATCGAGTTCCGCGACGTGGTCTTCCGGTATCCCGACGCCGCGCCGGAGTCTCGGGCCACGTTGCAGGGCGTGTCGTTCGTCGCCGAACCAGGCCGGCACGTCGCGTTCGTCGGCCCGTCCGGCGCGGGCAAGACTACCGTCCTCTATCTCGCTCCACGGCTGTACGAGGCTCGCGGCGGGGCCGTTCTGTTCGCCGGCGAAGACGTGCGCGCACTCACACAGGAGTCGATCATCGACAACGTCGGGATCGTGTCTCAGGAGACGTATCTGTTCCACGCCACGATCCGCGAGAACCTGCTCTACGCCAAGCCCGGCGCGACCGAGAAGGAGATGATCGCGGCCTGCATCGCGGCGAACATCCACCACATCATCGCGGGTTTCGAAGACGGCTACGACACCGTGGTCGGCGAGCGAGGCTACCGGCTCTCCGGCGGGGAGAAGCAGCGCATCGCGATCGCGCGCGTGCTGCTCAAGGATCCGCCGGTGCTGCTGCTCGACGAGGCGACCTCCGCTCTGGACACCGTGTCGGAGCGGGTGGTGCAGGAAGCCCTCGACGAGGCCGCGAAGGGACGCACGACTCTGACCATCGCCCACCGCCTCTCGACGGTGATCGGTGCCGACACCATCCACGTGCTCGAAGCGGGGCAGATCGTCGAGTCGGGGACGCATGCGCAGCTCCTCGCTCGGGGAGGGCTCTATGCCGAGCTCGCCGCGCAGCAGGTCGCCGCGTCGCGCGTGATCGAGACGGAGGCCGTGATCGAAGACGCGGTCACCGGGGGAGTGGCGGCCGCGCTCTCGCACCGCCGCGCCGACCGAGCCCCCGCTGACTCGGCGGGTGCCGATGCCGTCGCGGCGCTCACCGCACCTGTTCCGTTGCTCGATTCATCGCGACCCGACGAGCGGGTCTACCCAGCGGAGGCGTGATCAGCGGTATCTCATCGCCCGCGAAGGCGGGATTCCGACGGTCAATGCACTGACATGCCGCCGTCGATGAAGATCGACTGCCCCGTCACATAGGACGAGCCGGCGCCGGCGAGAAAGACGGCAGCGCTCGCGAAGTCGGCGGGGACGCCGTTCCGGCCGATCATCGTCCGTGCGGCGAGAGCGGAGATCTGCGCCGGATCCTCCTGCAGCCGCGCGTTCAGCGGCGTCAGCACGAAGCCCGGCACCAGCGAGTTGCTCGTCACCCCGGTACCGCCCCACGCTTCGGCCTCGGAGCGCATGAGCGACTCGACAGCGCCCTTGGAGGCGCCGTACACACCGCTGCCGACGAACGCGCGGTGCGCCTGCTGCGAGGTGATGTGGATCAGTCGCCCGTAGCCGCGCTCCGCCATGCCGGTCGCGAACCGCTGGCCGAGAAGGAAAGGCGCGAGCGCGTTCACGGTCATGGTCGCATCCCAGTCCGCCTCGGTGATCTCGGCGAACGGCGGGCGGATGTTGATGCCTGCCGAGTGCACGATGATGTCCGGCTCACCGTAGGGGGAGGCGAGCGCTTCCGCCACGGCATGGATGCCGGCGCGCGTGCCGAGGTCGCCGACGACGCCGGCCGCGGTGCACCCGGCGTCCGTGAGCTCCCGCACGGTCTCGGCGATCCGCGACTCGCCCCGCGCGACGATCACGGTCGCCGCGCCCGCCCTGGCGAGTGCCGTCGCGATGCCGCGGCCGATCCCCGAGCTGCCACCCGTGATCGCTGCGGTCCGGCCCGCGAGTGAGAAGAGCCCGGCGAGGTAGTCGTTCGTGCGCTGCGAGTCGGGTATGTGATCGTCGTTCATCAGGCTCCTGGGCCTTTCTCTCACCAGGCCAGCGCGGCGGCGATCGTCGGGTCGGGGTGGGCGCGCGAGTACTCCGGCAAGGCCTCGAGCTCTGCGACGAAGGACGACACGAGCGTTGCGTACTCGGGGTCGGGGTGCGTTCCCGCGATGTCGATCAGCGGGGGGACGTCCATGGCGAGGATCAGTTCGAGCCGGGCGCTGACGGCCTCGGCCGCACCCGCTTCGTGCAGTACCCGGAGGCCGCCGCGGAGCGCTTCGATGTAGTCGCGCAGCACGGGGAGCCGGGCCTTTCCCTGCGTGATCGACGTGCCGTCGGCCCGCAGCCGCCACCGCACCACGACGTCGGGGATGACGTCGAAGGCCCGGGCGCGCGTGTACATCGTCTGGGCGACGAGCTGGTCCTCGTAGGCGACGCCCTCGGGGAAGCGGAGATCGGTCCAGAGGTCGAGGCGACTGATCTTCGACCACGCGACGATGTTCGAGCTGGCATGCGGATGCTCGTGGATCGTCGTGCCGCGGCGCTCCGGATCCGTGGCGGCCGACACCCACGGCTGCACCCGACCCGCGGCGTACCGCCCGCCGTCGTACCGTGTGCGCACATAGGCGCCCGCGACGAAGTCGCTGCCGGACTCGGCGAGTGTGCCCGTGAGCCTCTCGAGAGCGGTGGGCGTCAGCTCGTCGTCGCCGTCGAGGAATCCGACGAGCTCGGTGTCCACGAGATCCAGTGCGACGTTGCGCGCCGCGCCGAGTCCGCGGGACGCCTCGTGCGCGATGTGTCGGAATCGGGGATCCTCCGCGGCCGCGGCGCGGAAGATCGCGCCGGTGTCGTCGCTCGAGCCGTCGTCGACGAGGATAGCGCGCCACCGCTGCTCGGTCTGGGCGCGGAGCGAGTCGAGGGCGTCCGGTGCGAAGGCGGCGATGTCGCGGCCGGGAACGATCACGGTCACGAGGGGGGATGCAGCGGTCACGAGCCGATTCTATGGCTGGGGTGTCGTCGCAGGGCGCGCGGGGACTCTCACATGTCGCCGACGCTGCGGACAGAGTCGGCGACGAGTGACGCGAGGCGCTCGGGGGCGTCGTCCGCGAGGGTTTCGCGTCCGAAGGTGAAGCGCACCGAGGTCTGGGCGACCCGCGGATCGATGCCGCATGCGAGCAGTACGTGCGACGGCTCGTCACTGCCGGCAGCGCACGCGGAGCCGCTCGACGACACGACGCCCCTCCGCTCGAGCTCCAACAGCACCGCCTCGCCGCTGACCCCGGCGAACGTGAACGACGCCGTACCGGGAAGGCGGTCGCGCGGATCTCCCGTGAGCTCTGCATCGGGCACGAGCGTTCGCACGGCGCCGATGAAGCGCTGCGTCGCCGCTCCCACGCGGGCGGCGATCGCCTCCCGCTCCGCCTCGGCGAGCTCGAGCGCGGTCGCCAGCCCCACCGCCCCCGCGACGTTCTCCGTGCCGGAGCGGCGTCCCCGTTCCTGCCCACCACCGTGCAGCAACGCCTCCATCGGCACGCGGCCGCGCACGCCGAGGGCGCCGATGCCCTTGGGGGTACCGAGCTTGTGCCCGGCGATCGCGATGGCATCCGCTCCCGATCCCGCCAGAGACAGCCACCCCGCCGATTGCACGGCGTCCACGTGCACCGGCACGCTCGCCCCGTGCGCGACGGCGATGAGCCCGGGGAGGTCCTGGACCGTGCCGATCTCGTTGTTGGCGTGTCCCAGTGCGACGAGAGCGGTGTCGTCGCGCAGCGCGTGTCGCAGCGATTCCGAGTCGATCCGTCCTCGCGGGTCCACCGCCACGCGGCTCACCTCGACACCGTGGAAGCGCCGCAGGTACTCGGCCGATTCGAGTATCGACTCGTGCTCGATCGGCGACACCACGAGATGTCGGCGCCCCTGGGTGAGCGCGGCCAGGACGATGCCCTTCACAGCGAGGTTGTTCGCCTCTGTGCCGCCGGCGGTGAACACGATGTCGCCTGTGCGCATCCCGAGCACCCGAGCGACCCGAGAGCGCGCGTCCTCGAGAGCGCTCGCCGCGGACTCGCCGACCGTGTGATGGCTCGACGGATTGCCGAAGACGCTCGTCAGGTACGGGGTCATGGCCTCGAGCACCTCGCGGCGCACCGGGGCAGTGGCGGCATGGTCCAGGTAGATCACGGTTCAGTCGATCCGAACGTCCAGGCCCAGATCCAGAGCTCGCGCCGAGTGGGTGAGCGCCCCCACCGAGATCACATCGACACCGGTCGCGGCGATGTCGGCGACGGTGTCGAGGGTCACTCCGCCGGATGCCTCGACCTGGGCGCGACCCCCGATCGCCGCGACACCCGCGCGCAGCTGGTCGAGCGAGAAGTTGTCGAGCAGAACGGTGTGCGCACCGCCGTCCAGCACGGCTGCGATCTGGTCCAGGCGGTCGACCTCCACCACGACGTGGGCCGTGTGCGGCAATCGCGAGAGCGCTTCGCGGAGCGCGGTCGCCAGGTCGGCACCGGAGCGCTGCAGCACCGCCAGATGGTTGTCCTTGGCCATGACGGCGTCGGACAGCGAATATCGGTGGTTGTGCCCGCCGCCGCTCACCACGGCGTGGCGCTCGAATGCGCGGAGTCCAGGGGTCGTCTTGCGCGTGTCGGCGATCCGTGTGCGCGTCGAGGCCACTGCGCGCACGTAGGAGGCCGTCATCGTGGCGATCCCGCTCATCCGCTGCGTGAAGTTCAGCGCGATGCGCTCGGCGGTCAGGATGCTGCGTGCGCTGCCCGAGACGGACGCGAGCACGTCGCCGGCAGAGAACTCGTCTCCGTCGCCGACGTGCACGTCGATCCGGAGGGCCGGGTCGGTCAGCGCGAACGCGGCCGTGAAGGCGTCGCCGCCGCTGAACACCCCCGCCTCGCGGGCGACGAGGTCGGCGACCGCCGTGGTGTCGGCAGGCAGCAGTGCGGAGCTGGTGAGATCGCCCCAGGGGGCATCCTCTTCCAGGGCCGCTCCGACGACGCGGGCGATGATGGCAGGGGTGAGCATCAGGCGATCTCCAGAACGGGGGCGGCGGTCGTTTCGAGGTGGTGAGAACCCACCGATTCGGTGCGGTCGAGGGCGGCGGACGCGGTCGTCGCGGCGAGCAGCAGCAGGTTGGCGTCCTCGTGATCGGCGACGGTTCGCGCGGAGCTCGGCTGTGCCGTCCAGACGGCGATCGTGTCGCGCGCGCGGCGAAGGCCCTCAGCGGTGCGCAGCAGCCCGACGTCGTCCCACATCAGTCGCTGTAGCGCAGCCCGGGTGAACGAAGCGGTGTCCGTGAACGGCACGGTGTCTGTGAAAGGCACGGCGCTGTCGTCCTGCGGTGCGGCGGCTCGTGCAGCGATCGTCGAGCGGCGTGCCCTCGACTCGACGGGCCACGGCAGCGCGAGCGCGGCGGCGGCGCGAGCGCCGAAGACAGCACCCTCGAGGAGGGAGTTGGAGGCGAGCCGGTTCGCGCCGTGAACGCCGGTGCGCGCGGTCTCTCCGACGGCGAAGAGACCGGGGATCGTCGTGCGCCCGTCGACGTCTGTGACGATTCCCCCCATGAGATAGTGCGCGGCCGGAGTCACCGGAATCGGTGCGTGCGCCCAGTCGAAACCGCGCTCCCTGGTGACCCGATCGATGGTCGGGAATCGGTCGCGCAGCGTCTCGGCCCCGAGCATCGTGGCATCGAGCCGCATCGGCGATCCCTGCTCCGCAGCACACCGGGCGATGGCCCGCGCGACCACGTCGCGCGGTGCGAGCTCTCCGTCGGGGTGGCTGTCGAAGGTGAAGCGCCGTCCGTCGTCATCGATCAGCGTCGCGCCCTCGCCCCGGACGGCTTCTGAGACGAGGAACGCGGGACCCGCCGCCAGGATCGTCGGGTGGAACTGCACGAACTCGAGGTCCGCGACATCCGCACCTGCGCGGAGCGCCGCGGCGATCCCGTCACCGGTCGTTCCTTCGGGATTCGTGGTGTGCGCGTAGAGGTGACCCGCGCCACCGGTCGCGAGCACGACGGCCTCCGCGTCGACATGCGTCGGAACACCGTCGACCAGCATGCGGGTGCCTCGCACGGAGCCGTCGGACACGACGAGGTCGAGCAGGAACGCCTGTTCCACGACCGTGATGGCCGATGCGCGCGTGGCCGAGACGAGTGCACGCGCGATCGCGGCTCCTGTGGCGTCACCACCCGCATGCACGATCCGGGCCCGACTGTGGGCAGCCTCCCGGCCGCGAAGAGGAATGCCGTCCGCTGAGCGGTCGAAGGCCACTCCACGCATGATCAGCTCGGCGATGCCGGCTCCTGCGCCCTCGACGAGCACCTCGACCGCTGCGGCATCCGCCAGACCCGCCGCCGCGGCCAGAGTGTCTGCCGCATGCAGGGCGGGGGAGTCATCGGGACCGTACAGGCCGGCCACGCCGCCCTGCGCGTATCCCGTGCATCCGTCACCGAGCGCTCCCTTGGTCATCACGGTCACGGAGTGACCCCGCTCGTATGCATGCAGTGCCGCCGTGAGTCCGGCGATGCCGGAGCCGACGACGACGACGTTCATCGCGCGCTCGCCGTCACCGGGGGCTTGGCGGCCAGCATCCGCTCCAGCGCGACCCGAGCGGGATCGGCGACGTCGGCAGTCACCGTGATGCGGTTCGGGGTGCGCCCGGCGACGAGCTCTTCGAGCACCCAGGCCAGATATCCGGGGTGAATGCGATACATCGTCGAGCACGGGCAGACCACCGGGTCGAGGCAGAAGATCTCGTGCTGCGGGAACTGTGCGGCCAGTCGGCGCACGAGGTTGATCTCGGTGCCGATCGCGAAGGTCGTGGGCTCGGTCGCCGCGGCGATCGCTCGGCGGATGTAGTCGGTCGATCCGGCCTCGTCGGCGGCGTCCACCACGTCCATCGGACACTCAGGGTGCACGATGACCCGCACTCCGGGGTGCTCCTCACGCGCCTGATCGATCTGAGCGACCGTGAAGCGGCGGTGCACCGAGCAGAACCCGTGCCACAGGATCACACGCGAGTCGACGAGGTCGGATGCCGAGGACCCGCCGAGCGCCTGGCGCGGGTTCCACATCGGCATCTGCTCGAGGGGTACCCCCATCGCCTTCGCCGTGTTGCGACCGAGGTGCTGGTCGGGGAAGAACAGCACACGACGTCCCCGCTCGAACGCCCACTCGAGCACGGTCTGCGCGTTCGAGGACGTGCACACGATGCCGCCGTGCCGGCCGACGAAGCCCTTGATCGCGGCGGAGGAGTTCATGTAGGTGACCGGGATCACCGGAACCCGGCCGTCGGCATCCTGCGCGTCGAGGTCGCCCAGTACGTCGGCGAGCTGCTCCCAGCAGTCCTCGACCTGGTCGATGTCGGCCATGTCGGCCATCGAGCACCCGGCCGCGAGGTTCGGCAGTATCACGGCCTGGTCGGGACCGGAAAGCAGATCGGCGGTTTCGGCCATGAAGTGCACGCCGCAGAACACGATGGCCTCGGCATCCGGTCGCTCCTTCGCTGCGGTGGCGAGCTGGAACGAGTCGCCCACGTAGTCGGCGTGGCGCACGACCTCCTCGCGCTGATAGAAGTGCCCCAGCACGACGGCCCGGTCGCCGAGCGTGGCCTTCGCCACGCGGATGCGCTCGTCGAGTTCTTCTTCACTCGCCTCGCGGTACTCCGAGGGAAGCTCGCCCTGGCGCGGTGCTCCGGTCGGGATGACGTCGCCCATCGAGGATCCGGGACCGTACCCGGGACGTGAATCGAAATCCCAGGGACCCACGGCGAGATCGGTCGTGCACGTCGCATCGGTCGACGTGCCCGACACGATCGACTGGATCGCGTGGTCGACGGACGCGTCGACGGGAAGGACTGACGGCGTCGGAACAAAGGTGATGCTCATCGGGTGCTCGTTTCCTCGGGGCCGAGGGGGCCGTGATCGGCCAGCTCGACATCGGTGTTGTAACGGTAGAGGCGGGCGGGGCGGTGGCTGCCGGTGCGGAACTGATCGGTGGGGAGGAGATTGCCCGCCGACTCGACCTGGCGCCGGAAGTTGGCCGGATCCAGATGCCTGCCGAGGATCGCCTCATAGGCTTCTCGGAGATCTGCGAGGGTGAACTCGGCGGGCAGGAATCCGTGTGCGACGCGGCTGTAGCCGACCTTGCTGCGGAGTCGCCACAGCGCATAGTCGACGATCTTGGCGTGGTCGAACGCGAGCGGAGGCAGGTCGTCGAGATCGAACCACCGCACGTTCTCCGGGGCTCGACCGGATGCGCGGTGGGCCGCGCTCTGCGCGTCGACATCGTCCTGGCGCAGCAGCGCCCAGTACACGATCGACACCACGCGCGTGGGGGAGCGGTCGACGGCGCCGAAGGCGTAGAGCTGCTCGAGATAGCTCGGAGTCAGACCCGTGGTCTCGGCGAGGGTCCGGGCGGCGGCATCGACGGGGGACTCGGCGACGGTGAGCCATCCGCCGGGCAGCGCCCACTGGTCGGCGAACGGCTCGCGCGTCCGGAGCACGAGCGGCAGGGCGAGCGTCGCGGACCCTTCAGCGGTGCGGCGCAGGGTGAGGATCACCGTGGACACGGCGACGTCGATGCCCGAGCTTTGAGTCATTGGTACCTTAACCTCCCGTCACGATCTTAGTGTCAATGCGACCCTTAGTGCACCTGTGTGACGACCCGGTTGCTGAGGCCGAAACGTTATATACCAGCGTTCTGAACGCTTGTCGCCCCGAAACGGATTTGTTAGGTTACTGTCCTAACAAATCCCTTTCCCTGGGATCTGTCACGAGTCCCATCCGGGGCCCGGCTCCATCCGGAGATCCCTCCTGCAGTGCAGCACCGAGAGGAAATACAGAATGATCCGTAACGGAAGGCGCAAGATCGCGCTCACCGCTGTGGCGGGGGCATCCGTCCTCGCCCTGGGTTTGACCGCCTGTGGCGCAGGCGGCAGCAGCGAGGGGAGCGGTGGCGACGGCGACCGCGCGCTTCGCGTCTGGGCAGGCAGTCAGACTCCCATCACCGCGAACTACAACCCGTTCGCCCCGACCGTGCTCCACGGAGCGCTCGGACCCATCTACGAGCCGCTGTTCTTCTTCAACAAGACGGCCGACTCCGAACCCGTCGGACTGATCGGCGACTCATACGAGTACAACGAAGACGGCACGGTGATCACGATCACCATCAAGCCCGACCTGAAGTGGAGCGACGGCGAGTCCCTCACCGCGGCCGACGTGGCCTTCTCCTTCACCTACGAGGCGAACAACCCCGAGGGCAACGGCCTCGTCTCGGCCGAGGCGACCGACGACACGACCGTCGTGCTCACCTATGCGACGGCCCAGTACACGACCGAGTTCCAGCGTCTCGGCTCGACCTACATCCTGCCCGAGCACATCTGGGCCGAGGTCACCGACTTCGCGAACTTCGCCAACGAGGAGCCGGTCGGCTCAGGGGCGTACGTGGTCGACAAGACGACGAGCGAGTCCTACACGCTCGTCGCCAACGAGAACTTCCGCGACGCCGACGATCTCGGCGTCAAGAAGGTCCAGTACATCGCGGTCGACAACAACCAGACCGCACAGGACCTTCTCGCCGCAGGTCAGCTCGACTGGACCGGCATGTTCATCCCGAACCCCGACGACGTCACCGGCAACGGGGCGATCGAGTGGATCAACACTCCTCAGGATCCGACCGTCCTCTACACCTGCTCGAACGCCGAGCTGGGCTGCGCAGGCCCGCAGACCGATGTCGCGGTGCGGCAGGCGTTGAACGTCGCGATCGACCGGGACGCGATCAAGGACAAGGCGTTCGTCGGGCTCACCGGAGACATCTCCCCGGCGTTCACGCTGCTGCCTCGCGACGAGAAGTGGCTCGCCGACCCGGCCAACGAGGTCAGCCCGCAGGAGGCGGATGCCGCCGAGGCAGGCTCGATCCTCGAGGCGGCCGGCTACACGAAGGGCTCCAGCGGCATCTACGAGAAGGACGGCGTGCCGGTCGAGCTCAGCCTGATCTCGGTCGACGGCTGGACCGACTACAACGACGCCGCCAAGCTGATCGCCGAGCAGGCCGAGGCAGCGGGCATCAAGGTCACCGCCTCGACGGTGCAGTGGCAGGAGTTCTCCGACGCCCGTCAGGGCGGTGACTACCAGCTGATCGTCGGAGGCGTCATCGGCACCTCCGTCGCGGACCCGTTCCAGATTTACCGCGACTGGTTCGGTGGCACGACGGTCGAGTCGACCGCTCCCGTCGGCACCGAGGTTCCTGCGGGACGCTGGAACTTCAGCCGCTACAGCAACCCGGTCGTCGATCAGGCGATCCAGTCGGCCGTCAGCACGAACGACGAGGCCGCGAAGAAGGAGCTGTACGCCACGATCCAGACCGAGATCGTCCGTGACCTGCCGTACATCCCGCTGGTCGTCAACGCGACCCAGACCTTCTACAACACGAAGGACTTCACGGGCTGGCCGACGGAGGACGACCTCTACGCCTTCCCGCCGTCCTGGGGCGCGATCGCGGCAGGGTACATCCTGACGCAGCTCGAGCCGGTCAAGTAACGAAATGGGGTCGGGGGAGCAGGAAGCAAGGTCTGTGACATGAAGTTCTATGCACGAAGAATCGGGTTCTACGCGTTCACGCTGTGGGCCGCGATCTCACTCAACTTCCTGCTTCCCCGGCTCATGCCGGGGAACCCGGCGGACATCATGATCGCCAAGATGCAGCGAGCGGGCGGAGAGGTCTCCGAGACCACGATCCGCAACATCAAACTGCTTCTCGGCGGTGACGACTCCTCGCTCTGGGAGCAGTACATCGCATACTGGGGGCGGATGCTCCAGGGCGACCTGGGCGTCTCGGTGACGAAGTTCCCGACGCCGGTGAGCGAGCTGATCAGCCAGGCGCTGCCCTGGACTCTCATCCTGGTCGGCACCGTGACCGTCATCTCGTTCATCCTCGGTGTCGTCCTCGGCGCCTGGGCCGGGTGGAAGCGCGGTACCTGGGTCGACCATCTCATCCCTGCGACCACCGTGCTGCAGTCCATCCCGTACTTCTGGATGGCGCTGCTGCTCGTCTCCGTCTTCGCGGTCGGCCTCGGCTGGTTCCCGATCTTCGGCGGCTACGACGTCTTCGAGTTCCCCGACGGACCCGAGCCGACGTGGGCGTTCTTCACGAACGCGCTCTCGCACGCGATCCTCCCCGCCCTCACCATCGTGATCTCGTCGGTCGGCGGCTGGATGTTCGGGATGCGCAACATGATGGTGCAGACCATGGCCGAGGACTACGTCCTCACGGCCGAGGCCAAGGGGCTCCGTCCCCGACGCATCATGACGACGTACGCCGCTCGCAACGCGGCGATCCCGTCGATCGCGGGCTTCTCGATCACGCTCGGATTCGTCGTTGCCGGCTCCATCGTGATGGAGCAGGTCTTCACCTACCCGGGCATCGGCAAGCTGATGTTCCAGGCGGTCACGAACAACGACTACGCGCTGATGCAGGGACTCTTCCTCGTCATCACGATCACGGTACTCGCCGCCAACTTCATCATGGACCTCGTCTATGGCTTCATCGACCCGAGGGCTCGCCAGAATGTCTGACACCGAGAACACAGTGCTGATCACGAAGGATCAGCCCACGACCCAGCCCGCAAGCACCATCTCACTGGCGACCCAACGGGGGCGCACGCGTCGTCGCGTGCTCCCGATCACCTCGCCGAAGTTCGTCGTCGGCGCGATCCTCGTGCTGTCGATCGTGCTGTTCGCGATCATCGCACCGATCTTCTCGCAGAACCCGCGCAGCACCGACAACCCGGCGCTGCTGCCGCCCTCGCCGGAGCACTGGCTCGGAACCACCAAGCTCGGCAACGACATGTTCGCCCAGCTCGCGATCGGGGCGCAGGGCTCGCTCCTGGTCGGCGTCGTCGCCGGCGGCATCGCGATCATCCTGTCCCTGGTCTTCGGCGTCCTCGCCGGCTACCTCGGCGGATGGCGCGAGGATGCCCTCGCCCTGCTGACGAACGTGATGATCGTGATCCCGGGGCTTCCCCTCGTCATGGTGATCGCCTCGTTCGTGCCGCAGCGCAGCTGGCAGCTGGTCGCGTTCGTGCTCGGCATCACATCCTGGGCCGGTGCGGCGTACGTGCTCCGGCTGCAGACGCGGTCTCTGCGGACCCGCGACTACGTCTACGCCTCGAAGGTCGCGGGGGAGCGGTCGTTCCGCGTCATCCTCGTCGAGATCATGCCGAACCTGCTCCCGTTGCTCACCGCGCAGTTCCTCTTCGCGATCATCTTCGCGATCCTCGGAGAGGCCGGTCTCTCGTACCTGGGCCTCGGTCCGAACTCCTCGATCACCTGGGGCACGATCCTCAACGACGCGCAGTCGGGCCAGGCGCTCGGACGAGGAGCATGGTGGTGGTTCATCCCGCCGGGAATCATGATCGCTCTGCTCGGGGCCGGCCTCGCGCTCATCAACTTCGCGATCGACGAGGTCATCAATCCCAAGCTGCGAAATGCACCCGACGCCGCGCGTCGAGTGCGCAAGGCCGCCAAGACGAAGGGGGTCGCCGCGTGAGCGCTCCGGATGCCGTGCTGACCGCACGCAACGTGTCGATCGAATACGAGGTGGATCCGCCCGTCAAGGCGGTCCGCGACGTCACTCTCACTCTCAACCGTGGTGAGATCCTCGGGCTCGCCGGTGAGTCCGGATGCGGCAAGACGACACTCGCGTACGGGATGAATCGTCTGCTCAAGGCCCCGGCGCTCATGACCAGCGGTGAGATCGTCTTCCACGACCGTGACGGTCATGACATCGACGTGGTGGCTCTCGACGGCGACGGGCTCCGGGCGTTCCGCTGGGACAAGATCTCGATGGTCTTCCAGGGCGCGATGAACTCGCTCAACCCGGTGATCAGCGTCAGGGCGCAGATCTTCGACATCTTCGACACGCATCGTCCCGGCATGTCGAAGAAGGACAAGCAGGCCAGGGCAGAGGAACTGCTCACGCTCGTCGGAGTCGATCCCTCGCGATTGACGAGCTTCCCGCACGAGCTCTCGGGCGGCATGCGCCAGCGCATGATGATCGCCATGGCCCTCGCGCTGGATCCTCAGGTCATGATCATGGACGAGCCGACCACCGCACTCGACGTCGTGGTGCAGCGCGGCATCATCCGAGAGATCATGCGACTTCGCGAAAGGCTCGGCTTCGCGGTGATCTTCATCACGCACGATCTGCCGATGCTGATCGAGATCAGCGATCGCATCGCCGTGATGCTGCAGGGGCAGATCGTCGAGGAGGGCACGGCGGAGGAGATCTACCGCACACCCCAGCACGAGTACACGAAGAAGCTGCTGTCGAGCTTCCCGAGTCTGACCGGCGAGCGCGGAGATTTCGTGCGCACCGGCAACCAGCCCAGTCAGGAGGAGGTCCGATGAGCACCGCGACTCTGGAGGCCCGCAATCTCGTCAAGGACTTCACGCTCCGCTCGGGGGTGAAGACATCGATCCTGCATGCGGTGAAGGACGTGTCGTTCACTCTCGAATCCGGCAAGACGATCGCTCTGGTCGGCGAGTCCGGATCGGGCAAGTCCACCATCGCCCGGATGCTCATGAAGCTCGAGAGTCCGACGAGCGGCCAGATCCTGCTCGACGGCCGGGAGACCGGGACTCGTGGCCGCGCGGTGGAGCGATACCGCTCGCAGGTGCAGATGGTGTTCCAGGATCCGTTCGCGTCACTCAATCCCTTCCACTCGATCATCCATCACCTGGAGCGTCCCATCCGGCTGCACCACCCGAAGCTGTCGGGTGCGCAGGTGCGTGCCCGCGCGATCGAACTCCTCGAGCGGGTGCGGCTGTCGCCGGGGGAGAGCTTCGCGGACCGACGTCCGCACGAGCTCTCGGGTGGTCAGCGACAGCGCGTCGCGATCGCCCGGGCGCTCGCACCGGGCGCACGGTTCATCGTCGCGGACGAGCCGGTGTCGATGCTCGACGTGTCGATCCGACTCGGGGTGCTGAACCTGCTGGCCGATCTGCAGCGCGAAGACGACCTCGGGGTCCTGTACATCACGCACGACCTCGCGACGGCCCGTCACTTCAGCGACGAGATCATGGTGCTCTACAAGGGCGACGTGGTCGAGCGAGGTCCGGCCGACGAGGTCATCCTCAACCCGCAACACGAGTACACGAAGACCCTTCTCGGAGCGGCTCCGGAACCCGAGAACCTCGGTCGCCTGCGTGATGAGGTGCGGGCCGAGCTCGCCGGGCGCTGACCCTCGCCACCGAGCGCTGACCCTCGCCACCGGGCGCGTTTCCTGCCGCACTCGACCTGCGCGGCGACGGGAGACGCGACCGGAGTGCATGCCTGACTGAGTGCACGCGACCGGCTAGACTGATGCCACAACTGAAGACAGGCCGAATGACCCACGCGGGAGAGCCCCGGCGAACGCAGCCGGGCACCGAAGGAGCAAGCCTCCCCGCCAATCTCTCAGGTACGCGTACCGCGCGGTTCCGGCCACTCTGAAAAGCGATTTCAAGCAAAGCGAGAGATCGGGCTGAGCGAGGGCGTCCGCGCCCGAGCCGAAACCCTGGCGACCTGCACTCCGCGCGTCTCCCTCTCCGCTCGCCCATGATCCGCCGACGGTGAAAGCCCAGTCCCTGGGCGAAGCTCTCAGGCCCATGACAGAGGGGGAGTTCCGAGGAACGGCGTCATCGCTGTTCCGCCCGAACCAGCCCGGGAGAACTCCATGTCCGACCCTCGCTACACCCCGCTCCGCGAACGCCATGAGGCGCTCGGCGCATCCTTCACCGATTTCGGCGGATGGCAGATGCCGGTCCGTTACACCTCCGACCTCGCCGAGCACCACGCCGTGCGGCAGGCTGCAGGGATCTTCGACATCTCGCACATGGCCGAGTTCACGGTGCGCGGTGCGGATGCCGCGGCCTACCTCGACCACGCGCTCGCCGGACGGCTGTCGGCTCTCGCGGTCGGCAAGGCGAAGTACTCGCTCCTGCTCGCAGCGACCGGCGGCATCATCGACGACGTCATCGTCTACCGCCTCGAGGACGCTGACTTCCTCGTCATCTCGAATGCCGGCAACCGGGACGCGGTTCGTGAGGCTCTCGACGCTCGCGTCGAGGATTTCCACGTCAAGGTCGCAGACGTCTCCGACGACTACGCGCTGATCGCCGTGCAGGGGCCGCAGTCCGAGGCGATCCTCGCCGCGACCACGGGCATCTCCGATGTCAGCATCCCCTGGGCGGAGCAGAAGTACTACGCCTGGGCAGCGGCGACCTTCACCGGTCGTTCGCTGTTGCTCGCCCGCACCGGGTACACCGGCGAAGACGGCTTCGAACTGCTCGTCGCCGCAGACGACGCTGTCGCGCTGTGGGACGCGGTTCTTGCGGCCGGCGCGCCGCACGGCCTCGTGCCTGCGGGCCTCGCGGCGCGCGACACCCTTCGCCTCGAGGCGGGCATGCCGCTGTACGGACATGAGCTGACCCTCGACACCAAGCCGGTGCAGGCGGGACTCGGCCGTGTCGTGGTCTCGGCGAAGGAGGCCTTCGTCGGGAAGGACGCGGTAGACGCTGCACCCGACGCGCCCGTGCTCGTGGGCCTCGTCGCCGAGGGCAAGCGAGCGGGCCGGGCCGGCTACGCCGTCGTCGATGAGGACGGCGTAGCGCTCGGCGAGATCACCAGCGGCGCGTTGAGCCCGACGCTGGGACATCCGATCGCGATGGCTTACATCGCACCGTCTTCCGCCGCGGCGGGAACCGCAGTATTCCTTGATGTGCGGGGGACCAGGATCCCCGCGACCGTGACCACCCTGCCTTTCTACCGGAGGACAAAATGACCGACCTCAACGCGCTCCACTACACCGACGAGCACGAATGGATCGCCGCCGACGGCGGCACCGTGACCATCGGCATCACCGACTATGCGGCTGAGAAGCTCGGCGACGTGGTGTTCGTCGAGCTCCCCGCCGTCGGCACCGAGGTCACCGCAGGCACGGTCGTGGGTGAGATCGAGTCGACCAAATCGGTCGGCGAGCTCTACGCGCCCGTCACCGGCACCGTCGTCGAGATCAACGACACGGTCGTCGACGACCCGTCGCTCGTGAACGCCGAGCCCTTCGCGGGCGGCTGGCTCATCAAGGTCGCCGTCGCCGACGGTGCCCTCGAGGGACTGATGGACCGCGACGCGTACGTCGCTCTGACGGAGGGCTGATCCACCCGTGACCTCTTTCGCCGATCGTCACATCGGAACGACCGCAGCCGCCCAGCGTCAGATGCTCGACGCGCTGGGCGTCGAGTCGGATCTCGCGGACTGGAGCCCGGTCGAGGCGCTGATGCGCCAGGCCGTACCCGTCTCGATCTACACCGCAGCGAACGATGACTCCGTGATCCCGCGCGCCGCGAGTGAGACCGAGGCTCTCGCCGAGCTTCGGGCACTCGCCGCGCGTAACACGGTCAACCGGCCGATGATCGGTCTCGGCTACTACGGGACCATCACCCCGCAGGTGATCCAGCGCAACGTGCTCGAGAACCCGTCCTGGTACACGGCATACACGCCGTACCAGCCGGAGATCTCGCAGGGACGTCTCGAGGCGCTCATCAACTTCCAGACCATGGTGGCGGAGCTCACCGGGCTCTCCACGGCCAACGCGTCGATGCTCGACGAGTCGACGGCGGTCGTCGAGGGGATGCTGCTGGCCCGTCGTGCGTCGAAGAAGGCGTCGAACGTGTTCGCCGTCGACGCGGATGCGTTCCCGCAGACGGCTGCTCTGCTCGCCGCCCGCGCCGAGGCCGTGGGCATCGAGCTCGTGACCGTCGACTTCGCGGCAGGCGAGGAGCTCCCCGCCGAGCTCTTCGGCGTGTTCGTGCAGTATCCGGCGGCGTCGGGACGCGTCTGGGACCCCAGCGCGGTGATCGACGCGGCGCACGTCGCGGGCGGTCTCGCGGTCGTCGCCGCCGATCTGCTGGCGCTGACCCTCATCGCATCGCCCGGATCGCTCGGCGCCGATGTGGCTGTCGGCACCACCCAGCGCTTCGGCGTGCCCATGGGGTTCGGGGGCCCGCACGCGGGGTACATGGCCGTTCGCGCGGGTCTGGAGCGCCAGCTCCCGGGGCGTCTGGTCGGAGTCTCGGTCGACGCCGCCGGAAAGCCGGCCTATCGCCTGTCGCTGCAGACGCGTGAGCAGCACATCCGTCGTGAGAAGGCGACCAGCAACATCTGCACCGCCCAGGTGCTCCTCGCCGTCATGGCCTCGATGTACGCCGTCTATCACGGACCTGAAGGTCTCCGCGCGATCGCGGCGGAAGCCGCGGCGAAGGCGGCGCTGCTGCGCGACTGGCTCACCGACGCGGGTGTCGAGATCGTGCACGACGCGTTCTTCGACACGATCAGGGCTCGCGTGCCCGGACGGGCGGCCGAGATCGTCGAGGCGGCCCACGCCGACGGCATCCTGCTGCGTGCGAACGACGCCGACACCGTGAACATCGCGGTCGACGAGACCACCACGGTCGCCGACCTCCACCGTGTCGCCCAGGTGTTCGGCGGCAAGCGCGAGCGGGCGTTCGGATTCTTCGGGATCGGCGCGGCCGGCGCTCTGCCCGAAGAGCTCCACCGTCAGGACGAGTACCTGACCCACCCCGTGTTCCACGCGCACCGCAGCGAGACCGCCATGATGCGGTACCTCAAGAGCCTCGCCGACCGCGACTACGCGCTCGACCGCGGCATGATCCCGCTCGGATCCTGCACCATGAAGCTCAACGCGGCCACCGAGATGGCGTCGATCACCTGGCCCGAGTTCGCGGGCATCCACCCGTTCGCCCCGGCGTCCGACGTGGCCGGGTACCTCGATCTCGTCGACCAGCTCGAAGCCTGGCTCGCGGAGGTCACCGGGTACGACGCGGTGTCGCTGCAGCCGAATGCGGGCTCGCAGGGCGAGCTCGCCGGGCTTCTCGCGATCCGCGGCTACCACCTGGCGAACGGCGACGACCAGCGCACGGTGTGTCTGATCCCGTCGTCGGCGCACGGTACGAACGCGGCGTCCGCCGTGCTCGCGGGCATGAAGGTCGTGGTCGTGGCGTGCGACGAGCTCGGGAACGTCGACCTCGCAGACCTCCGCGCCAAGATCGACGCGCATGCGGCCGAGCTCTCGGCACTCATGATCACGTACCCGTCGACGCACGGCGTCTACGAGCAGGACGTCGTCGAGATCACCTCCGCCGTGCACGGCGCAGGCGGACAGGTCTATGTCGACGGTGCCAACCTCAACGCACTGCTGGGGTACGCCCGGTTCGGCGATCTGGGTGGCGATGTCTCGCACCTCAACCTGCACAAGACGTTCGCGATCCCGCACGGTGGTGGCGGACCGGGCGTCGGCCCGGTCGCTGCGAAGGCGCACCTCGCGCCGTTCCTGCCCTCGCATCCGCTCGCGCAGCGCGCGGAGCACGCGGGCGGATTCGTCTTCGAGGGCGGTCCGATCTCGGCCGCGCCCTACGGCTCGGCGGGCATTCTGCCGATCTCCTGGGCCTACGTCCGAATGATGGGTGCCGACGGCCTCCGGCACGCGACCGCAGCGGCCGTGCTGTCGGCGAACTACATCGCGGCCCGCCTCGCCGAGCACTACCCGGTTCTGTATGCGGGGGAGAACGGCCGGGTCGCGCACGAGTGCATCCTCGACCTGCGACCGCTCAAGGAGGCGACCGGCATCACGGTCGACGATGTCGCGAAGCGCCTGATCGACTACGGCTTCCACGCGCCCACCATGTCGTTCCCGGTCGCGGGAACGCTGATGGTCGAGCCCACGGAGTCGGAGGATCTCGGCGAGATCGAGCGGTTCATCGAGGCCATGATCATGATCAGGGCCGAGGCTGACGACGTCGCCGCCGGCCGCTGGCCCGCCGACGACAATCCGCTCGTCAACGCACCTCACACCGCGGTTTCGCTGATCGCGGGGGAGTGGAATCACTCGTACACGCGTGAGGATGCCGCCTACCCGGTGCATGCGCTCGTGGCCGGCAAATACTGGCCGCCGGTGCGTCGCATCGATCAGGCCTACGGCGACCGCAACCTGGTGTGCGCGTGCCCGCCGATCGAGGCCTTCGCCTGAGTCGCCGAGTGCCCTTCGACGGCGTCGCGTCCTTCCCGGGATGCGACGCCGTCGCTCGTTTCCGTGCATTTCCGCATGTTTCCGCGATATTACAGATGGTCACCACTGAGTAACAGTTCATTAGCCGAGTGCGGCGTCCCCTGAAACGCGGGATACAGTCAACTATCCCTACGCGTTCGATGATGTGCGCGCAGTCTGATGAATACCCGTCCACAGGAGGACACTAGTGAAGCGCAACAAGATCGCCCTTGCGGGCACCGCGCTGTTCGCGATCGGCGCCCTGGCGCTCGCGGGCTGCGCGAGCGGTGGCAACGGCAACGACGACGGTGGCAGCACCGCGGGCGACGCCAACGCGGATGCCATCATCACGACGAACGGATCGGAGCCGGAGAACCCGCTCATCCCCACCAACACCAACGAGGTGGGTGGCGGAAAGATCCTCGACGAGATCTTCGCCGGTCTGATCTACTACGACGCCGACGGCAAGCCGGTCAACGACGTGGCTGAGGAGATCACCACGGAAGACCCCCAGAACCTCACCGTCAAGATCAAGGAGGGCCTGACCTTCACCGATGGTGAAGAGGTCACCGCCGACAACTTCATCAAGGCGTGGAACGAGGGCGCGAAGCTCTCCAACGGCCACCTCTCCAGCTACTTCTTCGAGGACATCGAGGGCTTCAGCTACGAGACGGACTCCGAGCTCACGGGTCTGAAGCAGGTCGACGACTACACCTTCACGATCGCGCTGAACAAGCCGGCCTCCGACTTCGCTCTGCGTCTCGGCTACTCGGCGTTCTACCCGCTGCCCGACGTCGCTTTCGAGGACATAGACGCCTTCGGTCAGAACCCGATCGGCAACGGTCCGTACATGATCGACGGCGACGACGCGTGGCAGCACGACGTGCAGATCGAACTCGTCCGCAACGACGACTACGACGGAGGCCGCAAGGCTGCCAACGGCGGTCTGACCATCAAGTTCTACGCGACGCAGGAATCGGCATACGCCGACCTGCTCTCGAACGAGGTCGACGTCATCGACGCGATCCCGACCAACTCGCTCCCGGTCTTCACCGACGAGCTCGGCGACCGGGCTGTGAACCAGCCGTCCGCCGTGTTCCAGTCGTTCACCATCGGCCAGTTCCTCCCGCACTTCAGCGGCGAAGAGGGCAAGCTGCGTCGTCAGGCGCTGTCGATGGCGATCAACCGTGAAGAGATCACCGAGACCATCTTCTCGGGAACCCGCACGCCGGCGTCCGACTTCACGTCGCCGGTCATCGACGGCTGGTCGGACTCGGTCCCCGGCAGCGAGGTTCTCGACTACGACCCCGAGAAGGCGAAGGAGCTGTGGGCCGAGGCCGACGCCATCGCCCCGTGGGACGGCGAGTTCAAGATCGCCTACAACGCCGACGGCGGGCACGACGCCTGGGTCGACGCGGTGAGCAACAGCATCAAGAACACGCTGGGCATCGAGGCTTCGGGCGACCCGTACCCGACCTTCCAGGACCTTCGCTCGAAGATCAACGACCGCAGCATCACCACCGCTGCGCGCTCGGGCTGGCAGGCCGACTACCCGGGTCTGTACAACTTCCTCGGACCGCTCTACGCCACGGGCGCCGGTTCCAACGACGGTGACTACTCGAACCCCGAGTTCGATGACCTCATCAAGGCCGGCATCAGCAACCCCGACGCCGACGCGCAGATCGAGGACTTCACCAAGGCGCAGGAGGTCCTGTTCCAGGACCTGCCCGCGATCCCGCTGTGGTACTCCAACGTCACCGGCGGCTTCAGCGAGAACGTCGACAACGTCACGTTCGGCTGGAACTCGGTTCCGCTCTACTACGAGATCACGAAGGCCGGCGAGTAAGTCTGACGGCACTTCACCTGTGAGGCGGTGACGATTCTTCGTCACCGCCTCACAGGCTTGTGTTCACGTAGCTTTCTTTCCCCTCAAGAAGGGACAGGCGGATGCTCGGTTACATTCTGAGACGTCTTCTGCAGGTGATCCCGGTCTTCTTCGGAGCCACCCTGCTCATTTACTTCCTCGTTTTCGCCATGCCCGGCGACCCGATCCTCGCCCTGTTCGGTGACAAGACCCCCAACCCGGCGGTCATCGAGCAGCTGCGCGCGCAGTACCACCTGGACCAGCCGTTCATCGTGCAGTACTGGTACTACATCACCGGCGTGTTCCAGGGCGACCTGGGCACCACCTACTCCGGTCGGCCGGTCTCGGCGGTCCTCGCCGCGACACTCCCCGTTACCGGGCGCCTCGCCGTCATGGCGATCGCGATCGAGTTCGTCCTGGCGATCATCATCGGAACGATCTCGGCACTGCGCAAGGGCAAGCTGTTCGACAACGTGTCGCTCATCGTCGCGCTCGTCGCGATCGCGATCCCGATCTTCGTCGTCGCTTTCCTCGCCCAGTACTTCCTGGCGATCCAGCTCGGATGGTTCAAACCCACAGTGGGAGCGGACAACGACTGGGGCGGCCTGTGGCTCCCGGCGATCGTGCTCGGCTTCAGCCTGTACGCCGTCAGCATGCGCCTGATGCGCAGCTCTGTCATCGACACGCTCAACCAGGACTGGGTGCGCACCGCGTACAGCAAGGGTCTGTCGCGCAACCGTGTGCTTCCCGTGCACGTTCTTCGCAACTCGCTGATCCCCGTGATCACGAACTCTGCGACGAACTTCGGTGTGCTGCTCGTGGGTGCGACCGTGACCGAGGGCATCTTCAACGTCCCCGGGGTCGGAAACACCCTCTTCCAGGCGATCCAACGCGGAGAGGGCCCCACGGTCGTCTCGTTCGTCACGGTGTTCGTCATCCTGTACGTGTTGGTGAACCTTCTCATCGACCTGCTCTACGGTCTGCTCGACCCGAGGATTCGCTATGCCTGATCCCACCACCCAGAAGCACTACGTCGCCCCGGTCGAGACCGAGTCGATCGCCGTCGATGCCGTGCGCATCTCTGACAAGCCCAGCAACCTGTGGCGGGACGCCTGGTTCGACCTGCGTCGCCGCCCCCTGTTCTGGTTCTCCGTCGCCCTGGCGGTCTTCTTCCTGGTGATGGCCGTGTGGCCGACGCTGTTCACCTCGACGCCGCCGAACGACGACTGCCAGCTGTCCAACAGCAACGGCGGTCCGACCGAGGGACACCCGCTCGGCTTCACCTTCCAGGGCTGCGACATCTACGCGCGCATCGTGTGGGGATCCCAGACGTCGCTGGCCGTGGGCCTGATCGCCACGGTGATCTCCTCGGTCCTCGGTCTGATCATGGGCGCCCTCGCCGGATTCTACGGCGGATGGCTCGACGGCCTGCTGTCGCGCATCGGTGACATCTTCTTCGCGATCCCATACATCCTGGCGGCTGTCGTCGTGATGACGGTGTTCCGGGATGCTCGCTCGGTCTGGACCCTCGCATTCGCGATCGGCGCGTTCGCCTGGGCATCCACGGCCCGAGTCGTGCGAGCCGAAGTGCTCCGTGTGCGCCAGGCCGACTTCGTGATGGCTTCGCAAGCTCTCGGTCAGTCGAAGTTCAAGATCCTCGTGAACCACGTCGTCCCGAACGCCATCGCACCGCTGCTCGTGGTGTCGACCCTCGGTCTCGCCGCGGCGATCGTCGCGGAGGCGACCCTGTCGTTCCTCGGTGTCGGTCTCGGCAGCGACGTCATGTCGTGGGGCAACGACATCGCCAAGGCTCAGGCCTCCCTGCGCGTCGCTCCGATGGCGCTCATCTATCCGTCGATCGCCCTGACCCTCGCGGTGCTGGCGTTCGTCACCCTGGGCGAGCTCATCCGAGACGCCCTCGACCCGAAGGCGAGGGCACGCCGATGAGCGAGCGCATCACCGAACAGGTCCCGCTGCTGAGCGTTCGCGACCTCACCGTCGCGTTCCGCACGCAGGAAGGTCTGCGCGAAGTGCTCCACGGAGTCAGCTTCGACATCATGTCCGGTGAGACCGTCGCCATCGTGGGGGAGTCGGGTTCCGGCAAGTCCACGACCGCCACGGCGATCGTGAACCTGCTCCCGGGTACCGGTCAGGTCACGTCCGGATCGATCACCCTCGACGGTCGCGAGCTGACCACGCTCAGCCGTCGCGAGATCGAGGCGGTCCGCGGTCGGGACATCGGCTTCGTGCCGCAGGACCCGATGTCGAACCTCAACCCCGTGTGGAGCATCGGATTCCAGGTCAAGGAGGCGATCCGTGCGAACGGCATCGCCCAGGGCCGCGAGGCCGCCAAAGCACGCACGGTCGAGGTGCTGCAGCAGGCCGGGCTCGCCGACGCCGAGAAGCGTCTGCACCAGTTCCCGCACCAGTTCTCGGGCGGAATGCGTCAGCGTGCGCTCATCGGGATGGGCCTCGCGGCGGACCCGAAGCTGCTCATCGCCGACGAGCCGACCTCAGCTCTCGACGTGACGGTGCAGCGCGTGATCCTCGATCACATGGCGTCGCTCACCCGCGACAAGGGCACCTCGGTGCTCCTGATCACGCACGACCTCGGCCTCGCCGCCGAGCGCGCGGACAAGATCATCGTGATGAACGGCGGCAACATCGTCGAGGCGGGGCCGAGCCGGCAGATCCTCGAGGATCCGCAGCACCCGTACACGAAGCGTCTGGTGGCTGCGGCTCCCAGCGTGGCGTCGCAGCGCATTCAGGCCGTGGTGGAGGACCGGGGGATCGAGACTCTCGAAAATCTCGCCGCCATTCCGCCGACCGTGCGTGTGGCGGGACTCACGAAGGACTACAAGATCCGTCAGGGGAACTTCCGCAGCGAAGCGTTCCGTGCGGTCGACGACGTGTCCTTCGAGATCCCCCGCGGCAAGACGCTGGCTCTGGTGGGGGAGTCGGGTTCGGGCAAGTCCACCGTCGCGAAGATGGTGCTGAAGCTCGAGGAGCCGACCAGCGGCACCATCGAGATCGACGGCCAGGATGTGTCGAAGCTCTCGAACGCTCAGGCGTTCGGTCTTCGTCGGCGCATGCAGCCGGTCTTCCAGGACCCGTACGGATCGCTCGACCCGCTGCGCAACATCGGCAACACGATCGCTGAGCCGCTGCAGATCCACGGCGTCGGCGACCGCGCCTCGCATCGTGAGCGCGTCGAGGAGCTCCTCGACCAGGTCTCGCTGCCCCGAGTGCTGGCCACCCGGTATCCGAACGAGCTCTCGGGTGGACAGCGCCAGCGCGTCGCGATCGCGCGTGCGCTCGCTCTCAAGCCCGACATCATCGTCCTCGATGAGGCCGTGTCTGCTCTCGACGTGCTGGTGCAGGACCAGGTCCTTCAGCTCCTCGCCGAGCTGCAGTCGGAACTCGGACTCACGTACCTGTTCATCACGCACGACCTCGCGGTCGTCCGTGTGTCGAGCGACCTCGTGTGCGTCATGGAGAAGGGGAAGATCGTCGAGCAGGGCACCGTCGACGAGATCTTCGCCAACCCGCAGCAGGAGTACACGGATCGTCTGCTCAAGGCGATCCCGGGTGCGTCGATCACCCTCGGCGGTCACTGAGCGTGACCACCACCCCTCCACCGGAGGCCGTACGGACATTCCGTGCGGCCTCCGGGCCTGTCTCCCTCGTGCTGTGCTCCCTGCTGGCGCTGTTCCTGCTCGGCGACGCCGCCGTGCGCGCCGGCTGGGGGCAGATGCTGTTGCTCGCGCCCTGGGTGCTCCTCGGGCTCTGGGTGGTCTACGAGATCGCTTTCGTGTCGGCCGTCCGTGTCGACGACGAGGGCGCGGTCGTGCAGAACATGCTTCGCAAGACGTCTTTCGGGTGGAGGCGTGTGCGCGACATCGATCTGCGCTGGCAGCTGCTCTTCTCGCTCGACGACGGCTCCGACCTCTCCTGCTATGGAGGTCCCGCGCGAGCACGTCCGGTGCGTCGTCCGGCCGGCGGAGACGAGGAGGCCAAGGCACCGACCGGTCTCCGTGACCTGACCGAGATCCGCGACCGGTGGGAGGCCGCTTCCCACACGGCGGATGCTCCGATCCGCCGAAGCTGGGATTCTCAGGCGCTCATCGCGCTCGGAGTCATCGTGCTCTGGGCCGTCGTCTCCGTGCTCATCGCGAACGGCTGAACGACCCCCTGCACGTCGGACCGTCTCAGTCCGGGAGGCCGAACAGTGCGGGGAATGCACTCGCCGCCCACGGATACCCGACGAACACCGTCGCATCGATCAGGAAGTGCGCGACGAGGAACGGCATGAGCCGGCCACTGCGCTGGAAGAGCGAGCCGAACAGAAGCCCCATCGCGAGGTTGCCGATGAAGGCTCCCGGCCCCTGATAGAGGTGGTAGCTCGCTCTCAGCAGCGAGGTCGTGAGGACGATGGTCCAGGGCCCCCAGCCCAGCTGCTTCAGCCGCGCGAAGAGATAGCCGAGCACGACGAACTCCTCCTGCAGTGATGCGCGAGCGGCTGCGAGAAGCAGGACCGGCACGGTCCACCAATGGGCACCCTGGCCCGAGGGGTCGACTGCGACGAAGAAGCCCAGGGATCTCCCGGCCAGGTAGAGCCCGATGCCCGGGATGCCGATCGCCGCGACGAGCAGGACGCCCCGTCCGATGTCGGATGCCGTCCTCGTGCCGTCAAGGCCGAGCCTGCCGAGATGGGGCCGGGATGACTGCCAGAGCAGAAAGCACACGAGCAGCACCGGGACCAGCGAGAAGCCGATCGAGAGCACCTGGTAGATCAGGTCGAAGATCTCGCGATCGCTGCGCGACGGATTCAGCGTCGCCGTCTGGTCGGCGAGGGGCGTCTCATCGGTCAGCCGATAGGCCAGCTGCACGATCGCGTAGATCGCGGACTGGCCCAGGCCGAGGGCCAGCACGATCGCGATCTCCCACCACAGGCGGGTGCGCGACGGGGCGGAATCGGCGAACGGGGAGGTCACGATCCTGATCGTACTTCGACTGCTCAGGAACCCGCCGTGCGCGTACGGTAACCTGGAATGTCGGCTTCCCGGCAAAAACCCACACTCTTTAGGACACTTGCATGGCGCACGCCCTTCGCTCTGACCTCCGTAACGTCGCAATCGTCGCGCACGTCGACCACGGTAAGACCACCCTCGTCGACGCGATGCTCCGCCAGACCGGCTCGTTCGGTGAACACGCCCACGTCGATGAGCGCGCCATGGACTCGAACGACCTCGAGCGCGAGAAGGGCATCACGATCCTCGCCAAGAACACGGCGATCACCTACAAGGGCAAGCACGCCCAGGGCAAGGAGATCACGATCAACGTGATCGACACCCCGGGTCACGCCGACTTCGGCGGTGAGGTCGAGCGCGGACTGTCGATGGTCGACGGGGTCGTCCTGCTCGTCGACGCGAGCGAGGGGCCGCTGCCGCAGACCCGCTTCGTGCTGCGCAAGGCTCTCGAGTCCAAGCTCCCCGTCATCCTCCTGGTCAACAAGACCGACCGCCCCGACGCTCGCATCGCCGAGGTCGAGGAAGAGGCGCACGACCTGCTGCTGGGTCTCGCATCCGACCTCGTCGACGATGTGCCCGACCTCGACGTCGACGCGCTGCTCGACGTGCCGGTGGTCTACGCGTCCGGTCGTGCCGGCGCGGCATCGCAGAACCGTCCCGCCGACGGCTCGCTGCCCGACAACGACGACCTCGAGCCGCTCTTCGAGGCGATCCTCGAGCACGTCCCCGCTCCGGCGTACGACGACGAGCACCCGCTGCAGGCCTGGGTCACCAACCTCGACTCCAGCCCCTTCCTCGGCCGCCTCGCGCTGCTGCGCGTCTTCAACGGCACGCTGAAGAAGGGTCAGACGGTCGCGTGGGTCCGCGCCGACGGCAGCACCAGCAACGCCCGCATCACCGAGCTGCTCAAGACCCGTGCGCTCGAGCGCTACCCGGCCGAGTCCGCCGGCCCCGGCGACATCGTCGCCATCGCCGGTTTCGAGAACATCACCATCGGTGAGACCATCGCCGACCCCGAGGACGTCCGCCCGCTTCCTGCGATCACGGTCGACGACCCCGCCATCTCGATGACGATCGGCACGAACACCTCGCCGCTCATGGGCAAGGTCAAGGGGCACAAGCTCACGGCTCGCATGGTCAAGGACCGTCTCGACAAGGAGCTGATCGGCAACGTCTCGCTCAAGGTCGTCGACATCGGACGCCCCGACGCGTGGGAGGTGCAGGGACGCGGTGAGCTGGCTCTCGCCATCCTCGTCGAGAACATGCGTCGCGAGGGCTTCGAGCTCACGGTCGGCAAGCCGCAGGTGGTCACGAAGAAGATCGACGGCAAGACCTACGAGCCTTTCGAGCACCTGACGATCGACACGCCGGAGGAGCACCTCGGCGCGATCACGCAGCTTCTCGCGAACCGCAAGGGCCGCATGGAGAACATGACGAACCACGGCACCGGCTGGGTGCGCATGGAGTTCATCGTCCCGTCGCGCGGCCTCATCGGCTTCCGCAGCGAGTTCCTCACCACGACGCGCGGCACGGGCATCGCCAACGCGATCTCGCACGGCTACGAGCCGTGGGCCGGTTCCATCACGACCCGTCAGAACGGCTCGATCGTCGCAGACCGTCAGGGTGTCGTCACCCCGTTCGCGATGATCGCCCTGCAGGAGCGCATGTCGTTCTTCGTGCAGCCCACGCAGGAGGTCTACGAGGGCATGGTCATCGGCGAGAACTCGCGCGCCGACGACATGGACGTGAACATCACCAAGGAGAAGAAGCTCACCAACATGCGTGCGGCGAGCTCCGACACCTTCGAGTCGATGACGCCTCCGCGCCAGCTGACTCTCGAGGAGAGCCTCGAGTTCGCGCGTGACGACGAGTGCGTCGAGGTCACGCCCGAAGTAGTCCGCATCCGCAAGGTGAACCTCGACGCGAACACGCGTGCGCGCGAGACCGCTCGTCTGAAGCGCCAGGACGCCAGCGCCTGAGAATCCTCTCAGAGAAGGGCCCTGTACTGCCGTAACGGCTGTGCAGGGCCCTTCTCTCACGAAACGCCCAGGCGAGCTGTTGCAGAATCGTTACCTTGCGCCTGGGGCCGACTCCCGATGAGGGTCCTGTGACGGGCGTACGACGACCCGAAAGTCGATTCATGCTTCATGACTCCCGTGCGCTTCGGCGCGCCTCCGACGCGGCATCCGCACGTGCCTCTGTGAACTCCCGCCGCTCCCGGTGGATCCTCGGCTCTGTGACCGGTGGCGTCATCGGCCTCGCCCTGACCGCGGGCATCGTCGCAGCTCCGGCCGCGGGTGCCGAGCTGCCCGACACCGTCGACCATGTGACCGCCCTCGTCACCGGTTCGGATCCTCTGCACAAAACCGTCGACGACTCGGCGATCACGATCAAGCTCGCGAAGGATGCGATCGCCGCGGCCGACGCGAAGACGGCCGAGGTCGCAGGCTCCGGTCTCGACCTCGCCGGCGCGCCCGCAGCCGTCGAGACCCAGGACCTCACCGCGTGGATCGGACAGCTCGGCGATCGCGACTCGCTCAGCGATCGTGAGCTCACGAGTCTGACCGCATACACCGTCACCGGAACCGAGGCCGTCGTCGCCGAGACGGCGGCGCTGCAGGCGTCATATGACGCCGCGCAGCAGGCCAAGGCTGCGGCCGAGCAGGCCGCAGCCGAGGCGGCGGCGGCGGCAGAGGCGCTGGCTCAGGCCAACACCGTGGACGGCGCGAAGGCGACCGCCCGCAGCATGGCTTCGAGCCAGTACGGCTGGGGCGACGATCAGTTCTCGTGCCTGAACTCGCTGTGGACGAAGGAATCGGGCTGGAACTACAAGGCCTACAACGCCTCGGGCGGGGCGACCGGAATCCCGCAGGCCCTCCCGGGAAGCAAGATGGCCTCGGCCGGCAGTGACTGGCAGACGAACGCGGCGACCCAGATCTCCTGGGGTCTCGGATACATCTCGTCGGTCTACGGCACACCCTGCAGCGCCTGGGGGCACTCGCAGGCGACGAACTGGTACTGATCCGACAGGTCGCATGACCGCATGCGACCTGAATTCTGGAATGACGGCCCTCTGCCCTAGGCAGGGGGCCGTCTCTGCCGCTACGGTGAGCGGAAGATGGCTGGGGCGTCGTCGATCCTGAGGAGGACGAGTGGACCCCGCAGTGCTCACCGACATCACGCAGAGCGTCTCGACCGGCACACTTCCCGGGTGGGAGCGCGTCGATGAGCTCGTCCGTGAGGCGCACCGCCGCCATACGGATGAGCGGAGCGGGACGGTCGCGGACTACATTCCCATCCTCGCGGAGGCCGACCCGGAGCTCTTCGGCCTCGCGCTGATCGAATCCGACGGCGGGCTGCATGACGCCGGTGACGCGCTCCACAGCTTCTCGATCCAGTCGATCTCGAAGATGTTCGTCTACGCGCTCGCGATCCAGGAGCACGGTCACGAGCGAGTGCGTGAGATCGTCGGCGTGAACAACACCGGGCTGCCGTTCAACTCGGTGATGGCGATCGAGCTCAACGGGGGCCACCCCATGAATCCCATGGTGAACGCGGGGGCGATCGCCACCACGGCGCTCATGCCCGGGTCGACGTCCGTCGAGCAGTGGGAGCGACTCCGTGACGGACTCTCCGCGTTCGCCGGGCGCTCGCTGGGTCTTGATGGGGTCGTGTACGCATCGGAGGCGGAGTCGAACGACCGCAACCGCGCGATCGGTCGGCTGCTGCGCGGCTATGGGCGGCTCGAGGGCGAGCCCGACGAGGTGGTCGACGTCTATACGCGGCAGTGCGCACTCAGCGTCACAGCTCATGACCTGGCCGTGATGGGAGCGACCCTGGCCGACGGCGGTGTGAACCCGGTGACCGGCGCCCGCGTGGTGTCGGCAGACGTCTGTCGTGACACGCTCGCGGTCGTGGCGTCGACGGGACTGTACGAGCGCTCGGGGGAGTGGCTCTTCGAGATCGGCCTTCCGGCCAAGTCCGGTGTGTCCGGTGGCATCGTCGCGGTCGCTCCGGGCAAGGGCGCGGTCGCCGGTTTCTCGCCGCGGCTCGACGACGCGGGCAACTCGGTGCGGTCGCAGCTCGCCATCGGGCACCTGTCACGGTCGCTCGGCCTGAATCTGTTCGCCTCAGCGCCCGCGGCGCCCGAGACCACCCGTTCCTGATACCCCACACGCTTCGTTCAGAGGACACGGCAATGACCCACTCTCCCTCTCCTTCCACGACGACGAAGGCATCCTGGATGCCTCTGGTCAGTCTCTTCCTCGCGCAGGTGCTGATGTCGTTCAACGTCGCGGCGCTTCCGATCTCGTTGGGTGGGATCGTCAGTGAATTCGGCGTACCGCCGACGGTGGCGAGCACCACGATCGTCATGTACGGCCTCGCAGTGGCTGCTCTCGTCATGACCGGCGCGAAACTCGGTCAGAGAGTCGGATGGGTGCTCATCTTCCGTATCGTGATCGGGCTCTTCGCCGCGTCGGCTGTGTTCATGATCGCCGCGCCGAGCGTCGGCTGGGCGATCGCCGGACAGGCCGTCGCCGGTGCCGCGGCCGCCATCATCGTGCCCTCGATCGTGGCGCTGATCGCCGAGAACTACCGCGGCGCGCAGCAGGCCACGGCGATCGGTGCGATCGGATCGGCTCGCGCCATCTCGGGCGTCACCGCGTTCCTGATCGGAGGCACCCTGGGCACGCTGGTCGGGTGGCGTCCGATGTTCTTCATCGTGTTCGGCATCGCCGTGGTCGTCTTCGCGTTCAGTTTCACCCTGCGAGGCGATCGCGGTGACGCATCGATCCGCATCGACCTCGTGGCATCTCTGCTCATCGGCGTCGCGATCGTGCTGCTGACCCTCGGCTTCAACAACCTCAACGGATGGGGTGCCGTCGCGGCGACCGAGGCCGCACCCTTCAGCGTTCTGGGGCTCTCGCCGGCGCCGATCTTCATCGTCGTCGGTGTCGTGCTCGGTCAGCTCTTCTTCGTCTGGACGCGCCGGCGGATGGCCGAGGGCAAGGTGCCGCTCATCGACCTCAGCGTGTTGGACTCCTCGAAGGAGCGCGCCGCCGTCTACGCGATGTTCATCGTCGTCGCCCTCGAGGCCTGCGTGAACTTCACGATTCCGCTGTACATCCAGATCGTGCAGGGGCGCACGCCGTTCGACACCTCACTCGCGATGATGCCGTTCAACCTCACGGTGTTCATCACGGCGACTCTGGTGGTGCGTTTCTACAAGCGATACCCGCCACGGGTGATCGGTGTCTTCGGATTCATCCTCACCACGGTCGCGCTGGTGTGGCTCTCGTTCGTGGTGAACAACAACTGGGAGACCCTGCCGACCATCCTCGGTCTCGTCGTCTTCGGCATCGGCCAGGGGGCGCTGGTCACGCTCGTCTTCAACGTCCTCGTGACTTCGGCGCCGTCGGAGCTCGCCGGCGACGTCGGGTCGCTGCGCGGCACGACGCAGAACCTGGCCTCGGCCGTGGGAACAGCTCTCGCCGGCGCGCTGCTCGTGTCGTTGCTCGGGTTGAGCGTCGGGCGCGCGGTCGTGGAGAACCCCGAGCTGCCCCCGGAGCTGGTGGCGCAGGTCGATCTCGACGCCGTCAACTTCGTCAGCAACGACGATCTCCGTGCCGTGCTGGAGACGACCGATGCGACGCCCGCGCAGATCGAGGCGGCAGTGGCCGTGAATGAGCAGGCCCGGCTCGGCACGCTCAAGCTGGGCCTGCTCCTTCTCGCGGGCATCAGTGCGGTGGCGATCCTGCCCGCATCGCGTCTGCCGCGCTACAAGCCGGAGGAGATTCCCGACCCCTCGCCGGCCGGAGGCTCCGACTGAGGACGGATGCCGGAGCTCAGCGCAGCTCTGAGATGAGCACGGCGCTGGTCCCGGGCGCGGTCGCCTCGAACACATGCGGGGCGTCACCGGCGTAGGACAGGTAGTCACCCGGATTCAGCAGCACCGGATCGTCCACCGGTCCGATGCGCGCTTGGCCGGAGACGAGCACCACGTGCTCGGTCGTGCCAGGGTGGTGGGGATCGGAGCGCCGCGGATCACCGGGCTCGGCGTGGATCAGGTAGACGTCGCGACGCGCCCCGGGAGGGCTCGCCGAGAGCAGGGTGGCGCTGTACATCGCGGCGGCCGACGGAACGCCCACGAGTGCATCGGCGCGGATGAGGGTGGGCGCACTGGACTGCTGATCGACCAGCACCGCGAAGGGAACGTCCAGCGCGACGCCGAGGGCCCACAGGGTCTCGACGCTGGGGTTGCCCGCCCCGGACTCGAGCTGCGAGACGGTCGCCTTCGAGATCCCCGCTCGACGGGCGAGCTCGGAGACGGAGAGTCCGGCGGCCTCGCGCTCTCGGCGCAGAGTGCGGGCGATACGGGTTCGGAGTTCCTCCATGTGTTCATCATGTCAAACGAACGTTCGCTTGACTATCCGAGTCGACGTGTTCAGAATGATCAACATGTGTTCACTTCATCGAACGGCCGGGGTGTGAGCGCCGAGCGCGAGGTGTGGCGCGAGGCCCTCGGCGTGGTGCTCGCCACGAGCGCCTACGGGGTCTCCTTCGGAGCTCTCGCCGTGGCCTCCGGCCTCGATGTGTGGCAGACCTGCGTGCTCAGCGTGCTGATGTTCACCGGCGGCTCGCAGTTCGCGTTCGTCGGGGTCTTCGCGGCGGGAGGAGTCGCGGCTCTTCCCTCGGCGATCGCCTCGGCCGGACTGCTGGGCGTGCGCAACGTGGCGTACGGAATGCGCATGTCGCCGATCGTCGGCACTTCCCGTGCTCGACGCGTCGCCGCCGCGCACTTCACGATCGACGAATCGACCGCGGTCGCGATCTCGCAGAGCGACCCGCGACTGCGTCGTGTCGGCTTCTGGGTGACCGGCATCGGGATCTTCATCGGATGGAACGTCACGACGCTGATCGGGGCGCTCCTGGGCGACGTGCTGGGGGATCCGAAGGCCTGGGGGCTGGATGCGGCCGCGGCGGCTGCCTTCCTCGCACTGCTCTGGCCGCGTCTGAAGGAGCGCCAGGCCATCGCGGTGGGGATCGCAGCAGCAGTGGTGGCCGCCACGCTCACGCCACTCATCATGCCCGGTCTTCCGGTTCTGGTCGCCGCGGTCGTGGCGATCGTCGTGGGGTGGTTCAACTGGTGGGGGCGCGTTCTCGACACGTCGCCCGCCGAGGGGGAGGCGTCATGAGCGTCTGGAGCGCAGTGCTGCTCGCCGCCGTCATCTGTCTCGCCCTCAAGGCGGCCGGCTACCTCGTGCCACCGTCGCTGCTCGAGGAGCCGCGTCCCGCTCGCGTGACGGATCTGCTCACCGTCGCCCTGCTCGCGGCGCTCGTCGCGGTCCAGACGCTGGGGGACGGGCAGGCCGTGACGGTCGATGCCCGGGTTCCTGCGCTGCTCGTCGCCGGAGGGCTGCTGTGGCTCAGGCAGTCCTTCCTCGTGGTGGTCATCGCGGCGGCCGCCGTCGCCGCGCTTCTGCGTCTGATCGGGCTCGCCGCCTGACCTTGCCCCAAGCGCCGTCGCGCTGCCGCCTGACACGTCCCGGCGCCGTCGCGCGTAGGATCGTCTCGTGCGTATCGGATGGATCTCCCGGGTGCTCTCCTGGATCGCCGCAGCCCTGGTCGGCGGCGTGTTCGGTGTCGCTGGCACGATCGGCCACAGCCTGATGTGGGGTCCCGTGCCCGTCGGACTCATCGTGGGTGCGGTCGCGTGCGGGGCGATCCTCGTCGCGATCCGCTCTCTCACCCACGACCGCGGCGCGACGCTCGCGGCGGGACTCGGCATGGTCGGGATGGTCGTGCTCATCTCCGGTGTCGGCCCCGGGGGTTCTGTCGTCGTGGAGGACACGCTCAGCGGTCGGATCTGGATCTACCTCGTCGCAGGTCTCGTGCTGCTCGCGGTCGCGTGGCCGTCGCTCTCGCGGCTGCAGATGCAGACCGCGACGACGCCGCGCGACGACGTGCCGTCGAGTCGTTCGGGCGCGCCCCTGGGAGATGACGGCGGCCGCGAGTCGTAGACTGAGGGGGTGACGTATGTGATCGCCCTTCCGTGCGTCGATGTCAAGGATCGCGCCTGCATCGACGAGTGCCCCGTTGACTGCATCTACGAGGGTGAACGCTCGCTGTACATCCATCCCGACGAATGCGTCGACTGCGGTGCCTGCGAGCCGGTCTGCCCCGTCGAGGCGATCTACTACGAAGACGATCTGCCCGACGAGTGGCAGGACTATTACAAGGCGAACGTCGAGTTCTTCGACGAGGTCGGCTCTCCGGGTGGTGCGGCCAAGGTCGGCGTCATCGCGCACGACCACCCGATCATCTCGGCTCTGCCGCCTCAGGGCGAGTAGTCCGTGAGCGTCCGCGATCTGGCCGACTATCCCTGGGATGCGGTCGTCCCGTATCGGGAGCGCGCCGCACGGCATCCGCAGGGACTCGTCGATCTCTCGGTCGGATCGCCCGTCGACCCCACGCCGGCGCTGATCCGCCAGGCTCTGTCCGAGGCGACGGATGCGCACTCCTACCCGCAGACCGTCGGCACGCCGGCGCTGCGCGAGGCGATCGTCGACTGGTACGCCCGTCGCAGAGGGGTGACGGATCTCACGGTCGCCAACGTGCTCCCCACCATCGGCTCGAAGGAGCTCGTGGCACTTCTCCCGACCCTGCTGGGGCTGGGGGAGGGCGACATCGTGGTGCATCCTCGGATCGCGTACCCGACGTACGAGGTCGGTGCGCGTGTCGTGGGCGCCACACCGCTGCCGGCGGATGACCCCGCGGAGTGGCCGGACGGTGCGAAGCTGATCTGGATCAACACCCCCGGAAACCCTGACGGCCGCACCTGGACCGTGGACGAGCTCGCGGCGGCGGTGCGTCGCGCACGCGAGATCGGCGCCGTGCTGGCGAGCGACGAGTGCTATGCCGAACTCGGCTGGGACGGTCTCTGGGCGCAGGAGCGGATCCCGTCGATCCTCGATCCGCGCGTCACGGACGGCAGTCGCGCGAACCTGCTCAGCGTCTACTCCCTGAGCAAGCAGTCGAACCTCGCGGGGTACCGCGCCGCGTTCGTCGCCGGGTACGCGCGCATCGTCGGAGAACTGCTCACCGCCCGCAAGCACCTCGGCCTGATGCCGCCGGAGCCGGTGCAGCACGCGATGGCCGTCGCTCTGGGCGATGACGAGCACGTCACGGCGCAGAAGGAGCTGTACCGCGAGCGGCGCGACACTCTGCGTCCGGCGCTCGAGGCCGCGGGATTCCGCATCGACGGTTCCGAGGCCGGTCTCTACCTGTGGGCCACTGAAGGGCAGGATGCCTGGGCGAGCATCTCTCGGCTGGCGGATCTCGGGATCCTGGCGGGGCCGGGGCCCTTCTACGGACCGTTCTCCAGCGAGCACGTCAGGCTCGCGCTGACCGCCCCCACCGAGCGGATCGTCGAGGGCGCCCGCCGGCTTCGGGGGCAGGCTCTGTAGGTTCCCTCTTCGGACGCGGACTTCTTTTGTCTGATGTCACAGTAGGCCTGTGTGCCTACTAGGCTGTAAAGGCGATTCGGTCGTGTATCGATGATCTCGATTCGGCCCGGCGCACGGCGCCGTGACATCGCCACATCCGGCTTTGATGAACATCCACGAGGAGGCCCGCGTGAGCGCAGCGGCAGAGCAGCAGGCGACGGCGAAGCTGACGATCGGTGAGACGACGGCAGAGTTCCCGCTCGTGCGCGGCACGGCGGGGCACGACAGCATCGATTTCTCGACGCTGACCCGGCAGACCGGCTACACGGGTCTCGACTACGGATTCGTCAACACGGCGTCCACCAAGTCCGAGATCACGTTCATCGACGGCGACAAGGGAATCCTGCGGTATCGCGGCTACCCGATCGAGCAGCTTGCGGGCAACACCAGCTACCTCGAGGTCGCCTGGCTCCTGATCTACGGCGAACTCCCGTCTGCTGCGGAGCTCGCCGAGTTCGACGAGAAGATCCGTCGGCACACGCTGCTCCACGAAGATCTCAAGCGCTTCTTCTCCGCGCTGCCGCACACGGCGCACCCCATGTCGGTGCTCTCGTCCGCGGTCGCAGCGCTCTCGACGTACTACGAGGGCCAGACCGACCCCCACAACCCCGAGCATGTCGAGCTGAACATGATCCGCATGCTCGCCAAGCTGCCGGTCATCGCCGCGTACGCGCACAAGAAGAGCGTGGGTCAGGCCTTCCTGTATCCCGACAACTCGCTCGGCTTCGTCGAGAACTTCCTCAAGCTCAACTTCGGGGTGCACTCCGAGGAGTACCAGGTCAACCCGGTCATGTCGAAGGCCCTCGAGCTTCTGCTGATCCTCCACGAGGACCACGAGCAGAACGCGTCGACCTCGACCGTGCGTCTGGTCGGATCGACCGGCGCGAACCAGTTCGCGTCGATCTCCGCCGGCATCCAGGCTCTCTCCGGCCCCCTGCACGGCGGCGCGAACGAAGCCGTCCTCACCATGCTCGGTCAGATCCGGGACTCGGGTCAGAGCGTCTCGCGCTTCGTCGAGCGCGTGAAGAACAAGGAAGAGGGCGTGAAGCTGATGGGCTTCGGCCACCGGGTCTACAAGAACTACGACCCCCGCGCCAAGCTCGTCAAGGAGGCCGCCGGCGAGGTGCTCGCAGAGCTCGGTGTCACCGACCCGCTGCTCGACCTCGCGCAGGAGCTCGAGGAGCTCGCGCTCGCGGACGACTACTTCAAGGAGCGTCGTCTCTACCCGAACGTCGACTTCTACACCGGCGTGATCTACAAGGCGATGGGCTTCCCGACGCGCATGTTCACCGTGCTGTTCGCGATCGGACGCCTCCCGGGCTGGCTCGCACAGTGGCGCGAGCTGCAGCTCGACCCGCAGACCAAGATCGGCCGCCCGCAGCAGCTCTACACGGGGTCCCCGGAGCGCACCTTCCAGACCCGCTGATCCGACGCGCGATGCCCGTCGTCACCGCAGAGGCCGTCGTTCCGGTGGATCCGGCGACGGCCTTCGCGGTCTCGCAGACGACCGGAGCCGTGCGCAGACGCTGGGACCCGTTCATCAGCGAGCAGCACTTCCTCGACGGCGCGGCTGTCGCGGCGAAGGACGTGCGCACCTACACGCGCCAGCGCTTCGGCTTCTCGATGGTGAGCCGGTACGTCTCCTACGCCCCGCCGACCAACGTGGGCATGGTTATGGAGACAGGGCCGTGGTTCTTCACCAAGCTCGGCGGCGGCTGGCGATTCACCGAGGTGCCTGAAGGCACTCTCGCCGTGTGGAAGTACAACTTCTCGTGTCGCCCCGCGTGGCTCGCACCGATCGCCGAATGGGTCGGCGTGCGCGTGCTCGGTGTCGAGATCAGGCGCCGGTTGGCGGGGTTCGTGCGTGGATGCTCAGATCCGCAGATCGTGGCCGAGGCGCGGCGCGCCCGGGGCTGATCGCGCCCGCAAACGACGAGCGGGTGCGTCGATGCCTGAGCATCGACGCACCCGCTCGTGTCGTCTGTGGGTCAGCGTCCCTGCGAACCGCGACCGCGGCCACCCTGGCCGCCGGAGCGGGACTGGCCGCCCTGACGGGACCCTGCCGATGCGGCCTGTCCCTGACCGCCCTGACCGGAGCGAGGGCGACGGCTGCGACGCGACGGCGGGTTGGCTGCGCCGTTCCGCTCGCCACCGGCCGGACGCTGCTTCGGCGCCTGGCGCTGCTGCTGCTGAACCGGCGCCGGGCGCACATGCGGTGCGCGCTCGGGGACGAGCTCGGTGACGGCATCAGAGGTGACCGGCTCGAGCGCGGCGGTGATGGCCGCCTTGCGGAGCAGATCCTTCACATCGCGGCGCTGCTCGGGCAGGACGACGGTGACGACGGTTCCGGCTGCGCCCGCACGAGCGGTGCGACCGGAGCGGTGCAGGTAGGCCTTGTGCTCCATGGGCGGGTCGACGTGGACGACGAGATCGACGTTGTCGACGTGCACGCCACGGGCGGCGACGTCGGTCGCGACGAGAACGCGCACTCCGCCGTCTGCGGGGTCCGACGAGAAGGCGCCGAGGTTGCGCTCACGGGCGTTCTGCGACAGGTTGCCGTGCAGGTCGACGGCCGGGATGCCGGCAGCGGTGAGCTGCTTCGCCAGCTTCTTCGCCTGGTGCTTGGTGCGAGTGAAGAGGATGCGGCGGCCCGTGCCCGAGGCGAGGTCGCGCACGAGTGTGGTCTTGTTGTCGGTCGAGTCGACCACGAGCACGCGGTGCGTCATCTCGCCGACCGGAACGCTCTCTTCGTCGACCTCGTGGCTGACGGCATTCGAGAGGAAGCGGCGGGCGAGGGTGTCGATGCCGCGGTCGAGGGTCGCGCTGAACAGCAGGCGCTGGCCGCCGGCCGGAGTGGCGGTGAGGATGCGCGTGACGCCCGGAAGGAACCCGAGGTCGGCCATGTGATCGGCCTCGTCGAGCACGGTGACCTCGACGGCGTCGAGCTGGACCACGCGCTGCTTCATCAGGTCTTCGAGACGGCCGGGGCACGCGACGACGATGTCGACGCCGTCGCGCATCGCCTGCTCCTGCGGACGCTGGCTGACGCCTCCGAAGACGGTGGCGACGCGCAGGCCCTTGGCCGCCGCGAGCGGCGCGATGGTCGCGGCGATCTGTGTGGCGAGCTCGCGGGTCGGAGCGAGCACGAGGCCACGAGGGTGGTTCGGGCGGCTCTTGCGCGTCGAAGCCGCGAGGCGCGAGACGAGAGGGAGTGCGAACGCGATCGTCTTTCCGCTGCCGGTGCGGCCGCGACCGAGCAGGTCACGACCGGCGAGGGAATCGGGGAGGGTGTCGCGCTGAATCGCGAACGCCTCCGTCTTGCCGTCCTTCGCGAGGACGGCGGCGAGGTCGGCGGGCACGCCGAGATCGAGGAAGGAAGTCATGAAGTATCTCCGAGAATGCACGCACGAACCATCAGGCCGGGTGCGGGAAGGTGGGCGACGGCGCGGGACCGCGCATCGTTTCGCCGTTCGAAATGGCCAGAACCAGGCAAGTGGCGCGGGAGCGTGTCGACGACGCAGACGTCTCGCATCGCGAGGAGCGTCGCCTCGACACTATCACGCGCCCGAAGGAGAAGCCTGGGATGCCGCGCATCCCCGCGCGTCGTTCAGGCGTGCAGCGCCTCGTTGAGGGTGACGCCGACGCCCGCGCGTCGGACGGCCTCGACCGTGCCTGTGAGGGAGTTGCGTCGGAACAGCAGGCCGTCCTGGCCCGAGAGGTCGGCGCCCTTGACCGACTTCTTGACACCGTCAGCCGTGGTCGGGCCGTCGACGAGCACGACCTTGGTGCCGGCCGTGACATAGAGACCGGCCTCGACGACGCAGTCATCGCCGAGCGAGATCCCGATACCGGCATTGGCGCCGAGCAGCGTGCGGGAGCCGATCGATACCCGGTGCGCCCCTCCGCCCGACAGAGTGCCCATGATCGACGAACCGCCGCCGATGTCGCTGCCGTCGCCCACGACCACGCCCTGCGAGATGCGCCCCTCGACCATCGATGAGCCGAGCGTTCCCGCGTTGAAGTTCACGAAGCCCTCGTGCATGACCGTCGTACCGGGGGAGAGGTGGGCGCCGAGGCGTACACGCGAGGCGTCGGCGATGCGCACTCCTGCGGGCTGCACATAGTCGGTGAGTCGAGGGAACTTGTCGAGACCCTGCACCTGGATCCCTGCGCGCTGAAGGAGCGGGCGGAGCCGGGCGGCGTCGGCCGGGTGCACGGGGCCCGCATTGGTCCAGGCGACGTTCGGCAGGTGGGCGAAGATGCCGTCGAGGTTGAGCTCGTTCGGACGCACGACAAGGTGCGACAGCGCGTGCAGGCGCAGGTAGGCGTCGATCGTTGAGGCCGGTGCGGCATCCAGGTCGATCTGCAGCTGCACGGTGTCGACCGTCACGTTGCGGCGTTCGTCAGGGCCGGCGAGCGACTCGAGGGTGACGAGCGCGGCCGCGGCGTCTCCTGCCGACGGGGCTTCGGTGAGCACTTCGGGGAACCAGGCGTCGAGAACGGTGCCGTCGCCGGCGATCGTCGAAAGTCCGGTACCCCACACGGTGCGCGCCTCAGTCATGTCTCCACGCTATCGCGACCAGGCACCCGCCATCGCTCAGATGTCGGGGTAAGTAGGCTGGGGGCATGGTGCTCGATCTGACAGCGTCCTCCGCCGACCTGACCCGCGCGATCTGCGACATCCCGAGTGTGTCGGGTGACGAGAAGACGCTCGCGGATGCCATCGAGGAGGCGATCTCCGCGTACTCCCATCTCGAGGTGATCCGACACGGCAACACCATCGTCGCCCGGACGAACCTGGGGCGCGCGCAGCGGGTCGCGATCGCAGGCCACATCGACACCGTGCCGATCAACGACAACGTGCCGACACGGGACATCGAGATCGACGGCGTCGCCTACCTCTGGGGCCGCGGAACCGTCGACATGAAGAGCGGCACCGCCGTGCAGCTGAAGCTCGCCGCAGAGCTCACCGAGCCCTCGGTCGACATCACCTGGATGTGGTACGACAACGAAGAGGTCGAGGCGTCGAAAAACGGTCTCGCACTGCTCGCCGCCGTGCGCCCTGACCTCTTCCGGGCCGACTTCGCGATCCTCGGCGAGCCGTCGAACGGCGAGGTCGAGGGCGGCTGCAACGGCACGATGCGTGCGATCGTCAGGACCTCCGGCGTCCGGGCGCACGCGGCACGCGCCTGGATCGGCGAGAACGCCATCCACCGCGCGGCTCCGATCCTCGCTCGTCTCGCCGAGTACCGGGCCCGAGAGGTTCCGGTCGAGGGCCTGCTCTATCGCGAGAGCATGAGCGCGGTGCGCATCAGCGGCGGAGTCGCCGGCAATGTGATTCCCGATGCCTGCGAGGTCGAGGTCAACTACCGGTTCGCGCCGAGCAAGTCGGCGGCCGACGCCGAGGCGCACATCCGCAACCTTCTGGCCGGGTTCGACGTCGAGATCACCGATGCGGCCGAGGGGGCGCGACCGGGACTCGACGCTCCCATCGCCCAGGAGTTCGTCGCAGCCGTCGGTGCCGAGCCCCGTCCGAAGTACGGGTGGACCGACGTCGCGCGCTTCTCGGCGCTCGGCATCCCCGCCGTCAACTACGGCCCCGGCGACCCGCACCTCGCCCACCACGACGAGGAGAGGGTCCCCCTCGCGCAGATCGACGCCGTCGAGCGCGGACTGCGGGCATGGCTGACGTCGCGCTGACCCTCGCGCGACGCTGGGCGCAGCTGCCTCTGCCACTGCGGATCGCGCTGATCTACCTCTCGGCGCGCGTCGTGACCACCGGGCTGATGATCGCAGCGGCTGCGCAGTCGACCTCGCTCTCGCGGTTCGGCGTCGAGCCGGGACTCGTCGACTTCGTGCTCGGGTGGGATGCCCAGTGGTACTGGCTCGTGGCCGAGGAAGGGTACCCGAGCGACCTCCCGCTCACCGAATCCGGCGATGTCGCCGAGAACGCCTGGGCATTCATGCCCGTGTTCGCATACGCGGCCAAGCTCCTGGGACTGCTGTTCGGCTCCTGGGGCGTCGGAGCGTTCCTGCTCTCCTTCGTGGCGGGGTATCTCGCCTGCCTGGCACTCCACCGACTCCTCCGTGATCGCATCGGACGGTCGGCTGCGATGTGGGCGGTCGTCTTCTTCTCATCCGGGCCCCTCGCGGCGATGTTCCAGGTGGGTTACGCCGAGACGCTCTTCCTCCTTCTGCTCTTCCTCGCCCTGGATCTCACGATCCGCCGCCGCTACGGATGGCTCTACGTCATCATCCCCGTCATGGCGTTCACCCGCCCCGGAATCCTCGCCTTCGCCCTGTTCCTCGGACTCCACGGCATCGTGCGGTGGATACGTCGCCGCGACGACCCACTCGGTGGCCGCGATGTCGCGAACATCATCGCTCTGGGGGTGCTGGCCACCGTGTGCGGCTTCGCCTGGCAGGCGATCGCTGCCATCGTGACCGGGGATCCCGGTGCGTACCTGGCGACCGAGCTCTCGTGGCGGCGCAACTGGATCGCCGGCGGCGTGGCCGGCTTCGTGCCCTTCGAGGGCTGGGTGCAGGCGTCGCAGTTCTGGTTCGCGCAGTGGGGACTCCCCAGTGCTCTGGGGCCGGTCGCGCTGGTGATCCTCGTCGCGGGCGCGAGTGCGGTCCTTCTTCTGAGCCCTCAGGTGCGAAAGCTCGGTTCTGACCTGCGACTGTGGAGCGCCGGGTATCTGCTCTACCTGCTCGCGGTGTTCTTCCCCCAGTCGAGCACCTTCCGGCTTCTCCTGCCCCTGAGCCCGCTCTGGGGCGCCGTCGCTGTGCCGCGTTCGCGTGTATGGCGCTTCGGCGTTCTGACCGCCTGTCTCATCGGGCAATGGGCATGGATCCACAGCATGTATGCCCTCGGCAACACGTTCTGGCAGGTTCCGTGAATGTTAATGCTTGATGCATTTCTTCACGGGTGACGTACAGGGTTCGGTGACAACCGATAAACTGGTGAGATACCACCGGAGGAAAAGGAGCCCACGATGGCAGCGATGAAGCCGAGGACTGGCGACGGACCCATGGAGGCCGTGAAGGAAGGGCGACTCATCATCGTGCGCGTCCCCCTCGAAGGCGGCGGTCGCCTGGTCGTGTCCGTGAACGACGCAGAGGCGAAGGAACTCCACGACGTGCTGGCAGCCGTCGTGGCGCCGGCCTGAACGACATCCATCCGCGTCGAGCGGAGACATACACGAAGAGGGCGACGGATCACCGATCCGTCGCCCTCTTCGCGTCCGAAGCGAGGCGTCAGGCCTCAGCGATCCGGATCAGCTGGAGCAGGCCCTCGCCCGACATCGACACGGTGGCGAGCACCGCAGCCGATTCCTGCGTCTCCTGGATCAGTGAGCGGTATGCCGACGTCACCGCGTCACGCTGCACGGGGTCTGCGACGCGCCCGCCTGCCAGGACCCGCGGAACGAGGACGATGCCGCCGGCCCGCGCGAGGCGCAGACCGTGCTCGACGTACTCGATGACGTTCTCCGCGTCGGCATCGACCAGGACGACGTCGTATGAGGATTCGTTCATGCGGGGGAGGACATCGGCTGCGCGTCCGCTGATGAAGCGCGCGCGGGTGGCGGGCACTCTGGCGTCGGCGAAGGCCTGACGGGCGGCGGCGAGATGCTCGGGCTCGTTGTCGATCGAGGTCAGCACCGCCTGGGGTGCGCCCCTCAGCAGCCACAGCCCGGAGACGCCTGCACCGGTGCCTATCTCGACGATCGACCTGGCGTTCGTCGCTGCGGCGAGAACGGCGAGCTGCGACCCGACGGCAGCGCTGACGGGCGCTGCGCCGAGTTCGACGGCGTGGGCACGAGCGCGCGCGATCGAGGACGGCTCCACGATGGATTCCCGGAGGAAACGTGCGTTCGCATCGTTCTCGCTCATTGCCCTGTTCTCCCGACTGAGATGTGTGTTCCCCCAGCGTATGCGCTCGGTGCGCGGCACGGAGGCAGGCGCGGCGGTAGCCTGGTGAGATGGAACTCGGGATCTCATTCGAGAAGATTCTGCTGATCGGTCTGGTCGCTGTTCTTCTCGTCGGACCTGAGCGGCTGCCTCGCTATGCGGAGAGCGTGGCGAAGCTCGCTCGGCGCGCCGGAGAGTTCCTGCGCGACACGAAGACCCGCGTGCGCGAGGAGATGGGTCCCGAGGTCGACGACGTCGACTGGCGCAAGCTCGATCCGCGACAGTACGACCCGCGCCGCATCATTCGCGATGCCCTCTTCGAAGACGCTCCCGCCGTGGCCGCGACGCAGGCTGCCACGGTCGTCGCGGAGCCGGAGGTGACGCCCGTGCGGCCGGTGCGTGTGCGCCCGGAGTTCTCCGTGGCGAATCCTCCGCCGTTCGACCTCGAAGCGACGTGACGTCACCCCGTTCGACGGATCGGCTGCGGGCGAGGGATCGGGCGGCGTTCGTCGCTGCCGCGATCTGCGCCGCGGCGTCGGTGCTGATCTGGCTGATGTGGGTGATGCCGATCGTCCGGTCGATCGATGAGGCGGAGCCGGCGATGATCGGGCGTACGATCTCGGTCGAGCTGGCGGCAGGAGAGACGGCGGGCATCTGGGCGAGCGGGCGATCGGCGATGCTGGGGACGATGGAGTGCGGTGTCACAGGCCCCGACGGCTCGGATCTCGCGCAGCGGGGCGGCTCCGCTCTCAGCTGGAACGACGTGCTCTGGTGGATGACTCCGCGCCCGGGCTTCGAGCAGCGGTCGCAGTTCACCGCCGTCGATGCCGGACCACATCTGGTGCGGTGCGATGACTCACTCGACACCTATGGCGGCGACTACCTCGTGGCGGGCGACTCGTTCGGTGTCGGCGGCATCGGACTCGGCCGGACGGGAGCCGCTGACTTCGGCATCGGCGAGATCCTCGTCTTCTGCGCCGTGCTGTGTCCGCCGCTGGCGGTGCTGATACCCCTCGTGATCCTGCTGCGTCGGCTCGTCACCCGACGCACGGCGCCCTCGCGCCGCTGACAGCGGCGGAGCGTCAGCCGAGGGACAGAGATTCAGCCGAGCGACAACGGCAGCGGACGTCCCGAGAGTCCTCGGCCGCGGCCCGCGAGACTCCGGGCCAGGCCGTCGATCGCGAGGGCAGCAGCATCGGAGGGGTCTCCGACGACGATCGGAGTGCCGTCGTCGCCGCCCTCGCGCAGAGCCGGGCTCAGCGGGATCGAGGCGAGCAGGGGCACCGGATCGGTCTCGGAGAGCGCGGCGGCCACAGCGGCCCCGCCGCCGGAGCCGAAGAGATCGATCACCGTTCCGTCCGCAAGCGTGAAGGGACCCATGTTCTCGATCACGCCGATCACCCGTTGCCCGGTCTGCCGTGCGACGAGGCCGCTGCGGATGGCGACATCGGAGGCCGCTGCCTGCGGCGTCGTGACGACCAGCACCTCGGCGTGAGGGAGCAGCTGGCCGATCGAGATCGCGATGTCGCCGGTGCCCGGGGGCATGTCGATCAGGAGCACATCGAGGTCGCCGAAGAACACATCGGTGAGGAACTGCTGCACGGTGCGGTGAAGCATCGGACCGCGCCAGGCGACGACCGCCTCACCGTCGCGCAGGAACATGCCGATCGAGATGGTCTTCACCCCGTGGGCGACCGGCGGGAGCATGAGGTCGTCGATGCGGGTCGGCTGCGTGCCCGCGGGAATCCCGAGCAGCCCCGGGATCGAGAAGCCGTGCACGTCCGCGTCGACCAGGCCGACGGCGAGACCCTGCTCGGCGAGAGCGACCGCCAGGTTGGCGGTGACCGTCGACTTGCCCACGCCGCCCTTGCCGCTCGAGACGAGGATGACACGGGTCAGGGAGTCGGGGCCGAAGGGCATCTGGCGAGGTGCGCGTCCGTCGCGCAGCTTCTCGGTCAGAGCCTTGCGCTCGCCCGGAGTCATCACCCCGACGTCGACCCGCACATCCGTCACGCCCGGAACGGATGCGGCCGCGGCGCGCACGTCGGACTCGATACGGGCGGCGGCGGGGCAGCCCACGATGGTCAGGACGATCGACACATCGGCCTGCCCGGCGGTGACGGAGATGTCTCTGACCATGTCGAGGTCGCCGATGGGACGGCGCAGCTCGGGGTCGGTGACGGCGGCGACGGCCGCCCGCACGGCGTCGGCGGAGCTCACGATGACGAACGGGTGCCGGGCCGGGACGTGTCGCGGGGCTCGTCGTCGTTCTCACCGAGCTCGGCGAGGAGCGCCTTGAGCTCCTGACGCAGCACGTCGCGGGTCACGACCTGGTTGTTGCGCTCCTCGAGCGACATGCGCAGCGCGACGATCTCTCTGGCCAGATACTCGGTGTCGGCGAGATTGCGCTCGGCGCGCTGACGGTCCTGCTCGATCTGCACGCGGTCGCGGTCGTCCTGCCGGTTCTGCGCGAGGAGGATCAGCGGTGCCGCATACGAGGCCTGCAGAGAGAGCATGAGCGTGAGGGCGGTGAAACCGAGGGCCGCGTCGTCGAAGCGCAGGTGGTCGGGCAGCAGGGTGTTCCAGCAGATCCAGAGCACGCAGAAGAGGGTGAGGATCAGGAGGAACGCGGGCGTGCCCATCGCTCTCGCCACCCATTCGGTGAACCGACCGAATCGATCACGCGAGGTGGATCGCTGTCGCGACGATCCGCGACCGAGAGGAGCATCCAGCTGGGGGGAGCGCGAGCGCGAACGGGCCATCAGCGCACCTTCCCCGGGATCGTCGGCTCATCGTCGTCGTGCGTTCGCCAGTCGTCCGGAAGCAGGTAGTCGAGCACGTCATCGATGCTGATCGCGCCGACCAGACGATGGGCGGCATCGATGACGGGGAGCGAGACGAGGTCGTAGCTGGCCAGCATCCTGGCCACCTCGGCAGCGGATGCCGTGACGGCCACGGGCTCGAGGCTGTCGTCGACGATCGCACCGAGTCGCTCGTGCGGGGGATAGCGCAGCATCCGCTGAAAGTGCACCATGCCGAGCAGTCGGCCCGTCGGAGTCTCGAACGGGGGGAGGGTCACGAACACCGCCGCGGCGAGAGCGGGGTGCAGTTCGTGGCGCCGGATGAGCGCGAGAGCCTCGGCCACGGTCGCGTCGGCGGAGAGGATGATCGGCTCCGGCGTCATGAGGCCACCGGCCGTGTCGGGGCCGTAGCGGAGCAGCATCCGCACGTCCTCGGCTTCTTCGGGCTCCATGAGCTCGAGCAGCTGCTCCAGCCGGTTGGGGGGCAGCTGCGCGAGCAGATCGGCCGCGTCGTCGGGTTCCATCTGGTCGAGGATGTCGGCGGCGCGTTCATCGCCGAGCCGGTCGAGGATGTGCACCTGCTCGTCCTCGGGCATCTCTTCGAGGGCGTCGGCGAGGCGGTCATCGGAGAGCTCCTCCGCGACCTCGATCATGCGCTGCTGCGGCAGATCGAGAAGAGTGTTCGCGAGATCCGCCGCGTGCAGTTCCGAGTACGACGCGACGAGCTGCTCGGCGGACTGGGCCTCACCGGGAGACCGCTGCTCCGACACCTCGCTCCAGGCGGCGAACGTCGTCGGCCCCTTGGCGAACGGCGATGCGCTGGTCTTGGGGCGGCGCAGGAAGAGTTGACTGATCGCCCATTCCCCGAGCCTGTTGGGCTCGATCGCGACGTCTTCGATCACCGCGTTGCCGCTGCCGTCGACCAGGTCGACTCTGCGCCCGAGCAGTTCGGCGAGCACCCGCACTTCTCCGGCACGCGGTGAGAACCGCCGCACGTTGATGAGCCCGGTGGTGATGACCTGGCCCGCACGGATCGAGGTCACCCGCCCGATCGAGAGGAACACCTGCCGACGGCCGGGGATCTCGACGACGAGACCGATGACACGCGGGGCTGCGGTACTTCGGTACACGATGACGACATCTCGGACCTTGCCGAGCCGGTCGCCCACGGGGTCGAAGACGGCGCAGCCTGCCAGGCGCGCGGCGAATACCCGTTGTGTGCTCACCTGTCCAGCGTAGTGCGCAGGGCCTGCGAGGAGGCCCTGCGCGCCGAGGGGAGGGCGCCGTCGGGCGGAGCTCGCGGGCCGCTCATCGATAGGCATGGAACAATGGCGGGATGAGCATGCTGAACCGTCCAGCTGACAGCCGCGATGAGGGCGAGATCGTCGCGTCCACCCGCGATTACGAGGGCGCGCAGAAGACGGTGTCCAAACTGATCGCACAGGAGGTGCCCGCGCGCGACATCGCGATCGTCGGGCAGAACGTCCGCACGGTCGAGCGCATCACCGGGCGCCTGGGCTATGCCGCAGCCGCCCGTTCCGGCGCTGTCAACGGCGTGCTCATCGGTCTCTTCCTCTCGGCGATCCTCGTGATCGGCAACCCCGAGGTCCCGATCCAGCTCTTCGTCGGCTTCGTGTTCATCGGAGTCGCGCTGGGCATGCTGCTGAGCCTCGTCACCTACGCGATCGTTCGTCGCCGCAGGGACTTCGCCAGTGTGACCCAGTTCGCGGCCGATCACTACGAAGTGCGCGTTCAGGCCGCATCGCTGGCCAAGGCGCGCTCGGCGCTCGGCGCGGCCAAGCCCGCTCCGGTGCGCCCGCCGGTGAACCTCGATGAGCCGCCCCGCTACGGCGAGAGGATCACGCCCGGCACTCCGAGCGCGCCCACCGCACCGCCCGTCCCCGAGGAGCCCACGCCGGGCGCCGAGACGGAGCCCGGTGCAGCGCCGACGCCGCCGCTCGGGGGAGGCCAGACGCCCCCCGAAGAGCCCGCCGTGCCGCCGCGGCCCGCCGACCCGGTCGCGCCGCCCACCGACACCACTGATCCCGGAGCGCCGGGGATTCCTCCGAAGCCGGCGGGGACCGCCTGATGACGGACTCCCGGAACGACTCGACTTCTGAGACCGAGGCGGAGAAGTCGGCGGTGCCGCCGGTGCCTCCGGCCCCGCCGGTGCCTCCGGCCCCGCCGGAGAACCCCTACGTGCCGTCCACGGCACCCGGGTACGCGGTCCCTCGGCAGGCACCGGACTTCGCGCCTCCGCAGGCACCCGGATACGTCGCGGCCCAGCCGGCGCCGGGCTATTCTCCTCCGCAGGCGCCCGGGTACGTGGCTCCACAGCCCGCGCCCGCCTACGCGCCGCCACAGGCGCCGGGGTACGTCGCCCCGCAGCAGGCTCCGGGCTATGCGCCGCCACAGGCACCCGCCTATCCGACCGGCACCCCCGGCGTTGCGGCCTATCCGGCGGGTGCGTACCCCGTCGCGACGCCTCCGCGCGGACTCCTGCCCTGGGCTCTGGGGCTGCTGATCTTCATCCCCGTCCCGTTCGTCGGCGGCCTGGCCTCGGGAATCGCCATGGCTGTGAGCGGTGGATCCTCCCGTCGCTTCGGTGGAGTGGCCCGCGAGAACGCCCGGGTGGCGCTGAACTGGGGGCTCACCTACCTGCTCGTGTCGACGGGACTCCTCATCACGCACTTCGTGGTGCTCTTCACGCTGACGTCGGGCTCGCCGTCCAGCGGCTTCTATCCGATCGGCATCCCGATCACGCTCTACTTCGCGGTCTCGGTGCTCCACGTCGTCCTCGTGATCATCGGCATGGTCAAGGCCTCGGCCGGCAGGGCCATGCGGGTGCCGTTCGCGATCCCGTACCTTCGCGGCTGATGACCGACATCGCCGTCGACCTGCCCACCGGCCCCATGACCGTCTCGGCCGACTGGGCCGGCGGTGCCGGAGGGGCGACCGCGATCATCGCGCACGGCGCAGGGACAGGTAAGGACCATCCCTTCCTGACCGGATTCGCGGATGCGCTCACGCTCCTCGGTTTCTCGACGCTCCGCTTCAACTTCCCCTACGTCGAGCAGGGCCGGCGGATGCCCGGGCCGGCGACGCACGCGACGGCGACCTGGCGCGCGGTCGTCGCGCACGCGCGGGAGCAGGACCCGGGCGCGACGATCTGGGCCACCGGCAAGTCGTACGGCGGACGGATGGCCTCCATGGCCGTGGCGGAGGGGCTCGTCGTCGACGGCCTCGCGTATCTCGGCTATCCGTTGCACGCCCCGGGGAAGCCCGAGAAACCGAGATCCGAGCATCTTCCGGCGATCATCGTCCCGCAGCTGTTTATCGAGGGGACGAACGATCCCTTCATCCAGCCGGTGTCGCAGTTCGAGGAGGTCGTCGAGACCTGCCGGAACGCACGAGTCGTCTGGATCGAGGGTGGAGGGCACACCTTCGAGGTCAAGGGCCGCAAGCGGTCGGCCTCCGAGATCGGCGCATCGCTGGCGCCGTTCGTCGCGGAGTTCGCCCGGCCCGCTCAGGGGTGAGTGGCACTGTGATGAAAGGGATTCATCACGTCGAGATCTGGGTGCCCGATCTCGGTGAGGCCGCGGACAGCTGGGGGTGGCTTTTCACCTCACTGGGGTTCGAGCTCACCGCCGAGTGGGCTCGTGGTCGCACCTGGGATGCGGGCGGCTCGTACGTCACTCTCACGACCTCGCCGAACCTGTCCGCCGCCGAGCACGATCGCCGTCGAGCAGGCGTGAACCACCTCGCGTTCTGGGGTGGCCGGCGTGCGGAGGTCGATGCGCTGATGGCCGCTGCTGCGGCGCACGGATGGAAACCGCTGTACGCGGACCGCTACCCGCATGCCGGTGGTCCCGATCACTACGCCGGATGGCTCGAGAACGACCAGGGGTTCAAGGTCGAGATCGTCGCTGACTCGCGAGCCTGACCCCGCAGAGCGAGGCCTTCGAGCTCGGGGAACCGCTGCGCGATCAGTCGCACAGCGGTTCCTGCGGTGAGCTCGAGTCCACCCTCATGCATGCAAGTGGTCAGCCCTGCACCCGCGCGATCCAGGCCTCGACCTCGTCGGCCGTGCGCGGGATGCCCGCCGAGAGGTTGACCGGACCGTCCTCCGTCATGAGGATGTCGTCCTCGATGCGCACCCCGATGCCGCGATACTCCGCGGGCACGGTGAGGTCGTCGATCTGGAAGTACAGTCCGGGTTCTATCGTGAAGACCATGCCGGGAGCCAGGATGCCGTCGTAGTACATCTCGCGGCGGGCCTGGGCGCAGTCGTGCACGTCGATGCCGAGGTGGTGCGAGGTTCCGTGCACCATGTAGCGGCGGTGCTGGCCGCCGGCATCCGCGTCGAGGGCCTGCTCGGCGGTCACCGGCAGCAGACCCCACTCGGCGACCCGGGCGGCGATGACCCGCATCGCGGCCTCGTGCACCTCGCGGAAGCGCACCCCGACCCGCGCCGCGGCGAACGCCGCATCCGCTGCCTCGCGCACCGTCTCGTAGACGCGTCGCTGCACCTCGGTGAAGGTTCCCGAGACCGGCAGGGTACGGGTGATGTCCGCCGTGTAGTAGCTGTCGGCCTCGACGCCGGCGTCCACGAGGATCAGGTCGCCCGGGACGACCGAGCCGTCATTCCGGGTCCAGTGCAGATAGCACGCGTGCGGTCCGGAGGCAGCGATCGTGTCGTAGCCCTCGCCGTTCCCGTCTTCGCGCGCGCGGCGGTGGAACACGCCCTCGACGACGCGCTCGCCGCGTGCGTGGGCGACGGCATCGGGGAGTGAGCGGATGACGTCGTCGAAGCCCTGCGCCGTGATGTCGACGGCGCGGCGCATCTCGGCGATCTCGAAGTCGTCCTTCACGAGGCGCAGCTCCGAGACGAAGCGGGTGAGGTCGTCGTCCTCCTCGAGCACGAGCTCGCCGTCGGCGGGGGCGAAGCGGTGGAGGTGATCGGTGGCGATCGCCAGATCGGCGGCGACGCCCGCGAGAGACGGGCGCGGACCGATCCAGAACTCGCCGACCGTCGCATCCGCGTAGAACTCCGTGGTGGTGCGGTCTGCGCGTTCACGGAAGTACAGGGTGACGTCGTGGCCGTCGGCGGTGGGGTCGAAAACGAGGACCGAGTCGGGCTCGGAGTCGGATGCCCAGCCGGTGAGGTGCGCGAACGCCGAGTGCGCCCGGAAGACGTAGTCCGTGTCGTTGCTGCGCTGCTTCAGCGAGCCGGCGGGGATCACGAGACGCTTTCCGGGGAATGCCGCCGAGACGGCCGCGCGCCGCTCGGCGGCGAACGGTGCCTGCGTCCGAGGCGAGGGGAGGGTCTCGTCCCGCTCGGCCCAGCCGGTGGAGATCGTGTCGAGGAAGCCCTGGGGGAAGGGCTGCTTGCGGTTCGTGGTGGTGCTCTCGGCGGGGGCCTCGACGACGGGTTCTGCGATCGTGTCGCGTTCTGCGGTGCTCATCCCTCCAGTCTGTCACCTGCGAGATGTGTGCGCGGGGTCAGCCCGTCGGCTCGAGCTGGACGATCAGCCCGCGATGATCGCTGCCGCCGGCATCGTCGATCACGACGGACCCGGTCGGCGTCCAGTTCGGGGACGCCATGACATGGTCGATCGGCGTGCTGAGCAGCGTCGGCAGAGAGCTGGGCCACGTGCCGCTGTAGCCGTTCCCTGTTCGCGAGGCGACGTCGCGGCAGTAGCCCATGTCGCCCCCGTCGACGCCGAGGCCTGCCATGTGATCGACCGTCGCGTTGAAGTCTCCCGCCAGCACGAAGTCGCCCTCGGGGCACTGATCCGCGATCCAGCGAAGGTCGCTGCTCCACTGGACCATGTCCTCGACCCGCGGGGCGACGGCGTGCACGGCGACGATGGTCGGACCGGAGCCGTCGACGGGCATCAGCACGGCGCTCGGAACCGACCCCGTGTTGTTCGAGCCGTTCTCCGAGGACTCGATCACCGAGTACTCGCCGAGATCGGGCGACACGAGAACCGTCGTGTGCCACGACTTCGGTCCGTCGACGACATCAGGCTGGAACTGCACGTGATGCACCCACATCGGGTGCCCCTGCTCGCGGAGCATCACCGCGATCTCCTCGCCGACCGCCTCCGTGGTCTCGGGAAGAGCCACGATGTCGGCTCCCTGATCGAGGATCTGCTGCGCGATCTGCGGCGCGGAGACGTTGTCGCCCGCTGTGTTCCAGGACAGCACGCGCAGGCTGGTCTCGGTGGCTGCGGGCAGCGCTCCGGAGCCGAATCCGCGCAGCATCCCGATCACGCCGGTGGCGGCGGCGCCGAGGAGCGCCACGATGAGCACCGACGCCGCGAATCCGCGCAGCGGCCGGGCGAACAGGAGCAGCATCGCGAGCACGGCGACCACGAGGAATGCCGCGAGGACCACGCCGCGAGCCGCCACGATCTGGGCGAACGGGTACGTCTGCTCCAGGTGGAAGAACTGCGGCCACACGACGATCGCCGTGGCTATCGCGAGCAGCACGGTGAAGAGAATCCCCAGGAGTCGAAGCATCCCCTCCAGCCTAGAAGCCCTCGCTGTGAAGACCCTGCCCCGGCACGGCGCGCGCGCCGCTGTCGTCCGGGCGTGGGTACTCTCGAAGGATGGCCGTCGCTCGTTCCCACCCGTTCGCAGGACCGTCCGACCTGCACCTGCACTCCAATCACTCGGACGGCACGGAGACACCGGCCGAGGTCGTGCGCCAGGCCCATGCGCACGGGGTGCGCACGATCGCTCTCACCGACCACGACCGCACCACGGGATGGCAGGAGGCTGCGCAGCAGACCGCGGCGCTCGGAATGACGTTCATCCCGGGCATGGAGCTCTCCGCCAAGCACGAGTGGCGGAGCGTTCACGTGCTCGGGTACCTCTTCGACCCGCTCGACGACTCGCTGCGGGCCGAGACGGACAGGATCCGGGGCGATCGCATCGGTCGGGCGGAGCGCATCGTGCGCAGCATCGGCCGCGACTACGACCTCGTGTGGGACGACGTGGTCGCGCAGACGACGCCTGACGCGACGGTGGGGCGCCCGCACATCGCCGATGCTCTGGTGGCGCGGGGCATCGTCCGCGATCGCACGGAGGCGTTCGACGGCATCCTGCACCCGCGCGAGGGGTACTACGAGCCGCACTACGCGCCCGACCCGCTCACCGCAGTACGGCTGATCACCGACGCCGGGGGAGTGGCGATCATCGCGCATCCGGTGACGGCGGGGCGTGATCGCATGATGCCGGTGCCGTTCATCGAAAGGCTCATCGCGGCGGGACTCGGCGGGTTCGAGATCGACCACCGCGAGAACACCGACGCAGGCAAGCGGGCGCTGCACGCGCTGGCGGCCGAGCACGACCTGATCGTCACAGGATCGAGCGACTATCACGGGGCCGGAAAGCCCAACCTGCCGGGTGAGAACACCACGGCGGATGAGATGGTCGCACGACTGATCGAGCGTGCGACGGGGTCGACGCCCACCTACGCCTGAGGACCGGGCCTGAGGACCGGAAAGGGGCGGATGCCGCCGCAGCAGCATCCGCCCCTCTCACGGCGTCGTCAGATCGACGCTGACGTCAGGCCCCGGTGACGGGTGCGGCACCGGCCGCCCCCGAGCCGCCACGGCGACGACGACGGCGGCGCGCAGGTGCCGGCTTGCCGTCGTGGTGCTCCTTGCCTGCGCCGTCATGGGTGCCCGCTCCCTCCGCGCTGCGGTCGGCGGCGGGGGTTGAGGAATCGGATGCCGAGCTGTCGGACTTCCCCTCGGCGAAGGTCGATCCGACCTGCTCCGAGCCGCCGCGGCGGCGACGACGACGACGCGTGCCGCCCTCGCCGGTTCCCTCGGCCGCCACATCGGCGGCGCGCTCCGGACGCGGTGCGCGCACCGGCTTCTCGGTCTTGGGTGCGCTCACGAGGCGGCCCTTGGTGCCGGCGGGGATGTCGAGGTCCTCGAAGAGGTGCGGGCTAGACGAGTAGGTCTCGACGGGCTCGGGCTGGCCGAACTCGAGAGCACGGTTGATGAGAGCCCACTTGTGCAGGTCTTCCCAGTCGACGAACGTCACGGCGATGCCGGTCTTGCCGGCGCGACCCGTGCGGCCCGCTCGGTGCAGGTACGTCTTGTCCTCGTCGGGGATCGTGTGGTTGATGACGTGGGTCACATCGTCGACGTCGATGCCTCGGGCGGCCACGTCGGTCGCGACGAGCACGTCCTTCTTGCCGGCCTTGAACGCGGCCATCGAGCGCTCACGCTGATCCTGCCCCATGTCGCCGTGGACCCCACCGACGTTGAAGCCGCGGTCGCCGAGCTCGTCGACGAGACGCTGCGCCGCGCGCTTGGTGCGCGTGAAGATCACGGTCTTGCCACGGCCTTCGGCCTGCAGGATGCGCGCGATGATCTCGTCCTTGTCGAGCGAGTGTGCGCGGTAGACGAGGTGCTTGATGTTCGCCTGGGTGAGCCCCTCGTCGGGGTCGTTCGCACGGATGTGGATCGGGTTCGACATGAACCGACGTGCGAGCGCGACGATCGGGCCGGGCATCGTCGCTGAGAACAGCTGCGTGTGGCGGACGTCGGGCACCCGCTGGAAGATCTTCTCGATGTCGGCGAGGAATCCGAGATCGAGCATCTTGTCGGCCTCGTCGAGAACCACCTCGGTGGCGTTGGAGAGGTCGAGCAGCCGCTGGCCGGCCAGGTCGATCAGACGGCCGGGGGTTCCGACGACGATCTGCGCGCCGGCCTTGAGCTGGTCGATCTGACCCTCGTACGCCTTGCCGCCATAGATCGCCACGACGCTGGTGGAGCGGTTGCTGGTGAGCAGATCGATGTCCTCGTACACCTGCACCGCGAGCTCGCGCGTGGGGACGACGATCAGCGCCTTGACCCCGTGCTCCGGGTTCAGACCCAGGCGCTGCACGACGGGGATGCCGAAGCCGAAGGTCTTACCGGTTCCGGTCTTGGCCTGGCCGATGATGTCCTGACCGGGAAGGCCGAGGGGGATGGTCTGCTCCTGAATGGGGAACGCGTCGACGATGCCCTTGGAGGCGAGTGCGTCGACGATGTCCTGATCGATTCCGAGATCAGCGAAGGTTGTCAATGTTCAGATGCCTGTCCGGCGACCTACGAGGATCGCCCTGTTTCACGGATCCACGCCGTCTCATGTGCCACAGGCGCGGGCCCCGCTCCGACGGCGGGGACAGGGACAGCCTACCCGAGAGGGTCGGAGACGCCCGGAGGAGCCGTCCGTCCCGGGTATTGTGAACCCCGTGGTCAACTGGTTCTGGAAGCGGAGGACGCCGCGGCGCACTCTGACGTTGCGCAGTCGCGGCGATCAGGGCTCCGCGACGCGCGTCGACTTCGCCGAGCTGGCGCCCGAGCTCAACAGGTTCCTCGGTCAGGCCGCGTATCTGCAGCTGGGGTACTTCGAGACGCTCACGCGGCTGATCCGGGCGACTCCCGAACTCTCCGAGAAGGAATCGCTGTCGCGTGCGGCCGGCGCGGCCCTCACGAAGCACCGCGCGATCGTCGATCTGATCGCCGAGCGCGGCGATGATCCGACTCAGCTCATGCTCCCGTTCCGCGAGAATCTCGACGCCTTCCGACGAAAGACCATCGGTGCGCGTCCGCGCGAGACGCTTCTCGCGGTGTACATCACGGCCGGCATGCTCGACGACTTCTACTTCGCGCTCGCCTCGAGCTACGGAGACGTCGGTGAGAAGGTGGCCGCGATCCTGAGCGAGGACGACGCGCGCCACGAGATCGTCGCGATCATCCAGGAGACGATCGACGGCGACGGCGAATGGCGCTCGCTCCTCTCGATGTGGGCCCGTCGTCTGGTCGGCGACACGATCCTCGTGTGCCGTTCGGCACTCCGACAGCCCGAGCTCGCCGCGATGAGCGAGGATCGCGTGGAGCTCGTGTACACAGAGCTCATGGGCGCGCACGCCCGTCGCATGGATGCGATGGGCCTCGCCTCCTGAGGGGCGGCGGACTCAGATCCCGAGAGCTGCCTTCGCGGAGGCATCGGAGCGGCGTCGCCATGCGACGATGGCGACGGTCGCCCCCGCGGCGATGACGACGGAGCCGAGGATGCTCGTCAGCCACAGCCAGATGCTGTCCTCGCCCACGCCGATCCACTGCAGTCCGGTGTAGAGGACCGCGGCCGCTGCGGTCGCGATGGCCGGGGTCACCGCCACTCCGCGGAGCTCTCGGCCCCCGATCGCGAAGTGGACGGCGATGCCGAGCGCGCACGCGCCGATCAGCGCGAGGAGGATGTACATGGTCGGGTCAGGCGAAGAAGCCGACTCGACGCGACTCTTCGGTGCCGAGTTCGATGTAGGCCAGGTTCGCGGTGGGGACGACGTACGAGTTGCCCTTCACATCGGCGAAGTTGAGGTGCGAGGTGTTCTGCTCGAGCGCTGTGGAGACCTGGGTGCGGACCTCGTCCGCGGTCGCTGCGGTCTCGAAGCTGAGCTCGCGGCCGGTGTTGATGATGCCGATGCGGATTTCCACGCGTACTCCTGTGTTTGTCCCGTAGACGATGCAGTGCTGGGTCGACCGAGAGCGGTGACCGCTGCGCCCAACTCTACCCCGGGGGCCGTGGGCGAGATCGGGACGAGACCCCGGTTTCGCCCTGAGCGCACACGGAGACGACGCGGGCGGGGGCGGGCGTCCGGCGTCCGGATCCGGCGATGTCCGTCCGTCGCAGTAGCGTGGAGGGCATGATGCAGGATGCCGCCCAGAGAGCCGTGATCGGCGCTGACGACTCGGCATCCGGGATCATCATCGGTGGACCGGGAACCGGAAAGACGCGCACTCTCACGGAGCGGGTCGTGCACCTGCTCGATGTCGCAGGCCTCCGGCCCGAAGAGGTCCTCGTGCTGACCCCGAGCAGGCAGGCGGCGACGGCGCTGCGCGATCGCATCGGAGTGCGCACCGCGCAGGCGACTCCGGGTCCGCTCGCACGATCGCTCGGGTCCTTCGCGTTCCAGGTGGTCCGCGGCGCGATGGTGCGAGACGGTGAAGACCCGCCTGCCCTGCTCACGGGGGCCGACCAGGACCGCCTGATCGCCGACCTGCTCGAGGGAGACGCCGAAGACTCGGTCATCGCCTGGCCCGATGCGCTCAGCCCCGCAGTGCGCGCATCCAAGGGATTCCGCTCCGAGTTGCGCGCCTTCATCGCCGAGTGCGCCGAGCTCGGCGTGCGTCCGGATGAGCTGCGCAGCGCGGGCGACCCCGCGTGGTCGGCCGTGGCCGACTTCTTGGTGGAATATCGGTCGGTCCTCGATCAGGCGCGCGCTGCGCACCGCGACGCCGCCGACCTGCTCGCCGAAGCGTGCGAGGTGCTGCGGAGCTCCGACGACAGCGCCCTCGGAGTTCTCGCCGACCTGAAGATCGTGCTGTTCGACGACGCGCAAGAACTCACCAGGGGTGGTATCGCGATCGTCCGAGCCCTCCGCGAGCGCGGGATCGCCGTGCTCGCCTTCGGCGACCCCGACATCTCCTCCGGTGCGTTCCGGGGTGCCAGCCCCGAGCTGTTCGCGCAGCTGGCCACCGCGCTCGGAGACGTCCACGTCCTCGATGAGCCCCATCGGCAGTCGTCACCGCTCACCGCGCTGACCCGCACTCTGACGCAGGCGATCGGGGCGTCGGGTCGGGTCGATCATCGGCGGGCTCCGGTCGCGGCCGACACCGATGACCTCGAGGCGAGCGTGGCGACCTTCCTCGCTCCCTCGCCGTACGAGGAGCTCGACCGCATCGCGGGCGTCATGCGCGAGTGGCACCTCTCCGGCCGGGTGCCGTGGGACCGGATGGCGGTCATCGCCCACGACACGCGCCAGGTCTCGCAGCTCGAGGCGGAGCTGGCGGCGCGGGAGATACCGACGCGCGCCGCGGGCGTGCAGCGACCGCTCGGCAGCGAATCGGTCGTCCGTGACATCGTGGGGATCGTCCGGCTGGCACTGACGCGCGCCGATGAGCGCACGTCTCAGGACTGGGAGGAGGCATTGCGGACGCCTTTCGGCGGCATGGATGCGATCGCCCTCCGACGGCTGCGCGCGCGACTGCGGCACATCGAGCTCGAGCACGGCGGATCCACTCCGGCCAGAGAACTCCTACGTCAGGCGCTCGCCAGCCCAGACCACTTCACGCTCATCGACGCGCAGGAGTCGCGTACCGCTGCGCGTTTCGCCCAGACCATCGCCGCAGTGGCACGGGCCGCAGATGCGGGAGAGACGATCCACGACCTGCTCTGGCGGGTGTGGGACGAGGCTCGTGCCGTCGACGGCAGACGGCTGCAGATCGCCTGGCGCGAGATGTCGTTGCAGGCGGCCGGCGCCGAGACGGCGAGGGCTCTCGATGCCCTCGTGTCGTTGTTCGGCGCGGCGAAGCGTTTCGTCGAGCGCACGCCGAACGAGCGGCCCGAGGTCTTCGTCCGCGATGTCCTCGACAGCGAGGTGCCTGAGGATTCCCTCTCGAGTCCCGACCGACCGGGGCGAGTGACGCTGCTCACGCCGGCGACGGCACTCGGCACCGAGTTCGATGCCGTCGTGGTGGCCGGGGTGCAGGACGGCGTCTGGCCGAACGTCCGTCTGCGTGGCGGCATGCTCCAGACCTGGCGTCTCGCCGATGCCCTTCTCGCTCGCCGCGCGGGTGTGCCGGAAGATCCTCCTGCGGCCCTCGATCGACGGCGAGCCGCACTGCACGACGAACTGAGGCTCTTCGTGCGGGCGATCTCCCGGGCACGACGGCGGCTGCTCATCACGGCGGTCGATGACGACGACATGACCCCCAGCCCGTTCTTCGCCTTCCTTCCGCAGCCGGATCCGCCCGAGCAGCACGCCTCTGCAGACCATCCGCTGACCCTGCGCGGGCTGGTGGCCCGTCATCGGCGCGTGCTGACGACCGCTCAGTCGCCGACAGCGCGGGCGCACGCCGCGGAGCAGCTCGCCGTGTTGGCTCGCGAGGGCGTCCCCGGCGCCGACCCCGTCGACTGGTACGGCGTCACGCCGCCCTCCACGAATGCCGCGCTGCGCGATCTCGCGACCGAGGGTGCGCGGGTGTCTCCGTCGAAGATGGAGTCGTTCGAGGAATGCGGGCTCAACTGGGCCGTCTCGGCGTTGGGAGGTGACACCGTCATGCCGCCGACCGCGGGCATCGGAACGATCATCCACGAGGCGATGGAGAAGGTCCCCGACGGAGATCTCGAGCGGATGCGGGCGATCGTCGCCGAGCACTGGACAGAACTCGACTTCGAGACCGAGTGGATCGGTCGCAAGGAGCGTCGCCGCGCCGACACCTTCATCGATCGGTTGCACACCTATCTGGGCGATGTGCGGCGCGACGGGGGACGCGAGCTGGCGAGCGAGGTCGAGTTCCGGTTCGCTGTCGACGTCTCCGAGGCAGAAGCCGAGCTCGCGGGCGAGGACCGAGTGCGACCGGTCGGCGACGACACGGCGAATCAGGCCGTCATCCACGGATTCATCGACCGCGTCGAGGTCTATCCGCCCGGTGCGGGCGATCATCCGCATGCCCGCGGGCAGCGATGGCAGCCGATCAGCGGCGGCGACGGTGCGGGAGCCGAGAAGGAGCGAGTCGTCGTGGTCGATCTCAAGACGGGCAAGACGGATCCGGAGTCCGAATCGGGTGTCCTCGAGCACGCACAGCTCGCCGCCTATCAGGTGGCGGTGCAGCAGGGGCTCGTACCGGGCGCATCGGCCGATGCTCTCGCGGGCGCCCGCCTGGTGATCGTTTCGAAGACCCTCTCGAAGAGCGACTATCGGGTCGCGCATCAGCACACTCTCGGACCCGATTCTCGAGACGCGTTCCTCCGACGAGTGGGCGAGGCTGCGCGCGGCATGTCGGCGTCCAGCTTCACGGCCCAGGTGGAGTCGCACTGCGCAGACACGCAGCGGCGCGTGAATCCGTGCCGGATCCATACTGTTCCGGCGGTGAGCTCATGACCATCTCCGAGACCACGGGCGCCGCTCGCGCTCCCGAGGTGCCCGATCGCTGGCCGGGCTCCCTCGGGATCTCGGCCACGGACGTCGCGGCCGCGCTCGGGCAGCCGTCGCCGACCCCCGCGCAGCAGCGTGTGATCGAAGCACCACCCGCACCCGCGCTCGTCGTCGCCGGTGCCGGCAGCGGCAAGACCGAGACGATGTCCGGGCGGGTGGTCTGGCTGGTCGCCAATGGCCATGTCCGACGCGATGAGATCCTCGGGCTGACCTTCACCCGCAAGGCCGCGGGGGAGCTCGCCGAGCGCATCGGCGCACGCCTGGCCGTCATCGACGACTACGGGCGGCGCGGTCTGCTCCCGTTCCTTCCCGAGATCGTCGCATCCGGGGCGCTTCGCCGGGTCGATGACGCGGCTGCCGGTCGGCAGCGCGACGTCGTGCGTCGCCACGTGCTCGACGAACTCGCTGAGCGATACGGCACCGGATGGGACCCTGGGACCCCTCGTGCGGCCGAGGACCTGATGATCCGACCGCGCGTCTCGACGTACAACGCCTTCGCCGACGGCATCGTGCGGGAGCACGCCGCGCGAATCGGACGGGATTCCGACGTGGCGATGCTCAGCCAGGCCGCATCGTGGATGCTGGCACGGGAGGTCGTGCTGCGCTCCGACCTTCCGGAGCTCGAGGAGATCGACTTCGCACTGGGCACCGTGATCGATGCGGTGCAGCGACTGGCCGGCGACGTGCTCGATCACCGCGTCGACCTCGACCGGGCGGTGCGCATCGCCCGCGATCAGGCCGAAGCCTTCGAGTCGTACCGGAGCAACGGAGATGTCGACAAGGCTGCCGGCAATCTGCTCGGTCTGGACACGCTGGCGCGCCTCGTGCGCGAGTACATCGCCGAGAAGAGCCGCCGCGGAGTGCTCGACTTCGCGGACCAGGTCGGCGGGGCCTACGACATCGTCGAGTCCGCTCCGGACGTCCGCTCCGACCTGCGCGAGCAGCACCGGGTCGTGCTGCTCGACGAGTACCAGGACACCTCCGTCATCCAGACCAGGTTTCTCGCGGAGCTCTTCCGCGATTCGGCGGTCATGGCCGTCGGTGACCCGCATCAGTCGATCTACGGCTGGCGCGGAGCGAGCGCCGACAACCTCTACGCGTTCTCCGGTGCCTTCACCTCCGCGCCCGAGGGGGCGCAGACTTACAGCCTCATGACCAGCTGGCGCAACGACACCAGCATCCTCGACGTCGCCAACCGCATTCTCGTGCCCCTTCAGCGACCCGGTCTCGACGTGCCTCCGCTGGAACCGAGACCCGGCGCGGCGGAAGGCGCGGTCGAAGTGCGTTTCCCGTTCACGGTCGACGCCGAGGCCGACGAAGTGGCGACCTGGTTCGCTGCGCGACGTGCTGCCCATGACGCCGTTTCGGCCGGACGGCCGCACACCGGCGCGATCCTGTTCCGCTCGAAGAAGCACATGCAGACCTTCGCCGCCGCCTTGGCGGCACAGGGCATCCCGCACCGCATCCTGGGTCTCGGCGGGCTGCTCGCCACTCCGGAGGTCGTCGACGTGGTGTCGACCCTGCGCGCCGTGCACGATCCCACAGCGGGGTCGGCGTTGATCCGTCTCCTCACCGGGCCCCGATTCGCGGTGGGGGTCGCGGACATGGCGGCCCTGTACGACCTGGGTCGCACACTCTCCGAACGTGACACCGGCATGATGCCGCTTCCCGACGAGGTTCGGGTGCGGTTGAGGTCATCGCGCGGAGCCGATGAGGCCGTGTCCATCATCGACGCCGTCGATGTCGTGCGAGCCGTGCGTGACGACTATCGCCTGATCGCGGGGATCACTCCCGACGGGAGAGCACGGATCCGTGCCGCGGGGGAGATGCTCGAGCGACTGCGTCGTGCATCATCCCAACCCATACCCGAGCTGGTCCGCCTCATCGAGCTCGAGCTCAGACTCGACATCGAGCTCGCCGCGAACGAGACGCGCGGACCGGCCCGCATCGCGGCGACCCAGCTGAGGGCGTTCTCCGACGAGGTCCGCGCGTTCCTCGCCGCAGACGAGCGCGGGACGATCGCGAGTCTTCTCGCCTGGCTCGACAAGGCCGAGAGCACCGACGAGCTCATGCCGAGGCCGGAACCCCCGGAACCCGGAGTGGTGCAACTGCTCACGATCCACGGCTCCAAGGGGCTCGAATGGGACTCCGTCGCGGTCGTGCGCCTGGTGTCCGACGAACTGCCCAGCCGAGTGTCCGACACTTCGGGGTGGTTCGGCTTCGGCGTCGTGCCGTTCGCGTTGCGCGGCGATCGGGACGCGCTGCCACGCTTCGAGTGGGATCCCATCGCGGCGATCGGAGACGAAGCGGATCCGAAGAAGCGGCAGACCCTCGCGCAGTCTTCGCTCTCCGGCGGGGTCTCGAAGGCCAACCCGCAGGGCGGTGCGCTCAAGCGGTTCAAGGACGCCTATCGCGCCTACCAGCAGCAGGAGGAGCGTCGTCTGGCGTACGTCGCAGTGACCCGCGCCCGTACGGACCTCCTGCTGACGGGGGCGCACTGGGCGGGGCAGAAGTCGCCGCGAGTACCCAGCCCCTTCCTGGTCGAGGCGATCGAGGTCCGCGGACTCGAGGAGATCGGTGAGGTCGACCCCGACGACAACCCCTATGAAGGCCCGGGATCGACCCTGACGTGGCCGCTCGATCCGCTCGGCGCTCGCCGCGGGGTCGTCGAGACCGCGGCACGGGCTGTCCGCGAGGCGGCGGCGCAGGACCCCACCGCGACCCCGGAGCTGGCACGCCTGCTCGCCGAGCGGGCCGCACGTCTGCGAGGCGTCGAGGCTCCGCCGCCGACCCGGGTTCCCGCATCGAGGTTCAAGGACTACGTCACGGACTTCAGCGGGACGCTCTCGTCGATCGTGCGACCGATGCCGGAGCGGCCCTATCGGCAGACGCGTCTGGGAACGCTGTTCCATGCCTGGGTGGAGCGACGCAGCGAACTGGTGGGAGTCGGCGCTCGTCTCGACGAGGCGCTCTGGGAGCTCGACGAGGACGACGTGTCGTGGGGCGCTGCAGACGAGGATGTCTCGGCTGCGGATGCCGCGGACCTGTCGACCCTGCAGGCGATCTTCGAGCGCAGCGAGTGGGGGCGGTTGCAGCCCATCGCGGTCGAGATCGAGATCGACTTCGCGCTCGGCAGCGGTATCGCGAGCGCTCAGTCGCTCGAACACGACGCGGCGACCGACGCGCCTGACGCAGGCAACATCGTCATCTGCAAGCTCGACGCCGTCTACCGCCGGGACGATCGTGGCGGGCGCATCGAGATCGTCGACTGGAAGACGGGCAAGGCGCCGCGCACTCCGCAGGAGCGCGAGGAGCGGATGCTGCAGCTGGCCCTCTACCGACTCGCCTACCACCGACGCTTCGACGTGCCGCTCGAGGAGATCGACGTCGCGCTCTACTACGTCGCCGACGACCTGGTCATCCGAGGCGACAGGGTCTATTCGGAGCTCGAGCTCTTCCAGCGCTGGAGCGCCGCGCGGGCGGCGCGCTGAGCTTCGTCCTCCGGTGATCCGGATGCGGAGTCATCATCGTCGGCGGACGCGGGCTCTGCCTCGCGTCGAGTCGACTCGATGGGCGCCTGATCACCGGTGGTGCCGGAGTCGAGATCTTCCAGGGAGTCTCGCACCCCCGAGAGATCCTCGGTCTCCAACGACCCGACCTGGGCGCGTCGGGCAGCCTCGGTCGCGGCAGTGATGTCACCGGTCCTCTCGTCATCGGACGTGTGCCAGAGGTCTTCCGGGTTGTATGCGTCGGTCTGCATCGAGGTGTCGACCCCGGACACGGCGCCGGCGGGCACCCGGTCGAGAGCATCCATCGCCGAGTCCACGCCGGCATCGCGCGACGCGATGACCGACAGGTCGTCGGAGTGCAGTCCGTCGGCGAGGGCCTGGAGCAGGGCGGCGGCGTCATCCACGATGTCGACGCGTCGCAGGGAATCTCCATGAACCAGCCACCGTGCGAAGTCCAACTCGGCGAGCAGACGTGCCCGGATCTCGAGCGCAGGATCGGCGACTCGATCGACCGCGCGTGCGTACGAGGCGTGCACATCGGCCGCGGCATCCGGTGCCGTGGACAGCCACGACAGGTCGATGGCGGGATCCCCGACCGACAGCGAGTGCCAGCCCAGGATGCCGGTGACCTCCGGCCCGCGGTCGGTCTCGTCGGCGAACACGAACGAGGACGCCTGCGCACCGCCGAGGACGACGGTCGACTCGAAACGCCACAGGTCGTCGTCGTCGATGGCCTCACGCCAGCGGACCGTGAGGCGGGCAGGAACACGCCCCGTCGCCGCGGCGGTGTCGATCAGCCGGGCCAGCTCGTCTCGGCTCTCCTGCGCCGACCGTGCGATGAGGCCCGCACTGCGGACCACTGACACGGGCAGGGCATGCACGGCCGCGATCGCTGTTCCCATCGATTCCGCGGCGCCACGACCGGCCGGCACGAGCGCCGCGTCGATCTGGAACCCGGGGAGGAGTTCGGTGACCAATGCCGGCGCGTCTCCCAGCCGGGTCTCGCCGACATACCCGGGTGCGCGGAAAGGCAGCATCGCGCGGGCTCCGGCGGTGAGAGCACGCAGCGCGATGGCTTCGGCTGCCAACTCGCGCGCGGACTCATCGTCGTCTGCCACGCGGATGGCGAGCTCGCGGCCGTCGGCCAGCGTGGCGACGGCGGAGTCGAAGCGACCGTCCGCATCGGACGACAGGGCGCGGGCACCCGTGACCTCCGCTCCGGGCAGTGCAGCCGTCACTGCCGCGGCTAGAGTGAAAGGAGAGCGTCCCATCCCCCCAGGGTAGGTCGGCTCGGGGGCGGTCCCGCCTCCGCCACGCCCGTGAGAGAGGGAGTCGATGACCACAATGCGCCCGTCCCTCGACCGTGCCGCTGATCTGAGGACCGAACCGGGGATCCTCGATCGCCTCCGTGCGGCACCCACGACCAGGGTGATCGCCGTCCGTCAGGGGCGGGTCCGGATCGCCGGGACCGAGAGTGACGAGACCTCTCTGCTGCGTGTCGAGCCCTCCGAGATCGGTGACGCGACCTGGGCGCTGCTCGCGCGTGACGCGCAGGGTGCCGCGATACTGCTCGCCGCCCTGGCGCCTGAGGCCGACACCGTCGACACCACGCCCGACGAGACCTGGCTCGGGCTGCGCGATCTCGGCGGGAGGCTCGCCGGCGGTGAGACGGAGCTGCTGATCGAAGCGCTCGCACTCGCAGGATGGCTGCGCGATGCGCCGTTCTGCCCCGCCTGCGGAGGCGGGACCGAGGTCAGGCAGGCGGGATGGTCACGGCAGTGCCTCGTCTGCGGCAAGGAGCACTTCCCGCGCACTGACCCGGCGGTCATCGTCGCGGTCGAGAGTCCGGACGGCGAACGGCTGCTTCTCGGAGCGAACGCGAACTGGGGCGGACGCATGTATTCGTGCTTCGCGGGTTTCACGGAGGCCGGCGAGTCGCTCGAGTCGACGGTCCATCGCGAGCTGGAGGAGGAGGCGGGAGTTCGCCTCGCGTCCCTCGACTACGTCTCCTCCCAGCCGTGGCCGTTCCCGCGCTCGCTCATGCTGGGTTTTCGCGCGGTCGCCGTCGACGTGGACGAGGTGCGGGCGGACGGTGAGGAGATCATCGACGTCCGCTGGTTCACGCGGTCGGAGATCGCCAGCGCGCTCGCCGGCGAGGGGCCGGTCGGGCTCCCCGGAGCGGCATCCATCGCGCGCGCCCTGATCGTTGCGTGGCTCGAGGATCGCGAGTGAGCGCACTCGAAGCGCTCGACGAACGGCAGCGGGAGGCGGCATCCGTGCTGCGCGGGCCCGTGGCCGTGCTGGCCGGCGCAGGGACGGGCAAGACCCGTGTGATCACGCACCGCATCGCGCACGGCGTCGACACCGGTGCGTACTCGCCGTCCCGGGTGATGGCCGTGACGTTCACGGCCAAGGCCGCGGGTGAACTCCGTGGGCGGCTCAGGGCGTTGGGAGTCGAGGGCGTCGCCGCGCGCACATTCCACGCGGCGGCGCTCGCACAGCTGAATTTCTTCTGGCCCACGCTCGCCGGATCCCCGGCTCCCTCGATCATCGACAACAAGGTCCGGATGCTGGGTCAGGCCGCCGACGCGATGCGGATGCGACCGAGCACGGCCACGCTGCGTGACATCGCCTCGGAGATCGAGTGGCGCAAGGTCTCGATGCTCTCGATCGACCAGCATGCGGCGCTCGGTCGGACCGTGACCGGGATCGACCAGCCCCGACTCGTCGAACTGCAGCAGCGGTACGAGGCGCTCAAGGACGAGCGGCACCAGCTCGACTTCGAGGACGTGCTGCTCGCGTGTGCGGGCATGCTCGAGGCTGAACCCCGCGTCGCAGCCTCCGTGCACGAGCAGTACCGGCACTTCACCGTCGACGAGTTCCAAGACGTCTCGCCCTTGCAGAACCGCCTGTTGGAGCTGTGGCTCGGCGATCGCAGAGACATCTGCGTCGTCGGTGACGCGAGCCAGACCATCTACTCGTTCGCCGGAGCGGAGCAGCGCTTCCTCCTGGAGTTCGAGCGCCGCCATCCGGATGCCACCGTGGTGCGCCTGGAGACGAACTACCGCTCGCAGGCGCCGATCCTCGAGGCCGCCAACGCCCTGATGCACGACCGGCCGGGAGCGCTCGAACTGGTCCCGGCGCGCGAGACATTCAATGCCGAGGCGCCCACCGTCACGGCCTACGACAGCGAGCACGACGAGGCCGCAGGAATCGCCGCGGCCGTCTCCGCGCGCATCGAGGCCGGAGCTTCGCCCGCGGACATCGCTGTCCTGTACCGCGCCCATGCGCAGTCCGCGGTGCTTCAGCAGGCACTCGCAGCCGAGGGGATCGCGACATCGGTTCTCGGCGGCACCCGCTTCTTCGCGATGCCCGAGGTCCGCCAGGCGATCCTCGCGCTGCGCGCCGCCGCAGTGGCACCGACCGAGCACGGGTTCCTCCCCGGAGTCCGTCGGGTGCTCCGTGAGCTCGGCCTGACCGAGGAGCCGCCGGCTGCCGGTGGCGCGCAGCGCGACGGCTGGGAGGCGCGGGCGGCCATCCTCCGCCTCGCCGAGGAGGCGGGGCCGGACGAGAACCTCCGCACCTTCAGCGATGCGCTGATGGCCCGAGCGAAGGATCAGCACGAGCCGACGATGCGCACGGTCACGCTCTCGACCCTGCACGCCGCGAAGGGTCTCGAGTGGCCGCACGTCCACCTCGCCGGCTGGGCGGAGGGGGCGCTGCCGATCTCGTACGCCACGGGCTTCGAGGCGATCGACGAGGAGCGTCGTCTCGCCTATGTCGGTGTCACGCGCGCCGCGCGTACCCTCGCGGTGTCATGGTCGCGCTCGGCGGGACGAGGGGAGCGGGCTCCGTCTCGGTTCCTTGCGGAGATAGGAACGACAGCTCGCGGCACCGGCATTCTTCGTGAAACGTCACCGAACGCCACACGTGGTGGCCCTCGGCGCTGACCTCGACGAATGAGCCCGAAACCGAATCGGTGAGAAGCAGCTTCGCGACGAGTCGAGCCGCATCGGCGATGCGCGCGACGCTGATCGGCCCGGCCGATCGGCCGATCAGTTGCGCGTGCATGCGCGGCCACGCGGTGTCTCGGTCGCGTTCGTGCTCGTCGCGACACGACAGGCAGGGTGACTCGCCCGGCACGACGAGGGGGCCGACCGTGGTGCGCCCCCGCTCCAGCGCGACGGGCAGATGCGGAGTGTCGTCGCGAAGGTAGCGCGCGAACTGCAACGCCGCGGCAGCGCCCTCGATGAGGACCACCCCGATGTCCTCGGCCGCGGTCCGCTCACCCTGCGTAACGCCCTCGTCGATCAGCGCTTCGCGCAGACGGAACTCGCAACGCGCGTCGCGCACGTCGATGCTCTCGACCCACGCGGCTCTCGGTGGGGGAGCGTCGTCGACGAGGAGCGGTTCCAGACGCGCGAGGAGAAGGCGTGCCTCCCCGCGGGGCGCGCCGACGGAATGGGCCACCACGTCGAACGCTCCTCGACGGAATCCCGTCGCCATCCTGCCGACGAGCAGCTCGACCCACGGGGCCGATGCGGGAATCCGCAGAGTGCCCTCGATGCCGATCTGCAGCGTCTCGCCGTCGCGCCACAGCAGAGGCACATCAGGGTCGAGGCGAGTGAGGATCTTGGGCGTCAGTGGAGACATCCCTCGATTCTGCGTACTGTGCGGCGTGTGTTGGGCGCCTGCACAGCATCCGTGGAGAACTCCCCGCCGCGCGACCCCGCATCACACCGGGCGGTCGCCTCCGGGCCCCTCGTCTTCGCCCTGCTCGCCCGTATCGGCGGCCCCGGAGCCGTCGGTCGAGAAATCGTCTCCGTCGAGCAGGCGTGCGAGGGCTTCGTCGTACTCGTCGGCCACCGGCTGCTCACCGCGGGCCCTGGCCTGCAGACGTGAGACGAGCGCGGACGGGTCGTCGATGTCCTCGGATGTCGGCATCAGATCGGGGTAGTCCCAGAGAGCGTCGCGTCCCTCGGCGCCGACGGCGTCGGTCGCCGCCTGCCACATCGCGGATGCCTCCCGCAGGCGACGCGGGCGCAGCTTGAGCCCCACGAGTGCGCCCAGCGCGTCTTCGGCCGGACCGCCCACTGCTCGTCGGCGGCGCGCCGCTTCGGCGATGCGAGCACCATCCGGAAGACGCGAGGTCGCTTGCGCCGTCACCACATCGACCCAGCCGTCGATCGTCGCGACGAGATTCTCCAGCCGTGCGAGTGCCTCGCTCTGCGCCTCGCTCTGCGCGGGCAGCAATGCGCCACCCTCGATCGCCGCGCGCAGCTCCTCGGGGTTCGACGGATCGAGGCGGCTCGCCACGTCTTCGAGCGCGTCGACATCGACCGTGACGCCCCGGGCGAAGTCGGTGATCTGCGCCATCACGTGCAGATGCAGCCACTTCGCATGACGGTAGAGCCGCGCATAGGCGAGCTCCCGCGTCGCGAGGTAGAGCGTGATCTGGTCTTCGGGGATCTCCAGCCCCTCGCCGAAGGCGGTGAGGTTCTGCGGGATCACGGCGGCGGTGCCGGCCGGCAGCACCGGGATGCCCACATCACCGCCCGAGACGACCTCGAGCGACAGATTGCCGAGCACCTGGCCGAACTGCGCCGCGAACACGGATCCGCCGAGACCGCGCATCAGCTTGCCCGCCCCCTGCACGAGTCCGCGCATGTCCTCGGGCACCTGGGTGTCGAGTGCACTGGTGAGGGCGTCGGCGATGCTCGTCGACACGGGCTCCGCGATCTCCTTCCAGACCGGCAGCGTCGCTTCGACCCACTCGCCCCGGGTCATGGCCCTCGGGGTCTCGGCGAGCTCCGAGATGGTCGTCGCCTCGCCGAGCCAGAGATCCGCGAGAGCGAAGGAGTCCGCCAGCGAGGTGCGTGAGCCGTCGGTGATGCCGAGGCCGTCGCGGTTCGCGATGTGCAGCGCCTGACGGAGGGAGTTCTCCCAGGCGTCGCCGCCGCCGAAGGCGCCCTGCAGCTGCGCCATGATCGTCTGCATCATCGCCGGGTCGAGCTGGAGCCCGTCCATCCCGGAGAACGCGTTGCGCAGCGCCTCGGGGTCGATGTCGCCGGCTCCCTGGCCGGACATCATTCGTCGGAGGAACTCTTCGAAGTCCTCGGGGGTCGGATCGTTGTCTGCCATCGCTGTCGCCTCTCAGCACGTCTGAAGCCGTGGCCTCTACGCTAGTCACAGGAGCGCCCGCGAGACCCCGAACGCGGACAGATCGCTGTACGCCGCTCGCGAACGACGGAGGAAACCTGTGGATCGAACCCGGCCCGTGAGGCTCGGACTCGGAGTCTGGGCGCTGGTCGTCGCCCTGGTCGCACTCGTGGTCCTCACGTTTCTGCCGACGCCGTACGTGATCCAGCGACCGGGGCCCGTGTACGACACCCTCGGCACCGCGGCGGATGCAGACGGCGAGCAGGTCCCCCTGATCAACATCGAAGGTGCGGAGACGTTCGAGACTGCGGGCACGCTCGACCTCACCACCGTGCAGGTCGTGGGCAACCGGGAGCGCACGCCCAGCTGGTTCGAGCTCGCCCTCGCATGGATGGACTCGTCGCGAGCCGTCGTCCCGCTCGACTCGGTCTTCCCCGAAGGCGTCACCACCGAGCAGCGCGACGAGCGGAACGCCACGCTCATGGTCGACTCGCAGCACGAGGCCACAGCCGCAGCGCTGAACGCTCTCGGCTACGACACAGGCGCGCAGGTCACGGTCGTCGACGTGCTCGAGGACTCACCGGCGCAGGACTCTCTCGAGAGTGACGACGTCGTGACCGCCGTCGACGGGGTTGCGGTCGAGTCGGCGAAGCAGCTCCGTCAGGCGATCCAGGATGCCGGGGGAGACCCCGTGATGCTCACGGTGCTCCGCGCCGGCGAGGAGCACACCGTCGAGGTCACGCCCGAGAAGCACGTCGAGGGAGACGTCACGACCTGGCTGATCGGTGTCACCCTGCGAACCGATTACGACTTTGAGATCGACGTCACCCTGCAGCTCGACAACGTCGGCGGACCCAGTGCGGGAATGATGTTCGCCCTGGGCATCGTCGACACGCTGACCCCGGGCGAGCTGAACGGCGGCGAGAACATCGCGGGCACCGGCACGATCGAAGCAGACGGAACGGTGGGACCCATCGGCGGCATCCGCCAGAAGCTCTACGGTGCACGTGATGCCGGCGCGGAGTTCTTCCTCGCGCCGCAGTCGAACTGCGACGAAGTGACCGGTCATGTCCCCGACGGGCTCACCGTGATCAGCACCGAGACCCTCGATGACTCGCTCGCCGCTCTCGAGGTGATCGCCGAGGGTGGTGACCTGGAATCGCTCCCGACCTGCGACGTCGTGACCTCGCCGTGACCGGGATGACAGCCGCAGCACAGTAAGGGATGCCTAGGATGGAAGAGTGACCTCGACTTCTGCACCGAACCCGGCCACTCCTCGAACCTCGCGAAGAATCTTCGGCATCTCGTTGGCGATCATCGCCGCGCTGATCGCCGTCTTCTTCGTCTTCGCGTCGTTCTACACCGAATTCCTCTGGTTCGACCAGGTGGGCTTCGCGGGAGTTCTCACCACCCAGTGGTTCGCCACGGCGGTGATGTTCGTCGTCGGGTTCCTCGGCATGGCGGTGCCGCTGTTCGTCGCGATCCAGCTGGCATACCGCCTGCGGCCCGTCTACGTGCGGCTCAGCTCGCAGCTCGACCGCTACCAGGAGGTCATCGAACCTCTTCGTCGTCTCGCCATGTGGGGGATGCCGATCTTCTTCGGCCTGTTCGCCGGGTTCTCGGCCGCAAGCCAGTGGAAGACTGTCTGGCTGTGGGCGAACGGCGTCGCCACCGACACCCTTGACCCGCAGTTCGGCCTGGACACCGGGTTCTACATGTTCGCGGTGCCGTTCTACTCGATCCTGCTGGCATTCGTGTCGGCCGTGCTGCTGCTCACCCTGATCGTGACCGCCCTGGTCTCGTACCTCTACGGCTCGGTCCGCATCGGCCAGGGCGAGCTGCGCATCTCCAAGCCCGCTCGCATCCAGCTCGCGATCATCGCCGGTCTCTACCTGCTGGTCCAGGCGGCGAGCCTGTGGCTCGACCGCTACAAGACGCTCTTCGCGCAGGACGACCGCATCGTCGGCCCCGCCTACACGGGCGTCAACGCGACCATCCCCGGCCTCGCGATCCTCGCGATCATCGCCGCGCTCGTCGCGATCCTCTTCTTCGTCACCGCGGTCATCGGCCGCTGGCGCTTCCCGCTCGCAGCGACCGCACTGCTGATCGTCGCCTCGCTGGTCGTGGGGGTCGGGTTCCCGTGGGCCGTGACCACCTTCCAGGTGCGCCCGAACCAGAACGCCTACCAGGCCGAGTTCTACCAGAAGAACATCGACGGCACGAAGGAGGCCTACGGCGTCGCGGACCTCGAGACCACGCCCTTCGAGGCCGAGACCGATGCCGAGGCCGGTCAGCTGCGAGAGGACGCGGAGACCACTGCGTCGATCCGCATCGTCGATCCCGCCGTGATCAGCCCTGCCGTGCGCCAGCTCGAGCAGTACCGCGGGTACTACCAGTTCCAGGAGAACCTCGACGTCGACCGCTACGAGATCGAGGGCGAGATGCAGGACACCGTCGTCTCGGTGCGCGACCTCGACATGGAAGGCGTCGACGTCACCAACTGGAACAACCGCGCAGCCGTCTACACGCATGGCTATGGACTCGTCGTCGCGGCGGGAAACCAGCGCACGCCCGACGGCGAGCCGGTGTTCCTCGAGCGCGGGATCCCCTCTGCAGGATTCCTCACCGAGCAGGAGGAGTTCGAGCCTCGCGTCTACTTCGGCGAGAACTCGCCCGAATACTCGATCGTCGGTTCTCCGGACGGCACCGACCCCGTCGAGATCGACTATCCGCGTGGCAAGGACGGTTCGACCGAGACCAAGACCACGTTCGAAGGTGAAGGCGGGCCGGCGATCGGCAACACGTTCACGAAGCTCCTCTACGCACTGAAGTTCCAGTCCGAGCAGATCCTCTTCTCGAACCTGGTGAACGAGGAGTCGCAGATCCTGTACGACCGTGACCCGAAGACTCGCGTGCAGAAGGTCGCGCCGTACCTCGAGCTCGACAGCGATCCGTATCCGAGCGTGGTCGACGGCCGTGTCGTCTGGATCATCGACGGCTACACCACGAGCGCCACGTACCCGTACTCGACGAGCGTGAGCCTGTCCGAGGCGATCGCCGACTCGAACATCCCCTCGCCGACGCTCGCCATCGACGAGATCAACTACATCCGCAACTCCGTCAAGGCGACGGTCGACGCCTACGACGGATCGGTGACGCTCTACGCCTGGGACGAGGAGGATCCCGTGCTGCAGAGCTGGCAGAACATCTACCCGTCGACTCTCAAGCCGGTCAGCGACATGTCGTCCGACCTGATGAGCCACGTGCGCTATCCGACCGACCTCTTCAAGGTCCAGCGCGACGTCCTCGGCATCTACCACATCGACACCGCCGGTTCGTTCGCGCAGCAGGACAACCGCTGGCAGACGCCCAACGACCCGCGCAGCGATGCGGTGCTCCAGCCCCCGTATTACCTGACCATGCAGATGCCCGGTCAGGATTCGCCCCGGTTCTCGATGTTCTCGACGTTCATCCCGTCGGCGACCGGGAGCGGTGGCAACCGCGATGTGCTGATGGGCTACCTCGCCGTCGACTCGGACGCAGGGTCCGAAGCCGGCGTCAAGGCCGAGGGATACGGGCAGCTCAGGATGCTCGAGATCGACACCGACACGACGGTGCCCGGTCCCGGTCAGGTGCAGAACACCTACAACTCCGACACGGCCGTGGTGCCGCAGCTCAACCTGCTGCAGCAGGGTGAGTCGGAGGTCCTCTACGGAAACCTGCTGACGCTGCCCGTCGGTGGCGGTCTGCTCTACGTGCAGCCCGTCTACGTGCAGTCGTCCGAGGGAACCAAGCTGCCGCGACTTCAGAAGGTCCTCGTGGCCTTCGGAGACAAGGTCGCGTTCGAGGACACGCTCACCGCGGCGCTCGACACCCTCTTCGGCGGTGACTCCGGCGCGACGGGTGGCGACGATCAGGTCGAACCGACCAGTCCGGACCCCGACACGGGCGAGGTGCCGACCGAGCCCACGGAGCCCACCGTGCCGACCGACGTCGAGGCCGAAGCGCTCGCGGCAGCCCAGCAGGCGCTGACCGATCGTGAGGCCGCTCTGAAGGAGGGCGACCTGACCAAGTTCGCCGAGGCTGACAAGAGGCTCACGGATGCCGTGAACACCCTGCTCGGACTCGAGGGCGTTGCAGGCGACTGACCGCTGCACCGTGAATGACGAATGCCGCCCCTGCAGAGGGGCGGCATTCGTCATTCAGGTCGGCGTGATCGGAAGTGTCCGTCGCGAGGCCGAGCGTGGAAAGAGCCTCGGTCAGCCCGCGTCATAGCGGCAGGTGACCGATCCGTCGCCGATCTGCTCGACGACGACCTCTCCGTTCCACAGGATCTGGCAGGTCACCTCCTGGTCGGCGGCATCGGCGGGCGCTGTGACGGCGATCTCGGCAGAGTCGCCCGTCGTGGTGTATTGCTTCCAGCCGCTCGAATCCCACTCCTCGTCGTACGAGCGCGTGTCATCGGCGAAGGACACGCGGAATGCAGGGCCGCCCGTGGCTCGCACCTCGACCTGGTTGAGCCCGCTGCCCCCGAAGACGCCGACGGCCATGATCACGATCACGATCACGTCCGCGACCAGTGCGAGCATGGCGGTGACTACGGATGCTCGAGCGCCGCGAGTTCCAGAGGCGCGGATGCCGACCACGACGGCGATGACGGCCAGCAGTGCAGCGACCAACGCCACCGGCAGCACCCCGGCGACGGGGAAGACGAGAGCGATCAGGAGCGCGGAGAGGACGAGCGCGACGGCACCGAGCCACACGCCCGACTTCGTCCGGCGAGGCGCGTCGCCTCGGGGTGTGGGGTCGGTCGTCGGGGCGGTGTCGGGTGCCTGGGCCATGGGGACCTCCGAGTCGTGGGTGCGTGCGCCTCGAGCAGCCGTCGACGGTCACGCCGTTCGGTGAGACAGTCTAGCCAGAGCTCACCGGACACTCCCGACCGTCGTCTCGCCGCGTGCGGGCGGAGCGGGGTTCGATTAGTCTCTCGGTGGGGGAGCGAACGGATGCGCCGGGAGAGCGTGCGCGATCGACACCCCGCGTGACAATCGAGACTGGAGGGGATCGAGACATGCCTGACTACGGCGAGATGTCCGACATCGTCGGCAAGATGAAGCGAGCCGCCATCGACTGCTTCATGGCGGACCAGGGCTTCCACCCGAACTGGGGGAACGACCAGATCTACGCGAAGTGGGGCTTCATGCTCAACTTCTACAACCGGCCCAATCCCCAGGGGGAGGGGGGCGGCGACGGGAACGGCGTGAACCACTCGGTGGCACCGGCTTTCGACGAGATCCGCGCGGCCATCGATGCGCGGGTCTCCCCGTGGCTGGATCTCCCCGATGGAGGCGATGCGTGCGACACGCTCGCGAGCGCGACCTCGAGCGCCGCGGCGATCCTCGGAACGTCGGGTGCGGGCGCTTCCGTACAGAACACCGGCGCGCTCGCCACGGCGAACGAGACCGTTCAGCAGATGGTGGGGAACCGGATCTCGGGGAGCTTCAAGCCGGCCTTCACCGACAAGTACTACACGCAGTTCAAGTCCGTCTCTCGCGGCCTCGGAGATGCGTGCGTCATCCTGCAGCTGAACTACAGCGCTCAGTCGGCGATGTGGCCGGCCGCGAAGGACGACGTGGCGGCGATCTGCGACAGCGCACGCGCTGCCTGGGATCAGAAGGCGGGTAATGCGGCAGCGGCGAGCGGCACGCTCGTGCTCACGGTGGTCGGAGCGGTGGCCGGCGTCGTCGGAGCCGTCGTCACCGCCGGCACCGGCACTGCGGTCGCCGCAGCGGTGCTCGCGGGGATCGCGGGCGGGGTGAGCAGCGGGATCCAGGGCATCGCCCGGAACGTGATTGTCGCGGGCAATACGTATCTCGACATCCTGGGATCTCTCGACGAGGCCCTGGGCAAGCTCAACGACGCGCTCACGAAGCAGGAGGACGAGCTCAACGCGGCGCTGACCGAGGCCGCGGGCATCATCCGCTCCGACAACGCGACCTACAATCTGGATGCCTTCGCGCTCGGTCCGTACCCGATCGGAGACGGGACGATGAGCATGGTGCGAGAGGACGCGACGACGGTGTCCAACAACATGCAACGCATCGATGACGAGCTCGCCGGTGCGGTCTCGGCGCTCGGCTCCGCTCCGAGTTCGAACCCGACCCCGCGCAACGCCGGTGTGGGTCGATCCTCGTCCGGCACGCACTATGCGGCGAGCGACCTCTACGCGCTGACCGCGCGGTGTCTCGAGCTCACCACTGCCGAATACGCGCGGGGGCACCAGCTCTTCAACGCGACCGTGGAGGACTTCTTCTCGACGGACTCCGCCGCATCGCAAGAGGTCACGCGTCTTCTCGCAGAAGAAGTCCTCAACACGAACCTGGGGGTGTGAACGATGCAGAGTCGTCATCTGGGAACCATCGAGCTCGACGGCGGTGTCGGCGGCGGTGCCATGGACGGGTCCGTCACGTTCGGGGGGAGAACGGTGCCGGTGCGCATCGAGATCGACTTCCCCTCGCGTCTGGGAGAGGGCGTCGTGAATGACGTCGACATGGTCTTCGACAACCTCGCCTTCCTCGATGAGATGGGCAGGACCACCATCGCCGAAGGCGCGGAGCGCGACAGCTCGCCCGCGGCCCCCGTGTTCCGAGAGTGGGCGCAGGCGCGGGGCGGGTCCGCATCGGCGGAGGACTTCGTCGAGGCGCTGGCCGTCGTGCGCGTACTGGTCCTGCCCGACGGGGGGGCCGACAACAGGGACCGGGTGGTCCTGACGTACGCCGCCGACGATGCGCCGTCGCTCGACACGGTGCGCGTGAAATTCGTGGAGCCGACCGGGCCGGAGCTGACGCGCAGCTATCGCTGACGCGTCGCGGACGTGTCCGCAGCCGAGCGCTCGCGCGTCATCCGGCTGCGGACACGACACCACGTCGAGGACAGGGGATGCGAAAAGGCCCCTGATCTGGATTTCTCCCGATCAGGGGCCTTTCGTGTGTCGCATTCTCGTTGCGGGGACAGGATTTGAACCTGCGACCTCCGGGTTATGAGCCCGGCGAGCTACCGAACTGCTCCACCCCGCGGCACGTTTTATAGCCTAACACGGGAATCGGGAGTCCGCGAATCGAGGCCGCCGCTCACCCGATGGGGAAGGATGTGAGCATGACCGAGACCGCTTCCGCCGCCGTTCCCGTCGCCGTCTGCCAGTTCGCTCCCACCGCGTCGAGGGAGGGCAACCGCGACCGCATCGCGGCGATGACCGTGGAGGCGGCGTCCCGTGGCGCACGGCTGGTCGTGTTCCCCGAGTACTCGAGCTACTTCGTCAACCCGATGGATGAGACCCTGGCCGCCAACGCCGAGACTCTCGAGGGCGAGTTCGTGTCGACCCTCACGACGCTCGCCGCGGATCATGGCGTCGTGATCGTCGCGGGTCTCGTCGAGCGGGCCTCGGATGCTCGTCATGTGCACAACACGGTGGTGGCCGTGCGCGGCGACGGGATACTCGCGACATATCGCAAGCAGCATCTGTACGACGCCTTCGGTCAGACGGAGTCGGACTGGATCGAGGCCGGCGAGCTCGAGCCGGCCACCTTCGAGGTCGCCGGCATCCGCTTCGGACTTCTGACCTGCTACGACCTGCGCTTCCCCGAGGTGGCGCGCACTCTCGTCGATGCGGGTGCCGCGGCGCTCGTGGTCCCGGCCGAGTGGGTGCGCGGCCCGCTCAAAGAGCACCACTGGACCACGCTTCTCGCCGCTCGCGCGATCGAGAACACGACCTACGTCGTCGCCGCCGACCATCCGACTCCCGTCGGGGTGGGGCACTCGCAGGTCATCGACCCGCAGGGCGTCGTGATCGCCGGGGTGGGGGTGCACGACGGCATCGCGGTCGCCGTGGTCGAGCGCTCGGCGATCGATCGTGTGCGCGAGACCAATCCGTCGCTGCGCGTTCGCCGCTACGCGGTCACCCCGCGCTGACGGCCCAGGTCGACTCAGAAGCCGGTCGCCAGGCGTCGCGCGGCCTCTTCGAGGACATCGACGCGCTTGCATGCCGCGAAGCGCACGAGACCCGCGACGTCATCGTGATGCGCCTCGGCGACGAACGCCGTGAGCGGGATCGCGACGACGCCCGCACGCTCCGGAAGCTCGCGGCAGAACTGCGCGGCGTCCGATCCGCCCAGGGCCGTGGCGTCGGCGACGGTGAAGTACCCGCCCTGCGGGGCGCACACCGCGAATCCGGCCGCTGCCAGACCCGCCCCGAGGATCTCGTGCTTGTGGGCGAGCGTCGACGCGGCTTCCGCGAAGTACTCGTCGCCGAGTCGCAATCCGACGGCGACGGCCGGCTGCAGCGGCGAGCCGTTGACATACGTCAGGTACTGCTTGACCGTGAGGACCGCGGTGATGAGGTGCGCCGGGCCGTGCACCCAGCCGATCTTCCACCCCGTGGTCGAGAACGTCTTGCCGGCCGAGGAGATCGTGAGCGTGCGCTCGGCTGCCCCGGGCAGGGTGGCGATCGGAATGTGCGGGGTGTGGAACGCGAGGTGCTCGTAGACCTCGTCGGTGACGATGACGGCGTCGTGCTTCTCAGCGAGACGGACGACCTCGGTCAGCACCTCGCGATCGAACACGGCACCCGTGGGATTGTGCGGATCGTTGACCAGGATGATGCGTGTGCGGTCGGTGACTGCTTCGGCGAGCCGGTCGAGGTCGGGCTGGAACGCGGGCGCCCGGAGCGGCACGGTGCGCAGGCGAGCGCCGGCCAACGCCACGGCCGCAGCGTACGAGTCGTAATACGGCTCGAAGACGACCACCTCATCGTCCGGGCCGTCGATCAGCGCGAGGATGGTCGCGGTCAGAGCCTCGGTCGCACCGGCAGTGACGATCACCTCGGTGGCAGGATCGACGTCGAGTCCGTAGAAGCGACGCTGATGTTCGCTGATCGCCGACAGCAGATCGGGAACACCGCGACCGGGCGGATACTGATTCGCCCCGCGCGCGATCGCATCACGCGCGGCCTCGAGCACCTCGGAGGGACCGTCCTCGTCGGGGAAGCCCTGGCCGAGGTTGATCGCCCCGGTTCTGGCCGCGGCAGCCGACATCTCTGCGAAGATGGTGGACGCGACGGTTCCGTCGGATGCGAGCAGACCGGCTCCCGCTGCCGTGCGCCGCCATGCGCCGGGGATGACACTCATGAAGAACAGGCTAAGGCCATAGGTGAAACTCATCTTCGCCATACGAAACGCACAGATACACACGTCACTCTGAAGAGGCGTTGTTGAAGGAGTACACCATGAACGAAGACAGCACCCAGGACCACTCGGTACCCGCGTCGCACGACGCCGTGCCGTCCACCGAGGCAGCAGAGGCCGTCGACCGTTCGACGACCCCGGCCGCCGCCGAGACCCCGCGCGCCGCTGCCGCGGCGAACGTCGGCCAGGGGCACGAGGTGCCGCCGACGTTCACATCGCCGCCCGCCGTGCCCGGCGCGCCGACCGCGGTCGCTGCCGCGCAGTATCCGGTCGGTACCCCGCCGCGCCCGGAGTCGCCGTATGCCGCACCGCAGGCTCCTGGCGTCTCGACCGCGAGCGCGTCCGGAGCGGCGTTCGGAATCCACACGGCCGCGCAGCCGGGCGTCGGCGAGCCGGCACCCGATGCGCCCAAAGTCAAGGAGAAGCCCCGCGCCGGAGTGAAGTTCGCCGCGATCGTCGTCGCTGCGGCCCTCGTCGGCGGTGTCGCCGGGTTCGGCGGCGGTGCGATCCTCAACGGCATCTCGAACCAGAACTCGACCGGGGTCGCTCAGGGGCCCGAGACGGTGACTGTCAACAACCCCGGCTCCGTCAACGAGACGACCGCCGTCGCCACGGCCGCGCTTCCCTCCGTCGTGACGATCGAGGTCGCCGGTTCGAACGAGGGCGGCAGCGGTTCGGGAGTCATCATCAGCGATGACGGGTACGTGCTGACGAACACCCACGTCGTCACGCTGGGCGGAGCGGTGGCCGACCCCACGATCCGGGTGACGACCTCCGACGGCCGCATCTTCTCGGCGACCGTCGTCGGTACCGATCCTCTCTACGATCTCGCCGTGATCAAGCTCACGGATGCGACGGATCTCACCCCGATCGATTTCGCTGACTCGTCCGACCTCAACGTGGGCGACACCGCGGTAGCACTCGGCGCGCCGCTCGGCCTGTCGAACTCGGTCACCACGGGTATCGTCAGCGCGCTCAACCGCAGCATCCAGATCGCGTCGTCCGCCCTCCCCGACTCGTCGTCGGAGGATGCCCCTCAGCAGGAGGAGTCTCCCGACAACGGCCAGAACGGCGGACCGTTCCAGTTCGATCTGCCCGGCAACACCTCGCAGCAGACCTCCGAGTCCATCTCGATCGCCGTCATCCAGACCGATGCCGCGATCAACCACGGAAACTCCGGTGGCGCGCTCGTCAACAGCAAGGGCGAGCTCATCGGCATCAACGTGGCCATCGCCAGCTCGGGCAGCTCGGAGGAGTCCGGATCGATCGGAATCGGCTTCGCGATCCCCTCGAACGTCGCGCAGCGGGTGTCGCAGGAGATCATCGCCGACGGTGCCGCCACCCACGGTCTGCTCGGAGCATCGGTGCAGGATGCGGCGAGTGCCGAGAACGCCGACGTGGCCGGAGCACTGATCGCCAACGTGTCCGGCGGCGGTGCGGCGGAGGCGGCCGGCCTCAAGGCGAACGATGTGGTGACGGCCTTCAACGGAGTGCCCATAACGAGCGCCACCGATCTCACTGCTCAGGTCCGAGCGGCCGCGGGCGGAAGTGACGCCACCGTCACCTATATCCGTGGCGGCAAGGAGTACGAGATCGACGTCACCCTGGGCACGCTCGACGGCTGAGGCGCGTCGAGCCGAGTTCCCCGAGAAGGACGCCACCCCGCGATAGGCTCGCGGGGTGGCGTCCTTCTCCTTCGGCTCCGGCAATGCGGCCAAGCTGCTCAGGATCCCGCTCTATCTCGTCGGACGCGTCGGAACGTCACTCATCCCGCGCGGCGGACGCTGGGTGTTCGGATGCGGGGCCGGTATCGGCGACGGTGCCCTCGCTCTGCAGCGACTCGTCGCAGACGAGGGCCACGACACTCTGTGGCTCACCTCGTCGGAACGCGAAGAGCAGGACGCCGCCGCTCTGGGCATCCGCACAGTTCCGAAATCAGGACTGCGCGGGTGGTGGGCGACCGCCCGAGCAGGGGTCCTCGTCGTCACTCACGGGCTCGGGGACGTCAATCGATACGCGAACGCCGGAGCCTTCGTCGTGCAGCTCTGGCACGGCATCCCGCTCAAGCGCATCGGTCTCGATTCTCCCGCCACGGTTCAGGTCCCCGACGTGCCGGGGGCACCGTTGCTGCGACGACTCATCGCGCTGCTGTATCGGGGTGCCGCCCAGCGCATCCGCGTGCTGCCGGCGGCCTCGCATCGGGCTCGGGGCCGCCTCGAGTCGGCGTTCGCGCTCGGTGATGATCGTGTCGTCGTGACGGGGGAGCCGCGCGTCGATGTGCTTTCCGCCGGCTCGCCCGCGGAGCGCCGGGCCGATGCGGCCGAAAGACTGGAGTTGGCTGTCGGTGCGCTGCCGTCGAGTGCGCGCACGATCCTGTACGCGCCGACCTGGCGCGATGGAGCCCCGGATCCCGCGGTGCCGTCCGCAGAGCAGTGGATGCAGATCATCACCCTGCTCGAACAGTACGATGCGATCCTGCTGGTGCGGTCGCATCCGCTCGGCGCGGGCGGCTACGCGCCGCCGCTGCCGACGGACCGCGTGCGGTCGCTCGGCAGCGACACGCTTCCCGATGTGACACCGGTCCTTGCGGCCGTCGACGTCCTCGTGACGGACTACTCCTCGCTCGCGTACGACGTCGGTCTGCTCGCGATGCCGGTGCTCTTCCTCGCCCCCGATGCGGTCGAGTACGCGAGGACTCGCGGGTTCTACGGCCGCTTCGAAGACGTGGCCGGTGACGATCCGGCCGCGGATTGGGACGCACTGCTCATACGACTCGCGCGGCTGCTGGAAGACGACGTGGCGCGTGCAGAAGCCTCCGCGAGGTCCGCTACGCTCAGCGCGGAGATGCACGCGTTCCGCGACGGACGCAACACCCGACGGGTGTACGAGACGATCCGAACGCGGGGAATCCCCGCGCCGAAGGGAGCAGTATGACCACGGCCCGTATCGATGAGGCGGCAGAGACGCTGATCATCGCGGGAACCGGGCCCCGTCCCGGAGCCGCGGAGCTCGTGGGCCCGCGGGCTCGCGTCGCCGCGCGCGTGACGGGTGGCGGCAAGACCTGGAAGGCGACCTTCCCTCTGCGGGCGGCACGCTGGGGCGGTCCCGAGTTACCCCTTCCCGCGGGACCGTATGAGATCCGGGTGCCCGGCGCCGAACTCGACGGCCTGTCGGTCGCGCCGATCGTGCTCGACGGCGTGCGCATCGCCGTCGAATCCGAGACCGCGCACATCGGGGCACCCATCGACCCCGTGTACGAGACCGCCGAGGGGCAGGCGACCCTCGAGGGGCGCTATGTCTCGCACCCGGGCGGCACCGAGAACGCCGTGTTCTTCGAGAGCTTCTACGGGCGCAGCGTCGGCTGCAATCCCCGTGCGATCGACCGCGCGCTCGCCGCAGCGGCGCCGGACGTGGTGCGGTACTGGAGCGTCGTCGACCTTTCGGTCGAGGTGCCGGAGGGCGCGATCGCCGTGGTCGAGGGCAGCCCCGAATGGTGGCGGGCTCGAGCAGCCGCTCGCCTGCTGATCGTGAACGACTGGCTGAGACGACGCTTCGCACGCAAACCCGGTCAGAAGGTCGTGCAGACCTGGCACGGCACACCGCTGAAGCGTCTGGCCCTGCACCGCCCGGGCTTCGACCCGCGACGTATGGCGGCTGTCGTGAAGGAATCGCGTCGATGGGATGTGCTCCTGGCGCAGAACACCTACGCAGAGCGCATCCTCCGCAAGGCGTACGCCTTCTTCGGCCGACCGATCTGGGTCGAGGGGTATCCCCGTAACGACGCGCTCGTCACGGGCGACGCCTCCGGGATTCGAGCGGCCCTCGGGATCGCCGACGGCGAGCGCGTACTGCTCTACGCTCCGACCTGGCGGGATGACCGCACGCAGATGGTGGACTTCATCGACGCCGAGCTGCTCGCTCGGCAGACGGACTCGGTGGTTCTGGTGCGCGGGCATTCCCGCACGATCGAGACCGACCGCGATCGTGGTGGAGCGCGCGTCATCGACGTGACCGGATTCCCCGAGACGGCTCAGCTGCTGCTGGCGGCCGACGCCCTGATCACCGATTACTCCTCCGTGATGTTCGACTTCAGCGTCACGGGTAAACCCATGTACTTCCTCGTCCCCGACCTCGATCACTACCGAGGTGAGCTTCGCGGCTTCTACTTCGATCTGGCGAGCCGTGCGCCCGGGCCCCTCGTGCGCACGCAGGGCGAGCTCGTGGCGGCTCTCGCCGACGAGACTCATGAGGTGACTTTCGCGGAACGGTATGCGGCGTGGCGTGCGCAGTTCAACAGGCGTGACGACGGCGACGCGGCAGACCGAGTCGTGGCGCGCATCCTCGATCAGGGGTACGTCACGCCCTGACCCTGGCGCGTGATGTCCGGATGCAGAACGAGGTCAGGAATCTCGCTCGGCGCCGCGCGCTCACGGGAGCGGAGTGTTCTGCGTCCCGAGTCGTGACGCATCGACCGTGTCCCGGGCGCCGCGCAGCACCCCGCCGAGGAACCCCAGTCCCCAGGACAGGTGCATGGTGGGGAGAACGGCGAGCGTCCAGAGACGTTGGCGTGGTCCGCCGCCACCGCGCAGACTCGCCACCGCCACGACGAGCGCGACGTAGAGCAGGATCGGCAGGTGGACGATCAGCGACAGGGCGACGGAGAACCATCCGCTGACCACACCCGTCAGCTGCAGGATGCCGGTCACCACGGCAAGTCCGAGGAGCACGACGAGCGCGGGGGGAGCGAAGTAGCGGATGCCGTTGCGTCGCCCGAAGCGTCGGACGAGTTCACCGCGCCATGCGCCGGTCGCACGAAACTGGCGGGCCAGACGGAGCCAGCTCTCGCGTGGCCAGTAGGTCACCGACAGTGTCGGGTCGAACCAGACCTTGTATCCGGCCTGCCGGATGCGGAGGTTGAGCTCCCAGTCCTCGCCGCGACGGATCGTCTCGTCGAAGAGTCCGACCTCGTCGAGCACCTCTCGGCGCATCACTCCGAGGTACGCCGACTCAGCCTCGCCTTCGTGCGTGCCCCCGTGGTATGCCCCGCCGCCGAGCCCGACGGGGGAGTTGTAGAGGCGAGCGACAGCCTTCTGGAACGGAGTGCGGCCCTCGGCGTGCATGACGCCGCCGACGTTGGCCGACCCCGTGCGTTCGAGGGTCTCGAGTGCCCGCGCGGCATAGCCGGGAGAGAGCTCGGAGTGCGCGTCGACGCGCACGATCGTGGCGTAGCGGCTCGCACGGATCGCGGCGTTGAGACCCACCGGGATGTGCGCGGCGGGATTGTCGACGAGTCGGATCCGCTCGTCGGCCGCAGCAAGACGCTGAGCGACCTGCGTGGTGCCGTCGGAGGAGGGGCCGAGCGCGAGCACGAGCTCCGCCGGGACGGCGAGCTCCTGGGCGAGCACGGAGGCGACGGCATGCTCCAGGTACGCCCGTTCGTTCAGCACGGGCATGACGAAGGACACCCCGGTCTCGGGGGCGTGGAAATCGTCGTGGGGCACATGACGATCATGGCATGCGCTCGTCGGACGTTCGCTGATTCGACGGGAGGCGGCCGGGCGCTCGGTATCCTGGAGGGATGGGTGCTGTGTCGGATGCGAAGAAGGCCTACCGTCTGCTGAAGCGGGCGCTCGCGTCGCGCACCGCCGTGCAGCGCGTGCGTCGTCGCCTGGCGGCGAGCGAACCGCACCAGCCGGGCCGATACCAGGTCGCGGTGTACTTCGCCGACGGCGCGGTCAACATGTACCAGATGCGTCAGTGGTACCGGCCGCTCGCCGAGCTCGCGAAGCACTGGCCGGTGGTGGTGCTCTCGCGTTCTGCGACGGGAGCGGACAAGCTCCTCGATGAGGATGCTCCACCCGTGGCGTTCGTCCCCACCGTGCGAGACCTCGAGCGATTCATCGCCACGCAGGACATCCGCGTCGTGCTGTACGTGAATCAGAACACGCGCAACTTCCAGATGTTCCGCTACGGCCGGCGCTGGCACGTGTTCATCAACCACGGCGAGTCCGACAAGATGTACATGACGACGAACCAGTACAAGGCCTACGACTACGCCTTCGTTGCGGGGCAGGCCGCGCGCGACCGGCTGTCGCGCACGCTGTGGGACTACGACATCGACCGGCGGACCCTCGAGATCGGTCGTCCGCAGGCCGACCACTACTCGGGCAGCCTGCCCTACACGCCCGACGAGCGGACCGTCGTCCTGTACGCGCCGACGTGGGAGGGCGACCGCCCCAGCGCGCACTACGGTTCGATCGCAACCCACGGCGAGGCCCTCGTGCAGGCTCTGCTCGCGTCGGGGAGTCACCGGGTGATCTATCGACCCCACCCGCGCAGCGGCGTGGTGGACCACGAGTACGGCGCCGCACACAAGCGCATCATCGCCGCGATCACCGCGGCGAATGCCGGCGATCCCCGGGCGCAGCACATCTACGATCACGGCGCGGAGCTCGGCTGGCAGCTCGCCGCCGCAGACGTCGCCGTCGTCGACATCTCGGCGATGGTCTATGACCGTCTCGCCGTCGGGAAGCCGCTGTTGATCACGCGCCCTGTAGACGAACGCGCATCCGTCGACACGAACGGATACCTCTCGGACTGCGAGTGGCTTGAGGCGGATGCCGCCTCCGAGATCGTCGCCGAGGTCGAACGCGTCCGCGCCGACGTGGCTGCGACGGCGCGGCTCCGGATGTGGGTCCAGCATTACTTCGGCGACACGACTCAGGGGGTCGCGACCGAGAAGTTCCATGCCGCGATCAGCCACCTCATGCACGAGTGGGACCATTGGCACGCTCACGAGGTCGGTGCGGTCCGCGGCGATGAGGACGACGACGATGAAGAAGTCGCCGACGAGGAGATCTGATGGTCGAGCTGTCGCGTACGCGACGTGTCGCCGCACGAGTCGAGGTCGTCGCTGAGGCACCATCGACCAACACGATGTTGCGAGAGCTGGCGGCCGATGCCGACGGATGGCCCCACCTCTCGGTGCTTCTGACCGACAACCAGACGGCTGGTCGTGGCCGACTCGACCGTCAGTGGACTGCGCCTCCCGGTGCCGCGCTCGCGGTCTCGGTACTGCTGCGCCGACTGCCGGAGGTCGCCGAGGCCCGTGGATGGATACCGCTCGCCGCGGGCCTCGCCATGGCGGACGCGGTCGCGGACCAGGTCGCGGAGCATTCGGTGTCCGTCAAGTGGCCCAATGATGTGCTCGTCGACGGGCGGAAGATCTCCGGCATCCTCGCGGAGGTGACCGGTGACGCCGTCATCGTAGGCTCGGGCATCAACACGGCGATGACGGCCGCGCAACTGCCGATCCCGACCGCGACGTCGTTCGCCTCGCTCGGGATCGAGGTGGAGATCGACCGGCTGCTCGCCCGATACCTCCGGTCTCTCGAGCGCGCCGTCGACGGGCTCGCGGCGACCGGAGACGCCGTGACCAGCGGGCTCCATGCGGCGGTGAGCGCGCGCTGCGGAACGCTCGGGCAGGACGTCAGAGTCCTGCTCCCCGGGGAACGCGTTCTCGAGGGGGCCGCGGATTCGCTGGACCCCGAGGGCCGTCTGGTCGTCAGCGTGAACGGCGAACACCATGCCGTCTCAGCGGGTGACGTGGTGCATGTGAGGCCGACCGGAGCCTGACACGCCCGGCGCGCAGAGGATGTTGTCGGCGGTGGCGGGCACAATGGAGGGGTGACCCAGCCCGTGACCCTCGGCGGACGGCCGACCATGCCGCCGCCAGGCGTGCCCACTGAAGAGCTGCTCATCGCTCGATTCCGCGGGCATGCACGACGGTTGTTCTGGTCTGCTCTCGTCCTGATCGCCGTGTTCGGTGCGACCGCCTATCTCTACGACAACCTCCCGGATCCGTTCGAGAACTGGATGCTGCTCACCGCGGCGGGAGCGGCGCTGCTGTCTCTCGCCGTGATTCCCTATGCGATCTGGTACTCGCGGACGACGACCGTGACCACGCGTCGGGTGATCGTGAACCACGGCCTCGGAGCCCGCAACCGTCGCGAGATGTCGCACGCCCGCGGATACACGATCGGTGTGCGCCGCGGCATCGTGCAGCGCATGTGGGGTGTCGGCACGATCACGCTGTCGAACGGTGTCGACGCGCCGCTGCGTCTCGCGAACGTGCCGAACGCGACGTTGGTGCACGAGACGCTGGCGGATCAGATCGAGGTCAGCCAGATCCTCGCTCACCGCGATGCCCAGTCGGGGCAGGACTCCTCCCGCGGGTTCTGAGAGGCGAGAGCGGCTCTCGACCCGAGGTGCGAGCGACCGGCTCCCGGATACGGGAGAATGGTCGGGACGAATGGAGGCGCACATGGCGCTGCGCGTTGGCGTGATCGGTGGCGGCCAGCTGGCCAGGATGATGATCGCCCCGGCGGTCGAGCTGGGACTCGACCTCAGGGTGCTGGCCGAGGGCGAAGGGATGTCGGCGGGACTCGCGGCGACTGCGGTCGGAGACTACCGCGACCTCGATGTCGTCCGCGACTTCGTCAAGGATGTCGACGTCGTCACGTTCGACCATGAGCACGTCCCCCAGACCGTTCTGCGCGCCCTGGTGGCCGACGGCGTGGCAGTGCACCCGGGGCCTGATGCGCTGCAGTTCGCCCAGGACAAGCTCGTCATGCGCGCGAAACTCGCCGAGCTCGGAGTGCCTCAGCCCGACTGGGCGGCCGTGCACGATGCGTCCGAGCTGCGGGCGTTTCTTGATGAGCACGAGGGTGCCGGTGTGGTGAAGACGCCTCGCGGGGGATACGACGGCAAGGGCGTGCGTGTCGTGCGCTCGGCAGACGACGCGCAGGACTGGTTCACGGCTCTCGCCGAGGGAGAGGCCCTGCTCGTCGAGGAGCTCGTGCCGTTCGTGCGCGAACTCGCGCAGCAGGTGGCCCGCCGTCCGAGCGGCCAGATCGTCGCATACCCCGTCGTCGAGACCGTGCAGCGTGACGGAGTCTGCGCCGAGGTGATCGCGCCTGCGCCCGCAGCCGGAGACCGCCTCGTGCAGGTCGCCGAGGGCATCGGACGCTCCATCGCGGAAGGTCTGGGCGTCACCGGGATGCTCGCGGTCGAGCTGTTCGAGACCGATGACGAGCGCATCCTGGTGAATGAGCTTGCGATGCGGCCCCACAACAGCGGCCACTGGAGCCAGGACGGTGCCGTGACCGGGCAGTTCGAGCAGCATCTGCGCGCCGTCGCCGACCTGCCGCTCGGAGACACGGCGCCTCGCGCGCGTTGGTCCGTCATGGTGAACATCCTCGGCGGACCTCAGGACGGCTCGCTCGGACAGCGTTTCGCCGGCGCGATGGTCGAGCATCCGTCGGCGAAGATCCACACGTACGGCAAGGATCCGCGTCCGGGTCGGAAGGTCGGCCACGTCAACGTCGCGGGCGACGACCTCGATGAGGCCGTCTACATCGCACGGGCCGCAGCTGCCCATTTCGACTGAGACGAGATCGGGTCGTGTGAGAGGCGTGCCGTTCGGGGGTTCTCCCAGCACCAGACCGTAGCCTGAGTGGGTGACTGAGCCTTTGCACTCCTCCGCTGCGCCCCTCGTCGGGGTCGTCATGGGATCCGACTCCGACTGGCGAGTGATGAGCGACGCGTCCCAGGCGCTGACGGACTTCGCCATCCCTCATGAGGTGGAGGTCGTGTCGGCGCACCGCACGCCCGACAAGCTCATGCAGTATGCCAGGGAAGCGCGTGCGCGCGGCATCCGGGTGATCATCGCGGGAGCCGGGGGAGCGGCACATCTGCCGGGGATGCTCGCGTCGATGACGGCCTTGCCCGTGATCGGCGTGCCGGTCCCGCTCGCCTACCTCGACGGGATGGATTCGCTGCTCTCCATCGTCCAGATGCCGGCAGGCATCCCGGTGGCGACGGTGTCGATCGGCGGGGCGAAGAACGCCGGCCTCCTCGCCGCGCGAATCCTCGGCACCTCCGACGCCGACCTCGCGGATCGCGTCGAGACCTATGCTCTCGACCTCGAGGCCCAGGTCGAGGAGAAGAACGAACGGCTGAAGGGTTCGCTGTGACCCTCGCGCCGCCGCGTGGTGCGGCGCGACCCCTCATCGAGACGAGACCGCTGCGGCATCCCGATTCTGTGGATGGTGGGCTGATGGCCAAGCGCGGCTGGTGGCTGGTGCTGCTCAACGTGCTCGTGCCGGGGTCCGCGCAGGTGCTCGCGGGCAACAGGCGATTGGGAAGATTCGGTCTCGGAGCCACCCTGGTGGCCTGGCTGCTCGTCGTCGTGGCCGCGGGGCTCGGGCTGTTCGCGCGCCCGTTCTTCCTCTGGCTCACTGTCGGAGGAGGGTTCTTCTCCGCAGCGATCCTCACTCTCATCCAGGCACTGCTGATCGCGTATGTCGTGCTCTGGCTCGTTCTCACCTTCGACACGCTGCGGCTCGTCCGTCTGGTGAAAGTGCCCGGGCTGTCGCGGCTGGCGATCCCGCTGGTCGCGCTGTTGATCCTCGGTCTCGTCGGCTCGGGGACCGCCTACGCGGCATCGATCGTCGGCTCCGCGAGGAACACCATCAGCACCATCTTCGGGCAGAGCGGCCCGAGCCTTCCGCCGAGCGACGGCTACTACAACATCCTCCTTCTCGGTGCGGACAGCGGCGAAGGCCGTGATTCCATGCGCTACGACAGCATCTCGGTCGTCTCGGTCAATGCCTCGACCGGCGCGGTCACCATCACCGGAATCCCGCGTGAGCTGCCGAACGCTCCGTTCAGCGACGGCAGCCCGATGCAGGCGCTCTACCCGAACGGTTTCGAGGGGCATCAGTCGAGTGCATGCGGGTGGAACGGCTGGATGAACCACATCCGCAACGCCGCCGAGATCTGCCGCGACGACAAGGGGGCCGGACTCTACCCCGACGCGGTCGCGAACGGATCGGATCCGGGCATCGAGGCCACCAAGGATGCGGCTGAGGGCGTGCTCGGAATCGAGATCCCCTACTACGTGTTCGTCGACATGCACGGTTTCGCCGCTCTCGTCGATGCGCTCGGAGGCGTCACGATCACCGCCACCGAGCGGCTCCCCAAGGGAGGCCCACCGGACGGCACTGATCCGTACGACGTCGACGCGTGGGCGATCGGCTGGATCGAGCCCGGCGAGCAGGTCATGGACGGTGATACCGCGCAGTGGTACGCACGCTCTCGATACACCACCAGTGACTGGGACCGCATGAAGCGCCAGAGGGAGCTTCAGGAAGCGATCCTCGCGCAGTTCACGCCGCAGACCGTGCTCACCCGTTTCAACGAGGTCGCTGCAGCCGGCACTGCGCTCATCAGCACGGACCTGCCGCAGGACAAGCTTCCGGAGTTCTTCGAGCTCATGACGAAGGCGAAGGAGCAGCAGGTCACGACGATCGAGCTGACGCCCGAGAACGGCGTGGACGAGCTGAGTCCTGACTACGGGGTCATCCATTCGATGATCCAGCAGGCATTGCACCCGCCGACGCCGACCCCCGCCCCGACCCCCTGAGTCTGAGGTGGGCTTCCCCGGGCATGACTAAGCCCACGGCCGGCCCTCTGCGAGCGAGGGTTCGACCGTGGGCCTCCGGTGAAGCACCGGAATCGCCAGACGACGGTGATCGGAGGGGGAGGGATCACCGTCGTCCAGCCGACCCCCGCACGCGGCGGGAGCCTGACCTAGGCGCGCTTGCGGCGTGCGACTCCCACAGCGACGAGAGCTCCACCGGCCACGACAGCGGCTGCGCCGCCACCGAGGACCCACGGCGACACCTCTCCACCTGTCAGGGCCAGCTCGAGCCCGCCGCCCGTGAGCGGAAGCTCGCTGCCTGCTGCAGCGACCGCGGGATCGTGGTCACAGCTCACGGCTGCATCGTGCCCCTCGGATACGGTGACCGTGGCGGTGTACGACCGTGAGCCGTCGAAGGAGAGGGAGTACGATCCCTCGCCGTCGGCCGGCGGACGGAATGTGACCATCAGGCTGCCGTCGGCTGCTGCCGTGTTGCCCGAGACGGCGGAAGCGCCGGCATCCAGGCCGGATACCGATACGCCGACGTTCTCGGACGGCTGGAAGTACCCGGCGCCGAAGGCGACGGTCGAGACCTCGCAGGTGTCGATGATCGGATCACCGACTGCGACGCGAGGTGTGTCCGCATACGTGTCGGATTCGGCAGAGGCGACGGCGGGTGCCAGGAGCACGAGCGCGCCAGCGGTAAGGCTGATTGCAGCCAGTTTCTTCAGCATGATTCTCCCCAGAAATACACGCGGAATCACATCCGGACACACCCCTGCGTCCGACTGTGTGGGCTCATCATGTCCCCACGACATGATTACCGAGCCCAGATATTCCCCAGTGGGGATCACACTACATCATCGACAGCGTAAAGTCACGACGCGCAACGCAGCTCATCGCGCGTGATGTCGGGATCCGTGATCAGTGGCGTGTGCACCACCTCGGTGAGCCGTTCGCCGGCTCCCTGTCCGGTGTAGTCGACCGTGATCGTCGTCGACTCCCCGGGCGCCAGTTCGACGTCGTGCTGCACGGCGGTGCGCTCGCCGAGCAGAGCCGTCTGCACCGGCTCCTCGTCGCCGTCGCGGTCGATGCGCGAGGGGATGGCGCCCTCGGGGCCGTAGACCGTCACGAGAGTGCGCAGGGATCCCGGAGGGACGCCGTAGAAGCCCCCACCGGTGACGTACGGAGTGAGCGAGCCCGCCTCCTCGGCGGTGACGCTGTTCGTCCACGTCACGCGGACCCGGGTCGTCGGCTCTCCGTCGCAGACCCCGACCGACGTCGAGATGGCCGCGTCGGCGTAGTAGTCCATCTTGCCGCCGGTCGTGTCGTTGAGGAGCACGCCGACGCGTGTCGTCGTGTCGTCGACGGGAAGCGCCCCGCCGAGCGTGCTCACGGCGAGCAGCTTCTCCTCATCCTCATACGCGCTCCAGATGCGGATGCGTCCTTCCTCGGCGGAGGTGGCGAGCGCGCCGACCAGTTTCTTCGGGTCGCCACCGGAGAGGGCGGAGCCGAACAGGGAACTGGCGGCCTGGGCGAAGATCTGATCCTGTACGGCCGGGTCGGGAACCGTCGCGTAGATCTCGGAGAGAAGAATGCTCACGACGTTGTCCGCGTCGGCCGTGAAGGGCCCGAACGTGAGTGGACCTGTGACCGCCAGGAGGTGCTTCGTCATGACGGAGTCGACCGCGATCACGCCGTCGACCGGCGTTCCGAATCGCTGCTGCCACCGAGCGGCGATCAGCGGCGCCGCCTCCGTGAAGTCGGGGATGCTGGTGATGTTCTGCAGGTAGCGGCCGGGGCGATCCTCGAACAGCGCCGTCGTCGATTCGCTGAGGGGGAGAGCCTCATCCAGCGGGGGGAAGTCCATGGTCGATGCCTGTTGCACGAGGCTGATCCGACCGCCCTCGGCATGCAGCAGCGCGATCGCCCCGATGATGCCGCCCGAGGATCTCAACTCGGAATTGTTCTGCATGGCGATGACGTAGTTGCGCGGCCCCTCCGCGCCCAGCATGCTCGGCAGCAGCGCGGCGGCTCCATGCAACGAGCCGACGACCGTCGCGGCCTGGGTGACGGTCGTCCGCATCTCGCGGACGGCGTCGGCCAGAGGGGGGAGCGTCCCGTCCGCATCGATGCGCAGGGCCTGTGATTCCGCCGCGGTCAGGGTCGCGCTCGCGTCGGCCAATGACGGTTCGATCGCGGTGAACGGAGCGAGATCGATCGCGCCGCCCGAGAAGCCGAGGCTCGCGAGGTCGAGCTCCTCAGCAGCGTCGAGGACCGGGACGAGCGCATCGGTCGCGACATCGTCGACGATCTCGGCCACCTCGCTGACGGCGGTGAAGTTGGGGCCGAGCCAGGGGATGAATCCGAAGGCGTGCCAGACGGGGTCGGAGGTGAGATCGTGCGCGGATCCGGCGTGGTGGGCGATGCTCGCCGAGAGCGAGGCCGCCTCATCGAGATCACCGTCGGCGATCGCGGCTTTGAGTTCGGAGGACGAGGATGCGACCTGCTGCAGATCGGTGACGGCGCCGATGCCGCGTACGGTCACCCATCCGAGCGCCAGCACGAGCAGGGTCAGAATCACGCCGATGACCCATCGCATCCATCGTCGCCGTACGGGAAGTCGTCCGTCACTCACCTGAGCATTCAAGCATGAAGCGGGATATCGGCCTACGTCGAGAGCGAATCCGCCCCGCGCCGCGAGGGTGCGGTGTTCCGTGCCCGCCGACGACTACTGTTGTCGCATGAGTGCTCGGCTTCGTGTTGTCCTCGATCAGCTGACGCATGTCGTCGATGCGGATCAGGCGTCGGCGGCGCTCGATCTCGCCTCGGCGCTCGTGAAGACGGCGCCCTCCGGGTGCGTGGTCGAGGCTATCGTCGCCGCCGGATCCGAGCCCTCGATCGAGGGGTTGGCCGAGGTCCGTCGACTTCCGCTCGCGAGACGCGAGCTGGCGGCGTCGTGGCAGCTCGGGCTCACGCAGGGCCTCGGTGGCGGGCTCATCCACTCCGCCACCCTGATGGCCCCACTCGTGCGGCACGACCGCGTGCACGATCACGATCAGACGACGGCGACCGCATGGGATCTGCTCGCGTGGGATGCTCCGGATTCGCTGTCGAAGACAGCCGTCTCCTGGCAGCGGGCGATGCTCAAGCGTGCCGTCAAGCATGCGGATGCCGTGGTGGTGCCCTCGCACGCGATGGCAGAGCGCATGAGTGAGATCGCCAAGCTGGGTGATCGGATCCGGGTGATCGCCGGTGCCGCACCCGCGGGACTCGTCGTGCCCCTCGACGCGGCGGCGCGCCGCAAGGCTCTGTCGCTCCCGGCCGGGTACATCGTGATGACCGGCTCGGAGCGCACACTGGACTCGGGCTTCCGAGCTGCGGTCGCGGCCGGGATCGAAGCGGTGGTGCTCGACGCAGCTGAGGGATCGGAGCCTCGCTTCGCCGAGATCGCCGCGGCCGCCGGCCTGCCAGAATCGCGTGCTCACATCCGTGGCGTCCTGTCGCGCGATGATCGTGCAGCCGTCTTCGCCGGCGCCTCCGCTCTGGTCGCGACCAGCGGCCTGCCGGCGTGGCCGTGGCGCGTCGTCGAGGCCATGACACTCGGCGTGCCCGTGATCGCGGTCGAGAGCGGGGTTCACCGTGACGTCATCGCGGACGGCGGTGCGATCGTCGATGCCGCAGACGTTCCCGACGCGGTCGTCGACGCGCTCGGGAGCGGGGCCCGTCGGCTCAGCGTCCTTGCTGCGGATCGATCCAGAGCCTTCTCCTGGCTGGGAGCGGCGGAACGGGTGTGGGGTCTGCACGCGGACCTCTGAGGCCCAGAGGACCCGTCACACGCGCATGAGTTCGACAGCGTCCTTGCTGGGCCCGTCGTAGCGGATCTTCCCGTCCTGGAGCAGGATGCCACGCTCGCACAGGTCCGACACCATGTTCAGGTCATGACTCACGACCACGAGTGTCTTGCCCTGTGCATGCAGCTCGCGGATGCGGGCGAGACATTTGCGCTGGAACGGCTCATCGCCCACCGAGAGGATCTCGTCGATCAGCAGCACGTCGACGTGCGTGTGGATCGCGACGGAGAACGCCAATCGCAGGAACATGCCCGAGGAATAGTGCTTGACCTCGGTGTCGATGAACTTCTCGATCTCGCTGAACTCGACGATCGAGTCGAACTGGTCCTTCGTCTCCTGCTTGGACATACCCAGGATCGCGGCGTTGAGGAAGATGTTCTCCCGCCCGGACAGGTCCGGGTGGAAACCGGCGCCCACCTCGATGAGTCCCGCGACGCGACCACGGGTGCGCACCTGACCCTCATCGGGCCGCAGCACACCGGAGATCAGCTTGAGCATGGTCGACTTGCCCGAGCCGTTGAAACCGAGCAGGGCCACGGCCTCGCCCTCACCGATCTCGAAGGACACGCCGTCGAGGGCCTGGAAGTCGGTGGTCAGCGGCTTCCGCCGCACGGCCGCCACGAACGTCTCCTTGATGGAGTGGGTGTGGCGGAGCTTGAAGTGCTTGTGCACGTCCTCGACGAGGATGCGAGGCGCGTCAGAGATCCTGGGCAAAGCGACCCTCCAGACGGCGGAACACGATCTCGCCGATGATCAGGATGACGATGGACACTGCGAGAGCGATGAGGGAGTGCACCCACAGCGACGGCAGGGGTTCGGCGTTCGCCGGATCGAGCGCGTGCCAGATGCCGTAGTGGAAGAGTTCCACGGCTCCGGTGATCGGGTTCAGTGCGTACAGCTGGAACAGCCACTCCGGGACCTTGGAAGCGACCATCTGCCACTGGTACATGACGGGGGAGGCCCACACCGACACCATCACGATGATCTCGACGAAGCTCTGCGCATCGCGGAAGGTGACGTTGATCGCACCGAAGAGCAGCCCGAGGCCGGTGGCGAGCAGCGCGATGATCACGAGTCCGAGAAGAAGAGCGCCGATGCCGACGAACGTGGGCGTCCAGCCGAAGAAGAGCGCGATCACGACCACGACGATGATCTGCGGCACGGTGTTGATGGCCGCGACCATCGTGCTCGCGACGGGGAACATCTGTCGCGGGAAGTAGATCTTCTTGATGAGCGCAGCATTGTCGACGAGTGACCTCGTGGCGTTCGAGAACGACTCGTTGAAGAACGTCACCGCCGTGATGCCCGACAGCAGATAGATCGGGTAGTACTCGATGCTGTCGTTCAGTCGGAGGAAGACGCCGAGGGCGAAGAAGAAGACGAGGAACTGGATCAGCGGCTTGACGTACGACCACAGCCATCCGAGCACGGAACCCCGGTAGCGGATGCCCACTTCTTTGCGGACGATCAGGCTGAGAAGATACCGACGCCGGAACACGTCGAGCAGTCCGGTGCTCCCTCCGGGCTGGGTCAATCGCAGCTCATCGGGTACTGATGTGTGAGACACGGGCGTTCTCGTCACCTCCGTCAGACGTCCGGTTCGGGTGGAACGCCTCACCAATCATAGGTTCTCGTCGCTGTGCCGCCCCTCATTACCCGACGCGCGCGGAGTGTCGAATGTCGCTCAACAGCACCCCGCCCGTGCGTGCGCCGGTCGCGGAGGTAGGCTCTAGCTGACGGATCACAGGACGATGATGGGGAACACAGCGGCAATGACCTCGCAGAGCGGATGGATCGTACTCGCCGCCTATCAACCTGACGCCGAGCTTTTCGCTCGCCAGCTGCGCAGCATCCAGGAGCAGACCCTGCGCGACTGGACGTGCGTGATCTCGGTCGACGGAGATGCCGAGACCGTGCGACGCGTGCTCGCGGACACCGTCGGCGATGACGCACGCTTCCGTGTCATCGCGGACGGCACCAGACGCGGGTTCTATCTCAACTTCGAGCGCGGTCTGCTCGAGGTGCCGGCAGACGCCGCGTGGGTCGCGCTGAGCGACCAGGACGACTACTGGTACCCGGGAAAGCTCGCCCTTCTCGTCGAGCGGCTCGAGGACGCGCCGCTCGCTTCAGGACAGGCCCGTCTGGTCCGGCATCCGTCGGGCGACGTCACCGGCGTGACCGACCGCGCCTTCGCCGGTGGAGCGCAGCTGGTCCTGGCCAATCAGGTGACAGGTTCCCTGTGCGTCTTCCGGGGTGCGCTGCTCGCGACCGCCCTGCCCTTTCCTCGCGTGCCGACTCGAGTGGAGACGCATGACCATTGGCTGGCGGTCGTCGCCGCGACGTACGGCGACCTGGCCATCGTCGAGGACGTCGTGCAGGACTACGTCCAACATGGAGCGAATGTCTACGGCGACCCCTCCCAGCAGAAGGCGATGGGGCTGATCGAGACGATCCGCGAGACGCTCGCGAAAGCACGGAGATACGAAGGGAGCGCCTCACCGCTCGCTGTACTGCGGATGTTCTTCCTCGTGCAGGTGGGGTGGCGTCAGGTGATCGTGGAGGTCCTGCAGATGCGAGGGCGCAGCGTCGCCCCTGATGTACTCGCGGCCTTCGGCCGTCGTCGTCGGCTGCGCCCGCTGCGCCGGCTTCAGCGGGAAGCCGAGACGATGGGGATCATGGTGCGTCGCTCGTCGTGGGAGTACCTGATCGGCTGGTTCGCAGGCTCTCTGACGGGCGGAAGACGCCGCGCTCATGCCCTCGCCGTCCGAGCCGTCTCCGCGGCGGCGTCGCGCTGACTCTCACCAGGAGCTCGACGAGTCCGGGATAGGATCGATCGGGCGCAGCCGCTGCCGCGTGCAGGGTGGCGCAGACAAGTCACCGCCGCGGAGCAGGAGCACGACATACCCATGACGATCTGGATCGAACTCCTGCTCGCGCTCGGCACACTCGGCGTGCTGCTGTTCGTGCCGGGCTACCTGATCGCGCGAACTCTCGGTCTTCGGGGTCTGTGGGCGGTCGCGGTGTCGGGCCCGGCATCGGTGACGGTCGTGGTGATCGCGTCCGTCGTGGCTCCACTCGTGGGGTTGGCCTGGGGAGTTCTTCCGGTGGTGGTCGTCCTGGTGGCGCTACTCGTGGTCGTGGTGGCTCTCCGGATACTGATCTGGCGCAACCTGCCGGTGGGCCGCGTCGAGGAGGGCCTGCGTCCCTGGGCCTGCGTGGCGCTCGTCGCGGCGCCTCTGGTGATCCTGGTCCAGGTGCTCCTCATGATCGGATCTCCCGACCATATCTCCCAGACCTTCGACAACATCTTCCACCTCAACGCCGTCCGCTATGTCCTCGAGACAGGGAACGCCTCCCCGTTCTGGGTGTCGTCGCTGACCAGCGCCGAGTCCGGCGTACCACCGACCTTCTACCCGGCCGGGTGGCACGCGTTCGCGGCTCTGCTGGTGGGTGTCAGCGGGGTCTCGATCCCCGTGGCATCGAATGCTCTCGTCATCGGCTTCGCCACCTTCACATGGACGACCGGCATAATCGCACTCACCCGGGAGCTGTGGGGGAGCCGCACGGTGACGATCGTGGCGGCCGCGGCGGCCTCGACGTGCTTCCCCGCCTTCCCCCTCCTTCTCGCCGATTATGGAGTCCTGTTTCCGTACATGATGGGCTTGAGCTTCGTGCCCGTCACTCTGGCCCTGCTCATCCGCGCGGTGCTCGGCGGATTCTCGGACGGTCGGGAGCGCATCGCTTGGCTGGTGGCTCTCAGCGGCCTTCTTCCTGCCATCGCGATCAGTCATCCGGGCGCGCTCGTGGCCCTGCTCGCCTTCGGTGCGGTGGTGCTGATCGCGGCCCTCGCGCGGCGAGCCGGGCAGTCGAAGGAGCGTATCCGAGGGGGCGTCTGGCCGTGGGCCTGGATGGCGGTCTACCTCGTCGTCGCCGGATGCCTCTGGTACTTCCTGCGGCCGCCGGCAGACGCGCGCACGTGGCCGCCTGAGATGACCGTGGGGCAGGCCTTCGGAGAGATCATCACGGCATCCGTGAACCGTGCGCCGGTGAACCTCGGAATGGCGGCGCTCGTCGTCATCGGAGTCATCGCGGTCTTCCGATCCAGGACGACTCGCGCGTGGCTCGCGCTCGGGCTGCTTGCACTGGCAGCGGCCCTCTACATCACCGCCGCAGGCGTTCCGTACCTCATCTTCCGCGACGTCCTCGTCGGTGCCTGGTACAACAACATCCCCAGGCTCGCCGCTCTCATGCCCCTCGTGTGGGTGCCGCTGGCCGCCCTCGGCTTCACCGCGGCCTGGGATGCTCTCCTCGCTCGGCGTCGTGCCGATGCCAGGCCGCTGTTGGCCACCGTCGCGATCGTCATTCTCCTGCTCGCGGTGTTCCCCGTTCCCCAGGCGATGAGCATGCGCCAGGCCGTGCGCGATGCACGGGCGAACTATGCCGTCACAGACGAGGCACCGCTGCTGAGTTCTGACGAATGGGCTCTGCTCGACCGACTCGACGACGAGGTGCCCGCAGACGCCGTGATCATCGGAAGCCCCTGGACCGGGACCGCTCTCGCTTATGCGCTGGCGGACCGTGAGGTTCTGCTTCCGCACACGCTGATGTACGTCTCCCCGGAGATGCAGACGATCCTGGATCGGCTCGACACCGCAGACGCCGGATCAGAGGTGTGTGATCTTCTGCTCGACCGTCGGATCGAGTACGTGCTCGATTTCGGTCGACGCGAGGTGAACGACGGTCGTCACATCTATCGCGGTCTCGATCGTCTCGCGTCGTCGGACTCGGTCGAGCTCATCGACTCCGAGGGCGATGCGCGGCTGTACCGCGTCACCGCATGCGGTTGACCGACTGAGGGCAGAGCGGGCTCGGTCAGCTGCCCTGTGCGGCGAGCCCGCGCAGGGCAGTCCGAGAACGGTAGATCGCCAGGCCGATCGAGGTGAGCGCGAGTGCGACCAGCGCACCGGGCACGCCGAAGAGCAGAGTGCCCACGAGGACTCCGAGCAGCGCGGAACCGGTTGCGACGCCGGCTGAGAGGGCGAGCTCGCGGGAGCGACCGATCGTGACGAGCACCGCGAGGCCGGTCACCTGGCTGATCGCTTCGCCGGCGAAGCCGAAACCCATGACCACGGCGATCAGCAGCGGGATCGCGATTGCGCCCTGCGAAAGTAGAGGCGACACCCATGGAGCACAGGTGATCATGCCGATGGCGCCGACGGCGCCGATCCCGCATGCGACAAGCATCGCGATCCGTCCGCGCGAGGTGATGTGCTCGCGCCCCGCCTCAGGAACCCAGCTCTGGATCGCCTGCAGGATCGGGGCAAGCACGAGGCCCGCGTAGCGGGAGAGTCTGTCCGCCAGCACGAACAACGGCAGCGCGGAGGCCGGGACGATGACCTGGACGATCACCACGGGCAGCGTCGTCAGAAGGCTGGTCGTGAAGGTGGCGGTGAACCCGGGCAACTGATCGCGGAGCAGTCCGCGCAGACTCTGGGTTCTGTCGATCTTCCACGGCCCGTCCGCCGATCGCGTCGCCACGAAGAGACAGGATGCCAACAGACCCAGAACGGCGAACGCTGCTGTGCATGACGCATACATGAGAAGCGAGGGTGCGATGAGCACTCCGACGAGGGCCGCTGCCTGACCGAGGATTGCAGGCAGAGCGTCGAACAGGAAGAGTGCCACGGGGCGGTTGGTGCCGATGAAATACCATCCTGCGGCTGCCGCCGGAGCGACCGCGGTGAGGGAGACGAGAGCAGCGACCAGCGGATCGACGCCGACGAGGAGCGCGGCGATGAACGTTCCTGCCGCGAGCACCGGAACCAGGATGACGAGGCGCGCCAGCAGCGACGTCGCGAAGAATCCCTTCCGCTCCGCGACCGCGAGGCTCGCAACGGTGCTCGGTCCTGTCGCGCCCCACCCGAAACCCACGACGACAGCGAGGAACTGGGCGATCGACTGCAATACAGCCAGGCGTGCCCACGTGGTGTCGCCCAGCTGCCCGATCAGCACGGGGATCGACACCACTCCGACCAGCGTCGAGAGGATGATCGAGAGTGAGAACAGGAAGGAGCGGCGGACCAGTTCGTGCCCGATCGCCTTCCTCGCGCGGCCCTGTCGGGGTGCGGGGTCGCTGGTCATCAGGCGTTCCGGCCGAGGCGGGTGAGTCGTGCCATCAGATCGGCAGGGATGCGGCCGCCGATTCCGGCGCGTCCGTCCCGGATGCCGCGATACAGCGCCACCAGCTGTGCGCGGCGGTCGCCCGCCACCAGAAGACCGCCGAGGATCATCGACGAGAGAAGCCGGGTGCGCCGCCACGTCCAGGACGCGCGTTCACGACCGTAGCGTCGGGACAGCACGACCGAATTTCGCACCATGTAGTACGTGCGGAACGGAGCGTGGTAGAGCAGATGGCGCGGGCGTCCGCCCAGCACGAGCTGGCGACCGAGGACCGTGAGAGGGACGAGCGTTCCCAGTTCGTGACCGATGTCGGAGTTCGGCACCAGCACATAGCGGTACCCGGCTCTCCATGCACGCAGCGTGTACTCGCTGTCGACCGCATCGATGAAGAGCGCCTCGTCGAACGGGCCCACCCGGTCGAACACGTCGAGCCGTACCACCTGTCCGGCCTGGATCGGATCGAACGGATGTCCGTCGCGGTCCATCACGATGCCCGTCCCTCCGGCCGATGAGGGAGCCGCTCCGACGGGCTGTTCTCCGTGCAAGGTCGCGGACTCCAGAGCGCTGAGGGCCCGGTCGACATAGTCCTCGTGGATCCAGGAATCCTGGTCGAGCGTCAGGACGTGCGTGGCGCCCGAATCCCGCGCGGCCGCGAAGCCGACGTTCAGGGCTCTGGCGATCCCGCCGTTCTCCGGGAGCTCGATCACCGTGACTCGCGGATCGCTGATGCCCAGGGCATGCGTCGAGGCGGTTCCGTCATCGACCAGGATGACGGAGTGGACTTGCGCGAGAAGGCCCTGCACGTGATCGCGCAGTTCTGCGGGCGCGCGGAAGGTGGGGATCACCGCGACGACGATGGGGTCTGCGTCGGTCCGGCTCATCGGGGGCCCTCCTCGATCAGCTCGGTGTACAGGGTGCGGATACGGTCTCGGAACGCCATCAGCCCATACTCGTCAGCCGCCCAGTCGCGGATCCTCGCCTCGTGATCGCGATTCGGGTCCTGCAGAACCTCTACGACGGCGGATGCGAAGGAATCGGGGTCGTCGGTGATGCGACGGATCGCGTCCTCCCGCTCTATCCCCTCGGCTCCCACGGGGGTTGCCACCACCGGGATGCCTCGCAGAAGGGCATCGATGGTCTTGAACTTGACGCCCGCGCCATTGTGCAGGGGGACGACGATCACATCCGCAGGCTCGATGAAGGGATCCATCGACTCCACGAACCCCGTGATCGACACCGACTCATCATCGGCTGCGAGGCGGGTCAGTGCGACGCTGGGATTCGCGCCGACCACGGTGAAGCGAGCAGCAGGAACCGCGGCACGCACCTGCGGCCAGACCCTCTGCAGGAACCATCGCGCAGCCTCGTCGTTGTCTGGGCGCCCCATCGCACCGCTGAACACCACGAGGGGAGAGGAGTGAGCGGCCCGCGGTGCCGCGGGCCGCGGTACCGGGAACCCCGGGCGAACGACCTCGGGGCGCGCCGTCGGTGCCAGGGATCGAACGAGTCGTGCGTCCTTGTCGCTGAAGACCACGACTCGGTCGGCAGCTTCGAAAGTACGACGCTCCCTGCGTGCGCTCGCCTTGGCAGCGATGGCATACGCTGCGCGCAGCAGCGGACTTCGTGCCGTCTCCGCTGCTCGAGACCACCTCTGGGTGATCACGTCGTGCGCGATGACGACCACGCGCGCGCGGGGATTGCGAGCGAGGGCGATCGGAATCAGACTTCCCATCTCGGACCACTGGAACTCGATCACGTCGGCTTCCTCGAGGATCCTCGAGGCCGAGACGCTCCGGCGCAGCGCGCGGGCGAACCACCCGTGAGCCGTGCTGCCGCGGAGCAGGGAGGCGACGTCAGCGATCGGCTTGAGTCGATCCTGGGCGGAGGGCCCGGATCCCGAGAGCAGGAGCAGCGGGCCGGAGGCGCCCCTGGCCACGGCTTCGCGATTGAGAGCACTCGCCGGAGCGATCGCGGTCAGAGCGAACTCCGCCTCCAGTGCGCGGTGATGCTGGAGAGCGTACTCGCCTCCCGCATGCGCGATCCCGGCGTACGGGACGTACTTGGTCACGCTGGCGACGGCGGGGCGGGCTCCGCGCACAGGTGGGGATGAATGCATATCAGCTAGCCTAGGCGTCGATGTCCGACATGAATGACGCCGCGATGCCGGTTGCCCGATACGCAGCCGTGATCATCGCATATCACCGACCCGATCTACTGGCGGCCGTGCTCGAGCGCCTTCGCGCGCAGACTCGGCCGCCCGCGATGGTCGTCGTCGTCGACAACGGCGGAGACATCACGGAATCGAGCCTCGGGGGAGCGGACGCTCCGATACTCGTCAGCCGCGCGGACAACCCCGGGTATGCGGCCGCCGTCAACATCGCAGCCGACCGTGCGCGGGAGGCGGGGATCGAGCACCTTCTGGTCCTCACCCATGACGCTGTCTTCGATCACACGCTCGCGGGGTCTCTGCTGGATGCTCTCGCCGACGATCCGCGTGCGGGGTGCGCAGCGCCGACGCTGCGCTGGGTCTCGCGACCCGACCGGATCTTCTCGTCCGGGGGTGTCCTCACCCGAGGCGGCCGCGCGTATCATCGGACGGACGATGTCTCGAGTCCCCGAGCCGTCCACTGGGTCGACGGAGCGGTGACCCTTCTGCGTATCGGCGCTCTCGACGCGATCGGGGGCGTGGACGAACGGTACTTCCTCTACTTCGAAGACGTCGACACGGGATGGTCACTCGCGCGTGCAGGATGGCGCACGCTCGTCGTGCCGGAGACCGCGCGACAGGAGCCGGGTGCCCATCCGCTGCGGCTCGGCCTCCGGAACATGGTGTTGTTCATTCGCAAGGCGCGCCTGCCGGTGCTGCCCGCGATCTTCGCCGTCGGTCGACGGGCGGCCGAAGAGCTCGTCGTCGCCCTCCGCCGCGATCGACGGCTCCCTCTTGCCGCGGCGCTCCGGGGGATCGTCGACGGAGTGGCTGGACGCCAGGGCAAGCCATGAACGGCGAGGTTCCGATCGACATCGTCCTGCCGTACTACAGCCCTTCGAAGCGGGCGTGGCCGGCGATCGAATCCGTCCTCGCGCAGACGTACGCCCACTGGAGACTCGTGGTGGTCGACGACGCGTATCCGGAGGAGGGAATCAGAGAGCGGCTGGAGGCTCTCGCGGATCCTCGTGTCGAGTATGTGCGCAATGAGGAGAACATCGGTCTCGCGCGGAACTTCAGCCGCTGCCTCGACCTCGTCCGCGCCGAGCATTTCACCATGCTCGGCGATGACGACCTGATGCACCCCACCTATCTCGAGAGCATCGTCGCGCGGCTGGCTGAGAATCCGGGTGTCGACATCGTCCAACCCGGTGTGCGCGTGATCGACGGTGAAGGGCGACCGACCCTGCCGCTCGCGGATCGCATCAAGAGGGTGCTGCGACCCCGGGGCGGATCGGACGGCGTCGTGCTCGCCGGAGAGCGGATGGCGGAGAGCCTCATCCGGGCTGACTGGGCATATTTCCCCTCGCTCGTCTGGCGCACGGCCGCAGCGCGTCGGCACGGTTTCCGCGAGGAGTATGCGGTGGCTCTCGATCACGGGCTCCTGCTCGACATCGCGCTCGACGGGGGTTCGATCCTCGTGTACGACGACGTGGTCTTCGACTATCGACGTCATCGTTCATCGGTGTCGTCGGCAACGGCCTCATCGGGGATTCGATTCGCGCAGGAGCGAGATTTCGCTCTCGCCTTCGCGGCTCGGATGGCTTCCCGTGGCTGGCGCCGCGCCGCACGCACCGGACGACGACGAGTCATCTCGCGACTGCACGCAGCCACTGAGGCCGTCGCCGCACTGCTCGGCAGAGATGTGCGCCGCGCGCGCTCGCTGGCCGCCTTCGTCGTCCGCTGAGGCTGATCCGTCCCGGGTGTCGGGTCGGCGTCAGGAGGGCTCGGTCTCGCGCGCATCTCCACGGCGGTGCGAGTTCTCAAGCTGTTGCACGCGCAGATGAAGGTTCTCCAGTTCCGTGCGCGCCAGTGCGGCCTCCTCTGCCACACGCCGCATCTCATCCTCCGTGTGGGACAGCTCCCAGGACAGATGCAGTGAGACACCGAGCAGTAGCACGATCGCCAGCGAGAACAGCAGGTTCGCCGGGACTTGAACGCCCAGGAGGCCGGTCGCCCAGATGAGGAGATCGGGAAGGATGCCGAGGATCAGGACGCAGACCGCGATGATGATCCACATCACCGCGTACTTCTCGCGAAGTCGTCGAGCCAGCAGCATCCAGAAGACGACGACGAGGATGATGACCGCCATCGCGATCCCTGCAGCAACGATCATGACTGCTCCGATCGGGCAACGGCCTGCGCGCGTCGAGGGCCGCGCAACAGAGCCAGGGCGAGGGCGAACACCGAGCGCAGCAGATAGACGGAGGCTCCGACCGGGCCTTGGCTCGGATTCCCGTGGACGCGCGGGCGCATCGCCACGGGGACCTGAGTGACGACGAGACCCGCGTGGCACGCGGCCACGAGCGAATCGATCGTGTCTCCGAGGTATTCCGCGGGGTAGTAGGCGATATATTGCGCGAGTGCGCGCTCGTTGGCGGCTCGGAAACCGCTTGTCACGTCCGTCAGGCGCGCTTTCGCGACGCGCGACACCGTTCGGGCGAGGAACAGCATCGCCCACTTCCGCGGGCCGCGAACCGAGTAGTCGCCGACTTCGGCGAACCTGGCCCCGATGGAGATGTCGGCATGATCGAGGCCCTCGAGGACCCGGGCGATGTCCGAAGGGTTGTGCTGACCGTCGGCATCCACCTGAATCACTCGTCGGTAGCCGTGTCGGTGCGCGTAAGTGAATCCGGTGCGCATGGCGCCCCCTACGCCCAGGTTGAAGGGGAGAGAGATCACGGTCGCCCCGGCTTCGCGCGCCACGTCGGGAGTGTCGTCCCCAGAGCCGTCATCCACGACCACGACGTCGTAAGTGGGACTCGCCTGCCGGATCTCCGTCACGGTGTGCCCGACGTTTCGGGCCTCGTTCCACGCGGGCACGATGACCAGCACTCGATCAGCCAGTGTCGTCATAATCAGTTCAGTCTAGTCGGGATGGCAGTCAGCCCCGTGGGGAGGGGGCCCTGCCGCGCACGATGTCACGCGGCCCGGATCACCTCGGAAGTCGACCGCGGTTCAGGGAGCGACGGGGTCAGCAGGGTCGCCGATCGGATAGTCGGATGCCTCGTCCGAGGCGATCTCCACGATCTCCGGTTCGTCGCCGCCGAGGAGGCGAAGGTCGTCCTCGGACACGATGTGGTGCAGCGAGTTCGAGGAGAAGACGTAGACCTCGGGGCGATCGGCGAAGCGCACCATATCCCCGTCACGCAGGATCGGGGTGCTGAACGTGTACGAACCACGGAACTGCGATGCCAAGTTCTGAATCGGCGGCACGACGCCGCCGCCGAGGCGCACCAAGGTCGTGTAGTCCTGAACGTGCTTCAGCGTTTTCCCTGTCATGCGATAGATCTCTCCCCGTCCTGAGAAGCTGACGAACGCCCCCTCCGCCAGATACGGTGCGCCCTTCTTGAAGGCTGCGATCGTGGCATTCGACCACGTCGCCGTATACGGAGACCTGCCGCCGTTGAGCTCGAGCAGCCGCTGTCCCGACTGCACGTGACGGATCGTGCCCTTCTCGAGTGAGTAGATCGGATCCGCCGTCCTGGACTTGATGAACGCGGGGCCGGAGAAGGTCTTACCCGTGCGCGGCAGGACGGCGCAGACGGACCCCGGGAGAGTCGGACCCTTGCCCGCACGGCCGGTGTCGGTCACCCCTGTCAGCTTCCCGCCGTCCACGACGAATGTCTGCGAACCGCATGAGAAGAGCGGAGCGAGGGTCGTCGACGTGTCGTAACCCGCGAACGTTCCATTCGCCACGGGCTGATAGGAAGTGATGCCTGCGTCGGCGCTCATCTCCCAGCTGGGGATATGGGTGAGGGATGTGGCGTTTCCCACGATGTACACCTCATCGCGTGATGTCTCCTTCACCAGCGTGCCGGGGGCGAGGAGCGCGCGGCCGAGCGCCGGGAAAGCGGCATTTCCCGCGGGAAAGACTGCCACGTAGTCCTTGGCCTTGCCCTGCTCCATCTGCCAGGCGAGTCCGTTGGCGATGTGGCGCCGCTGGCCGTTCTCCCACTTGTAGTAATCGGGGGAATCCTCGGAGCGGAAGTAGTTCCCGACCGGCTGACCCGTGGGGTACCCGGCGAGAAGGGCGGGAGTGAAGGGGGTGTAGTCGTCGACACGCATCCCATAGCGGTTGATGAGCTCGGCGGTGGCGAAGTGGTGTTTCGTCCCGTCTGGCTGGAGCAGATATATCGCTCCGTCACGCGCATCGCGCACCAGCCGGATGAATCGGTTTCCGGTCGGCAATGACGCGGCATAGGACGGCGAGACCGTGCGCACCGACCCGACCCGCTTCGTCAGGACCGCGAGATCCGCAGGGTTGGTCACGTAGTGCTTGGTTCCACCGGACAGGAGGAACACCTGGCCGGTGTCGGAGGTTCGGATGAGATTGGACGAGGGGTTCTGCGTGCTGCCGAACCAGTCGGTGAAGTAGTTGTGGAAGTTGCGATTTCCGTACGCCGAGCAGCTGTCGCCCGAACCGTAGCCGGCGCGGAGCGCTGCGGCGTTGGGCTGATAAGGCGTGTAGTAGTAGAGCGCGGAGGTGGCAGCGTTCTCGACACGAACCGGGCCACGCCCGCACGCGCTGTTCGGGTTGTACATGATGTTCCAGGTCTTGCCCGGCGCGTAGTACGTGAAATAGCGCCCCTCGGTGTAGATCTTCATCTGCCGTCCGGCGCCGTAGATCTGGTAGAAGAAGCCCGAGAATGCGGGGTCACACGGTGCGGTGTCGGGGCATCCCTGGCCGAGAGCCATGCTGAAACGCCAGTCGCTGGGCCAGGTGTGGGTGACGAGGCTCTGCTCCTTCTGCAGCATCACGATGAACACCTGCGGGTTGATGCCGCATGACTGGGCGACCTTGTAGATGATCGTGGCCGCGGATTCGTTTCCGGCCCCCCGGTAACCGTTGCAGTACTGGTCCGCGGTGCGGTTCGGAGTGTCCTGGCGATAGTCCTTGAGGCAGACGTATCCCGTGCGGCACGAGGACACCTTCGAGCGGAAGAACGAATCGATGCTCGCGGCCGTCATGGTCGAACTGTCGAAGAACACCTCGTCGGAGATGATCTTGCCGGCTCGGAAGCCGTCGGTGATGAGTGTCTTGACAGGAGACGCGGCACGGGTGGCGGGGGCGGCCGTCGAGACTCCCGTCGTCACGGACGCGTCGGCTGCAGGAGCCGAGGCGCTCGCTGGGCTCGCGATGAGGAGCGAGACGGCGAAGGTGACGGCGGCGGAGCTCGCGATGAGCGCGCGCAGGCGTGAGCGTGAGGACGTGGGGCGGGTCACTCTGCCATTGTGACGGAAAGCAACAGATGATGCCACTGTGAAGCGTGTGAAGCAAGTCAAGAAGCGTTGCGGGCGGTTCTCGCAGGGGGGATGTGGCACGATGTTGGGGTGAAAGGCATCATTCTTGCGGGCGGCTCCGGAACTCGACTTCACCCCATCACCCTGGGCGTGTCGAAGCAGCTGATCCCCGTCTACGACAAGCCCATGGTCTACTACCCGCTGTCGACGCTCATGCTGGCGGGTATCCGGGACATCCTGGTGATCACCACGCCGCACGACGCGGCGCACTTCGAGCGACTCCTCGGCGACGGCGCGCAGTTCGGCATCAACCTCACCTTCGCTCAGCAGCCGTCCCCCGACGGGCTCGCCCAGGCCTTCACGATCGGCGCGGACTTCATCGGTGACGACAGCGTCGCGCTCGTTCTCGGAGACAACCTGCTCTACGGCCCCGGCCTCGGCAACAAGCTGCAGCGCTTCGGAGACATCGACGGTGGAGCCATCTTCGCCTACTGGGTCGCTGAGCCCGAGGCCTACGGCGTCGTCGAGTTCGATGCCGACGGCACCGCGGTATCGCTGGAAGAGAAGCCGGCCCAGCCGAAGAGCAACTACGCGGTCCCCGGCCTCTACTTCTACGACAACGACGTCGTCGAGATCGCGCGCAATCTGGAGCCGTCGGCCCGCGGCGAGTACGAGATCACTGATATCAACCGCGCATACCTCGAGCGCGGAAAGCTGCAGGTCGAGGTGCTGCCTCGCGGCACAGCCTGGCTCGACACCGGGACGTTCGACCAGATGACGGATGCTGCGGAGTACGTCCGCACGATGGAGCGTCGCACCTCGCTCAAGATCGGCGTGCCCGAAGAGGTCGCGTGGCGTCAGGGCTTCCTGTCCGACGACGAACTGCGCGAGCGCGCCGAGAAGCTCGTGAAGAGCGGCTACGGCGCGTACCTGCTCGATCTGCTCAAGAGAGGAAACGCATGACCCGCCTGCTCGTGACGGGAGGTGCCGGATTCATCGGATCCAACTTCGTGCACTATGTCGTCGAGAACACCGACTACGACGTGACCGTGCTCGACGCGCTCACCTACGCCGGCAACCGCGACTCGCTCGCAGGTCTGCCCGAGGACCGCGTGCAGTTCGTGCACGGCGACATCACCGATGCCGAGCTCGTCGATCGTCTGACCGCTGAGGCGGATGCCGTCGTGCATTACGCCGCGGAATCGCACAACGACAACTCGCTGCACAGCCCGCGGCCGTTCCTCGACACGAACATCATCGGCACGTACACGCTGCTCGAGGCCGCACGACGCCACGATCGTCGCTTCCACCACATCTCGACGGACGAGGTGTACGGCGACCTCGAGCTCGACGACCCCGAGCGGTTCACCGAGCAGACGCCCTACAACCCGTCCTCGCCCTACTCGTCGACCAAGGCGGGAAGCGATCTTCTCGTTCGCGCCTGGGTGCGGTCGTTCGGGGTGAAAGCGACGATCTCGAACTGCTCGAACAACTACGGTCCGTACCAGCACGTCGAGAAGTTCATCCCGCGTCAGATCACGAACGTCATCCGCGGCATCCGCCCGAAGCTGTACGGTGCGGGCGAGAACGTGCGCGACTGGATCCACGCCAACGACCATTCCTCGGCCGTCCTCACGATCCTCGAGAAGGGCCGCATCGGAGAGACGTACCTCATCGGCGCTGATGGCGAGCGCAACAACAAGGACGTCGTGGAGCTCATCCTCGAGGGCATGGGGCAGCCGCGCGATGCGTACGATCACGTGACGGATCGCGCCGGTCACGACCTCCGCTATGCGATCGACTCGACGAAGCTGCGCACGGAGCTCGGCTGGACGCCGCAGTTCGAGGACTTCGAGTCGGGTCTCGCCGCCACGATCCAGTGGTACAGGGACAACGAGTCGTGGTGGGCGCCGTCGAAGGACTCGACTGAGGCCTTCTACGCGTCGAAGGGCCAGTAAGCGACCGTGGGCGATATCGATTTCGGCAAGCAGCTCGGAGTGACCGAGACCGGCATCCCCGGCCTCGTGGTGTTCGATCTCCCGGTCCACGGAGACTCCCGCGGCTGGTTCAAGGAGAACTGGCAGCGCGAGAAGATGACCGCGTTGGGTCTGCCCGACTTCGGTCCGGTGCAGAACAACATCTCGTTCAACGACGCCGTCGGTACGACCCGGGGAATCCACGCAGAGCCGTGGGACAAGTGGGTCTCGGTCGCGACGGGGCGCATCTTCGGCGCGTGGGTCGACCTGCGGGAGGGGCCTTCGTTCGGTGCGGTCTTCACAACCGAGCTCGACGCCTCGAAGGCGATCTTCGTCCCTCGGGGTGTGGGGAACTCGTACCAGACCCTCGAAGCCGACACCGCGTACACGTATCTCGTGAACGACCACTGGTCGGCGGATGCATCGTATTCGTTCCTCAACCTCGCTGACGAGACCAGCGGGATCGCCTGGCCGATCCCGCTGTCCGACGTCGAGATCTCGGCGAAGGACCTCGCTCACCCCCGTCTGGCGGATGTGACCCCGATCGCGGCGAAGAAGGTCCTCGTCGTCGGCGCCGGCGGTCAACTCGGCCGGGCGCTGCGCGCCGAACTCGGCGATGCAGCGCACGTCGAGTGGACGACCCGCGCGGAGTTCGACCTCGGCGACGCCGAGATCCGTTCCGCCCGACGTTGGCGTGACTACGAGGCGATCGTCAACGCAGGGGCGTATACGTCCGTCGACCTCGCGGAGACCGACGAGGGACGTCGCGATGCCTGGGCGGCCAACGCCTCCGGTCCCGCCCGGCTGGCGGCGATCGCCGCGGAGTTCGGCGTGACCCTCGTGCACGTGTCGAGCGACTATGTCTTCGACGGAAACGCCGATCGACCGTATCTCGAGGGCGACGCCCTCTGCCCTCTCGGCGTCTACGGGCAGTCGAAAGCAGCCGGCGACCTCGCTGTGAGCACGGCGCCGCGTCATTACATCCTGCGTACTTCCTGGGTGATTGGAGACGGCAAGAACTTCGTTCGAACCATGGCATCGCTCGCCGAGCGGGGAATCGACCCCAAGGTGGTCGACGACCAGCGCGGCCGGCTCACGTTCGCCTCCGAGATCGCGCGGGCCGTCGTGCACCTTCTCGACACGAACGCTCCGTACGGGACATACAACGTGAGCGGATCCGGCGACGTACGGACGTGGAAGGACATCGCGAGCGACATCTTCGCGATCACGGGCGCGGATCGATCCCGCGTGTCGGGTGTGAGCACCGCAGAGTATTTCGCGAACGCGACCGGCCCCGTCGCGCCGCGCCCGCTCAACAGCGTGCTCGACCTGTCGAAGCTCGAGGCCACCGGCTTCGTGCCTCGCGACGCGGGTGAGCAGCTCGAGGAGTATCTGACGCCGTGACCGCGCCCGCTCCGGCGGCCGCGGTCACCCGCGCGTCGGCGCGTACCGGCAGGTTCCGCACCGACATCCAAGCGCTGAGGGCGGTTGCGATAGCTCTCGTCGTACTCAACCACCTGTGGCCGGAGCAGATCACCGGTGGCTACGTGGGAGTCGACGTCTTCTTCGTCATCTCAGGGTTCCTGATCACCGGGCATCTCCTGTCGGAGTTGGACCGCACCGGCCGCGTCCGCCTGTCGGCCTTCTACGCCAGGCGGATCCGGCGTCTGCTGCCTGCCGCGCTCCTCGTGATCTTCGCGACGATGATCGGGGTGTGGGCGCTCCTTCCGTTCACGCGGTGGACCGATAACGCGCTCCAGGCCCTGGCGAGTGTGTTCTATGTGGAGAACTGGTTTCTCGCCTCTCTCTCGGTGAACTACTCCGCTCACAACGCGGCGGCCAGCGCGGTGCAGCACTACTGGTCGCTGTCCGTCGAGGAGCAGTTCTATCTGGTCTGGCCGTTGCTCGTGCTCGCGGCCGCGGCCGGTGCCGCTCGGTGGGGGAAGGACGACGACAGGCGGCGCATCGTGCTCATCGTCGTCTCGGCGGTCGCGGTGGCCTCCTTCGTCGCTGCCGTGGTCTACACCGCGGATTCGCCCGCTCAGGCGTACTTCGTGACGTTCACCCGCGCCTGGCAGTTCGCGGTCGGTGCGGTGATCGCGTTGGTGCCGGTCGCGCTCTTCGGACGCCTGAATGCGCTCGCCGCGTCGATTCTCGCCGTCGCGGGTTTCGCAGGTATCGCCCTGACCGCCTTCCTCTTCGGCTCGCAGACGCCCTACCCGGGCGTCGCTGCGCTGCTGCCGGTGCTCGCGACCGCCGCTGTCATCGTCGCGGGCACGGGACGACGAGCGCCGCTCTGGGCGGTGTCGGCGGTCACGGACGCGCGACCGGTGCAGTGGCTCGGTGACGTGTCCTACTCGCTGTATCTCTGGCACTGGCCGCTCATCGTGCTCACTCCGTTCGCGATCGGCGCTCCGCTGTCGTGGTGGTCGAGCGTCGGCGTGCTCGCGCTTGCGCTCGTGCTCGCGTGGGGGAGTCGCCGGTGGGTGGAAGTCCCTGCACAGCGGGCGACGTGGTGGCGGCCGCTTCGCCGGGCGTACATCGGTGCGGGCGCGATGATGGCGGTCGTCGCCCTGACAGCGGTGCTGCTGCTCGGCGCCGCTGCTGCTCGCGGCGCAGCACCCGAGGGCGCGGCTCCCGGCGGTGGGGCCTGCCATGGAGCCGCTGCGCTCGCGGATGCTGCGGACTGCGACCCGTCCGTCGAGGTGGCTGATCCCGTCGTGACTGATCGTGACGCGTACTTCGGTCTGGCGGCCGAGTGCGGCGACCTCACCACCGTCCTCGCGATGGACGGGCGCCAGACGACACGGGAGTGCGACTTCTCTCAGGGCGCTCCGGGCCCGCGTGTCTGGCTGGTGGGCGACTCGCACGCCGAGCAGTGGCAGGCGGCGCTGTTCCCGATCGCGAGAGAAGAGGGCTGGCACCTCACCATCAGTTCTTTTCCCGGCTGCCCACCTGCGGATGTCGCGTTCATCGGCTTCGACGCCGCGTGGGGTCCCGTCGACTACCAGCGCTGCAGAGACTGGTCCTCGGCGCTCTCCGACCGGTTGATCGCAGAGCGGCCCGACCTCATCGTGACCTCGATGGCTGCTCGGCAGCAACTGGTCGATGACGGCAGCGGTCGCACGCACGACGAGCAATTCGTCGATGGTCTGCGGAGCACCTGGAGCCGCTGGGCCGACGCGGGCAGCTCGGTGGTCGCCATCGCCGATACCCCGCTGAACGGGGACGTCCGTGATCTGGACTGCCTGGTGCTGAATCCGGCGGAGCCCGCGGAATGCGCGGTGCCCCGAGAGACCGCTCTTCCTCCGGATCCTGTGGCGCTCGCGGGACGGGCCCCGATCCCAGGCGTGTGGCCGGCTGATCTGACCTCATCCCTGTGCGATGAAGACGACTGCTTCGCCGCGATCGGAGGCGTCCCGGTCTACTACGACGCCGATCATCTGAGCAGTGCCTACGCCGCGACCATCAGCGGGAGATTGCGCGAGGTCGTGGGTGCGGCGTTGAGCGGAGTCCTCGGCTAGACGCCGCGATCCGGCAGATCATCGAAATTCTGGGATATTGTCGAGGAAGCGTCTCCGCTGACCCGAATCGGTGGAGGCCTCACCCCCGACGACGTCCGAACGAGGTGCTCGGAGTGCCCACGACAGGGATCGCCGCACGATCTGCGTCGATGTCCGCACAGTATCGCGCGGACATCGACGGCCTGCGGACGCTCGCGATCGTGCTCGTCGTCGTCTATCACGTGTGGCTCGGCCGAGTATCCGGCGGTGTCGATGTCTTCCTGATGGTCTCGGCGTTCCTGCTGACCGGATCGCTCGCCCGGCGCGCGGTCGACGGCACACCTCTGGCACTGGGATCCTTCTGGAGCCGCCGGTTCCGACGCCTCGTCCCGGCGGCCGCCGTCACGCTGCTCGGAGTGCTCGGCGCGGCCTACGCGTTCATGCCGCCGACGCAGTGGCCACGGATCTGGACCGAGACCCTCGCGAGCCTCTTCTACGTCGAGAACTGGCAGCTCGCGTTCTCCGAAGTCGACTACTACGCCAGGGACAGCGCGGAGACGAGTCCGCTCCAGCACTTCTGGTCGCTCTCCATCCAGGGACAGGTGTTCCTCCTCTGGCCCGTCCTGATCGGGCTCGTCGCGCTCCTGTTCCACCGCCGGCGACACCTCATCCGGCCGGCGCTCATCGTCGTCTTCGTCGCGGTCTTCGCCTGGTCTCTGTGGTTCTCGATCGTCGAGACACGAGACGCGCAGGCGTTCGCCTACTTCGACACCCGTACGCGTCTGTGGGAGTTCGCGGCCGGCTCCCTCCTCGCGCTCCTGCTCCCGTTCATCCGTCTGCACACCCTCGCGCGCGTGGTGATCGGCTGGGCGGGCCTCGCGGGCATCGTCCTGTGCGGCATCGTGCTCGACGTCCGCGGAGGGTTCCCCGGGTACCTGGCGCTCTGGCCGGTGCTCTGCACGGCGGCCGTCATCATCTCGGGCGCTGAGCCGACGCGCGCCGGCCCCGCCGGGTTGCTCGCCTCGAAGCCGCTGTCCTCGCTGTCGAGCGATGCCTATGCTCTGTACTTGGTGCACTGGCCGATCCTCGTGATGTGGATGGTGATAACGGAGACCGATCGCGTCGGGGCGGTCGAGGGTCTCGCGATCATCGCTCTGTCGCTGATCGCCGCCAGGCTGCTGTCGCGGTGCGTGGAGCGGCCGCTGCGCGGCCCGTCACGGACCGACCGTGCCACAGCGCTCCGAGGCATCGCGGTCGTCGCCGCGTCCGTCGTCCTCGTCGCGGGCGCCACGGGCGGCTGGCGCTGGAGCGAGCAGAACCGCGCGGCCGAGTTCGCCGCGTCGGCCGCCGACTCCGACTATCCCGGCGCAACGCAGGTCGAGGTGTCGCTCGACATCGCGAGCAGCGACGCTCCCATGATCCCGGGGCCGACCGAACTCGCGTTCGAGTGGAGTGCTGTCGGTCCCGAGTGCGCGGGGCGATTCGCCCCGTCGGCTGCCGTCCTCGAAGGCTCGTGCAACCAGAGCCCTGACGTCGAGGAGGCGGGCACCAGGATCCTCGTGATCGGCGACTCCCACGCCCAGCAGCTCTCGGCTCCGCTGATCGCGCTCTCCGAAGACCGCGACCTCGCGGTCCTGACGCTTCTGCGTGGCGGATGCACGGTCGGCCTGCTCGAGGAATCTCGCAACGCTTCGCAGGAGTCGTGCGAGCCGTGGGTGCGTGCATCACTCGACTACGCCGCCGAGGTCCGGCCCGACGCGGTCTACATCGTGGTGACCCGCGCAGACGCCGACGAGCCGGAGCGCCTGCTCGACGGGATCGAGGAGGCCGTCGAGTCCCTGCGGGCGGCTGACATCCCGGTGATCGGCGTGCGCGACAACCCGAGGTTCTCGTTCGACATGTACGAGTGCGCCGTCGATGACTCGCAGACGTGCGCTGTTCCGAGGGAGGAGGTGCTGGCAGAGGAGAACCCCGCGTCCGCGTTCTCCGACGTCATCACCATGGTCGACTTCACACCGTGGCTCTGCCCCTGGGACATGTGCCAGGCGACGATCGGCAACATCGCGGTGTACATCGACGACAACCATCTCTCGCGCACCTACGCCCGCACGCTCGCTCCTTTCCTCGACAGAATTCTGGCCGAATCCACGCAGGTGGCCCTGCCCTCAGCGTGATCGCAACTCGCGCCAGCTAAAATGTGGAGGCGCGTGCCTCTGCAGGGTGCGCCGAACGTCTTGTCGGTCAGCCTCAGGAAAGTTGCATCAATGGATCTCCTCGTCGTCGGGTCGGGCTTCTTCGGCCTCACCATCGCTGAACGCGCAGCTGCCGCCGGACGGAAGGTGACGGTCATCGATCGTCGTCACCACATCGGAGGCAACGCCTACAGCGAGAACGAGCCGGAGACCGGGATCGAGGTGCACCGCTACGGGGCGCACCTCTTCCACACGTCGAACCCCACCGTCTGGGAGTACGTCAACCGCTTCACGACGTTCACGAACTACGTGCACCGGGTCTACACGAATCACAACGGCGTCGTGTTCCCGCTGCCGATCAACCTCGGCACGATCAACCAGTTCTTCAACGCGGCGCACTCGCCCGACGAGGCGCGCGCGCTGATCACGGAGCTGGCGGGTGAGTTCGACCCGAAGGACGCGCAGAACCTCGAGGAGCGCGGCATCGGACTCATCGGCCGCCCGCTGTACGAGGCGTTCATCCGCGATTACACCGCGAAGCAGTGGCAGACCGATCCCAAGGACCTGCCTGCGGAGATCATCAGCCGGCTCCCCGTGCGCTACACCTACGACAACCGGTACTTCAACGACCGGTGGGAGGGCCTCCCGACCGACGGCTACACCGCGTGGATCGAGCGCATGGCCGACCACGAGAACATCGAGGTCAAGCTCGACGTCGACTACTTCGACGAGTCGCAGCCGCTGAACAAGAAGGCCACGGTCGGCCAGGTGCCCGTGATCTACACCGGTCCGGTCGACCGCTACTTCGACTACGCCGAGGGCGAGCTGTCGTGGCGCACGCTCGATTTCGAAGAAGAGGTCCTGCATACGGGCGACTTTCAGGGCACGCCCGTCATGAACTACGCGGATGCCGACGTGCCGTACACGCGCATCCACGAGTTCCGTCATTTCCACCCGGAGCGCGAGGACCGCTATCCGAAGGACAAGACGGTCATCATGCGCGAGTTCTCGCGCTTCGCGACGCGTGAAGACGAGCCGTACTATCCCGTCAACACCCCGACCGACCGCTCCGGGCTGCTCGCGTACCGCGAGCTGACCAAGGGCGAGCAGGACGTGCACTTCGGCGGCCGCCTCGGCACCTACCAGTACCTCGACATGCACATGGCCATCGGCTCCGCACTGTCGATGTGGAACAACGACCTGGCCTGACGGGAAGCGCAATGACAGACAACACGAGCACGGACTTCGTCGCCGTCAACCACACCGTCTTCCCCACCGAGGGCGTCGCAGAGGTCTCGGCCCTGTACGTCGACACAGGCTCGGGTGACGGCTCCCAGCCGGGTGAGGCCTATGAGATCGTGGGCCGGCGCAGCATCAAGGTCTACGCGCACCGGCGCGTCTCGCTGAGCACGTACTTCAACGCGTTCCCGGCGAGCTACTGGCAGCACGGGACCAAGGTGCGCTCGGTGCGTCTCGTCGCCGAGGTCGAGGGCAAGGGCCTGATCTCGGTCTACAAGTCGAGCGCGCGCGGTCGCGCGTCGGCCCTGGCGTCGAAGTCGTTCTCCGACGAGACGGTCGCGTTCGACCTGCCGATCACGTCGTTCATCGACGGCGGTTCGTACTGGTTCGACATCGCCGCCGGAAACTCGGATGCCACGCTGGTCAGCGCCGAGTGGCAGGTCGCGATTCCCGAAGGCTGGACGCCTGGCAAGACCACGGTCGGCATCACGACCTTCAACCGCCCGTCCTACTGCCTGAACCAGATCATCGCGGTCGGGCAGAACGAGCACGTCCACGACGTTCTCGACCGCGTGATCGTGGTGGACCAGGGCACCGACCTCGTCTCGGACCAGCCCGGCTTCGCCGAGGCGGCGGCGAAGCTCGGCGACAAGCTCGAGATCCTCCGCCAGCCGAACCTCGGCGGGTCCGGCGGCTTCTCGCGTGCGATGTTGGAATCGCTGTCCTCGGAAGAGAGCCGTTACGTGCTTCTCCTCGACGACGATGCGATCTCCGAGCCTGAGGCGATCGTCCGAGCCGTGCGCTTCGGCGACTTCGCGGTGACGCCCACGATCGTCGGTGGCGGGATGCTCCACCTCGATGACCGCTCGGTCCTGTACACGCAGGGCGAGGTATGGGACCAGCGGAAGTCGTGGATGCGCCCTTCGGGCGCGAGCGAGTACGATCACGACTTCGCCGAGGAGCCGCTGCGCGAGACCCCGGAGCTGCACCGATACCTGGGGGCGGACTTCAACGGATGGTGGATGTGCCTCATTCCGACCGCCATCCTGCGCGAGATCGGCCTCTCGCTGCCGGTGTTCCTCAAGTTCGATGACATCGAGTACTCGCTCCGCGCGCGTGAGCACGGCTACCCGACCGTCTGCCTGCCCGGCGTCGCGGTGTGGCACATGGCCTGGCACGACAAGGACCCCACGCGCACGTGGGAGGAGTACTTCATCCACCGCAACCGGGTGATCACGGGCCTCCTGCACTCGCACGTCGCCAAGGGCGGGATCCTCCCGCTGCACTCGTTCCTCGGCGACATCAAGCTGCTGTTCATGCTGCAGTACTCCGCCGTCCGGCTGCGGCACGAGGCCCTGCGTGACGTGATGCGCGGCCCCGGTGTCCTGCCCGAGCTGTTGCCCGGAAAGCAGGCGGAGATCCGCCAGATGCGGACCGCGTACATCGACTCCGAGGTCGTCGAGGATCTGTCGGCGCTGCCGCCGGTCCGACGGTCGTCCGTCGCGATCCTCGGTGGTGTGCGGAAGCCCACGAACCCGATCGCGGCGCTCATCCTCGCCGCGCGCGTGGGGGTGCGACAGCTCGTCATCAAGCAGTCGCCCGGAAGCCGACGCAATCCCGAGCGGATCATCTCGGCGCAGGACATCAACTGGTGGCGTTTCGCTGACATCGATTCCGCGCTGGTGACCTCTCCCGACGGCCTCGGCGTCGCGTGGTATCAGCGCGACCGAGCGACGATGCACCGCTTCCTCTGGCGGAGCATCCGCCTGAACCTCGGGCTCGCGCGCAGCTGGAAGACCCTCGCGGCAGAGTACGCGGACGGCACCCCGAAGGTCACGTCACCCGAGCAGTGGCGCAAGACCTTCGAGAGCGTCCAGAATGGCTGAGTGTCGTCCGCAGCGTGCGACACATGCGGTCTGAGCACAGGAGCCCCATGAGCAGTTCGACCGTCGGGTCGCCTGGCACGCCCCGCCGCTATGCGCATTCGCTGTGGCTGCTCTCAGGACGTGATCTGCGCGTCCGCTACGCGACAAGCTTCCTCGGGTACATCTGGTCGGTTCTCGACCCGCTGGTCATGAGCGCGATCTACTGGTTCGTTTTCACGCAGGTGTTCCAGCGCAGCGTCGGCGAGGATCCGTACATCGTCTTCCTCATCGTCGCGCTCCTCCCGTGGGTGTGGTTCAACGCAGCGGTGGGTGACTTCACGCGCGCGTTCCGCAAAGATGCGCGTCTCGTGAAGTCCACCGCGATCCCGCGTTCGATCTGGATCAACCGCATCGTCCTGAGCAAGGGGATCGAATTCCTCTTCTCTCTGCCCGTGCTGGTGCTGTTCGCGGTGTTCAGCGGCGCCACGGTGAGCTGGGGTCTGCTCTGGTTCCCTGTCGCGATCATCATGCAGGTGGTGCTGCTCGTCGGGCTCGGACTCCTCGTCGCTCCGCTGTGCGTGATCTACTCAGATCTCGAACGCACCACAGCGCTCGTGCTGCGTGTCCTCTTCTACGCCTCCCCGATCATCTACAGTTTCCGCGACCTTCCGGAGCCGTTCCACACGATCGGCGCGTTCAACCCGTTGGCAGGCATCTTCACCCTGTACCGCGTCGGCTTCTTCCCGGATCTGTGGGATCCCGTGCCCGTGCTGGTCAGCGCCCTGATGTGCGTCGGAATCCTCGCGCTCGGTATGTGGACCTTTCGTGGTCTCGAGGCCACCGTCCTGAAGGAGCTGTGATGTCGGCTGCCATCGAAGTATCAGGGGTCGGAGTGCGATTCCGTCGGAATCGACGTGGCCGCCGCAACATCAAGGATCTGTTCGCCGGGCTGTCGCGGCGGTCTCGCCCCGGCGAGTTCTGGGCGCTGCGCGACGTCAGTTTCACGGTCGAGCCCGGAGAGTCGATCGGAGTGGTCGGACGCAACGGTCAGGGCAAGTCGACCCTGCTGCGTCTCGTCGCGGGGGTTCTGCTCGCGGATGAGGGCTCGGTCACCGTCAACGGCGGCGTCGCGCCGCTGATCGAGATCACGGGCGGCTTCGTCGGAGATCTCACGGTGCGCGAGAACGTGCGACTGATGGCCGGTCTGCACGGCATGGGCAGGAACGAGATCTCGCGTCGGTACCACAGCATCATCGCGTTTGCCGAGCTCGCCGGATTCGAGGACACCCCGTACAAGCATCTTTCGAACGGTATGAAGGTGCGACTCGCCTTCTCCGTCGTCTCCCAGCTCGACGAACCCGTCCTGCTTGTCGACGAGGTTCTGGCGGTCGGCGACAAGGCCTTCCGTGAGAAGTGCTACGGGCGCATCGACGAGCTGCTCGCCGAGGGGCGCACGCTGTTCTTCGTCAGTCACAGCGAGCGCGATCTCCGTCGCTTCTGCACGCGCGGCCTCTACCTCGACAGGGGAGCGCTCGTGCTGGACGCACCGATCGCTGAGGTGCTCGATCGGTACAACGAGGATCACAACTCCTGATCGTGGTCTGGCCGGGGTCGGCTGAGGTCAGAGACCGACGACGCTCCGCACCGCGTCGGCGGCGGACAGAGCCGACGACACCGCGCCCGAGGAGTCGCCCCCCGCGGACACCGCGGACCTCAGGTCACTGAGCGCCTGTGCGTAGGCGGCGACGCTGGCGTGCCAGTCCGACTCGATCGACGCGGGAGGAGGAGACTCCGACAGCCGCTGCGCGTCGTTCTGCAGCGTGTCGACGACGTCCACAGCATCCTGTCCACTGGTCTCTCCGACGATGTCGAGGCCGGTCAGAGCGTCGTCCAGCCATCCCTGCACCGTGTCGCGGAACACGCCGACACTGGGATCGGCAGGCGGCGGGGGAGTCGTGATCGGAGTCATGGTCGGCTCCGGTGCGGGCGTCGGCTCAGCGGTCGCGGTCTCCGTGGGGGCGGGAGTGGCCGAGGGACTCGAGGTGGCGGTCGGAGTGGCGGTGGGAGTGGCCGACGGCGACGGAGTGCCGCTCACGTCCGGTGCGGGTGCACCCCCTCGCGGCAGGAGGAACAGGAGCAGCACGGCAGCCACCAGGAGTGCGGCGATCGACAGACCGACGATCAACCAGACACGGCCGCGGTTGTTCGGCTTCGGCGGCAGAGGCGCCCAACGCAGCTCGGGCTGTGGCTCGTCGGTCATGTTCGTCAGTCCTCCAGAGGAGCCATCGGCTGCCAGGATCGGTCGCGGCCGAGCCGCCCGCCTTCCCTGAGGCCGCGGAACAGGTTGCTCGTTCCTCGCACCGTGCGCTCGACGAACACCAGGCGGATCAGCTCCTTGGCGAACGTCATCGCGGTTCCGAGGCCGAACAGCACCGGGTTGTACACGCCGTGCACTCGGTAGTAGTTCTTGATGTACGCGCGGTTTCGCATGATGTAGAAGCGGTACGCGTTGCTCGACGCGTTCATGTGGCGGATGCCCATGTCCCACTGCTTGATCTCACGCGTGCGACGGAGGACGAACTCGTCGACGATGACGGCGGTCGTCTTGCGTGAGGCGAGCCAGCCGTACATCTGGTCATCCCAATAGATGAAGAACCGGGGGTCTGGCAGCCCGATCTGCGTCACGATGGAGCGGTGGATGAACATGCCCTCGAAGCATCCGCTGTTCATCTCCTTGAACCCGGAGGCGTCGAAGCCCGAGGGGGCGAAGGGGATCGGGATGCCCATGCGTTCGGCGATCCGGTACTGCCAATAGAACTCGCTGCCGTCGTAGTCGTAACGCCGGCCCTGGATGCTCTTGAAACGCGGCGCCCACCTGCCCATCTTCGCGAGCCCGTCGGGAACGACCTCGACATCGTCGTCCATCATCCAGATCCACTCGGAGCCGAGCTCGTACGCGGTGCGCATGCCCTCGCTGAAGCCGCCCGAACCGCCGGTGTTCGTCTCGAGGCGACGATAGACGAGTTCGGTGCCGAGACGCGGACGGAAGGATTCGACGACATCGGTGGTGTCATCGGACGACGCGTTGTCGATGACCACGACGTGACCGGGCTTCGGCTCCATGGCCGTGATGCTCTCGAGGAGTCCGGTCAGGAGATGTGAACGGTTGAAGGTGACGATGACGATCGTCGCGGACGCCGGTTCGAAGGGGACGTGTGTCACGAGGTGGGATCTCCGGAAGCTGTGGGCCCCGCGGGTCGCCGCGAGCTGAGACCAGCCTACCTGGCCTCGTTCGGAATCCCCCGAGGGCGCGGGGGACGGATCTAGTACTCGGAGCGAAGCGTGGGGATCGCGCCGGTGTGGGCGGCGTCGATGTTCTCGCGCCAGGATCGGGACTGTCCCGCCCGGAGCGCGCACAGCACGAGCATGAACCACCCTGCACCCACGATCGTGAAGCTCTCGAACATCGACTCGACCGCGAGGGTGACCAGCATCAGCGGGGTCCACGCGTACACGACCGAGCGGCGCACGCTCGCGACCAGCCAGGACCGCACCAGGGCGACACCGCCCAGGAGCAGGAACAGCACGAGACCGGCGGCTCCGAGCTGCAGCAGGACGTCGAAATAGGCGTTGAGTGCGCTCTGGTGTCGATCGGCGAGTTGGAAGTTGATGAACGTGAACGGGTATTCGCCGCGTGCCCAGGAGCCGAACCAGCCCCACCCCTCGATCGGCTTCAGCGCGACGAAGTCGAGGATCTTGTTCCACAGCGTCGCGCGGATCGAGAAGTCGGACCCCGCGTTCATCAGCGCGATGATCGAGTGCCGCAGCAGGAAGGCCGCCGTGAGGGCCAGAGTCACCAGCACGCCGAGCACCCACTGCACCAGCGAGCGTCGTTCCGGCGGGGCATGCCGCACGATCGTCAGCGCGACGGCGACGGTGGTCACGGCGGCCGCGAGAACGAGCACGGTCGGAGACGCGGAGAGGAACGCGAGCAGGAGCGCCAGTCCCATGGAAGGCACAGCGATCCGAGCGTTCAGAGACTGAGATCGCCACTCGACGAAGAAGGTGATGAGAGCGATGACCGTGACGAACCCGAGCATGTTGCGGCTGCCGAAGATGCCCTGAACGGGACCGCCGAGCGCGAGATCACCCTGGATGCCGAGGAAGACGAACGGCAGATCGAGCAGGATCCCCGAGAGGATCTCCAGCCCGAGGGACAGAGCGAGAAGGGCGCGCAGCGTGTCGCCCAGGGCGCGGACCGTCTGCAGCGTGTCGCGGATGTGCCCGACCGTGATCGCGAGGAATGCGAAGCCGAGGAGCTCGAGCCAGCCGAACAGCGAATCGCTCTTGTCGGTCGTCCATGCGATGCTGACCAGCGCCCAGGCGAGGAAGGCGAGCAGCGATGAGGGGGCGATGCGCAGGAGCGACAGCTCCTCGCGACGGACCCACAGGGTCCCGAGACCGAGCACGCACAGACCGGCGATGATCGTGGCGAGCGTGACCCGCGAGGTCATCCTCTCGATGAGGTACGACCCGAAGACGGCGGCCAGGACGGTGATCGTGAAGGCGCGAGCGAACTCCGCCGAGCCGAGCAGCCGCCCGAGTCGGTGTCCCGCCGTCACGGAACCCGCCGCACTCGCTCGCCGCGCTCGATCACTCGCTGGCGCTCGCCGATGCCGACGAGCGGCACGGCTTTGATCTTGAACGAGAGCAGGATCAGGAGCATCCACCCCCAGAGCATGATCGGCGTCGACTCGGTGAGCCCCTGCACGAGCAGGACGACCGTGAACAGGCTGGGGAGAAGCGTGAGGGGGGAGTAGTCGCGGTCGGAGTCGAGATCCCACCGCGGCCGGTCGACGGCGAAGAACCACGACCGCCAGAGCAGGCTGAGGTAGGCGACCGCCATCAGCACGACACCCAGCACGCCGAGCTGCATCAGCACGTCCAACCACATGTTGTGCGCGTGGAAGACGGTGATGCCGTGGTCTTCGATCCACCCCGCGAAAGCCGGGTCGAACGGAACCCACGGGCTCGAGAAGCCGTTGCCGAACAGCGGATGCTCCGCCGCGCGCTCGAGCACCTTCTCCCAGATGACGTCGGAGCGACCGGTGAGGTCGCTGCTCCGGCCGAGGAGTCCGAGCAGCGGCTTCTGCAGGAGCCAGAGCGCGGCGCCCACCACGACCGAGCCCCCGATGAAGATCACGTAGAGCCGGGTGCGAGCGCCGGGTGTCGTCGTGCGCCGCATCAGCAGGGCGACGAGGAGCACCACGAGGGCGGCCGCCGCGCACGCGAACGCGGTGGCGGAGCTCGCGCGGACGAAGAAGAACGCGGCGAGCAGAGTCCACAGGGCCAGAGTGGTGCGCCACCGCGCTCGGGCGGCGAACAGGACTCCGAAGGTGATCATCGCGAACAGACTGATGATCGCGAGCAGGTTCGAGTTGCCGACGATGCCCTGGATGCGCTCCCCGTCGAACAGATTGCCCCGCACCCAGTACCAGTGCGGGTCGATCTCGCCCTCGGGCCTCTCGAAGAAGTTCGGGAGGATCGGACCGTGCACGACGAGCGCGACCCAGAGCTCGAGGGCGAGGGACAGCCCGAGGATCCACTTGAAGGCGGATGCGAGCGCGCGCACGATCTCATGCCAGGTGAGCACGTGCGCGATGAAGAGAGCGGTCAGCGTGACGGTCGCGAGCAGCGCCCAGGTGAGCAGGGTGGCGCCTCGCCATTGCGACCAGGCGAAGGAGACGAGCGCGAGGACCGTGTAGGCGGTCGCGGCCCAGGGGAGCCGTCGCCAGGCGAACGGCTGCGGCCGGCTCCGCGCGATCATCGGCACCCCGATGGCCAGCGTCGCGATCAGGAAAGCGGCGAGCGTGATCACCGCGCCGACCTCGCCGACCAGGTTGTAGACGGCGGAGTGCGCGAACGTCGTGATCAGCACGAGGATGATGTACCCGCGCAGCAGGAGATGCCCCGTCGACTCGCGCTCGGGCGCGCGAGGAGGGGCTGACACCGGGTGCTTCGTGTACTGCGCCATCGCGTTCAGGCTACAGCGCGCGGCCGATGCTGCACCTGATCGGCGGCACCGCATCGGCGATCCGCCGGGTGCACATACGCTGGGAGCATGCTTCTGAGCCTTTCCAACACGCCCCGTGACTACGCCTGGGGGTCGCAGACACTCCTCGCCGAGCTTGAGGGCCGCGCGCCGGCTGTCGTTCCCGAGGCGGAGGTGTGGTTCGGCGACCATCCCGGCGATCCCGCCGACGTGGCGGGCGGAGGCACTCTCGACGCGGTGACGGGCGGTTCGCTGCCGTATCTCCTCAAGCTCCTCGCAGCGGCCTCGCCGTTGTCGATCCAGGTCCACCCGACGGTGGACCAGGCTCGAGCGGGCTGGGCGCGAGAGGCTGGTCTCGCCTCCGACGACCCCGCACGCAACTATCGCGATGACAACCACAAGCCCGAACTGATCGTGGCTCTGAGTGAGCGCTTCGAATCGCTGAGCGGACTCCGACCCGTGGGCGACACGCTGGAGCTTCTGGGGGTGCTCGGCGAGCGCCCTGGTGTCTCTGCGCTCAGAGACCGCCTCGCGAGCGGAGACGACGCGCTGGGCGACACGCTCGGCTGGCTGCTGTCCGGCGAGGCTCAGGTCGAGGTGGATGACGTCATCCGAGCCGTGCAGGATGCTGCGGCGACGGAATCGGGCGAGTGGGGCTCCACCATCCGCGCCGTCTCCGCGATCGCGGACACCTATCCGGGGGATCCCGGAGTCGTCGTCGCGCTGCTGATGAACCATGTCGTGCTCCGCCGCGGCGAAGGGATCTTCCTGCGCGCCGGACTCCTCCACGCGTACGTCTCGGGGCTCGGCGTCGAGATCATGGCGGCGAGCGACAACGTGCTGCGGGGCGGTCTCACGCCGAAACGCATCGACGTGGCCGAGCTGCTGTCGGTCCTCGATGCGACACCCGGGGAAGTGCCTGTGCTGCGACCGGCAGACACCGGGGTCGTCACCGACTACGAGGTCCCCGTCGCCGATTTCGCCCTGCGTCGCGTGGAACTCGCCGGGTCCGACGTCGCCGTGCGCGTGTCGGGGCCCACCATGGTGCTCGTCACCGCCGGTTCGGTGACCGTGCGCGGGTCCGCGGGAGGTCCGCTCGACATCGCGATCGGAACCGCGGCGTTCGCGACCGAAGAGGAGCGCGAGCTCACGCTGTCGGGAACCGGCGAGGTCTTCGTCGCGTCTCCGGGTGACCCGGACGGTGCCTGAGGGTTTCGCGACACGCCGTACGAGGGTCAAGAACCTTCAAGAGGCTATTGAGGGTTTACGATCCGCGACTTGACCGGAGCGAATCACACGGGTGTAATTAGTCATGCACGGCCCGCCGAGGGGGCGGAACAAAGGGTTGGAGATCGAGATGACGGGTTACCGTTCAGACGTACCGGAGAACTGGTTCGTCGATCCCATCAACCTCGGTGTTCCCGGGGTTCGAAAGGTCGAAGCCGACGACGAGAACGCTCTCGCCTGGCAGAGTGACGCGCTGTGCTCGCAAACGGATCCTGAGGCCTTCTTCCCGGAGAAGGGCGGATCGACCAGAGACGCCAAGCGGATCTGCACCTCGTGCGATGTGCGTGGCGAGTGCCTCGAGTACGCACTCAACAACGACGAGCGCTTCGGTATCTGGGGCGGCCTCTCCGAGCGTGAGCGTCGCAAGCTCAAGCGCCGCGCGAGCTGACGGCCGATCTCCCCGCTTCGCGACCACGCCGCATCCACTGCTCCGGCGTCCTGCATACCGAGCATAGGCTGACGAGGTCATGCCAGCCCGAGTTCATGCCATCATCGTGGCGCGCCCCGGTTCTTCCGCTCGCGCGCAACTCCTCCGCACTCTGGATGCTCTCCGCTCCCAGACGGCGCCCCCCTCGCACGTCACCCTGGTGATGTGCGGCGATGCGACGACCGCACGCGAGAGCGAGACAGTCGCGGCGAGCGTCGAGGGCATCATCGAAGCGCGCAGCGGCACGTCCTTTGCGGATGCGGTGGGCCTTGCGATGCCTCGGGTGGCTCAGGGGAGTGCCGTGTGGCTTCTCGCTCACGACACCGCTCCGCATCAGCGCGCGCTCGAGAGACTCGTCGGCACCTTGGAGCGGTCGCCGTCCGCGGCGATCGTCGCACCCAAGCTCGTGCAGACGGATAACGACCGGGAGATCGTGTCGCTCGGGGTGAGTATGACCGCGCTCGGACGCTCCGTCGAGCTCGCGTCGGGCGAGCTCGACCAGGGGCAGCACGACGGCACCGACGATGCGCTGGCAGCTGATGTCCGGGGTCTTCTCATCCGTGGCGAGGTGCGTGACCGGCTGCGGCCCGATCCCGCGCTCGCCGGAGCGGATGAGGGCCTCGACTTGGGCGTTCGCGCGCGTCTCGGCGGAGGTCGTGTCGTGCTCGTGCCCTCCGCGAGGGTCTCCGTCTCACCGGATGGACCCGCCTCCCTTCCGTCCGGTCGGGGGCGCCGCGCGTACGTCTCGCGTGTCGCCCAGCTTCACCGACGGCTCGCCTACGCCCCGGCCGTCACGGTTCCCCTGCACTGGCTCAGCCTTCTGCCGCTCGCGCTGTGGCGATCGATCACGCACCTCATCGGTAAGCGTCCGGAGGCGGTGTTCCCCGAGTGGGCCGCCGCGCTCACCGCGATGCTCCGCGTGGGAGGCGTCGTCCGATCCCGGAGGCAGATCGCCGCCTTCCGCTCGTCGAGCTGGTCGAGCATCGCTCCGCTGCGCGTCAGCAATCGTGACCTGCACCGACGGCTCGACGACGGCCACGGGAGTGAGGGCGGCGCGGCCAGTGAGCTGCACTTCTTCTCGGGCGGAGGGGCATGGGTCGTCCTCGGGGCGCTCGTGGTGAGCGTCGCCGCCTTCACCAGCCTTCTGGCGTGGCCCGTGGTGGGGGGCGGGGCGCTGCTCCCGTTGCGAACCACGGTGGCTGCGCTGTGGAGCGATGCGGCGTGGGGGCTCCGTGGGCTGGGTGTCGACGTCGTCGGCCCGGCCGATCCTTTCGCAGCCGTGCTCGCCGTTCTCGGCTCGCTCTGGCCGGCAGGCCCGTCGTTCTCTCTGGTCCTGCTCTGGATCCTCGCCCTGCCGCTCGCCGTTCTGGGTGGATGGTTCGCGGCGACCCGCGTGACCGATCGAGCAGGTCTGCGGATCTTCGCCGGAATCGTGTGGGCGCTCGCGCCGACCTTCCTCACCGCGCTCGTCGACGGCCGCCCGACCGGCGTCCTCGTGCATGTGCTCCTTCCGTGGCTGTTCCACACCGCTGTCGTCGCCCACCGTTCCTGGGGCGCGGCGGGGGCCGCCTCTCTGCTGTTCGCCGCGGTGACGGCGTGCGCGCCCTCGCTCATCCCCGCGCTTCTGGTGCTGTGGATCGTCGCACTCGGCATCACTCTCGGAGGCGCGCGATTCCGAGGCGCAGCGCGGCTGCTGTGGGTACCCGTACCCGCAGCAGCACTCTTCGCACCTCTCATGGTCTGGCAGGTCTCCCACGGGAGCCTGATCGCGGCACTCGCCGATCCTGGGCTCATCTGGGCAGGCCCCCAGGCGACCGCAGACGCTGCAGGTCGGCTCGCCCTCGCCTCGGGATTCCCCTCCGGCGACATCGCCGGATGGCTGGCGATCGTGGGCCCCACGCTCGCGCCGTGGGCGGGCATCCTGCTCGCGCCTCTCGCCGTCCTCGCGTTGCTCTCGACCGTCGCCCCGCGCTGGCGGGCGGGCATCACGCTTCTTCTCGTCGCGCTCAGCGGCTTCGCCACCGCCTTCCTCGCTGTCGGCATCACCGTGTCCTTCGCCCAGGGGGCAGGGGTCGCGATCTGGCCGGGAGCGGGCCTGAGCCTCGCCTGGGTCGGTCTGACAGGCGCAGCACTGGTGACGCTCGACACGGCGTTGACACTGCCCCGCGCGAGACTTCTGAGCGCCGCGGTCGCCGGCGTGGCCGTCGCTGCCTGCGCCGTTCCTGCCCTCGCCGCCTTCCACCTCGGACGCTCGGCTCTCACAGAAGGCCCTGAATCGTCGCTGCCCGCGTACATCGCGGCTCAGGCCGTCGACGACCGCCCCGTCGGAACTCTCGTGCTCACGCCTCAGAACGACGGCGGGCTCTCCGCAGAGGTGGCGTGGGGGGCGAGCGAGACCCTGAGTGCCCAGACGACGATCCTCTCGACGGCCACCGAGATCCGCGGCACGGACATCACGACCCTCGCGGTCGACCTGCTCTCGGCACGCGATTTCGACGGCGCCGGCGACCTGGGCGCGCTCGGGGTGGGGTACGTGCTCCTGGCCGAGCTCCCCGAGGACGTGTCCGATCGCGCACGTACCCTGCATACGGCGGCGGTGACCTCGCTCGACCAGCGCGCGGGCTTCGTGCAGGCCGGCACGACCGACCGCGGCGTCCTGTATCGACTCGAGGCGGATCCTTCCGAACGCGCTCCGCTGACCGCGGGTCAGCAGGCCACGGCGCGGCTCGTCATCACGGTGCAGCTGGTGCTCGTCTTCGCCGCGCTGCTGCTCTCGATGCCCACGAGGGCATCCCGCCGTGCCGCGCGTGCCCGGTCGCGGATCGTCGGCCGGGCCGCCGATGAACCTCTCGTCCTGCCCCGTCACGTCGACGAGTTCGACGATGAGCACAGCGGAGCGACCTCGGCGCCGGTGAACTCGGACGTGTTGCCCCCCGAACCGACCGCGGAGGTACCCGAGGAGCGTTCGGCGGGCATCGAGCCCGAGGCGACCGAGGAAACCGTGAACGCTCCCGACGCAGGGGCCGATCGTACCGAGGAGGACCCCCGATGAGCCCCACCCGTGCATTCCGGGTCGCCGCGACCAGCGCGCGCGTGCTCACCGGGGTCGTGGTCGCGGCAGCGTGCGTCGCCGGCGTCGTCGTCGCCGTCCCGCTCCAATGGCCGACGGTCACCCATGAGGCCGCCCAGGCCGACGTCACTCCTCTTCCCGGTGACACCGTGCTGGTGTGCAACGGCGACTTCCGAGCGATCGGCAGGAACACGGCCGACTCCCTCCAGATGGTGCCGGCGGCCTCGCCTCGGCTCACGGTGGACGGCTCCTCCGAAGCGCCGCAGTCGTCGTTGCTGAGCGTGGAAGACCTTGAGGGGAGCGGCGGGGTGCAGAGACTCACCGGCGCGGTCGAGGGGCGCACAGCGCCGTTGATCGGCGCGACCGAGTCGGTGAGCCTCGCCGAGGCGGACCTGTCCGGTTTCGCTGCGGCGCCATGCCGCCCGGCGAGCACGGAATCGTGGCTCGTGGGCGGAACCGTCGAGACCGGGGCCGAAGACCTCATCGTCCTCACCAACCCGGGCGCGGTGCCGTCGACGGTGTCGCTGGTCGCCTACGGCTCCGTGCGCGGGTCGACCTCGGTGATCGTTCCCGCCGAATCGCAGGTCGCGCTCCCGCTGACTTCCCTCGCCTCCGGGTCGGATCTCCCGGTCGTGCACGTCACGGCGACGGGGTCACCCGTGCGAGCCGTTCTCCAGTCATCGCAGACCCGCACCCTCGATCCGGTCGGAGTCGACCTGCAGGACTCGGTCGCGGCTCCGCAGCAGCATCCTGTGTTCCCGGGCATCGAGGTGTTCGAGAGCGACGGTGACAACTCGCGCATGGCGGTCCTGCGACTGCTCTCCCCGGAGCGCGACGCCCAGGCGACGGTCACGGTGCGCGCTGTCGGCGAATCCGCGGTGGTGCGGGAGTTCACGGTCGACCTGACCGCGGAGCAGCCCCTGGAGATGTCGCTGTCCGATCTCACTCCCGGTCAGTACACCGTGGCGGTGGACGCGAATGAGCCGGTGCTCACCGGAGTCCGGATCCAGGACGGCGCCGGCCCGCAGTCCGACTTCGCGTGGGTCATGCCGGCGCCCGAGTTCGACGATTCTCTGCTCGTCGCCGTGCCGGAGGGGCCGGCCGCGACGCTGTTCCTCGTGAACGATGAGGAGTCCGATGCGATCGTGCAGCTTGAGACTCCTGGCGGGGGAGACCCGGTCGAGATCACGGTCCCCGCGGGCTCGTCAGCGTCGGTCGACATCGACGGCGACACCGTCTACTCGGTGAACACGTCGGGCCCGGTGCACGCGCAGGTCGCGATGATCGCTCCCGGCGCGCTTGCCGCATGGCCGGTGTGGCCGACCGCGGGTGCGCAGCAGAGCATCACGGTCTATCCCTGACCGGACGAGTTTTTGAGGCTGGCCGCACCTGTGAGCCGGAGGCCACGCGAGGTGATCGCCTCAGTGGTCGTGCCCGCCGAAATCCCAGGGTTCGCGACCGACGTACTCCGCGGCAGCCCGGAACACCGCGCTCTCGATCGCCATGCGTCGGTGCGCTCCGTCGTCGTGCCCTGGCGGAAGCAGACGTTCGATCGGAAGTCGGAAGAGCACGATCCGTCGCTGCTCACGGTCGAGGTACCATCGCGGCACGTCGTCCCCGGCGTCGAACGACGGCATGGCTCCGATCTCGAAGCGCACGTCCTGCAGTTCCGGCCAGGTTCCGCGGAGGAACTCGACCGCGGTTCCGACGGTGAGATCGAAGCGGTCGATGCGACCGTCGAGCGGCGCGAGGGGAGGGCGTACGACCTCGCTGCGTCCGAGTCGACCGTGTCGCCCATGGCGCGCTCCGCGGCGAGGCGCGGCAGAGGCGCGGGGGCGACGGGGCATAGCGAAAGTCTAGGCGTTGTCCCCGGGCGTCGGCGGCGCGGCGTGCAGGCATGACGACCGTGGGGTCGTAGCCTGACGGAGATGGACGGACGACTCTGCTCGAAAGTGGGCTGTGCCCGCGAGGCCGTGGCCACGCTCACGTACGACTACGGCGACCAGATGGCTGCGCTCGGTCCACTGGGGATCGCACATCATCCGCATGCCCACGACCTGTGCGCACCGCACGCGGAACGTCTCTCGGTCCCCTCGGGCTGGCTGGTCGTCAGGCACGAGGCGCTTCGCGCCTGATCGGGCGATGACGGCGCTCCGCTCGGGTCGTCGCGGCCGGATCAGACTCCGATCCGGCGTCCGGTCAGCTTCTCCGCGCGGCGATCAGCAAGCTGCAGACCCCGTCGTTCGCGCTCGCGGCGCAGCACGGTGATCCCCACGAGCACCTGCTCGGGCGGTGCGGACGGAAGCGGCGACACGAACGGGGTGGCTTCCGCGAGGAGGTCACGTGCCACTCGGTCTCGCGCACCCGGCACCATGCGGGGAGCGCTCTGAAGGAACTGGGAGATGCGTCGGGCGAGCCGATCCGGGAGTCGCGCCACGTCCGCGATCTGCGCCCAGCCCTCGAGAAGCGAAGGCATGACGGGCACACTGGCGACGAGGCGCGGGGTCCGCACGCGCTGACTGTACGTGCCGGCGACCATGTCGCCCAGGCGCTGGGATCGCGCGCTGAAGGCGCCGGAGAGCACAGCCACGCTGCCGAGTGTCATGTAGATCTCGAGCACGCCGAGCAGGGCGCGGATGAACGCGTGGCGGAAGCCCGTCGCGCCACCGTCGACACGCACGATGCGTCCGCCGACCGCCAGCTTCCCGAGGCTGCGCCCCTTGAGTGCGACCTCCATGGAGATCGGCAGGACGACGAAGCTGACCACGATCGACACCACGAGGGCGATCCTGTCCGTCGTCTCGTCGAGCGCTCCGATATCGGCCAGCCAGACGCGGAGGAACACCGTGAGGAGGAACACCCCGAGTCCGACGAGCAGATCGATGATCGCGCCTGCCGCTCGAAGCACGAAGCCGATCGGCTGCACGTCGATGGCGACGGCCTCGCCGGACAGCACCTCGTCGGACGTATCGAGCGGCGCAGACATGAGTACAGTAAATCAGGTGGATGCAGATGCGTTGACCGATGCGCGCCGCGCCGAGTGGGAGCGGCTCGACCAGCTCAGTCGCGCCCGGCTCGACGGCGCGGGCGTCGACGAGCTGATCGTGCGATATCGCGCCGCATCGGCAGATCTCGCCGAGATCAAGACCTCAGTGGGTGAGTCGCCGCAGGGCGCCTACCTCTCGACGATCCTGGTGCGAGCACGCCTGCGCCTCACCGGCGCGTCCGACAGCATCCTCACGCAGGCGGCGAGGTTCTTCTCACAGCAGCTGCCTGCGGCTCTGTATCGGCTGCGGTGGACGACGCTGATCATCGCCGTGGCGTTCATCGCCGTGGCGGTCGGCACTGCGGTCTGGATCTCGTCGGACCCCGCACTCGTCGCGACGCTCGGCCCGCCTGACGCGCTCGCACAGTACGCCGACGAGAGCTTCACCAGCTACTACACCGAGAACCCTGCAGCGGTGTTCATGGGGATGGTCTGGACGAACAACGCCTGGATCGCCCTCCAGTGCGTCCTGTTCGGCATCACGGGGATCTGGCCGATCAACGCCCTGGTGCAGAATGCGATCGGCCTGGGGACGTCCGGCGCCGTCATGGCCGCCCATGACAAGGCGGACGTCATGATCCTGTACATCCTTCCCCACGGCATGCTCGAGATGACCTGCATCTTCGTCGCGGCGGCAGGAGGACTCCACCTCTTCTGGTCATGGGTGGCCCCAGGCGACCGGTCGCGCGGCGAGTCGCTCGCCGCAGAAGGCCGTTCTCTCGCCACCGTCGCGATCGGACTCGTCTTCGCGCTCTTCCTCGCGGGGCTCGTAGAAGGGTTCGTGACCGGCTGGTCGCTCCCGTGGCCGATCAAGATCGGGATCGGCGCTGCGGCTCTGGCCGTGTTCCTGATCTACATGATCGTCGTCGGGGGTCGGGCCCATCGCCGGGGCGAGACGGGCGACCTCACCGAGTACGAGGCAGGCACACCGCGCCTCGTGGCAGGCTGACTCGCGGCGGGTGCGTCAGAGCCTTCCGGCGGCCTTGAGCTCCAGATAACGGTCGGCGATACGGGGCGGCAGCGCCTCGGGGTCTGCGGCGATCGCCTCGCCGCCTGCGCGTCGGATCGCTTCGGCCACGTTCTCCGCATCGCGCATCGTCCGCTCCGCTGCCGCCGCGAGGTACACCTCTTCGCGCGAACCGCGCTGTCGGGCGAGAGACACGATGCCGTCGTCGGTGACCGAGCCGACCAGTATCGACGTGGCCCGCGACGCATCGGGGAGCGCACCGAGGAATCCGCGCGCCGACTCCGCGGCATCCTGCGCGGTGAGCACCACGATCAGCGCGGGACGAGTCGTGAGGGTCCGCACCGCAGCGAATGCGCTCGGCCAGTCCGTGTCGACGAGCCGCGCGTGAACGGGAGCCATCGCGTCCGTCAGAGCAGGCAGTAACGCGGCCCCGTCGACCCCCGTCACTCGGGCGCGCACCACCCGGTCGAACATGAGCAGGTGCACGTGGTCGCCCGCCCTGGCGGCAAGCGCGGCGAGCAGCAGCGAGGCTTCCAGCGCGGCGTCCACCCTCGTTCCATCGCCCACGCGAGCTGCGGCCGTGCGCCCTGTGTCGATCATGATCACGACATGGCGGTCGCGTTCGGGGCGCCAGGTGCGGAGCATCGTCGTACCGGCCCTGGCGGTCGCACGCCAGTCGATGGAGCGCACGTCATCGCCGCGAACGTACTCGCGCAGGGAGTCGAACTCCGTCCCCTGGCCGCGCACCTGGAGGCTCGTGTTGCCGTCGAGTTCGCGCAGACGGGCGAGCCGTGAGGGCAGGTGCTTCCGTGAGGCGAAGGCGGGGAGCACACGAATCGTGTCGCGCACCCTGTGGCGTGCCTGACGCCCCGCCAGCCCGAGCGGTCCCCGTGAGCGGATCATCACGAACTCGCTCACGAGCTCGCCCCGACGGCGTGGCTGCAGGGGGAACGACGCGCGCCGACGCTCACCCGGTGGAACCGCGAGGCGGTGGCGTTCCCTGCTCGCTCCCGCAGTCGGCTGCCACGCATCGCGGATCAGCGCATGCAAGGTGCGGGACCCCCGGTTGTGCAGCGCGACGCTGACGGGTGTGACCTCCCCGCGGCGCACGCGCGCGGGGACACGGCGACTCACGGCGACAGTGCGCGGGCTCGGCGACAGCACCACATCGAGCGCGGTCAGCACGACGCACAAAGCGATCCACGCGCCGAGGATCAGGTACGGCGGATAGCCCACGAGTCCGGTGAGGACCAGCGGAACGACGCCCACGGCGATCGCGACGGCGAGGCGGCCGGTGACGAACACCTAGATCGGCACCCGGGTCTGCTGCACGACCGAGGTCAGCACGGCGTCGGCCGAGACGCCCTCCATCTGCGCGTCCGGCCGAAGCTGCAGGCGGTGCCGCCACACGGGCACCAGCATGGTCTGCACGTGGTCGGGAGTCACCGCTGATGAGGCGTTGAGCCAGGCCCAGGCCTTCGCCGCGGCGAGGAGTCCGGTCGAGGCGCGCGGGCTCGCCCCGAGTTCGACCGAGGGTGACTGGCGCGTCGCCCTCGCGAGATCGACGACGTAACCGAGCACGTCATCCGTGACCTCGACTCGGGCCGCCGAGGCCTGCGCGGCTCGGATCTCCTCAGCGGTGACAGCGGCCTCGACTCCGGTGAGTTCGCGAGGGGAGAACCCCGAGGCGTGCTTGCGGAGGACGGCGACCTCGGCATCGCGCTCGGGCATTCCGACGACGAGCTTCATCAGGAACCGGTCGAGCTGCGCTTCGGGCAGGGAATAGGTGCCTTCGTGCTCGATCGGGTTCTGCGTCGCTGCGACGAGAAAAGGGTCCGGCAGCGCGCGACTCATCCCGTCCGCCGAGACCTGACGTTCCTCCATGGCCTCGAGAAGGGCCGCCTGCGTCTTCGGTGGCGTGCGATTGATCTCGTCGGCGAGAAGGATGTTCGTGAACACCGGGCCGGCTCGGAAGTCGAACTCGCCGGTGCGTGCGTCGTAGACGAGCGAGCCCGTGACATCCCCCGGCATGAGATCGGGGGTGAACTGGACGCGCTTCGTGTCCAGCCCGAGGGCCCGCGCGAAGGAGCGTACGACGAGGGTCTTCGCCACGCCGGGGACGCCTTCGAGGAGCACGTGGCCCCGTGCGAGAAGCGACACGAGCAGGCCCGTCACGGTTCCGGCCTGGCCGACGACGGCCTTGTCGACCTCCGTGCGGACTCGGTGCATCGCCTGACGAAGCTCGGCGTCGGTGAAGTTCTCAGCGGTCACGTGATGTCCTCGGTTTCCGTTCTGACGTGGACGTCGGTGGTCACCATGTGCGTGCGCACGAAGGTGGTGTGGCTATCGGAGCTGGTGCGGGGCTGTCGGGTGGCTAGGGTCATTCGCGCCCCCGCAGCTCGTGGGTCGAGTCGTCGACGGCGGCTTCGAGGTCGCTCAGGCGCCGGGCGAAGACGATCAGGCCGGCGTCGTCCTCGGGCAGCAGCCCCGCCAGAAGCTCGTGAAGCGAACCCCGGGGGATGCGCAGGCGGTCGGCCGCGGCGTCAGCGACCTCCTCGGGTCTCGCCCGTTCGGCGAGACCGAGCCGACGGGCGAGCCGCCGCCGGCTGCCGTCTCTGAGTGCTTCCGCCGCGTGCGCGGCGTCTCCGGCCTTCGCTGTCAGGCGTGCGCGGCCGTGCATCGTCTCCGAGGCGCGAACCGTGACCGGGAGGGTCTCGGCCACGAGCGGGCCGAAACGCTGACCTCTCCACAGCGCGGCAGCGACCCCCGACAGCATCAGCAGGACGATCGCCGGCGTCACCCATCCCGGGGTGAGCGAGCCGAGAGAGTCGGGCATCTCACCCTCGATGTCCGAGTCGTCGAAGCTCGGCACGTACCAGACCACGCGTTCGGACTGACCGAGCAGAGCGAGGCCGAGAGCGGCGTTGCCGTCGTCGGCCAGGTAGGCGTTGCTGAAGAGGCGGGCACCCTCGACGACGGTGCGGGTCGTCCCGTCGCCCTCGTCGACGAGCACGGCGGCCGCGTCGTCGTCGCCGAAACAGGCGACCACTCCCTCGGAGGGGGTGAAGAGGCGGTCGGGACGGATGCTGCCGATGTTCGCGAACTCCGGCACGTCGCACTCCGCCGAGACGGGCGCGGAGTCCGGCGCGGCGTTGGTGCCGAGATCGAGCACCGCGAGCAGATGCGTGCTCGAGGAGAGGAAGACGACGCGTTCGGCCGGCTCGATGAGCTGCATGACCGCGTCGTCGCTGAGTGCGAAGGGATTCGCCATGACCAGAGTCGTGTCGTCGTCGAGTGCCGCTCGCGCATCGGCACGGGACCGGTGCACCTCGACCTCGATTCCCTGGTCCTCGAGTATCTGAGCGAGGGCCTTGGTTCCCGAGTCCCCGACGCTCTCGGGATCGAGGGCTCCGCGCCGATCCGGCATCTGCACGCCGACTTGGGTGGCGACGACGACACCGCCCAGAACCAGCGCGGCCACCACCGCCCATCCGCCCAGGGTCTTCAGCCGGCGACGATGAGTCGGGCCTTCCGCGGTGGCGGTCGGAATCGACGACTCCTCGATGATCGTCATGAGCTCACCAGCTCCGGCCGGAGCGCGACGAGTCGGTCGTCTGTCGTGGCGAGCTCGGAATAGCTCTGCTCGGTGGCGGGGTGTCGCAGATATCGGACGTCGTCGAAGGATGCTGCAGCAGACCGCACGGCTGCGGCCTCGATGGGGAATGTCGTCGAGATCTCACGGGCGATCGACTGCGCGGTGGCTCCGGGCGCGGGATCTATGAGGTCGCGCTCGAGCAGGCCCCGTGCCAGGGCCCGGAAGCGCAGGACCGTCGCCTCGTCCCAGTCGCCGCTGCGCGCGCAGCGCTCGGCATCCGCGCGCAGCTGTGCGGCGGAGCGGTCGTCATCCGCGCCGAGCAGAGCGTCGCCGTGACGGCGACTCGCGCGGGACCGTCGCGGACGACCCCAGACGATCAGCGCGACGATGAGCGCGGCGACGATGATGATGCAGACGACGATGAGTGCAGACGGGCCCACGCCTGCACTGTTGTCCTGGTTGAAGAGATCGGCGAGGAAGCGGCCGATGTCACGCGCGAGCAGATCGAACCAGGTCGGCCTCGCATCCGCGTAGCGCGGATCGGAGAGTTCCTCCTCCGCCCACCGACGTGCGTCGTCGCCGTCGGGAATCAGCCCTTCGCCCAGGTGACGGATCATGCGGAGCCGTCACGGTCCTGAGTGGATTGCCCCCATGATCGCTCGAGCGGCGCGGTGTTCGCCGGCGGGACGTACGGCGGTGGTGGGGATGCGGTCGCACCCGGCGCCGGGGGAGCCGGCGCCGGCTCCGGCTGGGGCACGTACGATGGCTGACCCGGGTACGTCGGGGCCGCGTACTGCGGCTGACCGGCATAGGGGGGCTGCGCCGGGTACGGCTGCCCCGGGTACTGCTGCGCTGGGTACGGCTGTGCCGGGTACTGCTGCGCTGGGTACTGCTGCGCAGGGTACGGCTGCGCCGGGTACTGCTGCGGGAGGTACTGGCCGCCCTGCGTCGCCAGTGCCCACTCGGGCAGCTGTGCCGGAGGGGGAGCGCTGCCGACGGCACGCTCGGGATCGACCGCGAACGGATCTCCCAGCTGCTCGTCGGCCCAGCCGAGATCGCGGCGCTCGACGTAGCCGATCAGCGCCTGGTCCAGGCCTTCGTATCTCATACGACTGTCGAGGTACACGAGGGTGCCCGCCGTGCTCTGCACGACCAGCGTGATCGCCTGCAGCACGAGGAGCAGGATCTGGGGCGCCAGCAGTGCGAAGACGAAGCCCAGGATCTCGGCCGTGTCCATCGATCCCGTCGGCGAGAGCACATTCCCGAGCATCGCACCGAGAATCGATGCGGGGAGATTGACGAGCTGCATGGCGACGCCCATGATCGCGCCGATCAGGAAGGTGACACCCCAGGCGACCCAGAACCGACCGCGGGTGAGGCGCCAGGACCGCACGATCGCGTCGCGGAACTTCGCGCGCTCGAGCACGAGGATCGACGGCACGAGCAGGAGCTTGGTCGTCAGCCAGACGACGAGTGGGATCGTGGCGACGATGATGAGGATCACGAGGATCACGACGCCGACGATGGCCTCTCCGGAGCCGCCGAGGCCACCCGCCACGAAACCGGCGATGACGAGGAAGACGATCACGATCACGCCGAACACGAAGATGATGGACAGTGACGCGAAGCCGGCGAGACGCCAGAAGGACGGGATCATCCTCCGCCACAGCGTTCCGAGCGACGCCTTCACCCCGATCGCCGCGAATCCGATCTCGGCCGCCACCACGCCCTGCATGAGAGCGGTGAACGCGATCGACGCGAGTCCGACTGCAATGCCGGCCACGATGTTCATCGCGATGGTGCCTGCGAAGACCGCTTCGAAGTCCGAGGACGCGGGGGAGAGGGACTCGAGCCTGGTGAAGGTCGTGACGAAGACGAATCCCATGACGACCGCACTGAGCACGACGACGGCCAGCTGGATGACGACCCCGAAGCCGAACAGCACCTTGGGGTTGTGGCGCAGTGCTGCGAACGACCTGCTCAGCAGCATCCCGAAGGTCAGCGGATGCAGGGGGATGATGCCCCTCTTCGGGGCAGGGGTCCACGTCTGGCCGGTCACCGGCACTCCCTCCGTCGTGCGCTCCCATCGTGTCACAACACTCGGGCGGAGCGCAGACATGGGGTACGTGGTACTGAGTGCCATAAGGTAACAGTTATGACCTCACGCATTCTTGTGGTCGACGACGACATCGCGCTCGCCGAGATGATCGGCATCGTGCTCCGTACGGAGGGCTTCGAGCCGGTGTTCTGCGCCGACGGTGCGCGGGCCGTCGAGGAATGGCGCACCCAGCGCCCCGACCTCGTGCTGCTCGACCTCATGCTCCCCGGAATGGACGGCATCGAGATCTGCACGCGGATCCGCGCGGAGTCGGGTGTCCCCGTCATCATGCTCACCGCCCGCAGCGACACCGCAGACGTGGTCAGAGGGCTGGAGGTGGGCGCCGACGACTACATCGTCAAGCCGTTCAACCCCAAGGAGCTCGTGGCACGCATCCGCACGCGGCTTCGACCGACGCCGCAGACGGTCGCAGAGCAGTTGCGCGTCGGTGACCTCACTGTCGACGTCGATGCGCATGAGGTGCGCCGTGATGGGGCCCCGATCGCACTCACGCCCCTGGAGTTCCAGCTGCTCGTCGCGCTCGCGTCCAAGCCGCAGCAGGTCTTCTCCCGCGAGATGCTGCTGGAACAGGTCTGGGGCTATCACTACAAGGCAGACACGCGACTCGTGAACGTCCACGTGCAGCGCCTGCGCGCGAAGGTCGAGCTCGATCCCGACAACCCGAAGATCGTCATGACGGTCCGTGGCGTCGGCTACCGCGCCGGGAGCGCGGGCTAGGAGCTCGATGGCTGCGACGACGGCGACGACCACGGCGGTCGCGGTCCTTCGCGACTGGCGTGGATGGCCGACGGTCCTCGGCGCCCTGTGGCGGCGATCGCTGCGCTTCCGCACTCTGACGATCACGCTCATCCTCACCTCCACCGCGATTCTGATCACGTGCGTGACGATGGCGCTCGTGATCCAGAACGACCTCTTCGAGTCCCGCAAGAACGAGGGTCTCGAAGATGCCGTGAGATCGGTCAACCTCGCTCAGATGACTCTCGACTCGGCCGCGCTCAGCGATGATCCCGTCGCGCTCCAGGAGCTCTGGGACAGCATCCAGGCCGACCTCCGCCGCTACTCGACAGCCGAGGGCTTCGCCGGCATCCGTATCGAGGACGCGGATGCCGATGCGGTCGCGTTGAACGGCTTCACCGCCGGTCTCAGCCTCAACAACATCAGTTCCGCTCTCCGCAACCGCGTCGTCCAGTTCGACGATCGTCAGTCCTGGCAGTCGGTGTCGCTCGACGTCGCCGGGCGCGCGGTGCCTGGGATCATCGTCGGGCAGCAGCTGCAGGTGCCCGAGGCGGGACCGTTCGAGGTGTACTTCGCGTACGACCTGGCGGATGCGGACAACACGCTCACGTTCGTACAGCGCACGCTCTGGATCGCCGGCATCGGCCTCGTCGCGATCGTCGCGGTGATCTCGTTCATCGTCGTGCGCTCGGTCTCGACGCCGATCGTCGAGGCCGCCGAGACGAGCGCACGACTCGCCTCCGGGGACCTCGGGGTGCGCATCGACGTGCATGGTGAGGACGAGATCGCCACACTCGGTCGATCCTTCAACGCGATGGCAGACAGCATCGAAGCCCAGATCAAGGAGCTCGGCGAGCTGTCTCTCGTACAGCAGCGGTTCGTCTCCGACGTCTCCCACGAGCTGCGTACTCCGCTCACCACCATCCGACTGGCCGCCGACATGCTCAACGATCAGCGCGGTGAGTTCGATCCGACGACGTCGCGGACCACGGAACTCCTGCACACACAGGTGCAGCGCTTCGAGACCCTGCTGTCCGACCTGCTCGAGATCAGTCGCTACGACGCCGGTTCCGTGCAATTGGAGTTGGAGGCGACGAGCCTGGCGCACCTCGCGGAGGACATCATCGAGCAGATGAAGCCCCTCGCCGACGAACGCGGCAGCGAGCTGCGTCTGGTCGCGCCGGGGGGATACTCTCCCGTCGACATGGATCCGCGCAGGGTCCGTCGGGTCCTTCGCAATCTCGTCGGCAACGCCATCGAGCACGGCGAAGGACGTCCGATCGTGGTGACGGTCGACAGCAATCAGCACGCGGTCGCCGCGGGGGTGCACGATTTCGGACTCGGGATGAATCCGACAGACGCGGAACGCGTGTTCGACCGATTCTGGCGTGCGGATCCCTCGCGACAGCGCACCATCGGCGGCACCGGGCTCGGCCTCTCGATCGCGCTCGGCGACGCGACGCTGCACGGCGGCACCCTCGCGGTCTGGTCGGAGCTCGGAGTGGGGACGAACTTCGTGCTCACCCTTCCACGCAGGGGAGGCACCATCGACGGGCCCTCCCCGGTCCCGCTGGAGCCGCAGGAGCCGATGGGGGAGCTCGGCGATGCCACGCAGCCGATCCGTCTCGCGGATCTCCCCGCCGAGCTCTTCGACGAGCGGAGTCTCGAATGACCGCGCGCGTTCGACGGGTGCTCGCCGCCATCGCCGCGACGACGGCGATGCTGATCATGACCGCGTGCACGGGTCTGCCGACGACGGGTGACGTGCAGTCCGGGCTGGCTCTCGGCGCCTCGCCGGAGGACCCGGACTTCCTGCCGCTCGCCTCGGGGCCGATCGAGGGGGCCGGCCCGGCGGCGATCGTGGAGGGCTTCATGGAGGCCGCGATCACACCGGCCGACAACTGGGACACGGCCCGCAAGTTCCTCACACCCGAGATGGCCGCGTCCTGGCGGCCGAACACAGGCGTGTCGATCGACGTCAGCGCCGACAGCAGATCCTTCACCTCCACCGTCGATGACGACACCGACTCTGCGGACGGCGACACCGCCGACGTGCGCGTGCAGTTCGAGCAGGTCGCGAGCGTCGACGGCACGGGAGCCTTCGCGCAGGCGGTCAGCGCCTCGAACTCCGCGTTCGTCGTGACCCGCATCGAGGGCCAGTGGCGGATCTCGGAGGCGCCGGACGGGATCGTGATCGACGAGTCGCGGTTCCCCCGCGTGTACGGCGACTATGCGCTGCAGTACTACGACCAGACCTGGGAGCGGCTGGTGCCCGACGTGCGGTGGTTCCCGCGACGAGTCACCATCGCCACGACGATCACGCAGTCGCTGATCGGCGGTGCGCCGAGCCCCTGGCTCGATCCTGCCGTGCAGAGCGCGTTCCCGCCCGATGTGCAGATGGCACGGGACGCGGTGCCCATCGACGTCGATCAGGTGGCCGATGTGGCACTGAACCGAGCGGCGCTCAGTCTCGATGCGACGACCCTCGCCCGCATGCGCACTCAGCTGCAGCAGACTCTCGCCGCGGCCGGAGTCCAGATCAATCAGGTGCGATTCACCGTCGACGGCCGAGCACTCGAAGCGGGAGTGGTCGAGATCGTCGACACTCCGTCCGACGGGGGAGGCATCGTGCTCAAGGAGGGCGCCTTCGGCACCGTGGTCGGGAACCAGATCACCCCGATTCCGGGAGTCACCGAGGAGATCCTCGGCATCACGCAGCCGATCCTCGCCATCGACGTCGCGGGCGACGACTCGCACGCCGCGATGCAACTGGGCAACGGTCACGTCTATATCGCGGGCGACGGCCGTGTGGACGAGCTGGACCCGCGCTCGAGGCTGGTGCGACCTTCTCTGGACCCCTACGACTACACCTGGTCGGTGCCGTCGGATGCCCCGTCAGCGCTCTTGGCGATCGGTGACGATGTGGTGTCGCACCCGATCGAAGACGCCTGGCCCGAGGCCTCCGAGGTCTCGGCCGTCCGGGTGTCCGCCGACGGTGCCCGCGTGGCGGCGGTCGTCGTGATCGGCGGCCAGCGGTGGGTCGTCGTCTCGGCGGTCGTGCGCGATGACTCGGGCGTGCCGACGCGGCTGGGCGAGACCGAGCGCGTGGCTCAGCTCGACGCGCCGGCGGCCGGACTCGTGTGGCTGGGGTCCGACAGAGTGGGGCTCCTGGTCGATCGTGAGGACCGGATGGTCCTGACGCAGATCGTCGGGGGCACGGGAACCACCGAATCCGCACCGAGCGGAGCCGTGTCGATCGCGGGCTCGCGTTCCGCTGCCGGCATCCGTGTGCTCGGTGCCGAAGGAGCGGTCTACGCGCGAAGCGGTTCGGCATGGAGCGAATTCACGGACGGAGTGATCGTCCTGGCCACCCGCGCGGGTCGCTGACACCGGGCCTTCTGCACAGGCGGTCTCGGTCTCGGAGTTCCCCCCGTCTGCCGGTCGGGCGTCAGAGGGGGCGCCGCGCGCGGGAGCGACACACGGCAGTCTCGGGAGATGCCCCCCTTCGCTCGACTGCATGCACTGCTTCCTGAGCTTCTCGCGTTCGTGCTCGCGGCCACCTGCGCGGGATGCGGCTCACCCGCGACCGTCCTCTGCGACCCGTGCCGTCGATGTGTTCGCCCGGTGCCGCTCGAGTTGCGAACACCCGAGGGGCTGCCGGTGCACGCCGCGCTCTCCTTCGAATCGGTGGCGGCGCGCTGCATCCGGCGTCTCAAGGACGACGGCGAGACCGTGCTCGCGAGGCCGCTCGGCCGCGCGCTCGCCGCGGCGGTCGACGCAGCGCTTCTGCAGAGTGCCTGCTCGATGCGCGACGTGGTGATCGTGCCGGTGCCGACCTCGCGGACCGCGTTCCGACGCAGAGGCTATCGTGTGCCGGAGCTGCTGATCAGGCGTGCGGGTGGGCTGCCCCACCGCGCTCTCGTGCAGCATGCCAGGGGAGATCAGCGTGGCCTGGATGCCACCCGCCGCGCCTCCAACGTGCGCGGCACGATGCGCGCGCGATGGAGCGGCGGCGGCCGGCGGGTCGTCCTGGTCGACGACGTCATGACCACCGGTGCCACGCTCGATGAGGCAGCGGCCGTGCTGGAGCGCGCGGACCATATCGTGATCGCCGCCGTCGTTCTCGCCGCCACACCACGTCACAGCGAACGCATCGTGAACGCGTCGGGGACACGGAGCAAATGACCCGTGACATCCGCAGCCAGGCGGACTACGGTGGGGGTTCTAAGGCGACCACGGTCCGCCCTTGGCCGGGAGGACCGGGACAAGGAGGCAGCAATGGAAACAAGCATCGTTGGCGTCGGAGTGGGTATCACCGATCGCTTCCGAACCGTTGTCGAGGAGAAGATCGCCAGGATCCAGACGCTCGCATCGCGAGCGCAGCGGCTTGACGTCAAGGTCACCCACAGGGTGTATCGGAACGGTCGGGTGCCCGACGAGACCGTCGAGCTCACGCTGATCGGCAAGGGCCCGGTCGTCCGGGCGGAAGCCACGGATGGCGACAAGTTCGTCGCACTCGACCTCGCGGTCGACAAGATGTCCGAGCAGCTGCGCCGTGCGAAGGAGAAGCGCGTCGACGGCCGGCAGCATCCTCGAGGAGCCCACTTCGAGAAGGGCAGCGGATCCCTCGAGGGGATCGATGTCGAGCCGGCCTCGGCCGACATCCTGCACGCGGTCGCGACCGGCAGCGTGCCGATCCAGAACGACGAGGAAGAGGTCTACTCGCCCGTCGTGATCCGCACCAAGAGCTTCGACGCGGAATGGATGACCGTCGAAGAGGCGGTCGACCGGATGGAGCTCGTCGGACACGACTTCTTCCTGTTCGTCGATGTGCGCTCTGATCACCCGAGCGTGGTCTACCGGCGCAAGGGGTGGGACTACGGTGTCATCGCCCTCAGCACGCAGGCACCTCCGTCGGAGGCGCTCGCCTCCTGACTCCGGAAAAGGAGTGTGGCCCGGCCCCTTTCGGGGCCGGGCCACACAGCTGTTCGGGGTCCGTCAGTCGAACATGCCGTCGAGAAGGCTGCCGATCACCAGGCCGCCGAGGATTCCGGAGGCGATGTCGCCGCCTCCTCCGCGGCGTCCGCCCCCGCCGCCCCAGCCG
>NZ_JACAFP010000001.1 GCF_015354505.1 Microbacterium sp. UFMG61 | reverse complement strand
CTCCGCCCCCAATCCGCCTCCCACCGAAGGCGGGGCCAGAGACGCACCCGAATCGGTCCTCTGCGGTGCGAAACTGACCCCGCGAACCGACGCCGGTGCGAAATCGACCCTGCTGCGGCGAGATGCGGGCTCAGATGACCGCGGCGCTCCAGTCGTCAGGGTTGCCGTAGCGATGCGCGGTGATCGCGATGGCCTGCTCGTGCACGAACGGCAGCAGCTCGATGCGACCGGCAGAGGTGACCTCTCCGTCGTAGATCGCGAGGTCGGGGTCGCCGTCGACGGCCGCGGCGAGCGCGCGGTGCAGCGCCGCCACCGACTCGCGGGATCCGACGAGGCGCACGCGGTCGGGGTGCGGCTCGTCGCTGAGGGCGTCGAGCGCTCCCCCGGATGCCGTGCGCCGACGCATCCGCTCGATCCACTCGTCGTCACTCTCCATGAAGACCGTCGCACTCAGATCACCGAGTGCGCGCCTCACCTCGGGCGGCAGCCCGACCGGGGTCGACAGCACGAACCCTGCGCCGGCACGCACGGCCGCCACGACCACACGCAGCAGCTCCTGCCATCCGGCATCCGCCGTCGCTCTGATCTCGACCCGCACCGGTCGGTAGCGGAAGAGATTGCGCTCGACGCCCAGGTGCGACACGTCGCGCACCTGGCCGAACTCGCGGTCCCAGGCGAGCGCGTCCGACAGGGCCGACCGCCGCAGCCATTCGAAGGCCTCGTACGTGAGCGAGGGCTGGGCCGCCTCGATGAGTTCGGTGATGCGCGAATCGAGTCCACGCAGATGCAGGGTGCTCGAGGCCGCTCCCGTCACCTTCGAGCGCCAGCTGCCCAGGCCGATCAGGTAGTTCGGACCGCCGGCCTTCGTGCCTGGACCCACCGACGATCGCTTCCAGCCGCCGAAAGGCTGCCTCTGCACGATCGCCCCGGTGATGCCGCGGTTGACATAGAGGTTGCCCGCCTGCACCGTGTCGAGCCACAGCTCGAGATCGGCAGGGTCCTGCGTGTGCAGTCCGGCGGTCAGGCCGTAGGCGACGGCGTTCTGCATCTCGATCGCACGCTCGAGCGTCGGCGCGTGCATGACGCCGAGCACGGGCCCGAAGAACTCCTCGGTGTGGAATCGCGATCCCGGCTGCACCCCCACGCGGATGCCGGGTCGCCACAGCCGTCCGCTCGGGTCGTCGGCCGCGACCGCGGGCTCGATGAGCCACCGCTCCTCACCCTCGAGCTCGGTGAGCGCCCACGCGAGCTTGCCCTGGGGACGCTCGATCACCGGTCCGACCTCGGCGAGCGGATCGCCGGGCCAGCCGACGTGCAGCGAGCGCGTGGCATCCGCCAGCTGTCGGGCGAACCGCTGGGAGCGACCGACAGGCCCCACGAGGATCGCGAGCGACGCGGCCGAGCACTTCTGCCCCGCGTGACCGAACGCGCTGCGCACGAGATCGGCGACCGCGAGATCGAGGTCGGCCGAGGCCGTGATCACGATCGCGTTCTTGCCGCTCGTCTCGGCGAGCAGCGGCAGGTCTGGTCGCCACGAGCGGAACAGCGCCGCCGTCTCCCACGACCCGGTGAGGATGACGCGGTCGATCGACTCGTGCGCGACGAGTGTGCGTCCGAGCTCGCCCTCCTCGATGTCGACGAGCGCGAGCACATCGCGCGGGATGCCCGCCTGCCACAGCGTCTCGGCGATCACCGCGGCACAGCGACGCGACTGCGGCGCCGGCTTGAAGACCACTCCGGATCCCGCGGCCAAGGCGGCGAGCACTCCTCCGGCCGGGATCGCGAGCGGGAAGTTCCACGGCGGCGCGACGACGGTGACGCGGGCCGGTTCGAAGACCGCGCCGGCCACGGCATCCAGCTCCCGCGCCTTCGCCGCGTAGTACCGGGCGAAGTCGACCGCCTCGCTGACCTCGACGTCGGCCTCGGCGAAGACCTTCCCCGTCTCGGACGCGGCGACCTCGATGAGCTCGCCGCGGCGCGCCTCGAGTGCCGCGGCGGCGCGCAGCAGCACCTCTGCCCGGTCGGTCGCGGGCCGCGCACCCCACAGCGCACCGGCGGAGCGCACCGAGGCGATCGTGCTCTCGAGCACGGCCGCGTCGTCGATCCGCGCGGCGTCGATCGTCATCGTGCCGAGGTCGGACTCGGCGATGCGGGTGTGGATCTCGCGCGCCCACTCGCGGTTGGCCGGGAGGGAGGGGTCGGTGTCGGCCGTGTTGGTGAACCCGGGCGCTCCGCCCGAACCCGCGCCGGCGCCGGCACCCGCCGAATCGCCGTCGAGTTCCCGGGGAGCGTAGACGGCCGTCTCGAGGAACGGTTCGCCGGAGTCCTCAGCACCGCGGGAGATTCCGAGCACAGCCTGGGTGAGCCCCTCTTCGGGAGCGGGTGCCACCGGCACAGGGCGCAGGGACTCGTGCAGCGGCGCCCGACGATCCTGCGTGCGCAGCGGGCCGAGCTGCAGGGTCGGTGACGTCGAGCGCTGCAGAGCGTCGACGAAGCGATCGCGTTCGCGGGCGAAGAGCGCCTCGTCGTGGTCGAGTCGGAACGCCGCCGACAGGAAGTTGTCGTTCGAGGCGTTCTCTTCGAGCCGACGCACCAGGTAGCTGATCGCGACGTCGAACTCGTCGGGCTTCACGACAGGCACGTACAGCAGCACCTCGCCGACCTCTCGCGAGACGGCCTGCACCTGCCCCTGGGCCATGCCGAGCAGCATCTCGAACTCGACGGGCGGCTGCCCCGAGTCGGATGCCGTGATCACGCCGCGGTCCTGGGCGAGCAGCCAGGCGTAGGCGATGCCGAACAGGTTGTGCCCGGCGACGCCGAGCCGCACCACCGCGACGTTCTCGGGACGCAGCGCCCAGTCGAGGCAGCGCAGATAGTTGGCGTCGGTGTCGAGCTTGGTGTCGTACGTCGCCTGGGGCCAGCCGTGCATGCGCGCCTCGACGCGCTCCATCGCGAGGTTCGCGCCCTTGACGAGTCGCACCTTGATCGGCGCTCCCCCTCGTTCGACGCGCTCACGGGCCCAGGCGGTGAGCTGTTGCAGCGCGGGCAGCGCATCGGGAAGGTACGCCTGCAGCACGATGCCGGCTTCGAGCCCCTGCAGCCGCGGGTCCTCGAGGATGCGCGTGAACACGGCGATGGTCAGGTCGAGATCGCGGTACTCCTCCATGTCGAGGTTGATGAAGGTCTGCTCTTCGAGCTGGGCGGACGCGCCCGCCGCCGTCAGATACAGCGGCAGGAGTCGCTCGACGACCTCGTCGACGACCTGATCGAACGCCCACATCGAGATGCGGCTGATGATCGCCGAGACCTTGACCGAGACGTAGTCGACGTCGGGGCGTCGGACCAGATCGTGGATGCCGTCGAGCCGCCGCGTCGCCTCGCTCTCGCCGAGCACGGCCTCGCCCAGCAGATTGAGGTTGAGTCGCGCACCGGATTCGCGGATCTTCGCGATCGCCGGACCGAGTTTGGCCGGACGTGCATCGACCACGAGGTGCCCGACCATCTCGCGGAGCACGCGCCGCGCGATCGGCACGACGGGCGCCGGGAGGATCGGAGCGATGCCGCCGCCGATCCGCACGGCGGAACGCAGGTACCACGGCAGGAACTCGGGCACGATGGGCGCGAGGCGATGCAGCCGGGATGCTGCGGCTCCCAGGCTCTCGGGGCGCATGACACCGTCGACGAACCCGAGCGTGAACGGCAACCCGTTCGCATCCTGCAGCACGCCGGCGAGCCGTTCGGCGGCGGGGTCGACGTCGGCGGCCGCCGCCTCGATCACCCAGCGGCGGGCGAGCTCGACCGCTCGGTCCGCGAGAGCGGCGGATTCGGCATCCGCGGGGAGCGACGTCTCTGCCATGGCCTCAGCCTAGATCCGGCATGCAGGCATCCCGGTGAGCGACGGGCGGGGACTCCGGGGACGCATCGCGCCTCAGCGCTGCGCGACCATCTCGGCATACCCCTCGCGGAACGTCGGGTACTCCAGCTCGCCGAGGAGCGCGAGCAGCAGGCTGCCGTCGAGCACGGTGCCTCCGCCGACCGGAGGGTCGAGCGCGGGCGGCGTCGCCACGCCGAGCTCGGCGGCGATGAACGCCGCGACGTCGCCGAGTGCCACCGGCTCCCGGTCGACCCCGTGCACGAGCGCGGGCGGAGCCGCAGCCCGCAGCAGCACCTCGAGCAGGCGCACGACGTCGGTCTCGTGGATGCGGTTCGTCCGTCGCGTCGCATCGATCGCATCGCCCGCGCGCACACGACGGATCAGCGAGTCGCGTCCTGGGCCGTAGATCCCCGCCGGACGCACGACCGTCGCGCCCAGCAGCTCGCGAGCGAGGTCCTCCCCCTCGACGAGGGCGGCACCACCGGCACTCGTGGTCGCGGGAGCATCCTGCTCCGTCAGCGGATCCGGCCCCGGACGCCCCTCGAACACGCGCGTCGACGACACGAACACGACGCGCGACGGCATCGACGGCAGGGCGTCGGCGATCGCCGGCAGGGCGAGCGGGTAGATCGAGCCGCGCTCGGAGTCCGCCCGGCTCGGCGGCAGCGTGATCACCACCGAATCGAACTCGGGAAGCTCCTGCGCGAGGGGCTTCTCGAGGTCGGCGGCGATCGTGCGGAAGCCGGTGGGCAGTCCCGCCGCGTTCCGCCGGATCGCGGTCACCTCACCGCCGCCGGCGAGAATCCGCTCGCCCAGGCGTACGCCGATCTTGCCGCATCCGACCAGCAGCGTGCGCCCCGGCTCACGCTCGTCGCGTCCCCATGAAGATGCCATCGTCAGCTCCAGACGCTCGGCGCAGCGGTGCGCGTGGGCGGAAGGGCGGATGCCGCGGCCCAGTCGTGCACCCACGGATCGATCTCGGGCACGCCCTCGGGCTTGCCGACAGCGGCGAACAGTTCTTCGTTGCTGACGGTGCCGCCGGTGCGACGCAGCATGCGCGAGCGCACGATCACCCGGGCGTAGATCTCACCGCCGACGACGGCTCGGTGCTCGAGGAACACGGCCTTGTCGTCGTGTCCGATGAACCGCGACTGCACCTCGAACCGCTGCCAGAGCTGCAGCGACTTGCGGAAGGTCACGGTCTCGCTCGACACGACGGCGTACCAGCCGCGCTCGTTCATCGCGTCGAAGAGTCCCGTGCGGATCAGCAGGTCCCAGCGCCCCAGGTCGAACAGCGACAGGTACCGGCCGTTGTTCATGTGGCGCAGGATGTCGATGTCGGTGGGGAGAGTCGTCAGCCGGATGCTGCTGACGGCGGAGGCGTCGAGCGTCTTCCCTCGGCGCACGCGACGTCGGGCCGAGAGGATCACGAGGAGGGTGCGCCAGATCACGTTCACGAAGATCGATCGTAGCCATCGGCGAATGGATCGCGAATCTCGTTGTGCAGAACCTCCATGAGCTCGTCAGGCCTCAGCGACCGCATCCGCTCGATTTCCTGTTCCCCGGGCCCGCGCGTAGAGTCGCGCTATGAGCGCCGAAGCCCAGCCTGAAGTCATCGTCCGTCCGGTCCGTGATGTGGATGCGGAGGCCCTGGGTCGCGTGCACGCGCAGTGCTGGCACGAGACCTACGACCATCTGATCAGCAAGGCCGCCCTCGAGAAGGTGTCCCCTCGCCGCATGGCCGAGCTGTGGACGCACTGGGCCTCGCAGGGCCCCGACTTCACGATGAAGGCCGCCCTCGTCGACGGCGACATCGTCGGCTTCGTCGGCTCGGGTCCCGCGCGCGACAAGGATGCCCCCTCGATGCGCGAGCTCTACTTCATCTATCTGCTCGACGCGTTCCACGGCACCGGCATCGGCCAGAAGCTCTTCGACGCGGCAGTCGAGAGCGACGAGCCCCTCTACCTCTGGGTCGCGGAAGACAACCCCCGCGCCCACCGCTTCTACACGCGCAACGGTTTCACGCTCGACGGCGCCAGCCACACCGAGCCGTTCCTGGGCGAGACGCTGACCGAGGTGCGCTTCGTGCGCTGAGGTTCGCGTCGTGCGCTGAGCCTGGGACCGGCACGCCGGTTCCGCGTTCACGATTCAGCATGAACGGCCCCCTGCCGCCGGCAGGGGGCCGTTCTGCGCATGCGGCAGCGGATCCGTGCTGAGTACTGAACCGGTCAGCGCCCGGAGACGGTGCCGAACACCTTCGCGATGGGAGCGATCACCAGCGGACGGGCGGCCGCCCACCCGATCGCGATCACCACGAGGGATGCCACGAACACCCAGAACCCGGTCCAGGTGACGGCATCCTGCGACGCGTACATGTGGTTCAGGTTGCGCAGGAAACCGGTGAGCATCACGAGAGCGACGTGCACGACGATGAACGCCACGAAGTACAGCATCACCGGGAAGTGCACCGCGCGAGCCCACTCGATCGGGTAGGCCTTCGAGAGGCGCTCGGCCTTCTTGGGCCACATGCCCGACATCCGGAACCCCGTGACCGCGGCCAGCGGAGCCGCGAGGAACACGGTCGTGAAGTAGGCGAGCTGCTGCAGGCTGTTGTAGTTGTTCCAGCCGTTCTCGTGGGGCCAGTCGAACGAGAGGTACTGCAGACCGGCCGACAGCGCGTTCGGGAAGACCTCCCAGCTGGTCGGCACGATGCGCGCCCAGTGGCCCGTCGTGAACAGCAGCACCACGAAGATCACGCCGTTGACGAGCCACAGCACGTCGAGCGCCTGGTGGAACCAGATCGTCAGGCTGACCTTGCCCTTGGGGTTGTTCCGCGGCGTCCAGAACGCCGTCGGACGCTTCTCGCTGCGGATGCGCAGGCCCGAGCGGATGATCAGGACCATCAGGAACACGTTGAAGAAGTGCGCCCAGTTGATCCAGGGCGCGAACCCGGGTTCGACCGCGATGGCCGGCTCGTACTCGCCGGGAAAGGCCACGAGGAAGTCCTGCATGAACGGCAGGCTCAGCAGCGTGCGCACGAGCGCCACGACGGATCCGGCCAGGATGCCGAGGGCTGCCGCTCCGACGAGGACGGCGATCCCCTGCGTCCAGGTCGGACGACGAACGGATGCCGTGTCCGACGCGGCCCGCGCGGGGATGCGCCGCGGGGCGGTGCCGTTCCAGACGGTGCGGGGAGCAGGCAGCGGGATGCTGGTGTCGCGGAGCGCGAGGGATGCGGATGCCGGGGCCGCGACGGCGGAGGGCGCCGAAGCCGCGATGTCGGCGACCGGGGTGGCGACGGCTGCGGTCTCGGAGACCGGGGTGGCGTCGGCTGCGGTCTCGGCGACCGGGGACGCCGCGGGGTCGGCGGCGACCAGGGGAACGGTGCCGGCCGGCGGCCACGACTCCCCGCCGACCACGCGCGGCAGGCCACGGCGCACGGAGCCGGCCTGTGCGGCGACCGGGGCTGCGGTCGACTCGACGGCGGAGCTCACGGAGGTGGCGGACGAGGCGGACGCGGGCTCATCGCTCGACAATGCCGGCGGGGACGACACGGTCTCGACCGCAAGCGTTGCTTCCGCCGGACCGCTCGACGAGGACAGGGGTGCGTTCTGCACACCCGACGCCACAGCACCGGTCGCAATGGCAACACCGGTCGCAACGGCAGCGGGGGGCCAGGGTTCGCCGCCGCGCACACGCGGCAGTCCCCGGCGGAGCGATGCGCTGGTCGCGGCGGACGTATCGTCTCGTCGCTGCACCGCACTCTCGACGACCGGAGACGCAGCAACCGGAGACGCAGGGACCGGAGACGAGGAGTGCGCTTCGTCTCGTCGCTCCGCTCCTCGCTCGACGAGCAGGGAGTCAGAGACCGGAGAGGCGCCCTCTCGCTCGACGACCGGCGAAGAAACGGCGACCTCGTCGGTGGACTCGTCGACCACGCCCGCCGGAGGCCAGGGGTCACCGCCGGGCACGCGCGGGAGCCCGCGCCTCAGCATCCGCGTCGCCATGGCTACTTCTTCCGCGCCTCGAGCGCGGCGATCACCTGCGGGACGACCGTGAACAGGTCGCCGACGATGCCGAAGTCGGCGACGTCGAAGATCGGCGCGTCACCGTCTTTGTTGATCGCGACGATGTTCTTCGCCGTCTGCATGCCGGCGCGGTGCTGGATCGCACCCGAGATGCCGAGGGCGACGTAGAGCTGCGGCGACACCGAGACGCCGGTCTGCCCGACCTGGTGCGACTGCGGGATGTACCCGGCATCCACGGCCGCGCGCGACGCGCCGACGGCGGCGCCGAGGACATCGGCCAGCTCCTCGACGAGCACGAACTTCTCCTTCGAGGCGAGACCCCTCCCACCCGAGACGACCCTGGTCGCGCCGCGCAGCTCGGGTCGCGACGACGTGGCCTCGACCGCCTCGACCGCGCCGACGGTCGCCGCGGCAGCGCCGGATGCCGTCACCGCGAGGGCCTCGACGGCGGGTGCGTCGACCGCGTCGGCACGCGCCTCGACAGCACCCTGGCGCACCGTGATCACCGCGGCGCCGAAGGTGGGCGCTGAATCGGTCAGATAGGCGCCACCGTAGACCGAGTGGTGGGCGATGATGCCCTCGTCGTCGCGGCTGACGCCGATCGCATCGACCGACAGTGCCAGCTTCGCGCGCACCGCGAAACGTCCCGCGACATCGCGTCCCGCGATGGAGTTCGAGATCAGCACCGCGTCGGGCCGCACCTGCTCGAAGGCGGTCTGCAGCGCATCGACGACCGGAACCGTGAGCGCCGCGGCATCCGCATCGGCGGTCAGCACGACGGATGCTCCGGCCGCCGCGACCGTCGACGCGGCATCGGCGGAGCCGCCGACGACCAGTGCGACAGGGACGCCGACGGTCGACGCGGCGCCGATCAGAGCCGCGGTGCTGCTGGCGGGGTTGCCCGCCGGGTCGAGGTCGACCAGGACGAGGATCGGGTTCTCGGGGTAGGTCATGTCACACCAGCCTGTTCTGCACGAGGTACTCGACCAGCTTCTCGGCGGCATCGCCCTCATCGACGATCTTCACGCCGGCCGCTCGCGGCGGCTTCTCGGCCACTGCGGTCATGATCGTGCGGGGAGCCGCTGCCGGGTCGGCCGAGACGCCGAGGTCGTCGAGGGTGAGCACCTCGAGGGGCTTCTTCTTCGCGGCCATGATGCCTTTGAAGTTCGGGAACCGCGCGTCGGGCATGGCCTCGGTGATCGAGATGACGGCCGGCAGCGACGCCGAGACCGGCTGCGCTCCGGCATCCGCCCCACGCGTTCCCGAGATGCCCTCCGGCGTGATGTCGACGCTCGTGAGCGCCGTCGCGTGCGCCCAGCCGAGGTGCTCGGCGAGCATGGCGGCCATGACGCCGCCCGAGCCGTCGGTCGACAGGTTGCCGGTGATCACGAGATCGGGCTCGGCGCGGCGGATCGCCGCGGCCAGGGTCTCGGCGGTGAGCCCGAGGTCGGCTCCGGCGAGCTGCTCGTCGGCGATGTGCACGGCAGAGCCCGCTCCGATCGCGAGGGCCCGTCGCACCGACGCCGTCGAGCCGCCGGGGGCCATCGTGAGCGCGACCACCTCGGTGTCCTCGTTCTTGTCGGCGTGGCTCAGCGCGACCTCGAGAGCGCGCTCGGTGATCTCGTCGAGCACCACGTCGCCGGCGCCGCGATCGGCGAGCCCGGTCTCGAGATTCAGCTTGCGATCGCCATAGGTGTCCGGCACCTCTTTGACCAGGACGAAGATCTTCATCGATTGCTCCTCACGACTGCCATGATTCTAGCCCCTTGGTACTGAGTCCCACCCGTCCCGCGACTGGGAATCACGCGGCCCGTCGCGCACCGCCTCCCCGCGGGCCCGAGCGGATGCCCTACCGTAGAAGCGTGGTCCGACCCCGCCCCCTGCCCGTGGATCCGCTCGCCGAGGCGAAGCGGCAGTGGCTCGCGCACGGGTGGACGGACGCCGCCGACGGCATGACCGTGGTCACCTCCGTCATGCGGGCACAGCAGCTGCTGCTCGCGCGGGTGGATGCGGCGCTCAAGCCCTTCGCGCTCAGCTTCGCCCGCTACGAGATGCTGCGACTGCTGGCGTTCAGCCGGTCGGGTCGTCTGCCGCTCTCGAGCGTCGTCGCCCGACTGCAGGTGCACGCGACGACCGTCACGAGCACCGCCGAGCGACTGGTGCGTGACGGTCTCATCGTGCGCGAACCGCACCCGCACGACGGACGCGCAGCCCTGCTCGCGCTCACCGAGGCCGGTCGCGACCTCGTCGACCGCGCGACCGCCGCCCTGAACGACGACGTGTTCGCCGACCCGGGCATCAGCAAGGCCGACGCCGCCGAACTCGTCGCGATCGTGGCGCGGATGCGCAAGGCCGCCGGCGACTTCAGCGACCCGAGGCCGCAACCGGACGCGCTCTGACATGGTCGAGTTCGTGCTCGAGCGGGTGATCTCCGCCGCTCCCGAGCACGTCTTCGCCGTCGCCCTCGACCCGGGGCTGCACCTGCGCTCCATGGCGCAGTACGGCGAGACGATGGTCGAGGCCCCGGCCGGTGGCACGTTCACCGAGGGAACGACCGTCACGTGGCGGGCGCGGCACTTCGGTATCCCGTTCCGACTGCGGTCGGTCGTGTACGACATCGACCCACCGCACGGGTTCCGCGACCGACAGATCTCGGGCCCCTTCGACTCGTTCTGGCACGAGCACGTCTTCAAGGAGCATCCGCGGGGCACGCTGATGCGCGACACGGTCCGGTTCCACTCTCCGTTCGGCCCGCTCGGACGCCTCGTCGATCGCCTCGTGCTGCGCGCGTACATGCGGCGGCTGATCGAAGAGCGCAACGACCACGTGCAATCCGAGGCCGAGGAGCGCGGGCGTACACTGCCCGCATGAGCGAACTGCGCCTGCACACCACTCTCGAAGGCCGAGGTCCTGCCGCCGCGATCATCCTCACCGACGAGCAGGTCGCCTCGTTCGGCGCCGGCAAGGCGTTCCCTGTGGCTGTGACGATCGACGGACGCACCGCCCGGTTGCGTCTCGCGCGCATGGGCGGGCAGAACATGATCGGCTTCAGTAAGGCCGTGCGCGCCGAGCTCGGCGTCGAGATCGATCAGGAGGTCGACGTTGTCGTCGGTCTCGACTCCGCCGAGCGCGAGGTCGAGGTCCCGCCCGCGCTCTCGGCCGCCCTCGATGCCGACCCCGCGCTGCGCGCCGCTTTCGACGCCCTGTCGTACTCGGTGCGCAAGGAGCACGCCCGCACGGTCGCCGAGGCCAAGCAGGATGCGACCCGCGCCCGCCGCGTCGCGAAGATCGTCGAGGCGCTGCGCGGCTGAGCCCCGCCGCTCCCGTTCACAACTCAGCATCAACCGCTGACGGGCGTGCCGGCTCGGCACCGGCGTGCCAGTCTGGCGCCATCCATGCTGAGTTGTGAACCGCGAAACCGCGCCGCCTTCGCGGAATTCAGCGGTTCTGGAAGTCGGGCGCACGCTTCTCCCGGAAGGCCGACATGCCTTCCTTCTGGTCTTCGGTGTCGAAGAGCGCGGCGAACGCCTTCTTCTCGTGCGCCAGACCGTCGGCGAGCGTCGTCTCCATCGCGGCGTCGAGGGCGGCCTTGGCCGCGAACACCGACGGCAGCGACTTCGAGGCGATCGTCTCGGCGAGGGTCGACGCCTCATCGAGCAGGTCGGATGCCGGAACGACCCGCGACACGAGGCCCGAACGCTCCGCCTCCTCGGCTCCCATGAAGCGCCCCGACAGCACGAGCTCGGCCGCCTTGTAGTAGCCGACCGCACGGATCAGGCGCTGCGTGCCGCCCATACCGGGGATGACGCCGAGGTTGATCTCGGGCTGCCCGAACTTCGCGGTGTCGGCCGCGAGGATGATGTCGCACATCATCGCGAGCTCGCATCCGCCCCCGAGTGCGAAGCCCGAGACGGCGGCGATCACGGGCGTGCGTACCGCCGCGAACTCGTGCCACACCCCGAAGTGATCGGTCTCGATCATCTCGGCCGCCGACATGCCCTCCATCTCCTTGATGTCGGCGCCGGCGGCGAAGGCCTTCTCGGAGCCGGTGACGACGATCGCTCCGACGCCGTCGTCGAGATCGAACGCCACCGCGGCGGCGGTGACCTCGTCGGCAAGCCGGCTGTTCAGGGCGTTCAACGCCTGCGGTCGGTTCAGGGTGATCCACCCGACGCGTCCGCGCTGCTCGACCAGGATCGTCTCGTACTCGGTCATCGTGAAGCCCTCTCCGTCGTGGTCATCTCAGTATGTCGCGGGGTGTCCGGCATCCGCCCCGCCCGATCTGCGGACGGCGTCCCGATCTGCGGACGGATTCGCGGGATGCGCCCGCAGATCGGGACAACATCCGCAGATCGGGACGCGGGGAGGACGCCCGGCTCACACTCGCCCCTCACGGATGTCGGTGATGATGCCCGAGAAGTCGCGGGTCGCGCCCTCCCCCGCGGCGAACACGGCGTAGAGCTGCTGCGCGAGTCGCCCCATCTTCGCGTCGGTCGAGGTCTGCTCGATCGCCTGCAGCGCGAGGCCGAGGTCCTTCGCCATCAGGGCCCCGGCGAAGCCCGGCTGGTAGTCGCGGTTCGCCGGACTCGTCGGCACGGGCCCCGGCACGGGGCAGTTCGTCGTGATCGACCAGCACTGACCGGATGCCTGCGACACGACGTCGAACAGCGCCTGGTGCTCGAGTCCGAGCCGCTCTCCGAGCACGAACGCCTCGGCGACCGCGATCTGCGACACGGCCAGCACCATGTTGTTGCAGACCTTCGCCGCCTGGCCGAGTCCGGGACCGCCACAGTGCACGATGCGCTTTCCCATGACCTCGAGCACCGGGAGAGCTGCGGCGAAGTCCTCCTCCGACCCGCCGACCATGAAGGCGAGCGTGCCGTTCTCGGCACCGACCACGCCGCCCGACACCGGGGCGTCGATGTTGCGGTGCCCCGCCGCGAGGGCGAGGGCATGGGCCGCACGGGCTTCATCGACCGCGATCGTCGACGACTCGATGAACAGCGTGTCCGGTCGAGCGGCAGACAGCAGCTCGGTGCGGTACGCGTCGATCACGTGCTTTCCCGCCGGGAACATCGTGATGACGATGTCGGCGTCGGCGACCGCATCCGCCCCGCTGGCCGCGACCGGGATGCCGGCCGCCTGCGCCGCGTCGATCGCCGCGGGCACCAGGTCGAACCCGTGCACCTCGTGACCGGCGGCGACGAGGTTCTTCGCCATCGGCAGCCCCATGTGGCCGAGGCCGAGGAAGGCGATCCGCGCCTTCGGCGTCTCGGTCATGATGCACTCCGCATCCGGTCTGCGCCGCTCCGCTGGACGGACGCCGACCCGGCCGGTCGCAGCATCTCGCGCCCGACGATCAGGCGCATGATCTCGTTGGTGCCCTCGAGGATCTGGTGCACCCGCAGATCGCGGACGACCCTCTCGATGCCGTAGTCCTGCAGATATCCGTAGCCACCGTGCAGCTGCAGCGCGCGGTTGGCCACGTCGAAGCCGGCATCCGTCGCGAAGCGCTTGGCCATGGCGCAGCGCATCGTCGCATCCGGTGCCTGCTCGTCGACAGCCAACGCGCCGTCGCGCACCATGAGGCGTGCGGCCTGCAGATCGGTGCGCATGTCGGCGATCGCGAAGAGGATCGACTGCTTCTCGGCCAGCGGCTCGCCGAAGGCCACCCGCTCGTGCACGTACTGCACCGCACGGTCGAGGGCCCACTGGGCACCGCCCAGCGAGCAGGCGGCGATGTTGAGGCGTCCGCCGTTGAGGGCCGACATCGCGATCGCGAAGCCACGGCCCTCGTCGCCGAGAATCCCGGATGCCGGGATGCGGACGCCGTCGAGGATCACCTGGCGAGTGGGCTGCGCGTGCCAGCCCATCTTCTTCTCAGGGGCGCCGAAGCTGAGGCCCTCGGCGTCGCCGGGAACCAGGAAGGCACTGATGCCGCGGGCCCCCGGCTCGCCGGTGCGTGCCATCACCACGTAGACCGCGGCTTCGCCTGCGCCGGAGATGAACTGCTTCACGCCGGTGAGCAGATAGTCGTCTCCGTCGCGTACCGCGCTCGTGGAGATGTTCGCGGCATCAGACCCTGCTCCCGGCTCGGTCAGGCAGTAGCCGCCGAACTCCTGCATCGCGGTGAGCTTCGGCAGCCATTCGCCGCGCTGTGCGTCGTCACCGTAGGTGTCGATCATCCACACCACCATGTTGTGGATCGAGATGTAGGCGGCGACGGCAGGGTCGCCCTTGGCGAGCTCCTCGAAGATCGCGACCGTGTCGGAGCGGCTGAGACCCGTGCCGCCGAACTCCTCGCGCACGTAGATGCCACCGAGGCCGAGCTCGCCGGCCTTGCCGAGGGACTCGCGCGGGAAGATGTGCTTCTCGTCGCGCTCGGCGGCGAACGGAGCGAGCTCGGTGTCAGCGAACTCGCGGACGGCGTCGAGGATGGCTTCGCGCTCTTCGGCGGTGGTGGTGACGGTGGTCATGGTCATCGTGAGTCCTTGTGGGAGGTGACGTGGGGTCAGTGCATGGTGGGGATGACGAAGCTGGCTCCGTCGCGGATGCCGGCAGAGGGCCAGCGGCTCGTGACCGTCTTGGTCTTCGTGTAGAAGCGGAACGCGTCGGCACCGTGCTGGTTGAGGTCGCCGAAGCCGCTGCGCTTCCAGCCGCCGAACGTGTAGTACGCGATCGGCACGGGGATCGGCACGTTCACTCCGACCATGCCGACCTCGACCCGGGCGGCGAAGTCGCGGGCAGCGTCGCCGTCGCGCGTGAAGATCGCGACGCCGTTGCCGTACTCGTGCTCCGACGCCATGCGCAGCGCCTCTTCGTAGTCGGCGGCGCGTGCGATCACGAGCACCGGGCCGAAGATCTCCTCGCGGTAGATCGCCATGTCGGTCCTGACGTGATCGAACAGCGTCGGGCCGAGGTAGAAGCCCTCTTCATGCCCAGGGACCGAGAACCCGCGACCGTCGGCGAGAAGGGTCGCGCCTTCGTCGACGCCCTGCTGGATGTACCCCTCGACGCGTTCGACCGCTGCCCGCGTGACGAGCGGCCCATAGTCGACGTCGGCCGCGAGCGAGGGGCCGACCCGCAGCTGCGCCACGCGTTCGGTGAGCTTGGCGGCGAGAGCATCCGCCGTCTGCTGTCCCACCGGCACCGCGACCGAGATCGCCATGCACCGTTCACCCGCCGAGCCGTAGCCCGAGCCGATCAGCGCGTCGACGGCCTGGTCGAGATCGGCATCCGGCATCACGATCATGTGGTTCTTCGCACCGCCGAAGCACTGCGCCCGCTTGCCGTGGGCGGCGGCCGTCGAGTAGATGTATTCGGCGATCGGGGTCGAGCCGACGAATCCGACCGCGCGGATGCGATCCTCGGTCAGCAGCGCGTCGACAGCCTCCTTGTCGCCGTGGACGACGTTCAGGACGCCGGCGGGGAGCCCCGCCTCGAGGAACAGCTCGGCGAGGCGCACGGGCACCGAGGGGTCGCGCTCGCTGGGCTTGAGAACCACGGCGTTGCCGGCCGCGAGAGCCGGGCCGGCCTTCCACAGCGGGATCATGGCGGGGAAGTTGAACGGAGTGATGGCCGCTACGACACCGAGCGGCTGGCGCATCGAGTACACGTCGATGCCCGCGCCGGCGCCCGTGGAGTACTCGCCCTTCAGCAGATGCGGGGCTCCGGCGGAGAACTCGATGACCTCGAGACCGCGCTGGATGTCGCCCTTCGCATCGTCGACGGTCTTGCCGTGCTCGCTCGCGAGGAGTTCGGCGAGGGACTGCATCTCGCGCTGCACGAGATCGAGGAATCGCAGCAGCACGCGAGCCCGCTTCTGCGGATTGGTGGCCGCCCACTCGACCTGCGCGGCCTCGGCGTTGGCGATCACGTCGGCGACCTCGTCGGCGGATGCCAGCGGCACCCGCGCCTGCACGGAGCCGGTGCTCGGATCGAACACGTCGGCGAAGCGGCCACCCTCGGGGGTGAGGTGCGATCCGCCTACGAAGTGGGGAATGGTACGAGTCATTGTGCGATGTCCCTTCGCGCCGTCGTTGGCACTATGAGAATGATACTTCGGCATCCTGAGATTTACTAGGGCGTCCTTGTATCTCCCTCTTCGAGTCGCTCACTTTGCAGATCGGAGGCCGCATCGCTTGCAAAGTGCGCTATTCGAAAGGGGAGAGGTGCGCGGGAAAGCGCTTGCCGATAGGGTGGGGCCATGCATTACGGCGCCGACTACAACCCCGAGCAGTGGCCACGAGAGGTGTGGCCCGAAGACGTCAGGCTCATGCGCGAAGCGGGTGTGACGCTCGCGAGCCTCGGCATCTTCTCGTGGTCGCGGATCCAGCCCGCTGAGGGCGAGTTCGATTGGGAGTGGCTCGACGAGATCATCGGGCTGCTGCACGAGGGCGGCATCCAGGTCGACCTTGCCACCGCCACCGCATCCCCGCCGCCGTGGGCCTCGGCCGCGTATCCCGAGATGCTGCCGCAGGATGCCGACGGATCGACCTTCTGGCCGGGCAGCCGACAGGCGTACGCCCCGTCGTCACCGGTCTACCGTCGCCTCGCGTCGGAGCTCGTCACGGCTCTGGCGGAGCGCTATGCGCAGCATCCGGCCGTCGTGCTCTGGCACGTCAACAACGAGTACGGCTGCCACCTGCACTACGACTACTCCGATGCGGCGCGCGACGCGTTCCGCGTGTGGCTCGAGCGCAAGTACTCGACGATCGACGCCCTCAACCACGCGTGGGGAACCGACTTCTGGTCGCAGCGCTACACCGCGTTCGACCAGATCGTGCCGCCGCGCAAGGCGCCGTACAGCATCAACCCGACGAGCGTGCTCGACTTCAAGCGGTTCACCTCAGACACCCTGCTCGAGCTGTACGTCATGGAGCGCGACATCATCCGCGCCGCCGGGGCGACTCAGCCGATCACCACGAACTTCATGGGCCCCTTCCCGCCGGCGGACTACTGGAAGTGGGCAGCCGAGGTCGACGTGATCGCCGACGACAACTATCCCGACCCCAACGACCCCGAATCGTTCCGCGGGGCCGCGTTCGCACGTGAGCTGATGCGTGGCCTCAAGCCCGGCGTGCCGTGGTTGCTGACGGAGCAGTCGACGAACGCCCTCAACTGGCGCCCGACCAATGCGCCCAAGGCCCCCGGCCAGATGGCTGCGATCACCGCGCAGGCCGTCGGTCGCGGTGCCGATGCCATCATGTTCTTCCAGTGGCGGCAGTCCCGCCGCGGCAGTGAGAAGTTCCACTCGGCGATGCTGCCGCAGGCCGGGCTCGACACCCGCACCTGGCGCGAGGCCGTCGAGCTCGGCGGACAGCTCGCGCAGCTCCCCGCTCTGCCCGATGTCACCTCGGGGGCGAAGATCGCGCTCGTGTTCGACTGGGAGAACTGGTGGGCTCTCGACGGCCGCGATCACCCGGTCGCACTCGACTACCTCACGCTCTCGCACCGCTGGCACGCGGCTCTGCACCGCCAGAACCTCGCGATCGACATCGTGAACACCACCAGTGACTTGAGCGCGTACTCGCTCGTCGTCGCACCGCAGCAGTATCTGCTGAGCGATGAGGGCGCGGCGAACCTGACGTCTTACGTGCGCGAGGGCGGCAACCTGTTCGTCTCGGCGTTCAGCGACGTCGTCGATCAGGACGACGCGTTCCGCGACGGCGGGTTCATCGTCAGCCTGCGCGATGCGCTCGGCGTCGCGCTCGAGGACTTCGGTGCGCTCGTTCCGCCCGAGTCGGTGCGCTCGGCCGACTCGGCCGGCGAGATCGCCCTGCACGCGGTGCCCGACGGGCCCGGTCAGTCGGAGGCCCCGCTCGACGGGCCCGCCGGCCGCATCGTCGGCCAGTACTTCGCCGAGGAGCTTCTGGTGCAGGATGCCGAGGTGCTCGGCCGCTTCACCGAGGGACGCACCGAGGGACGCGCCGCGTTCACGCGCAAGGCTTTCGGCGCAGGTCACGGCTACTACCTCGCCACGATCCCCGACGACGCGGGCATGACCGCGGTGCTGCGCTGGCTCGCGGCCGAAGCCGGAGTGACGGCCGAGATCGAGGGGCTCCCCGAGCACGTCGAGATCGCGCGCCGCGGCGGCATCCTCACGGTCATCAACCACAGTGCCGAGCCGTTCGCGGTCGACGTGCCGGGCACCGACCTGCTCACCGGATCGACGGACGCGCGCCGCGAGCTCGGCGCGTTCGGGTGGGCGTTCGTCGACACGAGCGACGCGCCGGCTCCGCAGGACTCGCAGCACGAGCAGAACTCGCACAAGGAGAACAGCTGATGCAGTACACACGTCTCGGACGAGCCGGTGCGCGCGTGAGCCGCCTGGCCCTCGGCACCATGAACTTCGGTCCGGTGATCGACGAGGAGGCATCCCGCGCCATCCTGGATCGCGCGGTCGAGGCCGGTATCGACTTCATCGACACCGCCGACGTCTACGGCGGCGGACGGTGGGGGGATCACCCCGGGCAGTCGGAGGAGATCCTCGGACGCTGGATGAAAGACCGCGGAAACCGCGACGACCTGATCGTCGCGACCAAGGTGTTCGGCGTGATGGGTCCCCGATCGAACGACCGCGGGCTGTCGGCGGTGCACATCCGCGCGTCGGTCGAGGCCTCGCTGCGGCGACTCGGCACCGACCACATCGACCTGTATCAGATGCACCACATCGACCGCGATGTGCCTCTCGACGAGACGCTCAGCGCCTTCGCGACGCTGCGCGAGCAGGGCAAGATCACCTATCTCGGCAGCTCGAACTTCGCCGGCTGGCACCTCGCCCGCGTGCACGAGATCGCCGCGGCATCCGGCTACCCGGCCCCGGTCACCGAGCAGTCGCTGTACAACCTCACCGAGCGCACGGTCGAGCTCGAGGTCGTGCCCGCCGCGGAGCAGTACGGCATGGGACTGCTCCCCTGGTCGCCGCTCGCCAGCGGACAGCTCGGCGGCGTGCTGCAGAAGACCGACCGCTCGCGGTCGAGCCTCGACGCCCTCGGCGACCGACGCCCGGCGATCGAACGCTACGAGGAGTTCTGCGCCGAACTCGGCATCCGCCCCGGTGTCGTCGCGATCGCCTGGCTGCTGCACCAGCCGAGCGTGACCGCCCCGGTGATCGGTCCGCGCACGATCGACCAGCTCGACTCGGCCGTCGAGGCGCTCGACGTGACCCTGGATGCCGACACGCTCGCCGAACTCGACCGCATCTGGCCAGGCCCCGGCGGCACAGCCCCCGAGGCATACGCCTGGTAGCGAGCCCGCGACGAAGACCGGATGCCGGGGACATGCGCCCCGACATCCGGTCTTCGTCGTTCTAGTAGGCGATCACAGGAAGGGGGATTCGAGCCCGGGAGTCCTGCCACGGCTCCGTGCCGTCGAATCGCACCGTGAGCAGGTGAATCCCACGACCGAGCTTCGGCACCGAGACCGTGGCCCTGCCCTTGTCCGCCGGCGTCAGCGCGACCGTCGCGACGATCTTGCCGCGGTCGTGCACCGTCACGGTGCCCACCGGAGCGCTGCCGTCGTCGGCGGTGACCGTCACCTTCACGGTCGCGCTCTTGCCCGCCTTCACGAGAATGTCGGACGACACCCGAACCGTGGTGTCGATCGGCTGCGCCTGCTCGTCGACGAGCACGGCGACCGAGCGTGCAGGAACCGTCACGGTGCCCGATGCGGCATCCCAGGTGGTGGTCTTGACCACGGCATCCGCTCCGTTGGCCTGCGCCGGGGTCAGCGCGAACGAGCGCCCGGCCAGGCCCGCCACCGTCTGCGTGACCGCAGACGGCGACGAGTTGAACACGACCAGCGCCCCGTCGAGCTCGGCGTCGGCATCGGGACCTGCCAGATCGTCGATCTGCATCACGATGACACCCGGGGTCGCCTCGGCTCCGCCGTTCGGGAACGTCACCTTCTGCCGGATCAGGTCGGCCGAGCCGAGACGCAGCAGGTCGACCTCCTCGCGCACGCGCAGCAGATCGAGAGCGGATGCCTCAGCGGCCGCCATGTCCGCCGCACCGGGCTTCAGCGCCGGGTCGGCGAGCAGGGGCGCCATGATCGGCCATTTCTCCTCATTGTCTGCCGCGGCCGGGAGTCCGGAGCCGAAGGTCGACTCCTGCCCGGTCCAGTCGATGCGGTTGAACCAGTCGCCCGCGTTATAGCTGTTGCGGTCGAGGGACTTCGAGCGCAACAGCTCGGTGCCGGCGTGCCAGAACGACGGCGACTGCGAGAGCGTGACGGTCGCGAGCGACAGTGTGTTCATGCGCACACGGTCGGCCATCGGCGTATCGACCGGCAGCTTGAGCACCGAGAGGTCGTAGAGCGTCTCGTTGTCGTGCGCGTCAACGTAGTTGATCACCTCGTCGGGCTGATCGGCATAGCCTGCCGCCGAGCCGCGATAGTCGATGGCCTCTCCCGCCGTCACCGCGCCGTCACTCGTCATGAACGAGAAGTCGCGCAGGTTGCCCGCGAGCCCGAGCTTGACCAGGTCTGTCTCGTGCCCGAGGTCGGCGAGCGCCTGCTCCGTCGAGCCGTTGATCGGATCGCCGTTCGGGTCGGTGCCGAGACCGGTGCCGAAGCCCTGACGGAACGTCGACGACGAGTCGACCGGGCTGCCGCCGTGCACGGCATCGCGCAGCCGATCGTTGAACGTTCCGATGCCGGTGCCGCCGAGCTGCCCCTGGGTGGCCTGCTCGAACAGGGCGTTGTCGGCGACCTCGCCGAAGTTCCAGCCCTCGCCGTAGAGGTGGATCGCCGAGCCGTCGACGCCGTCCTTCTTCACCGTGAGCGCATCGAGCGCGTCACGCACCGCCTGCATGTTCGTCGTCGAGTGGTGGCCCATGAGGTCGAAGCGGAAGCCGTCGACCCTGTAGTCGCGCGCCCACGTCACGATCGAGTCGACCATGAGCTTCTGCGCGGCGAGGTGCTCGGTCGCGACGTTCTGACAGCACGTCGAGGTCTCGACACCACCGGCCGCGTTGAGCCGGTGGTAGTAGCCGGGAACGACCTGGTCGAGCACCGACTTCTCGTCTTCACCGGAGGCCGCGGTGTGGTTGAACACCTGGTCGAGCACGACCTGCAGGCCCATGTCGTGCAGGGCGCCGACCATCGACCGGAACTCGCTGACACGCGCACCACCTTCGGCGTCGACTGCATACGAGCCTTCGGGGGTCGAGAAATGGTACGGGTCGTAGCCCCAGTTGAACGCGTCGGCATCGGCGACGGCCTGGATGCAGGCCTGCTGCGCCGTGTCCGCGGGGCCGAACGATGCGAGGTCGCAGCCGGGCACCGCCTGTGCCGCTCTGTCTTCCTCGATCGAGGCGATGTCGAACGAGGGCAGCAGGTGCACGGTGTTGATGCCGGCATCCGCGAGCTCGCGCAGCTGAGCGGTGCCTGCGCTGTCGCGGGTGAAGGCCAAGTAGGTGCCTCGCTCCCCCTCGGGAACGGTCTCATCACTGATCGAGAAATCGCGGATGTGCAGTTCGTAGATCGCGCGATCGACTGCTCGATCGACGACCGGCGCCTTCGCCTTCTGCCACTGCGTCGGCTGCCACGCCTTGTCATCGAGATCGATGGCCACCGAGCGCTCCGAGTTCAGCGTGAGGGCCGTCGAGTACGGGTCGGTGACCCGGTTCGTCTCGACCGTGCCTGTTGTCGGAGCGAAGACGACGACCTCCCAGACGTATTCGTCACCCTTGAGGTCCTTCTTGCCCGTGACGGACCAGACACCGGATGCGGCATCCCACGTGGCCTCGTGGCGTACCGGGTCGCCCTCGGCACCCTCGTCCCACGTGAGCAGCGTCGCGCTCTGCGCGGTCGGCGCCCACAGCCGGAACGTCGGGTTCTTGCCCGAGAACGTCACGCCGAGGTCGACGTCGTCGAGAGCCGCGGCATAGAGGTCATCGAGCACCCCTGCGATCTGCACGCCGGTGAACGCGATGAGCGCGCCTGCCTCGTCGCGCTGGGCGACCGCGAGCTGCGTGCGCAGCAGCGCCGCGGCATCGGCATCCGTCACCCGCAGCGCGAGGTAGCCCTCGAGGGCCGGGAACCGGGCGAGCTGCTCGTCGGTCAGACCGCCCTCGATCACGTCGAGCGCGAGGGGCTCGGCGCCCACGATGTCACCGTCGGCGGCGGCGAGCGAGGCGTCAGCCGAAGAATAGAGCTGGTAGGCGGCCTTGTCGGTCGCGCCGAGAGTCGCCGGCCATGCGATCGTCTCGGCATCGACCCAGTGCGCGCGCTGCTCGCCGGCGCCCGGGAGCTGCGGAGTGTCGCTGCCGACCTCGAGGACGTGCGTCGCCAGCGTGTAGCGGAACGACGTCACCGTGCCTTCGGTGGCGCTGAACGAGATGTTCGCGCCGCCAGGCACGCCGTCGGCACCGTAGTTCTCGGCCCAGCTCAGGCCGTGCGCGACCTTGAGCTCATAGGCGCCGGTCGGCAGATCGGCGGTCGCGAACTCGTAGACGCCGTCGCGGTCGCCGTCGGCCATCAGTGTGCCCAGGCAGTCGGGCGACCAGTCGGCGGCGCAGCCGAGCTCGTCCTGCAGCGAACCCGGCAGCGTCACGATGGGGCCGTCGGCCGTGGACTGCACGATGTTCGTGCGCGGATCGAAGTAGAAGGTGATCGGCCCGCCCGCGTGGGTGAGCGCGACGTTCGCGCCGTCGGGCACGCCGTTGGCTCCGTAGTTGATCGCCCAGCTGCCGTTGATCCCCGCCTTGTACTCGTAGTCGCCGGCCGGCAGGTCGAACGTGCCCGCCCACACGCCGTCGGCGCGCAGGGTCAGCTTGGCCCTCTCGCACGCCGGATCCCAGTCGCCTGCGCAACCCATCTCGGAGTTGAGGCTGCCCGGCACCGTCACCATGTCGATGGGTGACTCGGGCTCCTCACCGACCTCGAGCGTCACAGCGTTGCCGACCGACGCGTAGGTCGAGGCGGCTGCATGGTTGCCGGCGGCATCCGTCGTCACGGCCCGATACTCGATCAGCGTGCCGTTCGCGAGGTCGCGGATGTCGTGGAAGACGCGCGGATCCGTGTCCTCCGCGGTGCCGAGGGCCTGCCACTCGTCGGAGCCGACGACGCGCCAGGCGAAGCTGGTCTGCGCCCACTGGTCAGCGATGTCGGCCTGCACGGCGGACTGTCCGGTGACACCGGCTCCCGGTGCCGGTGCGGTGACCGTGAGCGGTGCGGCCTCGGCGGGCGCCGTGACCGTGCGGTCGGCCTTCCAGACCACGGCCGACAGGGCGGGGACCTCGAGAGATGCGGCCGCCCCGGCATCCGTCGTGAGGGGTGCGGCGTCGCCGTAGAGCACCTCGTACGAGGCATCCGCGGTGAGCGTGGCGAGGTCGACCGTCTGCGCGGTCGCGGCGTTGTTCACCGCGACGAGGTATTCGACCTTCTCGTCGGAATCCACGCGCGAGAACGCGTACACGCCCGCACCGGATGCCGCGTGACGCTCGATCTGTGCTCCCTCGTCGAGTGCCGGGTGCGCCTTGCGCAGAGCCGACAGAGCCGCGATGTGCTCGTAGAGCGGGGCATCCGTCGCAAAGCGGTCGACGGAGCCCGCCTGCTCACCCGTGATGAGGTTCTGGTTCGCGTACTCGTCGACCTGCGTGGCGAAGAGCGACTGCCGCGCGTCCTTGTCGCCGCCGGGGCCGGTGAAGCCCTGCTCGTCGCCGTAGTAGACGACCGGCTGGCCGCGGGTGAGGAACATGAGCTCGTGCGCAAGCTCATCGCGCTGCAGCGGAGCATCCGTCGACTGCAGGAAGGATCCGACCCGACCCATGTCGTGGTTGCCGAGGAACGTGGGCAGCGCCGTCGACGACGAGTCGGGCGTCGTGTAGCGATCGTCGCCCGCGAACAGCGACTGCAGCCCCTTGGCCGAGTTGCCCGACGCATAGCTGACAGCGGAGGACTGGAATGTGAAGTCGAGGATCGAGTTCATGTCGGTGTCGCGCACGTACGGGGCGAGCTTGACCGGATCGGCGTCGTAGACCTCGCCGAACATGAAGAAGTCGTCGTTGCCCTTCTCGTGGGCGTAGTCGAGCACGTCGGCGGTCCACTTCTCCCAGAACTCGAAGTTCACGTGCTTGACCGTGTCGATGCGGAAGCCGTCGATGCCCAGGTCGATCCACTTGTCGTACACCTCGACGAAGCCGTTGACGACGGTCGGGTGCTCGGTCATCAGGTCGTCGAGTCCGCTGAAGTCGCCGTAGGTGACGGACTCCCCAGACCAGGTCGAGTCGCCGCGGTTGTGGTACAGCGTGGGGTCGTTCAGCCAGGCCGGGACCTTGACGTCGATCTCGCTGTCGGCGACCACCGGCGTATAAGGGAAGCTCGTCGCCGGGTCGAGCTCGGGGAAGCTGTCGGTGCCGGCGTGATCGGCCGGATCGAAGGCCGTGCCCGCGGCATCCGTGTAGGGACTCGTCGACTGATCGATGTAGGAGTACTGGCCTTCGGCGTAGTCGATGACATCGGCGGTGTGGTTGGTGATGATGTCGAAGTAGACCTTGATGCCGCGATCGTGGGCCTCGGCGATCAGCGCCTGCAGCTCCTCGTTCGTGCCGAGGTGCGGGTCGATGCGGGTGAAGTCGGTGACCCAGTAGCCGTGGTACCCGGCCGAAGCGTTCGCGCCCTCACCCTGCACCGGCTTGTTGGCGAAGCTGGGGGTGAGCCAGATCGCCGACGTGCCGAGGCCCTCGATGTAGTCGAGGTTCTGCCGGATGCCGGCGATGTCGCCACCCTGGTAGAAGCCCTTGTCCGTCGGATCGAATCCGGTGGTGAGCCGGTCGCCCTCGAGGCCGCCGGTGTCGTTTCTCGGATCGCCGTTCGCGAAGCGGTCGGTCATCACGAAGTAGAACTGCTCTCCGGCTCCGGCCTGGCGCACCGGGCTCGTGATCAATGCGTCGTCGTCTGCCGTGTACCCATCGCGCAGGTCGGTCGCCTCGAGACCGACCCGCTTGAGGGTGTCGTCGAACGTGAATCGCAGCGTGGTGGGCCCGGCGACCGTGAGGGGGATGTTCTCGGCGCCGCCGTCGAGGCCGTAGGCCTCGTCCCAGCCGTCGTCGAGCGCGACCTTGTACTCGTAGTTGCCCGCGGGCACCTCGAACTCGGCGGAGTAGACGCCCTCGGCGCCCGAGGGTACGAGCTCGGTCTCGGCGCAGTCGGGGGCCCAGTCCGCTGCGCAGCCGAGTTCGGACTGCAGCGATCCGACGAGGGCGACTGTTCGATCGGCGGCGGAGGCGGGCTCGGCGCTGAGGGTGCCCGCTGTGCCGAAGCCCGAGACGACGAGCGCAGTGGCGGCGAGGAGGGCGAGCGGACGTGATGCGGTCGTCTTCGACCGAGCCGGTGTGAACAAGTGATGCTCCCTGGGTGCGGGCGGACACGACGACGTGTCCGAAGGCTTGCGAGTGAAGCTAGCAGGGAGGGTTCGTGAACTGCAAGCGCTTGCAGGAGTGCTCTGGCGAAAAGTCAGGGGTGGGTGCGGGTGAGCTGGCCGAAAGTCGCAAGCGCTTCCATCGGCTTCTCGATTGCGCCGCCTGGTACGTCCGTATTTCGTCTACGGTTCCGGGGTCTCTCCGTTCTCGTAGGTGTCGACAACAGCACGTTGCTGGTCATTCAGCCCATCAAGGGTGCCGCCCGGGAGAGCATCCTGGAGGGTTCCCGCGGCTGTGTTCCCGAGCATCGGCCACACCACTTGGCCGGGGGCCGATTGGTCTACGACCACGAACCCCTGAGAGCCGGTGAGAACCCACCGCGGCGCACCCGCTGCCTAGGGGTCTCCCTTCTCGACGACGTACTCGTCACCGACCGCGAGGTCTTCCGAAGAGAGTTCACGTTCGAGATAGACCAGCGCGTCGAGATCATGCGGTGCGGATTCCGCGACCTTGCCTATGTCCATCCCGCCGGGGAAGGGGAGGTACAGCGTGTCTCCGGGAGCAAGCCGGCTGTCTCCGTTCGATGTGACAACCTTGCTGACCGTGAATTCCGCAAGGATGACGGCACCGACGTCCATCCCCGTCGCGGTTGTCACACGATCCCCGGCCAACCAGCGCTTCACCGTTCCGAGAGCAACGATCTGGGAGTCGTCGGCAAGCTCGGTCATGTCGCGCGAGAACATCTCATTAGCGACCGCGGAGAGATCGAGGAAGCTGAGCTGGTCCCCCGTGCTGAGCCGCGTGGACTCATCTGTGCTGGTTGCAGTAGGCGCCGTGCCGACGGTCGTTGGCGCTGAGTGAGTCGCGCAACCGGTGAGCGTGAGCGCCAGGAATGAAGCGGCCATGACTGCGCTGATCTTCGCCGTGGAATGAAGCACGGTGGACTCCTCAGTACGCGTTGTTCATGAGATCGCGGTGATGGATGCTGTAGCCGGACCAACTCGTGCGGTATAAGTGTCGTAGAGCACCGTTTGCGCATCCAGGTTTGCCATGGCCTCGCCGAAGCGGTCGCCGATGATGCTTGGCCAGGGATAGACGGTACAGAAGTCAACATTTCTGTCGTCTGATTGGCACGGGATCATGTTGCTCACCTGTGCCCCCGGGTACCACTGGCGACAGGTGTTGCTCAAGGTGTCGGCCCGAGCAGCATCGATCGAAATCGCGCCTCCGGGGCTTGCGATCAGAGCTGCAGCGACTAACGCAGCGCACGTGAAGAGCCGTGAGAATCGTGACTCCGTCGTCATGGCTCGGACCATACACCCGCCAACGCGCCGAGGTCCGCCCTCGCCAATCAGGGATATCGGTATTCCGGAGTACCTTGCCAGCCTGACTTCCAGCCATGCGCCTCAGCCACGCGGATCACTCTCTCGCGACCGCTGCGCCGGGCGTGTACGTGTTCACTGCTTCTTATCGGGCTCGTCGACGCCGATGAGGATTTCTCGCCGCGTTCACCGCCCGGACACCTTCGCCGACTACAACTGCACATGCGCGGACACAGACTCAGACCGGATCGGGTAGTCACGTCATCCGCGCATACGGTGAGCGTCTGCTCCCGAAGAGACCCCCGCCGAATCGGGTCGGCGGGGGTCTTCTCTTCCCCCGGCACCCTTCGAATCGCTTACTTTGCAGTTTGCGACTGGTTGTTTCTGCAAAGTGCGCGATTCGAAGGCCGCCGGGGGCTGTGGACAACCGCGTACGCCAGCGCGGTCGTGTGCCACCTTTGGGACCATGACGCCACCCGAGAACCTTCCGGACGAGTTCTGCGGCACCGGCTTCTCGGTGCACATCGCGCGGCTGCACGGCGTGAGCCGCAACCGCCTGCGCAGCGTCGATCTGCAAGCCCCGTTCTTCGGCATTCGCGCTCCCGCCGGACCGGTGCCGACGTTCGACGACATCGCGGATCCCCATGAACGGCAGCGCCGCGCGCGCGTCCACCGCGCCCGCGTCTACGCGCCGCGACTGCACACCGGCCATTTCTTCAGCCATCAGACGGCAGCGTCGATCTGGGATGCGCCACTGCCGCTCGAGTTCACCGATGATGACCGGATCGCCGCATACAGCGATCTCCGTCTGCACGTCAGCGCCGCTGGACACACGCCCTTCCCCCACGCGAGCGGCCTCGTCGGTCATCGAACGCTGGCGAGCATGACGGAGATCACGGTGCACGATGGCTTGCGAGTCACTTCGCCCGCCGCGACCTGGGCGTCGCTCGGCGGACTTCCGCTCTTCGACATCGTCGCCATCGGCGACCACATGTGCCGCGTGTGGCGACGCGGAAGGGGCAGGCCGACACCCGGACGCGCACCGCTCTCGACGCGCGCAGATCTGCGGACGATGCTGGACGCCGGGCGACGACGTGGAGCGGCGCGACTCAGGGACGCACTCGAGCTCGTCCGCGAGGACTCCTGGTCGCCACGCGAGACGCGAGTGCGCTGCATCCTGTTGACCGGCGGGCTGCCGGAACCGGAGCTCAACGTGGATCTCTACGACGAACGCGGGCGCTTCCTCGGATGCGTCGACATGGTCTACCGCGACGCTCGTGTCGTCATCGAGTATCTCGGCATGTTGCATGGGGCGCAGTGGGCGGCTGATGTGGAGAGGCTCGCACGGCTCCGCGCCGCGGGGTGGATCGTCGTCGAGGTCACCTCACCTCTTCTGCGTCGTCCGGAGGAACTGGTTCGGCGGGTGTCGGCAGCTCTCGGCGCCTGACCCGCCTTCGAATCGCTTACTTTGCAGTTCTCCGGTCGCCATTTCTGCAAAGTGCGCGATTCGAACGCCGAGGATGCCGCTACAGCCGCTCGATGATCGTCGCGTTCGCCATGCCGCCGCCCTCGCACATGGTCTGCAGGCCGAACCGGCCGCCGACGGCCTCGAGCTGGTCGACGAGCGTGCCGAGCAGGCGGGTACCCGAGGAGCCCAGGGCATGCCCGAGGGCGATCGCCCCTCCTCGCGGGTTGAGCTTCGCGGCATCCGCCCCGAGCTCGGCCGCCCACGCGAGCGGCACCGATGCGAAGGCCTCGTTGACCTCGTAGGCATCGAGGTCGTCGATCGTGAGTCCGGTGCGCTCGAGGATGCGTCGGGTCGCGGGGATCGGCCCGGTCAGCATCATCAGCGGGTCGTCTCCGACCACCGTGAAGGCCTGGAACCTCGCACGTGGCGTGAGCCCCAGCGCTTCGGCACGTTCGGCGCTCATCAGCAGCGCGGCGGATGCTCCGTCGGTGAGCGGCGAGGAGTTGCCGGGGGTGATGCGCCAGTCGACCTCCGGGAAACGGGCGGCGAGCGCATCCGTCCGGAACGCGGGCGGAAGACCCGCCAGCCCCTCGGCCGTCGTGCTCGCGCGGACGGTCTCGTCGGCCACGGCATCCGGAGCCTCCGCGACTGGGATGACCGTGCGGCCGAAAAATCCATCGGTCCATGCGGCGGCCGCGCGGCGGTGCGATTCAGCGGCGTAGGCGTCGAGGGCTGCGCGGTCGAGGCCCCAGCGCTGCGCGATCAGCTCGGCCGAGACGCCCTGGTTCACGAGCCCGTCCGGATACCGCTCGCGCAGACGCGGCGACATCGGCGAGCCACCCGCGCCGGATGACCCGAGCGGTACCCGGCTCATCGACTCGACGCCGCCGACGATCACCGCGTCATAGGCGCCGGCGATGATCCCCTGCGCGGCGAAGTGCACGGCCTGCTGACTCGACCCGCACTGCCGGTCGATCGTCGCGGCCGGGATCGACTCGTCGAACCCCGCGGCAAGCACCGCCTGGCGGGCGATGTTCGACGATTGATCGCCCACCTGGCTCACGCAGCCGAGCAGCACGTCGTCGATCTGTCGCGAATCGAGCCCGCTGCGCTCGAGGATCGCGGCGAGCGCTCCGGCAGCGAGATCGACCGGATGCACCCCCGACAGGGTTCCGCCCGGCTTCCCCCTCCCCACGGGGGTCCGGACGACATCGATCAGAACGGCTTCGCTGCGCGTGCTCATGCGTCCCATTGTCACCCTCGCGCCTCGTTCGTATCGCGCACTTTGCAAGAATCGGCCGCCGGAATCTGCAAGGTGAGCGATTCGAACGGCATCCATCCGAAATACAATCGGAGGTGCGCCCGCACCCCGGCGCATCCCCCACCGCCGAGGCGCCCGTGACCCGGGCGACCGCACTCTCCGAGGACCCACCATGTCCAGTGAACCCATCACCGTCTCCATCCGCCGCGAGGTCGACCCCGAGCACGTGACCGCCGCGACCGCCTGGGTGCAGACGGGCGTGAACCTCGCTCACCGGTATCCGGGTTTCCTGGGATCGGGATGGGTACGCGACGGCGAGGATTCGCACATCTGGCACATGCTGTACCGGTTCGCGGACGAGAAGTCGCTCGTCGCCTGGGAGCAGTCCGGCGAGCGCGAGTGGTGGAAGTCGACCGGCGAGCAGTTCGTGCGCAGCGAGCACGTGCACCGGCGCACCGGCATCGAGGGCTGGTTCGACCAGCCGACCACCGACACCATCACGCTTCCCCGCGCCGACGGCTCGACGACCACCGTCGCCATGGTCAGCACTCCCCCGCGCTGGAAGCAGGCGGTGTCGATCTGGCTCGGATTCTTCCCGGTGAACCTCGCGTTCACGTACGCGATGAGCCCGGTCCCGGGCTGGAACGAGCTGCCGATCTGGCTGCGGGTGCTCGCGACGACGGCCGTGCTCACGCCGATCATGGCGTACTGGGTGCTGCCGTTCGTGACGCGCTCGCTGCGACGCTGGCTCAACCGCTGAGGCGGGCCGGCGCTTGCGTCGCAATCCGTGCCGTGCCTCAGCCTGCTCAGCGGCACGAACTGGGACGCAAGCCCGGCGACGCGACTCAGACCGCGGCGATACGCCAGGATGCCGCGTGCGCAGCGCCCGGTTCGAGCACGACCAGGTCGGTTGCCGAGTTGAAGGCATCCGGCGGGCAGGTCATGGGCTCGACCGCGAGGCCGATGCGGTGGATCGCGTCGATCCCCGGGTTGTCGGCCGTGTGCACCTGCACCCAGGGGCAGCGCTCGTCGAATGTGATCGCGACGCCGGTTCCGGCATCCGTCACGAGCCGAACCTCGGCGACACCGCCCTCGCGTGCGAGGCCGGTGAACGCGTGGTCGATGAAGACGTCGCCGATCTGGCGCGCAGCGCGGAAGTCCCACTCCGGATGCTCCGCCACGGCCTCGACGGCCACCGGGCTCAGGCGGTCATCGGTGACGGTGAGCACCTCGGATGCCGGCAGGGTGAGAGTCCAGTCGTCCACCCGGCCGCCGGGACCGGCGACGAGATACGGATGCGGTCCGGTGCCCCACGGTGCGGCATCCGCCCCGAGATTGTGCGCGGTCACGGTCTGGTGAAGGCCGTCGGCGTCGATGCGGTACTCGGTCTCGACCTCGACGCGGAACGGATATCCGGTCTGCGGCTCGATCACGGCGGCGAGCACGACACGGTCGCCGAGCACGAGGCGGTCCTCGAACTCGGCCCACGAGAGCAGGCCGTGCAGCGCCTGACCACGGCCGGGCTCGGTGAGGGCGAGCTGATGCTCGACGCCGCCGAAGGTGTACCGGCCGTCGACGATGCGGTTGGGCCACGGTGCGAGGCTGGTGCCGCGGTATCCGGGCCGCACCTCGTCGGCCTCGAACGGCACGACGAGGTCGCGCCCCTCGAATGTCAGCACGCGCAGCGATGCGCCGACGCTCGCGATCACGGCCTCGTAGCCATGACCTGCGATGCGCAGCTGTCGCCCGGAGCGCGGGCGCGCCGCGGTCGCGACATCCACGGCGGAACCGGCGACAGCAGAGACGTCGGCCATCACAACCCCTGCGCGAGTCGGTAGTACGCCTGGTTCCAGCGGACCTGCTTCTGGAACTCGGGCAGCGTGGTCGCCTCGTCGATCACGAGCAGCTCGACCTCGGCCATCTCGGCGAAATCCCGGAAGGCCTCGAGCCCCACGGCCGTCGACATGACCGTGTGGTGCGCGGCGCCCGCGGTCAGCCAGGCGGCGGCGGAGGTGGTGAAGTCGGGCTGCGGCTTCCAGACGGCGCGGCCGACCGGGAGCTTCGGCAGCGACTGGCGCGGCGGCACGTTCTCGACGACGTTCGCAGTGAGGCGGAACCGGTCGCGCATGTCACTGAGTGCGACGACGACCGCGGGGCCGGGGTCGGCTGTGAAGACCAGGCGCACCGGGTCGTCCTTGCCGCCGATGCCGAGCGGGTGGATCTCGAGAGTCGGCTTCGCGGTGGTGAGCGACGGCGAGACCTCGAGCATGTGCGCGCCGAGGATCAGCTCGTCGCCGGGGGTCATGTCGTAGGTGTAGTCCTCCATGAGGCTCGCGCCGCCGGGCAGTCCCGCGCCCATCACGTTGGCGACGCGCACGAGGATCGCGGTCTTCCAGTCGCCCTCGGCACCGAAGCCGTAGCCCTCGGCCATCAGGCGCTGCACCGCGAGACCGGGCAGCTGCGTCAGCGCGCCGAGGTCTTCGAACGACGTGGTGAAGGCGCCGAAGCCGCCTTCTTCGAGGAACGTCCGCAGCCCGATCTCGATCGCGGCTCCGTCGCGCAGCGACTGATGGCGGTCGCCACCGCGGCGCAGCTCCGGTACGACCTCGTAGAGCTCCTCGTACTCGGCCACGAGGGCGTCGATCTCGGACTCGGATGCCGCGGCGACCGCATCCGCCAGGTCGTTCACGCCCCACGTGTTGACCTGCACACCGAAGCGCAGCTCAGCCTCGGTCTTGTCGCCCTCGGTGACGGCGACGTAACGCATGTTGTCGCCGAAGCGGGCGAGCTTCAGCGAACGGGAGGCCGCGAGGCCGGCGGCCGCACGCTGCCACGTCGCGATCTCCTGACGCACTCGCGGGTCGCTCGCGTGACCGACGACGGTCTTACGCGGCACGCCGAGACGCGTCTGGATGTAGCCGAACTCGCGGTCGCCGTGCGCCGCCTGGTTCAGGTTCATGAAGTCGAAGTCGATGTCGGCCCACGGCAGCTCGACGTTCGCCTGCGTGTGCAGGTGCGCGAGCGGCTTCTGCAGCGCGTCGAGACCGGCGATCCACATCTTCGCGGGGCTGAACGTGTGCATCCACGCGATCAGGCCGATGACGCGGTCGTCGGCGTTCGCCTCGAGCGCGGTGCGCTTGATGGCCGCGGCATCCGTCAGCACCGGCTTCCAGACGATCTTCACGGGCACCTCGCCCGCGTCGTCGAGGATGCGCGCGATCTCCTGCGACTGCTCGGCGACCTGCGCGAGCGTCTCGGGGCCGTAGAGGTGCTGGCTGCCGGTGAGGAACCAGACCTCGTAGCCGTCGAGCGAGGTGGTGAGCGGGGTGCGGGTCATGAGTGGCCTTTCAGAAGGTGGGTCGCTGAGCCTGTCGAAGCGTGGGCGAGTCGGAACGTCAGCGACCGGTGGGGAGAGCGGTGATCGCAGCGGCCTCGATGGCGAGGCCCGCGCGGTAGCGGTCGAGATAGGCGGTGAAGCCGGCGACGTCGGCGGGATCGGGCTCGGCGACGGCGAGGGATGCCGAGGCGAAGACGTCCCGTTCGAGGTACTCGCCGAGCGAGGCGGACTCGGCGTGCGCGAGGTACGACGCGAGCACGGCGATGCCCCATGCCCCGCCCTCGGAGGCGAGTTCACCCACCGCGACCGGAGCGCCCAGCGCTCCGGCGAGGAAGCGCTGCGCGACTCCTGCCGTGCGGAACATGCCCCCGTGCGCGAACATGCGGTCGAGCTCGACGCCCTCGGCGGTGAGCACCTGCATCCCGAGCGCGAGCGTGCCGAAGACGCCGTACAGCTGCGAGCGCATGAAGTTCGCCAGCGTGAAGGCGCTGTCGGGGGTGCGCACGAACAGCGGGCGCCCCTCGGTCAGACCGGCGATCGGCTCTCCGGCGAGGTGGTTGTAGGCGATCAGCCCACCGGCATCCGCCTCACCGTCGAGAGCCTCGCGGAAGAGCGCGTCGAAGACAGCGTCGTCGCTCAGCGGCTGACCCGCCGCGGCGGAGAAGCGGGTGAAGAGACCCGCCCAGGCGGCGAGCTCGCTCGCGCCGTTGTTGCAGTGCACCATCGCGACGGCGTCGCCGGCCGGAGTCGTCACGAGGTCGAGCTCGTGATGCACCTCGGCGAGGGGCCGCTCGATCACGACCATCGCGAAGATGCTCGTGCCTGCCGAGACGTTGCCGGTGCGCGGCGACACCGAGTTGGTCGCGACCATGCCGGTGCCGGCATCGCCCTCGGGCGGGCAGAGCGGGATGCCGGGCTGCAGCGTGCCGGTCGGGTCGAGGAGCCGTGCGCCGTCGTCGGTGAGCGTTCCCGCGGCGGCGCCGGCCGGGAGCACAGTCGGGAGCAGGTCCTTGACCTTCGTGGGGAGCCGGTCGCCGGCGAGGGCGTCGTAGGCCTGCAGCATCCGCTCGTCGTAGTCGCCGCTCGCCGAATCGATCGGGAACATGCCGGATGCGTCGCCGACACCGAGCACGCGCTCGCCCGTCAGCGTCGTGTGCACGTATCCGGCGAGGGTGGTGATGAAGTCGAGCTGCGGCACGTGCGCCTCGCCGTCGACGACGGCCTGATGCAGGTGCGCGATCGACCAGCGCAGCGGGATGTTCACACCGAGAAGATCGGTCAGCTCGGTCGCCGCCGCGCCCGTGTTGGTGTTGCGCCAGGTGCGGAACGGTACGAGCAGCTCGCCCTGCGCGTCGAAGGCCAGGTAGCCGTGCATCATGGCCGAGATGCCGATCGCTCCGAAGGTCTCGGGGCGCAGGTCGTAGCGGTTCTCGACGTCGGCGACGAGCTCGGCGTATGCGGCCTGGAGCCCCGCCCAGACCTCGTCGATCGCGTACGTCCAGAGTCCGTCTTCGAGCCGGTTCTCCCAGGCGAAAGAGCCGGTCGCGAGCACCTCGGTGGCGTCGGACCCGATCAGGCAGGCCTTGATGCGGGTGGAGCCGAATTCGATGCCGAGGCTCGTGCGGCCGGCGACGATGTCGTCACGGGCGGTCGTCGAACCTTCGGTCCCTGAGCCTGTCGAGCCTTCGGTCCCTGAGCCTGTCGAACCCTGGGTCCCTGAGCCTGTCGAGCCCTGGGTCCCTGAGCCTGTCGAAGGGATCATCGGCGGGCGTCCGAGTTCTGTCCGTAGACGTTCTGGTACCGATTGAAGAGGCTGTCGATCGTCTCCTGCGGAATCGGGATCAGCGGGCCTGCCTCACGGGCGTAGTGGACGGTGCGGGCGACGTCTTCGACCATGACGGCCGCCTTCACGGCATCCTTCGCGTCGACGCCGATCGTGAACGGGCCATGGTTCTGCATGAGCACCGCGCGGCTGCGGTGACCGCTGAGGGTCTGCACGATGCCGCGGCCGATCGAGTCGTCGCCGATGATCGCGAACGGGCCGACCGGAATCGGTCCGCCGAACTCGTCTGCCATGGCCGTGATGACGCAGGGGATCTCCTCGCCGCGCGCGGCCCAGGCCACCGCGAACGTCGAGTGCGTGTGCACGACGCCGCCGACCTCGGGCATGTGGCGATAGACGTAGGCGTGAGCCGCGGTGTCGCTCGAGGGCGAACGGTCGCTGCCCGGGGTGCCCGGGATCACAGCACCGTCGAGGTCGCACAGGATCATGTTCTCGGGGGTGAGGTCGTCGTAGCTCACGCCCGAGGGCTTGATCACGAACAGGTCGGCGCCGGGCACGCGACCCGAGACGTTGCCGCCTGTCCAGACGATGAGGTCGTAACGGACGAGCTCGCCGTGCAGACGGGCGACGTCTTCGCGGACGGTGCGGATGGCGGCGGCTATCTCCGGGGAGAAGGAACTCTCGTCAGAGAAAGCGGGGGCTTCGTTGCTCACGGATACCTCAGGGTCGTCGGTGGTCACTGTGCCCTCCGAAGGACTGTGACCGGTCACAGAAGTGTGTCACGGCGGTCCGCCGACCGTCAAGACGCGGGGATCGACGATCGGGCGTTCACGACTCAGCATGAGATCGACGACGGCTCGGCCAGCGGCCCGGGATGACGCCGGTTCAGTCTCGCGATGGACCCCGCGGTGCTGAGTTGCGAACGCTGAGTGACGGAGCGTCAGCGAGAACGAGCGTCAGCGCGGCGGGGCGACCGACGCCCGGGTCACGAGCACCGGTGCCACGGGCTGAAGGTCGGATGCTGGCGCCCCGCTGCTGCCCGCGAGGGCCGCCGCCACGGCACGGCGCGCCAGTTCGTCGAAGTCCTGACGCACGGTCGTGAGCTTCGGCCAGTAGTACGCGGCATCGGGGATGTCGTCGAACCCGACCACGCTGATGTCGTCGGGCACCGAGAGCCCCGCCTCATGGAGTCCGCCGAGCAGCCCGAGCGCCATCTGGTCATTCGCGGCGAACACCGCGGTGACTCCGGCCTCACGCACAGCGGCGACTGCCGCATAGCCCGACCCCGCGGTCCAGTCCCCCTCGATCACGGGACCCGCGACGAGACCGCGCTCTGCGAGCTCTGCAGCGAACCCCTCGGCACGCGACTCGGCCTCGAGCCAGTCGGCGGGACCGGCGAGGTGCGCGATGCGCGTGTGACCGGCGTCGGCGAGCGCCGCGACAGCGAGACGCGCACCGGCAGCCTGATCGACCGAGAGGCCGCGGGCGCCACGGTCGGCGGCGTGCAGCGTGACGACCGGCACGCCGATCCTCAGGGCATCGAGTGCTTCGAGAGTGCGCGCATGCGGTGCGACGACCACGATCCCCTCGACTCCCTGCATGACCAGATGATCGACGGCCGAGACGACGGCCGCGGCATCCCCGGCATCCGCGAAGGCGGCGCTGACCCAGTACCCGACCTCGCGCGCCGATGCCTCGAGTGCGGCGATGCTGCGCGACGGGCCGTATTGCAGAGCATCGGATGCCAGCACTCCCAGCGTCCGGGACCGCCTCGTGCCCAGCGCTCTGGCGGCGTTGTTCATGCGGTAGCCGAGCTCTGTCATCGCGGCGAGCACCCGTTCGCGGGTCTCCGCGGCGACCTCGGGATGGTCATTGAGCACCCGCGACACCGTCTGCCGAGATACCCCGGCCAGCGCGGCGACATCGCGCACGCCGACGGTGCGGCGGGGCTCGCTGCTCGTGTCACTCACGCCGACGAGTGTATGCCGACCGGCCCCGACGCCTCGCCGTCGTGCCACTCTGGTGACATGCGCATCGCACTCACGGGATCATCGGGCAAGCTCGGCAGCGTCGTCGCGCGGGAACTCCGCGCCCACGGCCACGAGGTCATCGGCATGGACGTCGCGGGGGCCCGCGGGCCCGACTTCGTGCAGGTCGACCTCACGGATTACGGCCAGGTCGTGGATGCTTTCACGGCAGTCGGTGACCGACACGACGGCATCGATGCCGTCGTGCATCTCGGGGCGATCCCCGCCCCCGGCATCCGCAGCGATGTCGCGACCTTCCACAACAACATGCCCGCGACGTTCAACGTCTTCTGGGCGGCGGTGCGCCTCGGCATCCGGCGCGTCGTCTACGCGTCGAGCGAGACCGTTCTCGGCCTGCCGTTCGACGTGCCGCCGCCCTATGTGCCGGTCGACGAGGACTACCCCGCCCGCCCCGAATCGGTCTACTCGCTGGTCAAGACGCTCGAGGAGCAGTTGGCGAGGGAGCTCGTGCGCTGGCATCCCGACCTCTCGATCACCGCGCTGCGCTTCTCGAATGTGATGAACCCGGACGACTACGCCGAGTTCCCCGACTTCGACGCCGACGCCCTGCGCCGTAAGTGGAACCTCTGGGGCTACATCGACGCGCGCGACGGCGCGCAGGCCGTGGAGCGCGCGCTCGAGGTGGCGACCCCCGGGTTCGACAACTTCATCATCGCGGCGGCCGACACGGTGATGTCCCGCCCGAACGCCGAGCTGCTCGCCGAGGTCTTCCCCGACGTCCCTGTCGCGCGCGAGTTCGGCCCGAACGAGACACTGCTGTCGATCGACAAGGCCCGCCGCATCCTGGGCTTCGACCCGCAGCACTCCTGGCGCGACCACGTCTGACCGGACGGACCGCCTTCGAATCGCGTGAATGACCCTGTTTCGCGAGGAAACGGGGTCATTCACGCGATTCGAAGATCCGAGAGGGCGGCTCAGCGGCGGGCGATCGTCGACCCGCGGATCACGAGGCGCACCGGCAGATGGTGCGACCCCTCCCCGATGTCGATCCCGTCGATCGCGTCGAACACCCGAAGCGCCGCCTGACGCCCCAGCTGCTGCAGGTTGGCGTCGATGCTGGTGAGCTCGGGTCGCGCGTTCGTCGCGAGCACCTCCCAGTTGTCGTAGCCGATCACCGCAAGGTCGTCGGGAACGGTGCGTCCGAGATCCCGCGCCGAGTCGAGCACGCCCCGAGCGATCTGGTCCGACCCGCAGAACACGGCGTCGATGTCGGGATGCCGCTGCAGCAGCATCGCCGCGGCATCCCGACCCCAGTGCTCCGTCCACTCCGAGAACATCGGCTCGCCCATGAGTTCGAGCCCCGCTTCGCCGAGCGCGGCTCTCGCTCCGGCGAGACGATCCTGCGCCGCGGCATAGGTCGGGTCGCCCGAGATGTGAGCGATGCGCCGTCGCCCGCAGGCGAGCAGGTGCTCGATCGCGAGACGCCCGCCCGCATAGTTGTCGGGGGTCAATGACAGGTCGCGCGGATCGTCGGACGGCGCGTAGGCGTAGACGACGGGCACGGGGATCTCTTGCCCGAGCGAGGGGCGCGCATCCGTCTGGCGACCGACGACGATGATGCCGTCGACCCGGCGACTGAGCAGCTCGCGCAGGTGGTGCTGCTCGCGGATCGCGTCACCGCGCGCGTCGCAGAGGAAGACGTTGATGCGGCCCGCCCCGAAGGCGTCCTCGGCGCCCATCAGGATCGGGATCATGAAACGGCCTTCGAGGTCGCTCGTGAGCAGGCCCACGGTTCCGGTGCGTCCGGCGAGCAGTCCTCGTGCCATGGCGTTCGGCGTGAACGCGAGTTCCTCCGCGATCGCGCGAACCTTGGCGCGGGTCGCGGCAGAGACATCTCCCCGGTCGTTCAGCGCCTTCGACGCCGTCGAGATCGACACCCCGGCGCGCGCGGCGACGTCTCCGAGGGTCACCGCCCGTGTTCCAGTCGTGTCGCTCATCCCGCTCCCTGTTGCTGAAAGGTTATCGGAACGAGGGTTGACGCCCCCGCCGAAACCACGCTATACCTTTTCGAAAGGGTTTTCGTAGATTTCGAAGAACCTGATCTCCACCTCATCTCCACACCCGGCGCTGCACTGTCGAAGCGCCACCCGCATCCGCTCGAAGACGAGCCAGAGGAGTCCCCCCACCATGATCACCACCCGCACTCACGCCGTGCGCCGAGCATCCGCCGTCGTCATCGCGGTCGGCATGCTCGTCGGCGGCCTCGCCGCCTGCGCACCTGCTGCCGACGAAGCGTCGAACGAACCCATCCCCGCCGAGGGCACGGATGACGGCACCACCCTGACGCTGTGGACCCGCGCTCCGATCGAGCGCCAGGCCAAGCTGCTGGTCGACGCCTACAACGAGAGCCACGAGAACCAGGTCGAGCTCACGGTCGTCCCGAACGATGACTACGTCGCCAAGGTCGGCGCCGCCGCAGGCTCGGGCGGCCTGCCCGACCTGTTCGCCGCCGACATCGTCTACGTGCCCAACTGGGCGCAGCAGGGCCTGTTCCAGGACATGTCCGAGCAGATCGACGCGCTCGACTTCAAGGACGAGATCAACCCCGGGCACCTCTCGGCCGGCACGGTCGAAGGGGCCGAGTACGTGCTGCCGTTCGCCCTCGACCTCTCGATGCTGTTCTGGAACAAGGAGCTCTTCGCAGAAGCGGGCCTCGACCCCGAGAAGGCCCCGGCGACGCTCGAGGAGTTCGCCGAGGCAGCCATGGCCGTGCAGGCGCTGAACAAGCCCGACACGTACGGCACGGCGACCGGCCTCAACTGCGGCGGATGCCTGGTCTTCACGTGGTTCCCCTCGATCTGGGCATCCGGCGACGAGGTCATGAGCGACGACGGCACCGAATCGCTGCTCGACGGCGACTCCGCCCAGGCCGTGTACGACACGTGGTCCGAGCTGCAGGATGCCGGAGCGATCCTCCCCAGCTCGACCGACGAGGCCGGCCCCACCTGGACCGCCGCATTCAGCGAGGGCAAGGTCGGCGTGATGCCGTTCCCGGCGACACTGCTCCCCTCCCTCGAGTTCGACGCGGGCGTAGCCGGCATCCCCGGTGTCGACGGCGGCGCCTCGACCTTCGTCGGCGGTGACGGCATCGGCATCTCGAAGGACTCGAAGAAGGCGGCGCAAGCCTGGAACTTCCTCAACTGGATGATGTCGGAAGAGGCCCAGGTCGAGGTGCTCGCGAAGGACGGCAACGCCGTCTCGCGAGGCGACCTCGCCGACAACGAGTACGCCGCGGCCGACCCTCGTCTGGTGACGATCAACGAGGTCGCAGCCCAGGGCGACACTCCGGTGGCGCTGAACTTCCAGCAGGCGTTCAACGCGCCGGGCAGCCCGTGGCTCACGCTCGTGCGCAACGCCGTGCTGAACGGCGACGACTCGGTGCCGGCCGACAACGAGGAGATCACCGCGATCCTGTCGCAGTGATCGCGAGCGGGGGCGGCGCGGATCGCGTCGCCCCCGCATCCTCCCGTACGCCCCCGCACTCCCGATCGGAAGAGAACGAGATGACCCAGGCCGCACCTCCGCTGCCTCGCCGCAGACCGCGCACCGGCTTCGGAGGCCCCGTGCAGGGCTGGCTGTATGCCGCCCCGACCGCGATCTTCGTCGCCCTGCTGTTCATCGTCCCGCTGGTGCTGGTGCTGCAGATGTCGGCATCCGACTGGCCCCTGCTGAGCGGCAACCAGGGCATCAACTTCCCCGACAACTACACGGATGCCGTCACGCACCGCCTCTTCTGGGATTCGATCCGCTTCACCCTGCTGTACACGCTCATCACGACCGTCATCCTGATCGGCCTCGGGCTCGGACTCGCCCTGCTCGTGCAGGAGTCGACCCGGTGGAAGGGTTTCCTGCGCACGGCGTTCCTGATCCCCAGCGCCCTGGGCCTCGCATCCGCCTCCCTGCTCTTCTACGTGCTGTACTCTCCCATCGCCGGTCCGTTCGCGAATCTCATGAAGTCGTGGGGCATCACGTTCCTCGGCACCCCTGAGGGCGCCCTGTGGTCGACGATCTTCCTGATCGTCTGGCGCTACGCGGGCTTCTACATGCTGCTGATGCTGGTGGGCCTGCAGGGGATCCCCGACGATGTCTACGAGGCCGCGCGCATCGACGGCGCGAACCGGTGGCAGACGTTCCGCGACATCACGGTGCCACTGCTCAAGCCGACCTTCGCCCTCACGACCGTGATGTGCGTGACCGGGTCGTTGCTCGCGTTCGAGCAGTTCTACATCCTCACCAAGGGCGGCCCCGACAACAGCACCATGACCGTCGTGCAGCTGATCTACAACGTCGCCTTCCAGGGGCAGAACAGCCTCGGCGTCGCCGGCGCCCTCTCGGTGATCGTGCTGCTCGCGCTCATCGTCATCAACGTCTTCCAGCTGCGCGCGTTCCGCCGCACGGATGAGAGCTGAGCTGAGAATCATGTCCCAGACACTGACCCGCACGATCGTCGCCCCGAACCATCAGCCCACCGCACCTCGATACCGCTCGAAGGCCGCGCGCGTCGTCTTCGGCATCCCGTATTGGGTGTTCACGACCGCCCTCGCGGTGATCTTCCTCTACCCGCTCATCTGGACCGGAGTCTCGTCGGTCAGCCCGATGGCGGGCACCAGCCAGACCGACGGTTGGGGCTTCGGCAACTACGCCGCCCTCGGCGAGTACCAGGCGGGCATCTGGGTGTACCTCGGCAACTCGCTGTTCGTCTCGGTGCTCACTGTGGCGCTCACGTTGTTCATCTCGCTGCTGGGCGGCTACGCGTTCGCGCGCTTCTCGTTCCCCGGCAAGAACGCCCTGTTCCTGCTGACCCTCGCGATCCTGATGGTGCCGTACGCGACCCTGCTCATTCCGCTCTACGTGATCCTCAACGCGGTCGGCCTGCAGAACTCGCTCGTCGGCGTCGCGCTCGTGATCACCATGTTCCAGCTGCCGTTCTCGATGTTCATGATGCGCATCTCGTTCGAGTCGATCCCGAGAGAGATGGACGAAGCGGCGATGGTCGACGGATGCTCCAGCTGGGGCGCCCTGTGGCGAGTGCTGCTCCCCGCGGTCAAGCCGGGACTCGTCACGGTCGGGCTGTTCGCGTTCCTCACGGCGTGGAACGACTTCATGGCCCCGCTGATCCTCATCAACGACACCAACCGCATGACGCTGCCTCTCGCGGTGGCGAACCTCCGTGGGCAGGTGCAGGGTGTCGTCGACTACGGCGCCACCGAGGCGGGCGTCGTCGTGCTGGCGCTCCCCTGCATCCTGCTCTTCCTGATCCTGCAACGACACTATGTGCGCGGCTTCATGTCCGGCGCCTTCAAGGGATGACCATGTTCGACACCACAACACCTGCCGCTCCCGTCGTGCCCTCGCACGGCCGTCTGCGTCCGCTCGGCCTCGACGAGGTGCGCATCACCGGAGGATTCTGGGGCGAGCGCCAGGCCGTCAATGCCTCGGGCACGCTGCCGCACATCGAGTCGCGACTCGAGTCGGAGGGCTGGCTGCCGAACTTCGACCTCGCCGCTGCCGGCACGCTGCCGGCCGGGCGCCGGGGGCGCGAGTTCGCGGACTCCGAGATCTACAAGTTCCTCGAGGCTCTCGCCTGGGAGATCGGTCGGACGGATGCCGCTGGTGACAGCGAGCTCGAGCAGCGGTTCCGCCGTGTGGTCGACCGCGTCGCCGCCGCGCAGGAACCCGACGGATACCTCAGCACGATGTTCGGCCGCGAGGGCCAGGGCGAGCGCTGGTCGGCGCTGCAGTGGGGACACGAGCTGTACTGCCTCGGACACCTGTTCCAGGCGGCGGTCGCCCGGGTGCGCACGAGGCCGGATGCCGACGACGGCCTGATCGACGTCGCCCGTCGCGCCGCCGACCTCGTCTGCCGCGAGTTCGGCGCTGACGGACGCGACGCGATCTGCGGGCACGCCGAGGTCGAGGTCGGTCTGGCCGAGCTCGGGCGCGCTCTCGGCGAGCAGCGCTATATCGATCAGGCTGCCCTGTTCGTCGACCGGCACGGACGCGGCACACTGGGCGAGATCGAGTTCGGGCGAGAGTACTTCCAGGACGACGTGTCGGTGCGCGATGCCGAGGCGCTGCGCGGGCACGCCGTGCGGGCGAACTATCTGTCGTCGGCCGCGGCCGATGTCGCCACCGAGCTGGCCGACGAGTCACTGCTCGACGCGCTGCGGTCGCAATGGGATCGCACGGTCGAGCGTCGCACCTATGTGACCGGCGGCCAGGGATCGCACCACCAGGACGAGGCCTTCGGCGACGACTGGGAGCTGCCCCCGGACCGCGCTTACTCCGAGACCTGCGCCGGCATCGGCTCGATCATGTTCTCGTGGCGCCTGCTGCTCGCGACGGGCGAGGCGCAGTACGCCGATCTGATCGAGCGCACGCTGTTCAACGTGGTCGCGACCTCGCCCGGTGACGACGGGCGGTCGTTCTTCTACGCCAACACGCTGCACCAGCGCACACCCGGTGTCCCGGCGGATCCGGATGCCACGTCGCCGCGCGCCTCGTCGTCGCTGCGCGCCCCCTGGTTCGAGGTGTCGTGCTGCCCGCCGAATGTGGCGCGAACGTTCGCGAGCCTCGCTGCCTATGTGGCCACGGCGGATGACGACGGCGTGCAACTGCATCAGTACGCGCCGTCGTCGGTGCGCACCACGCTTCCGGATGGACGGGTCGTCGCGTTCGACGTGGAAACGGGATATCCGGCCGACGGCGACGTGCGCATCACGATCGCCGCGGACGCCGAGTTCACGCTGAGTCTGCGCGTGCCGTCGTGGGCATCGGGAGCCGCGGTGCGCGTGCACAGCGGCGGTGAGGTCACGGAGTCCGATGCGCCGGCGGGGGCCGTCGCGGTCACTCGCGTTTTCCGCGGCGGCGACACCGTCGAACTGAGCCTGCCGATCGTCGCGCGCGCCACGGCACCGCATCCGATGGTGGATGCCGTGCGAGGCAGCGTCGTGATCGAACGGGGTCCCGAGGTGCTGGCGCTCGAGTCGATCGATTTCGGCGCCGATGTCGGCGAGGCGGTCGTGGCCGGGGAGCCGGTCGAGCGAGACGGCAGGGTCGTCATCCCCCTCCGCCGTCGATCGAGCGGAGAGACGGTCGATGCTTCACTGATCGCTTACCATGACTGGGCCCGACGCGGTCCGTCCACCATGCGGGTCTGGATCCCGATGAATTGACGATCGCCACCATCCGTCCGGCAATCTGCCGTACACTAGCGAGATGAGCACCTCTTCGTTGAAAGCCGCTCGCGTAGAGTTCCGAGTCACCGCCGAGCAGAAGCAGACCATCGAGACCGCCGCGGCCCTCGAGGGGCGTACCCTCACCGACTTCTCCGCTGAGGCGCTCATCGAGCGCGCGAACGAAGTCATCCAGCGCGAGCGTCAGGTGCGAGTGGACGCAGAGCGCTTCGACGCCTTCGCGAGGATCATGGATCAGCCCGCGCAGTCCATCGACGGTCTGCGCGACCTGATGACCCGTCGGCCTGTCTTCGTTGACTGAGTTCCTGACGCCGCGGCCCGTCGCCGCCGGCGACAAGCTCTCGGAGTTCCGTTGCGGCGAAGAGGCACTCGACATCTGGCTCCGAGGGCGAGCGCGGAGCAACGAGAAGTCCGGAGCCTCGCGGACCATGGTCTCCGCGACGACGGAAGGCCGGATCGCGGGGTACTACTGCCTTTCGGCGAGCGCTCTCGAACGCGACGACGGCCCGCCCGAGCTCACGACAGGAATGCCGACCTCCATTCCTGTCGTTCTGCTCGGCCGGCTCGCCGTCGACGAGGCCTTCAAGGGCACAGGTCTCGGCTATTCCCTGCTCCAGCACTCGACGGCCCGCGCCTTGGAGGCTGCGGAGACCATCGGCATCCATGCGATGCTCGTGCACGCCATCAACGACAACGTGGTGCCCTTCTACGAGAAGTTCGGCTTCACTCGGTTTCCGGGCGCGCAGAAGACGCTGTATCTGCTCGCCAAGGATGCTCGTGCAACTCTGACGAGGTGACCTCCCACACTGCATGACGAAGGGACCCTCTCGTCAAGAGGGGCCCTTCGAATCGATCCGAACCGACAGCTACTCCCGCTTGCGTGTCACCGTCCGCTGCAGCAGCACGAACACGAGCAGGATGCCGCCCATTCGCCGCTGTCGGCTTCCGCGGCGATCATCGAAGGGTAGACGATCGGAAGATGGCCGCCGAGACGGTCGACGCCGCCTTGATCGCTCACCACGGCTGGGCTCGCCGGGGCCCCTCGACCATGAGGGTGTGGATTCCGACGGTGTGAGTCAGTTCCAGAGGCTGGCAACCCGGGCTTCGGCCTCGCGAGTTCGCGCTTGCGCGCGGGCCGCAGCGGTCGCAGCGCTGGCGAGGGCGGTCTGCATACCGTCGGCACACTCGTTCCAATCGCGCTGAGCGCGGGAGTAGGCCTCTCGGGCGTGCCCGGTCCACGACTGCTTCAGTTCGGAGACCTCGGAGTCCAGGGCCCCGAGGATCATTCGGACCTGCTGCGCGGTATCGGCGAGGTCCGCGATCGACTGCGCGAGCGGTTCGTGGTCGACGCGGATGCGCATCAGTCGCCCTCACCCGATTCAGGTTTCGGCCAGTTCAGGTGGAGGTCACGGAGCTCGTAGGGGTGAGACACCTCGTTCGTGAGGAAGTACGTGTAGAAGACGACCGCCGCCTCGTCGGCGGTGAAGACCTCGTGCGGGTAGATCGTGGTGCTGTGACGACCGTCGTCGTAGTGGATCACTTCGGTGGGCTCGCCTGTGCGATCGCCACCGGGCTTGCCGATCGCGTACTGGTGGGGCGTGCCGTCGGCCTCGACGCGGCGCACCTCCACCGCGAGAGCCTCCGCGGTGCCCGCGCACTGCATGTACTCCTCGCTGAACGGGATGCTGTCGAGCAGGTCTGCACCCTCCGGTGCCCGCCACAGGCTCCACGCCCAGAACGACGACCCGTTCAGCTGGCCCAACGAGAATCGAATCTGTTCCGGATAGGGACGGACGTAGTCGACCAACGCACCCCGGGTAGTGCCGTTCACTTGACGGATGTGCGTGGGTTGATTCATTTCACGGTCTCCAGGAGCACTCGGGTGATCTCAATCTTCTTGCCGTTGTATATCGCGGTCGCAGGGCGTTCCGGACTCACGGTGCTGTCGAACCCTCGTTGGGCTGCGTCGCGGGTTCCGGTTCCCCCCTTGACCTCGATGGCAGTGCAGGTCCCGTCCGAGTTCTCGAACAAGCCGTCGTAGTAACGATGTTGATCGGATGTCGCCTCGGGCTTGGACGTTCGACGACATTCGTCGCATCATCCCCCACCGCTTCATTCGTCCATCGCCCGGCGGCGTGGCTGACCGCGAGGAATCCCGTCGCGGCGACGCCCGCTCCAGCCCAAGCGACGCCGCCTCCCGGCACCGCCCCCACACCCGTGACCGCGAGGGCACCGCCCCCGCCGATCATCGAGCCGCCACCGACCACGAGGGCGACCCCACCCAGAAGCTCGAGAAGGATGTCGGGGTGGTTGATGAGCGCAGTGCCCATCGAGGCGATGAAGTTCAGCTGGTCTATCGCCGGGTTGAGCACGGCGGTCTCGAACATGACCGCGCCGATCGCCCCCGCGTCCGCCCAGTTCTTCGTGCTCTCCGCCTGCTTCGGCGTCTCCAGCGGTGCCGCGTCCGCGTGCTCCATCACGATGAGAGACACTACGTCGTCATATGACGACAGAAGGGATGCTCACTTGCTATATTTCGGTGTTCAGAGATGCGGAAACACGAATGGCCCCCGACCCGGTGGATCGGAGGCCATTCGGACGAGGGAACGGAGCTACTCCCGCTTGCGTGTCACCGCCCGCTGTAACAGCACGAACACAAGCAGGATGCCGCCGGTGATGATCGTGGTCATCTCGGGTGGGATCCCGCCGTCGCGAGTGATCAGCACGTTCATGAGTCCGAGCACCAACGCTCCGATGACCGACCCGAGCACGTAGCCGTATGCTCCGGTCAGCACGGTGCCTCCGATCACCGCCGCGGCGATCGCGTCGAGCTCCCACCCGATGCCGGTGATGTTCTGCGCGGTTCCGAGTCGCGCGGTGTACAGCACCGCCGCAAGGCCGGCCAGGCCGCCGCTGATCACATAGACCAACACCTTGGTGCGCTGCACGGGAAGCCCCATCAGCAACGCCGAGCTCTCGGAGCCGCCGATCGCATAGACCGTCCGCCCCGTGCGGGTGCGGTGCAGCACGAAGAACGCGGCAGCCACGACGATCACGGCGACGAGCACCGCGGGGGTGATCACGAGGTCGTTGACCTTGGGCCCGTCGATGATCTTCAGCTGCGTGCCGATCCAGCGGATGGGTGAGTCCTCGCCGAGTCGCTCCGGCTTGGTGCTGAGCAGCGATGCGAGACCGCGCCCGAGGAACATCATCGCCAGCGTCGCGATGAACGGCTGCACGTTGAAGTACCTGATCAGCACGCCCGAGACGATGCCGAAGAGCATGCCGATGCCGATCATCGCGATGATCACGGCGAACGCGTTCCAGCCGGCGTTCGAGAGCATCACCCCGGCGACCGACGAGACCGCGATGATCGAGCCGACCGACAGGTCGATGCCACCGGTGAGGATCACGAACGTCAGCGCGACGGCGAGCACGATGAGGTGCGCGTTGTTGATCAGCAGGTTCGACAGCGTGTTGAACTGCAGGATGCGGCCGTAGGCGACTTCCCCGAAGATCACCATGCCGACGAAGATGACGACGGAGGCGATCGTCGGCAGCACGGACGGGTTCGCCGTGATCATGCGTCGCACGCGGTCGACGACGGTCTCGGTCGCCTGCGGAGCGGGGGTGGCGGTCGCGATGCTCATGCGGACACCTCTTCCTTGGCGATGATCTGTTCGACCGGTCGAGCCTTGCGCCGTGAGCGGAACCAGCTGCGCACCCGCTGCGACTGCAGCAGGCACAGCGCGACGATGACGATGGCTTTGAACGCCGGGGTCGCCGACGACGAGACGCCGAGGTACAGCACGGTCTTGTCGAGCGTGGCGATGAGCAGCGCGCCCACGAACGCCCCGCTGAGCGAGAACTTGCCGCCGGCCAGCGATGCACCGCCGATGACGACCGCGAGGATCGCGTCGAGCTCGAGTTGATATCCGGTGCGCGAGATGTCGACGGTCATCACGCTGCCGACCGACATGATTCCTGCGATTCCCGCGAGGATGCCGCTCAGGATGTACGCCGTGAGCAGCAGGCCCTTCGGCTTGATGCCCGCCATGCGACTGGCGCGAGGGTTGATGCCGATCGCCTCGATCATGAGACCCAGCGCACTGCGCCTCACCACCCAGCCGACGGCGATCACGATGAGCACGGCGAGGATGAACACCACGGGGATGCCGATCACGAAGCCGTTGGCGATCCACCGAAACGCGTCGTTCGACGCCGTGGTGTTCTGCCCGCCCGTGATCACCTTGGCGATGCCTCGGCCTGCGAGCATGAGCACGAGGGTCGCGATGAACGGCTGCAGCCCGACGTAGGCGACGAGCAGACCGTTGACCGCCCCGAGGATGCCGGTGATCACCAGCGCGAGCCCGACCGCGGCGAGCGCCGCACCGAAGGAGTCTCCGGCGGCGCTGAGGAACTCCATCGAGACGGCCCCCGCGACGGCCATGAGCGAGCCGACCGAGAGGTCGATGCCACCGGTGGCGATCACGAGCGACATCCCGATCGCGATCATCATGATCGGCGCCGCCTGGCGCAGGATGTCGATCAGGTTGCCCACGAGGTTGCCGTTGTTGGGGTTGATCGAGAGCGCGAGGTAGGTCGGGTCCTTGATCACGTTCAGGGCGAGCAGCGCGAGGATCGCGACGATGCCCCAGAAGAACGGCTTGTGGATCAGATCCCGCCAGATTGTGGTGCCGGCTGACGCGGTCATCGCGCTGCCTCCTTGTCGGTCGTGGGGGCGATGCTATCGGGCACGGCGCCGTCTGTGTCGTCGAGCGTCTCGGCCGCGGCCTCCACTCCATGAGCGGCGATCACATCGACGATCACCTGCGCGGTGACGTCGGGGCCGTTCTGGATCTCGCCGATCTTGCGGTGGTCCTTCAGCACGACGATCCGCTCGGAGAGACGCACGACCTCTTCGAGCTCGGACGAGATGAACACCACGGCGACGCCGTCTTCGGCGAGCTCGGCCACCGCCTCCTGGATCTCAGCCTTCGCGCCCACGTCGATGCCACGGGTCGGCTCGTCGAGGATCAGCAGCTCGGGCTGTGTGGCGAGCCAGCGTCCGAGCAGCACCTTCTGCTGGTTGCCGCCGGAGAGGTTCTTGATCATCCGGTCGGGGTCGGCGGGACGCACGGCGAACTGCTCGATGTAGCGGTCGACGATCGCATCCTGCTCCTTGCGGCTCATCGGCCGCGCCCACCCGCGCTCGGCCTGCACCGCGAGGATGATGTTCTCGCGCACGGTCAGGTCTCCGATGATCCCCTCCTCGCGGCGGTTCTCGGTCGAGAAGGCGATGCGGCGAGGCAGCGCGTCGGCGGGTGATCTGAGGTCGACACGCTGTCCGTGCAGCTCGATCGTGCCCTCGTCGGCGCGATCCGCTCCATAGAGCAGTCGGGCGAGCTCGGTGCGCCCGGAGCCCAGCAGGCCGGCGAAGCCGATCACCTCGCCGGGGCGGATGTCGAGGTCGGTCGCCTCGACCGCGCCTCGTCGCGCGATGCCGGATGCCGCGAGCAGCGGCTTCTCGTCGGCGTCGCGCGGTGCCTGGCGACGGTTGCCGCCCAGCGACTTCAGCGCGTCGAGGTCCTTGCCGATCATGGTCGAGATGAGGGCATGGCGGTCGAGGTCTCGAGTGAGGTACTCGCCCTCGTACTGGCCGTTGCGCAGCACCGTCAGTCGGTCGCTGATCGCGTAGACCTGATCGAGGAAGTGCGAGACGAAGAGGATCGCGACGCCCTGGTCGCGCAGAGCCCGGATCACGGTGAAAAGACCCTCGACCTCGGCGGCGTCGAGACTGGAGGTCGGCTCGTCGAGGATGAGCACCTTGGCCTTGATCGCCATCGCGCGACTGATGGCGACGAGCTGCTGCAGCGCGATCGAGAGCGTCGACAGCGGCTTGCGGGTGTCGAGGTGACCCAATCCCAGCCGTTCGAGGGCCTCGGTCGCCGCTCGATGCGTGGCCGTCCAGTTGATGCCGAAGACCCCGCGCAGCTCGTGTCCGAGCATCACGTTTTCCCCGATCGAAAGGTTCGGGGCGAGGTTGACCTCCTGGTAGACCGTCGAGATCCCGGCATCCTGCGCATCGCCGGCGCCGCCGAAGCTGCGCTCCTGCCCTGCGACGACGATCGACCCGGAGTCGATCCGGTAGACACCGGTCAGTGCTTTGATCAGGGTCGACTTTCCGGCGCCGTTCTCTCCCATGAGCGCGTGGACCTCGCCCTGGAACAGCCGGAAATCGACCCCGTCGAGGGCTTTCACGCCCGGGAACTCGATCGAGATCCCGCGCATCTCGACGATGGGCAGTGCTTCGTTCATCGCTGTCTCTCCGTCCGCAGAGCCCGGGTGGCGCAGTGCTCCTGCCCCACCCGGGCTCGCTGCCTGATCACTCCGGCGTCGGGTTCGGTGCTCGGTCAGTACTTGCGGTCGGCGAGCACGGCCTGCGCCGCCTCGGCGGAGTCGAACGCCTCGCTGGGCACGACGATGTACGAGTCGACATCCTCGCCCGCGAGGGCCTTCTCGACGACCTCGAGCGCGGTCTCGCCGAACAGCGGGTTGTACTCGTGCACGTAGCTGAGCTGGCCGTCGGCCAGCGCCTGCATGGCGTTCTTGGTGCCGTCGATCGTGGCGATCTTGACGTCCTCGCCGACGACGAGGCCGGCCTCCTCGGCAGCCTGAGCCGCACCGAGACCCATCTCGTCGTTCTGTGCGAACACGAGCTGGATGTCGTTGTTCGAGGACTTCAGCATCGTCTCGAAGACGCTCTTGCCCTCTTCCGCCGACCAGTTGGCGGTCTGCGCGTCGAGCTTGGTCAGCGACGAGTCGCCGAGGCCCTCGTCGAAGCCCGTGTTGCGCTCGTTCACGACGCCGACACCGGCCGGGCCCTCGAGCACGACGTAGTTGCCGCCGTCGGGGAACGTGGCCGCAGCCCAGGTGCCGACCTCCTTGGCGACCTCGACGTTGTCGGGGGCGATGCGCGTGACGTAGAGGCTGTCGTCGTCGGGCTCGATGCCGCGGTCGAGCAGGATGACGGGGATCTCCGCCTCCTGTGCGCGCTTGAGCGAGTCCTCCCACCCGGAGGCCTCCGTGGCCGACAGCAGGATGACGTCGACTCCCTCATCGACGAACGACGTGAAGGCGTCGATCTGCGACTTCTGGTCGAGGTTGGTGGCGGGGGCGTACTTGAGCTCGTATCCGGCTTCCTCGGTGAAGGTGTCCTGGATGTTCGACTCGTTCGCCTCGCGCCACGCACCTTCGGGTCCGACGGCCACGAACCCGACGGTGGTGATCTCCTCCGAGCCTCCGCCGCCGTCGGCGCCGGAATCGCCGGAATCGCCGGTCGAGCAGGCCGCAAGGCCGATGGTGAGTGCGCCGGCTGCTGCCAGGCCGAACGCGAGGCGGATGCGCTTCTTCGCGGACATTTTTTCTCCTCTTTGAGATGCCGGTGGTCACTCCGGCAGTGGCGGACCAGTCATGGTCCTGACGTGATTGCAGGACAGCTGCTTCGCATGTCCTGCGACGATGTTACCGGGAACATTTTCAGGAACACAAGAGTTCGTTACCAAATCGCGGCGTTCAGCGCGAAGAGAAGTTGTTACCGATCACAGTTCCGCGCTGTGACTCAGCTCGGCGGCGATCATCTCGACCACCGTGTCGACGGTCACACCCGGACCGTTGCTGAGCTCGCCGATCTTCTCGCGGTCCTTCAGGACGATGATGCGATCGCTCAGCCGCACCACCTCTTCGAGCTCGGACGAGATGAACACGACCGCCACCCCGTCTCCTGCGAGCTGACTGATGCGGCGCTGCACATCGACCTTCGCCGCGATGTCGATCCCCCGGGTGGGCTCGTCGAGGATCAACACATGCGGGCGCACTGCCAGCGCGCGAGCGAGGAGCACTTTCTGTTGCGTGCCGCCGGACAGGAGTCCGACCGGACGGTCGAGATCAGCAGGGTCGAGATGGAGCGCCTCGACGTACGTCTCCACCAGCCCTCTCGACTCGGCGTGCGACAGGGGACGCGTCCACCCGCGCAGCGCCTGCAGCGAGAGGATGATGTTCTCTCGGGCCGTGAGCTCGCCGATGATGCCCTGCGTTCCCCGGTTCTCGGCCGACAGCGCGATGCGATGCCGAAGTGCCGCCGAAGGACTCCGCAGGTGCACCCGTTCGCCGTCGACCCAGAGCTCCCCGCTGTCGGTGCGCACCGAACCGCTGAGCAACGAGGCGAGCTCGGTGCGGCCGGACCCCCGGAGTCCCGCGAGCCCCACGATCTCACCCCGCTGGATCTCGACGTCCATCCGCTCCAGCTCGCCGCGTCTACCGACACCGGACGCCTGCATGGCCGGCTCTCCGTCGTACGCGTAGTGATGAGCCTTGCGCTCCGAGCCGAGGGCCCTCAGGCTGTCGATGTCCTTGCCGAGCATCTTCGAGATCAGGTCGGCTCGGTCGAGGTCGCGCGTCGCGTATTCGCCCACCCGTCGCCCGCCGCGCAGCACCGTCATGCGGTCGCTGATCGCGAACGCCTGCTCGAGGAAGTGCGAGATGAACAGGATCGCGACGCCGCGTTGCCGCAGACCCCGGATGACCCGCATCAGAGTGGCGACCTCGGCGACGTCGAGGCTCGATGTGGGTTCGTCGAGGATGAGCACCCTCGGGTCGTCGACGACCGCACGAGCGAGAGCGACCAGCTGCTTCTGCGCCGGAGTCAGCATCGACAGCGGCGTCTTCGGGTCGAGATCGTCGAGTCCCAGTCTGGCCAGCGCCTCGGCGGCATCCGCCCTGGTCCTGCGCCAGTCGATTCCGAATCGGCCCCGGCGCTCCCGCCCGAGCATCACATTCTCGGCCACGCTGAGATTGGGGCTCAGCTGCGCCTCCTGGAACACCGTGGCGATGCCGGCCGCTCGACTGTCGGCGACTCCCGAGAAGCGACGCGGCTCGCCGTCGACGCACACCACGCCCTCGTCAGGCGAAAGCGTGCCGGTGATCACGGCGACGAGGGTCGACTTGCCCGCGGCGTTCTCGCCCATCACCGCGTGCACCTCGCCGGGGAACAGGCGGAAGTCGACGCCGTCGAGGGCGCGCACGCCGGGGAACTCGACCGTGATGCCCTCGAGCCGCACCACCGGTTCGGGACCACAGTCGGATGTCATCGCACCTCCCTGGGGGCGGCCGACGAACCTCGGGCGACGAGCTCAGTCGGGATCCGGGTGAGCGCGGGGATGTCGCGACCCTCGATGGCCGCGCGCAGCATCTCGACCACCGCGATGCCCAGCGCTCCGAAGTCCTGGCGCACCGTCGTGAGTGGAGGGATGAAGTGCCTCGCGAGCGGGATGTCGTCGAACCCGACCACACTGAGGTCCCTCGGCACCTCGAAGCCCCTGTCGTGCAGCCCGTGGATCAGGCCCATGGCCATGTCGTCGTTCGCGGCGAAGATCGCCGTGTAGTCCGGCAGCCGGGTGAGGCCCTTCGCGAAGTCGTAGGCGAAGTCGGCCGACCAGTCTCCGACGACGATCGGCCGTTCGCGGATGCCCCACGACTTGGCCCTCGTGTGGAAGGCACGCTCCCTCGCACGCGCGTCGAGCCAGTCGAGCGGGCCGGAGAGGTGCAGGATGTCGCGGTGCCCGAGCGCGACGAGGTGGTCGACCACCGACGTCGTGCCGGCGTGCTGATCGATCGAGACCGTGAGGAAGGTCGGGTCGGCGTCGGCCTTGACGACGAGCATGGGCACCGCGATCGCGATGCGCCGCAGAGCAGCCACGGACGACGAGCGGGGCGCGATCACGCACAGCGCGTCGACTCCCTGCGTCACGAGATGGTCGACCGCCTCCTGGGGAGACAGCGCGTCGCCCTCGTGCAGAGCGATCGGCGTGACCGAGTATCCGGTGGCGCGCGCCGACAGCTCGACGGCCCGCAGGATGCTGGTCGGGCCGTGCGCGACCGCGCTCTCGACGATCACGCCGATGCGCCGGGTGCGCTGGGTGGCGAGCGCCCTGGCGACGAGATTCGGGCGGTAGTCGAGCTCCTCGATCGCCTCGAGGACGCGGCGCTTCGTGTCGGGCTTGATGTTCGGGTGATCGTTGAGAACACGCGACACCGTCATGTGCGAGACGCCCGCGATGGTCGCGACCTGCCGGATGTTGGGCTTGTCGGAGCCGACGTTCGCCATGCGCACCTCCGTCGGCCGGGCCTCGGAGAATGTTACCGAGAACAACCGGGGTGGTGCAACGGATCGTGTCCTCGTTCCGCACCACGACTGGGCGCTCCGCGATCCCTCGACCTCGACCTCGCTCGCCTGGATCCCGACAGAGTGACGACGACGACAGCCGTGTCGGTCATCACCCGGCTGGATCCTCGATACGGAACTCGATGCCGACCGTCTCGTCCGGATCGGTGAAGCGCATGACTCCGGATCTGAAATCCGCGGAGGGCGAGGAAGGCTGCACGCCGCGATCGCCCTGCGAAGCCTCGGAGAAGCGCAAGACGATCTCCGGCCGGTCGGGGTAAGCATCCCAAGTGCCGTAGCCAGAGAAGTCGCCGTCTGCGTCCCGGTCGTCAATAGGGTTGAAGGAGGCGCCACTCAGGGCGAAGGAGCCATCTTCGTTCACCGTGAGCGTGCCGGTGTCCTCGCCCACTGCGCGCCATGTGCCGATCGGAGATGAGATCTGTGGCGCGCAGCCTGCGAGAAACAGTGCCACGACGATGCCTCCGACCGCCACGGCGACGCCCCTCTTTCGATGCACGAGCTCACTCATGGAAAGACCGTCTCCGTCCACGCGATCGTCTGGTGCTGCGATGCCCATTCGCCGCTGTCGGCTTCCGCGGCGATCATCGAAGGGTAGACGATCGGAAGATGGCCACCTCCGGTTCCCGGGATGCGTGTCGCGGAATCGATGGTCGTGTCGTTATTGATCACGTAGGTCACCTCGACGCTTCCATCGACGCTGGGGTCACCCGCGAACACCTGGAGCGAGTACGACCCGAGGAACGACTCCGGAAGATTCTGGCTGCTCAGGTGAAAATCTGCAACGGGGCCGGACATCGTGCTGGTTGCGACGTTCACGCCATCGTTGATGAGCACCGATGGATTGTTGCTGATGGAGCGGTCATAGATCCCGACGGTGTCCAACCTTCCACTTCGCAGATCATCCAGTACGCGCTCTCGCACTCTCTCGATGTGTTCGCTCCGCATCAAGGTCGACACGAAGGGATCGTCGGAGTCGAGGACCATCCCCCGCCCGAGGTCGCCCTTCCAGAACCGGGCGAGCATCTCGATCACTCGCTCGTTCGCACGATCACGGCGCGAGCCCTCCTGACTCTCGGCGACGCAGCGCAACCCGTCCCAGGCCTCGGATGCCACGCGAGCCAGCAGACTCGCGAGAGTCTGATCCGCGTTCGCCCTGTCCCTGGCGAGCTCAGCGAGTGCGTCGGTCGCTGTTCTCGCATCGATCGTGGCCTGCCGCTCCGCCTGGTACGCGTGCTCCAGACCCGCGGCGTCGTTGTCGAAGATCTGTCCTTCTCGCCCCATGTCGAGGATCAGTTGCGCCGCGGCGATGTCCTGCTTCACCATCTCAGCCCTTGCCGCGATCTCGGCCACAGCGTCGCCGTACTCCACGACACCCTTGCGCGCAGCATCCATCGCCTCGACGGAGTCCTCGAGGTCGCGTCGCAGCCGGGCCGCACGCCCGCGAAAGGCGTCGGCACTCTCGCCGGTCCACGAGGCATCGAGATCACGCAGGATCGTCGTCACCGCGGCCTGCGCGTCGGAAAGATCGGAGACCTGCAGCTCAGCCCATCGAGCGGCGGCCGTGCATGCTCCGGTATCGCCCGCCCCGGGATCCGCCCGCGTCCACTGGGAAGGCATCATTCGTCCAGCGCAGCGACGAAGCCGGTGAGCGCATCGAGGTGCGCCTGTTCGGCAGCGACGAAGTCGGCGACCGTCTCGTCGACGGAACCGGCGAGACTGCGCGCATCCCATGCGAGCGCGACGAGCGCATCTCCCCAGCCGCGCGAGAACATCGAGGCGGCCGAGGTCACGAGATCGCTCCTCATCGACGAGAGATCGAAGCCACTCTCCTGCCCACCGATGTTCAGGCCGTTCAGCATCGCGGCTATGCCCTGCATACCGTCATGATCCACGTGAACCTCTTGGCGCACTGTTCCCCCCGGAATCACGGTGCTCCTCAGACTAGTGTCCTCATACGAAGACACTCACCGTCCCGATGCTACATACCGGCATTGAACCAACCGACGCAGCCCGGAGCCGACCGGGATCCGGACGGACTTACAGCCCCAGGCGCTCGAGATACGGGTTCACGAGCCGACGCTCGGGGTCGAACCGCCGCGCGAGGGCGGCGAACTCATCCCACCGCGCATAGCGCGAGCGCAGCTCGGCGCCGTCGAGAGTGAACACCTTGCCCCAGTGCGGGCGGGCGGTCTCGGGCAGCGCCGCCTCGAGCGTGGGCAGGAACGCGCGCACGGCCGCCTCGTCGGGCTTCCAGGTGAAGTGGATGCCGACGGCATCCGTGCCCTGCGACGAGCTCAGCCAGAGGTAGTCGGGCGCGACCGTGCGGATCTCGTTCACGAGCAGCAGCGGCGCGATCTGGCCGGCGAGCGTGCGCACCGCCTGGATCGCGGCGACCGCATCGGCGCGCGGCACGAGGTACTCGGTCTGGATCTCGGCGCCGGCCGACGGCGTGAACTCGAGCTTGAAGTGCGGGAGCCGCTCGAACCACGGACCGGGAACCCCGAGCTGCTCGGTGCACGCCACCGGGTCGACACCGATGATCGGATGCCGCTCCGCAGTCGCCGCCTCGCCGTCGATGCGGGAGAAGAGGTCGGCGCGGGCGATCTCGCGCGCCTCGGGCTGGCGCTGCTTGACCCAGATCTGGTCGGCGACGTCGGTGCGCTCCCAGCGCGAGAAGATGCTGACGCTGGTGCCGATGCTGGTCACCTCGTCGAAGTCGGCGAGGATCGCATCCCACGACGGATGCTCGAACACGTGCTGCGCGACCTCGTACGTCGGTTCGACGTCGAGGGTCACGTCGACGACCGCGCCGAGCGCGCCGAGACTCACGACGGCGCCGTCGAAGTCGTCGTCACCGCGCTGCAGCGCCCGCACGTCGCCCGAGGGGGTGACGATCGTGAGCGCCCGCACGGCGCTGGCCAGTGAACCGATCCCGTCACCCGAGCCGTGCGTGCCTGTTGCCACCGCTCCGGCGATCGAGATGTGCGGCAGCGACGCGAGGTTCGCGAGCGCGAGCCCTTCCGCATCGAGCAGAGGGGCGATGTCGCCGTAGCGCATGCCTCCCGATACGCGCACCGCGTCGCGGGCCTCGTTCACCTCGAAGACCCTCGGCATCCGATCGAGAGCGACCAGCAGTCCGTCGGTGTCGGCGATGTCGTTGAAGCAGTGCCGCGATCCGAGCATCCGCACCCGCCCACCCCTCGCGAGCAGCGCCTGCAGCTCTTCGACCGACGCGGGGTGCTCCACTCCGGATGCTCGGTAGGTGAGGTTGCCTGCCCAGTTGCGTTCGATCGTCATGGCGCCATGATAGCCACGCGCCCTGGGGTTACAACGATGTACCCGACCGGCTCGACAGACCGCACTAGGCTGACCGCATGACAGCGACGCCGCCGCCACGAGCGACCATGAAAGACGTGGCGGCACTGGCAGGTGTCTCGATCAAGACAGTGTCGAACGTCGTCACCGGAACCGTGTCCGTGCGCGAGGAGACCCGCGTCAGGGTCGAGGCCGCGATGACGCAGCTCGACTTCGTGCCGAACCTCAACGCCCGCGGACTCCGCAAAGGGCGCTCGGGAATCATCGCCGTCGCCCTGCCCGACCTCGCCACCGCGTTCTCGGCCGAGCTGTTGCACCGCATCGTCGAGACCGCGCACGAGCGCGGCCTCGCGGTGCAGATCGAGGAGACCGCGACCGACCCGGAGCGCGAGAGGGAGCTCGTCTCCCGGGCACGCGCTCACCTGGTCGACGGTCTCATCCTGAACCCGATCCGCCTCGAGGACAGCGTGCTCGAGTTCGCCGATCGGCTGCCGCCGCTGGTGGTGATCGGCGAGGTCGAGCAGAACAGGGCCGATCACGTGCGCATCGACAGCCGGCGCGCGGCGGCCGATGCCACTCGGCACGTGCTGTCGCGCGGCGCGACGCGCATCGCCGTGATCGGTGCGGACGACGATTCCTCGGTGGCGACGGCGACGAGCAGACTCCGCCTCGAGGGCGTGCACGACGCGCTGCGCGAAGCCGGCATCCCGCGGGATCCCGCGCTCGAGATCAACCCGATGCCGTGGTCGATGACCGGCGGAGCCACCGGGGTCGAAACCCTGTTCCGCCGGAATGTCGCGTTCGATGCCATCGTGGCCCTGACTGACACGCTTGCTCTCGGGGCCCTGCACGCTCTGCACGATCACGGTGTCAGCGTGCCTGATGACGTGATCGTCACCGGCTTCGACGACGTGGAGTTCTCGCGATACACCTCGCCGTCGCTCTCGACGGTCGCGTTCGACCGTCGTGCGTTCGCGGATGCCGCGCTCGGCCTGCTCGAGTCCCGGATGGATGACCGCGCCGCCCCACCGCGTTCGCTCACCCTGTCGCATCATCTGCTTGAGCGCGACAGCACGAACGGCACCCCGCGCGGCTACCGTCCGTAGCGCCCGCACCCTCCTTTCGAATCGCTCACTGTGCAGATTCGGGCCGCTGAAACCTGCAAAGTGAGCGATTCGAAAGTCCGGGAAGTACTTGCCGACGGGATTACATCGATGTAATGATGGAGCCAACCCCGCCCGCAGTCACAAAGGAGTGACGATGACACCCCCGCTCGATCTGTCTCGGCGGCAGTTCCTCACTGCCGCCTCCGTCACGGCCGCCGCAGCTCTGCTCGCCGGCTGCGCCCCCGGCACCGTCCCCGGCGCGAACGGCGCGAACACCACGACCCTGCAGTTCTGGCATCTGCTCTCGGGCGGAGACGGCGTGACCATGTCGCAGCTGCTCGACACCGCGAACAGCTCTCAGAATGCGTACCGCATCCGTCCCACCGTGCTCGCCTGGGGCACGCCGTACTACACGAAGCTCGCCATGGCGGGCGCCGGCGGCCGCGCCCCCGACGTCGCGATCATGCATGCCACCCGCACGGTCGGCTGGGCCCCCGGCGGCCTGCTCGATCCGTGGGACCTCGATCGTCTGGCCGACCTCGGCGTCGACAGCACGACCTTCCCGAAGCCGATCTGGGAGAAGGGCTTCGTCGGCGAGAACATGTACAGCATCGCGCTCGACGCCCACCCGTTCGTGGCGATGTTCAACACCGACATCTGCGATGCGGCGGGCGTGCTCGACAGTGACGGGCGTCTGCAGGAGACGTCGTCGCCCGACGAGTTCGTCGACCAGCTGCGCACGATCGGCGGCAAGGCCGAGGGCCACGCCCTCTCGTACGGCTACCTCGGCGACGGCGCTCAGATGTGGCGTCTCTTCTACACCTTCTACTCGCAGCACGGCGCCGCGATGGAGCTGCCCGCCGGCGGCAAGGCCGTGATCGACAAGGATGCCGCGGTCGAGTCGCTCACGCTCATGCGCACCCTGCTCGACGGCGAGATCGCGCTCGCCCAGGCCGACTACGGCAGCGCCGTGGCCGAGTTCGCGGGTGGCAAGAGCGGCATGCTGTTCACGGGCGTCTGGGAGCTGCGCACGATGCAGGGCGCGAAGATCCCGTTCGACGCGACCATGATCCCGACCCTCTACGGCACCCCGGCCGTCTACGCGGACTCGCACTCGTTCGTGCTGCCGCACCAGACCAGGGCCGACGAGAAGAAGCGCGACCTCACCTACCGGTTCGTCGCCGACATGCTGAAGGGCTCGTTCGGCTGGGCCGAGGCGGGTCATATCCCCGCCTTCCTGCCCGTCACCGAGTCTCCCGAGTACGCCGACCTGATCCCGCAGGCCCACTACGCCGAGGCCGCGCAGCACGTGGTCTACGACCCCACCGCGTGGTTCACGGGCAGCGGATCGAACTTCCAGGGCGAGTTCGGCGCCGCCGTGCAGGGCGTGCTGCTCTCGGGCGATGACCCCGCCGCCGCGATCGACCGCTTCGAGGCCCGCGTCAACACACTGCTCCGACAGCCGAACCCGGCCGACCCCGAGGGAGCGTTCGCATCATGACCCTCGCGACGGATTCCACCCGCACCATCGTCACCGGCTCGAAGTCGGCCTCGCCCACCCGGCGCCCCGGCTCGTCCCGCAACCGTGAGCAGCTCATCAGTTGGGCATTCCTCGCGCCGTTCCTGATCGCGTTCGCGCTGTTCCTCGTCTGGCCGATCGTGCACGGCATCATCCTCAGCTTCACCGACCAGTCGCTCACCGGCGCCGGCGGATCGTTCATCGGCTTCGCGAACTACGCCGAGGCGCTCACCGACCCCAAGATGTGGCAGTCGATGGGCAACACCGTGTGGTTCACGCTGCTCTCGACCGTCCCGCTCGTCGTGGTCGCACTGCTCATGGCGGCCCTCGTCGACCGCGGCATTCCCGGCCAGTGGCTGTGGCGCCTGTCGTTCTTCATGCCGTATCTGCTGGCCTCGACCGTGATCTCGCAGATCTGGGTCTGGATCTTCAACCCGCAGATCGGCGCCGCGAACAACATCCTGAAGGCGTTCGGTCTCGAGCCGCTGGCCTGGCTGCAGAACCCCGACACCAACATGCTGTCGATCGTGATCGCCACCGTCTGGTGGACGGTCGGGTTCAACTTCCTGCTGTACCTCGCGGCGATGCAGAACATCCCGCCGCAGCAGTATGAAGCGGCATCCCTCGACGGCGCAGGGCCGTGGCGGCAGTTCTGGTCGATCACGCTCCCCCAGCTGGGACCGGCGACCGTGCTGATCCTGATCCTGCAGATCCTGGCCTCGCTCAAGCTGTTCGATCAGGCGTATCAGATGCTCGGCGGCGTCGCGAGCGACACCACCCGCTCGATCGTCCAGTACATCTACGAGGCGGGCTTCGTCAGCTACCGATTCGGCTACTCGGCCGCGATCTCCTATGTGTTCTTCGCTCTCATCGTCATCATCGGCGTCGCGCAGGCTCTGATCTCGCGCCGCCGGAAGGAGCAGCTGTGATGTCCTCCGCCACCCTCACCGAAACCATCACCACCTCCGCCGCCAAGCCCCCGCGCGCCCGCCGCTCGCACCTCCCCGGTCAGAAGCCGTTCGGCGCATTGCGCATCAGCGCACTCGTGGTGCTCATCGTGCTCGCGATCGGCTGGCTGCTCCCGTTCCTGTGGGCGGTCGCCACGGCCTTCAAGACCGAGACGGATGCCGCGAGCGGCGACCCCTCGTGGATCGGCGCCTCCGGCCCGACGATCGAGGCGTTCACGGCGATCCTGTCGCAGGGCAACGTCTACATCTGGGCGTTCAACAGTCTGTGGACCTCGGTCGCGGTGACCCTGATCACCCTCGCGATCTCGGCCCTGGCCGCCTACGCGTTCTCGCGCCTCGATTTCACCGGCCGCAAGTGGTTGTTCGTCGCGGTCATCGCCTCGATCGTCGTGCCGCCACAGGTGCTGATCATCCCGCTCTTCTACCAGATGCTCGCGTTCAACATGATCGACACCTACTGGGGCCTGATCCTGCCGCAGGTCGTCGCCCCCGCGATGGTGTTCATCCTGAAGCGCTTCTTCGACGCGATCCCGATCGAGCTCGAAGACGCCGCCCGCGTCGACGGCGCCAGCCGCCTGCGCATCTTCTGGTCGATCGTCCTGCCGCTCTCGCGGCCGATCCTGGCATCCGTCGCGATCTTCGTGTTCATCGGCGCGTGGAACAACTTCCTCTGGCCGTTCCTCGTCATCAACGACACCACGCTGATGACGCTGCCGGTCGGCCTCCAGACCGTGATCAGCGCCTACGGCGTGCAGTACGCCCAGGTGATGGCGCAGGCGGTGCTCGCCGCACTGCCGCTCATCATCGTCTTCATCATCTTCCAGAAGCAGATCGTCAAGGGCGTCGCGACCAGCGGCTTCGGCGGCCAGTAGTCCCCCACCCGGCTCGAGAGCCAGAACCTAGGAGAGCAATGTCTCAGGCCCGCATCACCATCGACCGCGACTTCACCATCGCCGACGTCCCCCGGAGGCTCTTCGGATCGTTCGTCGAGCACATGGGGCGCTGCGTGTACACCGGAATCTACGAACCGGGGCACCCGCAGGCCGACGAGCGCGGCTTCCGTCAGGACGTGCTCGCCCTGGTGAAGGAGATGGGTCCGACCGTGGTCCGCTACCCCGGGGGCAACTTCGTCTCGGGCTACCGCTGGGAAGACGGGGTCGGCCCGGTCGAGGACCGCCCCGTGCGCATCGACGGCGCCTGGCACACGATCGAGACCAACGCGTTCGGTCTGCACGAGTTCATGGACTGGGCCAAGGAGGCCGACGTCGAGGTCATGGAGGCCATCAACCTCGGTACCCGCGGCGTCGAGGAAGCGCGGTCTCTCGTCGAGTACGCGAACCACCCCAGCGGCACCTACTGGTCAGACCTTCGTCGCAAGAACGGTGCCGAGAAGCCGTTCGACATCAAGCTGTGGTGCCTGGGCAACGAGCTCGACGGACCGTGGCAGATCGGCGGCAAGACGGCGACCGAGTACGGCCGCCTCGCCCAGGAGTCGGCCAAGGCCATGAAGCTGGTCGACCCGACGATCGAGCTCGTCGCGGTCGGTTCGTCGGCCCGCTCGATGCCGACGTTCGGCACGTGGGAGCACACCGTCCTCACGCACGCCTACGACGAGGTCGACTTCGTCTCGATGCACGCGTACTACCAGGAGCACGACGGCGACGCCGAGTCGTTCCTCGCGGAGTCGGTCGACATGGATGCCTTCATCGACGGCGTCATCGCGACCATCGACGCCGTGAAGGCGGCCGGCAAGCACACCAAGCAGGTCGACATCTCGTTCGACGAGTGGAACGTGTGGGATCAGCGGAAGTTCAACGACGTCGAGTCGGTCGAGATCGCGAAGGCCGGGTGGAAGCAGCATCCGCGTGTGATCGAGGACACGTACAACGTGACGGATGCCGTGGTCGTGGGCACGCTGCTCAACAGCCTGCTGCGTCACGGCGACCGCGTGAAGATCGCGAACCAGGCGCAGCTCGTGAACGTGATCGCGCCGATCCGCTCGGAGGAGAACGGTCCGGCCTGGCGCCAGACCAGCTTCTGGCCCTTCGAGCGCATGGCGCGCCTGGCGAAGGGCCGCATCCTGCGCCTCGCGGTGTCGGCGCCGCAGATCGAGACGAAGCGCTACGGCGGGGTCGACGCCATCGACGCCGCGGCGACCTGGGACGAGGAGACCGGACGCGTCGTCGTCTTCGTCGCGAACCGCTCGCTCGACGAGGAGAGCGACCTGACCGTCGACCTCCGCGGCATATCGGGCCTGCGCGTCGTCAACGCCGAGACTCTGACGATCCCCGAGGGCGGCGACCGCCACACGTCGAACCTCGAGACGACGCAGGATGCCGTGCACATGGTGCCGCTCGCTGCGGCCGAGGTCGTCGACGGTGCGGTGCGCGCGACGCTCCCCCCGCTGTCGTGGTCGGTGATCGAGCTGGCCTGAGCGCCCCCACCCCCTGAACGCGACGAAGCCCGGCATCGATCGATACCGGGCTTCGTCGTGTCAGCTCCCGACCGCTCCCCCCGAGCGACGCGGTCACTCCGATGAGCCGTCAGCCGGCCACTCGACGCGAGGCCACCCGTCGGCCCACGTGATCGGCAGCAGTCCGAGGGTCGCGACCCCGTCCGCACGGCCGTCGTAATAGTGGAACGCGAGGGTGTCGGCCGAGACCGACTGCCCGCCCGGGCCGATCCGCTCGCCGTCTGTGGTGAGCACGACGGTGCCTCCGTCATCGAGCAGCGCGCCGCCCTCGGCATCCAGATACGGACCGCCGACCGATGTCGACCTGCCCACGATGATCTCGTAGGTGCTGTCGACCCCGCGGCAGCAGAAGCCACGGGAGGCGAACAGATAGAAGGCTCCGTCGTGCGCCACGATGTACGGGGCCTCGATCGCGTTCTCGATCAGCCCGCGGTCGGCGAGACGCAGCGGCTCCTCCTCATCGGCGCGCAGGCCGCTCGGCCACGACAGCTGCACCATGCGGATGCCCGACGAGAACGACCCGAACGACATCCAGGGCACGCCGTCCTCGTCTTCGACGATGCCGGGATCGATCGCGTTGAAGTCCGTTCCGGCCGAGGCGATGACCTCGCCGCGGTCGACCCATTCGTACTCGGGATCGTCGGGGTCGAGCGTCGTGTTGGTCGCGAGCGCGATCACCGAGGTGCTCGAGCCGAAGGTGGATGCCGAGTAGTAGAGGTACCACGTGCCGTCGTGTTCGTAGAGCTCGGGCGCCCACAGGTTGTCGACCCCCGGCACTGCTTCTGTCAGCCACGCCGGCTTCTCGGACCACACCTCGCCGACGTACTCCCACGCGATCCCGTCATCGGACCGCCGGATCTGCACGGAGCCGTCGCCGATCTGCCCGTTGCCCGTCGAATAGACGAATGCCTCGTCCCCATCGCGCACATATGCCGGGTCGTGCACGAACACGTCGCCCGACGGCGTCTCCGCCGGGGCCACAGCCTCCGGCGGAGACGCGCAGCCGGCCAGCGCCGCCGCGAGGGTGAAGACTGCGGCGGCGCCGGCCAGGCGTGCGAGGCGGATCATGCCGGTCAGCCGAGGGCGAGCGCCGACCACGAGACCGGCGGCAGGGTGACGGTGAGCACGCCGTCGGCGAGCACCGCGCCGTCGAGGCTCTTCAGCCCCACACGCTCCTGATCGGCGAGCGTGTTCTTGGCGTACACGTCGTCGTCCCACACGGCGACCGCCTCGACGATGCGCGTGGCACCGAGCTCGGAGACCGCGATGCTCACCTCGATCGCGTCGGTCTGGCTACGGTTCACGAGGAACACTGCAGAGTCGGTGCCGTCGGTCGTCACCACCGAGTCGATGAGCGGTGCGGCTCCGTGCACGGCCGTCTCGTAGGTGGGCACGTCGATCCGCGGCTTCACGATCTCGCCCTTCGCGAGCCTCGACGTCACCGAGAACGGGAAGAACGTGGTCTGACGCCAGGCGGCGCCGCCCGGCTCGGTCATGATCGGGGCGATGACGTTGACGAGCTGCGCGAGCGAGGCGGACGCCACACGGTCGTGGTTCTTCAGCAGGGTGATGAGGAGGTTGCCGAGCACCACGGCGTCCGCCACCGAGTACACGTCCTCGAGCTGACGCGGTGCGACCCGCCACTCGTCGTTGACCTCATCGGATGCCTGATGCTCATCGAGGTACCAGATGTTCCACTCGTCGAACGAGAGCTTGATCTTCTTCGACGACTTGAGCTTGTTGCCCACGTGATCGGCGGTGGAGACCACGGTCTCGATGAAGTACTGCATGTCGAGCGACGAGGCGAGGTACGACGCGAGGTCGCCGCCCCGCTCCTGGTAGTACGCGTGGCACGAGATGAAGTCGACGTGCTCGTAGGCGTGCTCGAGCACCGTGCGCTCCCAGTCGCCGAACGTCGGCATCGACGACCCCGACGACCCGCACACGACGAGCTCGAGATCCTTGTCGGCCGCCTTCATGGCCTGCGCGGTGCGGGCGGCGATCTTGCCGTAGTCATCGGCCGTCATGTAGCCGGTCTGCCAGGGACCGTCCATCTCGTTGCCGAGACACCACATGCGGATGTCATGCGGCTCGACGGTGCCGTTCGCGATGCGCTGGTCGCTGAGCGCCGTGCCCGAGGGGTGGTTGCAGTATTCGAGCAGGTCGAGGGCGGCCTCGATGCCGCGGGTGCCCAGGTTCACCGCCATCATCAGCTCGGAACCGGTCAGGGCGAGCCAGCGGGAGAACTCGTCGACGCCGACCTGGTTCGTCTCGATCGAGTGCCAGGCGAGATCACGGCGCACCGGTCGCTGATCCCGCGGTCCCACCGAGTCCTCCCAGCGGAAGCCGGAGACGAAGTTGCCGCCGGGATAGCGGATCGTGGTCGAGCCCAGTTCGCGTACGAGGTCGACGACATCGAGCCGGAACCCGTCTTCGTTGGCGGTCGGATGCCCGGGCTCGTAGATGCCGTCATAGACGCAGCGGCCGAGGTGCTCGACGAACGAGCCGAAGATGCGTCGGTCGATCGTCGCGACGACCGCCTCACGGTCGATGGAGATGCGTGCCTTGGTCACAGGGTTTCCTTCTCTGGTACGGGCCGACTCGGCGAGCAGGCGTAGGGGTCGGTGGGGGTCAGTACGGATTGTCGGCGTCGTCGGGTCGGCGAGCATCGATCGCCTGCAGGCGCCGATCGATCATGTGCGCCACGAGCGCGAGCGGAAGAGAGGCCCCGACGAGCGAGATGACGACGGGGAAGACGGCTGCGATCACCGCGAAGGCGACGAGCACCACGAGCACGCCGACACCGGTGAGCGGGGTGGAGAACACCAGGGGCAACGCGTAGCGCAGCACGGCGAGAGGGGCATCGCGGTAGCGCACGAGCAGCGTGACGCACACGATCCACATCAGCAGCACTGCGAGCGCCGTGACCGAGGTCAGCACCGTCAGCACGGCTGCCAGCGGGCCGTCGAGCCTCGGCAGCACGACGGCGTCTGCCGCGAGCAGCGCAGCGGCGATGAGGAACGGGATTCCGGTCAGGTTCGCCCGGACGAACGATGCGCGATAGGCGCGGACGAATCGACGCACGGTTCCTGCTCCCCCATCGTCGTCACCGGCGCCGTGGAGCAGCACGGTCGTCGCGGCCACGCTCGCGGGCATGATCCCGAGCACCCCGAGTCCGACCACGACTCCCGCCGCGAAGAGGAGGTTCACCAGCACCAGCGTGCAGACCGCTTGCAGAGCCTGCATGATCCGGCCGGTCCAGCCGAGCCCGACCTGCGCGTCGGCGCTCACGACCGCACCGCCTGCGAACCGCTCCAGACGACGCCGTGCTCGTCGATGCCGCTGAAGGCGAGCACCGTGCGCTCGGCGACGGGATCCCGGGCGCCGAACACCACGGCCTCGAGGACCACGTCCTCGGCATCCACGTCCTCGGCATCCGTGTCCTCGGCATCCGTGGTGTGTGCACGGTCCGACACCCGCAGGGTGAGCGAGGTCGACACCGGGTCGCCGTCGCACGACACCGCCGACTCGCAGCGCACGCGACGGGAGTCGACCATCGTGGACGTCTCGGGGGCGAAGCGCACGGCATCCCACTCCCCCGCGACCGGCGCGGCCACGGTCAGCCGCTCGGTGCCGACTCCGGCGAACGGATGCGGCGACACGACGGGCCATCCGGATGCCGTCCAGTGCACACGCCGCACCTGCGCCTCGTGCCGCGTCGGATCATCCGCGAAGCGCACGTGGTGCACCATGAAGGTCGCGTCGCCGTCGCGGAAGATCGAGTTGTGTCCCGGTGCGATGAGGCCGATGCCGCCGGGGAATCGGAGCCCACCGAGGATCTTCGTGCCCGTCACGAGTGCTTCGCCGTCCGGCGGCGAGGTCAGGTCGCGCCCCTGGTGGTCCCGATACGGACCGGTGATCTCGTCTGCCACTCCGACGCGCACGCTGTAGGTGTCGACCAGCGAGTCGAACGAGACGAACAGCACGTAGCGGTCGTCCTGATCTCGGTGCAGCACGTAGGCGCCCTCGATCGCACCGTCGACGCTCTGCGGCCTCCGGGCGATCAGCGCGCCGGGCTCGTCGCGCAGACGCAGACCCGTCTCGCGCGACAGCTCGACCGCATGGATGCCGCCGAAGAACGACCCGTAGAGCATCCAGGGCGCGCCCGCCCTGTCCACGATGACGGCGGCGTCGATCGCGTTGTATCCGTCGCGGTCGTGACTCGTGGAGATCACGATGCCGCGGTCGACCCAGGGCCCCGCGAGATCGGTCGCCGTCGCCAACCCGATGGCCGAGGTGCGCGACCCGAAGGTCGACGCGGAGTAGTACATGTGCCAGAGGCGGGCGCCGTCAGCGGTCGGCCAGCGCACGACCTCGGGAGCCCACAGTCCGGAGGCCCCGCTCCATTCCCGCGCCTGATCTGGCACTCCCTCGAGCGCGGTGCCCCGATACGTCCACTCCACCAGGTCGGGCGAGGTGCGCACGTGGGCTCCGGCCGGCACCCGATCGGCGCCGGCCACGGCATCCGTCGAGAACATGTACCAGAGCCCGTCGTCGCCGCGCACGACGGTCGGATCGTGCGCGTGGGTGGCGCCCCAGGTCGAGGTGTCGATATCGATGTCGATGTCGGCGTGCATGTCAGCCCTTCGCTCCGGTGAGCGCCACGGATTCGATGATCTGCTTCTGGAACACCACGAACACGGTGAGCACCGGGATCAGCGCGATGAACGACGCCGCCATGATCAGCGGATAGTCGGTCTGGCTGGCGTAGGTGGCGTTGAAGCTGGCGATGACGAGCTGCAGCGTCTGACGTTCGGGGGTGTTCAGGTAGATGATCGGTGCGAGGTAGTCGTTCCACACCGCCATGAACCAGAGGATGAACTGCGCGGCGATCGCCGGCCGGATCGCCGGGAAGATGAGCGTCCCGAAGATGCGCAGGTACCCGGCGCCGTCGAGCTTCGCCGCCTCGATGATCGAGTCCGGCACCGAGTCGAGGTACTGGCGCAGGAAGAAGATCATGACGATGTTGCCGAAGATCCCGGGCAGGATGAGTGGCCACAGCGTGTCGACGAGTCCGGCGTTCGCGAACATCGTGAACTGCGGGATCATGATCGTCGGGAACGGGATCATGATCGCTGCGAGCAGCGACAGGAACACGACGTTCTTGAACGGCAGCCGCATCTTCGCGAATGCGAACGCCGCGATCGCGGAGCTCACGGTGCCGACGATCGTGACGCTCACCGACACGATGAGGCTGTTCACGATGCCGCTCGCGAGCGGACCGGCAGACCACACTCGGATGTAGTTCTCCCACTGCACGGGATCGGGGATCCACTGCGGTGGCAGCGCGAAGACGGCCTCCTTGGTCTTGAGAGAGGTGCTGAAGGTCCACAGCAGCGGCGCGATCATGATCACACCGCCGAGCGACAGCACGGTGAGGAGGATGGCGTCGACGATGCGGCGTCGGGCGGTGCGCGACCGTCCCGTCGTCACGCCGTTGCCGGTCGGACGCCCCACACCTCCGCGAAGCGTGCGGCGACGGCGGGCGGTGGGGACGGTGACCGCGACGGTGTCGTCGGCGGTCTCGGATACGAGCTGACTCATGATGGGCCTCAGTCGATCGAGAACTGGAAGCGGCGGTTGATCCGGAACTGGATCGCGGTGATCACGAAGACCAGGAGCCCGAGCACGACCGACATCGCGGTGGCGTAGCCCATCTGCAGGTAGTTGAATGCCTTCTGCCAGATGTACCAGACGATGGATGCCGTCGAGAACTCGGGGCCGCCGGTCGGGGTCATGATGTTGATCTCGATGAAGATCTGGGCGCCGCCGATGATGCTGGTCACGACGAGGAAGAACGTCACCGGACTCAGCATCGGGATCGTGATGTGCCGGAACTGCTGGAACGCGTTCGCGCCGTCGATGGCCGCCGCCTCGTACAGATGCCTGGGCACCGACTGCAGTGCGGCGAGGTACAGCAGCATCGAGAAGCCGAGGCCCTTCCACACCGACATGATGATGATCGCGGGCTTCGCGGTGTCGGCGTTCTGGAGCCAGTTGGGCCCGTCGATGCCGACGATCGCGAGCACCTGGTTGATGAGACCGAAGTCGCCGTTGTACGCCCACTGCCAGAGGATCGCGACGGCGGCGAGCGACGAGATGACCGGCACGTAGTAGACGGTGCGGAAGAACGTCGTGCCGCGCATACTGCGATTGAGCGCGAGCGCGAGCAGCAGCGACAGGACGAGTCCGATCGGGATGCCGATCATCAGGAAGACGGTGTTGCCCATCGCCTGCCAGAAGTACGGGTCGTTGAACATCTCGACGTAGTTGTCGAGCCCGTTGAAGACCGGGTCGCTCAGACCGTTCCATTTGGTGAACGAGGCGTAGAACGAGAACAGCAGCGGGTACGCGATGAAGATCAGGAAGCCGAGCACGGGGATCGCGACGAACGCGGCCGCGACGAGATGTTCACGGCGGTGCAGTCGGGAGCGACGGGATGTCATCGTCGTCGACATGGTCACCTCTTCTCAGAGAACGGGGCGGATGGGGCTGCGGGGTGGCTGCGGGGCCGCGCACACGCACGGCCCCGCACGATGATCAGCCGATGCCGGCGTCGGCGTTGGCCTTGTCGAGGAGCTCCTGCATGCGCGGCTGCACCTCGGAGAGGTAGTCGGCGGCGGTCTGCTTGCCGTCGAGCACGGGCTGGATGTTCTTGAAGAGCTCGTCGTACCACTCGGCGCTGTAGGTCGTGTTCGCGGGCAGGGCGCGACCGTCCTCGTTGACGATGTCGAGGAACTCCTGCTTGTTGGCGGGAGGCAGCGTCGCAGAAGCCACCCACGTGTCGGCCATGTCCTTCAGGTTGGGCACCTGGACCCCGGCGTCGACGAGGGACTGCTGCGCGGTCTCATCCGTGGAGAGGTAGATCGCGAGCTTCGTCGCGAGGTCGGCATTCTTCGACGACTCCGCGACCGCGATGCCGAGTGTGCCGATCCACGTGGAGGTCTCGCCGGTCGAGCCGACCGGGTACGGGATCAGATCCCAGTCGAAGTCCAGCGTCTCGTAGGTGGGCACGTCCCACGGCCCGACCGGGAAGAACCCGATCTCGCCCTGCATCCATCGCTGGTAGGTGTCGAGGGTCTGCGCGTCGGTGACCGACGGGGTCACCTGCGCGACGTTCTGCATGTCTGCGAAGAACTGCAGGGCCTCGGCGAACTCGGGGCTGTCGACGGTGACCTCGGTGCGGTCGTCGTTCAGCCAGTCGCCGCCGTTCGACCAGACGAAGGACTGCAGGTTCCACTGCACGTTGAGGCCGGTGCCCCACTGATCGAGGACGCCGTCGCCGTCGGTGTCGAGCGTGAGCTTCTTGGCGACGTCGATGAACTCGTCCCACGTGTAGGGCTCGTCGACCGAGGGCAGCGGGATGCCCGCGGCCTCGAACATCGTCCTGTTGTAGCCGAACGAGAAGGGACCCACGTCCTTGGGCATCGCGTAGATCGGGCCCTGACCCATGAGAGCGCCGTCGAAGCGGTAGCTGTCGACGCCGTACTGCCAGACGTCGTCGAGATCGACGGAAGCCTCGACCTCCTCCGTGATGTCCTTGATGATCCCGGACTTCACGTACGCCTGCACGCTGCCCGGATCGACGTAGAAGACGTCGGGGATCTGCTTGCCGGTGATCGCCGCCTTGAGCTTGGTGCTGTACTCGTCGGCCGTCGTCATGATGATCTTCACCGTGACGTCGTTGTCCTTCTCGAACTGCTCGATCGCTGCGGTGTACGCCGCCTTCTCCGCGTCGCTGCCGCGGAACATGAAGGTGAGGGTGTCGCCGTCACCGCCTGCGGCGGCGCCGGTCGAGCATCCGGTGAGTGCTGCCGAGGCGAGGGCGATGACGCCGGCGACGGCCAGGATCCGTGACTTCATTGTGCTGTGATTCCTCTCGGGAGATGACTGCGTTGTCGTCGCTCGGCTGCATCGCTCAAGCGATCCCACAATTTACAACGTTGTAGTAAACGTTGTAAATGTATTGTGACTCCATTCGGAGGAACTGTCAATCGCCATTTCGACGTCGTCCGACAGGGCCTCGGGAAGACGGATCAGGCCGAAGGGGCGGATTCCCGCTCGAGGATGCTGTAGTCAGCCAGCAGCGTCCTGGCGGGGACCTCGACCGCCCCCGCGATGCGCTCCAGCAGCGTGGACACGGCCGTCTTCGCGATCCACGCGCGACCCGGATCCACCGTCGTGAGCGACGGGATCGAGTAGGCGGCCTCGTCCAACCCGTCGAAGCCGACCACCGCGACGTCATCCGGCACTCGGCGTCCCGACTCCTGCAGCACCCGCATCGCACCGAGCGCGAGGGTGTCGTTGAGCCCGAACACCGCATCGAACTCGCCGCCTCGTGCGAGCAGTTCGCGCATGGAATCAGCGCCGTTCGCCCGATGCCACAGGGTCGTGTAGCCGATGATCGTCTCGTCGTAGCCGATGCCCGCGGCCTCGAGCGCCGCACGATAGCCCTGCAGACGCAGAGCTGCAGAGCCGAGGACCTCGCCCTCGTGCGCGCCCACGACAGCGATGCGACGCCTCCCCTGTGCGAGCAGGTGCTCGGTCGCGGCGCGCGCCGCCTCGACGTTGCGCATGGTGACGTGATCGGCGGGACCGTCGAAGATGCGCTCGCCGAGAAGCACCAGCGGAAACGACACGTCGAGCGCCGCGGCATCCTGCTGACCCATGCCCAGCGGGCTGAAGATCAGGCCATCGGTGAGCTTGAGTCGGGGGCTGCGCAGCAGATCGAGCTCGCGAGTGCGATCCGCGCCGGTCTGCTCGACGAGGACCACGACTCCCGCCGCCTCCGCCTCCTGGATCACGAGCGCGGCGAGCTCGGCGAAGTACGGCAGTCCGAGGTCGGGCAGTGCGAGGGCGATCGCACCCGTGCGTCCGGAACGGAGATTGCGGGCGGTGAGGTTGGGGGTATAGCCGAGCTCCGCGATCGCCGCCTCGACCTTCTCGCGCGTCGCCGGACGGATGTGCGGATAGTCGTTGATGACGTTCGACACCGTCTTGATCGAGACGCTCGCGAGGCGGGCGACGTCGTGCAGCGTCACCGCCATGGCGCCTCCTGGATCAGTGCGATGTCAACGTTGCAGAAATGCTGCCTCACCGCGTCATCACCCTACACAGAAGAAGCCCGGCATCATCGATGCCGGGCTTCTTCCGATCAGATCAGATCAGGTGATCAGCTCTCGATCGTCTGGCGACGGCGAGCGAGGAGCAGGAATCCACCCGACAGCAGTGCGAGAGCGATCGCCGCTGCGGTGAGCGGGACGATCACGTCGCCACCGGTCACGGCGAGATCGCCGTCACCACCGGGAGCCGGAGCAGCTCCACCGCCGCCCGGGGCCGGGGCCGGGGCCGGGGCCGCGAGGACCGAGAACGCCACGTCGGTCGGAGCCGAGGCGACGCCGGCCAGGGCCTGCGTCACCGACACGGTGTACGTGCCGGGCTGCAGGGCCGCGCCGAAGTCGACAGCCCACGAGCCGCTCTCGACCGTGGTCGTGAACGTGCCGCTGGCTGCGGCGAAGGATGCCGCGAGTGCTGCCGTCGTGGCCGCCGGTGCCGGCTCGGCGCCGGTGAGGGTCACGGTGACCTTCGCGCCGCTGATGCCGGTGCCCGAGAGCACCGAGGGTCCACCGTCGTGCGGGAACTCTGCGCCGTTGGCGACCGAGGTCACGACGGGCGACGCGGGGATGACCGCGAAGGTCGAGGTCGCCTGAGGCGAGGTCTCGGGCTCGCCCTCGATGATGCGGGTCTGGGTGACGACGATCTGGTGCTCGGCCTTGTAGCCGAGCTTCAGTCCGTCGACGGTCCAGTTTCCGTCAGCAGCGACCACGGCCGTGCCGAGGGTCTCGCCGTCGGCGTCGCTGACCGCGATCTCGGCGGTCGGGAGTCCGGTGCCCGAGGCCGCGGTGACGGGCTCGTTCACGGTGGATCCGTCTGCCGGCGAGGTGATGACCGGTGCGAGGAGCGGAGCGGGAACCACCGTCAGGTTCAGCGTGGTGGTCGGCGAGGTGCTGAGGCCGTTCACACCGGTGATGGTGATCTCTGCGGCACCGAGCTCGACGGGTCCGATGAACGAGAACTTCCCGTCGACGACGTCGACGGTCTGCTCTGCGCCGAGACCGGTGACGGTCACGGTGTCGGATCCGGGAGCGGTTCCGGTGATGGTCGCACCGGGGTTGACCTCAGCGCCGCTGGCCAGGCCGTCCACGACCGGGGCGTCGAGGTCGAGAGCGACCTCGTAGCCGTTGGTCTTGGGGAGAGCCGTGGTGAGCGATGCCGACCAGGTCCACTGTTCCTGCCCTGGCCCAGCCTCGACGCCACCGGAGATGAGGCCGACTGCGGTGTTGCCCTGGATGACAGCTCCACCCGAGTCGCCGGGGCCGGCGACCGTGTTGCTGGAGAAGCCCTGAACCCAGCGGTCCTCGATCTTCAACCAACCGTCCACGATGTCGTTGCCATCGATCGCACCTGTCGTGAAGCCGGTCGTGCGACCGCTCTTCGACACGGGCCCGGGAACGGCCGCACCGACGGCCTTGACCGCGACTCCGCTTTCTGCGAGCGAGTCGTAGGCTTCGGTGGCCGTGGTCCAGTCGGTGACGAGCGGCAGCGGGTTGGTGCCCGCTGCGACATCGATCACCGAGATGTCGGTGGCGTTCGTGTCGCCGTCCGCACCCGGAGCGTTGTTCGTGCTGCCGAACTGCGCGAACCCGAAGGTGCCGAGGACCTCGGGCGTCGCGGGCAGCTCGTCGTCGCCGCCGGCTGCGGGCTGCTCGCTCGGCACGCTCCAGAGGGTTCCGGCCATCTTGAGGTTGTTGTCATCGAGCGCGCAGTGCCCGGCGCTGAGCAGCGCCGGCTCACGCTCGGGGCTCCACGCGGCGAATCCGACGGAGCAGTTGTAGAGGAGGTCGTCCTGGCTGACGCTCAGGTATCCCTGTCCACCGACGACGTCGCCCTCGGCGAACGCCTTCGGGGTGCTTCCGAGCGTCACGACGGTGGCCGCCGGGATGTCGGCCTCTGCGGCGAAGGCCTTGATGGCCGCATCATCGGTCGCGCCCTCTTCGGAGACGACCGTGATCTTCTGGCCCTCGGCGTTCATGCCGCTGGCCACGAACTCGACGCCGTGCTCGGCGGCCGTGTCGGCCACCTTGACGAGGTCGGCCGGCGGAGCATCGTCGACGGGTGCGTCCGTGGCCGGGGCCTCGTTCTCCGACGTCGCGGTCGGAGAGGGAGTCGGAGTCGGCTCTGCGCCATCCTCGGCGTATGCCGGGCCTGCCACGAGCAGGCCCGACAGGGCGAGCGCGGTGGCGGCGGTCAACGCCAGAGGGCGTCGACCTGTCACTCTGTGCTTCATGTGATGTATGTCCTTGCTGGTCACGGATCGTCAGTCAGTTTCAGTTCCGGCACGCGCACGGAGCACAGAACCGGCCGCCTCCCGGTGGAGGCGTGAACTGCGACGCTGGCCCCCCGACAAGCAGGATCCTGCCCGTCGGGACGAACAGGGATCTCAAGCAGAGTACCCAGTAAATCCACAGAATGGGAGAATTGTTTACCAGAATTTTGCCATTTGACCTGGCACTCGTCTGCGGGGTATACGCGCGAGGCACCGCGACCCGACGGCCGCGTCTCCACACCGTCGAATCCGCTGAGAACTCAGTATTCTGGCGGCCGATCCGGTTACCATGACCAGCATGAGCACCCACCGCAGAGCACGAAACCTCGTCGGCCTCGCGATGCTGGGGGCCTTCGCCCTGCTGGGCACGGCCTGTGCGACCAGCACTCCTGGCGAGGCCCCGACCTCGACCCCCGAGCCGAACAGCGAAGAGGCGGCCGTCGTCGAGAAGCTCGTCGGACTGTGGGGAGAGGACGCCGCAGGCCAGCCGCACCTCGAGTTCGCCGCCGACGGCACGGTCACCGGCAGCGACGGCTGCAACGGCGTCACCACGACCTATTCGGTGAACGGCGACCGCGTCGACCTCGCCCGCTTCGCCTCGACCCTGAAGGCCTGCCCCGGTGTCGACGACTGGATGCGCGGCGTGCGCGCGGTCGCCCTCGACGGCGATGTGCTCGTGATCATGGACGCCACGGGTACCGAGCTCGGCAGCCTCCCCCGGTCGAGCTGACCCCGCCCACACGTTCGAATCGCTCACTTGGCAGATTCCGCCCGAGGTTTTCTGCAAAGTGAGCGATTCGAACGGCGGGGAGGCTAGCCCTCGACGTGACGCTCGTCGACGCCGTCGTAGAACGACAGCGGACGGATCAGCGCGTTGGCGCCGGCCTGCTCGATCACGTGCGCCGTCCACCCCGTCACCCGCGCCGCCACGAACAGCGGCGTGAAGGTCAGCGTGTCGAAGCCGATCAGGTTGTACGCCGGACCCGACGGGTAGTCGAGGTTCGGGTAGATGCCCTTGCGCGCGACGAACTCCGCCTCGAGAGCGTCGTACAGCGCGGCCACCTCGGCGCGGTCGTAGTGCTCGACGAGCGTGTCGAGCGCGGCCTTCATGGTGGGCACACGCGAGTCGCCGCTCTTGTACACGCGGTGGCCGAAGCCCATGATCTTGCGCTTCTCAGCCAGCGCCTTATCGAGCCACGGCACGACGTTGGACGCCTCGCCGATCTCGTCGAAGATGTGCAGCACGGCCTCGTTGGCACCGCCGTGCAGCGGGCCCTTGAGCGCGCCGATCGCTCCGACGACGGCCGAGTACAGGTCGCTGAGGGTCGAGGTGATCACGCGGGCCGTGAAGGTCGAGGCGTTGAACGAGTGCTCGGCATACAGGATCATCGAGCGGTTGAACGCGTCGACGACCACCGGGTCGGCCTCTTCGCCGAACGTCATCCAGAGGAAGTTCGCCGAGTAGTCGAGGTCGTCGCGCGGTTCGATCGGCTGCTCGCCGCGACGGCGGCGCTGGCCGTAGGCGACGATCGCCGGCAGAGCGGCGAACAGACGGATGCTGCGCTCGAGGTTCTCCTCGGGGCTGCCCCCGGCATCCAGCACCGATCCGCCGGCGTTCGTGTCGGAGGCGCCGATCAGACTCACGGCCGTGCGCACCTCGTCCATCGGGTGCGCCTCGAGCGGGATCAGGTCGATCGCCGCCTTGACGCTGTCGCTCAGCGCGCGGTGAGGGCGCTCCTTGGCGCGGAAGGCGGCGAGCTCTTCGAACGTCGGCAGCTCTCCGTGCCACAGCAGGTACGCGACCGCTTCGAACGACTGGGTCGCCGCCAGCTCCTGCACCGGATACCCGCGGTACAGCAGGCTGTTCGTCTCGGGGTTGACTTTCGAGATCGCCGTCGTGTCGACGACGACGCCCGCGAGGCCCTTCTTGATGTCCGGCTCGGTCATGCTCACTCCTTCGTGTACTTCGACTCGTCGCTGCGCTCCTCGCTCAGCAACCGGCGTGATTCCCTTCGCTGCGCTCAGGGACGCGCTCTGTCTACCGTGAAGCCTGCGACGCCCGAGTCGAACTCCTTGTAGGACTCGTAGTCGATCAGGTCGTAGAGATCGGCACGGTGCTGCATCTCACCGAGCTTCGAGGTGAGGTGCCCCTCCTCGTTCAGCGTATCGAGCGCACGGTCCGCCGCGCCCATCGCGATGCGCAGCAGCGACACGGGCCAGATGACCATGTTCACTCCGGCATCGCGCAGCTGGTCGACCGAGAAGAGGTCGCTCTTGCCGAACTCGGTCATGTTGGCGAGGATCGGCACGTCGAGCGCCTCTGCCATCGCCTCGAACTCGGCGAGCGTGCGCATCGCCTCGGGGAAGACGGCATCGGCTCCGGCATCCACCAGCGCCTTGGCGCGATCTATCGCCGAGTCCAGCCCCTCGACCGCGCGGATATCGGTGCGCGCCATGATGAGGAAGTTCGGGTCGCGGCGGGCGTCGGCAGCGGCGCGGATGCGACGGATCGCCGTGCGCTCGTCGACCACGCTCTTGCCGTCGAGGTGACCGCAGCGCTTCGGGTTGATCTGGTCCTCGATGTGCGTGCCGGCGAGGCCGGCGTCTTCGAGTTCCTGGATCGTGCGGGCGACGTTCAACGGCTCACCGAATCCCGTGTCGGCGTCGACGATCGCGGGGATCTCGGTCATGCGCGCGATCTGCTTCGCGCGCCCGGCGACCTCGGTCAGCGTGGTGAGCCCGATGTCGGGCACGCCGAGATCGGCAGACAGCACCGCGCCCGAGATGTAGACCCCGTCGAAGCCCTTCTGCTCGATCAGGCGGGCGCTCAGCGGGTTGAAGGCGCCGGGGAAGCGCAGCAGCTCGCCGCTCGCGAGTCGCTCACGGAACAGGCGGCGCTTCTCGGCCGGGGTGACATGGGAGTAGAGCATCAGAACAGACCCTTCGGGGCATCCGCGCCCTCGAGCAGACCCGGCTTCGCGATGATCGACAGCTCGCCGACCTCGGCGGCCGTGAGCTCGGGCAGACGCTGCACGAGCTCGAGGAAGCGCTCGATCTCGGCCGACTCCAGCACGGGCTCGGCCAGCAGGCGGAACTTCGCGATGTAGTTCTCGCGCGCGAACGGACGGGCGCCGAGCGGATGCGCGTCGGCGACGGCGATCTCGTCGGTCACGGTCGTGCCGTCGGTCAGGCGGAACTCGACGCGACCGCCGAACGCCTTCACGTCGGGGTCCTCAGAGTGGTAGCGGCGCGTCCACTCGGCATCCTCGTCCGTGGTGATCTTGTGCCACAGAGCGACGGTGTCTGCGCGGCCCGCACGCTCGGGCGTGTACGAGTCGACGTGGTGCCACCCGCCGTCCTGCAGCGCCACCGCGAAGATGTACGGGATCGAGTGGTCGAGCGTCTCGCGCGATGCGGTGGGGTCGTACTTCTGCGGGTCGTTCGCGCCCGAGCCGATCACGTAGTGGGTGTGGTGACTGGTGTGCAGCACGATGGACTCGATGTTCGCGGGGTCGCGGAGCGCCGGGTTCTCGGTGCCGAGCTTGCGGGCGAGGTCGATCCACGCCTGCGCCTGGTACTCGGCCGAGTGCTCCTTCGTGTACGAGTCGAGGATCGCGCGCTTCGCCTCCCCCGCGGCGGGAAGCGGCACCTCGTACGCGGCGTCCTTGCCGTCGAGCATCCAGGCGATCACGCCGTCTTCACCTTCATAGATCGGGGCGGGGCTGGTCTGCCCGCGCATCGCGCGATCGACGGCCTCGACCGCGAGCTTGCCGGCGAACGCCGGGGCATGCGCCTTCCAGGTCGAGATCTCGCCCTTGCGGCTCTGGCGTGTAGCGGTGGTGGTGTGCAGCCCCTGGCCGACGGCCTGGTAGATCGTCTCGACATCGAGGCCGAGCAGGGTGCCGATGCCGGCGGCGGCCGACGGGCCGAGGTGGGCGACGTGGTCGATCTTGTGCTTGTGCAGGCAGATCGCGCGCACGAGGTCCATCTGGATCTCGTAGCCGGTGGCGATGCCTCGAAGCAGCGCGCGGCCGTCGGCCTGCACGTGCTGGGCGACCGCGAGGATCGGCGGGATGTTGTCGCCCGGGTGCGAGTACTCGGCCGCGAGGAACGTGTCGTGGTAGTCGAGCTCGCGCACGGCGACGCCGTTGGCCCACGCCGCCCACTCGGGGCTCGTGCGGTGGTCGAGAGCCGCGCCGAAGACCGTGGCGCCGATGCCGCCGGTCGAGACGGGGTGGCTGAACGCCTGCGCGCGGGCCGCGTTGATGGGGCCGCGGGTGAGGGATGCCGCGGCGACCGACGCGTTGTCGATGATGCGGTTGATGATCATGTCGACGACGTCCTGCTCGACCTCGACCGGGTCTGCGGCGACCTCGGCGATCTTCCAGGCGAGCTGGTCTTCTCGAGCGAGGTTCTCGTCGCTGCGGTGCACGCGGACGTGGTGGGTGACGGTCATTTCACACCTTCGGGGTTGGCTGACAGGGAGTCGAGGATGCCGGCGAGCGCGTTGTGCAGATGCACGTGCGTGGCGTGGGCGGCGAGGTCGCCGTCTCGGTCGGCCAGCGCTGCCGCGATCGTGCGATGCTCGGCGGCGGAGGCGGCGAGGCGGTCGGGCTTGTCGCGGGCCATGCGGCGCACCCGCACGAGGTGGGTGCGCACGGTGCGCAGCGCCGAGGCGATGTAGTCGTTGTCGACGGCCCTGTCGAGAGCCGCGTCGAAGCGGGCGATGAGGGCGTAGTAGGCATCACGCCCCTCGACGGCGGCGAGGTCGACGTGGGTGAACTCGTCGGCGAGCGCGGCGAAGAGGGAGGCGTCTCCGCGCTGGGCGGCGAGACGGGCGGAGGTCTCTTCGAGCGCGCGGCGGATCTCGAACAGCGCGCGGATGTCGTCGGCATCCAGGTCGGCGACCACGGTGACCCGAGGGGATTGCTGCACGACCAGGCCGTCGGCGGCCAGGCGCCGCAGGGCCTCGCGCAACGGGGTGCGGCTGATGCCGAGGCGGGCGGCCTGCTCGACCTCGCCGAGCACGAAGCCGGCGGGGAGCACGCCCGACTGGATCTCGTCCAGCAGCGCCGCGTGGGCTCGATCGCTCGCTGTGATGCGGTCGGCGACGGAGCTCATGCCCTCAGTGTATACAAAAATGCGCATTCAAGGGCCTTGCGCCGGTTTCCACCGTCATCGCGTATACATAAGTCATCGAGCGAGTCACGTGTCCCGCTCGCCCGCTCGCTCGCTCGCTCGCTGCAATGCGGGGTCAAAAGTGCATCCGCGCATCCATGCGGGGTCAAAAACGCATCCCCAACGGCGCTCAGGGATGCTCAATTGACCACTCACAGATGCGGGCCCGAGCGGGGCCAAAAACGCATCCGCCAGTCGGCGCGCGGCCCGTGCGGGGTCAAAAGTGCATCCGAAACGGCACCCAGGGATGCGTTACTGACCCGCACACGAGATCGACCCCGCATGGGCGACCCGCACACGAGATCGACCCCGCATGGGCGACCCGCACACGAGATCGACCCCGCACGGACGACGGGACGCCGCGCTACCGCCGCGGCAGCTCCACAGCATCCGGGACAGGCTCGACGAACTCGGCCGGACGCGGCTCGCCGAGCTTCACGACGACGACACCGACCAGCACGAGCGCCGCACCGACGGCCTGCAGCAGGTCGGGGAGCTGCCCGAGCAGCAACCAGCCGAAGAGCAGCGCGGCGACGACTTCGGACAGCGCGATGAAGGATGCCAGGCGCGAGCCCAGCATCCGTGTCGACGCGATGCCGAGCACATATGCGAGAGCCGTCGCGATCAGGCCGATCGCGAGCACCGGCACGAACCACGGAACGGTTCCGAAGCGGTAGGCGATGTCGTCGGTCGTCCAGGCGATGGGCAGGATGCCGACGAGGCCGGCGACCGTCAACGCCACCGCGCCGAGCAGCAGCCCTCCCCCGGCCAGCGCGATCGGCGGCAGCCCGGTGTCGGCCTTGGCCGAGAGCAGGAAGTACGTCGCCGCACCCACCATCGCGGCGAGCGCCCAGAGGATGCCGGCGACGTTGACCTCGGCGCCGGTGATGATGTCGAGCATCAGCACGAGGCCGACGAACGCGATGGCCGCACCGATCACGCTGCGTCGAGTCGGCCGTTCACCCCGGCGGAGCCAGAGCCACAGGACGACGGCGATCGGGGCGGTGTACTCGATGAGCAGCGCGAGGCCGACGTCCATCACGGCGACGGCCTGGAAGTAGCAGAGCTGCGTCGCTGTCACGGCGAGCAGTCCGTAGGCGGCGACCATGCCGGCGTTCTTTCTGAGCATTCCCCATCGGCCACGCAACGACAGGATCGTCGGCACGAGCAGCACGAGCGCCGCGACCCAGACACGCACCGTGACGGCGGCACCCGGCGTCCACCCCGCATCGATGAGCCCCCGCGCCCAGGCGCCCGACATCCCGAAGGCGAAGGCCGCGCCGATCGCCAGCGGCAGCCCGAGACGCACCTCCCGCGCCGACGCGTCATTGGCAATAGTGCTCATGACAGGTGACGCTACTCGCGCGAGTAGTAAGGTGTCAATATGATCTTCGCCGATGACACCGAAGAGGCGCTGCGCGCCGCCGTCTGGTTGGTGAACTCCGCCGAAGAACCCGAGACCCTCGAGACACCCGCCGATCACGCGGCATTCCTCGCCGAGTTCCCGTACTCCGGTCGCATCGATCGCGACGATGCCGAGCTGGCGGCGCTGCGCGGCATCCGCTCCCGCCTGCGCTCCATGCTGCTCGCGCCCCGTGACGAGATGGCGGAGCACGTCAACGCGGCGCTCGCCGAGAGCACCCTCTCCCCGCGCCTCGTCCGCCATGACGGAGTCGACTGGCATCTGCACGCCGTCGCCGACGAGCGCCCGCTCGCGGAGCGCGTGCAGATCGAGACCGCCATGGCACTGATCGACGTCATCCGCGCCGACGAGGGATCGCGGATCTCGATCTGCGCCGACGACACCTGCCACGCCCTCGCGCTCGATCTCTCGCGCAACCGCTCGAAGCGCTACTGCTCGACGACCTGCACCAACCGCAACGCGGTCGCCGCCTACCGATCGCGGCGCGCCCGGAACGACACTCACGCATGACCCTCCCCGCTCCCTACGACACCTGGTTCCCCGCTGCCGCCTTCGACGCCAGCTACGGTCACACGCTCGACACGCTGCGCTCGATCGCACCGATCGCTCCGCCCGAGGGCTTCGCGGAGCGCTGGATGCGGTGGCGCGACGAGGCGCGGCAGGTGGATGCCGCGCCGGTGGTCCTGTCGGTCGATTCCGCAGCGGGCAGGCGCGTCTCGGTGATCGAGTACTCGGGGATCGACGGCACGCGCCTGCGTGCCTGGGTCGTCGACCCCGTCGCAGCCGCCGCGCGCGTCGGCGTCGTGCACAGCCACGGGTACGGAGGGCGTGACGCGGTCGATCTCGCCCGTGTGCCCGACGATGCGGCCGCGATCTTCCCGGTCGCGCGAGGCCTGCCGACGCTCAATGCCGGCGTGGGCGCCCCCGAGCTGACTGCCGAGCACGTGCTCGCAGGCATCGACGACCCCGAACGGTACTCGCTGGGGCTGTGCGCTCGCGATCTGTGGCTCGCGGCCGACGCGCTCGTCGCGCTGAACGGCGATGTGCCTCTCTACTACGTGGGCGAGAGCTTCGGCGGCGGTATCGGCTCACTCGCCCTCCCCTGGGACGACCGCTACATCGGCGGAAACCTGATCGTGCCGAGCTTCGGCCAGTACGACGAGCGGCTGGCGGTGCACTGCTTCGGCAGCGGCGCGGCAGTGCGCGCGCACGTCGCCGCTCACCCCGAAGCCCGCGAGCTGCTGCGCTGGTTCGACGCGTCGAGCGCCATGACGCTCGCGCAGGTGCCCGTGCGCGTCGAGGTCGCACTGTGGGATCCGTATGTGCCCCCGCAGGGACAGTTCGCGGTGGCGAACGCCGTCGAGGCGCTCGACCTCGAGGTGCTGCCGGCCGGGCACGCGGAATACCCGGGATCGGATGCCGTCACGGCCGCGGCGATCCGCCGGGGCCGTGCACACCTCGAGCGCGTTCTCAGCACCTGAGTCCGACCTACCGCAGGTCGAACGTGACCCGCACGGGCCCGGCGATCGCCGACTCTCCCACGGTCACGACCGGCGCTCCCGAGTCTCCGGCGACGGATGCCGCATCCGAGCGCCCGCTCGCGGCATCGAGTCGATCTGCGTCGACGTCGAGCGTCACGACGCTGCCCGCCGGGGCGTCGATGAACGCGTGCGCTCGGCCGTCGGTGCGCGTCCAGCGCACCCAGGGCTCATCCGCGGCGCGCGCGATCGCGGCATCCAGAGTCTCAGACGCGAAGATCGCATCGCCGTGCACGTCGTTCCGCGCACCGAGCTCCTCGAGCGTCCTCCGCTGCAGATCGGTGACCTCGCCCGCGGCCGTGAGGCCGATGTTGAGCAGCAGGTTGCCTCCGCGCGAGACGACGTCCACGAAGTGGCGGATCGCCCCGGCCCCGTCGAGCGAGTTCGTCTCGTCTTCGAGTCGGTTGTGCCCGAACGAGAATCCGACGCCGCGGCAGTTCTCCCAGACGCCGCTCTCGGCATCCCTCCCCTGCTCGTACTCGCTGGTGCGGAAGTCCCAGTGCGTCTCGCCGAAGCGGTCGTTGACCACCGCATCCGGAACCGTCGCGTACAGGCGGTCGAAGAGCTCGACGAGACTCTTGTCCCCCTCGGGCTTGCCCGCATCGGGCCACTCGATGTCACCCCACAGCACCGCGGGGCGGTACCTGTCGATCAGGTCGACCGCGTGGTCGTAGGCGTAGTCGGCGTAGGCCTTGTCGACAGGCCGGTTGTTCGCGTCGATCTCGTCGGCGATCACCGGGTTCTGTCCGAACCACCAGTCGAGGCCCCCGGAGTAGTAGACCCCGAAGCGGATGCCGCGCTCGTCGGCCGCGTCGCGGAACTCTCCGATGAGGTCGCGCTTCGGGCCGCGCGCCACCGTGTTGCGGTCGCCCGTACCCGGAGCATCCCACAGCGCGACGCCGTCGTGATGCTTGCTCGTCGGCACGAAGTATCGCGCGCCTGTGCGGGCGACGAGGTCCATCACGGCACCGGCATCGAAGCGCTCTGCCTTCCACTGATCGATGAAGTCGTCGTAGTCGGCTCCGCCGTAGACCTCCTGCTGGTGCCGGTGCGCAGGGCTGCCCTCGATGCGGATCGTGTTGTAGTACCACTCGGCGTAGGGGTTGTGCGCGAACCAGTGCGCGGAATCGAAGGTGCCGAGCGGGCCGATCGGCTCGGCCCACGCCGGAACCGAGTACGGCCCCCAGTGCACGAAGATGCCGAGCTTCGCATCCCGGTACCACTGCGGCACCTCCCGCTCGAAGCGTTCGTAGTGTGCGGGGCGGACGGTGTCGCTCGTGAACATGGGTGTCTTCTCCTTCGTCGGTGAATGAGGTCGTGTCAGCGGATCACGCGGGGATGAGTCCCTCTGCGGCGAGCGCGTCCCACAGTTCGGCGGGCACCGTGGCGCTCGCCCATTCCGCGTTCTGCCGCAGCTGCTCGGGGCGGCTGCCGCCCACGACGACCGAGCGGACGACGTCGGACTGCAGGGGGAACTGCAGCGCTGCCGCCGGCAGCGACACGTCGTGCTCGGCGCACACGCGGGCGATGCGCACGAGTCGGTCCCAGAGTGCGTCGGGCAGCCGTCCGTACTCGTAGCGTCCGTCACGGCGCGGCTCGTTCGAGGCCAGCAGGCCGGAGTTGAAGACGGATGCCGCGACGATCCCGGTGCCCTTCGCACGGCAGGCGGGCAGCACCTCGGCGGCGGCCGGCTGCTCGAGCAGCGTGTAGCGGCCGGCGACCATGATCAGGTCGAGGTCGGCCGAGCGCACGGCCGCGGCGAGAGCATCCGACACCATCGATCCGATGCCGATCGCGGCCACCTCTCCGTCTGCCCGCAGCCGCTCGAGCGCCGGCAGCGCCTCGGCGAGCGCCAGGTCGAGATCGTGTCGCTCGGGGTCGTGCAGGTAGAGCAGGTCGATGCGCTCGATGCCGAGCCGCTCGCGCGATTCGGCGAGGCTCGCGCGGATGCCGTCGGCCGAGAAGTCCCACACGCGCCGCAGGTCGTCGGGCACATGGAAGTCGTTGGCGGTGTCGAGCCCGCCGTCGTGGTCGGGGTTCGGTCGCAGCAGTCGCCCGACCTTGGTCGAGAGCACGTAGTCCTTGCGCGGCTTGGTCTGCAGGAACGCGCCGAGGCGGCGCTCCGAGAGTCCGAGACCGTAGTGCGGTGCGGTGTCGAAGAAGCGGATGCCGCTCTCCCACGCGGCGTCGAGCACGGCCCACGCCTGGTCGTCGGTCAGCGCGCGGAAGAGGTTGCCGAGGTTCGCGGCGCCGTATCCGAGGGTCGGAACCGTCAGCGGTTCAGGCGCCGACATGCTGACCCGTCCACGTGTAGGCGGCGATGCTCTCGGCCTTCATCTCCATGCCCGAGCCGGGCGCGGAGGGCGCCATGTACGAGCCGCCCTGGATGTCGGTCGGGATCACGAAGTGCTCGTGCAGGTGGTCGACGAACTCGATCATCCGGCCCTCGCGCGTGCCGGTGACGGCGACGAAGTCGAACATCGACAGGTGCTGCACGGCCTCGCACAGACCGACACCACCGGCATGCGGGCAGACCGGCACGCCGAACTTCGCCGCCAGCAGCAGGTTGGCGATGTTCTCGTTGACACCCGCGACGCGCACGGCGTCGATCTGCATGACAGAGATGGCTTCAGCCTGCAGGAGCTGCTTGAAGATCACGCGGTTCTGGGCGTGCTCGCCGGTGGCGACGCGGATGGGCGCCACTCCTCTGGCGATCTCGGCGTGACCGAGCACGTCGTCCGGGCTCGTGGGCTCTTCGATCCAGGCGGGGTGGAACTCGGCGAGCGCGTTCACCCACTCGATCGCCTCCGACACCTCCCAGCGCTGGTTCGCGTCGATCGCGATCGGGAAGTCGGGCCCGCAGACCTCGCGGGCCTTGCGGAAGCGGCGGATGTCGTCGTCGAGGTCGGCGCCGACCTTCAGCTTGATCTGCGTGAAGCCGTCGGCCATCGCCTCACGGGCGAGCCTCTCGAGCTTCTCGTCGGAGTAGCCCAGCCAGCCGGGGCTCGTCGTGTATCCGGGATAGCCGGTGGCGAGCAGCTCGCGCTCGCGCTCGGCGCGGCCGGGTTCCGCGGCGCGCAGGATCTCGAGCGCGTCCTCGGGTGTCAGAGCGTTGGTCAGGTAGCGGAAGTCGACGAGGCCGACGAGCTCCTCCGGCGTCATCCGTGCCAGCAGCTGCCAGAGCGGCAGACCGGCCCGCTTGGCCTTGATGTCCCACAGCGCGTTGATGACCGCGCCGATCGCCATGTGCATGACGCCCTTCTCCGGGCCGAGCCAGCGCAGCTGCGAGTCGCCGATGATGTCGCGGAAGGTCGTGCCCATGTCGTCGAGCAGCGGTTCGATCTCGCGGCCGACCAGGTGCCCGGCGAGCGCGTCGATCGCGGCGACCTGCACATCGTTGCCCCGACCGATCGTGAACACGAAGGCATGACCGTCGATGCCGTCCCCGGCGTCGGTGCGGACGATGACATACGCCGCCGAGTAGTCGGGGTCGGGGTTCATGGCATCCGACCCGTCGAGGCTCAGCGACGTGGGAAAGCGGATGTCGGTCGTGTCGAGGGCGACGATGTGGCTCACGGGGTCCTCTCGTGCACGGGCTGGGGATTCGTGCAAATCCCTTGGAGTGTAAACATCCGATGTCTATACTGTCAACGAGGCACGCCAGATCGGCGCCGTCGAATCGGGAGTCTTCCCGGGAGATCAGGAGAGACAATGAAGTTCGCACGTCTGGGCCCCGCCGGCGCCGAGATCCCCGTCGTCATCGAGGGCGACCGCCACCTCGACCTGCGCGCACTGACATCCGATGTCAACGGCGACTTCCTCGCCGGCGACTTCCGCTCTCGCGTCGCCGAGGCGATCGCCTCGGGCATTCTGCCCGAACTCGCGGATGCCGCCGCAATGCGCATCGGAGCGCCGATCGCCCGCCCGAGCGCCGTCATCTGCATCGGCCAGAACTACGCCGCCCATGCGCGCGAATCGGGCGCCGAGCCGCCCACCGTGCCGATCATGTTCTTGAAGACGCCGAACACCGTCGTCGGCCCGAACGACGCGGTCACGATCCCCCGCGGCAGCGAGAAGACCGACTGGGAGGTCGAGCTCGGCATCGTCATCGGCGCCCGCGCGGCCTACCTCGACTCGCCGGAGGATGCGGACGCGCACATCGCCGGCTATGTGGTGGCGAACGACGTCTCGGAGCGCGCCTTCCAGATGGAGGTCTCGGGCGGACAGTGGTCGAAGGGCAAGATCGCACCCGGCTTCAACCCCACCGGCCCGTGGCTGGTCACCCCCGACGAGGTCGACGTCGACGATCTGCGGCTGCGCAGCTGGGTCAACCGCGAGCCCCGTCAGGACTCGAACACGAACGACATGATCTTCGACGTCCGTGTGATCGTGCACCACCTGTCGCAGTACGTCACGCTCGAGCCGGGCGACCTGATCCTCACCGGCACCCCGCAGGGCGTCGCGTTCGGCGGCAGGTTCCCGTACCTGACCGCGGGCGATGTGGTGGAGATCGAGATCGAGGGACTCGGGCATCAGCGCCAGGAGTTCGTGGCATGGGAGGCAGAGAAGTGAGCAGCGCACTCGACGGACTCGTCGCGATCGTCACCGGCGGAGCATCCGGGATCGGGGAGGCCATCGCCGCCCGTCTGCATGCCGACGGCGCGCGGATCGCGGTGCTCGACCGCGACACGTCCGGTGCGGATGCCGCCTTCGCCGCGTTCACGGCCGACGTCTCGGACCGCGCGTCGGTGGATGCCGCCGTCGCCGCCGTCGCCGAGAAGTTCGGCCGCATCGACATTGTGGTCAACAACGCCGGCATCGGCGCGCAGGGCGACATCAGCGCGAACGACGACGACGAGTGGGCCCGAGTGCTCTCGATCAACGTCACCGGCATCGCGCGCGTCACCTCGGCGGCGCTGCCCTGGCTCAAGAAGTCGCCGAGCGCAGCGGTCTGCAACACGGCATCCATCGCCTCGACGACCGGGCTGCCGCAGCGCGCTCTGTACAGCGCGTCGAAGGGAGCGGTCTCGGCCCTGACGCGCGCCATGGCTGCCGACCACCTGCGCGACGGCATCCGTGTGAACGCCGTGAACCCCGGCACCGCCGACACTCCCTGGGTCGGGCGCCTGCTCGACTCGGCAGCGGACCCGATCGCCGAGCGCGCCGCCCTCGAGGCCCGCCAGCCGCACGGCCGCCTGGTCTCGCCCGACGAGGTCGCCGCCGCCGTCGCCTACCTGGTGTCACCGGCCGCGGGATCGACGACGGGAACGTTCATCGAGGTCGACGGCGGCATGGCGCAGCTGCGTCTGCGTCCGGTCGGCAGCTGACGCAGCGGGGGCGACGCGAACGCCGGCGCTACGCTCGTCCGCCGCGCAACCAGGCCCGGATGCCGCGGCGGGGCCGCTCGTCCCGAGCATCCGCATGCGTCGACCACTGACCGACGCGATAGAACTCCTCGGCATTCGCCCAGAAGATCGCATCGAGATCGTGGCCGCGCTTCTCGGCCCAGGCGATCACGGCATCCGCCCATCGACTCCGGGCCGTCGGCTGGTAGGTCGGCGACCCGTCTTCGGGGGCATGCGGGTCGCCCGGCTCGGCGGGACCGATGACCGACACGGGCCAGTCACTCCCCCACATCAGCCGCTCTGCCCCGAACGCATCGGCCGCCGCATCGAGGAACGGCTCGAGCTGGGCAGGCGACCAATCCCCCGCGGCCTCGCCGGGCAGCCCGGACAGTTTGCAGGAGACCTGCGGATGCCGCGCCAGGTCGTCGAGGTCGCGCACCCACTCCATCGTGGGCGTCGCCGGGGCATCCGCCGTGCCGACGGTGGGCTTGCCGAGGTGATCGAGCACCATCCGCAGCTCGGGCACGGCACCGGCGAGACGTGCGATCTCGGGCAGCTGCGGAGCGCGTACACAGGCGTCGAAGGTCCAGCCCCGGGCGGCGACTTCTCGTGCTCCGGTCACGAATGCCGCCGAAACCGCGAGTCCGTCGGGTTCGCCCTGCAGATTGTGCCGCACCCCGACGACGAGCGGTTCGGCCGCGAGCCCTTCGAGATGCGCCGTGGTGTCGGTGCCGCGGTCGAGCCGCGCACCGGCGACGATCGCGGCGACGCCCGCTTCCCGGGCCTGAGCGGCGACCCACCGCACCTCGGCGAGGAAGTCGTCCTCGATCGTCTCGGCCTGCACGAACACCGCCTTCTCGATCGTGGCCCGGTCGACCCGGGAGTGCGCGATCTCGAGCGCCGCGAACTCCCAGGCGAGCGGGCCCTTGAGCCAGGTGTACGTCAGAGTGTCGGGCGACCAGAGGTGCAGGTGCGAATCGAGTACGCGCATGCCCCCATCCTGCCGCAGACATCGGATCAATCGCTAGGATGTCCGAGTGGCAGTGACCGATGAGGCGATCGCGAAGATCAAGGCGATGATCGTCTCGGGCGAGCTGTCGCCCGGCGACCGGCTCCCGCCCGAGAAGGAGCTCGCCGAACGACTCGGCCTCTCTCGCAGCTCGATGCGCGAGGCCGTGAAGGCGCTCGAGGTCATCCGCGTGCTCGATGTGCGGCGCGGCGACGGCACGTACGTCACGAGCCTCGAACCGCACCTGCTGCTCGAAGCGATCTCGTTCGTGGTCGACATGCACGACGACGATTCGATGCTCGAGATCTTCGCGGTCAGGCGCATGCTCGAGTCGCAGGCCACCGGCCTGGCGGCGACCCTCGGCACCGTTGACGCGATCGCCGCGCTGGTCCATGAGGTCTCGTCCGTCGACGCGACCTCGACCGTCGAGGAGATTGTCGAGCACGACATCCGCTTCCACCGCGAGATCGCCGCGATGTCGGGCAACGCGTACCTCGCGAGCCTGATCGAGCACCTCAGCAGCCAGACGGTCCGGGCACGCGTGTGGCGCGGCCTCACCGAGGGCGGCGCCACCGAGCGCACGCTCGCCGAGCACCGCGGCATCGCCGACGCGATTGCCCGCCACGATCCTGCCCTCGCCACCTCGCTCACGACCGCACACATCGCGGGCGTCGAGCAGTGGCTGCGCCAGGCGGCATCGACTCGAGTTTCCGCTGTCGGCGGGGCCGACTAACCTTTCTCGAAGGCGCACGCGGCGCCGCGCACCGGGGGGGAGAGCGTCGATGACGAACGAGCGGGATGCGTCAGGACAGGATGCTGGAGCGCAGGATGCTGCAGCACAGCCCGAGCCGATCGCGCAGCCCGAGCCCGTCGCGCAGCCCGAGCCCGTCGCGCAGCCCGAGCTCGTCGTTCCTCCGGCTCCCGCCGGCTCGTCGGCACCGGTTCCGCCCGCTGTTCCGCTCGCGCCGCCGCTCGGCGCACCGGCCGGGCCCCCACTTCCACAGTGGCCGGGGCCGCCGGGGTCCGGAGCATCGCCGACCGGCGCTCCCGCGCTGGGCAGCCATCCGGGAACGGTCCCGCCGTACTCGAGCGCTCCGCCGTACTCGAGCGCTCCGCCGTACTCGAGCGCTCCGGCGCAGCATCCGCAGCCCGGCCACCCGCAATCCGCGCCCTACGCCCAGCCCGCATATCCGCCGCCCGGATACGCCCAGCCCGCATATCCGCCGCCCGCCTATCCTCAGCCCGCTCCCTCTGCCGCTGGCGCCTATCCGCTCTCGTCCTCCGCGCCCCCTCCCCCGCGATCCGGCGGCCGCAATCTGGCCGTGGTGCTCAGCATCGTCGGCGCGATGGCCGTGCTCGTCGTGATCGGCGTCGCCGTGGCGGTCAGCCTGATTCTGGGGTCATCCCCGGCGACGCCGATCGCGGTGCCGAGTCCGACCTCCGTCGCCCCCGAGGGCGGGCAACCGTCCGAGCCGAGCGCCGTGCCCGACGACGGCTCATCCGATGCACCGGCCGATCCCGAGGCCGGGGCGGCCATCGCCGATCGGCTCGAGCAGAAGATCGACGAGTACAAACGGCTCCGCGATTCCGGCGAGCTGTGGCAGAGCATCCCCGACACCGAGTTCAATCGCACCGCGGTCAGCGCGTTCCTCTACTTCCTCACGGATATGAAGGTCGCGACGATCTGGGGCGTGGACGCCGCGACCGCCGACGAGTACGAGCAGCGCATGACCATGCTCGAAGAGCGGCTGCTCGCGCAGCAGCCCCTCGGCGACGACATCGAGATCACCCTCGAAGACCGGGTCTTCACCTACGACGGAGAGACGGGCGAGGGCGGATACACCGCCAAGTAGCGGCGCGTTACGCTCGAAGCATGAGCGACTGGACCAGCACTGCGATCGCCCTGCTGGAAGCCGACGCGAACCGCAGCGCAGACACGCACCTGCACCTCTTCCCGTTGCCACCCGAGTGGGGCATCGATCTGTACCTCAAAGACGAGTCCGTGCACCCCACCGGTTCGCTCAAGCATCGCCTCGCGCGCTCGCTGATCCTCTACGGACTCGTGAACGGCCGCATCACCGAGCACTCGACGCTCGTCGAGTCGTCGAGCGGATCGACCGCCGTCTCCGAGGCGTACTTCGCACGGATGCTGGGGCTGCCCTTCGTCACGGTCGTGCCGCGGTCGACGAGCCAGGAGAAGATCGACCTCATCGAGTTCTACGGCGGCCGCTGTCACTTCGTCGACCGCGCCGAAGACATGTCTCCCGAGGCGCAACGTCTGGCGTCGGAGTGCCACGGTCACTATCTCGACCAGTTCACGTTCGCCGAGCGGGCGACCGACTGGCGCGGCAACAACAACATCGCCGAGAGCGTGTTCAGCCAGCTGTCGCAGGAGCGGCATCCGATCCCCCGGTGGATCGTCGTGGGCGCAGGCACCGGCGGCACGAGCGCGACGTTCGGCCGGTACGTGAAGTACCGCCGCCATGAGACGCAGATCGCGGTCGTCGATCCCGAGGGCTCGGCGTTCTTCGACGGATGGGCCGGAACCGTCGATCCGCCCGCCGGCCGCCCCAGCCGCATCGAGGGCATCGGCCGACCCCGCGTCGAGGCCTCGTTCGTGCCGACCGTCATCGACGAGATGATCCGCGTGCCCGACGCCGGGTCGATCGCCGCGATCCGGATGCTGCGCGAGCGCACGCTGCACTGGGCCGGAGGATCTACCGGCACCAACCTGTACGGCGTCTTCCAACTGATCGCACGCATGCGCGCCGCCGGCGAGACCGGCAGCATCGTCACGCTGATCTGCGACAGCGGCATCCGCTACGCCGGCACGTACTTCAACGCCGACTGGGTCGCCGAGCAAGGCTGGGATCTCGCCCCCCACCGCGCTCGGCTCGACCACTTCCTGGAGACCGGCGACTGGGTCGAGTGAGCCGCGGTTCGCCCGACCTGCTCGTTCACGATTCAGCACGGACGCCGTCGATCGGCCACCTGGCCGCCCGTTTCGCCTGGCTTGCGGCCGCTGGTGCTGAATCGTGAACGGCTACGCTGGCCGCATGACTACTCTCATCCTCACTGTCGCGGGTGCTGATCGCCCCGGACTCGTCGCAGCCGTCGCCGATGTCGTCGATGCCCATGGCGGCAACTGGGAGAACAGCTCGCTGGCCGAGCTCGCCGGAACCTTCGCCGGAGTCATCGAGGTCTCGGTCACCCCCGAGCACTCGGAGGGGCTTCAGGCCGCACTCCGCGAACTGCAGGGCCAGGGCCTGCTGACCCTCGCCGTGCTCACCGGAGCACCGGCCGAGTCGGATGCCGACGACAGGGTGCTCGAGATCCAGGTGCTCGGCAACGACCGCCCCGGCATCGTCCGAGAGGTGTCCGGCGTGCTCAGCGCCCATGACCTCAGCATCGAGGAGCTCGCGACCGAGACCCGCGACGCGGCGATGGCCGGCGGCCGCCTGTTCGAGGCATCCGTGGTCGCTCGCATCCCGTCCTCGGTCGACCTCGACGCCCTGCGCCGTGACCTCGAACGCATCGCGACCGAGGTGCAGGTCGACATCACCGTCGCCTGACGCGTCGGTCGGCCCGATGCGCGGACCCGGCCGCGGTCCCGGTCGCGCTCGCGGTCCCGATCAGCGGACCCGGCCCCGATCAGCGGACGGATCGGCGGGAATGGCCCGCAGATCGGGACAGCCCCCGCAGATTGGGACGGCTCACAGATCGGGAATGGCCCGCAGATCGGGACAGCCCCCGCGGATCGGGACGGCTCACAGATCGGGACAGCCTCCGCAGACCGGGCGCAGCGCCTCAGTCCAGCCCCGGCACCGGTTCCGCCGCCGGCGACTCGGCACCCGAATACCGCCGCACCCAGTACTCGGTCTGAGCCACATGCGCGGATGCCGCAGCCGACGCGGCGACCGGATCTGCCGCGGCGAGACCCCGCAGGATCGCGCGGTGCCCGGCGTCCGAGTGCAGCTTGAGCTCGGCCGCATCGTCGGCATCCGGAATCCGATACGCGCGCGACCGTGAGCGCAGCACGTCGATCAGGCTCGTGAGCGCGTCGTTGCCCGCGACCCGCGAGATCGTCATGTGGAAGGCGTGGTCGAGCCGCGAGTGCGCCTCGAGGTCGTCGCTGCCCTCGATCTCGTCGAGGATCCGGCCGAGCGAGTCGATGGTCGTCGCGTCGATTCGGGCTGCGGCGAGCGCGGCCGCGTGCGGTTCGAGCACACGACGCAGCTCGGTGAGTTCGAGCACACCGGCCATGGGCAGCAGCCCGACGGTCAGCGACAGGCTGCCGATCAGGTCGGCGGCGCGCAGCTCACCGACGTAGCTCCCGGAGCCGTGCCGGGTCTCGAGCACGCCGAGCGCGGCCAGCATCCGGATGGCTTCGCGCAGCGACCCGCGTGAGACGCCGAGCGTCTCGCACAGCTCACCCTCGCTGGGCAGGCGGTCGCCCGGGCGCAGGGCACCGTCGGCGATCAGCGTGCGCAACCCGTGCAGGGCCGTGTCCAAAGCGCTCATGGTCATCCTCCCGCCACCGCCTGATCCCTCTGTGAGTCTGTCGGACATAGCCACCGCATCAAATTCGTATGACAACTATGTTTCATACTCACCTTTTCGTAGCCATTTCCCAAGCTCTGTGGCAAAGTTGTGCAACAACTCCCCCCGACGCACCGACGAGGACCGATGCCCGCACCACTCTTCCCCGCCCCGCTCACGCTGAACTCCGGCATGCGAGCCCGTGAGGCGTGGCCCCTCGATCCCGATGTCATCCACCTCAACCACGGATCGTTCGGCGCGGTTCCCCGCGCAGTCATCGCGCAGCAGGATGCTCTGCGTCGGCGCGCCGATCTCAGCCCCGTCGAGTGGTTCCCCCGCATCGCCGAGCGCGTGCGGGAGGCCCGCGAGCGCACCGCCCCGTTCGTGGGCGCGCACGCCGACGACAGCGCCTTCGTCCCCAATGCCTCTGCCGCCGCGACCGTCGTCTACAACGCGCTGCAGCTCGAGCGCGGCGACGAGATCCTCGTCACCGACCAGGGCTATGGCGCGATCACGATGGGCGCGCAGCGGCTGGCTCGCCGCTTCGGAGCATCCGTCCGCGCGGTCGAGCTGCCGCTGCTCGCCGGCGACGACGAGGTCGTGCAGCGCTTCGCCGACGCTCTCACCCCGAACACGCGCCTGATCGTGGTCGACCAGATCACCTCCCCCACCGCCCGGATGCTGCCGACGCGCCGCATCGCCGAGCTCGCCGCCGAGCGCGGCATCCGCACGCTCGTCGACGGCGCCCATGCGCCCGGACTCGTCGCCGACGCGGCGGCGGTCGCCGGCGGCGACTGGTGGTTCGGCAATCTGCACAAGTGGCCCTGCGCCCCGCGCGGCTCGGCGCTGCTCGTCACGAACGCCGCCGACCGCGATGAGCTGTGGCCTCTCATCGACTCGTGGGCCGCGAACGAGCCCTACCCCGAGCGCTTCGACACCCAGGGCACGATCGACGCCACGACGTATCTCGCCACCCCCGCATCGATCGACTTCATCGAAACCGAGTTCGGCTGGCACAACGCCCGCCGGGCGATGGTGCAGATGGCGGATGCCGGTGCCGAGATCATCGCCGAGGGCCTGCGCCCCTACGGCGACGAAGACCCCCTCACTCCGCTGCCCTCACCCGTGCCGTCGATGCGCCTCGTGCGCCTGCCTCTCGGACTCGGCGCGACACGCGAAGAGGCCGATGCCCTGCGGATGGACCTGCTCGACGAGACCGGAGTCGAGACCGCGTTCACCAGCTTCCGCGGCATCGGGTACTTCCGCCTGTCCGCGCACCTCTACACCGAGGCCTCCGACTTCGAGACCTTCGTCGAGCGCTGCATCCCGCAGATCCTGCGGCGTGCCGGCATCCGCACGGCCGACCCGGTCGTCATCTCCTGACCGCATCCGTCTTCCCGTCCCCGCACCGAACACCTGACACCCCACACCCGACACCCGATCCGATCCGACCCGACAACCCGAACCACCCATCACCAATTGAGAGGCACCCCGTGAAGAACAAGATCTTGACGACCGCCGCAGGAATCGGCACCGTCGCCGTTCTCGCACTCACCGGCTGTTCCACCGGAGGAAGCTCGTCCTCCGACGGCACCGTCACCCTGCAGATGGTCGAGAGCCTGACCAACCCTGCGCGCACCGAACTGCTCCGCGGCCTGCTCGACGATTTCGAGAAGGAGAACCCCGACATCACCGTCAAGCTGGTCTCGCCGCCCACCGAGCAGGCCGATCAGAAGATCCAGCAGATGCTGCAGTCGGGCAAGGGCGTCGATGTGCTCGAGGTCCGCGACATCACCGTCGGCCCGTTCGCGAACAACGGCTGGCTGCACGACATCTCGGGCGACCTCGAGAAGTGGGACGGCTGGGATGCGCTGACCGACAACGCGCAGTCCGCATCGGTCGCCGCCGACGGCAAGAGCTACTTCGTTCCCTACGGCTTCTACGGCCTGTCGCTGTTCTACCGCACCGACCTGGTCGAGGAGGCCGGCTTCGACGGACCCCCGCACAGCTGGAAGGACCTGCTCGAGCAGGCCAGCGCCATCCAGGACCCGTCGAACAACATCTACGGCTACGCCTTCCGCGGCGGCGCGAACGCCAACAGCAACGTCGTCGCGGCGATCGAGGCGTACACGATCGACGGCCTCGATGTCGATGACGCGTTCCTCATGGAGGACGGCTCGACGATCTTCGCCGCCCCCGAGGCGCAGGAGGCCGTCGACGACTACTTCGACCTCTTCACGGAGGCCTCCCCGCCCTCGGCAGTCTCGTGGGGCTACCCCGAGATGGTCGCCGGCTTCACGAACGGCACCACCGCGTTCCTGCTACAGGACCCCGAGGTCATCGCGACCGTGCAGGACTCGTCGCTGACCGAGGACCAGTGGGACACCGCTCCGCTGCTCGTCGGCCCGTCGGGCAAGGCCGCGCAGCCGCTGGCCGTCGCCGGCTGGGGTGTCGCCGAGGCCAGCGAGCACCAGGATGCCGCGGTCACGCTCGTCGAGTTCCTCTCGTCGGCCGAGCCGGCGACCGAGTTCGCGCAGGCCAACAGCCTCGTACCGATCATCTCGGAGGCCGCGGACGACGAGTTCTACTCGACCGGCCCGTGGACGAGCTACGTCACCATGACCGAAGACCCCGAGACCTACGTCAACGTGCGTCAGCCGCGTGGTGTCAGCTGGTGGACCGAGTGGATCCAGAAGTCCGACCAGGACGTGCAGAACGTGCTCCTGGGCAACATGAGCACCGCTGAGCTGCTCGAGTCGTGGGACACCTTCTGGACCGAGAAGTACGCCGCGGAAAAGGGCTGATCCGTGACCCGGACCACTCTCGAAGGGGGCTCCGGCGGCACCGCCGTCGGGGCCTCCCCGGCCTCCCGCCGGCGCCGCCCCTTCCGTGGCCGCCACGCGCTGACGCTGCTGGCCTTCATGGCCCCGGCGATCGTGTTCGTGTGCTGGTTCACTTACTGGCCCATGCTGCAGGGCGCACGCATGGCCTTCCACGACTGGAACCTGTGGGACCTCACCTCTACTCCGTGGGTCGGGTTCGGCAACTTCGTCGCCGTCTTCCAGGACCCGGCCTTCCCGATCGTCGCGGGGAACTCGGTGCTCTGGGTCGTCGGCTCACTCGTGCCGCAGCTGGTGATCGGCTTCCTGATCGCTCTGGCGCTGCGCAAGCGGTTCCGCTTCCGCGGCCTCTACCAGGCCCTCGTGTTCTTCCCCTGGGCGGTGTCGGGATTCCTGATCGGGATGCTGTTCCGCTGGATGTTCAACGCCGAGTTCGGCGTCGTGAACGACCTGCTCATGAAGGCCGGTCTCATCGACGCCCCACTGCCCTGGCTGGCCGACCCGAAGCTCGCGATGTTCGCGGTCATCGTCGCCAACGTCTGGTACGGCGTGACGTTCTTCGCGATCATGATCCTCGCGGCACTCCAGTCGGTGCCTGACGAGATGCTCGAAGCCGCGAGCCTCGACGGTGCCGGCAAGGCGCGCCAGCTGTTCTCGATCATCATCCCGTACATCTCGATGACGCTGCTGCTGACGATCCTGCTGCGCATCATCTGGATCTTCAACTTCCCCGACATCATCTACGCGATGACGAACGGCGGACCGGCGAACCAGACGCACATCATCACGACGTGGATGATCAACTACACCCAGCAGGGCAACTACGGCATCGCGAGCGCGATCGGACTCATCGTCGTCGCGTTCCTGTTCGTGTTCTGCGCGTTCTACCTCATGGCGATGCGGAGGGTCCAGCGATGACCATCATGACGCCCACCGGCACGACCATCACCGAGACCAGGCAGATCACCGTCCCCGAGGCGCACAAGACCCCACGCACGACGCGTCGAAAGCTGTCGGCAGGCGGCGTGGCGCGCGTGGTCGGACTCGGGCTCTGGCTCGTCATCACGCTGTTCCCGCTGTACTGGATCGCGCTGACGTCGTTCAAGTCGCCCGGCACGATCAACTCGTTCCCGATCGAGTACTGGCCCAGCGAGCCCTCGTTCGACAACTACGTCAGCCTGTTCCAGCAGAGCTCGTTCGGGGTGTTCCTCGGCAACTCGGCTCTGGTGGCGCTCATCGCCGGCGCGGTGGCGACGCTGATCGCCCTGCTGAGCGCCTACGTGATCGCCCGCTTCGAGTTCCGGGGCAAGGGCACCGTGCTGGTCGCGTTCCTGCTGACGCAGATGATCCCCGCGTTCATCGCGCTCGGTCCGCTGTACTCGATGATGACCGATCTCGGTCTGGTCGACACCAAGCCCGGCCTCATCCTGGTCTACATCGCGATCTGCATCCCGTTCTCCACGGTCATGCTCCGCGGATTCTTCGAGAACGTGCCCGATGCGCTCGAAGAGGCGGCCATGATCGACGGATGCTCGCGCTTCGGTGCGCTGTTCCGGGTGCTCGTGCCGGTGATGACCCCGGGCATCATCGCGGCGTTCATCTTCAACTTCGTCAACTGCTGGAACGAGCTGTTCCTGTCGGTCGTGCTGATGAACACGGATGAGAACCGCACGGTGCCGTCGGCGCTGAACGGCTTCATCTCGACGTTCAACATCGACTGGGGCTCGATGAGCGCCGCAGCCGTGCTGACGATCCTGCCGACCATGGTGATGTTCGCTCTCGCGAGCCGCTGGATCGTGCAGGGCCTCACCGCCGGAGCCGTCAAGGAATAGCCTTTCGAATCGCGCACTGTGCAGAAATCCACCCGGAAGAACTGCACAGTGCGCGATTCGAAGCGCCGGGCGCCACCACGACGAAGGCCGCCACTCGAGGAGAGTGGCGGCCTTCGTCGTGCGGGATGTCAGACCAGGCGGGCCTTCGGCGACACCGAGTACGTGGCCTGGGCGTCGCGGTTGACCGCATCGCCCAGGGCAGTGTCGATCGCGGCGAGCGTGTCGGCGTCGAGCGTCACGCCCGAGGCCTTGACCGTGTCGGCGAGCTGCTCGGGACGCGAGGCTCCGACCAGTGCTGCCGCGACGTTCTTGTTCTGCAGCACCCAGGCGATCGCGAGCTGCGGCATCGACAGACCCGCCTCCTCGGCGATCGGCTTCAGGTTCTGCACGGCGGTGAGGATGTCGTCCTGCAGGAAGCTCTTGATGAAGTCCGCTCCGCTGTGCGGGTCGGTCGCGCGGGATCCGGCCGGAACCGGCTGGCCGGGCAGGTACTTGCCCGAGAGCACACCCTGCGCCATCGGCGACCAGACGATCTGCGAGATGCCGAGCTCTTCGGAGGCGGGGACGACCTTGCCCTCGATCACGCGGTGCAGCATCGAGTACTGCGGCTGATTCGAGATGAGCTGCACACCGAGCTGCTTCGCGAGCGCGTGGCCCTCGCGCAGCTGCTCGGCCGTCCACTCCGAGACGCCGATGTAGAGCGCCTTGCCCTGACGCACGACGTCGGCGAACGCCTGGAACGTCTCCTCCAGCGGGGTCTCGTGGTCGAAGCGGTGCGCCTGGTAGAGGTCGACGTAGTCGGTGCCGAGGCGCGTCAGCGAGCCGTTGATGGATTCGAGGATGTGCTTGCGGCTGAGCCCGGTGTCGTTCGGCCCCTTGGGGCCGGTCGGGAAGTACACCTTCGTGAAGATCTCGAGGCTCTCGCGACGCTGACCCTCGAGCGCCTTGCCGAGCACGACCTCGGCCGCCGTGTTGGCGTAGGTGTCGGCGGTGTCGAACGTGGTGATGCCCGCGTCGAGCGCCGCGTGGACGGTCTTGACGGCGGCGTCGTCGCCGACCTGTGAAGCGTGGGTGACCCAGTTGCCGTAGGTGATCTCAGAGACCTTGAGACCGCTGTTGCCGAGATAGCGATAGTTGACCATGCCACCACGCTACCGGCCGCCACGGACGTCGGGCCCGGATCCCCGTGACCGGTCTCAGAACCACGGGAGCTCAGACGCGGGGCTCGACCAGCTGCTCCTGCTCCTCGAGCGTCTGCGCCTGCGCGCGCTTCTCGGCGAGCTCGCGCTCCTCGGCCTGCGCGCGCTCCCGCGCCGCCTGCTCGTCCGCCCTGCGCTCGGCACGGGTCTGCGGCTCGGCTGGTGAGGCATCCGCCTGGATGCCCTGCGACTGTTCGTTCACGATCGCCGCGCGGTCGCGGAATCCTTCGGCGGTCACCTTGTCGAGCGCGACCTGCTTGCGGATCGCCAGGGCCTTCTCATACAGCGACGGATCGCCGTACGACGTGAGCACCTTCACCAGCACCGGCAGCAGCTCGATCATGAAGAACAGCGCGGCGATCAGGATGTGCGCCCACAGGATCGTGGGCTCCTTCTCGCTGAGCCTGTTCAGGCCGCTGATCTGGCTCAGCAGTCCGATCGCACCCGCATTGCCGGAAGCCACGGACTCGGCCCGCGCGTTGTAGGCGGCGAGCGCCGTGTCGTAGCTGTCGCGTGCGGCGGGCAGCTGCGACTTCGCCTCTTCGCGGTTCTGCGCCTCGGAGGTGCTGGTGTTCTCCTTCGCGGCGGTACCGGCCGCGGCGAGCTCCTCATTCGCGGTGCGCAGCTGTGCAGCGAGCTCGTCGTACGTCTGCTGCGCTTCGGCGAGCTGGGCCTGCGCGGCATCCGAGCTCGCCCCCTCGCCGTTCACGCCGGTGCAGCCGGGAACCGTGCCCGCGCCCTCTCCGGTGAGCTCGCACTGGTAGAGGATGCGCGCCTGGTCGATGACCGCCTGCTGGTCGGTCATCTTGGTCGTGAGGTCGTCGACGGTCGCCTGCGCGGCCGACTCACTGGCCGACGACGAGTCGGTGCCGGCGACCACACCTGTGGCCGCCTGGTTCTCGAGGGCGGCGACACGGTCGGATGCCGCGTCGAGCGCCTTCTTCTCGGGGCCGGTCTCGAGCGCATCCTGATCGGCCTGCGCCTGCGTGATGTTGGTCGAGGCGACCTCGCGGGCGATGTCGTTGTGGAAGATCTGCAGCACGAGCGGCTCGGCGACGACGAAGCCGATGATCGCGGCCATGACGACTCGGGGAATGGCGAGACCGATCAGCTTCCAGACGTTGCGCGTCGACGTCATGGTCGACGTGAGGAAGCGGTCGAGGTTGAAGATGATCAGCGCCCACACGATCGCGAGCGGCACGGCGAGCCAGATCGCGGCCTGCACGCCGGTGGTCAGCGCGAACAGCATCGAGATCGCCGAGACCAGCGCGGTACCCGCGAGCACGAAGAACATCTGCACGAAGCGCGGGGTCTCGCCGGGCACCCGGTCGAGGATCTCACCCTCCGCCCCACCCAGGATCGCGAGCTGACGCAGACGCGAACCGGGCACCCGCGGCTTCCTCTCGCGCGGCTGGCGGCGAGGCGTGGGCTCGCGCGTCGGGGCGGGAGCGGCGGATGCTGCGGCATCCTGCTCTGCATCCGGTGCGGTCACGGGCGTCCGGTCGGCAGGCGCGGGCGCCTGCAGATCGGCGCCGGTGGGCTCGTACTCCCGCAGGAAGTCGAGGTCATCCGTGTCAGCGTTCGGGTCGCTGTCGAGGATGATCCGACCCTGGGAATCGAACCGTCCGGGGCGGTGGGCAGAATAGGGCATCCCGACAATCTACGAAACGTCGCCTGTGGAAAACGTGCACGAACCCTGTGTTTCCGCCGCTGCGACGATCAGAGGAGTCAGTGAGGCAGCATGCGACCGAGCGCCTCGGCGCTCGCGGCGAGCGCGTCGTCGAGCGTGAAGTGCCCTGCCGCACACAGAGTGCCGAGGCCGTGCACGAGCCCCCAGGCTCCGGTGAAGCCGCTCTCTCCCTCGAGGCCGGCGGCGGATATGGCGGCCCCGAGAAGCTCTTCGAGCTCGGCGATCAGCGGGGCCATGGTCTCGCTCGGCTCCCCGGGGATGCAGACGGTCGGGTCGTAGATCACATCGAAGCCGTGCGGATGCTCGACCGCGAACCGGATGTACGCCGCACCGCCCTCGATCGCGGCGGATCGCGGGTCGGGTCCCGCCTCGATCGCGGCGCGCACCGCGGCGACGAGGTCGGCCATGCTGCGCTCGGCGAGCACCTTGAGCAGACCTCGCCGGTCGGAGAAGTGGTGATACGGCGCGTTGTGACTCACATCCGCGGCACGCGCGACCTCGCGGAGGCTGATCTCCCCGGCCGGCTTGTCGACCAGCAGCTGCATCGCCGCGGCCTCGAGCGCATGCGCGAGATCGCCGTGGTGATAGCCGGATCGAGAACTTGACACAAGCAACATTGTTGCCTATCTTGACAGTGTCCACCATTGCTTGACACTGTCAACATAGGAGCCCGCATGTCCACTGCACTGATCATCGACGGTCACCCCGACGCCCGGTCCCTCACCGCCGAACTCGCTCGGCGCTACGCGGCTGCTCACGGCGACGCCCGCATCCTCGCCCTGCGCGATCTCGACTTCGATCCGTCGCTGCGCTTCGGCTACCGCGAGCGCATGCAGCTCGAGCCCGACCTCGTCGACGCCAAGCGCGCGCTGGCCGAGGCGCAGACGGTCGTGGTGTTCACGCCGCTCTGGTGGGGATCGGTGCCCGCACTGCTCAAGGGGTTCTTCGACCGGGCGCTTCTGCCGCAGCAGGAGTACCGCTACTCGACACTCGGCCTGCCCGAGGGGCTGCTGCCCGCGCGAAACGGTCGCCTGTTCCTTCTCGCAGACACCCCGTGGTTCCTGACGCCGTTCACCGGCCTGCCCGCGCAGACCCAGGTCGCACGCGGAACGATGCGCTTCTGCGGCATCCGCTCGGTGCGCACCACACGGATGCTCGGCGTCAAGGACGCCAGCCCCGCGCGCATCGAGTCCTGGCTGGCGCGCGCCGAGTCCCTCGGGCGCCGAGACGGCATCCGCGATCGCGCGAACAGCGCCAGCGGGCCTCAGGCCATCGCGGCGGAAGCAGCCTCGTCTTCGGTCGTCGCGACGAGCTGACCGCACGCTCCGTCGATCTCCTTGCCGCGGGTGTCGCGGAGGGTCGTCGGGATGCCGGCGTCATTGAGCCGACGCACGAACTCGTTCTGCACCGCGGGCTCCGACGAGGTCCAGATCGAGCCGGGTGTCGGGTTCAGCGGGATCGGGTTGACGTGCACCCAGCCACGACCGCGCTCGTTGAGCTTGTCGGCGAGCAGGTCGGCACGCCAGGCGTGATCGTTCATGTCCTTGATCAGGGCATACTCGATCGAGACTCGGCGGCCGGTCTTGGCGTAGTAGTCGTAGGCGGCGTCGAGCGCCTCGTCGACCTTCCAGCGCGAGTTCACCGGAATGAGCTCGTCGCGCAGGTGGTCGTCCGGAGCGTGCAGCGACAGGGCGAAGGTCACGGGGATGCCCTCGTCGGCGAGCTTCTTGATCGCCGGCACGAGTCCGACCGTCGACACCGTGATGCCGCGGGCGCTCATGCCGAGGCCGTCGGGCTGCGGGGCGACCATCGAGCGCACCGCGTCCATCACGCGCTTGTAGTTGGCGAGCGGCTCACCCATGCCCATGAAGACGATGTTCGACACGCGCTCCATCGAGTGGTCGTCGGCCTTCTTGCCGCCGAGGCCGCCCTCGGCGATCAGGCGGTTGGCCCGGACGATCTGCTCGATGATCTCGGCGGTCGACATGTTGCGCGTGAGACCCGCCTGACCGGTGGCGCAGAACGGGCAGTTCATGCCGCATCCCGCCTGCGACGAGACGCACAGGGTGATGCGGCCGGGGTAGCGCATGAGCACCGACTCGACCAGGGCACCGTCGTGCAGACGCCACAGGAACTTGATCGTGTCACCGCGGTCGGTCTCGAGGCGTCGCACCTCGGTGAGCAGCGGCGGCAGCATGCCGGCGACGAGCTGCTCGCGGGTGTCGGCCGGAAGATCGGTCATCTCGGCGGCATCAGACGTGTAGTGGCGGAAGTAGTGGGTCGAGAGCTGCTTCGCGCGGAATCCGGGCAGGCCGAGCTCCTTGACCTTCTCGACGCGCTCGGCCGGGGTCAGGTCGGCGAGGTGCACCGGCGGCTTGCCGCGCTTGGGGCTCGCGAACTGCAGCAGCGGCCGCCCCTCGGCATCCTTCTGCTGGGTCCAGCCCTCGGTCGCCGGACGCACCTGGGGCGTGCCGGTGGATCGGACCGCCCCCGAACGGGACGACGCGGGTGCCGTGGCGGGGCGCGTCTCGCGCGTGCGGGGAGTCTCGGTCATACCTCCAGGGTACGCGGTGCCGGGTGGGAACGCCCTGGGGCGCCGACAGTCCCCTCCCTAGACTGAGCCCATGGAGCTCATCCTGTGGATCGGTATCGTTCTCGTGGTCATCGCCGTCGGGGCGGTGATCATCGCCGCAGCGCTTCGCGGCATGAGCCCGAAGGTGCCGGATGCTCAGCCCTACCGCCCCTCGCCCGCGCGGCAGGGCTCCGCTCCCGCGACCACGACGATCAGCCCGGCATCCGGCCTGACCCCCGAGGTGATCGCCGAGATCGACCGTCTCGTGACAGCCGACCAGAAGATCCGCGCCATCAAGGTCTACCGTGAGCACACCGGCGTGCGGCTGCAGGAGGCGAAGGACCGGATCGACCACTGGTCGGTCAGCACGACCGCCCCGCACACGGCCGCCGTCTCGCACGCATCTGTCGCCCGATCCTCGATCACGGCCACGGCATCGTCGGTGCGCGGCGACCTGCCGGCATCCGTCGCGGCGGAGATCGACCGACTCGTCTCGGCCGACCAGAAGATCCAGGCGATCAAGCTCGTCCGCGAGCAGACCGGCTTCGGGCTCAAGGAGTCGAAGGACCTCGTCGAGTCCTGGCCGCATCCGCACCGCCTGTGATCCTCCTCGTGCGCCTTCCGGGTGCGCGGTCGGGGAGAATGAGGGCATCCCCCGATGAAGGAGCCCCGATGCCCGACCGTCTCGACCGCGCCTGCAGTACCGGAGTACTGGCCGTTCTGCGCGCACCGTCGCCCGAGCTCGCACTCGAGGCGTCGGAGGCGATCATCCGCGGAGGGGTTACCGGCATAGAGGTCACGTTCTCGACTCCCGACGCCCCCGCCGTGATCCGCGAACTCATCGCGCGCCACGGCGACGCCGCCTATGTCGGCGCCGGCACGGTGACGTCGCCCGAGCAGGCCGCAGCCGCGGCGGATGCCGGTGCCGAGTTCCTCGTGAGCCCCGGAACCCTGCCCGCACTCACCCGCGCCATGCTCGACACCGGCCGCGTCGTCATGACGGGCGCGATGACGCCCACCGAGGTCATGGGCGCGCTCGAGCTCGGCGTCGACGTGGTCAAGATCTTCCCCGCGTCGCTGGGTGGTCCGTCATACCTGGGCGCGCTGCGCGGCCCCTTTCCGGATGCTCCGCTCATGCCCACCGGGGGTGTGACGCCCGACAACCTCGCCGACTGGTTCCGTGCGGGCGCCGTCGCAGTCGGCGCCGGCGGAGACCTCGCCAACGGCGCATCGATCATGGCATCGGACTGGACCGACATCGAGCAGCGCTCGGCGCGGTTCGCCGCCTCTCTCGCCGCCGCACGAGGCTGAGCGCGCTCGCGATCGCGTTTGGTATACCAGAATGCATGAACAGTCGACGGACGCTGACCGCCGCAGCACTCGCGATCGTGCTCTCGCTGGGCGCGGCTGCCTGCTCCCCCTCCGCCCCGTCCTCATCGACCTCTCCTGAGGAGTCATCCATGTCCGCCAGCACTCGCGAACTCTTCGACGCCGCAGCGTCCGGCAATGCCGACGCCGTGCGCATCGCCCTCGACACCGGAGCCGACATCGAAGCCCGCGGCGCGGGAGGCATGACGGCACTGGTGGCCGCGACCAAGGCGAATCACATGGACGCGGCGCGGGTGCTCATCGAGGCCGGCGCCGACGTGAACGCGAAGGACGACATCCAGGACTCCGCCTACCTCTATGCAGGAGCCCGGGGGCACGATGAGATCCTGCAGCTCACGCTCGACAACGGCGCCGACCTCACGAGCACCAACCGCTTCGGCGGCACGGCGCTGATCCCGGCATCCGAGCGCGGTCTCCTCTCCACCGTCGAGATCCTTCTCGAGGCGGGCGTGGATCCGAATCACGTCAACGACCTGAACTGGACGGCGCTGCACGAGGCGATCGTGCTCGGCGACGGATCCGACGTCTACGTCGAGGTCGTGCGCACCCTGATCGAGGGCGGTGCCGACATCACGGTCCGCGACGGAGACGGGATCCTGCCCGCCGACCTGGCGACGGCTCGCGGCTATGACGCGATCGCCGCACTGCTGAGACGATGATGAGCCGGTGATCGAACTCGCACCCCTCGCCTGGGCGGCGCTTGCGCTCGCCGCGGTGACGATAGGCATCTCGAAGACAGCGCTGCCCGGCGGCAGCATCCTGGCGATCGCGCTGTTCGCGACCGTGCTGCCCGCTCGCACCTCGACCGCCGCGATGCTCCTGCTGCTCATCGTCGGCGATGTGTTCGCCCTCATCACCTATCGGCGCCACGCCCACTGGCCGACGCTGCTGCGGCTCGCCCCCGCGGTGATCGCAGGCCTCGTCGCAGGTTTCGCGTTCCTCGCGCTCGCGGGTGACGGCATCGTCCGCCGCGCGATCGGCGTGATCCTGCTCGTCATGATCGCGGTCACGCTGTGGCGGCGATGGAGGCAGCGCAGAGCGGATGCCGCGGCACACGCACCGGGCGGCGTGCTGCTCTCAGGCGTCTACGGCACGCTCGGAGGATTCACGACCATGGTCGCGAACGCGGGCGGCCCCGTCATGTCGATGTACTTCCTCGCCACCCGCACCCCAGTGCAGGTGTTCCTCGGCACCTCGGCCTGGTTCTTCGCGATCATCAATCTGGTGAAGATCCCGTTCCTCGCGGGGCTCGGGCTGTTCGAGGGCCACGTGCTGCTGATGGATGCCGTGCTCGCGCCGCTCGTGGTGCTCGGCGCCCTCGCCGGCATCCGCCTCGCGAAGCGCATGAACCAGGTGCTGTTCGACCGCATCGTGATCGTCCTCACGATCGCCGGCGCCGTCTACCTGCTGTTCTGACAGGGCTCCACTGCTTCTGGCTCTCTGGGTCGCTGAGCCTGTCGAAGCGTCAGTCGAGGAAGATGTCGGGGAACAGGCGGTCGTCGGGCGTGCCGGGCACAGCGGCGTACTGCGAGAAGTCGGTCACACCGTCGGCCTCGAGCACGTCTTCGACGATGAGCGACTGACCGGTGTACTCGGCGGCGGGCTTGAGCAGCACGGCATACGCGGCGTCGGCATAGATGTCGGCCGTGCGACTCGCCGCCATCACCTTGTCGCCCCCGAGCAGGTTCTGCACGGCAGCCGTGGCGATCGTGGTGCGCGGCCAGAGCGTGTTCGCGGCGATCCCGTCGCGGGCGAACTCCGCCGCGAGACCGAGCGTGACCATCGTCATGCCGAACTTGGCGAGGGTGTATCCGGTGTGCGCACCGAGCCATTTCGGCGTCGGGTTCAGGGGCGGCGAGAGCGACAGGATGTGCGCGTTCTCGGCATCCCTGAGCATCGGCACGGCCGCGCGCGACAGCATGAAGGTGCCGCGCACGTTGACGTCCTGCATCAGGTCGTACTTCTTCGCGCCGAGGTCGAGCGAGCGCGAGAGGTCGATCACGCTGGCGTTGTTGATGACGATGTCGATGCCGCCGAACTCCCCCTGCGTCTTGAGCACGGCCTCGGTGATGTCGTCGTCGTCGCGCACGTCGCCGACGATCGGCAGCGCCTGGCCGCCGGCCGCCCTGATCTGCTCGGCAGCCGAGTGCACGGTGCCTTCGAGCTTGGGGTGCGGGGTGTCGGTCTTCGCGAGCATCGCGATGTTCGCGCCGTCGGCCGCCGCGCGCAGCGCGATCGCGAGTCCGATGCCGCGGCTGCCGCCGGACATCAGGATGGTCTTGCCTGCCAGTGTGCTCATCAGCCACCTTCTCGTTCGAATCGCGTGAATTGCAGTTTTACGGGCTCGAATCTCACCAAGTGCGCGATTCGAACGCCGGGGAGGTCTACTTCGGCGCCATGCGGATCGCGCCGTCGAGGCGGATCGTCTCACCGTTGAGGTAACCGTTCTCGACGATCTGCTGCACGAGCGACGCATACTCATCGGGACGGCCGAGGCGCGACGGGAACGGCACCTGCTGGCCGAGCGAGTCCTGGGCCGCCTGCGGAAGGCCCATCAGCATCGGGGTCTCCATGATGCCGGGAGCGATCGTGCAGACGCGGATGCCGTAGCGGGCGAGCTCGCGCGCGACCGGCAGCGTCATGGCATGCACGCCGCCCTTCGACGCCGAGTATGCCGGCTGACCGATCTGCCCGTCGAATGCGGCGACGCTCGCGGTGTTGACGATGACGCCGCGGTCGCCGCTCGCGGTCGGGTCATTCTTCGCGATCACGGCGGATGCCTGTGAGAGCACGTTGAAGGTGCCGACGAGGTTGATCCGCACGATGCGCTCGAAGTCGGCGAGCACGGCCGGATTGCCCTCACGGTCGAGCACCTTGGCGGGCGGGGCGATGCCGGCGCAGTTCACGACGATGCGCAGCGGAGCCTGGGCCTGAGCAGCGGCCACGGCGTCCGCGGCATCCTCGGCACTCGTCACGTCTCCGCCCGCGAAGACGCCACCGAGCTCGGCGGCGATGTCCGCACCCGCCGACGACGGCAGGTCGAGGATCGTGACGACTGCACCCGCTGCGGCGAGCGTGCGCGCGGTGGCCAGGCCCAATCCCGACGCTCCGCCGGTGATGAGAGCACTCGAGCCCTGGATCTGCATGCGGTTCTCCTTCGAACGTGCGACTCAGTGTCAGCCTACCTGATCCGGAGTCCCAGCGACGGGAGCGCCCACCCGAGGCTGGGGTCGTCACCCGAGCCTACGTCACGAGCGCCTCGCGCCCTCGGTGCTCTGCGCGGTCGGCACCCCGGAACGCACCGAAGGGGAGGGCCCCCCACGGGCCCTCCCCTTCGACTCGGCGCTCATCGAGGTGACGCGCCGCCCCAGAAAACCGATCAGACCTCGATCTGCGCGGCGATCGCCTTGAGCTTGTGGCGCGCGAGAGCGAGGTTCGCCGAGGTCTTGGTGAGCACCAGGTAGATGAAGAGCCCGTTCGCGCTCTTCGTGTTGAGCACGTTGATCAGGTGGTACTGCGAGGTCAGCGTGATGAGGATGTCATCGATCTCATCGGTGACCCCGAGGTCGCGCATCGTGACGAGCTTGGCCCGCACGACGTTCGAGTTGCCGGCCGCGGCGATGCCGAGGTCGAACGACGGGTTGCCGCCCTGCGCCAGAGCCATGCCGCTCGCGTAGTCGACGATGGCTGCGCCGGTGGCGCCCTCGATGGCGAGCAGCTGCTGCAGCGCGTCGTCCAGTGAGCTCATGTTCGGGTACTCCTCTGTGGTCAGGATGGTCTCGGGATGTGCGGACTCGGGCGTGGTCGTGGGAGCACCGGCGTCGGCCCGGATCCACTTCACGAACTGGTCGAGATCCTGTTCGTCGGCCGTGGGCGGGGAGACCGCCGTGGCCTTCGGGAGGTCGACCGCGAGTCGTCCTGAGGCGTCGTCGGCTGCCGGGGCGGACGACGCCGCGTCGGCATCGCTGCCGTTGCGTCGCCACCACTGCGACCGGGACGAAACGCGCACGGAGACCTCTGGTGTGATTGATGATGCGGCCGCAGAGCGCGACCGGATCCGACACTAATCGAAGGTCAGGGGGCAAATCCGGGAGTATACGTGTATACCGGCATACGTTGCTCAGCCTGCCAGGATGGGAACGTGAACCTTCCGATCGCCTCCGTCCCGCCCGCCTCCACCGAGGTGCCCGAGGTCGTGCGGCGGCTCGCCGCCGGAGCCGCTCTCGAACCGGTCTGGCTCAACGGCATCGGCGGCCTCACCTTCCGCACCGACGACGGCCGCTTCATCAAGTGGGGGCCGCACGACCTCGAGGCGACCATGCGCGACGAGGCCGAGCGGATGCGGTGGGCGCGACGCTGGATCCCGGTGCCCGAGGTGCTCCATCAGGGGTCGGATGCCGAGCACGAGTGGCTCGTCACCGCTGCCCTCCCCGGTCGCAGCGCGGTCGACGCGCGATGGCGCGACTCCGCCGAGGTCGCTGTCCACGCGGTCGGCGCCGCTCTGCGCACACTGCACGAGGCACTGCCGGTCGAGGAGTGCCCGTGGACCTGGGACCCTGCCTCGCGCATCGCGAACGCCCGGCTACGCGGAGTCGCGGTGCCCGACGAGCTGCACACCCCGCCGGCGGTCGACCGGCTCGTGGTCTGCCATGGCGACGCCTGCATGCCCAACACGCTGCTCGACGACGAGGGCCGCCCGGTCGCGCACGTCGATCTCGCCGCACTGGGCACCGCCGACCGCTGGGCCGACATCGCCGTGGCCTCGATGAGCACCGAGTGGAACTTCGGCCCGGGGTGGGCGGACGTGCTCATCGAGGCGTACGGTGTCACCCCCGACCGGGAGCGACTCGACTACTACCGCCGGCTCTGGAACGAGACCTGACCGGGCGTCATCACGCGCTGACCGAGGCCTCGGCCTCGGGCTCCTCGTGGAGCGTCACCCGGATCTCGGCGATCCGACGGCGATCGACGGCCGTCACGCGGATCGTGCCACCGGGCACCTCGACCGAGTCTCCGACCACGGCGAGGCGGCCGAGCATCTCGGTCACGAAGCCCGCGACGGTGTCGGAGGCCCCGCGCGGCAGGTCGATGCCGGTGATCTCGGCGAAGTCCTGCAGGTTGAGACGACCGTCGAGTGCGCCGCCGGCATCCGGCATCCGCTCTTCGGTGTCGTACTCGTCGAAGATCTCGCCGACGACCTCCTCCACGAGGTCCTCGAGGGTGACGATGCCGTCGGTGCCGCCGTACTCGTCGACGACCACGGCGATCTGATGCCCTGCGGCGCGCATGCGCGTCAGGGTCGGCAGCACGCCCGCCGTCGAGGGCACGTACTCGACGGGGCGCATGAGGCCCTGCACCGAGCGCGTCGCATCCTCGGCCGCCGCCTCGAACAGATCGCGCACGTGCACGAAGCCGACGATGTCGTCGAGTGAGGCGTCGATCACGGGATAGCGCGAGAACGGCAGCTCCCGCACCTGCACGATCGCCTCCGCGAGCGTCGCCGCACCGTCGAGCGCGACGACCTCGGGGCGGGGGCGCATGACCTCGCTGACCTGGCGGCCGCGCAGCGACAGCACGTCGTCGAGGATGCGGCGCTCGTCGTCGGGGAGGCTCTGATGCGTCGCGACGATGTCACGCAGCTCTTCGTCGCTGAGCTCGTCGGCCGTCTTGTGCGGGTCGCCGCCGAGCAGGCGCACGAGCGCGTTGGTCGAGATCGAGAGCAGCCAGATCACGGGACGCATGACCGTGGCGAAGCCGTCGAGCACCGGCGCGACCGCGTAGGCGAACTGCGCGTTGCGCTGGATCGCCAGGCGTTTGGGCACGAGCTCGCCGAGCACGAGCGACAGGTACGCGATCACGAGCGTCAACAGCACGGTCGCGAGCGTCATGGCCAGAGCGGGTGCCACGCCGAGGTTCTCGAGCAGCGGTGCGACCGACGGGGCGATCGATGTCGCACCGTATGCCGCCGAGGCGAACCCGGCGACGGTGACGCCGATCTGCACGGCCGACAGGAAGGTGTTGGGGTTGCGGGCGAGGCCTGCGACCTTCTCGCCGCGCTTGCCGCGGGCGGCGATCGCGTTGAGCTGGCTCTCGCGCAGCGTGACCAAGGCCATCTCCGTGGCGGCGAACACGCCACCGACGAGGACGAAGACGAACACCAGGGCGATGTTCAGTGCGAGGTCGCCCATCAGCGGGTCACCTCACGGGGTGCAGGGGCGCCCGAGGTCTTTCGGGCGCCGGGTCTGTCAGGGTCTGCGGACGCGTCGGATCGGCGCGACTGGTTCACGAGTGTTCCTTCTGGGTGTCGGTGGTGAGGGGTGCGGAGGTCGAGGCGGTCGAGTCGTCGAGCGCGTCGCGCTTGTCATCGCGGCGCGTCTTCATGAGGCTCGCGACGGTGGCGACGGCGATGGTGGCGCCGATGAACACGAGCGAGAACCAGATCGGGATCTCGGGAGCCCACAGCATCGGCTCGCCGCCGTTGATGAACGGCAGCTCGTTGACGTGCATCGCGTGCAGCACGAGCTTGACGCCGATGAAGGCGAGGATGACCGCGAGGCCCTGGGCGAGGTACACGAGGCGCTGCAGCAGACCGCCGATGAGGAAGTACAGCTGGCGCAGACCCATGAGGGCGAACGCGTTGGCCGTGAAGACGATGTACGCCTCTTCGGTCAGACCGTAGATCGCGGGGATCGAGTCGACCGCGAAGATCAGGTCGACGAAGCCGATCGCGATGATCACGAGGAACATCGGGGTGAAGAACCGCTTGCCGTCACGCTTCACCGTGAGACGGTCACCGTTGTACTCGTCGCTCACCGGGAGGATGCGGCGCACGAACCGCATGAAGCGGCCGTTGGCAGGGTTGTGGTCGCCCTGGGCGAAGGCCTGGCGGTACGCGAGGAACAGCAGCAGGGCACCGAAGAGATAGAAGATCCAGGAGAAGTTCTCGATCAGCGTGGCACCGAGCGCGATGAATCCACCGCGCATGATCAGCGCGATCACGATGCCGATCATCAGCACCTTCTGCTGATAGATCCGCGGCACGGCGAACCCGGTCATCACGATCAGGAAGACGAAGAGGTTGTCGATCGACAGCGCCTTCTCGGTCAGGTATCCGGCGAAGTACTCGCCCCCGTACGTCCAGCCCGAGACAGTGCCGATGCCGACGCCGAACAGCAGCGCGAGGCCGATGTAGAACGCCGACCAGCGGGCGGACTCGCCGATGGTGGGCTCGTGGGGTTTGCGAACGTGCGCGAAGAACTCGTAGACGAAGAAGGCGATCGTGACGGCGATCGTGATGATCCACACGAGAGGCGTGATGTTCAAGAGGGTCTCCAGAAGACGTAGGCGTGACGATGTCGACGCCAAGGTCTTCTCCATCCTCGAGAACGAGGACCGGGGACCCGGGATGCAGGGACATCCGTAATGACGAGCCGCCCGTGGTGGAGTACTCCCCTTGGGTTCACTCGATGCTAGCGAATACATCGGCATCTCAGCTATGAGAAAGCTGAGTATGGCCTGGGGGTCGGTCAGGGGTGAGGTCAGGCCGTCGGACCGAGGATGAAGTTCCACGCTCCCGTCAGCACTGCGGCCGCGATCGCGACCGCGGGGATGAGCGCAGCGACGATCACGAGACCGGTGTCCCGTCGATCCCAGGTCGATTCGCGCGCCCACGAGCGCGGTCCGGTGCCGCCGAAGCCGCGCGCCTCCATGGCCGTCGCGAGCGACGATCCGCGTCTGATCGCCAGCACGAACAGCGCGAACGCCATTCCGAACGCACGGCGCACGCGTCCCTGGTCGGCGACCCCGCGTGCCCGTCGCGCCAGTGCCAGCGCCCGCCAGTCGTCGGTGAGCAGCCCCAGCATCCGCATCCCGGCGAGCGCGCCGACGACGAACCGCGCCGGCAGCTTCACACGCTGCGCCAGCCCGTCGGCGAGATCCGTGGGGTCCACGGTGACGAAGAGGACCACGGCCGGCAGCCCGATCGCGAGCACGCGCACGGCCGTCGCCGCAGCGAGTGCGAGCGACCCGTCGCTGATGCGGACGACCAACCACTCGAAGTGAATCGTCCCGCTCGTCGCGCCGTACAGCGCGATCGTGACGGCACCGAGCGGCGCCGCGATCCACAGCACCGCGGTGCGCGTCCAGAACTCCTTCGCCCGGAGCCCGGCGAGCAGCAGCAGCGGGATCTCGAGGAGGAGTGCGACGGATGCCGAGACGACGTCGATCGAGAGAACGAGAGGCAGGGCGATGAGCAGAGCAGCCGCGAGCTTGGCCAGGGCGGACCGCGGCGCGATGGGTCCTGCACGATCGACGCGGGCCGTGAGCGGATCGATCATCGGGCCACCTCGACACGTCGAGCGTGCAGTGCGTCGAGCACGGCCTCGTCGTGGCTGATCGCGACGATCGCCGTTCCCTCGTCGCGCAGTCGTGCGATGAAGCCGACCAGCTCGGCCCAGGTCGAGGCATCCTGCCCGAACGTGGGCTCGTCGAGCACCAGCATCCGCGGCCGGGCGGCGAGCGCAGCGGCGACCGTGAGCCGACGCTTCTCGCCTCCGGAAAGCGTGTAGGGATTCGCGTCGGCCAGTGCCGTGAGCCGCAGGCGCGCGAGGAGCTCGTCGACGCGCGCGGCGATCTCGCTCTCGGCCATCCGCAGAGCGCGGGGGCCGACCGACAGCTCGTCGCGCACGGTCTTCGCGAGGAGCTGATGTTCGGGCGTCTGCAGCACCGTGGCGATGCGGGTGAGCAGAGCGCGCGATGACCAGCGGAAGGGATCGCTCTTCTCCCCCGCGGCGAGCGCGGGCAGCGCCGCGACGTGCCCCGCCTCGGCGGGGATGAGTCCCGCGAGGGTCAGCCCGAGGGTGGATTTTCCGGCACCGTTGGGTCCGGTGACGCCGACCACCTCACCGGCCCGCAGCTCGAGGTCGAACGGGCCGGCGACGGCCAGCCCGCGGCGTCGTGCGACCGTCAACCCCCGGGTCTCGATGAGGGTCTCTCCCGGACGCTGCGCGGGCGCAGGCGGCACCGCCGGCGGGTGACCGGGAACCCAGACGCCGGATGCCGCGAGCTCGGCGCCACGGGCGCCCAGCACCTCGTCGGGAGTGCCGTCGGCGAGCACGATCGTGCCCTCCGGCTCGGCGCCGAGCACGATCACACGGGTGACGAGCGGCAGCCAGACGTCGATGCGGTGCTCGATCACGACGAGCGTGGCACCCGTCGCATCGAGCGCGGCGGCGACGGCATCGCGCACGTCCTGCACGCCCTGCGGATCGAGGTTGGCCGTGGGCTCGTCGAGCAGGATCGCACCGGGGCGCATCGCGAGCACACCGGCGAGCGCGAGGCGCTGCTTCTGGCCGCCCGACAGCGCCGCGGTCGACCGGTCGAGCGCGACGTCGAGCTCGACCGCGTCCAGGGCGTGCCGCACCCGCGTCCAGATCTCGTCACGAGACACGCCGAGGTTCTCGCATCCGAACGCGACGTCGTCGCCGACGCGCGCGAGGATCGTCTGGGTGTCGGGGTCCTGCAGGACCATGCCGACCCGGCCCCGCGCATCGGTGGGCGCGATCCCGTCGACGAGCAGCGCTCCATGGGTCTCGCCCTCGTCGGCCCCGCCGAGCACGCCGCCGAACCCCTGCAGCAGGGTCGACTTGCCCGAGCCCGAGGCGCCGAGCAGCAGCACCCGCTCCCCCGGCTCGATGCGCAGGTCGACCTCGCGCACCGCCCAGCGCAGCCGCGTCGCATACCGCCACCCCCAGCCGCGAGCTTCGAGGGTGGCGGGCGTCGTGGGCGAGGTCACACCCGTGCGGTGACCTCGCGGCCGGCGGCGAACCGGCTCAGGGCTCCCGTCGCCGCGAGACCTCGCGCGATCAGCCAGGCGCCGAGGCCGGCGATCACCGCGCCCGAGACCGTGGTCGAGACGATGTAGACGGTGGTGAAGAGGGTGTCGGCGCCCGCGTACCAGAGGATGCGGTCGTTGATGCCGCAGGCGAGACCCGCGCCGGCACCGGCCAGCATCGCGACCGGCAGACGCCAGACGCCGTAGAGGAAGATCAGGAAGATCAGCTCGGCGCCGAGTCCCTGAACGAGGCCCGACACGATCGTCAGCGGGCCCCAGGCGTTGCCGACCAGCGCCGAGATGATCGCGGCGACGAGCTCGGTGTAGAGAGCAGCACCGGGCTTTCGGATGATGAGCCCGCCCAGCACGCCGGCGATGAGCCACGGGCCTGCCAACAGGCCCTGCACACCCGGCAGGAGCGGGGTGAGGACGGTGCTCGGAACCTCGTAGCCGACGTTCCAGAGCAGGAAGATCACGGCGCACGCGACGGCGATGACGCTCGCGACGACGATGTCGACCACTCGCCAGCGCCAGAGTCCGGGGCGACCGAGACCCTTCGGTGAGGAAGCGGCGGATGCTGCGGCCGCCGATGCCGATCCGGTGGTGGATCCGGACGTGGATGTGCTCATTGAATGCTCCTCCCTGCGCTGGCATGACCCAGATCAGGTTCGACGGTCGAAGCGCGATTCGCTCCCTCTCAGCCCGGCTCGCCGGACTCCCGTGGTTGTCCTCCCGATCTTACCCAGTACCGACACTCTCGTCCCCACCTGTTGCAGCGCCGGGAATCCCGCCGCTGATTCGGTACCGTGAGGAGGTGACCGCTCCAGACTCCGCCGAGGCCACTCCCGACGCGCCCGCCGATGCCGCCCGTCAGGATGACGAGCTCGATGCGACCTTCGGCGCTGCCCCGGGCTCACCCGCCGACGCCGAGCCGGATGCGCAGTGGGCGGAGGAGGGCCGTGGAGCCACCGCCCTCACCTGGATCGACCCGGTCGAGATCGGCCGGCAGTCGGCCACCGCCGATCTCGACGACGAGCCCTCCGAGCGCACCGTCGAGGGTGGAGCGCTTCTGCGCGATGCGCACCTGCGGCCCCGCATCGCCACCCCGGGAGTGCTCGTCCCCCTGGCGCTCATCGTCGGACTCGTCGGCGCCTACGCGGGCTCGACGATGCTGTGGCCGCTGCACGAGGTCGCGCCGACGGTCGCCGCGGCGGAGATCTCGGCCACCGCCGCACCGCCCGCCGAGGTGCTGTGGCCGGCGCAGGGCAGCGCCGCCGTGGGCATCAGCGGGCTCGGCACCACATCGTCGACCGTCGATCAGGCGGCGATCGCCAGCATCACGAAGGTCGTCTCGAGCCTGATGGTGCTCGACCGCATGCCCCTCGCGGTGGGCGAGCAGGGCCCGGAGTTCTCCTTCACCCGTGCCGACAACCTCGAGTACTGGCAGTATCGCCGGCTCGATCAGTCGGCCCTCGACGTGCCGGTGGGCGGCGTGCTGACCGAGTATCAGCTGCTGCAGGGAACGCTGCTCGGCTCGGCGAACAACTACATCGACCGGCTCGCGCAGGAGATCTGGGGCTCGAACGCGGCCTTCGCGGACGCCGCAACGACCTGGCTGAGCGATCGCGGGCTCACCGACATCACGATCGCGACCCCCTCGGGCTTCGATGAGCGGAACACCGCGACGCCGCAGGCGCTCATCGCGCTGGCCGAGATCGCCATGCAGAACCCGGTCTTCGCCGAGATCGTCGCGACCCCGTCGGTCGATCTACCCGGGGCCGGCACCGTGGTGAACACGAACGGGATGCTGGCGGATGCGGGTGTCGTCGGAGTGAAGACGGGCACTCTGGGCGACAGCTGGAACCTGCTGACGGCCAAGGACATCACGGTCGACGGCACGACCGTGCACGTCTTCGCGAGCGTGCTCGGTCAGGTCGACGACGAGCAGCGTCTCGCCGAGACCCGGGCCCTGTTCGCGCAGGTCGAGACCGCCCTCGATGCGCAGCAGCCGGTACTCACGAAGGGAACCGTCATCGGCACGGTGTCGACCGTCTGGGGAACGACCGTCGACATCGTGGCGGACGAGGATTCCGACGTCGTGCTCTGGAACGGCGTCGCCGCCGAGGTCACCCCGTCGTTCGATCTCGGTGAGGACCGGGAATCAGGCGATCAGGTCGGCACCCTCACGAGCGTGGGCCCCCTGAACACGAGCGCGACGTCTCTGGTGCTCGCCGAGGACGTCGACGGACCCAGCCCCTGGTGGCGCCTGACTCATCCGCTCGAGCTCTTCGGCCTGTCCGACACACCCCGTCGCTGACGGAGCGAAGCCCGAACGCTGCGACTCCTCCCGCGGCGACCCTGCGCACGGAACGACGCCCCGTCCCGGGAGGGGAGGGGCGTCGGTCCGTGCACTTCTGTCGTCGGAGCGGCGGCGGTCAGGCCTGCGATCCGTCCGACTGCGGTCGCTCGACCACGGCCTGCGCTTCGGCCGCCGCAGCAGCAGGCGCGGAGGTGCCGACCGTGGCGCCGACCTGAGCGGCGGTGGCGGCTTCATCCGCGTCGCCGCTGACCATCACCGGCGTCGAGCCGGTGAGCGCGTCTTCCGCATCGATGTCGGTCGCCGCCTGCTCGAACTGCGACTGGTACAGGCGCCAGTAGGCACCCTGCGCGGCGATCAGTTCGTCGTGCGTGCCCTTCTCGACGATGTCGCCGTGCTCCATCACGAGGATCAGGTCGGCGTCACGGATGGTCGACAGACGGTGCGCGATCACGAACGACGTGCGCCCCTGGCGAAGCGCCGCCATCGCGTGCTGCAGTAGCACCTCGGTACGGGTGTCGACCGCAGACGTGGCCTCGTCGAGGATCAGGATCGACGGCTGCGCCACGAACGCACGGGCGATCGTGATCAGCTGACGCTCGCCCGCCGAGACATTCGACGCGTCCTCATCGAGAACGGTGTCATAGCCCTCGGGCAAGGACCGCACGAATCGGTCGACGTAGGTCGCCTTGGCGGCCTCGAGCACCTCGGCGTCGGTCGCGGTGGAGCGACCGTAACGGATGTTCTCGCGGATGCTTCCGGCGAAGAGCCAGGGGTCCTGCAGGACCATGCCGGTGCGTGACCGAAGGTCATCACGGGTGATCTCCGAGATGTCCTGCCCGTCGAGCGTGATGCGCCCGCCGCTGAGTTCGTAGAACCGCATGATGAGGTTCACGAGCGTGGTCTTTCCCGCACCCGTCGGGCCGACGATCGCGACCGTCTGCCCCGGCTCCACCCGGAACGACAGGTCGGTGATGAGGGGACGCTCGGGCGTGTACGAGAACTTCACGTTCTCGAACTCGATGACGCCCCGACCCTGCACGAGCTCGGGGGCCTCAGCGTCGTCGGCCTCCTGCTCCTCGGAGTCGAGCAGCTCGAAGACGCGCTCGGCCGACGCCGTGCCGGACTGCACCACGGCCGCCATTCCGCCGAGCTCCGACAGCGGCTGCGTGAACTGCTGGGAGTACTGGATGAAGGCCTGCACATCACCGATGCGCAGCTGGCCGCTCGCGACCATGAGCCCACCGAGCACGGCGATCCCGACATAGGTGAGGCTGCCGACGAAGGTCATCGCCGGCATGATGATGCCCGACAGGAACTGCGCCTTGAAGCTCGCCTGGAACAGCTCTTCGTTCTCGGCCTTGAACTTGTCGAGGGCGTCCTTCTCACGGCCGAAGACCTTGACCAGCGCGTGGCCCGAGAAAGCCTCCTCCACGCGGGCGTTGAGGCGCCCGACCTTGCGCCACTGGATGCCGAACGCCTTCTGCGAGCGCGGCCCGATCACGCCGAAGATCACGGCCATGAGGGGCAGCGCCACGAGGGCGACGAGTGCGAGCTGCCACGAGATCGAGAACATCAGCACCAGCACACCGACCACGGTCAGCACCGCCGTGAGCGCACCCGAAAGCGACTGCTGCATGGTCTGGGTGATGTTGTCGATGTCGTTCGTGACTCGGGAGATCAGGTCACCGCGCTGCACCTTGTCGAAGTACGACAGAGGCAGGCGGTTGATCTTCGCCTCGACCCGCTCGCGCAGGCGCCACATGGTGCGCACCATGATGACGTTGATGACGTACCCCTGCACCCAGCTGAGGAACGCCGCGACCACGTAGATCGCGAGCACCGCGGCGATGATCCACCGCAGCGCGTCGAAGTCGATGCCCGCGCCGACCTGGAAGTCGTGCAGTGCGGCCACCTGGTTGGCGAAGTCGTCCTGGCCGGAAGCGCGCAGCTGCTCGACCACGGTGTCCTGATCGGTGCCGACCGGGAAGCCGGGGAAGTCGCCCTGCGACTGCGCCAGCTGGTTCGAGAGGAAGCCGGTGTAGATCAGGTTGGTGGCCTCAGCCAGCACCTTCGGCGCCGCGACGGTCAGCACGACGCCGATGGCGCCCATGATCGACACGAAGATGAACCACGCCGCCGACGGCTTCAGCAGCCCGATCATGCGCGAGAAGCTCTTGCCGAAGTTGTCGGCCTTGCCCGGTGCCACGCTGTCCCAGCCGCCGCCGTTCTGACGCGCCTGTTCGGCCAGCTCGGCCTCGTACTTCTCTTCTTCGGTCATCTCGGTCTCGACGGTCGCCGCGGGCGCGACGCCCCGGTGACGACGGTTCTTCGGAGCCTTCTGCTCGCTCATGCGTCCACCCCCAGCTGCGACTCGACGATCTCTCGATAGGTGTCGCTCGTCGTCAGCAGTTCTTCGTGCGTGCCGACGCCGACCATGGTTCCCCCGTCGAGGACGACGATGCGATCGGCATCCGTGATGGTCGAGATGCGCTGTGCGACCACGATCTTGGTGACGTGCGGCAGCTCGCGCCACAGCGCCTGTCGCAGACGGGCGTCCGTGGTGAGGTCGAGCGCTGAGAACGAGTCGTCGAAGACGAGGATCTGCGGCTGGCGCACGATCGCTCGCGCGATCGCGAGGCGCTGACGCTGACCACCCGAGACGTTCGTGCCGCCCTGCGCGATGCGCGACTCGAGCCCGTCGGGCATCTCCTCGACGAAATCGCGCCCCTGGGCGATCTCGAGCGCGTGCCAGAGCTCGTCGTCGGTCGCATCCTCTCGCCCGTATCGGAGGTTCGAGGCGACCGTGCCGGTGAAGAGGAACGGACGCTGCGGGACAAGGCCGATCGACGCCCAGAGGGACTCGACGTCCGCCTCGCGCACGTCGGTGCCGCCCACGAAGACGGCGCCGCCCGACACGTCGAAGAGTCGAGGGATGAGCGAGACGAGGGTCGTCTTGCCCGCACCGGTCGATCCCACGATGGCTACGGTCTCACCCGGCTGAGCGCCGAAGCTGATGCCCGAGAGCACCGGAGAGTCCGCCCCCGGATAGGTGAACTCGACGTCGTCGAACGCCACGGCTCCCGGTGCTGTGAACTCGGTCACACCGTGGTCGGGCCGGGTCATGCTCGACTGCGTGTCGAGCACCTCGCCGATGCGCTCGGCCGAGACGGCGGCGCGGGGGATCATGATGGCCATGAAGCTCGCCATGATGACGCCGCCCATGATCTGGCCGATGTACTGCATGAAGGCGAAGATCGTGCCCACCTGCGCTGTCCCCGCGTTCACCTCGATACCGCCGAACCAGATGACGGCGACCACGGTGACGTTCAGGATGAGCATGAACAGCGGGAAGAGCAGCACGAAGAGCGAGCCGACCTTGCGACCGACGTCCATGATGTCGGTGTTCGCCTCGCGGAACCTCTCTTCTTCGACGCGTTCGCGCACGAACGCACGCACGACGCGCACACCCGTGAGCTGCTCGCGCATGACGCGGTTCACGGCGTCGAGCTTGCCCTGGTAGCTGCGGAACAGCGGAACCATGCGGCTCACCACGAGACCGGCCACGATGAGCAGCAGCGGCACGGACGCCGCGATGAGCCAGCTGAGGCCCACGTTCGTCTGGATGGCGAAGATGATGCCGCCGATCGCGAGCAGCGGGGCGGTCACGAGCATGGTCGCGCCCATCATCGCCAGCATCTGCACCTGCTGCACGTCGTTCGTGTTGCGGGTGATGAGCGATCCGGCGCCGAACTGCGACACCTCTCGCTCGGAGAATCCGCTCACCTTGCCGAAGACGTCGGAGCGGATGTCGCGCCCCGCCCCCATCGCGGCACGGGCCGCGAAATAGGTGGCGATGATCGAGGCGATGATCTGACCGAGCGACACGGCGAGCATGAAGAGACCGGTACGCCAGATGTACCCGGTGTCGGACATCGCGACGCCCTTGTTGATGATGTCTTCATTCAGGCGGGGCAGATACAGGGTCGCGAGAGCGCTGGCGAACTGGAAGATCAGCACGATCAGCAGCAGCCACTTATAGCGGGACAGATAGCGGACGAGAATTTTTCCCAGCACAGGCGCACTTTCTAGGAAGGTTGGAATGGCGGATCGCTCGGCCGGCGCGCGGCGGGCCGATGTTCGCGCACAAGCAAGAGTGCCACGAACCACCGACTTTCGGATCCCCCTCTGGGGGGAGCTTCGCTCACAGCGGATCATTACGCGGCGTGATCGGGTTTTTCCGATCCGGTCGAGGCGCGGGTCGAGGTGGATGTCCACTCTTTGTATCACCGGAACAGTACAACTTGTGATAGACAGTGGGTACAAACTCACACACGGGGGACGAAGACCATGGACAGACTGATCGCGTTGCTCACCGCCGAGCCGTCGGAGATCCTTCAGGCGCTGCTCTCGCAGCCGCTGTTCTCGCTGGCGATCGCCGCGATCTTCGCGATCGCCTGGCGGACGTTCTCCCGGCACCGCGTCAGCGGCACCGGCGATTCGGCGTCGGCGGCTCTCGACGAGCCGTTGCGTGCGCGCTACCGACCGGAGCGGGTGGCCGTGCGCATCGGCGCGATCGCGGTCGTCGTCAGCCTCGTCGTGGAGAATCTCACGGCCACTCTGATGCCGCCCGACGGCGACACGGTCTCGTGGTGGCGGTACGCCACACCGATCCTCACGGGTGCGGTCGCGCTTCTCGCGCTCCCGGCGCTGATCGCACTGCGGGGTTCGTCCACGCCACGGCGACCGGTACCCCTGGCCGGCCGGCGCACGTGGGCGACCTTCGGTGCCAGGGCGGACCTCTCCGGCGCAGGGCTCGCCGCGCTCGCACTCACGCTGACGACCATCGCGGCCGGACTCGCCTCCTCGCCCGACCCGAAGGGCCGCTACGTCTGGCTCGAGGTGCCCATCCAGAACGCATCCGTCGATCCCCTGCGCCCCTGGTTCTTCGGCTGGGCCTACGGGGTGCCCGTCCTGCTCAGCCTCGCCGCCCTGATCGCCGTGAGTGTCACGACGATGCACGGCAATGCCGCGCGCCCGTTCATCGCCCCCGAGACCCTTCGGATCGAGCGGACTCTCCGGTCGACGGTGGCGTCCGGCATCCTGCGCATCGCGACGGGGGCGACGTTGCTGTCGCTCGCCGCCGCGTGGCGCTTCATCGCCGAGTCGGGCACGACGACCGGGCTGACCATCGAGGGAGGCGGCACCTACGAGGTCGCGTGGTGATACGCCGAGTTCGCCACGGCCGCCGGCTGGACCGCCCCCGTGATCGAGGTCTGCGCCTTCCTTCTGCTTTCTTCGCGACCGGCATCCGGCGACCGCTCCGGCGCCCCGCTCCGTCTGACCGGCCGGATGCCGGCGACGCGATCCTGACGCTTGTGGAGAGCGGACGATGACCGCATCCTCCGGTCGGATCTCACTGCCGGACGCCGCACAGAACCCCGCCGAGGAGTCGAGTCCGGCGATCGAGATCTACCGGCAGTTCCGTGGGCTCATCATGTCCGGTCAGCTCGGGGCGGGCGAACGGCTTCCGACTGTGCGGCAGACCGCGTCGGACCTCGGCGTCGCCGCCGGCACGGCCGCCCGCGCGTATCGGCTGCTGGAGCGCGACGGTCTGGTCGTGACCCGCACGGCGGCGGGAACACGAGTCTCCGAGTCGGCGGGCGTCGTGCCGCACGCCGTCATCCGTCAGATCAGGGAGCTCGTGACCGCCGCCGAGAGCTCCGGCAGCGCGATCGACGACGTGATCGACGTCCTGCGCCTCGTCGCCCGGTCGTCGAGCGGGTCGTCCGAGACCGAGAGGACCTGACGCGTCAGGCCTCCTCAGAAGAGCGGATGCGGCGGCACGAAGCCGCGCGCCGCCGCGCCCGCGTCCGACGCGAGGTCGGCGAGTGTCGGCGGATCCCACTTCGGGTTCCGATCCTTGTCGACGAGCTGCGCGCGGATGCCCTCGACGAGGTCGGGATGCTGCGTCACGAACCACATCACGCGGCGATACTCCCCCTCGAGCGCGGCGCGAAGCCCAGGCATTCGACGGGCCTCACGCACGGCGTCGAGAGTCACCGCCAGGCCGGTCGGACCGAGGCTCCCGAGCAGGTCGGCAGTGGCGACGGCATCCGGTTCGCTCCGCTCCCGCAGTCGCTCGACGATCTCGACCACCGTGTCCGCCGAGAATGCCGCGTCGACCCACTCCCGTGATGCGGGGAGGGCGGAGGGCTCCGGAGTCTCGTCGAAGAGCAGGACGATCTCGGCAGGTCCGGTCGGGTCCGCCCGATACGCGAGCGCCTCTCGCAGCGCCTCGAGGCGATCCGACGGCACCACATGATCCGCGAAGCCGAGCAGAACGGCATCGGCGCCGTCCATCGTGCCGCCCGTGAGCCCGAAGTACTCCCCGAACCGCCCCGGCGCACGGCCGAGCAGCCAGGTACCCCCGACATCCGGCGTGAAGCCGATGCGCGTCTCGGGCATCGCGAGCTTCGAGCGCTCGGTGACGATGCGGATGGCGGCGTGCCCCGAGAGCCCGACGCCTCCGCCCATCGTGATGCCGTCGGCGATCGAGACGATCGGCTTGGGGTACTCCGCGATCGTCGCGTTGAGCGCGTACTCCGCCCGGAAGAACTCCGCGGTCTCGTCGGCCTGCCCCGCCGTGATCTGCGCATGCAGGGCACGCACATCGCCGCCGGCGCACATTCCGCGCTCGCCCTCGCCGTCGATCAGCACGATCTGCACGTCGCTGTCGGATCGCCACCGATCGAGCGCCTCGGTGAGCATACGGATCATGTCGATGTCGAGCGCGTTGATCGCCTCGGGGCGGTTCAGCGTGAGCCGGCCGAGCGCCCCTTCGGTGCGGACGAGGACGCGGGGCGAGGCGGTGGAGTCGGTCACGCGTGCCAGGCTACCCGCTCGATTCCGCTCTTGCAGACGACCCGAATAGTGAGGTAAATGCGCGATCCGAGGGCTTTTCCGGCAGGATAGACGGAACTGCCCATTTTTCAAGGAGAGGTCGCGGATGCCCGACGGACAGGTGCTCGAGTTCACGCGCGTGACGAAACGCTTCAATGAGGTGACGGCGGTCTCCGACTTCTCTGCGCGTATCGAACCCGGAGCGGTCACCGCGTTCCTCGGTCCCAACGGCGCCGGCAAGACCACGAGCCTGCGCATCCTGCTCGGCCAGGTGCGTGCGACGACCGGCACGGCGACCATCGGCGGAGCGGCCTACTCGGAGCTGCGGCACCCCCTGCGCACGATCGGCGCCGTACTCGAAGAGACCGTGTACCGCCCTCGTCGCTCGGCGGCACGACAGCTGACGATCTCGGCCAAAGCCAACGGCATCCCGCTGTCCCGCGTCGATGAGGTGCTCTCTCTCGTCGGCCTCGAGAACGAGGCCGACGGACGCATCGGCAGCTTCTCGCTCGGCATGCGACAGCGACTCAGCGTCGCCCATGCGCTTCTCGGCGACCCGGGCGCCCTCGTCTTCGATGAGCCGGCGAACGGCCTCGACCCCGAGGGCATCCGCTGGATGCGCCTCCTGATGCGTCGGCTCGCCGACGAAGGCCGCACGGTTCTCGTCTCCTCGCACGTGCTGAGCGAGATCGAGCAGGTCGCCGACAACGTGCTCGTGCTCTCCCGCGGTCAGCTGATGCTGTCCAGCGGCATCGAGACGCTGGCGGATCCGTCGTCCGGCGCCGTCGTGGTCGATGCCGCCGATCGTGTCGCCCTCACCGCTGCGCTCTCCGCCGCAGGCTTCGAGGTCGAGGTGCTGCGATCCGGTCTGACCGTGCGTGGCGGCGACGCCGGCACCGTCGGCGCGATCGCCGCCGACGCGGGCATCGCCCTGACCACGCTCGTGCAGCGCGGCCCCACGCTCGAGGACATCTTCATCGAGCTCGTCCGCGGCGGAAAGCACGCGCCGCGCGCACTCGCCACCGCACCGGTGGTCGTCCCGCCCGTCGTGATCGAGGACGCAGCCGAAGCCGAGAGCACGGATGCTGTCGGTGGCGGCGAGGATGCGGAATCCGAGGGCGAGGGTGTGGAGCCTGCGGGCGGCGACACTGTCGACTCCGAGACCGACGGAGTGGCAGCCGCATCGGAACGCGACGCAGAAGAAGCCGATGCAGAAGAAGCTGACGCAGAAGAAGCCGATGCAGAAGAAGCCCTCGCCTCCGACGCCGACGCATCGACACCTCAGCCGTCGTTCGATGACATCCTGTTCGGCACCGCGACCGAAACCGCTGTGACCGAGCGGTCCTCCGACTCCGCCGAGCCGGGCACCGACGAGCACGAGGGCGTCGACGTGTCCACCGCCCCGGGTGCAGACGACTCCGCGTCCGACGAGGAAGAGCCCGGCACCGGCGAGTACGAGTCCGACGCGAACGACAGCGACACGCACGACGCTGACACGCATGATGCTGGCGAGTCCGACGCTGACGACCCTCGATCCGCTGCCGTCAGCTCGATGCTGGCCGCCGCCGCGCGCGCCTACTACGAGGACGAGCCGAAGCAGTATCCGTTCGGCGAGGGCGAGACCGATGCAGCCCCCGAGGCGGAGGAACCGGTCGAGACTCCCGAGGGCGAGCATTAGCACGGTCAGCACCACGACGGCGAGCACCAGCACGAGCACCGCGAGAACTAGACCCGCACCCGGTTCCCCCGCGAACGCCCTCCGCGCCGACAGGCGACGGAGGGCGTTTCCGTACCGGGGTACCGGAGCCGGGCTCAGGCCGGTCTCGGCCGGATGACGGGTCGCCGGCGCCCCTTCGACGTCGACGTGGGTGCGGTGGCGACGATCTCCTCGACGTCCGCGGGCTCGTGCGAGACGTCGAGACGCAGCGCCTGCGTCAGGGCGAGCCCGTGACGCGTGGTCAGGATCAGGCGACGATACTGCTCATCGCCGTCGAGGTCGATCACGACGCTCGGGCGACGTCGGCGGATCAGCACGAAGTCCACACTGCCGGCCGCCTTCCAGGTGCCCGATGCGAGGACGCCCGGGATGTGGGTCCCGGGATTGGGCACCCCGCGCAGCCACGTCCACGCGTCCTCGATGAGCTGCACCTTGGTGATGGTGTCGCGCGCGATGCGAAGATTGTCCCGGTGGAAGCTCGCGGCTCGCTCGATCGGCGAGAGCACGACCTCGAGTTGCGTCTGGTCCAGCAGCAACGTCACCATGCGTCAAGTCTGCCAGCGGCGCCCTGCGAGTTGTCTGCTTCTTGCTCACAGGACGGCAACGATCCGTTGTCCGGTCTCTCCATGGCGCTTCTCCCATTCCGGTGTTCCACTCGGCTATTCGAACAAATGTACTAGACTCGGATGCATGACACGAACCGAGCCAGACGACCTCGAAGAGCGGACGGCGCTGCTCGACGCCTGGGTCGAGAAGCGTCGGCAGATCGCCGCTCTCGAGGCTCAGGCATCGTCTCTTCTCGCTGAAAGGATGCGGTTGAGCGAGGCCGACGGCGACGAGCATCCCCGCTATCGCGACGCCATCCGCCGGTCGATGATCGCGGAGTACTCTGCAGCGGGGCGGATGACTCAGGGCAGCGTCGATTACGCCTTCACGGACGCCGGGTTCGTCGAGGGCAGTCATCCCGGGGTGCGCACGGCCTTCCGACAGGGCACGATCACAGCCGCGCACGTCCGCGAGATCGTGCGCGCCGCAGGCGTGGTTCGCGAGGCGGTGAACAACGGCACCGCGGATGCCGATGTGCTGCCGCTCTACGACACGGTCGCCGTGATCGTCGCCGAGAAAGAGACACCGGCTCGCACCAGGGCGCACCTGCGTGAACTCGCCGCTGTACTGGCCGGCACGACGATCGTCGAGCGTCACCGACGGGCGAAGTCCGAACGCACGGTCACGATGCGTCCGGCCGGAGACGGCCTCGCGGTGCTGACCATCGTCCTGCCCGAGCACCTCGCGGTGGCCGTCATGGATCGACTCACGCAGTTGGCTCGTGCGGTCATCAGGAACCGGAGCGACCACGAGCCGACTCTCGAGCCGATCGACGACGGCGAGAATCCGATCTACCCCGAAGACATCGCCCACGACGATCCCTCGCGCGACGACCACGCCATCTTCGGCGACGGCACGTTCACGACCGATCCGATGGTCGACCCGATGGTCGACCCGATCAACAGCCCCGATGTCGAGCACATCCCCGCCGACGAGCGCACGATCGATCAGGTGCGCACCGACCTCCTGATCGACCTTCTGCTCGCCTCCGATCCGAGCGCCGCGCACGGTTGCGCGCTCGACAACATCACGGCTCGCATCCAGGTCACGATCGCCGCCACAACGCTTGCCGGCTGCGACGACCGACCCGCCCAACTCGACGGCCATGGCCCCGTGCACCCCGATGTCGTCCGCGACCTCGCGGGTCGACACAGCGGGTGGTCGCGTCTCTTCCTCGATCCCACCGGAATGGTCGTCGAGACCGACAACTATTCACCCACGGAATCGATGCGACGATTCCTCCGGGCCCGCGATCAGCACTGTCGATTCCCGGGGTGCAGGATGCCGGTGCACCGATGCCAGATCGACCACACCTTCGACCACGCCAAGGGTGGGAAGACGGAGATCCACAATCTCGGCCACCTGTGCGCTCGACACCACGCCCTGAAACATCCGGATGTCGCCGACGAGGCCCGATGGACGGCCCAGCAGCTTCCGGACGGCACCATCGACTGGTTCAGTCCGCTCGGCCGCACCTACCGAGACGCACCGAGACGACGCGTGATGTTCGTCTAGAAGTCCGCAGTGCCCCGAGAGCCAGTTCGCGCCTGGAGTGCGACTGGACCAGCTCTCGTGGGACCGGGACCAGTTCCCCTCTCGTGGGACGGGCCAAGGAGCTGGCCCGGCCTAGGTGTGCGACGGCGACCAGCGACGGCGACGTCGACCAGAGACAGCGATCAGAGACAGCGATCAGAGACAGCGACCGGCGTCAGCCCTCCTGGGCCCGCGCCGCAGCGGCCGCGGCGATCGGCAGCGCCGCCTCGATGCGCTGCAGCTCGTCTTCGCCATGGGCCGCAGTGAGGAACCAGGCCTCGAACACGCTGGGCGGCAGCGCCACCCCCTGCTCGCGCATGGCGTGGAAGAACGGGGCGTAACGGAACGTGTCCTGGGCCTGCGCCTCGGTGTAATCGCGCGGAGCGGTCGCCCGGAACGACGGGTTGAACAGGCTGCCGGCGTTCGCCACTGCGTGCGTGACCCCGGCATCCGCCAGCGCAGCCGTCAGCGACGAAGCCACGCGTGCCGCCGACGCATCGACCTTCGAGTACACCTCGGGCGTCGCGAGTCGCAGCGTCGCGAGACCCGCGGCGACCGAGAGCGGATTACCCGACAGGGTTCCCGCCTGGTACACGGGGCCGAGCGGCGCGAGCAGATCCATGACCTCGGCGCGTCCACCCAGAGCCGCCAGCGGCATCCCCCCTCCGACGACCTTGCCGAACGTGAAGATGTCCGGCATGTACTCCTCACCGGCAGCTGCCTGCAGTCCCCAGAAGCCGGCCGGGTGCACGCGGAACCCGGTGAGGACCTCGTCGATGATCATCAGCGCACCGTGCGCATGCGCGGTCTCGGCGATGAAGCGGTTGAACCCCGGCAGCGGTGCGACGACACCCATGTTCGCCGCCGACGCCTCGACGATCACCGCAGCGATCCGCGGGCCGTGCTCGGCGAACACGGCCTCGAGGGCGTCACGGTCGTTGTAGTCGATCACGAGCGTCTGCGCGGCGATCGGAGCGGGCACGCCGGCGGATCCGGGCAGGGCCAGCGTGGCGACTCCTGAGCCCGCCGCGGCGAGCAGTCCGTCGGAGTGGCCGTGGTAGTGACCGGCGAACTTCACCAGCAGGTCGCGACCCGTCGCCCCCCTCGCCAGGCGAATGGCGGTCATCGTGGCTTCGGTGCCCGTCGACACGAGGCGCACGCGTTCGATCGGACGCATTTCGCCGAACCGCACACGGTCCGCGATCAACGCCGCGAGCTCCACCTCGCCCTCGGTCGGCGCTCCGAACGAGAGTCCGCGAGCCGCGGCGTCCTGCACGGCGGCGACGATCTCGGGGTGAGCGTGGCCGAGCAGGGCAGGTCCCCACGACGCCACCAGGTCGACGTACTCGATTCCCTCGGCATCCGTCACCGTGGCACCTGTGGCCGACGCCAGGAACCTCGGCGTGCCGCCGACCGATCCATAGGCGCGCACCGGCGAGTTCACCCCACCGGGGATCACCGAGCGGGCAGCGGAGAACAGGTCGTCATTGCGATCGGTCATGGGGTCCTTCCAGAACGACGGCGAGGCGGCGTCTCAGCCGCGCAGCCAACGGGCGGCGTCTGTCGCCCAATAGGTGAGCACTGCGTCGGCGCCGGCACGGCGGATCGACAGCAGAGACTCCAGAATCGATGCCCGACGGTCGATCCAGCCGTTCGCGGCGGCCGCCTCGATCATCGCGTACTCCCCCGACACCTGATAGGCCCAGACGGGGATGTCGACGGTGTCGCGCACCTCGCGCAGCACGTCGAGGAACGCCATAGCCGGCTTGACCATGACGATGTCGGCGCCCTCCTGCTCGTCGACGACGGCCTCACGCACACCCTCCCGGCGGTTGCCGGGATCCAGCTGATACGTGCGGCGATCGCCCTTCAGCTGAGAGTCGACCGCCTCGCGGAAGGGTCCGTAGAAAGCACTCGCGTACTTCGCCGCATAGGCGAGCAGCAGCGTGCCGGTGAAGCCCTCGGCATCCAGAGCGGCGCGGATCACGGCGACCTGGCCGTCCATCATTCCCGACAGGCCGAGCAGCTGCGATCCGGCACGCGCCTGCGCGAGCGCCATCGACGCATACCGCACGAGCGTCGCATCGTTGTCGACGGAGCCGTCGGCAGCCAGCACTCCGCAGTGACCGTGATCGGTGAACTCATCGAGGCAGAGATCGGTCTGCACGACGAGTGCATCGCCGACCTCGGCTGCGAGCACCTCGGTCGCGACGTTCAGGATGCCCTTCGGGTCGTCTGCGCCCGAGCCCTGCGCGTCGCGCACGGCGGGCACGCCGAACAGCATCACGCCGCCGACTCCGGCGTCCGCGGCATCCACGGCGGCAGCACGCAGCGAATCGAGCGAATGCTGCGCGACTCCCGGCATCGAACCGATCGGAACCGCCTCGGAGATGCCCTCGCGAACGAACAGCGGCAGCACCAGGTTGCGAGGCTCGAGCGAGGTCTCACGGACGAGGCCGCGGACCGCAGGAGACTGGCGCAACCGGCGCAGACGCACGTCAGGGAAGCTCACGGCGCCAGCTCATCCGACGCGTGCGGAAGGGTGAAGCTCGACACCGCATCGATCAGCGCGTCGACCGTCTGCCGGTCGGCCACGACCGTGATCGGGAGCCCCGCCCTGTCGGCGTCCTTCGCGGTGCGGGGCCCGATCGCCGCCAGCAGCGTCTCGTCGGGGATCTGCGGAAACTGCTCGCGCACCTGCTCCGCCACCGAGCCGCTGGTGATGAGGATCGCATTGATGCGACCGTTCTCGACATCGCGCTTGATGCGGTCGGTCACCGGCACACCGACGGTGCGATACGCCACGACGCTGTCGACGTCGTGCCCGGCCTCCTGCAGCATCACGCTCAGCACGGGCTTCGCGATCTCACTGCGGAGGGCGAGGATGCGGCGACGCTCCGGCGTCTCGAGAGCGATCAGCTGCTCGGCCATACCCGCGGCGGAGTTGTCTTCTTCGGGAACGATCGCGACCTCGTAGCCGACCGCCTGCAGAGCGGCCGCGGTGGTCTCGCCGACTGCGGCGATCCGCGTCGAGCGCGGCACCACCGCGCGGTGGGCGAACATCACGTCGACCGTCGTCGCGCTCGTGACGGTCAGCCAGTCGTACTCACCCGCTGCGAGACGCCGCAGAGCACTGTCGAGCGCCGCCTGATCCGTGGTCGGCGCGAAGTTGATCAGCGGCGCCACGACGGGCACCGCTCCGCGGTCGCGAAGTCTCGCGGCCACCCCGTCACCCCACGGGCCACCGCGGGGTACGAGGATCCTCCAGCCGTCCAGCGGCCGGTTCTGCTTCGAATTCGTCATGAGGAATGCTCTCGGGAAACAAGGTCAGCCGCCCCTTGATCGAGCAGCCGACGGGCAACACTCAACCCGAGCTCGCGAGCCGCGTGCATCGGGACTGCACCATCGGCAGCATCCGCTCCATTGCCACTGCCGTTCCGTTGAATATACTCCCCGTTCAGGACCTCCGTGACGTCGAGGCCGATCCGGCGGCCCCCATCCGGGGCGTAGACGACCGTCCTGACGCGGATCTCGGCGCCGTCGAAAGACGCGTGCGCAGCCATGGGCGCCTGGCACCCCGCGTCGAGTCCCTCGAGCACGGCCCGCTCGACGGTGACGGCCAGACGCGTCTGCTCGTCGTCGAGCTCTGCCAGCGCTGCGAGCAGCTCATCAGGCGCATCCTCGCGGGTCTCCACGGCGAGCGATCCCTGTCCCGGCGCGGTCGGCCACTCGGCGAGACCCAGCTCCTCCCGGCGCAGCGGCGAGTCGGAGCCGAGCCGCGACAGCCCGGCGGCGGCGAGGATCACCGCATCGAGCTCTCCGGATGCCACCCGCTGCAACCGCGAGTCGACGTTGCCTCGGATGTCGACGACCTCGGCGTGCGGAGCCCGGCGACGGACCTGCGCGATGCGCCGCGGCGAGCCGGTGCCGACCGTGCTGCCCGTGCCCAGCTCGTGCAACGGAGTGCCCGCACGGGTGATCGCCACGTCGCGAGCGTCCTCACGCACCGGCGTCGCCGCGATCACGAGCCCGGCGGGGATCGCCGTCGGAAGGTCTTTGAGCGAGTGCACGAGGAAGTCGCACTCCCCCGCCAGCAAGGCCTCGCGGAGGCGCGTCGCGAAGATTCCCTGCCCGCCGATCTCCGACAGGGACGCACGGTTCGTGTCGCCCTCGCTGGTGATCGGGACGAGTTCGACGCGACGGCCGGACACCTTCTCGAGAGCAGCGGCGACATGACCCGACTGCGCCTGGGCGAGCGCACTGCGGCGAGTGCCCAACCGGATCGGGGTGGACCTGTTCTTCGGAGTCGTCATCGCGCGGCCTACTGCAGCACGTCCGCGATCTCGTCGAACCGGAGTCGGCGCCCCGTGTAGAAGGGGATCTCCTCCTGTACGTAGAGACGCGCGTCGGTGTAGCGCAGGTCGCGCATGAGATCGACGAGCTCGGTGACGTCGTCGGCCTCGAGCGGAAGCAGCCACTCGTAGTCGCCGAGAGCGAACGCGGCGACCGTGTTGGCGATCACTCCCGTGAACGCCGCGCCCTTGCGCCCGTGGTCGGCGAGCATCTTGCGACGCTCCTCCTCCGGCGCGAGGTACCATTCGGGCGTGCGCACGAAGGGGTACAGGCACAGCCAGTCCTTCGGCTCGACCCCGCGGAGGAATCCGGGCACGTGGGAGCGGTTGAATTCGGCGTCGCGGTGCACGCCCATGACGTTCCAGACGGGCAGGAGCGAGCGGAGCAGCTCGGTGCGACGCAGACGACGCAGCGCCTTCTGCAGCTCTTCCGCCGTGTCGCCGTGCAGCCAGACCATCAGGTCGGCGTCGGCCTTCAGACCGGAGACGTCGTAGAAGCCGCGGACCGTGACGCCGGAATCCTCGATGTACGAGACGATCGTCTCGAGTTCGGTGGAGTCGGACTCGGTGACCGGAACGTCGGGGTTTCGTCGCCAGACCGCCCACAGGGTGAAGCCGGACGGGTTCTCTTCGCGCTCATCGGACATGGAACCAGTCTGCCCCCTTTACCGAGCGGTGGCTAATTCCCCGGACCCGCTTGACAGCACCGGTGCGACCCCGTGAGAGCGGAGACTCCGTGCGAGGCGCCTCAGCGAGACAGGGCGCGCGCGAGGACCCACACGGCACCGCCGACCGCCGCGGCGATCGCGACAGCTGCGGCGACGGCCGCGACCGGGTTGCGGTCGGCGAACACACGCGCCTTCGCGGCGGCGCGCTTCGAGGCCTTGTCGAGGCGCCGGGGCACGTTGCCCTTGACCTCGATCGCTGCCAGAGCGGCCTTCAGCTCGGCTCGCGCCGATGCCACCGGGTCGAGGATCCCTGCGGGGACCGCCGTCTTGGGCAGTGACGTGGCGCCTGCGGCCTTCTGGATCGACGTGCTGTCAGAGTTCGTCATCGCCGGCTTCCTTCACGAGTCGGATGTCCTCGCCGACCGCCTGAGCGGGATTCTGTCGGCGGAGCACCTTGCGGAACTTCAGGATGCCGAGCAGCGCGAACAGCAGCACGGCGATGATCAGGATGCCGAGCACGGCGAGCGCCGAGAGCCAGACCGGCCACCACGACGACAGGCCGGCGATGGCGAACACCAGGATCACCGGCACGGCCCAGAACAGGAAGAACAGGGCGACGAGGAACCAGACCGAGCCGATGCCCGCATCCTTGGCTGTCCTCGAGACCCACGTCTTCGCGGCGTCGATCTCGGCCTTGACGAGATTGCCGATGAGTTCGGGCAGATCGCCGATCAGCGACAGCAGGCTGTCCTCGGCGCGATCACGGTATCCGCGGGGCATCTCAGTCTCCGGACTTCGCTGCGCCGGAACGCGCAGACGTGGACTTCTTGGCTGCGGGCCTGTTCGCGGCATCCTTCTTGGCAGCGGTCTTGACCTCATCGACGGCGTCGTCCGTCGCGTCGACGATGTCCTCCGCAGCCTTGCGGCCCGCGGCGACGGCGGAGTCGAGGCGCTGGCCGGCGGTCTTGTCGCCACCGCTCGCCGACTTGACGACCTTCTGCACACCGGTCCAGATCGCGCCGGGCACCGCTGCAGCCTTGTCGCCGACGTAGCCCTTGACCCTGTCGACCTGCTCCTGCACCGGGTCGAGGTTCCACACCTTGAGCCACTGCGTCTTGATCTGCTCGTAGCGCTCGCGTCCTGCACGCGTTCCGAGCACGTATCCCACGCCGAGTCCTACGACGAGTCCGATCTTCCCCTTCATGGGGTCTCCTCACGTTGTTCCGGTGTGAACGCCCTGCGGCGAACCGGCGGCTCGGCGCCGCCTGCCAGGTGTCCAGCGTAGCCCTGTATTCCGAATTCGGCATCTACACGTCAGAGGGTTGACAGACGGCGGCCCATGGGGGTGACTCACGGTGCGGAGTCGACTCGCCTCACTCCCACAGGAGCGCGCGGCGAAGCCGGTCGGCCTCCTGCTGTGCATCCGGCACGACCTGCGCGAGTCCGGTTCCCGCGAGCCAGGCACCGACCGCCGCCAGACCCGCGACCGCCTGCACCGCGGTGCGCGCCGCCGTGCGCCGCTCGCCGGAGCCGATGATCGAGGCCGGCTGCGACTGCACGAAGCGCGAGCGGTGCGCGGCCACGACGTCTTCGTCGGAGAGCGGGACGCCGAGGAGAGCGGATGCTTCGCGCACCGCGAGGCGTGTCGCTGCGGCGTCATCGAGACTCGCCGTCGCGGCGGGCTCGCCCTGCGCACCGAACGAGACGCGCACGACGTGGCGGTCTCCGGCCGCCCGTCGCACCCACTCCCACTTGGCCGTCGAGTGGGTGAGGGCTTTCGCCGTGTGGCTGCCCGGCACGGTCAGCACCCCGGTGCCGCGCGGCGCGCCGTCGATCGCCGAGGGCGCCAGCAGCAGCGTCACCAGTTCGATCTCGGGCGACTCGGCCGCGTCGGTCGCGGCGAGCGCCGGGGCGACCGACGCCAGCAGGGTACGGGCTGACGACTCGGGCGTCGCGATCACCAGACCGTCCGCGGAGAGCGCGCCGTCATCGGCTCGACCGGCGACGTCACCCTCTTCCGCGCTCCGCGCGTCCCGGCCGGGGACGTCCGCGGTCGCGACGCTCTCGGCGGTGACGACCCACGAGTCGCCGGACTTCGTGACAGCCGTGACCCTGACACCGGTGCGCACGACGACTCCGAGCTTCTCGAGGTCGGCGACGAGCGCGTCGATCAGAACCGTCATGCCACCGTCGAGGCCCTCGACCGCGGCCCCCGGCGACTGCGCCTTCGCAGCGCGCGACGCGCTTTCGTCGCGCAGGGCCTGCACCGCGCCCGACAGCGATCCGACGCGGGTCAGCGCGGCGTTGAGCCCGGGTGCTGCCACGTCGACGTCGACGTCTTCGGGAGACGCCGAATAGACGCCCGTGGTCACCGGAGCGACGAGGCGATCGCGCACCTTCGCCCCCATGCGTGAGGCCACCAGTCTGCCCAGGCTGTGGTTGTGACCGATGGTGAGCGGCGGTCGCACGCGGTCGAGATACGCGCGCCACACGCCGGACCACCCGAGGATGCGCCGCACGTCCTCCTGGAACGGATTCCCGGGGATGCCGAGGATGCCACCGACCGGCAGCGGCGCCGCACCGACGCTCGGGATCCCGGCGAGCCACGCGCCTCCCGCCGCGGGTGTCACGACGCGGTCGGCGATCCCCAGGTCGTCGATCAGCGCACGGACGCGCCCGCCGCGGGTCGCGTAGCTCTCTGCTCCCGCATCGACCACGACGCCGTCGAGCTCGGCCCGCTGGATGGCACCACCCACGGCATCCGCACGTTCCAGCAGCGTCACACGCATGCCGACCTTGGCGCACTCGCGCGCCGCGATCAGTCCGCCGACGCCCCCGCCGACGACGACGACGTGCTTCTTCGCAGCGAGCTCCGCACGGGCTGCGAGCTCTGCACGGGAAGACTCATGGTTCGCGGACTTCGAGGTCATGACTCAATCCTGTCACCCACGACCTGGACGACTCACAGTCGTCGGCAGGGGAAAGCGGGTCAGGCTTCGGCGGGGGCCGTGGAGGCGCGGCCGGTACCGCGCTTGCGCACCTCGCGGAGCACGATCTGCTCGGGGCACACGGTCGAGAGGAAGTCACCGACCGAGAGCGCCAACCGCTCGCCGACGAGCGAGTAGAGGATGCGGTTGGCGTCGCGTCGCTCGCTGACGAGACCCGCCTGCCGCAGCACGCTGAGGTGCCGCGAGATCGTCGGCCCGCTCGACGAGAAGCGGGATGCGATCTCACCGGCCGCGAGTTCGCCACCCTTGAGGTCCTGCAGGATCTGACGTCGAGTCGGGTGGGCCAACGCGGCGAAGATGTCGGTCGCGCTATCTGTCATGTTTGCAATATAGCACCTGTGCTAGATACAGTTTAGCCCAGTAGCTAATGAGCGAAGGAGTTCTCATGAGAGTGGCGATCACCGGCGGAACCGGATTCGTCGGTCGCAACCTGGCCGAGCGCCTGAGCGATGCGGTCGTCGTCTCGCGCCGGAGCGGCGTCGAGATCGACGACGTCGACGCCCTCGCCGCGGCCTTCGCCGGGTGCGATGCGGTCGCCCACTGCGCAGGCATCAACCGCGAGATCGGCGACCAGACCTTCCAGCGCGTGCATGTCGACGGCACGCGCGCCGTCGTGGAGGCCGCGAGACGGGCGGGTGTCCGCCGCATCGTGATGGTGAGCTTTCTCCGCGCCCGCCCCGACTGCGGATCGCCGTACCACGAGTCGAAATGGGAGGCCGAGGAGATCATCCGCGGCTCAGGCACCGCGCACACGATCCTCAAGTCCGGGATGATCTACGGCCCCGGCGACCACATGGTCGATCACGTCACCAAAGCCGTGCGCACAGTTCCCCTCTTCTGGACCGTCGGATTCCGCGAGCGCACCGCCCGCCCTGTGCCGATCGATGATGCCGTCGACGTACTGGTCGCGGCGCTGGAAGGCCGCATCCCCGACCCCACGGTGGCCGTTCTGGGCGCAGATGAGATCACTCTCGGCGAGGCGATCAGGCGCATCGCGCGTGTGGCAGGACGCCGGCCGGCGTTCGTACCGGTGCCGACGTGGACCATCCGGATCCTCGCTCAGCTCACGGAATGGGCGATGGTGGTGCCACTGGTCGCGAAGGCCCAGGCGAGGATGCTCGCAGAGGGCGTGAGCGAGGCGCTTCCCGCTGCTCCGGAGCCGCCGGCCGACATCCGCCCCACACGCCCCTTCAGCGATGCCCGCATCCGCGCCGCGCTCCCGGAAGGCCGATTCGGCCCCGGCGATCTCCGAATCGTCCGGTGGTGGCGACGGCGCATCGCGAGGGCGTGAGTCCCGCGCATCAGACCGATCAGATCGAGTGGACGAGCTCGACGATCCGTGTCAGCTGGTCGGGGTCGGCCTCCGGCGGCACACCGTGTCCGAGGTTGACGATGTGTCCGCGGGCGGCGCGGCCGCGCTCGACCACATCGCGCACGTGCGCCTCGAGAACGGGCCACGGCGCCGACAGCAGTGCCGGGTCGATGTTGCCCTGCACCGAGACGTCCGGTCCGAGGATGGCGGCGGCCTCGTCGAGAGGCAGCCGCCAGTCGACGCCGACGGCATCGGCGAGGCCATCGAGTCGCATGTCTGCGAGGAACGGCCCGGTTCCGACTCCGAAGTGGATGCTCGGAACTCCGATGCCCTCGAGCGCCGTGCGCGAGTGCGGAGCGACGAAGGCGCGGTAGTCGGCGGTGCTGAGCGATCCGGCCCACGAGTCGAAGAGCTGCACGACGGACGCTCCGGCGTCGCGCTGCGTCTCGAGGAAGCGACGCGAGATCTGCGCCAGCCAGCCGGCGAGTCGATGCCAGGCATCGGGGTCGGCGTGCATCATGCCGCGCGCACGCAGGTGCTCCTTCGACGGGCCGCCCTCGACGAGGTAGGCGGCGAGCGTGAACGGCGCTCCCGCGAACCCGATCAGCGGGGTGTCGCCGAGCTCGGCGGTCACCAGGCGCACGGCCTCGGCGATCGCCGTGCCGTCGAGGGAGTCCGGGTCGATCGCGGTGATCCGGTCGACATCGGCAGCCGTGCGAACCGGGTTCGCGAACACGGGACCGCGTCCGGGCTCGATCTCCACCTCGACGCCGGCGAGGCGCAGCGGGATCACAATGTCGCTGAAGAACACCGCGGCGTCGACGCCGTGCCGACGGACCGGCTGCAGCGTGATCTCGGCCGCGAGGTGCGGCGTGAGGCAGGCGTCCAGCATCCGCGTTCCCACTCGCAGCTCCCGGTACTCGGGAAGCGACCTGCCGGCCTGTCGCATGAACCACACGGGAGCATGTTCGGGACGGGGTCCGGTGAGGGCGCGCAGCAGCGGAGCGTCGGAGAGAGGCATGACCCCATTCTCCCATCTCGCCCCTCTGGCCGACCTGTGCGCGTGGAGGGGTAGAATCGTCGTGTGCTGCTGTGTGTCACGGCGAGTCACAAGACCGCCTCCTTCGATTTGCTCGAACGCTTGAGCCGCACCCCCGATGACGTCGCCTCCACGATCGTGGACACGGCGTCCTGCGTGCAGGGTGCGGTCGTTCTTGCTACCTGCAACCGCTTCGAGGCGTACGTCGAGATGGACGAACCCGTCACGGCGGCCGGTGCGATCGGCGTCGAAGCGGTGCTCGAGGCCGTCGAATCCGCGACCGGCATCCCGACCGCAGAGCTCGACGGCGCCTACGACGTGCACTCCGGTCGCCGAGTCGCCGAGCACCTGTTCTCGGTCGCTTCGGGTCTCGAATCCGTCGTGTCCGGAGAGGGCGAGATCGCCGGGCAGGTGCGCCGCGCCCTGAAGTCCGCCCGCAAGGACGGCACGACCTCTCCCGAGCTCGAGCGTCTTTTCCAGCGCGCGAGCCAGGCGCAGCGCAAGGTCAAGAACGTCACGGCCCTCGGCCGTGCCGGCCGCTCGCTCGTGCGCCTCGCACTCGAGCTCGCCGACAGCCGCATCGCCGACTGGGCCGCCGAGCGCGTGCTGCTCGTGGGTACCGGCGCGTACGCGGCCGTCACCCTCGCCACCCTGCGCGAGCGCGGCGCCGTCAACATCTCGGTGTACTCGCCGTCGGGCCGCGCCGAGAAGTTCGCGGCGAAGCACGGCATCCGGCCCGTCGCCGCCGACGACTACGCGCGCATCGCCTCGCGCTCAAGCCTGCTGATCACCTGCACGACGGCCACGGAGCCGGTGCTCACGCCGGCGCATCTGCAGGCTCCGACGGGCATCGCGGCTGCGGGCTGCCCCGTCGCCTCGCACAGTCAGCTGGTCGTCGACCTCGGCATGCCCCGCAACGTCGACCCCGCCGTCGCCGCTCTCGAGGGCGTCGCGCTGCTCGATCTCGAGACGATCAGCCTGCACGCTCCGCTCGACGAGCTCCAGGCGACGGATGCCGCACGCACCGTGGTCCGCGAAGCCGCAGAGACCTTCCACGTGGTGGGGAGTCGCCAGAGCGTGACCCCCTCGGTCGTGGCGCTCCGCTCGCACATGTTCGCGCTGCTCGAGGCCGAGATCGGTCGGGCGCGCGCTCGCGGCGACGAAGACGGCAAGGTGGAGCAGGCGCTGCGACACCTGACCGGCGTGCTGCTGCACACCCCGACGACGCGCGCGCATGAGCTCGCCGCGACCGGGCAGGCGGGTGAGTTCGCCGCGGCGCTCGCGACCCTGTACGGCATCGCACCTGCCGAGTCTGCACTGCCCTCCGACGCCGACACCGCCGCGACCGCCTGAGGCGTCACCCTCTCTGCACAGAGGAAGTCGTCGAGGGCTCGTCCCCAGAACTCGCGGTCTCGGACGACGCCTCACCCCACGCATCATCCCTGCTTCATATCGTCGAACCCATGACAGCGTCCGACGCGCGACGCAGACTGGGAGCATGCTCGTGGACCCGAACGTGATCGGCATCATCATCGCCCTCTTCGCCTTCACCGCCACCGTGCTCGGAGGGGTCTCCCGAATGCTCGCTCGGCAGTCCGACAGGATCGATGACAGGTTCACCACGGTCGAGACGCAGATCACCGATCTCAAGAAGGAGATGAAGGGCGACATCGTCGCCGTGAGAGTCGAGATCGCAGACCTCCGCACCGACCTCAAGACCGACATCGCCGACCTCCGCACCGAATTCAAGACCGACATCGCCGAGTTGCGCACCGAATTCAAGGCCGACATCGCCGAGTTGCGCACCGAACTCAAGACCGACATCGCCGAGTTGCGCACCGAACTCAAGACCGACATCGCCGAGTTGCGCACCGAACTCAAAACCGACATCGCCGACCTCCGCACCGAACTCAAAGAAGAGATCGCCGCAGTCAAGACCGAGCTCAAGGCCGATATCGCCGATGTCCGCGTCTCGATCGCCCGCCTCGAGGGTCCGCTGCCGAAGCTGCAGAGGATCTGACCTCTCCACGCACGCATACGGGTGACAGACTGGATGCATGGCCCTGCACATCACCGGAGACACCGCCGCCGACGCCCTCCTGACCGACAACCCGCTTGCACTGCTGGTCGGGATGTTGCTCGACCAGCAGGTTCCGATGGAGACAGCATTCGCAGGTCCGCTCAAGATCGAACAGCGCACCGGCGCTAGCGACGCGGCCGCCATCGCCGACATGGATCCCGACGAGTTCCTCACCGCCTTCAAAGAGACTCCCGCAGTCCACAGATTCCCCGGCTCCATGGCGGCTCGGGTGCAGACGCTCTGCCAGGAGCTCGTCGATCAATGGGGTGGCGACGCCTCGGCGATCTGGACCGCGGGCGACCCGTCGGGTGCCGAAGTACTCAAGCGCCTCAAGGCTCTGCCCGGATTCGGCGAGCAGAAGGCGAAGATCTTCCTCGCGCTGCTGGGCAAGCAGTATGGATTCACCGGTGCGGGCTGGCGTGAGGCCGCCGGTGACTACGGCGTCGAGGGCTCGTACCGCAGCGTCGCCGACATCGTCTCCCCCGAGTCCCTGACCAAGGTGCGCGAGCACAAGAAGGCCATGAAGGCCGCGGCGAAGGTGAAGGCATGAAGCCCACCGGCGATGACGTCGTCGGACTGATCGCCCGCGCCACCCCGGCCGTGCGCCGTCGGGATGCCGAGACGCTGACCGCGCTGATGCAGGAGGTCACGGGACGCGAACCGCAGACCTGGGGCACGATCATCGGTTTCGGCAGCTGTCACTACCGGTACCCGACGGGCACCGAGGGCGACAGCGGCCTGCTCGGCTTCGCTCCCCGCAAGGCGGCGACCACGATCTACCTGTTCGACGGTGTCGACGCGCACGGCGCGGCGCTCCAGGATCTCGGACCGCACACGACCGGCGTCGGATGCCTGTACATCAAGGACCTCGAGCAGATCGATCTCGACGTGCTCCGCGGCATCCTCGAGCGATCACTCGCGTGGGTCGAAGCGGGCGGCACGGATCAGGTGCAGCTGACCGTCACGGGCTGAGACGAGCGCGACGGAGGCGTGCGCCGATTGCAGGGACCGCGAGCAGAAGCACGATCGCCGCGACGATGCCGCGTACGATCCAGAGCCCCGGTTCCCAGATCACCTCGTAGGTGCCCGGGAGTCCGAAGAAGGCCGCGATGACCTGCGCCTCAGCCCTGCGTCCGACCTCGCCGCTCGACATCGACATGCCCCCGACGACGCACACCACCCCGAGCGCGAGCAGCACGAGCGGCATGATCAATGCCGTGGGCCGCGCCTCACGGCGGGCGAGCAGACGGATCACCTTCGCCAGCGAGACGAGGGGGAACACGAAGAAGAACCACACCAGAGCGCCGAGCGTCACACCGACGCAGATGAAGATCGGCACCCAGACGAGCATCCACGGGCCGTCGTCCCCGATGAAGTAGTCGGGCTCACGAAGGATCGCCACGACGAAGCCGAGCAGCGTTCCGAGCGGCAGGACGGCGAGCATCAGCCAGAGCACCGGCTTCGGCACTCTCTTCCGCTTCCCGAGCCGCGTCATCACGATCTGGATGACCAGAGCCGACGCGATCGCGGGAATGCCGAACATCGCGATGATCGGCGCGGCTCCGTCGTTGTCCTGAAGGTCGAGCACGGCGAGCAGCATCCAGCTGATCGCGAGCGCGCCGATCACGATCGCCGCGACCGCGCGGGTCGCGGCGATCTGCTCCTGGTGAGTCCGTCCCCCCGGCGACCTCATGAGAGTCAGGCGCCCTTGAGGCGCTCCGCGAGGTACTCGTGCAGCTCGTCGATCGAGACGCGCTCCTGCGCCATCGTGTCGCGGTCACGCACGGTGACGGCGCGATCGTCGAGCGAGTCGAAGTCGATCGTGACGCAGAACGGCGTGCCGATCTCGTCCTGGCGACGGTAGCGGCGACCGATCGCGCCGGCGTCGTCGAAGTCGACGGCCCACGAGCTGCGCAGCGTGTCGGCGACCTCACGGGCGAGGGGCGACAGGCGCTCATTGCGACTCAGCGGCAGCACGGCCGCCTTGACCGGAGCCAGGCGCGGGTCGAGCTTCAGCACGGTGCGCACGTCTGTGCCACCCTTGGCGTTCGGCACCTCCTCTTCGCGATACGCATCGACGAGGAACGCCATCATGGCGCGCGTGAGGCCGAACGACGGCTCGATGACGTACGGCGTGTAGCGGTCGCCCGTGGCCTGGTCGAAGTACGTCAGGCTCTGCCCCGAGGCCTCGCTGTGGCTTGAGAGGTCGTAGTCGGTGCGGTTGGCGACGCCCATGAGCTCGCCCCACTCCTTGCCCGTGAAGCCGAAGCGGTACTCGACGTCGATCGTGCCGGCGGAGTAGTGCGCGCGGTCGTCTTCGGGCACGTCGAACTGGCGCATGTTCTCGGGGTCGATGCCGAGGTCGATGAACCAGTTCCAGCAGGCCTCGACCCAGTGGTCGAACCACTCCTGCGCTTCGGCGGGTGGCGTGAAGAACTCGATCTCCATCTGCTCGAACTCGCGGGTGCGGAAGATGAAGTTACCGGGGGTGATCTCGTTGCGGAACGCCTTGCCGACCTGGCCGATGCCGAACGGCGGCTTCTTGCGGCTGGCGGTGAGCACGTTCGAGAAGTTCACGAAGATGCCCTGTGCGGTCTCGGGGCGCAGGAAGTGCAGGCCCGACTCGTCGTCGACGACACCGAGGTAGGTCTTCACGAGGCCCGAGAACGACTTGGGCTCGGTGTACTGGCCCTTGGTTCCGCAGTTGGGGCAGGGCACATCGGCGAGGCCGTTCTCGGCCTTGCGTCCCTTGCGCGCCTCGAAGTCCTCGATGAGGTTGTCGGCGCGGAAGCGCTTGTGGCAGCTCAGGCACTCGACCAGCGGGTCGGTGAAGGTGGCGACGTGACCCGAGGCCTCCCACACGCGCTTGGGCAGGATGATGCTCGAGTCCAGGCCCACCATGTCGCCGCGGCCGCGCACGAACGTCTGCCACCACTGGCGACGGATGTTCTCCTTGAGCTCCGTGCCGAGGGGCCCGTAGTCCCACGCCGACCTCGAACCGCCGTAGATCTCACCGGCCTGGAAGACGAACCCGCGGTGGCGGGCAAGGGCGATGACCTTGTCGAGACGGGACTGTTCGGCCACGGTGGCTCCAATGGTCGGCTGCGGGAGATGACCCGTGATCACGGGCACGTCAATCTTATCCGCGCGTGATGCAGCGCAACTCGCAGACCTCGACTGTCTCGAGCCTCGAGATGCTCAGGCCGAGAAGAGGTAGCCCCTCTCGACGTCGAACCCCGACAGGGTGAGACCGCTGCCGAGCAGTCCCTCCATCTGCGCACGCAGGCGCAGGCGCCACTCGTGCGCGGCATCCGGGTCGGAGACCCTCATCTCCTCGATGTCGGTCGGGATCTCGAGCGTCTCGACGACGGACTCGGATGCCGGCTGCTTGGCGATGTCGGCGAGTGCCCACTCCACGTCGAGCCGATCGCTCTCGTCTCCGGCGTCGCCGCCGCCGAAGATGCCGTAGCGGTTGACGGAGTATCCGGTCGCGCGCGCACCGAGCACCGTCAGGAAGAAGTGCGCGTTCCGGGCGACGAGCGGGTCGAAGGTCCAGCTGATGCGGCCGACATCGCGCGAGAAGGCCCACTGCCGCTGGTGCTCCTTGAGCTCACGGCCCCATCCGCGACCGCGGTACTCGGGCAGCAGCGCGGTGATGTGCGAGTGCATCGCCCGCCGGGCCGGAGCGCCGAAGAAGGCGATCGAGGCGCCGACCATGCGCTCCTCCCCCTCCTCGACATCGAAGAGGCCGACGACGTAGTTGCCCGACTGCTGCAGCGCGCGCAGGGTTCCGGCGTCGATGACGCGCTCAGGGCCGCGGATCGAGTCCAGCAGGCTCTGCGCGTCGATGATGAGTTCAACGGTGTCGAGATCACGGATGGTTCGCACGACCCCAGTCTGCCCCTCCCGCGCAGGATTTCGGAATCGCGCGACGCGATCGGGCTGGGATCCGTGCGCTGACGGGGCGTACCGTGGAGGAATGGCATCCAGCGACACCACAGCCTCGAAGTCCGACACGCGGTTCTTCGGGCAGCCCTGGGCACTCGTCCACGTCTTCGGCGTAGAGATGTGGGAGCGGTTCAGCTTCTACGGCATGCAGGGCATCCTGCTGATCTACCTGTACTTCTCCGTGACCGAGGGCGGGCTCGGCCTCTCGCAGGCGGTCGCGGGTGGAATCGTCGGCGCGTACGGCGGATCGGTCTACCTCTCGACGATCCTCGGCGCGTGGATCGCCGACCGGATTCTCGGATCGGAACGGGTGCTGTTCCTCAGCGCGATCGTCATCGTCGCCGGCCACGTCGCCCTCGCGCTGTTGCCCGGCTTCCTCGGTGTCGGTGTCGGTCTCGTCCTGGTGGCGCTCGGCTCGGGCGGGCTCAAGGCGAACGCGACAGCGGTCGTCGGCACCCTCTACAGACCTGAGGACACGCGGCGCGATGCAGGGTTCTCGCTGTTCTACCTGGGAATCAATCTCGGCGCCTTCCTCGGCCCGATCCTCACCGGCATCCTGCAGTCCACGCTCGGGTTCCACTTCGGCTTCGGACTCGCCGCCATCGGAATGACGCTCGGCCTGGTGCAGTACGCCTTCGGCCGTCGCGGACTCCCCGACGAGGCGCGGGCCGTGCCGAACCCGCTCCCCGCATCGCGCTATCCGCTCGTGGTGGGCATCGCGATCGCCGCCATCGTGCTGATCGCCGTGCTCGTGCTGGTCGGGGTCATCACGGCGGACAACCTCTCGACCATCGTCATCATCGCCACGATCGTCGCGTCGATCGCCTACTTCGCTGTCATCCTCACAAGCCGCCGCATCGACGGCACCGAACGCTCTCGGGTGTGGGGCTTCCTGCCGCTGTTCATCACGAGCGTCGCCTTCTGGTCGCTCTACCAGCAGCAGTTCACGGTGCTCACGGTGTACTCGGACGAGCGGCTGAACCGCGATCTGTTCGGCTTCGAGATGCCGATCTCGTGGGTGCAGTCGATCAACCCGATCTTCATCATCATCCTGTCGGGAGTCTTCGCCGCGATCTGGACGCGCCTAGGAAAGCGCCAGCCGTCGACGCCGGTGAAGTTCGCGCTCGGAGCGATGATCATGGGCGCCGCCTTCCTGCTGTTCCTGCCCTTCGCCAACGGCGCCGCCAACTCGACGCCGCTCCTCGCGATCGTCGGCATCCTGCTGGTGTTCACGATCGCCGAGCTGCTGATCTCGCCGGTCGGGCTCTCGGTCACGACGAAGCTCGCGCCGCGGGTCTTCCACACGCAGATGGTCGCGCTCTTCTTCCTCTCCGTGGCGCTGGGCACGGCGATCTCGGGGTGGCTCGTGCAGTTCTACGACCCGAAGAACGAGGTGCCGTACTTCTCGATCCTCGGCGGCATCGCGATCGTGGTCGGCGTCGGCCTGCTGCTGTCGGCGAAGCCCGTGCTGCGGCTCATGAAGGGTGTCAGCTGACCGAGGGCGCCCCGTGCAGGATCGCGACGAGGCCCGGGGGCCGGATCGCCGATAGCCTGAAGCGATGGGAGAGAACGACGATCGCACACGACGAAGGCTCTCCCGAAAGGTCCCCCGCTGGGCGACCGTGGCGGTGCTCGCCTTCGCCGGGCTCTGCTCGTCGTTCATGTTCACACTCGTGGTCCCTCTGCAGGCGGAGCTGCCTCGGCTGCTAAACGCCTCGCGCGAGGACACCACCTGGGTGGTGACCATCACCCTGCTGGTCGCCGCGGTCGCCACCCCGATCTCGGGACGCCTCGGCGACATGTACGGCAAACGTCGCGTCGTGATCGTGCTGCTGTCACTGCTCATCGTGGGGTCGGTCATCGCGGCGCTCTCGGGATCGATCGTCGGGGTGATCATCGGGCGTGCCCTCCAGGGCGCGGTGACGGGAGTCGTTCCGCTCGGCATCGCGATCATGCGAGACGTGCTGCCGCCCGAGCGGCTCGGCACCGCCGTGGCGCTGATGAGCGCCACGATGGGCGTGGGCGGCGCGATCGGGATGCCGGTCGCCGCCCTGCTCGCCGAGAACGCCGACTGGCACTGGCTCTTCTGGCTCGCGGCCGGTCTCGGCGTCGCCGGGCTGCTGCTCGTGCTCGCCGCCGTTCCAGAAGACGTCCTGCGCTTCCCGGGCCGCCTCGACGTGCTGGGCGCGATCGGCCTCGCGATCGGACTCACCGGCATCCTGCTGTTCGTCTCCCGCGGAGCCGAGTGGGGGTGGACGGCACCGCTGACCCTCACCTGCATCATCGGCGGAGTGGGGGTGCTGCTGATCTGGGGCTGGTACCAGCTGCGCACGAAGGACCCGCTGCTCGACCTGCGGGTCGCGGCCCGCCCCGCCGTGCTCTTCACGAACATCGCCGCGATCGGCATGGGCTTCGCGCTGTTCGCCTCGAACGTGACGTTCCCGCAGCTGCTCGAGGGGCCCGTGTCCGCCGGCGCCGGCTTCGGACTCGACATGGTCACGGCCTCGCTCATCATCATGCCCGCGGGCCTCGTGATGATGGTCATCTCGCCGCTGTCCGGCTTCCTCGAGCGCACAGTCGGACCCCGCCCGCTCTTCACGGTCGGGGCGGGGGCGATCGTGCTCGCCTACGTCTTCGTGCTGCTGTGGTCGACCGAGGTGTGGCACATCCTGGTCGGCAACCTGCTGATCGGCGTCGGCATCGGCTTCACGTTCGCCGCCATGCCGATGATCATCATGCGCTCGGTGCCGGCGAACGAGACCGGCGCCTCGAACGGACTCAACGCCCTCTTCCGATCGGTCGGAACCTCGAGCGCATCCGCCGTGATGGGCGGCGTGCTCGCGGCGATGAGCGTCGACGTGGGCGGGGTCTCGGTGCCCACGCGCGCAGCGTTCGATCTGTGCTTCTGGCTCGCCATCGCCGCGGGCATCGTCGCCCTGGTGCTGTCGCTGTTCATCCCCCGACAGCGGTCTGCCGAACAGCACCCGTCGCTGCCCGGATGACCTCGGGCGCGACGTCGCTTCAGATCACCCGCGGATCGGGATCCGTCGGCAGCGGCTGACGCAGCCGCTCGGGAATCGGCCAGTCGAGCACGATCTGCTGCACCGGCGGGCGGGTGACGTCGCCGAAGTCGTCGACCTTCACGACGATGCGCCCGGGAACGCCGTCGTCGTCGGGAGTGACCTCGAGGATGCGTACGCGCAGCGGTCTGCTCTCGTCGTCCTCGTCGCCCTCGTCGCCCTCGTCGCCCTCGTCGCCCTCGAGAATCCACGAGTCGGCGAGCCACGCGATGCCTCGCTCCTCGAGCGCGGCCTCTGCGTCGAGCCACTCCGTGCGACCGGATGCCGAGCGACCGAGCACGTCGACGGCCACCCACCCGTCGCCGTCGGGATGGATCCATCCGAGCAGTTCACGGTCATCACGTCGATGCGGGGTCCAGTCGGGGCGGGGCATCACCCGATGCTACCGATCGTCGGCGCGCTGGATCGTGGCGCGCGCGGTCGTGGCGCGTAGTCGTGGCGCGCTCAGCCGTGGCTCGCGCAGTCGTGGCGCGCTCGGCAGCGGTTCGCTCAGTGCGTGTACTCCATGAGCTCGACGCCCAGCACGCGGAACGCGTCGTGGGCGCGCAGACGATGCGTGATCGACAGGTCGTCGAAGCAGACGATCAGCGAGTAGGCGATGCCCGCCCTCGGCCCCGCGAGCACGCCCGCCTCGGCTCGCACGCCACGATCGCGGCCGGTCTTGTTGATGAAGAGCAGGCCGTGCGCGTCGTGGTCGTGTGCGAAGGGGTCGAGTCCCGTGGCGGCCGCGACGAGACTGAGGTCCTGATTCAGGCTCAGCCATTCCGACACCTGGGCGCTGACCGGCGCATCGACCACTTGCGAGTTCACGAGGGCCGAGAACAGCCCCGCGAGTTCTCGGGCAGACCCCACCGCGACCTGCGGGGCGTCATCCGGACCCCGCTCGTCGCGGAACCGGTCGAGCAGCGCTGTGCGACGCAGACCCAGGTCCTCGATCCGGTCGCGGACGCGGTCGTGACCGACCTTCTGCAGCAGTGCGTTGATCGCGATCGGGTCGCCCGACGTCGCCGCGAGGACAGCGAGGTCTTCGAGCGGCAGAGCCGGTGCGTGCAGATGCCGCCACACACCGGCCGTCGAGACCGGGGCGACCGTGCTGCGCTCGACGATCTCGAGCGGGTCGAGGGAACCCGATGCGAAGCCGGCCGCGACCTCGATGAGCAGAGGCACGACTCCGAGCCCGCCGACCGGCATCGTGACGTGGTCGTCTCCGGACAGCACGTGCACATGGGTGTCGAGGTCGACGACATGCACCGACACCTGAGCACCCGACTCGACGAGCTGTTCCAGCGCTCGCGTCGCGGCGGTGAACGACCGACGCCCGACCGCCGCACGGCGCGGCAGCCGTCGGCTCGTCCGCTGAGAGCGGCGCAGCGAGGCCAGAGGCGGCCCATCGACAGGCTCGGAAGCGCCCACGCGTGATCCTTAGGAGGGGGAGGGGATTGGCGGGATACCGCGGGGTCCATCCGCCGCAGCACGGATATCGTAACCCCGCCAGGTGAGGATGCCCTATGCACTCCGGTATACGGTCAACGGATCGTCATTCCGGACGCCGTAGGGCTCCTCCCCTCCCACGCGGTCGATCACGACGAACGGGTCACCAGATCGTGACGCGCGACTCCCGCGGCAGCCAGAGCGCGTCGGACTCGCTGACGCCGAACGCATCGTAGAACGCATCGATGTTGCGGACGATCTGGTTGCAGCGGAACTCGTTGGGCGAGTGCGGGTCGATCGTGAGCAGACGCAGCGTCTCGGCGTCGCGGCTCTTCTGCTGCCACACCTGCGCCCACGACAGCAGCAGGCGCTGCACGCCCGTGTATCCGTCGATGACCGGGGCCTCTGCGCCGTCGAGCGAGAGCTCGTAGGCCTTCAGCGCGATGCCGAGACCACCGAGGTCGCCGATGTTCTCACCGATCGTGAGGGCACCGTTGACGTGGTGCGCGGCGTCGAGCCCTTCGGGCACGAGCTCGTCGTACTGGGCGATGAGAGCCTTCGTGCGCTCCTCGAACGCCGAGCGGTCGGCATCCGTCCACCAGTCCTCGAGCTTGCCGGCCCCGTCGTAGCGGCTGCCCTGGTCGTCGAAGCCATGACCGATCTCGTGACCGATGACCGCGCCGATTCCACCGTAGTTCGCGGCGGCATCACGCGAGACGTCGAAGAACGGGTACTGCAGGATCGCCGCGGGGAAGACGATCTCGTTCATCGACGGGTTGTAGTAGGCATTGACCATCTGCGGAGGCATGTGCCACTCGTCACGATCGATGGGCCTGCCGACCTTCGCGACGTTGCGGTCGTGCTCGAAGATCGCCGCGCGGCGCACGTTGCCGAACAGATCGTCGCGGTCGATCTCGAGCGTCGAGTAGTCGCGCCAGACCGTGGGGTGGCCGATCTTGGGGGTGAACGAGTCGAGCTTCGCGAGGGCGCGCTCGCGGGTCTCGGCCGTCATCCACTCGAGGTCGGTGATGCTGCGACGGTAGGCCTCGATGAGATTCGCGACGAGCTCGTCCATCGCGGCCTTCGCCGTCGGCGGGTAGTGGCGCTCCACGTAGACCTTGCCGATCGCCTCGCTCAGCGCGCTCTCGGTGACCGAGACGCCGCGCTTCCAGCGCTCGCGGATCGACGGGACGCCGGTGAGTTCGGTGCCGTAGAACGAGAAGTTCTCCTGCACGACGTCGTCGGTGAGGTACGGCGCCGCCGCGTGCACGACCTGCGCGCGCAGCCATGCCTTCCAGTCGTCGAGACGCTCGGCGACGAGCAGCGAGCCGAGCCCTTCGAGGAAGCTCGGCTGCGAGACGACGACCTCAGCGAACGCCTCGGGGTGGGCGGGGGCGACCGCGTCACGCCACGGCTCGAGGTCGACGCCGGCGAGCTGCTGGATCTCTGCCCAGGTCTTCAGGTTGTAGGTGGCGACCGCGTCGCGGCTGCGCACATTGTCCCAGTGGTGGCCGGCCAGCTCGGTCTCGAGGGCGATCGCGCGGTCGGCGGTCGCGACCGCGTCAGGGATCTCGGCGAGGGTCAGCAGGCGCTCGAGGTGCGCACGGTACGCCGCACGCGTCTCGGCGAAGGTGTCGAGGCGGAAGTAGCTCTCGTCGGGCAGCGACAGACCCGACTGCACGATGACGGGCAGGTAGCGCTCGGGGTCGCCGGGGTCGCCGTCGACGTAGAAGCCGATCAGGTGGGCGCGGCCGTCGCGGTCGTAGGCCCCGACGGTGCGGAGGAATGCCGGGATGCTGTCGATCTCGGCGATCTCGGCGAGCGTCTCGGCGAGCGGCGTGACTCCGGCGGCGGCGATGCGCTCGGTGTCCATGAAGCTGGCGAACAGATCGCCGATCTTGCGGGCGAGGGTGCCGCCCTCGGCATCCTGCGACTCCTCGATGATCGCGCGGACGTCTTTCTCAGCCTGCTCGGCGAGCAGGTGGAACGATCCCCAGCGGGCCTTGTCGCCCGGGATCTCGGTGCGCGCGAGCCATGCGCCGTTGACGTGACGATAGAGATCGTCCTGCGGACGGATGTCGGAGCTGAACTCGGAGGTCTCGAGGCCGGAGGGAAGCACGTCAGTCATGCGACCAGCCTATGCGGCGCTCCGACATTCGGGTGGGATCGCCGGATGCTCAGGCCTTGCGTCGCAGACCGAAGCGGCGACGCCGCGGCTGCTCCGGCACCGCAGCGGCGCGCGCGGCGAGCCGCGCCGCACGCCGCTCGCGCCACGCGACGACCGCGGCGTCGACGTCGCGCGGTTCCGTGACCACCGGAGGACCCCCCTGCAGCTGACGGCGGGCCTCGATCACACGCCTGTTGAAGTCCACGAGCACATCGCACACGTCGGCTTCGCGGCCGAGCAGGTCGAGCTGGTCGTCGAGTTCGCGGTCCTCGGTGCGCAGCAGGATCGCCGGCGGGCCGAGGCCGGTGAGGTTCTCCTGCTGGATCTTGCGTCGGATCCACCAGTCCGGGTCGTGATGCGTGCCGAGTCCTTCCAGGGGCTTGCCCGCACCGGGCAGATCGTCGAAGTCGCCCCGGCGGATCGCGACCTGGATCGCGGTCTCGATGAACGCGGCCTGATCGACGGCCGCCGCGAACCCGGGAGCCGCCCCGACGTCCTCCTCGGCATCGCCCTGCTGCTGCGCGCGGTATCTCGCCGCGGCCTCTCTCGGATCCGTCATGACGCACCTCCGTGGCATCCGGTTCTTCCAGGGTACGACCGGAGGGGCGGCGGGGCTCCGTCGCCCCCGATCCGGGACCGTCTCGGCGCCACCGTCACCCAATAGGCTCGGAGGATGACCGAGCGCACTCTCAACCGCGAGATCCTGCGCCTCGCCGTCCCCGCCCTCGGCGCTCTGATCGCCGAGCCGGCCTTCCTCATCGTCGACGCCGCGCTCGTCGGCCACCTCGGCACGACCCCGCTCGCCGGTCTCGGGATCGCGGGAGCCGTGCTGCAGACGATCGTCGGCCTCATGGTCTTCCTCGCCTATTCGACCACCCCGGCGGTCGCGCGGCTCTTCGGCGCCGGCCGCCCGGGTGAAGCCGTCTCGGTCGGCATCAACGGCATGTGGCTCGCCCTCGCGATCGGAGCGGTGCTCGCCGCCGCCGGCGCCGCGTCGTCACCGTGGCTGGTGTCGCTGTTCGGCGCGAGCGAGGCGGTCGCGGCCGACGCGAACGCCTACCTCGTGGTGTCGATGTGGGGCCTGCCGGCGATGCTCATCGTCTTCGCCGCGACCGGGCTCCTCCGCGGGATGCAGGACACGGTGACCCCGCTGTGGATCGCCGGTCTCGGCTTCGGCGCTAACGCCCTGCTCAACGTGCTCTTCATCTACGGCCTCGGCTGGGGCATCGCCGGTTCCGCAGCGGGAACCGTCGTGGCGCAGTGGGGCATGGTCGGCGCGTACGTGCTGGTGATCCGCCGGCTCGCCGCGACGCATGACGCCTCGCTGCGCGCTCGGCGCGAGGGCATGGGCAGCACCGCGCGTTCGGGTGGCTGGCTGTTCCTGCGCACCGTGAGTCTGCGGGCGGCACTGCTGGTGACGGTCGCCGTCGCCACGGGCCTGGGCACGAGAGAGCTCGCCGGATGGCAGATCGTCTTCACGATCTTCTCGGCGGCGGCCTTCGCGCTCGATGCCCTGGCCATCGCCGCGCAGGCGCTGATCGGCAAGGAGCTGGGCGCGGGTGACGAGCGGCAGGTGCATCGGGTCCTCCGGCGCACGGTCGCCTGGGGCGCCTGGTTCGGCGTCGCGGTGGGCGCGCTCATCGCGGCTCTCTCGGGCGTGCTCGGCATCGTGTTCACCGGCGACCCGGCGGTCGCGACTCTCGTGCAGCCGGCGCTCCTGATCCTCGCCGTCGCGCAGCCGATCGCGGGTGTCGTGTTCGTGCTCGACGGTGTGCTGATGGGCGCGAACGATGCGCGGTACCTCGCGATCGCCGGCGGGCTCAACCTGCTTCCGTTCCTGCCCGCGCTGTGGATCATCGCGGCGACCGGCGTCGACGGGGCCGCCGGGCTGATCTGGCTCGCGGTCGCGTTCTTCGGCGTCTACCTGCTCGCACGACTCGGCACTCTCGGCTGGCGCGTGCGTTCGGGGCGCTGGATCTCGGCCGGCGTCTAGCCCTGCACGATCCGTCGCGATCCGAGGTTCTCCACGTATCCCGGAATCTCGGCGAAGTGGGCCGGCCCAGGCCTGGCATTCTCGTTCCGAGCGAACGAGAATCGGAGCGTGCTGACCATGAACGAACCTCAGGTGTGGGTGCTGATCGGCGTCTTCGCCGCGACGATGTTCGGCATGGTCACGGTCGTGTCGACGCTGTTCATCCACGTCGTGAAGACCGAGATCCGGAGCGTTCATCACCGGATCGACACACTCGACCGTGATGTGACCGCGCTCTACCGGAACACCTTCGGGATCGACAGGGACTGACGCCCGAGGGCCGGAAGCGCGCGGGACCCGTCAGCCCGCGTGTCTCCGGCACCATTCGTACATGATCACGGCGGCTGCCGCACTCGCGTTGATCGATCGGGTCGAACCGTATTGCGTGATCTCGATGTGCGCGGATGCCGCGGCGAGCGCAGCGTCCGACAGACCCGGCCCCTCCTGCCCGAACAGCAGCACGCAGCTCTGCGGCAGCTCGGCGCGATCCACGGGCACCGCGCCGTCGACGTTGTCGACCGCGATGATCGGGATGCCTTCGTCCGCCGCCCATGCAGCGAAGGTCTCGACGTCTTCGTGGTGCACGACATGCTGGTACCGGTCGGTGACCATGGCACCGCGTTTGTTCCAGCGGCGACGGCCGATGATGTGCACGGTCTCGGCCAGGAAGGCATTGGCGCTGCGCACGATCGAGCCGATGTTCATGTCGTGCTGCCAGTTCTCGATGGCGACGTGAAACGGATGCCGTCGGGTGTCGAGGTCGGCGACGATCGCCTCCATCCGCCAGTAGCGGTAGCGATCGATCACGTTGCGGGTGTCGCCGACCGCGAGCAGGTCGGGGTCGTACTGCTCCCCCTGGGGCCATTCGGATTCGCCGCCCGGCCACGGGCCGACCCCGTATCCAGGCTGCGGCGATGCGTCGCCGGAGTCCGGGTGGTCCTGGGCCGGCTGCTCATCCATCCGGCCAGCGTATCCGCCACGTCCTCGATCGATATTTAGGTACACCGAAAAATCCGCTACGATTTCGGCATGCCTAAAAATTCCACGATCGACGACGCCCCGATAGCGAAGGCTGCGAGCGCCGCCCCGCCACGTAGCCTCTGGCTGCTCGGGCCCGCCCTCGTCGCGGGGGTCGCCTACCTCGACCCGGGCAACGTCGCGAGCAACATGACCGCAGGCGCCCAGTACGGCTACCTGCTGGTCTGGGTCGTGGTCGCGGGCAATGTCATGGCGTGGCTGATCCAGTACCTGTCCGCGAAACTCGGCGTGGTCACCGGACAGAGCCTGCCCGAGGTTCTGGGCACGCGCCTCACCAAGCCCTGGGCGCGTCGGGCGTACTGGCTGCAGGCCGAGCTCGTCGCGATGGCCACCGATCTCGCCGAGGTCATCGGCGGCGCCGTCGCGCTCTACCTGCTCTTCGACATTCCGCTGCTGCTCGGCGGTGTCATCACCGGCGCCGTGTCGATGATCCTGCTCGCGGTGCAGAGTCGTCGCGGCGCCCGCCCCTTCGAGTTCGTGATCATCGGACTCATGCTGATCATCACCGTCGGCTTCGTGGCCGGGCTCTTCGTCGCACCGCCCGACCCTGCGGGCGTGGTCGCCGGACTCGTGCCCCGCTTCGAGGACACCGGCTCAGTGCTGCTCGCCGCATCCATCCTGGGGGCGACGATCATGCCCCACGCGATCTATGCCCACTCGTCGCTGACGCGCGACAGGTTCGGGTCAGCGGCATCGCACGCCCCGACCGAGGCCGTGCGCACCGAGACCTCGCGCATCCGGCGCCTGCTCACCGCGACCCGCTGGGACGTGTCGATCGCGATGCTGATCGCCGGCACGGTGAACCTCGGCATCCTGCTGCTCGCCGCCGCCAACCTCGCCGGCGTCGACGGAACCGACTCCCTCGAGGGCGCCCACGCCGCGCTGGCCGCAGGGCTCGGCCCGGTCGTCGCCACCTTCTTCGCCGTCGGATTGCTCGCCTCAGGACTCGCCTCGACCTCGGTGGGCGCGTATGCGGGAGCGGAGATCATGCACGGCCTGCTGCACGTGCGCATCCCGCTGCTGGCGCGCCGCCTGGTGACGCTCATCCCTGCGCTCGTGATCCTCGGCATCGGCGTCGACCCCACCCTGGCGCTCGTGCTCAGCCAGGTGGTGCTGTCGTTCGGCATCCCGTTCGCGCTGATCCCGCTCGTCGCGCTCACCGCGCAGAAGCGCACCCTCGGCGTCTGGGTCAACCGCACCTGGACCACGGCCGCCGGCATCCTGGCATCCGTTCTTCTCATCGCCCTCAACGGCGCCCTGCTCTGGCTGGTGCTCACCGGCGCCTGATCTGCACCTCCGCACGCAGGCATCCACACACAGAACCGCCCCGAGCCGGCACGGGAAGAGTCGGCTCGGGGCGGCGTCCTGTCGCCGCAGGCGTCAGCGCCCGCGCAGGGTCTCCGTCCACACCGATTCGGCACCGTCGGCGATGCGATATCCGCTGTCGGGTACGGCGACGACCGTCGCCTCACCCGAGACGCGCACCTTGCCGTTGCGCGACGTGACCTCCTCGCCGTTCACGTAGTAGGTCACGCCCGCGACGTTCTTCGGCACCTGCACCTCGTCATGGGCCGTGCCGGGACGGTCCTTGACGGTCGGCGCCTTCGGCGTCACGGGTGCCGTCAGCACCGGGACGTCCGCCCAGTCGAGATCGCTCGCCAGGTAGTACGACGTGTAGGCCGGCTGGTTGTACGTCGTCTGCTGCCGAGCGGTCTCGACGCGGTACTGCACGTCGTGCATGAGCGTCGTGAGCTTGTGCACGGTCGGCTCGGTGGTCGTGAAGAACCGCAGCGCGCTCGAGTCCGCGGTGCGCACGAGCAGCTCCTCGCGCCAGTCGCCCAGCACGTCGGCGACGAGTGAGGGGTTGCCCTTCGTGCCGTTGTTGGTGAGCGTGCCCGTCGCCGTGAGCAGGTTTCCGCGTGTCCAGTCGTCGATCGTCGGCGTCTGGGTGCCGCCCCCGTTCACGATCTGGGTCGTCAGGTCGCCCGCCCAGCGGATCGACATGTTCGTGCCCGGGGTCTCCGGCTGCAGCACCTCACCTGTCGCACTCAGCAGTCCGCTGCCCTCGGTGCCGCCGGGCATGCTCGACCACACCTCGATGCCCGGCACGTCGGGGCGGACATCGCCGATCATGGCGCGACCCGTGTCGCGCCCCGAGTAGGCGCCGAACAGGGTCTCGCCGGTCGCCGCGTCGCGCATCGCCGAGCCGTAGGGCGCACTCGTGGCTCCCTCATGGGCGGTCCAGATCTCGAGACCGGGGCGACTCGGATCGATGTCGGCCACGTGCAGAGCGTCTCCGTGACCGAGTCGCACGTTCTCACCGGGAGCCGCACTGCCCTCGGGCAGCACGTCGAACGAGCTGTAGAGCAGGCTGCCGTCGTCATCGATCGTCGCCGAGCCGTAGACGAGCTCCTGCCTGCCGTCCGCATCCACGTCGGCCAGGCTCAGCGAGTGATCGCCCTGCGTCGTGATCGTGCCGAACTCGGGATCCGTGCCGTCGCGTCCGTGCGGCGAGTCGTTGAAGGGGTTGGTCATGGGTGCGTGGCCGCTGTCGACCTGCCAGCGCTGGCTGAGGTTCTCGCCGTCCCAGTCGAACGTCGTGACCGTCGTGCGCGTGTAGTAGCCACGGGCGAACACGGCGGACGGATGCTCTCCGTCGAGGTAGCCGACGCCCGCCAGGAACCGGTCGACGCGGTTGCCCGGCTCGATGCGCGACATCGCGTAGTCACCCCACAGCAGACCGTCGTCGCCGCGTTCGGTCGGATACGGGATGGTCTGCAGCTCCTCGCCGGTCGCGCTGTCGAAGACCGTGAGGTACTCCGGGCCGTCGACGATGAAGCCCTCGAACTCGCGCAGCAGGTTGCGCGCGCTGCGGCTCGGCGCGTACACGTCGATGAACGTGTCGGCGAGCTCCTCGGCGCTCTCCCGCGACAGCGGATACTCGTGCGTGACGGGCATGCCCCACGCCTCTTCGAGGGTTGCGGGCCACTGCCCCGAGACGACCTCGTCGCGCTCGCTCCAGCCGAGGAACATCTCGACCAGGTGCGCCTCGTAGTCGGCGGCGCTGAGTCGGTAGTCGTCGTCGTTCGAGTATCCGGCGGCCACGTCGGCCTCGGGCATCGTGATGTACGACTCGGCGGCGACCGAGCCATCGGCGGCGTACTGCACCGCCTTGGTTCCGGGCGCCGTCTTCAGCATCGTCTCGGAGCGCCCATCGCCGTCGAAGTCGTAGACGAGGAACTGGGTGTAGTGCGCACCCGCGCGGATGTTCACGCCCAGGTCGAGGCGGTTCAGCAGCGTGCCGTCGAGCTCGTACGTGTCGAGGTAGACCGGGCCCGTGTAGCCGCGCTGCGACACGTCCTTCGAGTTCGACGGGTCCCACTTCACGACGTACTCGTACTGCCCGTCTCCGTCGACGTCGCCGACCGACACGTCGTTCGCCGAGTACGTGTACGCCTCGCCCTTCGGCGTGACGCCGTCGGCGGGCTTCTGCAGCGGCAGGTCGTGATGCCCCTCGGCCCAGGCGGTGACGGATGCCGACGCGGATGCCGTCAGCTCGACGCCCTGCACCACAGGTACGACGGAGTACTCCGAGTCGGCCGCGCCCTCGGCATCCGCGTAGTTCGTGCTGTCGGTGACGGTGGCGATCCTGACACCGTCGCGGTAGACCGCGAAGTCGGGTCCGCTGAGACCGGTCGCGGTCGCGCCCCCCGCCTCGGTCGCGAGCAGCCGCCAGCTGAGGAAGACCCCGTCTGAGGTCGAGACGGCGACGAGGCCGCGGTCGAGGGCTTCGAGCTGAGGGGTCGCGGGGGCGGGGTCGTGGCGGCCCGTGGACGCGGAGCCGGATGCCTGTCCCGGGGTGGCTGCCCCCGCACTCTGCGCGCCTCCGAGGAGGAGGCACCCCACAGCCGTGACGGCGACGGCAGCATGGAACGATCGGTGTCGGATATTCATCGTCGAAATCCTTCTCTGGGCCGAAGCCCACTCGGATAGCGTTTTCCCGTGCCCGCTCGAAGCTACCCGCACAAGCCGTGTCCGTCAAGGAATCCGACCCGATTGAGACGATCCACAGGCGATGTCGGCGATTAGGCTCGAAGTCATGTCTGCCGAGCCCGCGCGCCGTACCGTCCGCATCCTCACCTGGATCGGAATCGCGACCGGCGTGATCGGCGGTCTGCTCGTCGCCTTCCCCACCGTGCTGCCCGTCGGCGGCCCCTGGGTGCAGCTCGCCCTGGGCATCGCGACCCTCGTGCTGGCCTTCCGTGCGCGCAAGATCGGCATCGCCGAGATCGAGGGATTCGACGGGCGCCTGTCGCTCTTCGCCGCGCTGCTCGGGTTCCTCATCGTGTTCTTCGCGGGGCAGGTCGCGTTCGGCCTCCTGGTCGAGGTCGCCAACCCCTGAGCAGGGCGACGCCTGATCTAGGCTGGACCCGTGGCATCCCCGGCAGCAGACGACTACCTCAAGACCGTCTACGCGCACACCGAATGGCAGGATGCGCCGATCACGCCTTCGGTGCTCGCCGCGAAGCTCGGCATCGCTCCCTCGTCGGTGACCGAGATGGTCAAGAAGCTCGCCGCCGCCGGACTCGTCTCGCACGTTCCCTACGGCGCGGTGCGACTGACGGATGCCGGCACGCAGCGCGCGCTGGCGATGGTGCGGCGGCACCGCCTGATCGAGACCTGGCTGGTGCAGGAGTTCGGCTACGGCTGGGATGAGGTGCACGACGAAGCCGAGGTGCTCGAGCACACGATCAGCGACCGCCTGCTCGAGGGCATCGACGCTCGCCTGGGGCGGCCACGTTTCGATCCGCACGGGGACGCGATCCCGGATGCCGACGGAGTCGTCGATCGCGAGCCCTTCGTGCTGCTCGCCGATGCCCCGACCGGGCATGTCGGTCGCGTGCTGCGCGTCGACGACCGCGACCCCGAGCTGCTGCGCGCCCTCGAGGCGGCAGGGGTGATCGTCGCGGCGACCGTGGCCACCACGGCATCCGGCATCGCGTTGGACGGCGCCCCGATCGACCTCCCCGACGGCGCGGCAGAGGTCGTCTGGCTCAGCGCCTGAGAACCTCGTCCGAACCTGTCACCTGCCCGTCACCGCGGGCCAATAGGCTGAGCACATGGCACACCGCGATGACATCGAATGCTGGCTCACCGACATGGACGGCGTGCTCGTCCATGAGAACGACGCCATCCCCGGAGCCGCCGAGCTGCTGGCCGGGTGGGAGCAGAACGAGATCCCGTACCTGGTGCTCACGAACAACTCGATCTTCACCGCGCGCGACCTCTCTGCCCGCCTGCGGGCCAGTGGCCTGACCGTGCCCGAGGAGCGGATCTGGACATCGGCTCTCGCGACCGCCGACTTCCTCGCGCAGCAGCTGCCCGGCGGCTCGGCCTTCGTGATCGGCGAGGCCGGCATCCTCACCGCGCTGCACGAGGCCGGGTTCATCATGACCGAGACGAACCCCGACTTCGTGGTCGTCGGCGAGACCCGCAACTACTCGTTCGAGGCGATCACCAAGGCGATCCGTCTCATCATCAAGGGTGCGCGTTTCATCGTCACAAACCCGGACGCCACCGGCCCGTCGGCCGACGGCGTGATGCCGGCCACCGGCGCGATCGCGGCCCTGATCACCAAGGCCACGGGCAAGGAGCCCTACGTCGTCGGCAAGCCGAACCCGATGATGTTCCGTTCGGCGCTCAACAAGATCGGCGCGCACTCGAAGAAGACCGGGATGATCGGCGACCGCATGGACACCGACATCATCGCCGGCATCGAGGCGGGCCTGCACACCGTGCTCGTGATGACGGGCATCAGCGACGAGGCCGAGGTCGAGAAGTATCCGTTCCGCCCCGACGAGATCGTCGACTCGGTCGCCGACCTGCTGCCCACGGTCACGGCCTCGATCCCGACGCTCGACGAGGACTGACATGGGGGCGCTCGACGAGGGTGAGCGGGTCGTCGCAGAAGATGCGGCGGCCTGGCGCGCCTGGCTCGAGGAGCATCATGAGCGCACCGCGGGAGTCTGGCTTCTGAGCGTGCGCGGCAAGGACGTCGGAGGCGTCGGCTATGACGATGCCGTGCGGCAGGCGCTGTGCTTCGGCTGGATCGACGGCCCTGTGCGCACCTTCGACGATCAGACCGTGGGGCAATGGTTCTCGCCGCGGCGCCGCGGCAGCGGCTGGGCGGCGACCAACAAGGCACGACTGGTCGATCTCGAGGCCGCCGGGTTGCTCGCACCGGCCGGCATCCGCGTGCTCGACGCCGCGAAGGCCGACGGCTCATGGACGATGCTCGACGGTCCGGAGGCGGGCATCGAACCACCCGAGCTGACTGCGGCTCTGGATGCCGTGCCCGCTGCGCGCGCGCACTGGGATGCCTTCCCGAAGTCGGTCAAGAAGTTCGGCCTGACACACATCGCGACGGCGAAACGAGCCGAGACGCGCGCCGCGCGGATCGCCAAGATCGTGGCGGATGCCGCGGAGGGGAAGCGCCCATGAACCAGTCGGACCTGCTGTTCCTGGCGGTGTTCCTGATCCTTCTCAGCACGCTGACGGTGTTCATCGTGCAGTTCGTGCGCTCGCGCCGTCGCGGCGGAGGAGAGGGCGGCGGCCGCGCGGGCTGGTGGGAAGGCCCCTGGGACGACGACGACCGCACGCGCTGATCGCGGTCGCAGGTCGGGATCAGGCCAAGATCAGGCTGCGCACGCGCTCGACCGGCTCCGGCATCCGCAGCGGACCCACACCCGGCGTGATCGTGCCGAGGATGCGCGGCTCGCGAGCTCCCGTGCCACCGGGCGTCACGGCGGCGACCCCGTGCATGGTGCACCAGCCGATCAGGGCGAACAGGATCGCCTCCTTGCTGTCGACCGGCGCCCCGAGCTCGTCGGCCAGGACGACCTCGACGTCGGGAAGCGTCTCGCGCAGTCCCTGCATGATCAGCGGGTTGTGGCATCCGCCGCCCGACACCGCGAGGAAGCGGATGCCGGCGGCCCGGACGTCCTGGGCGACCGTGCGCACCGTGAGCTCGGTGAGGGTGCGGATGAGGTCTGCCGGCGCGATGCCGGGTCGCGCCCGGTCGACGAGCGCGCGCACGTAGTCGAGGTGGAAGTGCTCCTTGCCGGTGCTCTTGGGCGGCGAGAGCGCGTAATAGGGGTCGGCGAGCAGGACTGAGAGGAGGTCGGCGTCGACCTTTCCGGTGCGCGCGATGGCGGCATCCGCGTCGTACCCGCGCTCGTTCAGACCTTCGGCGACGACGACCGCGTCGACCAGCGCGTTCGCCGGGCCGATGTCGTAGGCCGACAGCCCGTCAGGGCCGACCACGGTCATGTTGGCGATGCCGCCGAGGTTCACCGCCGCCGAGACCCCCGCGCGACCGCGGAGCAGGAGCTCGTCGAGGAACGAGACGAGCGGAGCGCCGTGCCCACCCGCGGCGATGTCGCGGATGCGCACGTCCGACACGACCGGCGCGCCCACGCGCTCGGCGATCCACGCAGGCTGACCGATCTGCAGCGTGCCCAGTGCGTGGCGGGCGTCGACCCAGTGGAAGACGGTCTGGCCGTGCGAGCACACGGCATCCACTCCCCCGACCGCGTCGGATGCGGCGGCCGCGACCTCGGCGAAGGCCTGGCCGATCAGAGTGTCGAGCTCGCAGACCTCGGCGAGCGTGGTGGGCGCCGGAGGCAGCGCAGCGAGGAGACGGGCCCGCAGTTCGGGCTCATACGGGACGCTGTCCTCGTGCAGCACGGTGCCGCGCAGTTCTCCCGCGCTCTCCTCGAAGTCCACGACCGTGACGTCGATGCCGTCGTGCGAGGTGCCCGAGAGCAGTCCGAGTACGCGCATGCGTGTTCCTTCCGTCGCCTGCTTCGAGCGTAGAGCTGTTTTGTTAGGGAGGCGAACGGAACGCGGGATCTCTTCTGCACGATCACGTGCTGAATCGCGTTCTTCGCGCAGCCCGGCGAATGTTCTGCACCGCCGTTGCCCTCGGACGTCTCCCACGTAGCATTCTGCGAGACTCCACCCGCCACCCCCAGAATGGGAGCATGTTCGTGTCCGCCGAGATCATCACGATCGTCCTCAGCGCAGTCGGCCTGCTGCTGACACAGGGCAGCCTCATGTTCGCGGGCTTCGCCTGGTGCATCCGTCGCACCGACGCCTTGCGCGCCGACCTCGTCGGCAGCGAGACGTCGCTCGGTGCCCGTATCGACGGACTCGGTGCCCGTATCGACGGACTCGGTGCCCGTATCGACGGAGTGGAACAGAGGCTCACCGCACGCATCGACGGAGTGGAAGAGAAACTCACCGCACGAATCGACGGCGTGGAAGAACGGCTGGCCGCACGCATCGATGCAGTCGCCGCCGAGACGACCGAACTCAAGGTCGCGGTGGCTCGACTCGAAGGGCCGCAGCGCCACCTGATCGTCGCGCCCCGCTGAGACAGCCCGCGGAGTGCGGCCGAGTCGCGACTCAGCGCAGGACGAGCGCCGCAGCGCCGATGAGCGGCCCCTCGTCACCGAGCCCTGAGCGCACCACGCGCGTGCGACGCGAGTACTCGTGCGCGGCGCTCGCGGTGAGGGCCTGCTGCACGAGGTCGATGTAGTCGGCCGAGACCCGCGAGAACCCGCCGCCGATCGCGACCACGTCGAGGTCGACCAGAGTCGCCGCGTCAGCGAGAGCCTCGCCGACGGCCTTCGCGGAACGTTCGATCGCGGCGCGGGCGATGGTGTCGCCTGCCGCGGCATCCCGCGCCAGGTCCTCGCCGGTGGCACCGGCCCAGCCCTGCTGCTGCGCCCACGCGGCGCTCGCGGGGCCCGAGGCGATCTCTTCGAGCGTGAGTCCTCCTTCGCGCCGCACCTGCCCCAGGTGCCCGGCGTTGCCGGTGGCGCCGGGGATGTACGCGCCGTTCACCACGAATCCTCCGCCGACGCCGGTCGAGACGACGATCGACAGTGATGCACCGGCATCCTGGGTCGCACCGAGCCATGCCTCCGCAAGAGCGAGTGCACCGCCGTCATGACCCATGATCGTCGGCACGTCACGGCCGAGCACCGCGGATGCCGCGGCGCGCACCGACTCTGCGAGACCGAAGCCGCGGGCGAGCGGCATGTTCACCGGCATGATCGCGCCGGCTCCGCGGTCGATCGGTCCGGCGCTGCCTGCCCCCGCGCCGACGAGCTCGGCATCTGCGGGAAGCGCGGCGAGGGCGTGCGTCACGATCGCGACCACGGCGAGATTCAGCGAATCGAGCGTCGCCTCACGACCGGTCGCCTGACGCGAACGACTGCCGTCGACGAGAGTGCCGTGCTCATCGACGAGCGCGGCCTCCATCTTGGTGCCGCCGACGTCGACCGCGAGCGCGTAGCGGGTCACTGGGGGTCGAGTCCGAGGTCGTCGAGGTCGAAGGCGGCACGCCATTCGAGACCCTCGGCTTCGATCGCGGCCTGGGCGCCGGTCTTGCGGTCGACGATCACCGCGACCGCGACGATCTCGGCACCCTCCTTGCGCAGGGCCTCGACGGCCTTGAGCGCGGACTGGCCGGTGGTCGAGGTGTCTTCGAGCACGACGACGCGCTTGCCCTTGACGTCGGCGCCCTCGATCTGACGGCCGCGGCCGTGGTCCTTCGGCTCCTTGCGCACCACGAAGGCGTCGAGCGGCTTGTCGGCGGCGACCGAGGCGTGCAGCACCGAGTTCGCGATCGGGTCTGCACCGAGCGTCAGACCTCCGACCGCGACCACATCGAGGTCGCCGATCAGATCGAGCATGATGCGACCGATCGCGGGAGCGGCACGGTGGTCGAGGGTGAGCTTGCGCATGTCGACGTAGTACGTCGCCTTCTTGCCGCTCGAGAGGGTGAAGTCTCCGTGGAACACGGCCTCGTCCTTGATCAGGTCGAGGAGGGTCTGGCGGTCTGCGTCGAGTGCGGTCACGGCATCCAGTGTAGGAGGTGGGCTCTAGGCTTGACGCATGCGCTTGGCCACCTGGAACGTCAACTCCATCCGCACCCGTGTCACCCGCACTGTCGAGTTCGCCGTCCGTGAGGACATCGACGTGCTGGCGATGCAGGAGATCAAGTGCAAACCCGAGCAGTTCCCCTACGGGCCGTTCGAAGAGGCCGGGTACCACGTCGAGGTGCACGGACTGAATCAGTGGAACGGCGTCGCGATCGCGAGCCGCCTGCCGGTCACCGATGTGCGCACCGCGTTCGACGGCATGCCGGGCTTCGCCAAGGGCCATGAGGGTCCGGATGCTCCGCTCGAGGCGCGCGCCCTCGGCGTTCTCGTCGACGGCGTGCGCGTGTGGAGCCTGTACGTGCCCAACGGCCGCGCCCTCGGAGACCCGCACTACGCCTACAAGCTGCACTGGCTCGAGGAGCTGAAGAAGGCGACGGCGGCCGAGCTCGCCGCGAACCCCGACCTGCCCCTCGCGCTGGTCGGCGACTTCAACATCATCCCGTTCGACAAGGACAACGGCGACCCCGACATCGTCGAGGGCGTCTCCACGCACGTCTCGCCGGAGGAGCGCCAGGCCTTCTTCGCGTTCGCCGATGCGGGACTCACCGACGTCGTGCGCCCGTTGATCCCCGAGGGCTTCACGTACTGGGACTACCAGCGGCTGAAGTTCCCTCGCAACGAGGGTGTGCGCATCGACTTCGTGCTCGGCTCGAAGACGCTTGCAGATGCGGTGACCGGCGCGTCGATCCACCGCGACGAGCGCAAGGGCGAGCAGCCCAGCGACCATGTGCCGGTCGTGGTGGAGTTCGATCTCGGCGGTGGCGCTGAGGACGACGACGACCTGCCGATGATCTTCTCCTGATTTCCGTGTCGCTCCGCCTGATCGCGACCGACCTCGACGGCACGCTGCTGACGACGGCATCCGAGGTGAGCACCCGCACCCGAGCGGCGCTCGACGCCGCGCGAGCCCGCGGCATCCACGTCGTCCCCGTCACGGCGCGCCAGCCGATCGGGCTGCGGGCTCTCGCCGGTGGAGCGGGTTTCGACGGATGGGCACTGTGCAGCAACGGCGCCTATGCGACGCACCTCGTCGACGGACGGATGCTGTTCGCCGAAGAGCTTCCGGCAGAGACCATCCGCCCCCTGGCCGAGGCGCTGCGCGCCAGCATCCCCGGCCTGCTGTTCGCGAGCGTGCGAGAGGGCGGCGAGACGTTCGTCGCCCAGCACGGCTACGCCGAGATCGCCGACCTCTCCGACCACAAGCGCGCCCCCGAGACGATGGGCGGGGTGGCGCTCGACGAGGTCGTGTCCGCTCCGAGCCTGAAGTTCGTGATCCGGCATCCTGAACTCGCGCCGGCCGCGCTCTTCGAGACGTTGCGCGACCTCGACCTGACCGGCTTCGAGGCGACGCTCTCGGGAGCCCCGTTCGTCGAGGTCATGGCCGAGGGGGTCACGAAGGCCTCGGGATTGGCGCGCCTGTGCGAGCACCTCGGCATCGACCGCACCGGTGTGGTCGCCTTCGGCGATGCCCTCAACGATGTCGAGATGCTCCGGTGGGCCGGTCACGGCGTCGCGATGGCCGGAGCCGACGACGTCGTGCAGGACGCCGCGGACGAGACCGCAGCGTCGAACGACGACGACGGTGTGGCGCGGGTGATCGAGCGGATGCTCGCGTTCGACTGACCGGACATGACACGAGGTCAGCATTCGAGTCAGTTCTGTACGCGGCGACGAGGAACAAGCAGCAGGCCGGCGAGCAGCAGGCCGGATGCCATCATCACCGCGAACGCCGGCACATCGGTGCCAGTGCTGGCCAGTGGGGAGCCGGCGCCTGTCACCGTCCCCGTGGCCGTGGCGCCGGGTGCCGCAGTGACCAGGAGCCGGGCACTGACCACGACCTCCGACTGCACGTTCAACGCCACGAGCGTGTGCATTCCGGGGGACGTGCTCGCAGGGACGCGGAAGGTACCCGACATCGCGCCGCTCGCATCGGCGGTCAGCGTTCCCAACGCCAGACGAGCCGAGCGCAACTCGAAAGCGATCTTCGCGCCAGGGGCGAACCCCGTACCCGACACGTCGATGTCGCTGCCGGCACGGATCGACCCCGTTGAGAGCGCGAGAGCCGGCCCGGGTTCTAGCTCCGGCTCCGGCTCCGGCTCCGGCTCCGACTTCGTGATGGGCACGAGCGTGAAGTCGATGCCGTCCACTGTCGTGGACGCTGCCGCCGTCACGGGAGTCGCGAGATCCGCCGTCTCGACGCCGTCGTAGAACTGCGGCTTGGCCATCGTCGGGCTGTCGTCGTAGAAGGTCACGGATGCCTTGAGGATGTACGTTCCCGCGGGGACGTTGAGCGTGTATGACCCCGTCTTGCCGTCGGCGATCACATATCCGACACGCTCATCACCATCCCAGGTTTCGACGAGGATCTCGCGGTCCTCCGAGCTCACGATCGTGACGGTGCCGGTGACTGTCGCGGCTGATTCGAGCTGAGCGTCTGTGCCTGTGATGTCATCGCCAGATTCGACGACCACTGGAGTCGCGGCCTCCTCGGTGGCGGCATCCTCCCAGTACTCGTCGAGCAGGCCGGAATCGAATGCGTCGAAGTGCACGACATAGGTCCCCGGTGCGACGGCTGCTCGATAACTCCCGTCACCGTTGATCGCGACGACGCGCATGTCCCGGTCGATGCCGCTGACCATGACAGAACCGAAAGCTGGAGTCCCGTCGGCGCTCTTCGTCACGGTGCCGCTGATGTAGCCGACGGAGTCGAGCGCGGCATCCACATTCATGATCACCTGCGCCCCGGCGATCGTGACGGGCGTCGCTGTGTCCCAGCTGTATGCGTTGCTCCAGTATTCGGAGACGAGCCCCGGGTCAGGCGAGCCGAAGCGTAAGCGGTATGCGCCCGCAGGAAGTCCGCCGAGGCGGTACTCTCCCGCGGTGTCGGCTTGCGTGGACGCAACGATCTCGTTGTTCGCGTTGAGCGCCGAGACGTCAGCCTCGGCAACCGGGGAACCATCCTGCGCTCGCGTGACGACACCCTCGATGGCGCCTCCGGCACGCAGCGAAGCGTCGATGTCGGTGACCGACGCGCCGCCCGTGATGACGACAGGCGTGGCGGCCGAGAAGTCCGTGACGCCTTGCCAGTACTCGCGCACGAGGTTCGTTCCTCCTCCGGCGAAGAAGGACACGACGTAGGAATCGTCCGCGAGTCCACTCAAGGTGTAGTCGCCGTTCGCGTCGGTGGCGACCGACGGGGTCACCCACCCACTCCCGGTCAGCGATACGCTGACCCCGGAGATCGGAGCTCCGTCGTCTTCGCGCGTCACTGTGCCGCTGATCGTTCCTATGCCTTGTGGCACGGGTGGCGGTGGCGGAATCACTGCGGGGGTCGGTATCAGCGCCGGTGCCGATGCAGATGCCGGTGCTTCCTCGACGACGGCTGAAGCAGGTGCCGTGTCGACGTCGACGTCGACGTCGACATCCTCACCGTCGGCGACGCCGTCGAGCGGGTCGGCGGTTTCGTCGGCGGCCGCAGCCACCACGTCCGCTACCGCGCCCGCGCCCGTCGCGGGGTCATCCTCCACCGCTCCCGCTGCCGTCGCTCCCCCGAGTGCGAGTGCGATCGCCGCCACCCCACCCAGGACTGCATGAATCAGAGCGCGTCGTTGCGCCATAGTCCCACCCTCCGACGGAGGTCGAGCACGCCGTGAGTGAACCCTGCGCCGGACCTCGGAACCGCTGCCGATGCGGCCGCGTGGGGTTGAAGCTATCCGATCACCGTGCAGCAGGGAAGAAGCGGGGCGATATTTAGCATCAGTCCTCGAACGTCCCGACCTCCGGCACCCGATCCGGGCCCTGGGTGACTCCGTCGAGGGCCAGGAAGAGGTCGATCAGGATGCGTCCGATCATCAAGGTGCTCCTTTGCGGGAGAGATCCTGCACGATCACAGGGCTCACACTATGCGCTCATCCCGAGTCTCCCGAGGCCGGCAAGTCCGTGTGACGCCGCAGCCCCACCAGCGCGAGTGCTCCGGCGCCGGCGGTGAGAGCGGCGACGACCCCGAGGCCGACGCCGGGAACGGATGCCGTCGCCACCGCGCCCGCGACGAGCGGCCCACCGGCGTCCCCCAGCTCCCGCCCGAGCTCGGCGCTGCCCATCGTGCGCCCCATCCGGTCCGGCGGTGTGGATGCCGCGAGGTGCGAGAACGCGACGGGTGTCGCGGTGCCGACGCCGAGTCCCACCAGCAGCGCGGTCGCGACGAGCGCCACGGGGTGGTGGGTGAGCGCGGCGAGCGCGATGCCCAGGGTGATCAGGGTGAGTCCGCCCACAGCGGCGAGGCGCACCGAGACCCTTCCCCGATCGTGCGCGGCCCCGACGAACGGCTGCGCGACGCTCGACGCGATCGCGAGCACCGTGACGATCGCCATGCTCCAGACCGTGTCGAGTCCGGCCTGCCGCCCGAGCAGCGGCAGGAACCCGACCGCCACCGCCAGGGCACCGGTGGTGGCGGCGAGCACGAGCGTCGGAACGAGGAATCCGGGTGCGGTCAGCTCACGACCGAGGTTGACGAGGGTCACCCGTCTGCGGGGCAGCACCGGCACGCGCGGCACGGCCACCGCGACCCACCCCGCGGCCACCACGCCGAGCACCGCGAGCGCCCAGAACAGCGCCGGCATTCCGCCCCACACCACGAGCACCGCGCCGAGCAGCGGACCGAGCGCGTAGCCGAGGCTCTTCCACGATCCGTAGCGACCGAAGTACTTCCCCCGCGTGGCGTCGTCGGTGAGCCTCGCCACGGCGGCCGACGACGACGGCGAGAACGCGGATGCCGCACCTCCCTGACCGAAGCGTCCGATCACGAGTCCGAGCATGCCCGGGACGACGGCGCCGACCACGGAGAATGCCGAGAACGCGAGGAGCCCGCCGATGATCACCGGGCGCACGCCGATGCGGTCGCTGAGCGCACCGAACAGCGGCTTGAGCAGCACCTCGGCGAGGTCGTACAGCGCGAGGGTCAGACCGAACGCGAGCAGGGTCCAGCCGATGTCCTCGGTCTCGGCGCCGAGTGCTGCGGCGATGCCGTGAGCCCCGAAAGCGGTGGTGAACCCTGCGAGGTACAGCGGGGCGAGGCGGGGCGCGAAGGGCGCCGAGGGTGGGGAGAGCGCGGCGGGCGTCGAGGTCACGCTCGATTCTCCCAGGCGGATGCCGTGCGCACCCGCGTCGGGCGGATGCCGTGTGCACCCGCGGCAAGCGCCTGCCGTGCACACCCGCGTCGGGCAGATGCCGTGCGCACCCGCGGCGGGCGGAGAACTCGGCGATGGGCGGAGGTTCGACCGCGGAAGCTCCGCCCTTCACGGAGATGGCCGCCCATGACAGTGCGGGAGCCCCCATACGATCCGTCGTGCGGGGGATGCCGTCGCATCCGCCCCGGCTCTACGGTGGGGGAATGCCTGCCGCGCCGTTCACCCGCCTCCCCAGCGTCCGCGAGCAGCGCGGTGACCTGGTTCTGGCCGCGATCATGTTCGTCGGCGCGATCCTCAGCGCCGCACTCTCCACGGTCGCCGACATCTACGGCGACACACGGGCCCCCGAGTGGACCGCCCTCCTCTACGCGCTCGCGGTCACGGCTCCGCTCGGCTGGCGGCGCCGCTGGCCGGCCGCCGTCGCGATCGCGGTGTGCGTCGCGTACTTCCTCGCCATCACCTTCCAGGTGCCCGAGATCTACGTGGGCAACATCGCGATGTTCGTCTCGCTGTACACGGTCGGCGCCTGGATGAACAACCGCCGCGCGGCCATGGTCGTGCGCGTGGCGATCATCGTCGGCATGTTCATCTGGCTGCTCATCACGATGTATCACACGGCCATCGAGGAGGCCGAGAAGGCCGAGGTCGCCGCGGGACTGCTCTCGCCGTACCTGGCATTCATGCTGATCCAGCTGCTGCTGAACGTGCTGTACTTCGCCGGCGCGTACTACTTCGGCGAGCGATCGTGGAACGCCGCTCAGGAGCGCGCGGTGCTCGAGCAGCGCACCGCCGAACTCGAGCAGCAGCGCGAGGTCACGGCCGCGCAGGCAGTCGCCCTCGATCGCGTGCGCATCGCCCGTGAGCTGCACGACGTCGTCGCGCATCATGTGTCGGTCATGGGGGTGCAGGCGGGCGCCGCCCGGCTCGTGATCGATCAGGACCCCGAGAAGACGAAGAGCATCCTGACCGGCATCGAGGGCTCGGCGCGCGACGCGATCCACGAGTTGCGACAGCTGCTCGAGACGCTGCGGACCCCCGGCGGCGAGACGACGGATGCCTCGTCGACCGTCGCGCTCGACGACATCGCCGAGCTCGTGGCGGCGTCGACCGAGGCGGGGCTGCCCACCGACTACGCCGTGATCGGCGATCCCCTGCCGGTGCCGTCGGTCGTCGCGGTCAACCTCTACCGCATCGCCCAGGAGTCGCTCACGAATGCTCGCCGTCACGCGGGCACCGGAGCGACGGCCGATGTGCGGGTGCGCTATGACCAGCACGGTGTGGAGGTCGAGATCGTGAACACGGGACGCGCGATCGCGGCTCTTCGCCCCGGACTCGGCCAACTCGGCATGCGGGAGCGGGCCGCGGCGTCGGGCGGCACCCTCGAGGTCACGCCCCGCCTCACGGGCGGTCTGCGCGTGCGCGCCCGGGTCCCCCTCGACGACTCGGCTCCGCGACCGGCTCAGGATGCTTCGGCACCCCCGGGCTCCTCGACGACCCAGGATGCCCCGGCGATCCAGGATCCCCGACCGCCCCAGACTCCCCAGACACCCGAGAGCAGTGCCGCACGATGACCGACACCTCCACGCCGATCCGCGTCCTGCTCGTCGACGACCACGCGATGCTCCGCGCCGGCTTCCGCACGATCCTCGACACTCAACCCGACATCACGGTCGTCGGCGAGGCGGCCACGGGTGCCGAAGCCATCGCACAGGCGACCGCCCTGCGCCCCGACGTGATCACGATGGACGTGCAGATGCCCGACATGGACGGCATCGAGGCGACCAGGCGCATCGTCGCCGACCCCGAGATCTCGGCCGCGATCGCGATCATCACGACGTTCGACCGCGACGACTACCTGTACCAGGCGCTGGATGCCGGGGCGAGCGGATTCCTGCTCAAGAACGCCGGCCCCGAAGACCTCCTGGCCGCCGTGCGCGCTCTCGCCGCGGGCGACGGGATGCTCGCGCCGGAGGTGACGCGCCGGGTGCTCGCACGGTTCGCGACGGCATCCGCTCCGACGTCCGGCGTCGAACCGGCGCAGGCCTCCGCACCGGCCGCCGCTCCGACCGTCGAGCTGGCCGAGCCGCTCACCGAGCGGGAGGCCGAGGTTCTCGCTCTGCTCGCGGACGCCCGCAGCAACGCGGAGATCGCGAGTGCCCTGTTCATCGGCGAGGCGACCGTGAAGACGCACGTCTCACGCATCCTGCAGAAGCTCGGCGCCCGCGACCGCGTGCAGGCCGTCGTACTCGCGCACCGCATGGGACTCGCATAGCTCGGGTCATGGATACTCTCGGATGGTGTCCGCTTCTGCGCCCTCCGCTCCCCCGCCACCCGCGCGGCTGTCCCGCCCGATCGTGGCCGGCATCGTCACGGCACTGGTCGGGTTCACGAGCTCGTTCGCGGTCGTGCTCACGGGACTCACCGCGGTCGGCGCGTCATCGGCGCAGGCGGCCAGCGGACTGCTCGCTGTCAGCCTCACGATGGGACTCGCCTGCATCGTGCTGGCATGGCGGTATCGGATGCCGATCACCGTGGCATGGTCCACACCCGGCGCCGCACTGCTCGCGGCGACCGGTGTCGTCGACGGGGGCTGGTCGGCAGCCGTCGGGGCCTTCCTCGTCACGGCGGCGCTCATCCTGCTCACCGCGGTCTGGCCGGCGCTCGGCGGGCTGATCGCGCGCATCCCTCCGTCGATCGCGCAGGCCATGCTCGCCGGCGTGCTGCTTCCGCTGTGTCTCGCGCCGATCACCGGGCTCGCGACGAACCCGTGGGGCGTCATTCCGGTCGTTCTCACCTGGCTGATCTTCGCCCGCCTCGCACCCCGCTGGGCTGTGCCGCTGGCGTTCGTCGCCGCAGCGATCGTCGTCGCGGTGTCACTGGTGCAGGCGGGCGCGCCCGTGGATGCCGGACTGCTGCTGCCCCATGCAGAGTTCACCGCCCCCACCTTCACGGTCGGTGCGCTCGTCGGCATCGCGCTGCCGCTGTTCATCGTCACGATGGCCTCGCAGAACGTGCCGGGCGTCGCGATCATGCGCAGCTTCGGCTACGAGGTGCCGTGGCGACCCGCGATGCTCGTCACGGGTGTCGGCACCGCCCTGGGAGCCACCGCCGGAGGCCATGCCATCAACCTCGCCGCCATCAGCGCGGCACTCGCGGCATCCCCCGACGCCGACCCCGACCCGAAGCGCCGATGGGTCGCCGGCCTCTCGACAGGGGTCTCGTATCTCGTGCTCGGCGGCTTCTCGGCGGCTTTCGCGGCACTCGTGCTGCTCGCGCCCGAAGCGGTGATCCCCGCGGTCGCGGGCCTCGCACTGTTCGCGGCATTCGGATCGTCCGTGCAGCAGGCCATCGATGACCCCGGCGAGCGGATCCCCGCTGTCGTCACGTTCCTCGTCGCGGCATCCGGCATCTCCGTACTCGGTGTGAGCGCCGCGTTCTGGGCGCTCGTGGCCGGGTTGCTCGTGCGCGCGGTGCTGCACGCCGGGCGCCGCTGATCCCGCGTCCGCCGTCTTCGGGTTAGCGTGGACGCGTGATGCCTCCGTCCGCCGACACCCCCGCTGCCGCGAGCGCTCCCGGCTTCTTCGATGCCCGCGCGCTCATCGAGCCGGTGCATCCCGCGGAGCTGGACGCGTACGCGCGAGCCCACCGTGCGGCGAACCCGACATCGGCGGCGCAGATCGCGGGCTGGGTGTTCGGGATCATCGGACTGCTGTTCGTCGTGCCCGTGATCGGCATCTTCCTGATGGGGATCGGCTACGCGATCGCCCGGGGAACGGGCGTCGCGGTCGGCCTGGTGCTCGGAGTACTGCTCGCCGCCGGCCTCATCGTCGGCGTGGTGGCTCTCGTGCGGCGCGCCAACCGTCTTCGGGCGCTGACTCGGCTGCGACTCTCGCGCTTCGCCGGCGCCAACGCGATGACCTACATCGATCGCATCGACGCCCCTCCCCTGCCCGGGATGATCTTCTCGTCGGGCTCGAGCCGCATGTCGACCGATGTGCTGCGCGGCGTCGAGCCCCGGTTCGTGGAATTCGGCAACTACCAGTACACGACGAGCAACGGCAAGCAGTCGACGACCCACCGGTGGGGCTACGTGGCCGTCAAGCTCGACGTGCCTCTGCCGAACATCGTGCTCGACGCGCTCGGCAACAACACGCTCGGCAGCACACTCGCGTCCGCGTTCAGGGGCGACCAGCGGCTCTCGCTCGAGGGTGACTTCGACCGGTACTTCTCGCTGTACTGCCCGGCCGGCTACGAAGCCGACGCCCTCTATCTGTTCACGCCGGATGTCATGGCGCGGTTCATCGATCATGCGGCAGAGCTCGACGTCGAGATCGTCGACGACTGGCTCTTCCTCTATGCGCGCCGCGACGTGTCGACACTCGATGCGGCGACCTGGGCCTGGCTGTTCGGGGCGGTGGGAGCACTGCTGACCAAGCTCGACCAGTGGGCACGGTGGCGCGACGACCGGCTGCGCCTGGCGGCGCCGCATCCCGCGAACCCCGCCGCAGCCGCAGCCGCAGCCGCCCACGGCATCCCCGGTTCGCCCGGCATGTCCGGTTCGCCCGGCATCCCCGGCGCCCCGGCGCTGCCGTTCGCGGCGCCTGCCGGCATGCTCACCCCTCCCCCGGGCGTCGCCCCGCCGGGTCGGCGCCTCCGACGGCGCAGTCCGTGGCTGGTCGTCGGCATCATCCTCGGCGTCGTGTTCATCGTCACGGCTGCGCCCTTCGCGCTGGGCATCTTCGGCTTCCTCTTCCTGCGCTGAGCCGGCGCGCTGACCGGTGCGCTGAACCGGGCGCACGCACGCACGTCCGCCCCTCGGGGGAGGCGCACCGGAGGCGGGTCCCCCCTGGATCTCCGCCGCAGGGGGGATGCCGCGGCGACCCCGCCCTCCGTAGCGTGAGGGCATGACCACAGGAAAGCTCGTACTGAGCGGCATCACCAAGAGCTATGGCTCGCGGCGCGTGCTCGACGACGTCTCGTTCGAGGTGGCCCCCGGGCGTCTCACCGGGTTCGTCGGCGGCAACGGCGCAGGCAAGACCACGACCATGCGCATCGTCCTCGGGCTGCTCGGCTCCGATGGGGGCAGCGTCGAACTCGACGGCCGCGCGCTGTCGAGCGCCGACCGCCGCCACTTCGGCTACATGCCCGAAGAGCGAGGCCTCTATCCGAAGATGAAGGTGCTCGAGCAGATCGTCTACCTCGCGCGCCTGCACGGCTTCAGCAAGGCGGATGCGACGGCGCGAGCGACCGCCCTGCTCACCGAGCTCGGACTCGAAGAGCGCCTGAACGACACGATCGAGTCGCTGTCGCTCGGCAACCAGCAGCGCGCGCAGATCGCTGCGGCCCTGGTGCACGACCCCGAGGTGCTGATCCTCGACGAGCCGTTCTCGGGTCTCGACCCGCTCGCGGTCGACGTCGTCGCATCGGTGCTGCAGTCCTCGGCCGCCCGAGGCGCATCGATCCTGTTCTCCTCTCATCAGCTCGACGTCGTGGAGCGCCTGTGCGACGACCTCGTGATCCTCGCGGCCGGCACGATCCGCGCCTCCGGATCGCGCGACGGCCTGCGCGCCCAGCACGCGGGCAACCGCTACGAGCTCATCTCTGCCGGGGATGCCGGCTGGCTGCGCGCCGAGCCGGGCGTCACCGTGGTCGACTTCGAAGGCGGGTATGCCCTGTTCGACGCCGACGGTGCCGAGACCGCCCAGCGCGTGCTGCGCTCCGCCGTCGAGCGCGGCGATGTCGCGAGCTTCGCGCCGAAGCATCCGTCCCTCGCACAGATCTTCAAGGAGGTCATCCAGTGAGCATCCCGAAGAATGCCGGCTCCCCGTCGCAGGCGTCCATGATCTGGCTCGTCGCCGAGCGCGAGATCGGTTCGAAGCTGCGCAGCAAGGCCTTCTTGATCTCCACCGGAGTCCTGCTGCTCATCGCGCTCGCCGGCATCGTCATCGGCGGCTTCGCGAGCAAGAACACGAGCACCATGCCCGTGGCCGTGACGTCGGAGACCGCCTCGATCGTGTCGGCCCTGCCCGACATCGAGATCACCGAGGTGACGGATCAGGCCGAGGCCGAGCAGCTGCTGCGCGACGAGAAGGTCGATGCCGCGGTCGTCCCCGGCGATGGCCCGACCGGGGTCACGATCGTCGCTCTCAAGGACGCGCCGACCAGTCTCATGTCTGCGCTCTCGCAGGCCCCGACTGTCGAGATCCTCGAACCCGCGACGACCAACCCGCTGCTGCGCTACTTCATCGCGATCGCGTTCGGCATCGTGTTCATGGGAGCTGCCGCGACGTTCGGCGGCACGATCGCCCAGAGCATCGTCGAGGAGAAGCAGACGCGCGTCGTCGAGATCCTGCTCTCGACCATCTCGGCGCGCACGCTGCTCGCCGGCAAGGTGATCGGCAACACCATCCTCGCGATGGGGCAGATCCTCGCCCTGGCCGCGGTCGCGACGATAGGACTCATAGCGACGGGTCAGCGCGAGGTGCTGTCGACGCTCGGCGCCCCGATCATCTGGTTCGCGGTGTTCTTCCTGTTCGGGTTCATCCTGCTCGCGGCGCTCTTCGCCGCAGCGGCGTCCATGGTCTCCCGCCAGGAGGACATCGGCTCGACGACGACTCCGATCACGATGCTGATCATGGCGCCGTACGTGCTCGTGATCATCTTCAACGACAACCCGCTGGTGCTGACGATCATGTCGTACGTGCCGTTCTCGGCTCCGGTCGGTATGCCGATGCGACTGTTCGTGGGCGAGGCGCAGTGGTGGGAGCCGCTGCTGAGCCTGGTGATTCTGCTCGCGAGCTGCGTCGCCGCGATCGTGGTCGGCGCGAAGATCTACGAGAACTCACTGCTGCGCATGGGCTCGCGGGTGAAGCTCGGCGAGGCGCTGCGCGGCTGAACACGGATCGCGACTCCGACGCGACGAGGCCCCACCCCGCAGGCATCTGCGGGGTGGGGCCTCGTCGTCAGGATCCGACCCGGGGTCAGATCAGGCCGTCGGACAGGGTCGTCGGGTTGCCGAACCGGTGGTTCGTGATCGACACGGCCTGCTCGTGCAGGAAGGGCAGCATCTCGACGCGACCGGCGCCCGTGACCGCGTGCGACCACACCGCGACATCCGGCGTCCCGCCGAGTGCGTCGAACAGCGCCGAGGCGTCGCCACCGACGAGACGGAGCCGCTTCCAGCTGTGCGCGGCCTTCGCCGCCGCCTTCGCGTATGCCTTGACCCACGCCGCATCCTTCGCGTGCGAGACCGACACCCCGTGCGCACGGAGCGCCTTCTCGACCTTCGACGGCAGCGCGGGCGCCGACACCGTGAACGGGCTGCCACTGCGGAGGGCAGCGGCGATCACGCGGATGCCCTCGACGAGCGGAGCGTTCTCAGCGATGCGCACATCGGTCTCGACCGGGCGGTACCGGAAGACGTTGCGTTCGACGCCGAGGCCCGACTTGTCGCTCACCGTGCCGAACTCCGAGGTCCAGGCGCGCTCGTCGGCAGCGGCCGCACGGTGCAGCCACTCGATCTCGACGGCATCGAGGTCGGCGCTCGCTGCCGCCAGCAGCGCTTCGACCGGGGAGCTGATGGCGGCGCCCGCCGCGGCGGCGGGGAGCTCGGCCGAGGCCCACTCACCGAGGCCGAACAGATAGTTCGGTCCACCGGCCTTGGCGCCGGCACCGACAGCGGAGCGCTTCCACCCGCCGAACGGCTGGCGCTGCACGATGGCACCGGTGATGCCGCGGTTCACATAGAGGTTTCCGGCTTCGACGCGGTCGAGCCAGGTCGCGACCTCGGCGGAGTCGAGCGAGTGGATGCCGGCGGTGAGGCCGTAGTCCACGGCGTTCTGCAGGCGGATCGCCTCGTCGAGGTCCTTCGCGTGCATGATGCCGAGCACGGGCCCGAAGAACTCGGTGAGGTGGGTGGTCGATCCGGGGGCCACGCCGACCTTGACGCCGGGCGTCCACTGGCGTCCCTCGTCGTCGAGCTTCTTCGGCTCGACGAGCCAGCGCTCGCCCCGCTCGAGGGTCGTGAGCGCGGTGAGCAGCTTGCCGTTCGCGGGCTCGATGATGGGTCCCATCTGGGTCGCCGGGTCGTCGGTCAGCCCGACGCGCATCGAGGTGACGGCGTCGACCAGCTGACGCTCGAACCGCTTCGACGCGGCGACGGATCCGACGAGGATCGCGAGGGACGCCGCGGAGCACTTCTGGCCCGCGTGGCCGAAGGCGCTGCGGGCGACGTCCGCGGCGGCGAGGTCGAGGTCGGCCGACGGCGTCACGATGATCGCGTTCTTGCCGCTCGTCTCGGCGAGCAGCGGCAGGTCGGAGCGGAACGAGCGGAACAGCTGCGCGGTCTCGTAGGCGCCGGTGAGGATCACCCGGTCGACCTCGGGGCTCGCGACCAGACGCGTGCCGAGATCGCGGTTGGCGAGGTCGACGAGCGCGAGCAGATCGCGCGGAACACCCGCGGCCCACAGCGCCTCGACCATCACCGCGCCGCAGCGCTGCGTGAGCTTGGCCGGCTTGATGATGACGCCGGACCCCGAGGCGAGGCCCGCGAGCACGCCACCGGCGGGGATCGCGACGGGGAAGTTCCACGGCGGCGTGACCACCGTCACCTTGGAGGGCACGAAGTCGGCGCCCACGATGTTCTCGAGATCGAGAGCGCGCTCGGCGTAGTAGTGCGCGAAGTCGATCGCCTCCGAGACCTCGGGGTCGGCCTCGGCGATGGTCTTGCCCGCCTCGTGGGCCATGATCTCGATCAGCTGTCCACGACGCGCGGCGAGCTCATCGCCGGCGCGATGCAGCACGGCGGCGCGCTCGGCAGCGGGCAGAGCCGCCCACCTCTCGGCGGCGGCGGATGCCGCGGCGAAGATGCCGTCGAGCTCGTCGATCGTCTCGACCTTGGCGAGGGCGATGGAGTCGAGACCGAGCGTCGACGCGGTCGAGCGGGCGAGGATCTCACGGCCCCACGCACGGTTCGCGGCGATCGCCGGGTCGCTGTCGGGCTGGTTGTGGAACCCTTCGACAGGCTCAGGGACCCACCCGGCGGCCTCGGCCGCACGATCCTGCACGCGGTTCGAGGCGGGCACGCTGCGGTCGGCCTCGAGAGCGTCCAGCGAACGCTCGAAGCGCTCGCGTTCCCGGGTCAGCAGCGTCGGGTTCGAGGCGAGCTCGAACACGGCCGACATGAAGTTCTCGGGGCTCGCGTTCTCTTCGAGGCGGCGCACGAGGTAGGCGATCGCGACGTCGAACTCGGCGGGGTTCACGACCGGTGTGTAGAGCAGCAGCTGTCCGACGTCCTTGCGGACCGCCTCGGCCTGTCCCGTCGCCATGCCGAGCAGCATCTCGTACTCGACGGCATCCGTGACCCCGCGCGCCTTCGCGAGCAGCCAGGTGTAGGCGATGTCGAAGAGGTTGTGCCCCGCGACGCCGATGCGCACCGCATCCAGCCGCTCGGGAGTCATCGACCAGTCGAGCACGCGCTTGTAGTTCGTGTCGGAGTCCTGCTTGGTGCCGTAGGTGGCGAGCGGCCAGTCGTGGATCTTCGAGTCCACCTCTTCCATGGCGAGGTTCGCGCCCTTGACGACGCGCACCTTGATGGGTGCCCCGCCCTTCGCGCGCCGCGCCGAAGCCCACTCCTGCAGCTGCTGCATGGCGCCGAGCGCGTCGGGCAGGTAGGCCTGCAGCACGATCCCGGCCTCGAGGTTCTCGAGACCCGGCTGGTCGAGGATGCTGGTGAACGCCGCGATCGTCAGGTCGAGGTCGCGGTACTCCTCCATGTCGAGGTTGATGAACTTGGTCTTGCCGGCGGCCTCCGACGACGCGGCGAGGCGGTAGAGGGGGGTCAGCTTCTCGACGACGTCGGCGACGGCCTCGTCGAACGACCACATCGACAGCTGGCTCACGACGCTCGAGACCTTGATCGAGACGTAGTCCACGTCCTTGCGCGCGAGGAAGTCGTAGGTGCCCTGCAGACGGTGCCCCGCCTCGCGCTCGCCGAGAACGGCCTCGCCGAGCAGGTTGAGGTTCAGGCGGTTGCCGCTCTTGCGCAGCTTGGCGATCGCCGGGCCGAGCTTCGAGGGGGTGGCGTCGAGCACGAGGTGTCCGACCATGGCACGCAGCACGCGACGCGAGATCGGCACCACGACTCCGGGGAGCTTCGGTGCCCAGAAGCCACCGGTCCTGATCGCCGCGCGCAGGTAGCCGGGCAGAAGCGACGGGGTGAGGTCGGAGATCTCGGCGAGCTTGCGACCGGCGACGCCGAGGTCTTCGGGACGCATCACGCCGTCGACGAAGCCGACGGTGAATGCGAGGCCGTTCGGGTCCTTCAGGACCTCGGCCAGGCGCTGGGCTGCGGGTTCGACGGGGTGGGTCTCGCTCTCGGCGAGCCAGCGCTGCACGAGGGCAGCGACGTCTTCGGTGCGCGGGGTGCTGACGGCGGTGGTGTCGGCGGCGACGGTCATCGGTGTGGCCTTTTTTCGGGGGATCGCACACCCGGGATTCGTGTGCGGCTCGATCATTCTCAGGCGCGTGAGTAGGCTACGTCTATCAACCGATCTGCGCCTCTTCTGTTCGGTTCTACTTAACCTTCCGACGGCAGGAGACAGCGGCGAATGCTCGACGTCAATCGACTCAGACTGCTCGTGGAGCTCTCCCGCCGCGGCACCCTCTCGGCGGTCGCCGACGCGCTCTCGTACAGCAAGGCCTCGGTGTCGCAGCAGCTCAGCGCGCTCGAGCGCGAGGTGGGCGTGCCGCTGCTGCGCAGAGTCGGCCGAGGCGTGCAGTTCACTCCGCAGGGCACCGTGCTCGTCGCCGAGGCCATCGGCATCCTCGATCAGCTCGAGCAGGCCGAGGTCGCTGTGGCCGAGTCGCTCACCGAGGTCACCGGCACCGTGCACGTCGCGGTCTTCCAGTCGGCCGCGCACTCGCTGCTCCCCCAGACGCTCGACGCGCTGCGTCACGAGCATCCGGCCCTCCGTGTCGAGGTGACCGAGTGCGACCCCGAGACAGGGCTCGTCGGCGTCTCGAGCCGCGATTACGACCTGATCCTCGCCGAGCAGTACCCGGGCCACACGCGGCCGATCCATGCCGACCTCGATCGTGTGGTCCTCGCGCACGACGCCATCACCCTCGCGCGCACCCCCGCCTCGGCCCCCGAGGCCGATCCTGCCGCGGCACTGTGGGAGACCCGCGAGCAGCCGTGGGTGCTCGAACCCGCAGGCACGGCATCGCGCGCGTGGGCCGAGCAGCTCTGCCGCACCGCAGGCTTCGAACCCGACGTGCGGTTCGAGATCGCCGACCTCACCGCGCACGTGCGACTCATCCATGCCGGGCTCGCCGTCGGACTGCTTCCCGAACTCGTCTGGGCGGGAGACACCCCGTCGGTCGACATCACCGCGCTGCCCGCTGCCCCCCGCCGCGAGATCTTCTCGTCGGCCCGGCAGGTGTCGGCGGCGGCACCATCGATCCGCGCCGTGCGTCGCGCGCTCGCGGGAGCCGCGACGCGCATCCTCCCCGACTGACCCCACCACGTCAGAGCTCGGAGAGGCGCGAGACCTCGCCCCATCGCCGCCACGGCGAGGGCGACAACGACGCGTGCTCGTCGCACCAGCCGGCCGCGGCATCGTTGAGTCCCGAGAGACCGGCTCCCACCTCGCCCATCACCGCCTGAGCATCGGGCCAGAGCCGCACGGTGCGCGGGGTGAACGGGCCGAAGGTCTGCACGTATGCCGCCGCACATCGGATCGGCTCGACACCTGCGACACCCCGCACATCCAGGTGCTCGCTGTCACCCGAGCCTCCCGACACGCCGCAGCCGGCTCCGCCTGTGCACCTGCATCGGCATCCACCTCCGCCACCCCGAGCGATCGCGTCTCGCAGTCCTGCGTACTCCGTCGGCCGCGCGGCGAGCGCATCCCGCACCGTCTCGAGCTCTCGCGAGGTCTCGACCACCAGCAGGCAGACATCACTCAGCACGAGCATCTTCAGACACTCGAGCAGATGCTGCTCGGCGTCGGCTCGCGGACGATCGTCGAGGACCCCGAGCACCGCGCTCGCGTACTCCCACGAGAGTCCCGGCACCACCGGATCCCTCACGGTCGACTCCCGGCGACATGTGTCTTCTGTTCGCATTCGGGAACTCTACGCACCCTCATAAGGTCTTTTCGTCGCCATGTGGATACATTCCGGAAGATCGGGAATATGTGCCCGCATGTACCTGTTTACACTCGATGTAGCCCGGACGAAGGAGTCCGATCCCTCTCCTTCTCGAAAGGCATTTCCATGAGCACTCCCGTCGTCGACCGCACCGCCCCCACCGAGCACCCCGTCCTCGACGTCCTCGCCGGGCGCTGGAGCCCGCGGGCCTATGACGCCGAGAACACGATCGACGACGCCAAGCTGAACGCCGCCCTCGAGGCCGCGCGCTGGTCGCCGTCGGCATACAACCTGCAGCCGTGGCGCTTCATCGTCGCTCGCCGCGGCACCGCGCTGTTCGACCAGGTGGTCAGCTCCCTCGTCGAGTTCAACCAGCTCTGGGCGTCGAAGGCCTCGGCGCTCATCGTCGCGATCGCCGAGACCGAGTCCGAAGAGGGCAAGGCCATCAGCCACGCGGTGTACGACCTCGGCCAGGCCGTGGCGCACTTCTCGGTGCAGGCGCACCACGAGGGCCTCCTCGTGCACCAGATGAGCGGCTTCGACCCGGAGGTCGTCCGCGAGTTCGCCGACCTGTCGCCGCGCTTCTCGGCCATCACCGTGATCGCCGTCGGCGAGTACGGCGACGCCGCCGGTCTTCCCGAGGGCCTGCAGCAGGGAGAGACCGCACCGCGCGTGCGTCGCCCGATCGACGAGACGGTCATCCTCAGCGCCTGAGGGCCGGCCGCACCGGCAGCCCCACCACGAAGGGCGTCACCCGATATACGGGTGGCGCCCTTCGTGCGCGGTGCCCGCAGATCTAGACTCGTCCGCATGGCGATTCAGCGAAGGATCAAATCGGTCGAGCAGTCGATGGCCGAGACGCACGACGAGAAACGCTCGCTGAAGCGCTCCCTCGGCGTCTGGGACCTGGCGGTGATGGGCGTCGCCGTGGCTGTCGGAGCCGGCATCTTCTCGGTGGGCGCCGAGGCCTCCGCCCGCCACTCCGGTCCCGCCGTGATCATCTCGTTCATCATCGCGGCGGCGGTGTGCGGCCTCGCCATCCTCTGCTACGCCGAGTTCGCGTCATCGATCCCCGTCGCGGGCTCCGCCTACACGTTCACGTACTCGACCCTGGGCGAGTTCCTCGCCTGGATCATCGGCTGGGACCTGATCCTCGAGATGCTCATGGCGTCGGCCGTGATCGCGAAGTACTGGGGCGTGTACCTGGGCGACGCGGTGTCGCTGTTCGACCTCGAGATCCCGATGACGCTGCAGCTCGGCCCGCTCTCGTTCGACTGGGGCCCCGTGGTCATCGTCGCGATCTTCACGGTGCTGCTCGCCCTGGGTACGCAGCTGTCGAGCCGCGTCAACAGCGTGTTCACCGTGATCAAGGTCGCGATCGTGCTGTTCGTCATCGTCGCCGGCTTCTTCTTCGTCAACGGCGCCAACTACACGCCCTTCGTGCCCCCGGCGCAGTCGGGCGCCGCGACCGAGAGCGCATGGACGCAGTCGCTCTTCTCGTTCATGACCGGCTCCGAGCCGACGATGTACGGCGTCTTCGGCATCCTCAGCGGTGCCGCCCTGGTGTTCTTCGCCTTCATCGGCTTCGACGTGGTCGCCACCAGCGCCGAGGAGACCAAGGACCCGAAACGCACGGTGCCGCGCGGCATCATCCTCGGCCTCGTCATCGTCACCGTGCTCTACGTGCTGGTCGCGATCGTGATCACCGGAATGGTGTCGTACACCGAGCTGGCGAAGCTCGAGGAGCCGTCGCTCGCCAGCGCGTTCGAGCTGGTCGGCGCGACCTGGGCTGCGCAGATCATCGCGATCGGCAGCCTCGTGGGCCTCACGACCGTCGTGATGGTGCTGCTCATGGGTCTCGCCCGCGTGATCTTCGCGATGAGCCGCGACGGCCTGCTGCCGCGCTCACTCAGCGTCACCGACGCCAAGCGCGGCACGCCGATCCGCATCCAGCTCATCGTCGGCGTGGTCATCGCGCTCATCGCCGGCTTCACCGACGTGCAGGTGCTCGGCGACATGATCAACATCGGCACCCTGTCGGCCTTCGTGCTCGTCAGCATCGGCGTGCCGATCCTGCGTAAGAGCCGCCCCGACCTCGAGCGCCCCTTCACGGTGCCGCTCTCGCCGTGGCTGCCCTGGATCTCGGCTCTCGCCTGCTTCTGGCTGATGCTGAACCTCAGCACCGAGACCTGGCTGCGATTCGGGATCTGGCTCGCGATCGGCATGGTGATCTACTTCGCCTACTCGCGACGGCATTCGATCCTCGGACAGGAGCTCGAGACCGACGCACTGAAGGGCATCCGTCGACCGACAGGCGGCTGACACGCACTCACCACTCCGCGGCCGCGGCGCGGTCGCGCACTCGGCTCTAGTCGTCGAGCAGCTCGGCCTCGATCACGTCGTCGTCCGGATCCTGGTCGACGTCCGGCTCCGGAGCGGTCGAGGTGAGCACGAGGCCCGTGCCGTCGACCGCCACGTCGACGCGCACGGTGTCGCCGTCGTGCACGCCGCCCGAGAGCAGCGCGGTGGCCAGCTTGTTCTGCACCTCGGACTGGATCAGGCGGCGCAGCGGGCGGGCTCCGAACATCGGGTCGTACCCCCGCTCGGCCAGCCACGACCGCGCGTCCGGGGTGACGGCGAGGGTGAGCCGGCGATCCCGCAGCCTGTCGTGCAGCTGGTCGATCGAGAGCTCGACGATCTGCGCCAGGTCGTCCTGGCTGAGCGCCGAGAACATCACGATGTCGTCGAGCCTGTTCAGGAACTCCGGGCGGAAGGCCTGGTGCACGAGCGCCATCACCTGTTCGCGCTTCGCATCGGGCGACAGCGTCGGGTCGATGAGGATCGGCGAGCCGAGGTTGGAGGTGAGGATCAGGATGACGTTCGAGAAGTCGACCGTGCGCCCCTGACCGTCGGTCAGACGGCCGTCATCGAGCACCTGCAGCAGCACGTCGAAGACCTCGGGGTGCGCCTTCTCGACCTCGTCGAGCAGGATCACGCTGTACGGACGGCGACGAACGGCCTCGGTCAGCTGACCGCCCTGCTCGTAGCCGACGTATCCGGGAGGGGCGCCGACGAGCCGCGAGACCGAGTGCTTCTCGCCGTACTCCGACATGTCGATGCGCACCATGGCGTGCTCGTCGTCGAAGAGGAACTGCGCGAGCGCCTTCGCGAGCTCGGTCTTGCCGACACCGGTCGGTCCGAGGAACAGGAACGATCCGGTCGGGCGACCGGGGTCGCTGATGCCCGCGCGGGAGCGGCGGACCGCGTCGGACACGGCCTTGACCGCATCCTTCTGCCCGATCAGGCGGCGCCCGAGTTCGGACTCGAGGTTCAGCAGCTTCTCGCTCTCGCCCTGCAGCAGGCGGCCGACCGGGATGCCGGTCCACGCTGCGATCACGGCGGCGATGTCCTCATCGGTGACCTGTTCGTTCACCATGCGCGGCTCCGACGACGCGGTCGCCTCGGCCTGCTCGGCCTCGGCGATGTCGCGCTCGAGGCGCTTGATGGTCTCGTACTCGAGCTTCGAGGCACGCGTGTAGTCGGCTTCGCGCATCGCGAGGTCTCGCTGCGTGACCGCCTCATCGAGCTGCTTCTTGAGGTCGCCGACCCGGTTGAGCCCCTGTCGCTCGCGCGCCCAGCGGGCTTCGAGCTCGGCGAGCTCCTTCTCCATGCCGACGAGCTGCTCGCGCAGGGCGACGAGGCGCTCCTTCGACGCGGCATCCTTCTCGCGCTTGAGAGCCAGCTCTTCGAGCTTCATGCGGTCGACCTGGCGCTTGAGCTGGTCGATCTCGACGGGAGACGAGTCGATCTCCATCTTGAGCCGCGACATCGACTCGTCGATCAGGTCGATCGCCTTGTCGGGCAGCTGCCGTGCCGGCAGATAGCGGTTCGAGAGGGCCGCCGAGGCGACCAGCGCACTGTCGGAGATCGTCACACCGTGGTGCGCCTCGTACCGGCCCTTGAGTCCGCGGAGGATCGCGATCGTGTCTTCGACCGTCGGCTCTCCGACATAGACCTGCTGGAAGCGTCGCTCGAGCGCCGCATCCTTCTCGATGAACTCGCGGTACTCGTTGAGCGTCGTGGCGCCGATCAGACGCAGCTCACCCCGGGCGAGCATGGGCTTCAGCATGTTCGACGCGGCCACCGAGCCCTCGCCGCCACCCGCACCCATGAGCACGTGCAGCTCGTCGATGAAGGTGATGATGCGACCCTCGGACTCGGTGATCTCCTTGAGCACGCTCTTCAGCCGCTCTTCGAACTGCCCCCGGTACATCGCGCCGGCGACGAGCGCGGAGATGTCGAGCGACACCAGCTGCTTGTCCTTGAGCGACTCGGCCACGTCGCCCGCGACGATGCGCTGGGCGAGGCCCTCGACGACGGCCGTCTTGCCGACGCCCGGCTCGCCGATGAGCACCGGGTTGTTCTTGGTGCGGCGGGTGAGCACCTGGCTGACTCGCCGGATCTCACTGTCTCGCCCGATCACCGGGTCGAGCTTTCCCTGGCGGGCGCGATCGGTGAGATTGATTCCGAACTGCTCGAGGGCGGACTGCTGGTCGTCGTTCTGCGCGCTCTGTGGGCCTGGCATGCTTCCTCCTGGGAGACTCCTTCTGGTCACTTCCTGTGGTCGTCATCCGAAAACTTGAGTGGACGTGACTCAAGTTTAGCGCACCGAGCGGACAGTATCCAGGATCACTCGAGCGACCTCGCGCTTCGGCCCCGCCGCGGATGCCACGACCTCGCCGCCGTCGCCGACGATCTCGACCGTGTTGTCGTGGCGCTCGAAGCCCTGCTCGGCGTTCGCGAGGTTGACGGCGAGCAGGTCGACGCCCTTGCGCCCCCGCTTGCGACGGGCGCGATCCCGGCGCTCGTCGGCCGATTCCGAGGTCTCGGCGGCGAAGGCGACGATCGTCTGCCCCTCCGGCGCCGCGCCCGCGACCCGTGCCGCCGCGAGGGCCGCCACCACGTCGTCGTTCTCGACCAGCTCCAGGTGAGTGAGCACGCCCTGCTCCTTCGTGAGCTTCTGGTCCGACACGGATGCCGGCCGGTAGTCCGCGACCGCGGCGGCCATGATCACGATGTCGGCCGTGGTCGCCGCGTCCGTCATCGCCGTGGCGAGCTCGGCTGCGGTGCCGACCGCGATCACCCGGATCGACGGATGCCGCGACTCGGCCAGGACGTCACCCGAGATGTTCGCCGCGACGAGCGTCACGAGGCCTCCGCGCGCAGCGGCATCGGCGGCGAGCGCGATGCCCTGCCGACCGCTCGATCGGTTGCCGAGGAACCGCACCGGGTCGATGGGCTCCCGGGTGCCGCCGGCCGAGATCGCGAGGCGCACCCCGACCAGATCCTGCGGGGCGATGAGCGCGAGAGCGGCCTCGACGATCTCCTCGGGCTCGACCATGCGTCCCGGTCCGCTGTCTCCCCCGGCGAGCTCGCCGTCGGCCGGACCCACCAGGTGGACTCCGCGCGCGCGAAGCGTCGCGATGTTCGCCTGGGTGGCGGCATTGCGCCACATCTCGGCGTGCATGGCGGGCGCGAGCAGCACGGGAGCCTCGGTCGCGAGCAAGGTCGTACCGAGCAGATCGTCGGCGATGCCCGCCGTGATCTTGGCGATCGTGTTGGCCGTGGCCGGGGCGACGATCACCAGATCGGCGTTCTGTCCGAGCGCGACGTGGCGCACGCGGGCGACATCGTCATGCACGCTCGTCGTGACCGGATGCCGACTGAGCGCCTCCCACGTCGGCGTGCCGACGAAACGCAGCGCGTCTTCGGTCGGCACGACGGTCACATCGTGACCCGCCTTGGTCAGCAGACGCACCAGGTGCACTGTCTTGTATGCGGCGATGCCACCCGTAACCCCGACGACGATGTTCACGGTTCGATTCTGCCCCAGCATCCGCACCGGCGGGTTGGCGCCTGCCCGAGGACCGTCTGCACGCTCTCACCCGCTCCTAGACTTGACCCCGTGTGCACTGTGGTGATCGATGTGGCCCGACCCGATACCGCGCGGCTCCTCGCCGTGCGCGATGAGGACCCGCAGCGGGAATGGGATGCTCTCGGCGAGTGGTGGCCCGATGCCTACCCCGGTGTCTCGGGCATCCGCGACCGGCGGGCGGGCGGCGCCTGGCTCGCGGTGAACCCGGCCGAGCGACGACTCGCCGTGCTGCTCAACCGCGCCGACGTCGTCGATCTGGCCGCCGATGTCGCTGTGTCGCGCGGCTCGCTCGCCCTGGAATCGGTGATGGGCCGCGCACCGGTCGCACCGCTGCCGATGCACGGCTTCAATCTGCTCGAGGTGCGCCCCGAGGGGTCGCGTGTACTGAGCTGGGATGGGGCCGACCTGCGCGAGACGGCGATCAGCGACGGCATCCACATGATCGCCCACGACGATCTCGATGACCTCGAGACCCCTCGCATCGCGGCCTGGCTGCCCGAGTTCCGCGCCCTGGGCCCGGCCGCCGACAGCCTCGACTGGCCGGCCGAGTGGACCACGCTGCTCGGCGCGTCGGCACGACTCGACCCCGAAGACGACCGGGCGATCATCCGCGACAACCGTCCGCACGGCTACCCCACGCAGTCGCTGCTGTACTGCACGGCATCCGTCACCCCTGCGGCCGTCGACATGGACTATCGAGCGCTCCCGAGCCCCGGCCACTGGGACCACTGACCGCGACGGCGACAGCGACCGCGACGGCCACCGGGGCATGCGCTCAGGCCGCGCTGGTCTCCGCATCGTCGACGCACGAGAAACGCGCGCGATAGGCGGTCGGGGTCGTTCCGAGCACCCTGGCGAAGTTCTGCCGCAGCACCGCGGCGGAACCGAAACCGCACTCGTCGGCGATCTGGTCGAGCGCGAGGTCGCTGCGCTCCAACAGCCGCTGGGCGTGCAGCACGCGCTGTCGCGCGAGCCAGGCGGCCGGAGTCGCCCCGTACTCGGCCTTGAAACGACGGGCGAACGTGCGCGGCGACATCAGCGCTCGCGCTGCCAGCTGATCGACGCCCAAGTCGTCGCGGAGGTGCTCGACCGCCCAGTCGGCAACGGCGGCGAGCGAATCACTGGGGACCACCGGGATCGGCCGATCGATGAACTGCGCCTGGCCGCCGTCGCGCTGCGGCGGCACCACCATGCGGCGCGCGATGCGGTTCGTGAGCTCGGCGCCCAGCTCCTGGCGCAGCAGGTGCAGGCACGCATCGATACCGGCGGCGGTGCCGGCGCTCGTGATGATGCGCTCGTCCTGCACGAACAGCACATCGGGGTCGATGTCGATTTGCGGGTACATCTCGGCCATGATGTCGGAGTACATCCAGTGGGTCGTCGCCCGGCGCCCGTCGAGCACGCCCGCCGCGCCGAGGATGAACGACGCACTGCAAATCGTCAGCACCCAGGCGCCGCGCGCCACCGCGTCTCGCGCGAGCTCGAGCAGCAGAGGGTCGATCCGCGACCAGTATTCCCGCGGCACGGGACAGAAGATGACGAGGTCGGCCTCATAGGCGAACGAGAGATCGTGCTCGACATTGATCGAGAAGCCGAGCTTCGAGGCCACGACCCCCGGATGCGGAGCGATGACGCGGAAATCGAAGTTCGGCACGCCGTCGTTCGAGCGGTCGAGACCGAACGCCTCGCAGGCGAGCCCGAACTCGAACGGCGCGAATCCGTCCTGAACGACGCAGGCGACGGTCTTCATCATGGCTTCTCCCGACGATGGCAGTTTTCGTACGCTCGCAGTCTATTCTGCCACTCGTGGCGGATCAAGAGCGAACATAGCCTTTCTGCCATGTTCATTCTCCTCGCACTCCTCGCCCTCGTCGCGTGGGCGCTGGTCGCCACCGTCGTCGAACTCCGCCGAGACGGCTACCGCCCTGTACCCACCGACTGGTCACGAGTCGCCGACCGCGACGCGATCGACGGCGCCGAAGCAGGACACGTCTACCGCTGAGTCGACCGTCACGGCGGACTCCGTCGAGCCGTCTCCCGCACCGCGCCGGGCACGGCTACGCTCGACTGCATGAGCGAGCCGCAGCAGCCCCCCGCGCAGCCGTACGGAAGTCCACCGCCGCAGCACGCGGCACCCCCTCACGACGCGGCGCCTCCGCAGTACCCGGCACCCCCTCACGACGCGGCGCCTCCGCAGTACCCGGCACCCTCTCGCGACGCGGCGCCTCCGCAGTATCCGGCCGGCCAGCCGTACCCGGCCGCCCAGCCGTATCCGAGCTCCCCGCAGTACCAGAATGCGTCGCCGTACCCGAATGCGTCGCCGTACCCGGATGCGTCGCCTGCCGCCCCGGCCACCAAGCCCGGGCGCCTCGCGTTCATCCTCGCCGTCGTGTCGCTCGGCCTCGGCCTGGTGACGACCGTCTCGTACCCGCTGATCTTCCGATGGTCCTACGACCCGGTCGTGATCGGCGCCTTCGGAACCGTCGGCAACGGACTGGTCTTCCTCGTCGCATTGGCGGGACTCCTGCTGGGCATCGTGGCCGCGAAGAAGCCGGGATCGAAGATCCTCCCCGGCATCGCCATCGGCATCACGGCCGCCCAGCTCGCCGGCATCCTGATCTCGTGGGTCTCGAACCTGTTCTACGCCCTGCCGTTCTGAGCCCGTAGAGAGCCGCATGAGCGATCCGCACCGGCAGCCCGGCCAGCCATACGCACAGCCCGGCCAGCCGCACGCACAGCCCGGCCAGCCGCACGCACAGCCCGGCCAGCCCTACACCCAGACCGGCCAACCGCACGCGCAGCCCGGCCAGCCGCACGCGCAGCCCGGCCAGCCGTACACGCATCCCGGCCAGCCCTACGCTGCGGGCCAGAACCCGTTCGACGCGCCCGCCCCTGCCGCTGCCGCTCCCGCGCCCCGCTCCGCCGACCTCGGGCGCACCGCGTTGGTCGCCAGTGCGGTCGCGGTCGGATTCAGTCTGGCCCTGCGCCTCGTGACCCCGGTCCTGTACATGGCCGTCGGCTACGTCACCGACATCCTCTCGGTCCTCGTGAACCTCGTCGCCCTCGCCGTCGCGATCGCCGGCCTGGCGCTGGGCATCGCTGCACTGCGCCGCAGGGCGTCCCCCCTGCTCGCCGCCGTCGCGATCGGCCTCGCGCTGAGCATCATGGTCGGCGCCGTCGGCGGATGGCTCTCGTGCATGGCGACGTACTTCAGCTGAGACGAGCCGCGGCTACAGGCGCGGGACACGCGCCCGGTCAGCCCGCGAGCACCCGCTCGTAGACCTCGATCATCGCGGCCGTGCGCGACGACTGCCGGAAAGCCTCCGACACCTCGCGCATCGGCGCCGGCGCGGTGCCTGCGGCGATGTCGGCTGCCGCGCGCCGCAGCGTCTCGACCAGGCCCGCTCGACGCTGGTCTTCCGTCCCCGCCGCTCCGGGAACGGCCCAGAGGCCACCGCCCAGTTCGGCGGCGATGTCGGGGTCGCTGATCACCGACGGGGTCCCGAGTGTCGCGGCTTCGAAGGGCGTCATGCCCTGGGTCTCGAATCCGATGGACGTCTGCACCAGAGCATCGGCCGCAGCGATGCGAGCCAGCGTCTGCGGGTAGGTGAGCGTGCCGGCGAAGCGCACGTTCGGCATCCCCGCGACGATCTTCTCGGCGGCCGCGCGTTGGGCCCCGCCGCCGATGATCTCGAGGTCGGCATCGACTCCGGATTCGACGAACGCCTCGAGGAAGGGCAGCAGCCGCTTCTCAGGGCTCATGCGGCCGAGCCATACGAACCGGGGGCGACCCGGAGCACGCTCGGCGGGGGCCGCGGCGAGGGTCTGCTCGCGCAGGTCATCGTCGATGCCGTTCCAGACGACATCGACCGGGCTGAAGACGCCGTTCTCCTCGAGGCGCCGGGCGAAGTGCGTCGAGGGCGCGGTCACCGCCGAGGCTCCGCTCGCGATGCCGCGCAGGAAGGCCCAGCCGTCGCTGCCGCGCGCCGGCTCGCCGAGCACACGGAGCGCGGACCGACGCCAGACGTTGAGAACCGACAGCACCGGCCGATGCAGCGGCGTCACCGCGGCGATGCCGACGTCGACCCGGTTGTGCATGGTGTGCACCACGGGGATCCCGTGCCGCGCGGCGTATCGATGGCCTATGAACGCACCCCAGAAGTCGGCCTGCACGTGCACGAGATCGACGGGTGGGCGGTGCGTCATCGCACGGTCGACGACGCGATCGGTCGCTCGTCCGGGCCAGCTCATCGAGTACTCGCGGTCGAGGGTGATCGGCAGGGACGGCAGATCGACGTTCGACGGGTCGTCGAGACCGGATGCGCGCGGTCCGTGCATCCTCGGAGCGACCACCGTCACGGTGTGGCCCGCGCGCTCGAGGAACTCGCGCTGCAACCGCATCGACACCTGTGCCCCGCCGAGCGAGTCGAGGTGCTGATCGCCGAAGAAGACGATGTGCATGGCGCGCGCCGTCACTCGGGCAGCGGCTCGTCGCGGTACAGCGCCTCGAACGTGTCGAGCGTGCGGTTGATGTCGTGGATCGCGACGCCGTCGAGCGATGCCTGCTGCATCCGCGCGTACTCTCCCGGCGACGCCGTCAGCACGTCGGTGAGTCTCGCGGCGAGCGCATCGGCGTTGCCGGGCTCGAAGAGATAGCCGTTCTCGCCGTCGTGTACGAGGTGCGGCAGGGCGACGGCATCCGCCGCGACGATCGGCAGTGCCGAGGCCATGGCCTCCATCGTGGCGATGGACTGCAGCTCGGCGATCGAGGCGATCGTGAACACCGAGGCGCGTGAGAGCAGTGCCCGGAGTTCTTCATCGGTCGTGCGTCCGTGGAAGGTCACGCGGTCGGCGAGGCCCAGCTGGTTCGTGAGGTTCTCGAGGTTCTTGCGCTGATCGCCGCCGCCGACGATGTCGAAGGTCGCGTCGAGTGCAGGATCGAGCTTCGTCATGGCCTCGAGGATGACCTCGACCTGCTTCTCGGCGGTCAGGCGGCCGACGAAGACGATGCGGTTCTTGTCGCGCGGAGCGATCACCGGCGTGTACTGGGTGCGGTCGATGCCGCAGCTGACCGGGACGACACCCTCGACCTCGACGGTGCGCTCGAGGAAGTCGGCGGCGCGGCGGGTGGGTGTCGTGATCGCGCGGGTCAGGGCGAACGTGCGCTTCGCGTCGCCCCATGCCCACCGCAGCACGAGGTCGTCGACGAACTTCGGCATCGTGGTGTGATCGAGGATGTTCTCGGCCATCACATGGTTCGTGGCGATCACCGGGATGCCCCGCTCGTGCGCGATGCGCGAGAGACCGCGACCGATCACGATGTGCGACTGGATGTGCACGACGTCGGGCTGCACGTCGTCGAGGATCCTTCGGGCGTAGTGCTTCACGCGCCACGGCCACACGAAGCGCAGCCAGTCATGGGGCGCCCACCGCACCGACGGGAGTCGATGCATCGTCATCGGCTCGCCCTCGATCACCTCGGTGCGAGCCGGAGTGCGTCGGTACACGAGGTTCGGGGCGACCACATGCACGTCGTGACCGCGCTGCACGAGCCCCGCCGCGAGACGCTCGGCGAAGCGGGCGGCGCCGTTGATGTCGGGGGAGAACGTGTCGCATCCGATCAGGATGCGCAGCGGACGCGACCCGGTCTCGGGAGCACTCGTCGAATCGGAGGGAGAGGAAGACATTCTGCCTTACGGTACGGCGGCCAGGGAGCCCGGTCGGGCGCTGGCCACTCTACCGGAGGGGCCTGATCGAGCAGCCGAGGCATACCGCCTTCCCCCAGCCTCACCCTCTAGCGTGGAGGCCATGCGACTGACTGCCGACGCCGACCCCCGACAGTGGATCCCCGTCACCGACTCGCTCGGGTGGAAGGGGCGACGGCATCGCAAGGCGGCGATCCGGATGCTGCTGGGTCAGGTGAACTCGGCGATGGGCGCGACAGAGCGCCCGGGTTCGAAGCTCGGAGCGTGGGCCATGAGCCAGGCGACTCCGATGCTGATGCGCCGTGCCGACGGCCGCGTGCTGGTCTGGACGTGGAAGGCAGAACCCGAGCTCGTGGTGGCGATGGCCACCGTGCAGGCGCTGACCCCCGAAGTGCGCATCGCGCGGGCCTCGATGCCGATGGACTACGACGACACCCAGTCTTTCTCGAGCCGCTGGCTGGGCTCGGGCGAGAAGCTCGTGGTCGCGATGCCGCCGACGCCCGCCTCCCCTCCGTTCGTCACCTACACGTGGGACACCGGCACCCATCTCGTGACGCTCACGGCGGTGTGCAGCGACAAGGAGCGTTTCGGCACTCTCGACGGCGCGCTCGACGAGCTGGCCCGCAGCATCCGCGTCGCCGACGAACTCTCCGGCGGGGAATCGCCCGAGGTGCTGAGGCTCGATCCGGCCTGACCGTCGCTCTCGCGCTCTCGGGGTGCGCGAGAACACCCGGCGCATGCCAGCCTCAGATCCGGCTTCGCGCATTCCGCACCTTCTCTCCTCCCCCGAGTTTCCGGAGACTGAGTTTCGGTGTGCGCCATCGTCGTTCGGGGTCCCACCAGCTCGGCCCGCGGACCTGCGGGACTCCTCCTTCCATCCGGATCTCCCATCCGGAGACGCCGAGGGATCGGTGGTGCCACCAGCACAACGGCACGCCGTTGTCCGTATGCGTCGGACCACCTCTGGCATGTTCCGTGACGTGGTGGATCTCGCACCAGGATGCCGGGACGTGACAGCCCGGGATCAGGCACTCCTTGTCGCGGGCGACGATCGCCCGCCGCTGATGCACGGTGAACACCCGGTCGGTGGTCGTGATGCCGATGATCCGTTCCTCATCGAACAGGACGCGCTGGATCGTTCCGGCACAGCCGACGTGCGCGGCGACCGAGACGGGCACATGCGCACCGGACCCGGGGATCGTCGCCCACCCTCCTGCGCCACCGCTTCTGCTCATCGATCCGAAACCGGCACCGGCGGCACCGACGGCACCGGCGGCACCGGCGGAATGAGCGGCGAGGTCAGCCGCGTCGACGTTCACCACGAGGACGGGTGCGGATCCGCCGAGCGTGGGCATCTCGTTGTGACGGGCAGCGATGGCGAAGATCATGGCGAGGGCGTCGTGCCGCTTCTGCGCCGCAGTGCGGTCATCGAGTACGCACCGCGGATCCGAGTTGAACGGATCAGCACCCTCCCCCTCCCCATCCCCATCCGCGTCCGGGCCGGACTCAGCATCCGCATCCGCATCCGCATCGTCGGACGCGGCGCTACCACCGCTGGGGGCGAAGTGCACCCCGGGCATGGGCGCCCCTTCGCCCTTGGGGTTGAGGATCGCATCCAGGATCAACTGGAACTGCGCCGCGACCTCGGGGGTCAGATATCCCCGGATCGCGTGCACGCCATCCTTCAACCGGCCGATCGTGACGCCCCGACGACGCCGCGCGTCTTCATCCTTCGGCTCCTCACCATCCGGATCGAACATCGACGCGAGATCCTCCGCGAGAGCCGTCAGGTCCTGCGCCGTCGGCGCAGGACCCGCCGCACCCTCGCCACCATCCGAATCGGGGCCGCCGACCGCATCTGAGGCGTCCTCGGCGCCTACCTCGAGGCCGTGGCCTCGCGCACACCCCGCCAACGCGACATCCGCCGCCAACCGCTGCTCGACCGTGAGCCGATCCCACACCTTCTCGATCGGCCCCGTCGCCGCCAGGAACCCCTCGACCCCGACCACCCCGTCCAGCAGCGCCAACCGCATCTCCGACCACCGCGCCGGCATCCGCTCCCCCGCCAGACTCAGTGGTCTCCGCACCAGATCGACGACCCTGTCGACCCTGCTCGCGCCACGCACATCCACGCGCACGGTGCGCTGCAACAACTCGCGCAGCCCCCGACACCCCGCCGAATGCGGAAAGTCAACGGCGTCGCCGGTCGCGACCGTCTCGACGATGACCGCCTCGGCACGCCGGAACGCAGCCCCCGCCCCCTGCAGCACCGCGACCCGCTCCGCGTCCGACAACGCCGCCAGCCCGTCGTCGGACAGCACCGCATCGAGGTCGGCGATGACCCGATCCAGAAGCTCTGCAGTGCTGTTCATACCCCTGAGTCAACACGCAGGCACCGACATTCACGGCCTGAGAACGCGCCGGATTACCCCAGTTCAAAGCCGTATTCCGATCTCCCGATACAGCGCACCGAAGAAGCGGACGGCGACCGCGAGCAGCACGAAGACAAGACGAGAAAGGTCGAGACGACAGGGGCAGGGAAGAACGCGGAAGCGGAGCGCGCAACTAGTGAAGATAGGTAACAATGTAGTACCATCACGACCATGGAACCGCTCTTCGTCGACCGTCTGCTGCAGATCACCGATCTCCTCCAGCGAGACATGGCCCACGCCTTCGACGGCACCGGACTCACAACGGCCCGGGTGCACCTGCTGTGGGTACTGCAGCACGCAGGACCGTCGACCCAGCAGTCCCTGGCCCAGCTCTGCGAGGTCAGCCCTCGCAACATCACCGGGCTCGTCGACGCGCTCGAGAGGTCGGGACACGTCCGCCGGTCCCCGCACCCGACCGACCGCCGCGCGGTTCTGGTCGAGCTGACATCCACCGCCGTCGAGACGATGACGCGGATGCAGGAGGAGCACGACCACCTCGATGCGACGCTGCTGAACGCGATCGATCCGGCAGACCGCCCCGCCGTCGAGCGCGGCCTGTCAGCCGTCGTCGCGCATCTGCAGAGCCTCGTCGCGGCGGCCGCGACCACCGCGCCCGAGGAGGCGCGATGACCGAGCAGTTGCGGGCGGCCACTCCCCGGCCGCCCCGCCTCGCCCGCATCCTCAACGTCCTCCACCGGGCGTGGATCGCCGAGCTCCGCGTCTACTCGAGCATCGCCCGCGCGATCGCCCGTCGCCCCGCGGTGCCGCGGGGCGGCACGGGCATCGGCTACCACCGCCCGGTGCTCACGGTGCTGTTCGTCTTCATCGGACTCTCGGCGGTCGAGATCCCGATCCTCGACCTCATCGTCCACCGATGGCCGGCCGTGCGCATCACGCTGTTGGTCCTCGGCATCTGGGGAGTCACCTGGATGGTGGGTCTGCTCTGTGCGATGCTCATGCGCCCGCACACCGTGGGACCAGACGGCATCCGCGTCCGCAGCGGGCTCGAGCTCGATGTGCCGATCGGCTGGGCCGACATCGCGTCGGTCGCGATCAGCCGTCGCGTCGATGACCCCAAACAGCCACGCATCGCCGGGTCGGAGTATGCCGAGCGGATGCAGGACGAGACGAACATCGAGGTCGAGCTCGAGCGCCCGGTAGAGATCAGGCTGCCCGGCCTCGCACCGAAGGGCGGAACGCATCGGGTCGACCGCATCCGGCTCTGGGCCGACGACCCTCGTGCCTTCCTCGACGCCGCTCGGCCGTTCCTCATGGCCGCCGGGTGAGCATCTGCCTCGCGCGTCTGGACTCGTCGGTGCGTCTCATCGACGAAGGGGCGACCTGACCGGTCAGTCGAGCCCGCGCTCCTCGAGCCATCTCTTCGCGACGAGCACCGGGGCGCGCATCAGCCAGGCATCCGCGATGATCTCGGCGAGCCGGTCGCGCTCGACCGCCTCGAGCTGCACGAGCAGTCCCGGATATCCGTCGAAGTGCGGGATGGAGAAGAGTCCTGTGGGCTCGGCGGCGAGCAGGGTCGCCTTCTCTTCGAGACTCGCCACGCGCACCCCGATGACCGGACCGTCGGGCCATTCGAGACCGAGGTCGGCGAGCTGGCGCAGGTCGACCGTGCTGGGCCCGCGAACCCACGCGATCTGACCGTTGGGCAGACGCCACGACGGTTCCCCGGTGTGACCGCCGATCTGTTCGGTCACGCCGGGGAGAGCGAGAGCGATCTCGCGGACGTCGTCGAGGGTGGCCATCCGCCCATAGTCCTCCCCGCGCGGCGGTCGCCGCAACGGCGGAGTTCAGCGGGCACCCCGCCGCGTCCGACCGACGCTCAGCGCACGATGCGCAGCGTGCGCACTTCGAACGGCCGCAGACGCAGCTCTCCGCCCACGCGAGCGTCGTCGAGAGCATCCTCGATGAGCGAGACCTCACGGATCTCCGAGTGCGCGAAGTCGACGGCGAGCGACCCGACCGCACGGCGTCCGAGCGCCTCGTAGAGACGCACGATCACGTCGCCCGAGCCGTCGTCGGCCAGCTTGACCCCGGAGACCACGATGCCCTCGCCGTCGACCGACACCAGCGGTGCGACCTCGCGCCCGCCACGCACGACCGTGGCCGGGCTGTTGAGTCGGATGCCCTCGGCCGTCGCGATCGCGGCATCCGCGCCGACCACGAAGCCGATCTCGATCTCATGGTGGCCGTGGTCCGTGTCGGGGTCGGGGAACCGAGGCGCCCGCAGCAACGACAGTCGCACGGTGGTGGCGACCGCGTCGTCCGACACCTCGCGCGAGGTGTCGTAGCCGTAGATCGAGTCGTTCACGAGGGCGACGCCGAAGTCCTGCTCGCGGACCAGCACGAAGCGGTGCATCGAGGTCTCGAACTTCGCCGTCTCCCAGCTGGTGTTCGTGTGCGTCACGCGCGCCTGGTAGCCGAACTGCGTCTCGGCTTCGGTGTGCGTCGCCTGGATGTCGAGCGGGAAGGCGAGCTTGAGCAGCTTCTCGGTCTCGTGCCAGTCGATGTCGTTGCGCAGCGCGACCGTGCGGGAACCGGGAGCGAGAAGGATCGTCTGCACGATCGTCGACTCCGAGAACGCCCGGGTCACGACGACGGTCGCGACCCCGTCGACGACGGATGCCGACATCGACTCGACCGCGGTGAGGTCGTCGACGCTGTTGCGGTAGTACTTGTCGATGTCCCACGCGTCCCACATGTTCGGGAAGTCCTGGTGCAGCTGGAACAGGTTCGCCGCGCGTCCCTCAGCCACCGCCTCGCGACCCGACGCCTTGTCGACCGCCGACACGATGAGACCGTCGGCTGAGATCAGCACGGAGACGAGCTCGTTCTCGAGTCGCCACCCGCCGTCTTCTCCCGAGAGCAGGACGGATGCCGGGGCGGGCGCCTCGACGAAGCCCGCACCGAGCGCGCGTCCCTCGCCGGTCGAGTGCGGCACGAACAGCAGTTCGCGGTCGCCGTCGCCGACGAGCGATCGCCGGGCGGCATCCGCCAGATCCCGTGCGTCGGACAGCACACCCGAAAGCACCTCGACGGCCTCGCGGTGCACCCAGGCGATCGACGTGCCGGGCAGGATGTCGTGGAACTCGTGCAGCAGCACGATCTGCCACAGCCGGTCGAACTCGGCCTGCGGGTATGCGGCGCCTGTGCGCACGGCATCCGTCGCCGCCCACAGCTCGGCTTCGACCAGCGCGTGCTCCGCCCAACGATGCAACGCCTTCGTGGCGTGCTGGCTGGTGAGGGTTCCGCGGTGCAGCTCGAGGTAGAGCTCGCCGACCCACACCGCCGGATTCGGTATCTCGGCGCGAGCGGCGTCGAAGAAGGTGTCGGGATGCTCCCACACGACCTGCGCGCTGCCCTCGAGGTTCTCGAGGCGCTTCGCCTTGCCGGTCATCTCGCGCGTCGTGCCGCCCCCGCCGTCACCCCAGCCGACCGGGGCGATCGACCGCGAGCTCACGCGGTTCTCCTTGAACTGCCGCGAGGCCTTGGCGACCTCCATGCCGCTGAGCTGCGAGTTGTAGGTGTCCATCGACGGGAAGTGCGTGAACACCTGCGAGCCGTCGATGCCCTCCCAGAGGAAGCTGTGGTGCGGGAACACGTTCTGCTGGTTCCACGAGATCTTCTGCGTGAAGAACCACTCGAATCCCGCCCGACGCATGAGCTGCGGCAGCGCCGGCGAGTAGCCGAAGCTGTCGGGCAGCCACACGCCCTTCGAGCGGATGCCGAACTCGCGCTCGAAGAAGCGCTGCCCGTACGAGAACTGGCGGACGAGAGATTCCCCGGTCGGCATCACCGTGTCGGACTCGACCCACATGCCGCCGAGCGGCAGGAAGCGCCTCTGCGCCACGGCGGCCTTCACGCGCGCGTAGACCTCGGGGCGATGCTCCTTGATCCAGGCGTACTGCTGGGCGCTCGACATTCCGTAGAGGAAGTCGGGCTGCTCCTCGATGAGCGTGGTCATCGACGAGGTGGTGCGAGCGACCTTGCGGATCGTCTCGCGCACCGGCCACAGCCACGCCGAGTCGATGTGCGCGTGCCCGACGGCCGAGATGCGGTGGGCGCTCGCCTCGGCGGGGGCTGCGATCACGTCGGCCAGCTGCGCGCGAGCATCCGCCGCGGTCTCGGCGATGCGCTGCAGGTCGAGAACGTCGAGCGCGTCGTCCATCGCCTGCAGGATGCGCATGCGGCGCGGCGACGTCGCCGGCAGTTCCGCCTGCAGCTCGAACAGCACCTCGAGGTCGAGGGACAGCTCGAACACCTCCTGCTCGAAGACGGCCAGATCGATGCGGCGGGTGCGGTACAGAGGCTCGCGCGAGGAGGTGCGGATGTCGCCCTCCTGCGTCGGCAGGAAGGGGTGATAGTCGAGCAGCACCGGGTTGGCCGCCGCTTCGAGATAGAGCTCGACGGACTCGTCACCCTCGGCGGTCTCGACGATCGGCAGCCACTGGTTGCGAGGGTTGATGCTCTTCACCGGCGTGCCGTCGGCCCGGTAGACCAGCGCCTCGCACTGGAACCCGGGCATGTTGATGTCGAAGCCGAGGTCGATGACGGCCTCGACGCGGCGCCCCGCCCACTCGGCGGGAACGCGACCCGTCAGCTTGAACCACGTCGTCGACCAGGCCGGACCCCACATGCTCGGCACCGTCGTCTCGGCGAACTCGAGCGCCAGACCGTCCGCGGGGCTGATCGGCTCCCCCGGAATCTCATTGACCTCCACCGTGAGCGGCACGGAGGCCGAGTGGATGGCCGGGCGGATGCGCTCGTCGAGCACGCGCGTGACGCGTCCGACGGTGAGCGAGGTGTCGTCATGCATGGGTGCGTTTCTCCGGGCTCGACGGTGAGGGGGACGTGATTCGCGCCCCGGGGAAGGGCGGATGCCGACAATGCTATCTGATTTACTAAAGCGATCTAGTATCGATCTTCTCGGGGCGTCATCCGGCTTCCGAGCGGCTAAACCGATCAAGTAGGGTGAGGGCCATGACAACCGGCAAACGCGTGACGATCGCGGACATCGCGCGCATGGCCGGAGTCTCCCCGGGCGCCGTGTCCTTCGCACTGAACGGTCGCCCCGGCGTCAGCGACGAGACGCGGCAGCGGATCCTCTCGATCGTCGAGGAGAACGGCTGGCAGCCGAGCTCAGCCGCGAGGGCTCTCGTCGGCGCGCGGGCCAACACCGTCGGCTTCGCGCTCGCCCGCCCCGCCCGCTCACTCGGATCCGAGGCGTTCTTCACCGACCTCATCGCCGGGATCGAGTCCCGGCTCTCCGAGAGCAAGGTGAGCCTCCAGCTGCGCCTGGTGTCCGACATCGCCGAAGAGATGGAGGTGCATCGGCAGTGGCGGTCGTCGAACCAGGTCGACGGCATCATCCTCATCGACCCCCGCGACGACGACCCCCGCAGCGACCGCATCGCCGCGCTCGACGCCCGCGCCGTCATGATCGGCTCGAAGCCGTCTCCCGAGGGCGCCGTGCCCAGCGTCTGGATCGCCGACGACGAGGTGGCCGAGACGCTCTTCTCGTACCTCGCCGCCCTCGGCCATACGCGCATCGCCTACGTCGCAGGGCCCGCCGAGCTCGAGCACACACGGCTGCGCGCCGCGGTGCTGCAGGGCATGGCATCGGACGGCATCAGCGGCGAGGTGATCTCGACCGACTTCTCCCCCGCTCGGGCGTCGTCGGTGACGAGGGCTCAGCTGTCCGGGCGCCTCCGGCCGACGGCGGTCGTCTACGACAACGACGTGATGGCCGTGGCGGGGCTGCGGGTGGCGCAGGAGATGGGCAGGTCAGTGCCGCGCGACGTGTCGATCGCCTCGTTCGACGACTCGGTCATCGCCGGCCTCATCAACCCCTCGATCACCGCGATGACCCGCGACACCTTCGAGCTGGGCGAGCAGGCGGCGACACTGCTGCTGCAGCAGATCCTCGCCGGTGCCAACCTGCCGAGCGCCCAGGGCCCGACGCCGACCCTCACCGCGCGCGAGAGCACGGCTCCGCCGGCCTCCGCCTCCTGACGCAGGACTCAGCCCCGACGTCGACCTCAGCCCTCGGCGCAGGGCTCAGCCCCACTGACGGTGTCAGCCCCCGACGACGGTGTTGACGGAGCCGTAGGGGTCGACGGTGCTCTCTGCGAGATCGGGACGGATCAGCCGACGGATGCCGCGCGCGGCGAGCGCCGCGTCATCGCGCGCCGTCAGCGAGGTCACGAACGCGGGATCGAGGCCGTCGGCGCACGCATCCACCCAGGCGTGGAAGACCGCGCCACCGGGGCTGAGCGCGGCGCGACTCACCGGAACCTCGCGCTCGTCGACCTCGATCACGATCGCGGTGTCGCGCACGGGTGCCGCGGCGCGGGCTCGCAGCTCGGGGATCAACTCGGCGAAGCGACGCCCGATGGGCTTGGCTGCGCCGCCCTGATCGATCAGGCCCAGCGAGTACTCCAGCTCGGGGAAGTCAGCCAGCTCCCTGCTCACATCGTGCGAGCACCACCACGTCACACCCCAGAGGTTCTCGGTACGGAGAGCGGATCGCAGAGTCGCCTCGAGGAAGCCGGGCATCTCGCTCTCGTCGAGGCAGTTCGACGGCGCACCGACCTCCTGCAGCCACACCGGCCGATCGGCATCCGTGGCGAAGGCCCGCGAGAGCTCGATGAGGTATTCGGCGTGGCGGTCGGAGGCGACCGAACGACCGCCGTAGCGCTGGGCGGTGCCATTGAAGATCCAGGAGTGGATCGTGGTCATCGCGCCCAGTCGCGAGGCGTGCGCAGGAGTGAAGCCGTGGCCGTCCATGTACCAGACCGCGTCGTACTCGCTGTGCACGTGCGGCAGGCCGGGTGCCGCGCTCTCGGCTGCCGAGAGCAGCGACTCGATCCAGCTGCCGGCCTCCTCGGTCGTGACGGGCCAGGGAGACGGGTGGGTGTGCGCCGAGAACTGATTCGTCTCATTGCCGAGGGTCAGCCCGAGGAAGTTGTCCGCGTCGCCCAGTGCACCCGCAAGTCTCGTCACGAGCTCGACCTGTCCGCTGAGGGCCTTCGGGTCGGTGAACATGTTGCGGTCATGCCAGGTGTAGAGCCACGAGGGCACGAAGTCGAAACTCGACAGGTGCCCCTGGACCACGTCGACGCTCACATCGAGCCCGAACTCGGCTCCGATGTCGACCATGGTGCGGACGTCGCCGATCGCCTTCGCGCGGATCAGCGTGCGGTTCGGCTGCAGCACGGTCCACAGCGGGAACACCCGGACGTGATCGAGACCCAGATCGGCGAGGGCCGCGAAATCACGCCGCACGTCATCCGGCGTGAAGTCGAGCCAGGAGTGCATCCAGTCCTTCGACGGCGTGTAGTTCGCCCCGAATCTCAGGTGATCATCGAGAGCGCGGCGCTGCGTCATGTGTCCGGACCTTTCCGACGGGCCCTCCGGCGAGGGCGGATCGCATCACTATAACGCTTGAGCACCGACGGGCCTACCGGGATTTCGCCATTCGTGGCGCGGACACGCACAGCGGCCTTGACAGTCGGAGGATCGGATGGTTTCATCTGCTAAAGCGTTGTAGTCCGCCGGACGGACACCGCCAATCGCCCGCCTCGAGGAAGAAGCACGATGAAAGTTCCCGCACGCATTGTCGCTCTGGCAACATTCACGATCGGCGCCATGGCGCTCGCCGGTTGCACCGGAGGGGGCACCACACCCGGTGCCGCCGGACCGATCGACACGTCGGGAGAGCTGAGTGGAACCATCCAGTTCCAGACGTGGTCGCTGAAGAACGAGAAGTTCACGCCGTACTTCGAGGACCTCATCGATGCGTTCGAGAAGGAGCACCCCGACGTCACGGTCGAGTGGCTCGACCAGCCGGGCGACGGCTACCAGGAGAAGATCCTGAGCCAGGCGAACGCCGACACCCTCCCCGACGTGCTGAACCTGCCGCCGGACATCGCGTACCCCCTCGTCGCCGCCGGAAAGCTCGTCGATGTCGAGACGGCCGACCCCGAGCTGAAGTCTGCCTACAACGCGGGCGCCTGGGATGCGTACAGCCAGTACCCGGGCGTCGAGGGCACCTATGGCCTGCCCTGGTACCTCTCGAGCGACGCCTCGTGGTGGAACCTCGCGCAGCTCGCCCCCTACGGCGTGACCCAGGACACGCTCCCCACGACGGTCGACGAGCTGCTCACGCTCGCGAAGGACGTGGCCACCGAATCCGGAGGCAAGGTCCAGCTGCTGTCGTCGATCCCCGCGCTCGACACCTTCACCTCGGCGGGCATGGAGGTCATCAACGACGAGGGCGAGTTCGACTTCAACACCGACGAGGCCGCGGCGATCATCGACAAGTACGCCGACGCCTACGCGGCGGGGGCGATGCCCGCCGAGGCCCTGACCGGCGACTACGGCGGAAACGCCGAGGCGTACATCCAGGAGAAGGTCGCCTTCACGACCGGCGGCACCGGCTTCACGACCGACCTCGCCAAGGATGCGCCCGCGCTGCTCGAGAACACCGTCGCCACCCAGCGGCTCGGCATCCCGCCGCTCTACGTGCAGGGGCTCAACATCTCGGCCGACTCCGACAACAAGGAGGCCGCCCTCGCCTTCGCCGAGTTCGCCACGAACGAGGAGAACCAGGTCGCGTTCTCGTCGCTCGCGGTCGGCACGGCGCCGGGCACCTCGGCCGGCGGCGACACCGTGGTCGAGAACATCTCGTCGTCGATCACCGATGAGAAGCAGCTCTCCGCGATCGACACCGTGTTCACCGCGATGGAGGACGCCAAGGCCATCCCGTTCCAGTGGACGTCGGACATGGCGACGTACATGACCCAGCAGATCGCTCTCGCCGTCAATGGCGAGGCCGACGCAAAGGCTCAGCTCGACAAGATCGTCGAGTACGCCAACGCCAACCGCGTGGACCAGTGAGCATGAGCGCGAACACCAGCATCCGCAGCCGGACGAAGACCATCACGTCGCACCGGTGGTTCACCCCCTGGCTGCTCCTCGGCCCCGCCGTCATCTGGGTGCTGGTGTTCGCGCTCTGGCCATTCCTGAACACCGTCTTCCTGAGCTTCACCGACGCACGCCCGCTGCGCACCCCCGGATTCGTCGGCGGAGCGAACTACGAGCGGATGCTCGGCGACGAGATGTTCTGGAACGCCCTGACCACCTGCATCCTCTACGTGGTGGTCTGCGTGCCGCTGCTCACGATCCTCCCGCTGCTGCTGGCGCTCCTCGTGCAGAAGAAGCTGCCGGGCATCGCCTTCTTCCGCACCACGTTCTATTTCCCCGTCATCGCCTCGGTCGTCGTGGTCGCTCTCATCTGGACCTGGCTGTTCGACAGCCGCGGCATCATCAACCAGACCCTCGAGTTCCTCGGGGTCATCGACGCGCCCCTGGCCTTCCTCGTCGATCGCTGGCTGCTGCTCGGCTGCGCGATCCTGCTGACGGTGTGGAAGGGTCTCGGCTACTACATGGTCGTATACCTCGCCGCCCTCGGGAATGTCGGCAAGGAGCTGCATGAGGCGGCCATGCTCGACGGAGCAGGCTCCTTCCGCCGCTTCCTGTCGGTGACGATCCCCTCGGTGCGCGGCGCGATGCTGCTCATCGCCGTGCTCATCGCCGTCTCGGCGATGAGGGTCTTCGCCGAGCTCGACGTGCTCTCCAAGGGCACGGGCGGTCCGGGCGGCTACGACATGTCGCTGGTCATGCTGATCCGTCAGGTCGGCTCCGGCCTCAACGGCAACATCGGCTACGCCTCGGCGATCAGCGTCGCCCTGTTCCTCCTCACACTCGTCCCCCTGGCCGCGATCGCCTTCATGAATCGCGAGAAGAAGGCGAAGGTCTCCGCATGAGCACTCTCACCCCACCCCGGGTCGACCAAGAGATCCAGTCCGAGCACCGATCGGATCGCACCGCTCGCGAGCGCATCTTCCGCCGCCGCGGCTCGGGCGACTTCAGCACGCCGACGCTCGGCGGTCTGATCGGTCGATACGCCCTCCTGCTGCTCGTGCTGGTACTCGTGATCGGGCCGTTCGTCTGGCAGCTGTCGACCTCGTTCAAGGGACCGCAGGAGAACATCTACTCGTTCCCCCCGGACCTCATCCCGCGCGAGCCGACGCTGCAGAACTACGCCACGGTCGCCGAGATCGTCCCCGTATACCTCTACGCCTGGCACTCGCTGCTCGTCTCGGTGGGCACGGTCGTGAGCAACGTGGTGCTCGCGACCTTCGCCGGCTACGCGCTCGGATGCATGCGGTTCCGCGGCAAGTGGATCGTCATGGCGATCCTGCTGTCGACCCTGCTGTTCCCGGGTGAGGTGACCGTGACGAGCAACTTCCTCACGATCCGCGCGCTCGGCCTCGCCGACACCCTGTGGGGAGTGTTCCTGCCCGGTGCCATCAGCGCCATGAACGTGCTGCTCGTCGCCACCGCCTGCCGCATGATCCCGAAGGACGTGCTCGACGCCGCGACCGTCGACGGCGCCACGACCTGGCAGCGCATCCGTCACATCGTCTGGCCGAACATCCGCGGCATGGTCTCGGTGGTCGCCATCTTCGCCTTCATCGGTGCGTGGGACGACTACCTGTGGCCGCTCATCGTGCTGTCGGACCCCTCGAAGTACACGCTGACCGTCGGCATGGCCTACCTGAACAGCAGCTTCTCGGTCGATCCCCGCTTGATCGCGGCGGGCACCATGATCGCCCTCGTGCCGATCGTCATCATGTTCTCCTTCACGCAGCGCTTCTTCTTCAGGGGCGTGCAGGAGGGTGCGATCAAGGGGTGAGCGCCGTGCAGCTCTCCCCGGCAGACGGCCCCGCCGATCCTCCCTCGTCGCGCCCTCGAGCCGGGGTGCTCCGCGGCCCGGTCTTCGCGTTCTCGTTCGACCCTTCGGCGGGCGAGCAGCGGATCGACGCGCCGGGGCTCAGCGGCATCCCGGTCACGTCCGACACGCTGCTGCACTGGGCGTTCTACGCCGACGGCGACGAGGCGACGCTCGCCCCGCATGCGGCGCTGGCGGTGACCGCCGACGTGCGCGGCGCCGACGGCACCCGGGTGAGTGACATCGCCGCCGTGCGCGATCGGTATGACTTCCCGATCACGGCAGACGCGCAGTTCGCCGCACGGTGGAGCCTTCCCGAGCAGTGGAACGCCGATACGGTGTCGCTGGCTCCGATGCCGCACACCAGCGGCTCAGTCGAGCTGGTCTTCGGCACCGCCGGGCTGGCCGCCGTACCGGGGCTTCCGGCGCGCGTCACGGGATTCGTGCAGGTGCTGCTCGAGCAGGTTCCGGTTCATCTCATCACCGATGCGCTCGCTCCCGTCGAACGCGTCGACACCCGCCGCGGCACCCACTCCGGCCCGCGCTTCTCCCGCGGCAACACGATCCCCGCGGTGGCCGTGCCTCACGGCTTCACCTTCGTCACCCCCGCCACGGATGCCGCAGACACCCGCTGGCCGTATCGGTCCGGCATCCACGATGACCCGCCGGGGCGGCGCCTGGAGGCGATGCAGTTCTCGCATCAGCCGAGTCCCTGGATCGGCGACCGCTCCGTGCTGCAGTTCATGCCGTTCGACGGACGCCCGACCTCGTCGCGGGCCGGACGACGTCGCTGGATCACCCCCGGCACCGAGCGCGCTCGCCCCCACGAGTACGCGGCCGATCTCGGTGGCGGTCTGCGCGCCGAGATGACGGCGACCTCGCACGCCGCCGCCTTCCGGGTGCACGGCGATGACCCCGAGGCTGTCGTCGGGTTCGTGATCGATCAGCCGACGGACGAGGGACGACTCGTCTGGACGGATTCCGGCGGCTTCGAGGGCTGGATGCCGGAGGGCAGGGAGGACTGGGGCAACGCGCCACGCTGCTACTTCGCCGGGACCGTGCGGCACCGGAGCGGCGATGCACGCGGCTCCCGCGGTGCACTCGACGACGACGGCCGAGGGCGCGTCGCGGGATACGTCGCAGGCGTCGGGTCGCTCGAGGTGCGTGTGGCGGTGTCGTTCCTCTCCGTCGAGCAGGCCCGGCGCAGCCTCGAGTTCGAGGCGCCGGAAGAATCGACGTACGAAGAGCTGCGAGATGCCGCTGCGGCAACCTGGAATCGGGTGCTGGGACGAGTCACCATCCCGCCGCTCCCCGCCGCCGAGGTGCCGTACCGGGGCCTGGCCGACGACGAGAACCGCGACCGGATCGCCGCAGCGCTGTACCGGATGCACCTCTATCCGAGCACCGCGGCCGAGAACGCCGGCACGGCGGATGCCCCGGCACCCCGCTTCGCCGACGTGTTCGCGCCGCGTGAGCCGTTCGGCGATCGGGCGACGAGCGCTCCGGTGATCGACGGCGAGCTCGTGGTGAACAACGGCTACTGGGACACCTATCGCACCGAATGGCCTGCCCTCGCGCTGCTCGATCCTGCGCTGACCGGCAGACTGCTCGACGGGCAGCTCGAGCAGCATCGCCGTGGAGGCTGGATGGCCAGATGGAGCGCTCCGGGGTACGTCGACAGCATGGTCGGCACGTCGAGCGATCAGATCTTCGCCGATGCCGCCCGGTGGGGTGTGGCGTTCGACCGCGCGGAGGCGTTCGAGACCGGCTGGCGCAATGCCTGCGAGCCGGGCCCCGATGCGCGGCGCGGCCGCAAGGGCATCGACCGAGGGCGATTCACCGGGTACATCGCGTCCGAGGTGCCCGAGGGCATGAGCTGGACCATCGAGAACGCGGTGAGCGATGCGGCACTGGGGCGGTTCGCCGCGCAGCTCGCCGGAGATGCGGCATCCGACGCCGATGCATCCGCTGCCGACGCATCCGCCGCCGATGCGCGATCAAGGCACGATGCCGCCCGCTACCGCTCCTTCTCTCGATACTTCGCCAACCGGGCGCTGTCGTACCGCCCACTGTTCGACGCCGACTCCGGTTTCCTCCGCGGCAGGGATGCCGCCGGATGCTTCGCAGCGGGCTTCGATCCCCGTGTGTGGGGCGGCGACAACGTCGAGACGAACGCGTGGGGCATGTCGGTCGGCGCCGTGCACGACGGCGCGGGCCTCGCCGCGCTGCACGGTGGTCCCGATGCCTTCGGTCAACACCTGGATGCACTCTTCACCGAACCGGAGACGGCCGATGAGCGGTTCGGCGGCGCGTACGGCACGGTGATCCACGAGCAGCGCGAAGCGCGGGCACTGCGCTCGGGCATGTGCGCCATCTCGAATCAGCCCGCGCACCACATCCCGTTCATGTATGCGTTCAGCGATCGGCCGTGGCGCAGCGGAGAGATCGTGCACGAGCTGGCCGGCCGCCTCTTCGCGGGAGCCCACATCGGCCAGGGGTTCCCCGGGGATGAGGACAACGGCGAGATGAGCGCGTGGTGGCTCTGGGCCGCGCTCGGACTCTATCCGCTCGAACTCGCCGCGGGAGTGCTGCGAATCGGATCGCCCCTGCTCGACGACATCAGGGTCGACCGGGCCGACGGCTCGTCTCTTCACATCCGCTCGCGCCGCAGCGAGCCGTCGGCTCATGTCCTGACGGGTGCCCGCCTCGATGGGATCGAGCTTGCCCGAGCCGAACTGCCGATCGACACACTCGACGGCGACGCCGAGCTCGAGCTGATCTTCGGCACAGACCCCTCGGATGCTCTCGAAGGGGGCGCCGACGCAGTTCCGGACGTCAGGGACTGGTGCCGCGATCTGACGAATGGCGGCGGGGAGGTGATCGCGTCAGCATCCGTCGTCGGGCCCGCACGCGTCGTCGACGACGGCGATCCGAGCGGATCGGACGGCGTCGCTCTGGCATCCGGCGAGTGGGTGGGGTGGCGTTTCGCCGAGCCCCGCTCCGTGTCGGATGTCACGGTGACGGTGACGACTCCGTCTCCGTCACCGTCTCTCAGGTGGGAGATCATGGACGACCGCGGGGACTGGTCCGAGGTGGCGACCACGCACCTGGAGGATCTCCTGGCCGATCGCACGACTCCCTTCACGTTGGCGTCACGCATCGTGACCCCGGCGATCCGCGTGAGGGCGGAAGCCGGGGTCACGATCCGTCAGATCGAGGTCTTCGACCTCGGGTGATGAGTCCTACCTCGGATGATCACTTCGACAGGACGAACGACACCTCGGTGGTGTTGCCCGCGACGTCGAGCACCGTGAGCGTGTTCGCACCCGCGACCGCGCCGAAGACGCCGGGCTTCACGAAGTTCAGGTCGCTCCAGGTGTCGTCGGTGAGATCCTTGAGCACGCCGTTGACGTAGAGCCTGTCGATCTCGCCCGTGTCGTATAGCTTGAAGCTCACGCGCTGGTACGCGCCGTCAGCCCGGACCTTGGTGAACTGCGCGCCCTCCTTGATCGTGACGGTCGGTGGCGTCGTGTCGCGGGGAGCCGCCCGGTATTCGGTCGCCTCTCCCTTGAGCGCTTCGGTGATACCCGAGAGATACGCCGACTGGTCTGTCGCGGTGAGGTTGTACGCGACGTACACGCCGTACCCGTCGGCGACGGTGCGCGTCGCGAAGTCGGCCGCCGTCGCGGCGCTCGTCTGGGAAAGGTCGATCGCGGCGGCGCCCAGGCGTGCGCGGTCGTCGAGCCCCGGCACGGTCGGGGCATCGTAGGTCGGGTAGTACGGGTTCCATGCGAAGTCGAGCACGCTGTCGGCGTCGAACAGCGTGAAGTCGGTTGTCATGTAGCTCGGTCCGATCGCATACAGGCTGATGATCTTGTCGGGGCCGAGACGATCGCGCAGCGCCGTGGCCAGCCAGCCGAACGATTCGGCGTTGGGCTGCGGCGTGCCGTTCGCTCCGTAGTTCGTCCACTCATCGTCGAAATCGATGCCGTCGAGTCCATAGGTCGTCACGGCGTCGGCGAGCTGGGCCGCGAAGGCATCCGCCTGCGCGAACGACGTGAAATTCGCGAAGCCCGCGCCCTGATGGTTGCCGAGAACCGAGAGCAGCACCTTCGTGCCGTTCTCCTGCACGGGCCGGATCTGCGTGGCGGCATTCTCGAGCGTCTCAGTGACCCGCTCGTTGAAGTGCAGATACGCCTTCTCCCCGTCGTAATTGATGTTCGCGGCGAAAATCATCGCCATGTCGATCGCGGCCTCCCCGCTCTCAGCGAGGGTGTAGTCGGCGACATTCGCTAAATCGTTCGAGTTCACCTCGACATAGACCGCGAGCTTCGGGTCAGCCGGCTCGGCCTCCTCCGCGGCAGCGCCTGCTGCCCCGGTGAAGATGCCCGCCACCGCGGTGGAGAGGACTCCGAGTCCCGCGATGCTTCGTCGCAGGCGATTCTTGCTGACGTTCTGATTCATGACCGATCGTCTCCTTCGGCGTCGTTGTCGAATCCGGTCGCGTCATCGCGACCCGCCGCTGACTATAGCGCTTAAGCAGTGCAGGCGGAAGGACGGACCCGACGGAGCGAACGGTGAACGGCAGCGAACGGATGACCGCGACGGCCGGGTCAGTCCGCCAGCATCCGATCCCTCACCTGACGGCGCAGCACCTTGCCGATCAGGGAACGCGGCAGCTCGTCGACGACCGTGATGCGCTTCGGAACCTTGTAGGGCGTGAGCCGCGTGCGGCAGAAGTCACGAAGCGCGCCGACGTCGAGTTGCGCGCCCTCTCGGAGCACGATCGCGGCGGCGATCTCCTCGCCCCCGCTCGCCCGCGGAAGGCCGACGACCGCGGCCGCGACCACATCGGGGTGCGCGAGCAGGGCATCCTCCACCTCACTGGGCGACACGTTGAACCCGCCGGTGATGATGAGCTCCTTCAGGCGGTCGACGATGGTCACGAAGCCGTCGGCCGAGACCTCGGCGATGTCACCCGTGCGCAGCCACCCGTCCGCGAGCAGGGCGTCGGCGGTGTCACCCGGACGACGCCAGTACCCCTGGAAGACCTGGGGTCCGCGCACGAGCAACTCTCCTCGCTCACCCACCGGGACATCGACGTCAGTGTCGTCGGGGTCGACGACGCGGATCTCCGTGCTCGGGAACGGCACGCCCACGGTTCCCGGGCGACGGCTGCGGCCCATCGGATTGCCCAGCGCGACGGGCGAGCTCTCGGTCATGCCGTATCCCTCGACGAGCAACCCGCCGGTCGCCTCCTCCCACCGCTGCACCGTCGCCACCGGAAGGCTCATCGCCCCGGAGATCGCGAAGCGGACCGTCGAGAGGTCGATGGTCCCCCGCGATGCGGCTCGAGCGAGCTGATCGTAGATGGGCGGGACCGCGGGCAGGAAGGACGGCGGACTCGTGCGGGCGGCCTCCGCGACGAGACCGAGGTCGAACGTGGGGAACAGCACCAGCTTCGCCCCGATGCTCATCGCGAAGGTGAGACACAGTGTCATGCCGTAGGCGTGGAACAGCGGCAGGACACCATAGAACGTCTCCTCGCCGTCGACCAGACCCGGCACCCACGCCCGCCCCTGCATCGCGTTCGCGCGAAGGTTCGCGTGCGTGAGGATCGCCCCCTTCGGCGTGCCGGTGGTTCCGCTCGTGTACTGCAGCAGGGCCGTGTCGCCGAGTTCGGGGCCCTCGACCTTGCGCGACAGAGCACGATGGTCGACGAGCTTCTTCCAAGCCAGTGCTCGCCGCGACTTCGGGCTGGCCGTCAGCTTCGCCCGAGCGGCGCGCGCCTTGGGGATCGGCAGCCGCAGCAGCATCCGTTGGGCGGCCGGCATGGCCTCGGTCAGGTCGACGCTCACGATGTGCTCGACCCGCAGATCGGAGGGGAACTCGGCGATCGTGTCGACCGTCTTGTCCCACACGATCGCGACCTTGGCTTCGTGGTCCTCGAACTGGTGGCGCAGCTCCCTCGCCGTATAGAGCGGGTTGTGCTCGACGACGATCGCCCCGAGGCGCAGCGCGGCATAGAAGGCCACGACGTGCTGCGGGCAGTTGGGCAGCACCAGCGCGACACGATCGCCCTTGTGCACCCCCAGCCGCCGTAGCCCCTCGGCCGCGCGCGCGATCTGATCGCCGAGCTCGCGGTAGGTCGTGACGGCGCCGAAGAACTCGAGTGCAGGTCGTCGCCCGAACGCCGCGACGCTCGCCGACATCATCTCGGGCAACGTCTGCGTCGGGGCGTCGATCTCGGCGGGCACGCCGTCGGCGTAGGAGTCGAGCCAGGGACGGGAGGCGTAGGGCGAATCGGACATGGCTCCATCCTGCCCGTGTCACCTGTGCCGATCATCCGGATCGCGCGGCCCCGACCCTCAGGCTCGCGCCTTCTTCATCGCCTCCTGCACGGCACGGCCGAGCTGTTCCGGGCTCTCGAAGTCGATCGAGAAGCGCTCCTCGAGGATCGGAGTGAATCCGCCGCGAGGGCCCTCGTTTCTTTCCGGCGTGATCGTGACTTCCGCGATGTCGGTGTTGTCGTACGTCGCCCTCACACTCAATGTGCGCACGCCTCTCATGTACTGCCCGTATGTGCGCAGTCCCAGCCACTCGAGGAGCTCGCGATCGGGCGGATCGACGCGGAGATTGCGGTTCGGAAGCGGCCTACGGTTGGAGGCATGAAGCCCCGCCACGATCGATGAACCCAGAACTTGCGCGTCAGTCATGCTCGCGATCACTGCGGGCAGCCCGTCCCCAATATTTGCTCCCTCGAAGGTCTTCGAGTAGGGCTGGACGAAGACACGTCCATTCTTTTGGAGCTCGACACTCACCGAGCGATCTCTCATCTCATGACCTCCACGTCGAACTTGACTCCCCGCTGCTCGGCGTAGGTCGCAATCTCCTCGAGAACCGCCTGCTGTTCGATGGTGGCCCCCCGAGGCACGGCAACGAAAAGCACGCGCTCCGTGATCTGCGCCTCCGAAACCTCGACGTTCGCGCGCTTGTCGCCAACGAAAGCAGCCATCAATCGCCTTCTTCATCGCCTCTTGCACCGTGTATGACCAGCTCATCAAGCACGTGGAGCAGACCGTCAGCGGTATCGAAGCCTTCCGATGCGCCCACCAACGGCTGCACGAGAACACACCCATCAGTGAAACGGTAGACAGACACGATGCGACTAGCCCCGCGTCCATCTGAACCCCGAACCGCGACCGGGCGTCGCCTTCGTCATGGCATCCTGAATCTCGAGACCGAGATGCTCACGATCAGTGAACTCTACGACTCTCAGTTCGTTCGCGATCCCCTCAAAGCCACCGCGCGGACCCAGATTGCGGTTAGGACGAACGCGCACCCGGTCAATGACATCGACAGAAGACGCCGAGAGCCCGACCGAACGCACGCCCCTCGAATACTCGCCGTAAGTGGCGACCCCGTACCAGTCGAGGAACTCACGATCGGCTGGATCTCGACGGAGATCCCGAGCCGGAAGCACACGCCGATTCGACGCCGTGAGCGCAGCTACTGCTGCGCGTCCCAGCTCGCGCTCACTCGACATCGAAGGAAGCACCAACGGCAGGCCGTCGTACACCACGGGCCCGCCAGCCGTCGCGGAGAACGGCTGAAGGAGCACCCGTCCGTCGGGGACCAGAGCGACGCTCGCGATCCGCAGCATCACCGCATCACCTCCCTCGCCAACGCGCCCACCGTCACTCCCGTCGGAGTCATGCCGTCGCCTTCTGCATCGCCTCTTGCACGGCACGGCCGAGCTGCTCAGGACTCTCGAAGGTGAGCATGCGACGCCATCGGGAGATCGGCGTGAAACCTCCCCGCCGCTCGTTGCGTTCCGGCATGACCTCGATCTCTTTAGGTTCGTGGTCGAATGCCGCACTCACGTCAACGCTCCGCACTCCTCGTTGGTACTGTCTGTAATTCGCCAGCCCCAACCACTCCAGGAATTCTCGATCGGGCGGGTCGGCGCGCCAATCGCGTGCGGGATGAACGGTCGCGTTGGATTCACGGAGTCCTTGCAAGATCGCAGATCCGAGCGCATCAGCGTCTGTCAAAGCAGGAACCACCTTCGGCAGTCCGAGCGATACGCTTGGCCCGTTTACACAGTCTGAGTAGACGAAAAGAAAAACGCGTCTATCTCGGTACAACATCACATTCACGTTGCGCTTCTTCAACGGACGACCTCCACGACCATCGGTGCACCTCTTTCCGACGCGTATCGCTTCATTTCTTCGATCACGGCCCGTTGCGCTGGCGAGGCGTCCTGCGGCGTGGCTACCAGCAGCGACCTGAATCGGACATCGCTCGGGCGGATTTGGTAGTTTCCGACGCGACCGCTCTCGAACGCCGCCATCTTGTCGATGTATCGTTTGAGCAGGCTCCTCAGTCGCGAGGCGTTCTGATAGGTCTTCGATCCGAGATCCACTGTCTTGATGCTCGTCGCCAGCCCTGTGCTCCAGTCGAACTTGTCGATCGTCGGAAAGCCCGCTGGAAGGTTTCCTCCTAGGCGACTCTCGATCTCGAAACCTCGCGGCGACGGCCCCATCGGCCACGGCGACTTCGAAAGCCTGTTGGCTAGGTCATCGAGCACCGTGAGCGTCCCGGTGACCGGAGTCATCGCCGCCACTCTCGGCGTCAATAGCAGGACAGCGCGCAAGCCATCTCCGACGGCATCCGCGCTGACCCAGACCAAGGAACTGCCTGTGAGCGTCGCCATGTCTAGTAGCCGTGCGATGATCAGCGAGATACGGGTACCCGCGGCGACCACCGCTCCGTATGCTGCGGCCTGCATCGCGAAAGCGCCGACCCCGGCAGTGAGCGAGCCGGCCAGCCCCGCCGCGACCTCGATCGCGATGATCGAGGCGAGCATGAGGTTGACCTCGGTGATCAGCTCTGACCGCGCCGACTCGATATGGCCGGCGAGGTCGTCGCAGGCGGTCCCGATCGCGCGGCACTGAGCCGCCAGCTCGCTCAGGGTCTCGCCGAGCAGGCGGCACACGCCGCGCGCGCTCTCGATCTCGGGCGCATCCTGCTCGTCGAGCGCCGTGATGCCCTGCGAGACGAGCATCCATCCCGCATCGAGCTCGTCGGCGGCGCGCGCCCACACCGCACCCATCTCACGCAGTCGGCCGGGGTCGCCGTCGGGCCAGATGAGCCCGCAGACGTCCTGCAGCCATTCCCATCCGGCGGGCGGATCCGCGATCGCCCCACCCTCGGCACTCGGCAGATCGACCGACATCGGCGCGCCGGGCTCGAACGACAGGGTCTCGGGCGGCAGCGCACCACCACCCGTGACGTCGGAGTACGCCTCAGCCCTCGCATGGTTGAAGCCCGCCTGCTGCAGCAGCGCGCCGACGTTGACACTCGCGCGGCTGAGCTGGTCGATCGCCTGCACCGTCTGTGGCGCGACGGCATCGTATGAATCCGCCCAGGCTCTGCCCGCCGGGTCATGACCCGCGACCGCCCCCATGCCCGAGAGCGACCCGGTGAGCCTCTCTGCCACCCGGCGCACGTCGCTCGCCAGGTGGTCTCCGAACGTCTCAGCGGCCGAGGCGTAGGCCGTCGGGTCGACGCAGATCAGCATGCGCTCACCCCCACATCGCGAGATTCACGGATGCCGCGGACGAGTAGTTCGCGTGCGCGCCCTGCAGCACGCCGCGCATCTCGTCGAGCGCCTCGGCCATGCGTCGCGCGTCATCGTGCCAGTGCTCGTGTGCGCCCCCGTGAGCACCGGCCGTCTCACCGGCCCAGGCGATGCCCACCCTGGCGGCCGCCGCGTCGGCCTCATCGAGGGCCTCGACGAGGGCGGTGCTGGTGCGCAGGGTGTCATCGAGCATCTGCTCGGCTCGCGCGACATGGAACGCGAACATCAGCGAGCTCCCATCAGGCGCGCGAACACATCACTGACCGCGGGCACCGCCGAGTCCGACACCTGCGCAGTGGCCTGCTCGGTCGCGACGAGGTCGCGGGTCGCGCCACGTATCGCCTCGACGAGGTCGTGCAGCTCGGCAGATCCTGCGGTGGCCGCGTCGAGCCATCGCTCGAACGCCGCACGGAACTGCACCGCTGCGGATCCCGTCCAGCCAGAGGCGAGGAAGTCGTCCATGTCTCGCCGCGCGCCGGCCACGCGCTCGTCGATGCGGTCAGCGATGTCGTCGAGCCGGCCCGCCTCGCTGGCGAGTGCTCCGAAATCCCCCCGGATGATCATGTGGCGACGCTAGCAGTCTAAAAGTCGTCATATGACGACGTCGCTGATCGTATGCCGGTGTTCTCGAAGACCCCGCTCCACGACGAGCGACGGCCGGCGAGACATCAGCCTGGGTCGACATGACAGCCGCCGTGCTCTCAACGCTTCCACGGTGGCAAGATGGCAGCAGTACTGCGGGAGGGGAGCCCCAATGATCGACGAACTCACGAGACAGCGAGCCCTGGATGCGATGAACATCCTCGATACACCACGCGATGAGCGCGTGGATCGCGTCGCACGGCTGGCCAAGGAGATGTTCGGGGTGCCCATGGTGAGCGTGTCGCTCATCGACCGCGACCGCCAGTGGCGCAAGTCCGAGATCGGACTCGGCGAATCCGAGGCCCAGCGACAGGACTCCTTCTGCGACTACACGGTGCGGCAGGACCGCACGGTGATCATCGAGGATGCCACCGACACCGAGCTCTTCGCCGACAACCCGTTCGTGATCGGCGATCCGCACCTGAGGTTCTACGCGGGCCACCCGCTGCACGCACCGGGCGGTGAGCCGGTCGGCACCCTCTGCGTGCTCGACACCGAACCTCACGAGTTCAGCGACGAGCAGCGCGATCTGCTGCGCGACCTGGCGTTCTGGGTGCAGACCGAGCTCGCGAACGACGCCGAACTCGATCACGCGGCGGTGATCCAGAGCGCGCTGCGCCCCCATACGCACCCGACTCTGCCCGGGTACACGATCGCCGGCGGTGCCGCGTCACGCGGACGACTGGCCGGCGACTTCTACGACCTGAGCCTGCAAAACGGCTCGCTGCGGATCACTCTGGCGGATGCGATGGGCAAGGGGATGGGCCCGGCGCTGATCGCCGCGAGCGTGCGCGCCTCGCTGCGCACCGCCCCGGAGCGCTCGATCGCCGAGGCGATCGCCGAGGCCGACCGCCTGCTGGAGGCGGACTTCGCCGACACATCGATGTTCGTCACCGCCGTGCACGCCGAACTCGAGCCCGAGAGCGGCGAGCTGCAGATCATCGACGCCGGCCACAGCCTCGCCTTCATCCTGCGGGCAGACGGGTCGTGGGAGCATCTGCGCTCCACGAGCCTTCCCCTCGGCATGAGCCTGGGGTCGATCGCCGAGGTCAGGGAACCGAGGACGACCCGTCTCGGTCCCGGCGACGCGTTCGTCTGCTGCAGTGACGGCCTGCTCGACGTGCTCGACCCCGACGACCCCTACGCGCACGTCTACCGCGTGCTGACGACGCTCGGACCCGACGGCGCGATCCGCGAGGCGCTGCGTCTGGCTGCGGGCGAGACCGCCACCGACGATGTCACGGTCGTGGTCGTGCGGAGGGATGCGTGACCGCCCGCTTCGCGGCCATCCGCATCATCGCCCTGCTGTCGGTGCTGCTCGGCATCAACTACGTCACCTGGCGCTGGCTGGAATCGGTCAACTGGTCGGCCTGGTGGATCGCCGTGCCCCTGGTGATCGCCGAGACGTACAGCCTCATCGACACCTTCCTGTTCTGCCTGACGATGTGGAAGGCCAAGGAGCGCCCCGCACCGGTGTCGCCGCCGCAGGGCACGGTCGACGTCTTCATCACCACCTACGACGAGCCGATCGAGCTCGTGATGACGACAGCCCGCGCCGCCCGCCAGATCGCCTACCCGCACACCACCTGGATCCTCGACGACGGCGCGCGTCCCGAACTCGCACAGGCGGCTCGCGATGCCGGGGTCGGCTACCTCACGCGATCGGACGACTGGATCGGCAAGCCCCGCCACGCGAAGGCCGGCAACCTGAACAGCGCGCTCTTCGAGACCGACGGCGAGTTCCTTCTGATCCTCGACGCCGACCAGATCCCCGACCCGCTGATCCTGCACCGCACACTCGGATACTTCGCCGACGACCCCGAGGTCGCGGTCGTGCAGACGCCCCAGTGGTTCATGAACGTCGACGAGGCCGACCCGCTCGGTGCGCAGGCTCCCCTCTTCTACGGGCCGATCCAGCAGGGCAAGGACGGCTGGAACGCCGCGTTCTTCTGCGGTTCGAACGCCGTGCTCCGCCGTGAGGCGCTCATGCAGCTGGGCATCATCGGCTACGTGCGTGAGGTCACCGACAGCGCCGCACGTGCGCTCCGCGCCTCTGAGGAGCTGATCGGCAAGGAGCTGCGCGCCGCCTCCGATCCCGATCTGCATCGCGAGCTCTTCGCGATCGAGGTCGCCATCCGCACGGCCCGCCGTGACCTCGCATCCGGCGCTCCGGTCGCCGACGTCGCGGCCGCGGTGCGCGCCGCCGTCGACAACGCATCCGCCATCCTCGTCGCGAAGGACCTCGCGGGCATCCGCGCCGATCTCGCCGAGCTCGGCACTCTGCCCATCGAGCACGACGCACAGCTCGACGCCATCGTCGTCGACGAGGCGGGGCTCGCCGCGCTGGCGGCGTCCGAGCTCTCCCCCATCACGGCGATCGACGCGGTCAGGGCCCTGCTCGACGCGCTGCGACTCGACCGCGGCGACGAGGCGCAGCCGATCCTCCCTCTCGCGACCATCTCGGTGACGGAGGACATGGCCACCGCCATGCAGCTGCACTCGCTCGGCTGGCGCAGCGTCTACCACCACGAGATCCTCGCGAAGGGGCTCGCTCCCGAAGATCTGCGCACGATGCTCACGCAGCGCCTGCGGTGGGCGCAGGGAACGCTGCAGGTGATGCTGCGCGACAATCCGCTCGTCAAGCGCGGCCTGTCGGTCGGGCAGCGGCTCATGTACTTCGCCACCATGTGGAGCTACCTCTCGGGCTTCGCCGCCGTCGTGTATCTCACGGCTCCGGTCGTGTATCTCGTGTTCGGCGTGCTGCCGGTCACCGCGTGGTCGGTGGACTTCTTCGTGCGGTTCCTGCCGTACTTCCTGGTCAATCAGCTGCTGTTCCTCGTGGTCGCGAAAGGCATCAGAACCTGGCGGGGACAGCAGTACTCGCTGGCTCTGTTCCCGGTGTGGATCCGGGCATGCTGGACGGCCTTCGCGAACGTCGTGCTCGGCCGTCCGCTCTCGTTCGCCGTCACCCGCAAGGACGGACGCGATCCGCGGGGTGTTCCGTGGCGCGAGATCTGGCCCCAGCTCACGGCGATGGTCGCGCTCAGCATCGCTCTCGTGATCGGCGTGACGCGCGTGATCATCGGCACAGGCGACGGCACCGGCACCCTCGTGAACACGGTGTGGGTGCTCTACGACCTCGTCGTGCTCAGCGTCATCATCCACGCCGCCCGCTACCGCGGACCGGCCCGAATCCTCGAGGAGGAGTCCCTTGGACATCAGCACTGACATCCGCGACGGCTATGCCGTGATCGCGCTCTCCGGGCGCCTCACCGCCACCGGAGCCCCGCTGCTGCGCAAGGCGGTGACGGATCTCGTGGCGTCGGGCGACGCGCGGATCGTCGTCGACATGGCGGCACTGCAGTTCGTGGACTCGTCGGGCCTCGGCGCCCTGGTCGGCGCATTGAAGAGCGCTCGAGTCGCCGGCGGCGACCTCCGCATCGCCGCCGTGCCCGAGGCGGTGCGGACCGTGCTGCACCTCACCAACCTCGACCGCGTCCTGCGCGATCACCCCACGCCGGAATCGGCGTTCGATGGGCAGTGACCAGCGCACCGCACACGTCGCGGGCCTCGCCGGACCCGCCCTCGTCGAGCACGTCCTCGACGCCCTCGATGCGCTGTGGGAGGTGTCTCCGCACGTGGCCCCCGAGGACCGTACGCTGTTCGCGCTGGCAGTAAGCGAGGTGTCGACGAACATCGCCGCACATGGCGAATCCGAGCTGGGCATCACGGTCGAGGTCGACCTCGCGGTGAGCGCCGACGACCTCGTCGCCACCTTCGTCGACACGGCCGACCCTGCCAGGATCGACTGGGATGCGGTGACGATGCCCGGCGTCGACAGCGAGAGCGGACGCGGTCTGGCCCTGACGACGGCTGTGCTCGACGACTTCGAGCACAGCGGCGACGCGACCGGCAACACCTGGGTTCTGCGACGACGCCTCGCACCTTCCCGCTGAGTGCGGGCACGACGCGAGAGAGCGCCCACCACGGCGCTCCCTCGCTCGTTCCCTCAGCTGAGCCAGGCGGGAACGCGGCCGCGCAGGAAGGCGCGGTCCAGCGAGAAGCGCCCGGCGCCGGTGAGCGCGAGAGCCAGCGCGCCCGCACCGAGCACGGCGACGAACTCGTATCCGCCCTCGCCCACCCAGAGCCCTGCCGAGAGGTGCACGAGCACCAGCGCCACGATCATGTCGATCGCGAGCAGGATGCCGGCCAGGCGCGTGAAGAGTCCGAGCACCAGCAGGATGCCGCCGATCAGCTCGACGAAGGCGACGAAGGGCGCCGCGATCTCGGGCATGGGCACCCCCATGCCCGCGAAGCTGCCGATGGTGCCGGGAATCGTGTACTCGAAGATCTTCTGCGCTCCGTGAGCGGCGAAGACGGCGCCGACCACGATGCGCAGGACGAGGAGTCCCAGCGACGCGGCGGCAGAGGGGGCGGTGGTGTTCGTCATGAGGAGGTGTTCCTTCGTGGCAGGACACCGCGCGCCAGGCGCGGAGCAGGGGCTATCCCTACCTCCACGCTAGGGAATCGAGGTTTTCCATCCGCTGAATGCGGGTCGCCTCGGAGCCTGTGCCAGCAGGCTTCCGTAGACTCGCCGGATGGCGCGTTCCGGATGGCGGGGGCCGGATGGCGGGGCCGGACGACAGCATCCACGCGAAAGGATCTCACGGACGGAAAGGGACTGAGAGACGGTGAAGGCACGATCAGCGTTCGGCGTGCTGCGCCTGGTCACAGCCACCGTCTGCACCGTGGCCCTCGTCCATCGCCTGTTCTGGGGCCTGAGCTCACGCACCATCGCGGGAGAGAACTTCTTCGCCTACCTGACCGTGCAGTCCAACTGTGCTCTCGTCGTCGTGCTGCTCGTCGGCGCGGTTCTCGCGTTCGCGCGGGCCACAGACCCTCGCTGGTTCACCGTCGCCCTCGCTCTCGTGCTCACCTGGACCATCACGGCCGGCCTGGCGTTCGCGCTGATCGTGTGGCAGGCGGGCCTCCGCGGCATCCGCGTCGACGTGCCGTGGTCCGATCAGGTGCTCCACTTCTACCTGCCGGCGTGCACCGCGCTCGCCTGGGTGCTCACGCCTGGGCACCGCGGAGTGCCCTGGTGGGTCGTGCCGACCGCGCTGGCGTTCCCGTTGGCCTGGGGCGGAGTCACTCTGTGGCGTGGCCCGTCGGTCGGCTGGTACCCGTACTACTTCCTCGACCCGCGGCAGGTGTCCGGCCCGCCGGAGTTCCTGATCACCAGCGGCATCGCGCTGGCGATCTTCGCGCTGGTCGCCACGGTGATCGTGCTCATCAGTCGGATGCAGTGGCGAGAACGGTCGCGCCGGAAGCCGTGAGCGGCACGCCCGGTCGACCGGCGGAGACGGTCTAACCGGCGGATGCGCGGAACGGGGCGAGCGAGGCGACGGCCGCCGCCAGAGCCTTCTCGTCGTCGAGTTCCGCGAACTCTCCGGCGGCCTCTCCACCGACGATCCCGACGAGGATGTTCTCTCCCGTCGACGGAGCGAGGTCGATCCAGGTGCGGATCATCGTGTCTCCCCCGACGACGTGCCAGACAGACGGCTCGGCCGCCGCAGCGTCATCCGTGCCGGCCTCGGCATCTGCGTCCGGCTCCGTCTGCGGCTCGGAAGTCGGGGCTCTGTCGGGCGCGGCGGCGAACAGCGGCTCGTCGACGCGCATCCAGACCGTCTCGATGCGGCCCATGCCGAGTTCGGCGATCGCTCCACGGTGGCTGAACGGCAGGGCGGGCGCGAACTGCAGGCCCTCGCTCTGCAGCACCCCGAGCGGCACCGTGATGAGCACGCGATCGAAAGACAGCGACTCCCCTGAGGCGATGCCCAGGCTGACGCCGGCCTCGTCGTAGGCGACGCGACTCACGGGAGACGACAGACTCAGGCGCGCCCCCTCGAGCATCCCCTCGATGACCGGAGTGAGATCGCCGAGCGCGGCGGTGACCTCGTCGGGCGGGAGCAGCGGGGGGAACCAGGTCGAGACGTCGGCGGCGTCCGCTCCGGACCACGCGGCGATCGACGCGAGCAGGGCCGCGAGCCCGGGTTCGGTCGGATCGGCGCCCGCAGCCGTCAGAGCGTCCTCGAGCGAGGTGTCGGTCAGCCCCTGCTGAGCACCGGCGATCGCGGCCTGCACAGGCTCTGTCGTCGCCGGCGCGACCTCGCCCTCGGCAGAGCGCCATACTGCCCCCGAGATCGAGGCCGTGCGGACGTCGAGGGTCTCGAGGTTCTCGCGCAGCGCGCCGTCGGATGCTCCCAGCAACCAGCCACCCAGTTGGGCGGGGATGGGCCAGTCGTCATCGTCGACGAGGGAATGCACTCGTCCGCCGACGCGGTCGCGCGCCTCGAAGACCGTGACCTCGAGACCATCGGCGACGAGACGCGCCGCGGCGGCGGCACCGGCGAGCCCGGCACCCACGATCGCGACCCGCTCGCCGTCATCCGCCGCGCGGCGCAGCAGCTCGGCGGCACGTTCGCCGGAACGCAGCGCGGCGGCCATCGTGCCTGGGGCATCGACATCGGTCGCCTCGCCGGCGATGAAGAGGCGGTCGTCGACGGGCTCGGCCAGCGCCTCGCGCGCGGCGGCCTGGATGCCGACCGGCGTGAAGCTCGCCGCGCCGAGGGAGAAGGGGTCGTTCGTCCACGAGCTGCGCACGAAGGCAGCGGGCGTGACGCTGTCGGCGGTCGGCTTCGGGGTCGGCGAGCGGTCGGGCGTGGGAGTGGGCACCGGCTCGGGCGTGCAGGAGGCCAGCAGGACTCCCAGGACGCCGGCTCCGGCGCCGATCAGCAGTGTGCGACGCGTCATCCTCATCGTGTCGCAACGATACCGCGCGCAGACGGACGCGCGGGTGCGGCGACCCCTCCTGCACCGACGCCGATCTCGCGGCTCGTGTCCTCAGGAGCGCGAGATGGCGCCCGGACGCGCTGCGCCGGAGGACGCAACACTGCCATTCTGGCGCCACGTTCACAGGATGGAGTCATGACGATGAACGACCCCCAGATCTGGACGCTGATCGGAGTGTTCGGCGCCGCGCTGCTCGGCGGCTTCACCTTCGTGACGACGCATTTCGGCAAGGTCGTGCGATCTGAGATCGGTCGTGTCGAGGGAACACTGTCCGGCAAGATCGAGGCTCTCGACGGAAGACTCTCCGGCAAGATCGAGGCGCTCGACCACCGTCTCAGCGGCCAGATCGACGCACTCGACGGAAGACTCTCCGGCCAGATCGAGGCGCTCGACCACCGCCTCTCCGGACAGATCGAGGCGCTCGACCACCGCCTCACCGGCCAGATCGAATCCCTCGACCACCGCCTCACCGGACAGATCGACGCACTCGACGCGAAGCTGTCCGGCCGTATCGACACTCTCGACAAAGAGGTCTCGGATATCGCGACTCGGTTCTTCGGCGCGCCGTAGCGCAGGCGGCCCGGGGCCTCGCCCTCAGAGGGTCAGTCGCGCCCGGCGCCGGGGTGCCAGAGAACGACCTCAGCGGATCGGCGGAGTCGACGCCCACCGGGCACGGGTATGACGCCGGAGGATCCGGCCGCGAAGACGCGGACACCGGGACGGTTCTCGCGCTCAGCCCTCAGGGCGGCATCGAGTTCGGCGACGCGGCGCCGCAGCATCCGGTTCTCGTCCTCCAGGTCGAGCAGCCGCGCGATGGCGGGAAGGCTCATCCCCTCGGAGGAGAGCTGGGCGACCTCGCGGAGCTGTTCGATGTTGCGGGTCGAGTAGCGGCGTGAACCGCCCGAGGTCCGTCCTGGGACGACCAGACCGATGCGGTCGTACTGGCGAAGCGTCTGCGGGTGCATGCCCGCGAGCTGCGCCGCGACGGCGATCGCGAACACCGGAGTGTCGGAGTCCATGCGCTGGTCAGCCATGGCGTCCTCCTCCGGTGTTCGCGATCGTCGTCTGGGTCATCATCACCGCCGTGCCTTCGCCATCAGGTCGGCGCGCGGGTTCTCTGCGGGCTCGAGGGATTGGAACTTCTCCAGCGCCTCGCGGGCGGCGTCGTCGAGGTGCGCGGGCACCGCGATCTGCAGCTCGGCGAGCAGATCTCCCGTGCCCTTCGCAGTGGTGACACCGCGCCCCTTGACGCGCAGCACGCGTCCCGACGGCGTTCCCGGAGCGACGCGGAGCTTGACCGTGTCGCCGCTGAGCGTGGGCACCTCGATGGTCGCGCCGAGCGCGGCCTCGGTGAAGGTCACCGGCACGACGACGCGCAGGTTGAGTCCCTCACGGGTGAAGACCGGATGCGGTCGCACTGCGATCTGCACCACGACGTCGCCGCTCTCTCCGCCGTCGGGCGAGGGACGCCCGCGACCGCGGAGTCTGATCTTCTGACCGTCGGCGACCCCCGCGGGGATCTTCACCTTGAACGGCTTGCCGTCGTCGCCCTGCAGGGTGATGGTCTCGCCCTGCACGGCGGTGGCGAAGTCGAGGGTGGTGCGGGCCGTGACGTCGGCGCCCTTCTGAGGGCCGCCGAAGCCACGGAAACCGCCCGAGGTCTGCCCGAAACGACCGGAGCCGAACGTGCCGCCCTGCCCCTGATTGAACATCGCGAAGATGTCCTCGAAGTCGGCGGACTGCCCGCGTCCCTGCTGGCCGAACCGGCTGAAGACGTCTTCGAAGCCGCCGCCGGACTGGCCGCCCGCCGTGAAGCGGGCGCCCGATCCCATGGCGCGGATCTCGTCGTACTCCTTGCGCTGTTCGGCGTCGGAGAGCACCGAGTAGGCCTCGCTGATCTCCTTGAACTTCGCCTCGGCCTTCTCATCACCCTGATTGGAGTCGGGGTGATATTTGCGGGCGAGCTTGCGGTACGTCTTCTTGAGATCAGCGTCGCTGACGTCCTTCGAGACCCCGAGGGTCTTGTAGAAGTCCTTGTCGAACCAGTCCTGGCTAGCCATCGATCACCTACTCTGCGGGTACGGCGACGACGACCTTCGCAGGGCGCAGCTCGACATCACCGAGGCGGTAGCCCACCTCGACGACCTCGAGCACCGTGGTCTTGTCGGCGCCCGGGGTGGGCTGCTGGAAGATCGCCTCGTGACGCTGCGGGTCGAATTCCTCGCCCTTCTCGCCGTACGAGACGACACCGAGCCGCTCGACCACCGCGCGCACCTTCTCGGCGATCACGGCGAAGGGCGTGCCCTCGACGAGGTCTCCGTGCTGAGCGGCGCGAGCGAGATCGTCGAGCACGGGGATGAGGCCCTTCGCGGCCTCGCCCTTCGCGCGCTCGATCTCGACCTGGCGCTGCTCCTCGGTGCGGCGGCGGTAGTTGGCGTACTCGGCCTGGAGACGCTTGAGGTCGTTGAGCAGGGTCGACTCCAGGTCGGCGAGCACGGCGTCCTCCGCCGCGGCCTCACCGGTCTGCGTCGCACCCAGGATGTCGTCGACCGTCAGGTCGTCGGCAGGCTCAGGAGTCGGGGCGCCGTCGACCGGCGTCTCGTCGGATCCTTCGGCCGCCGCGGCCTCACGCGAGTCGGGGTTCTGCGGCGAAGGGCCGGTGCCATGAGCATCCGACCCCTCGCTGGGCCCTTCGACCGGCTCAGGGACCGAGTCGTTGTCGAAGTTCTTGTCCGTCATGATTACTTCTTCTCGTCCTCGTCGTCGACGACCTCGGCGTCGATGACGTCCTCATCGGAGGAGCTGTCATCGGCCGGAGCCTCACCCGCGGCGTCGGCGCTCGGGGCGCCCTCTGCCTGGGACTGTGCGTAGATGGCCTCGCCGATCTTGCCCTGCGACTGGTTCAGCTTGTCGAACGCGGTCTTCACGGCCTCGTCGTCTTCGCCGGCCAGAGCCGTCTTGAGCGCGTCGACGTCGGCCTTGACCTCAGTCTTGACGTCTTCGGGCAGCTTGTCGTCGTTCTCGGTGATCAGCTTGTCGATCGAGTACGCGAGCGTCTCGGCCTGGTTGCGGACCTCGGCGGCCTCACGGCGCGCCTTGTCCTCAGCCGCGTGCTCCTCGGCCTCGCGCACCATGCGCTCGATGTCCTCCTTCGACAGCGACGAGCCGCCGGAGATGACGATCGACTTCTCGGTGCCGGTGCCCTTGTCCTTGGCGGACACGTGCACGATGCCGTTGGCGTCGATGTCGAACGTGACCTCGATCTGCGGGATGCCACGGGGAGCCGGGGCGATTCCGGTGAGCTCGAAGGTTCCGAGCGGCTTGTTGTCGCGGGTGAAGTCGCGCTCGCCCTGGAAGACCTGGATCGCGACAGACGGCTGGTTGTCGTCTGCCGTGGTGAAGGTCTCGCTGCGCTTCGTCGGGATGGCCGTGTTGCGCTCGATGAGCTTGGTCATCATGCCGCCCTTGGTCTCGATGCCGAGGCTGAGGGGGGTGACGTCGATGAGCAGGACGTCCTTGCGCTCACCCTTGAGGACACCGGCCTGAAGGGCGGCGCCCACGGCGACGACCTCATCGGGGTTGACGCCCTTGTTGGCCTCCTTGCCGGTCTCGCGCTTGACGAGCTCGGCGACGGCGGGCATACGGGTCGATCCACCCACGAGCACGATGTGGTCGATGTCGGCGACCTTGATGCCGGCTTCGCGGATGACGTCCTCGAACGGCTTCTTGGTGCGGTCGAGCAGGTCCTTCGTCAGGTCCTCGAACTTCGCGCGGGTGATGGTCTCGGAGAGCGAGACGGGGCCCGACTCGGTCAGCGACAGGTACGGCAGGTTGATGCTGGTCGAGGTCGAGGAGGAGAGCTCCTTCTTGGCCTGCTCCGCAGCCTCCTTCAGACGCTGCAGGGCGATCTTGTCACCCGAGACGTCGACGCCCGTGGTCTCCTTGAACTGCGTGATCAGGTGATCGACGAGACGCTGGTCCCAGTCGTCTCCACCGAGGCGGTTGTCGCCGGCGGTCGAGCGCACCTGGATGGTCGAGAAGTCGTCGTCCTTGCCCACCTCGAGCAGCGAGACGTCGAAGGTTCCGCCACCGAGGTCGAAGACCAGGATGAGCTCGTCTTCCTTGCCCTTGTCGAGGCCGTAGGCGAGCGCCGCAGCGGTGGGCTCGTTGATGATGCGCAGGACGTTGAGGCCCGAGATCTCTCCGGCCTCCTTGGTGGCCTGACGCTCGGCGTCGTTGAAGTATGCGGGAACGGTGATGACCGCGTCGGTCACCGTGTCGCCCAGGTACGACTCGGCGTCGCGCTTGAGCTTCTGGAGGATGCGCGCGGAGATCTCCTGCGGCGTCCACTTCTTGCCGTCGACGTCGAACGACCAGTCGGTGCCGACGTGACGCTTGACGGATGCGATGGTGCGGTCGACGTTCGTGACGGCCTGGCGCTTCGCGGTCTCACCGACGAGCACCTCGCCGTCCTTCGTGAACGCGACCACCGAGGGGGTCGTGCGGAAGCCCTCGGCGTTGGCGATGACCTTCGGCTCGCCACCCTCGAGGACGCTGACGACGGAGTTCGTCGTACCGAGGTCGATTCCAACAGCACGTGCCATGTGATTCTCCTTTGTTGCTGAGGTTGATGTGGGTCTGGAAATCCGGGGCGATCAGGAAAACCTGAGTCGCGATGGCTCAACTGTACTCCGACCTCGGAACACTGTCAAACAAAGTTGATATGAATTGGCTCAACTTTGGGTTCCGGGGCTCACGGATCGACCGCTCGGTCGGCGAGATCCTCGAAACACGCCCGACACACTCCTCACCTAGAGTCCTGGCATGAGTCGCCCCGTCCTGCTCGCCGTCTCGCACGGCACCTCGGATGCCGAGGGCGCCCGCGCGATCGCCGGCCTGGTCGATGCCGTCGCCGCGGCACGTCCCGACGTCGAGGTGCGCAGCGCCTTCGTCGACGTGCAGCAGCCGGATGCCGCAGACCTGCTGCCGACCATCGACGGACCCGTCGTGATCGTTCCGCTGCTGCTCTCCCGCGGCTTCCACGTGCACCACGACCTGCACGGGATGGCGGCGAAGAAGGCGGATGCCGTCGTCAGCGCCGCGATGGGCCCCGACCCGCGGCTCGCCGAAGTCCTCGCGGATCGCCTCGCCGCCGCATCCTCCGCGAACGGGCCGGATGCCGCAGAAGCCGACTCCTCTGACTCCCCCGTGATCCTCGCCGTCGCCGGCTCGCGCGATCCCGCCTCGCTCACGGATGCCGAGGCGATGGCGTCCCTGCTCTCGGTGCGCCTGGGCGAGAAGGTCGAGCTCGCCTACCTCGCTGCACGCGAGCCCGACCTTCCGACCGCGATCGCGTCGCATCCCGATGCCGTGATCTCGACCTACCTGCTCGCCCGCGGTTTCTTCTTCGATCTCACCGCGCGTCAGGCATCCGGTCGGACGATCACTCCTCCTCTGCTCGACGGCATCACAGTGCCGCAGGCACTGATCGACCTGGTCGTCGCCCGCTACGACGAGGCGGCGGCGCATCTGCTCGCGGACATCGGCAGCGCATGACCGACGCCAGCACAGGGCTCGGCCCCAGCACAGCCCTCGGCCCCAGCACAGCCCTCGGCCCCAGCACAGCGCTCGGCACCGTGACCCTGGTCGGCGCGGGTCCCGGCGACGCGGGGCTGCTGACCCTGCGCGGACTGCGCGCACTGCAGGATGCCGATGTCATCGTGGCCGACCGCCTCGGGGCCCGCGCCGTGCTCGCCCGACTCGCCGACGAGGGGCACACGATCACGGCCGAGGTCATCGACGTCGGCAAGCTGCCGGGCCATCACCCCGTGCCGCAGGACGGCATCAATCAGATCCTCGTCGACCTCGCCAGGCAGGGCCGCCGCGTGGTGCGACTCAAAGGCGGCGACCCCTTCGTGTTCGGCCGCGGACGCGAGGAGCAGCTGTTCTGCGAAGCTGCCGGCATCCCGGTCGAGGTGGTGTCAGGTGTCACGAGCGCGGTGGCCGTGCCCGCCCTCGCCGGCATCCCCCTGACCCAGCGCGGCGTCGCCGAGACGTTCACGGTCGCGAGCGCGCACGATCAGATCGATGCGCTCGGCGGCGGTCGCGACCACACGATCGTGCTGCTGATGGGCGTGAACACGCTCGGCCATTCGGCACACGTGCTCGCCGCCGGCCCGCGCGGAGATGAGTGCCCCGTCGCGATCATCGAGGACGGGTTCGGCGAGCGCCAGCGGGTCACGATCGGCACGCTGGGCACGATCGCGCATCTCGCCGCCGCGCGGCAGGTGCGCTCGCCCGCGGTCGTCGTGATCGGCGACGTCGTGATGCTGAGTCCGCACGCGTCGACCGTCGTCTAGTTAGGCCACCCTCAGCTCGACCGTGGCAGACTGGAGCCAGCGGACGGATGCTCACCAGACGAGCTCCCCGCCGGCGGCGCCGCCACGGTCGGCGCGCCCGCGTCGACCGCACGGTGGACACCGCCCTTCTCGATGGAGGGTGCGATGACTGAGACCGATGCCTACGACGTGCTCGTGATCGGCGGCGGTCCGGCCGGCCTCTCGGCGGCGCTCAACCTCGGACGGTCGCTCATGCGAGTGCTGGTGGTCGATGCCGACCGCCCCCGCAACGCCGCGACGCTGAACTCGCACGGCTTCCTCACGCGAGACGGCGTGGCGCCGCACGAACTGCGACGCATCGCGCGTGACGAACTCGGCGCATATCCCAACATCGAGGTGCGTACGCGCGTCCGCGTGCTCGAGCTGCGTCAGGAGGACTCCGGGTTCACGGCATCCATCGGCCGCAAGGATCCGACCGAGACGGTCGCTGCGCGATCCGTGCTGCTCGCGACCGGCTTGCGCGAGACGCTGCCCGAGGTGCCGAACCTGCGCGGCTTCTACGGCATCACCCTGTTCAGCTGCGCCGCGTGCGATGCGTGGGAGATGCGCGGGCGCCGGCTCGCACTCATCGGCGAGACGCGGGACATCGCCGACCGGGCTCGGCTCATCTCGCGCTGGACCGAGAGTCTCACGGTGTTCACGCTCGGTGCCGACACCGTCACCGCCGCCGAGGAGGCCGAGCTCGCAGCCTCGGGCGTCGCCGTGCTGCGGCATCCGATCTCCGAGCTGGTGGGCGACCGCGGGCGCATCGAGGCGATCCGCCTGACGGACGGCACGATCGTCGCCGTCGAGGGGGGATTCGTCCGCCCGGAGTGGGAGACCGACGTCTCGTTCCTGCGCGGGTTCACGCCCGCCCTCGATGCCGACGGGCACCTCGTGACCGATCGCTCCGGCCGCACCGACGTGCAGGGGCTCTACGCCGCCGGGGATGCGGCGATCCCCGGACCTCAGCAGCTCATCGTGGCCGCGGGCGCCGGCGCGCGCGTCGCGTCGGTGATGGTGCAGGATGCCGTGGGCATCGCGACGGCGCACTGAGCGCGTCGCATCCGTCCTCCGGCCCGCATCCGTCCTCCGGCCCGCCGCCCCTGCGGACTAGGCTGACCGGCATGACGCGCATCTCGCAGGTCTCGCCTCTGCTCCGCCTGACCGCCGTCGCGGTGGTCGCCCTCGCGGTGCTGCCGCTCAGCGGATGCCTGTACGCGCAGATACCGACGGACGTCCCGAGCGGCGAGGGCCCCGACCCGGTGCCCACGGCCGGCCCGTCGGATCTCCCCTCGGACGAGCCGTCGGATGCTCCCGCCGGCGACCTGCCGGCGTCGATGTCGTTCGCCGACGGCGTCGCAGTGCCGTCCTCCGCCTACATCCAGTGGGGCGACGGGCTCATCGTCGACGAGGGCTGGAAGACGGTCAAGCCCGACGACGGCAACGGCGGCTGGACGTACGGCACGGTCGACGACACATGCACCGCACAGTTCTGGCAGGGGCTGATCCCCGACGTGCCGACCGTGCCGGGAGACGACAGTCCGAGCTCCGACGCGATGCTGGCGGTGATCCTCGGTGAGAGCGACGTCGCGGCGATCTCGACGGCCGCGACGACGGGATCGTTCAGCTACCAGATCGGCGGCAACTCCGACATCGAGGCCAGAAGGCTCCTCTGCGACGACGGCGGCGACCGCCGGTGGATCATGGCCGCACGCGCCTTCACGGCGACCGGCGTCGGGCTCTACGTGATCGTCGACTGCACGGGTGGCGACGTCGAGGCGACGATGGCCGAGGTCGTCGAGAAGAACGCCGTCGTCATCCAGTGACGCTCGATTCCGGCGTCGATCACTTGCCGCCGGGAGGACCCACCAGCAGCAGGATGACGTACAGCGCGGCGATGCCCACCACGAGCAGGATCGCGAGTGCCCACGGGCGACGCAGGAACCAGCGCATCAGACGGTCGTACCAGCGCGCGTCGCGGGGGTCTGCGGTCTGCTCCAGTCGCCACTCTCCGGCGAGTCGGCCGGTGCGGTGCAGCCAGATCTCCATCGGGATGGTGGCGTAGGGCACGATCGCGCTCACGACCGCGAGGATGGCGACACCCACGTTCCAGCGCTGGTTCAGTGCGACCAGCACGGCGGTCGCCGCGTAGGCGAGGAACACGAAACCGTGGATGCCGCCGCCGATCGTCACGACGACGCCGGGGGCGCCGACGGCGCGGGCGATGATCGCCGAGATGAGGATGGTCCAGGTGATCGCCTCGGCGATCGCGAGGACTCGGAACAGGCGGTCGGGTGTGCGGAACACAGGACTCCTCGGGTGGGGGGGGTCCGTCCAGCGTATCCGGAATAGCTGTGCACCCCTGGGCGTTGCCGAAGGCATGGTGACCGTCGATTCCGCAGCGCTGGGGCAGATTCTCGACTCCGTCGATCTGCGCATCGGTGTGGCCAGGCGGGTCGCGCTCGCGGCCGGTCGCGTGCTGCCGCTCACCTCGGGATCGGTGACGCTCGTGTACATCGCGAGTGGATCGGTGAGCGGGCATCCGCCCCTGACCGGCGCCTGCCGTCTCGACGTCGACCGCGCCTCGCAGGTCGTGGCCGTCGACGAGCGGCCGACGAGCTCGAACCTCGTCGCGGGCGACGCCTTCCTCACCCTCGGCCGCGCACCTGTCGCCCTCGAAGCCGATGCGGCCACCGACCTCGTCGTGGTCGACCTCGAGTTCTCGGACAGCGCCTCGATGCTCGCAGCCGTGCTCCCCGACCCCATCACGGTCATGTCGTTCGATGCGCTCGAGCCCGCAGCCGCCGCCCTCGCCGGCAGCATGGGGCCGACCGATCCGCCCTCGTGGCCCGAGCGCCAGGGCGATCCGGTGATCTGCCGGATGATGGCGCAGACCGTGTTGCTCAGCGTCATCCGTGCGTGGGCCGCGAACGGCTGCGCGCCCGCCGGATGGCCGTCGGTCTCGAAGGACCCGTTCCTCGACCGCGTCGTCGAGGCCATCCACGAGCAGCCCGGCCGCGAATGGACCGTCGAGCGCCTCGCGAGCGTCGGTGCGATGTCGCGCTCGGTCTTCGCCGAGCGCTTCCGCAGCGCGATCGGCCGCTCCCCCGCCGACTACGTCACCGAGGTGCGCATCGACGCGGCCAAGCGGATGCTCGCAGCAGGCCGATCCGTCAGCGAGACCTCGCGCGAGCTCGGCTATGCCTCGGACGAGGGGTTCAGCCGCGCCTTCCGCCGCCGCACCGGCATGACGCCGTCGGCCTGGCGGGCTTCCGAGCTCACCGCCGTCCCCGCCTAATCCGCTCAGGCGAGCGTGGCCGCCGCGGTGCTCCGGCGGTTCGAGAGCCCGAAGAGCACGGCGCCGACGAGCAACGACACCGCTCCGAGCACATAGACGAACTCGACGTCGAGCGTGTCGACGAGCAGTCCGCCGAGACCGGCCGCGATCGTGATCGCCCCCTGGAAGCCGACGACGACCAGGCTGCCACCTGCCTCGAGGCGGTCTGGGGTGCGGTGTCCGACCCAGGTGTTGATCACGAGAAGCCACGATGAGAAGAAGAAGCCCCAGGCGACGACCACGACCGCGATGCCGAACACGGAACCCGAGAAGAAGATCATCGAGAGCACGGCCGCCGCGATGACCAGCGGTGCGAACACCGCGAAGAACGCGAAGCTGCGGTCGATGAAGAACCCGAGCCCGAGGTTGCCGGCGAGACCGCCGACACCGAAGAGCGCGAGCAGCAGGATGATCGTCGACGGCTCGACCTCGGGGATGCGCTCGAGCGCCAGCCGCACGTACGTGTAGGCGAGGAAGTGCCCGAGAACCACGAGCACGTGCCCGACCATTCCGAGCCCGATCCCGGGGCGACGCAGGGTGTCGACGAGAAGTCGGATGCTCGATGCCTGCTCGGCCGGAACAGAGGGCAGCATGAACCGCAGCGCCACGGCGAGCAGCACCATGAGCACTCCGGCGATCGCGAAGACCGTCTGCCAGTCGACGATCTCGCTGAGCATCACACCCAGGGGAACGCCCGCGACCGTGGCGAGAGAGACTCCGGCCGAGGTGAACATGACACCGCGTCCGAGGTGCTCGGGGCCCGCGAGCCGCACGGCGACCGTGATCGACATCGCCCAGAACGCGCTGATCGCCGCGCCCAGCAGGAACCGCGCGAGCAGCACGATGATGAGGTTCGGCGCGATCGCGACGATCAGGTTGGATGCGGCGGCGGCGAGCGCCATCCAGACGAGCAGCGACCGCCGGTCGAGGCGAGGGAAGATCAGGCCGACGGTCGGCGCGACGATGAGTCCGACGAGCGCAGTGACCGTCACGGTCTGCCCCGCCTGACCGGGCGTGACACCGAGGGCGTCGGCCATCTCGGTGAGCACGCCGTTGGGCAGGAACTCCGCGGTGACGAGCAGGAAGCCCATCAGCATCAGCACGATGAGCCCACCGTAGCGGATGCTCCCCGTGCGGGCGGTCGTCACGGGAACGGGCGCGGTCGTCGTCATGGTTCAAGACTCCCAGGGTGGCCACGGCTCCGCCCGACGCAGCGTCCACGGCATCCGACCATTCGTCCGGATCGGGTCTGGACAGCATCCGCGCCCACCCCCTAGGCTCGACGACGCCCCGGGGTTCTCCCGGAAGGCTTCCGACGTTCTCCCGGAACGCACGAGCGAGAGGAGTGGATGACATGAACACCGTCTCTGTCGTGACCCTCGCCGACATCCTTCCTCTCGAGGCCGCCCGCTCCTGATCCGCGGTGGCCTCCCTCTCTCGGAGCCACACCGTGTCTGATCACATCGCTTCTTCGGAAGCATCCTCTTCCCGTCTCTCCCCTGCCCGTCTCTCCTCTTCGCGTCCCTCCCCCGCGTCGACCTTCGACGCATCCCCCTTCGACTCCGTCCCGACCTTCGCCGACGTCGAACCCGGCGACGGCCAGAGATGGACCACCTGGCCCGCGATCACCCCCTCGGAGCGCGGACCGCGGCCCTGGCCCGCCTGGATCGTGACGAGCGCGGGCGCGCTCGACACCGAACTCGGCATCCTCAAGACCGGCAAGGAGGCCGACGTGTTCCTGCTCGAACGGGCGGTGCCGGACGACCCTGCGCAGCGCACCCTGCTCGCGGCGAAGCGCTATCGCGACAGCGACCACAGCAGCTTCCACCGCTCGGGGGTCTACACCGAGGGCCGCAGCACCAGGAACACCCGCGACACCAGGGCTCTCGCCAAGAAGTCCGAGCACGGCCGGGCTGTCGCCGCCGCGCAGTGGTCGTTCGCCGAGTTCGATGCGCTGTGCCGCATGTGGGAGCTGGGCGCCCCCGTGCCCTACCCCGTGCAGGTCAACGGCACCGAGCTTCTGATGGAGTTCGTCGGCGACGCGCACGGTGTCGCCGCTCCCCGACTCGCGGCGGTGCGCAGCGACCGGGCCGAGCTGGCGGATCTGTACGACCAGATCGTCGACCTGATGCGCATCTTCGCGGCCGCAGGCTTCGCCCACGGCGACCTCTCGGCGTACAACCTGCTCGTGCACGAAGGGCGTGTGCGCGTGATCGACCTCCCGCAGATCGTCGACATCATCGCGAACCCGCAGGGCCTCGACCTGCTGCACCGCGACTGCGTGAACATCTGCGACTGGTTCACTCGCCGCCACGTCGAGCGCGACGCCGAAGCGCTGTTCGCCGAGATGCTCGCGGTGTCGTACACGTGAGCGGACACAGCTCACCCGCACGGCGCGCCGTCACCGTCCGTTCACCGCACGCCGACAGACTTCGACCATGAGTGATTCCCCCCAGCGCGGCGCTGTGCCCGAGCCGGCCGCGACGGCCAACAGCGGCGCGGTCGGCGTGATCGGCCTCGACCTGCGCGGCGAGACCCCGGCCCCCAAGAAGCAGGTCTACTCGTGGGCACTGTGGGACTGGGCGACGCAGCCGTTCAACACCGTCATCCTCACCTTCATCTTCACCGCCCTCTACCTCACGACCGAGGCGTTCCTGCCGGCGTCGATCGCGGCACTCGATGCGAAGGACCCGATCCGCGAGGCCGCCGAGGCCGACCTCGCCTCGGGACTGGGGCTCGGCTCGACGATCGCCGGCATCGCGATCCTCCTGATCGCGCCTGTGCTCGGTCAGCGAGCGGATGCGGCGGGGCGCCAGAAGCTCTGGCTCGGGATCGGCACCGGAGCGCTCATCGCGTGCATGTTCGGCCTGTGGTTCGTCGAGCCGACACCGACGCTGTTCTGGCTCGGCGTCGCGCTGATCTCGGCCGGATCCGTGTTCGGCGAGATCGCCGCGGTCAACTCGAACGCCATGCTGATCGGCATTGCGAATCCGAAGACCGTCGGCCGCATCTCGGGCCTCGGCTGGGGATTCGGCTACATCGGCGGCATCATCGCGCTGGTCCTCGTCGTCGTCTTCTACATGCTCGACTGGTTCGGCCTGCCGGAGGACGGCGGTCTGCCGTTCCGCATCATCGCCGTCGGCTGCGCGATCTGGGCGATCGTGTTCTCCATCCCGATCTTCCTCAACGTGCCGGAGCCGTCGCTCGGACGCCCCGAGCGCGAGGTCGGCTTCTTCGCGTCGTACGGTCTGCTCGTGAGGGACGTCACCGGGCTGTACCGCAACCCCGACACCCGCCAGACCTTCTGGTTCCTGCTGTCGAGCGCGGTGTTCCGCGACGGCCTCGGCGGCGTCTTCGCCTTCGGCGCGATCATCGCCGGGCAGGTCTTCGATTTCGCCTTCCTCGACCTCGTGATCTTCGGCATCGCGGCGAACCTCATCGCCGGCGTCTCGACGATCATCGCCGGACGCTACGACGACCGCTTCGGTCCGAAGCGCATCATCCTCGTCTCGCTCGCCGCCATGGTCATCGCCGGACTCGCGGTCTTCTTCCTGGTGGATGCCGGAACCGTCGTGTTCTGGATCGGCGGCCTGCTGCTGTGCGCTTTCGTCGGCCCCGCTCAGGCGGCATCGAGGTCGTTCCTCGCCCGCATCACCCCGGCCGGGCGCGAGGGCGAGATCTTCGGCCTCTACGCCACGACCGGGCGGGCGGCGAGCTGGATGGCATCCGGCGCCTGGACGCTGCTGATCGTGCTCTCGGGGTCGACCGCCTTCGGCATCCTGGGCATCGTGCTCGTCTTGATCGCCGGATTCCTGCTGCTGCTTCCGGTGAAGGCGACGCAGAAGGCCTGAGCGCCGCGGCAGAGTAGCCTGACCGCGTGACGGTCATCATCGCTTTCCTTGCCAACATCCTCGTCGCGATCGCCAAGACCGTCGCGGCCGTGCTGACCTCGTCCGCGTCGATGGTGGCTGAGGCCGCGCATTCGTGGGCGGATGCGGGGAACGAGATCTTCCTGCTCATAGCCGACCGCCGCGGCGCGCGGGCGAAAGATGCGCGGCATCCGCTGGGGTACGGGCGTGCGGCGTTCGTCTGGTCGCTGATCGCCGCCTTCGGCATCTTCACCGCCGGGTCGATCGTGTCGGTCATGCATGGCGTGCAGGAGCTGTCCGAGACCGGACCTGTCGAAAGTCCCGCTGTGGCGTACACAGTGCTCGGCATCGCGTTCGTCCTGGAGGGCGCGTCGTTCACGCAGGCGATGGTGAAGTCGCGGCGGTTGGCGCGAGAGCGAGGGTCGTCGACGTGGGACTACGTGCTCGACACGAGCGACACGACCCTGCGCGCGGTGTTCTTCGAGGACATGGCCGCCCTGATCGGGCTCGCCATCGCAGCCGGTGCGATCGCGATGCATCAGATCACCGGGGTCGCCGCCTGGGATGCCGTGGGATCGATCCTCGTCGGCATCCTGCTGGGTGTGGTGGCGATCATCCTGATCGGACGCAACATAGCGTTCCTCGTCGGCTCGAATGCGTCGCCGGATCTGCGTGATCGGGTGGGACGCGCACTGCTCGGGTCGCCGCAGATTCAGCGCCTCACGTACCTGCACATCGAGTACGTGGGCCCGAACCGACTGTTCATCGTGGCCGAGGTCGATCTGACCGGCGATGCCCGCGAACACGATGTCGCCCGGAGCCTGCGAGCGATCGAGCAGCAGATCGAGGCGCACGAGGTCGTCGAGACCGTGGTGCTGTCGCTCTCGGTCGACGATGAGGAGTCCCTCGTCTTCGGCGCGGAGCCCTGACTCCACGTCGGTCACGCCACCCTCTGCGCGGGAGTCGCGGGTGCACCTCGCGCCTTCTCTCGTGTGGGGAGACTGAGCCGTGGGGTGCGCCATCGCTGTTCGGGGTCCCACCACCCCGGCCCGCGTACCTGCGGCACGCCGTCGTCCATCCGGATCTCCCACCCGGATGTGCCGAGACTCCGGTGGTGCCACCAGCACAACGGCACACCGTTGTCCGTGTGCGTCGGCCCACCCTGCGAATGCTCGGTGACATGGTGGATCTCACACCATGACGCCGGTACATGGCACCCCGGAATCAGGCACTCCCTGTCGCGAGCGATGATCGCCCGTCTCTGATGGACCGTGAAGACCCGATCCGTGGTCGTGATCCCGATGATCCGCCCCTCGTCGAACAGAACCCTCTGGATCGTGCCCGTGCATCCGACGTGCGCGGCGACGCCGAGAGGAAGCTGCCCCCACGCACCGCTGACGCTTGCACGCCCGGTGCCGTTCGCGAGGTCCTTGGCATCGACCGTCACGACCAGCACCGGCCCGGCGCCACCGATCGTGGGCATGTCTCGGTGGCGAGCGGCGATCGCCAGGGCTGCGGCGAGAGCATCATGCCGCTTCTGCGCCGCCGTGCGGCCGTCGATGACGCACCGCGGATCGGAGTTGTACGGGTCCTCATCGGCGGGCTGCCCGCCTGCCCCCTCAGTGTCGCCGTCTGCGCGTTCGGTGTCGTCTTCAGCGTCCTCGTCGGCCTCGTCGTCATCTCCGGGAGTGAAAGCCACACCCGGCGTCGGCGGTCCATCGCCTTTGGGGTTGTTGAACGCATCGAGGATCAGCTCCAGCTGCGCAGCGACCTCGGGTGTCAGATACCCCTTGATCGAGCGCAGTCCGTCACGCACGCGCCCGAGCGTGATCCCCCGCCGTCGCGCAGGTTCGTCACCAGGCTCATCGCCGTCGGGGTCGAGCAGTGCGACCAGCGTCTCGGCGAGGAGCGTAAGTTCGTCGAGAGTGGGAGCCGGGCCCTGAACCTCGGCGTCGGGTCCACCGTCAGGATCAGGGCGAAAGCCCCGCGCCGCACGTGCAAGACACCTGTCTGCGCGCAGTCGATCGTCGACGCTGATGCGATGTGACACCTTCTCGATCGGCTCGGTCGCGGCCAGCATCCCCGCGACACCGATCGCGCCGTCGAGCATGGCCTCGCGCAATGCCGGCCACCGTGCAGGCAGCCGATCACCGGACGCCAGGCTCACCTCGCGCCGGACCAGAGCGACGACCTTGGCGACGCGAGTCGCCCCGCGCAGATCGGTGAGGAGAGTGCGCTGCAGCAGCTCGTTCTGGGTGCGGCACCCCGTGGAGTGCGGGAAGTCGACCGCATCCCCGGTGGCGATCGTTTCGACCACCGTGGCCTCGATTCGCCGGAATGCGGCACCCGCCGCCTGCAGGACCTCTATCCGCTCAGCGTCGGGCAGCGCGGCGAGCGCGCCGTCGCCCAGCACCCGATCGAGGTCGGAGACGACCTGATCGATGAGGGCGAGTGTGCCGGATGCCATGACTCCATCCCACACGGGGCCACCGACATTGGAACGACGAAATCGACCGCTTTTCGGCCAGATCAGACGTGCATTCCGGAACTATGGAGCAGCGTTCCGGAACATCGGCAGGAGACAAGACACCTGCCCGCGCCGACCGCGGCCGACACACGCCGAGCACGGCCGGCAGCGGCCCGCCCGGGCTCAGTTCTCCCAGTTGTCGGCGAGCTTGTTCAGCAGCATCGCGAGCTGCTCGCGCTCGTCGTCGGTGAAGGCAGCGAGTGCCTTGCCGAGAGCTTCGCGCCGCTCTCCGCGCATGCCACGGGCGACCGCGCGCCCCTCGTCGGTCAGCGCGATGCGCGTGCGCCGCGCGTCATCCGGATCCGCCTCACGCCGCACGAACCCGTGCGCGACCCCCTGCTGCACGAGTCGTGAGGCACGCGGCTGATCGACGCCGATCGCGGCGCCGAGGTCGCTCACGCTCAGTGGGGTGGATGCCGCGGCCAGCGCCTCGAGCATCCGCATCCGCGCCGGTCCGCCGAAGCGGCCGGACGGGTCGCTCGCCCACGGCGGCATCCCCGGCATGCCCGACCCCTCGCCATGCCGGTGCCCGTCGCCGTGCTCGAAATGGTCGGGATGCGGACCTCCATGCCAGCCCCGCGGCCCGCCCATACCGCGCGGACCGCGGCCGCGGTCGCCCGGACGACGTCCACGAAGGCGGGACAGGGCGCGGGCGATGGCCTCGGCGGGGTCGTTCTCTGCGGCGCTCACCCGTCAATTTTACATGCGACTTGACATGCATCGACACTGCATGTCACACTACATATACATGCATAGTGACAAGCACATGCTCCATGACATCTAAGGACATCACCCATGAACACCTCTGACACTCAGAACACAGACACCACCTCCCGCCCGTTCGGCTTCTGGATCACAGCCGTCGACCGCCTGATGGCCGCCGAATTCGTCTCGGCCTTCGAGGGCGAGCAGGCGAGCCGCCGCGACTGGCGCCTCCTCAACATCGTCGACGGCACGGCACCCGCCCGCCGTCCGCTGAATGCCCACAAGCTGCACGACCTCGTCGATCGCGGCTGGGTCGTCGCCGACGGCGACGGCTGGACGCTCACCGACGACGGTCGCGAGGCCAAGGAACGCCTCGGCGGCATCGTCGAGAACATTCGCGCCACCGTCACCGACGCCGTCTCACCCGAAGACCTCGCGACCACGATCGCCTCGCTCGAGCAGATCGCCCGCGCTTTCGGCTGGGACGAGGAGTCCCCGCTCCCCCGTGGACGCGGGCGCCGTCACGGATTCGGACCTCGAGGGTTCGGACGAAGCTTCGGGCGCCACGGTTTCGGGCCGGGCCACGAGCACGGAGCGGATGCCGAGCACGGCTCCGACACCGCGTTCGGCGACCACGACTGCGGGCGTCGCCACGGTCACGGCGAGACCCACCGCCACGGTCACGGCGGCCACGACCTCCACGGCGCGCACCGGACCGCTCGAGTGGCGCAGCACGCCTACGAGCGCGGCTTCGACGCCGGCTTCAGCCGCGGTCGCGACGCCTGACGGCATCCGCATCCGCATCTCACGGCACCCCTTCGATTCCGATCGGAGGGGTGCCGTTTCTGTCGGTGCGGGTCGAAAGGGCACCCGAATCGGCCACAGCGGGTGCTCTTCCGTCCCCGCCAGGAGCTGCTCGGGGCTCAGGTCCGCTCGATGTCTTCCTAGGCCGAGTCGACCTCGGGGTCGTACCTCACATCACCCATGCCACCCCTGCCACTGAGCCGCGGCCGACGTGAAGGAGTCGGAGACCTCGCCGAGGGCGAAGGTGACGGTGCCGAGATAGAACGCCGCCGCGATCGCGGCGACCAGAAGCACCACCAGGAACCCGAAGATCACCGCCGACAGCACTCGGTACCCACCGGATGTCGGCACCTCCGGCGCCACCGAGGGCTGTGCCCAGTCCGCGGCGACCGGCGCCGGCTGCTCGCCGGTGAGGATCGCGGGCTTCGGACGTGATCTGCGAGTCGTCGGCAGCATGGCCTCGGGCGGAGGAGGCGGGATCACCACGTCGGCCGGCGGTATGACGGCGTCCGGAATCGACGCCTCCGTGGAGGGCGGTGAGAGCAGTCCGTCCGGGACGGGCACCTCGCGCGGAGGCGGCGGGATGACAGCATCCTCCGACGGGATGTTCGGGTCTCTGCTGTCACCGCTCATGTCAGCCCCCTACGGCTCCGACGTCGGTCGTACCGACGTCCGTCTTGTGGAAGTTCTGGAACGATCGGGATGCCGTCGGCCCACGCTGCCCCTGATATCGATTGCCGTACGGGCCCGAGCCGTACGGGTTCTCGGCCGGCGAGGTCAGACGGAAGAAGCACAGCTGACCGATCTTCATGCCGGGCCACAGCTTGATCGGCAGCGTCGCCACGTTCGCGAGCTCGAGCGTGACGTGCCCCGTGAATCCGGGGTCGATGAAGCCGGCCGTCGAATGCGTGATGAGTCCGAGGCGACCGAGCGACGACTTGCCCTCCAGGCGCGCGGCGATGTCGTCAGCGAGGGAGACCTGCTCGAAGGTCGCGCCGAGCGCGAACTCCCCCGGGTGCAGGATGAACGGCTCATCGGGGTCGACCTCGATCAGCCTCGTCAGCTCGGGCTGATCGACCGACGGATCGATGAACGGATACTTGTGGTTGTCGAAGAGGCGGAAGTAGCGGTCCAGACGCACGTCGATGCTCGACGGCTGGATCATCTCCGGCTCATGCGGATCCAGGCCGATACGGCCGGATGCGAGTTCTGCTCTGATGTCGCGGTCGCTGAGAAGCACGGCACCAGCCTAGTCACCACACGCCGACGACACTTTGGTCATGACGGATCGTGCGGGTAGGCTGGCGTGACCTGCTCCTCGGATGCAGGTACGGGGCTGTAGTTCAATGGCAGAACTTCTGCTTCCCAAGCAGATAGCGCGGGTTCGATTCCCGTCAGCCCCTCCACTGTCCGTCCTCGAGCCTGTGTGACCGCGCCGGGGTCAGGCCCGCGTCTCCCAGTCGATGCCGCCTCGCTCGGTGATGAACGTGTGGATCTCGACGACCGCCGCGCGGTGGATGGGATTGTTCGCGAAGGCCTCGAGACCCGCGATGTCGTCGAAGGTGGCGAGAACGGCGAGGTCATGGTTGATCTCGGGAAACGCGACGTTCTCGATGATGTCGATGGATCGGATCGAGTCGACGATGCCGACCAGACCGAGCAGAAGTTCACGAGTGCGTCGGACGGATTCTGCGCGGTCGACGTCTTCGCGGAGCTTCCACGACACAAGGTGGTGAATCATGCGTGTGCTCCGTCCTGGCCGTACGCAGGGGTGCCGTCGGCGTTCGTCTCCTGATACCCGATCATCTGTGCGCGCCCGATGATGTGCGGGCGGAGCCGGAGCCCGATGATCGCCGGGGTGGCGTCCGCGGCCACCTCGAGGGCAGGGATGTCCAAAGCGCTGAGAGTGTAGACGTAGCGGTGAGGGCCGTGTCCGGCGGGCGGGGCGGCGCCGATGAAGATGTCCGTGCCGTACTCATTGCGTCGGCGCCGGGCTTTCGGAGGCAGAAGGTCGTCTTCGGTGCCCGCGCCTCGGACGAGAGCGGTCACGCCCGCCGGGATGTCGATGAGCGTCCAGTGCCAGAAGCCGGAGCCGGACGGGGCATCGGGGTCGAACACGGTGAGCACGTAGCTCTGCGTACCCACTGGGGCGCCGGTCCATTCGAGGGCGGGCGACCTGTCTTCTCCGCCCGACGCGGATCCGCGAGCCCAACCGGGAAGGTGAGCGCCCGCCGCGAAGTCCGGGCTGGTGAGCGAGAAGGAAGGAACGTCAGGGAGCTTCCAGTTCGGGTCGTTGGTCATACCCCCAGTCAACGCTGGCGTGCTGGCTTCAGCCTCGACCAGGAGTCGGATGCTGCTCCTACATTCGTCGGGAGGAGTGAACCACCCACGGCTCCCCGCGCACCCATACGACCGCGGATGACGTCGCTCAGGCCGCTTGGGCGCGCATGCGCAGCGCCGCAATGACCGTGACGAGCCCGACCAGCACGACGAACACCAGCAGCACGGCGATCTGCGGCGCGACGGTGAGCGCGGCTCCGATTGCGAGCACCGGCAACGCCAGCCCGCAGTAGGCGACGAGGAAGATCGCGGCGAGGGTCTCACCGCGACGTTCCGGCTCGGCGAGTTCACCGGCGACGGCGAGCGAGCTCTTGAAGAGGGCACCGACGCCCGCTCCCGAGATGATGCCACCCACGAGGAACAGTGCGAACAACACCAACACCGCGCCGAGCGCGATGCAGATGAGGCCCGCCCCGCACGCGAGCGCCGCGAACAGAAGCTGGGTCTTTCTCGGGATCGGCGTGAGAGCGACCTGCGCCGCGGCAGCGGACCCGAACACGACGAACACCGTCAGCCCGGCGGTCAGGTGCCCGGTCTCGTCGAACGTGCCGATGAGGATGCTCGGGGCGAGGGATGTGAACAGGCCGAACAGGGCGAATCCGGCGAACGCCGCGAACCCGGCGACAAGGAATGACCTCCGGGACGCAGACGGGACGGCGACCCGTTGCACGCGGTACGTACGGGACGACCTCCTCACCGTCTCGGGAACCAAGGTGACGGCGATGGCCAGGAGGATCAGCACGATGGCGAACACGGTGTGCGGCAGGTGCAACGGGTCGGGGAGGTAGTCCGCGAAGAGCCCGCCGATCACGGGGCCGAGAGCGAGGCCGCCCAGGTTCGCGCCCCCGGCGACAGATGCAGCCACGATGCTGTTCTCATCGGGCCGAGAGCGGGCTCTCAACTCGCTGAGATGCGCGGTCGCCGTAGCCGTGAGGACACCGATGCTGACGCCGTTGATGACACGCGCGACGAGGAGGCCCGCGACGTGAGTGAACACCATGAACAGCACAGCTGAGAGCGTGGAGACGAGGACAGCGATGACGAGCATCCGTCGCCTGCCCATCCAGTCGCTGACGTGGCCGAGGAGGAAGAGGCTCGCGACCACGCCGACCGCGTAAGCGGCGAAGATGACGGTGATCGTGGCGACCGGGAACCCGTCCTCCTGTTGGTAGAGCGGGTAGAGAGGTGTGGGCACCGTGGAGTACGCCATCACGAGAAGGAACGTGACGGCAACGACCCAGAAACCGGTGGTGTGAGGTCGCGTGCTGTTCAACGTCGTCATGGTTGTCTTCCTCGGTGACTGGTTGTCGTTGAGACGAGCGCCGCGGGACGGTGCCGTCTTGATGCGGAGCTAGCGAATGTAACCGGCGTTTTCCCAATAGGTCGCGAGTTTCAGCGCGAGATGAAGCGCACTGCGCTGCATTCCGTCATCGAGTGCGGTCTTGACGACATCAGGCATATTCTCGAGCCGGTAGTACAGGGTTGTGCGGTGAATGTGAAGCGAGTCGCACGCCTCACGGATGTGGTTCGCAGCGTCGAGAAGCACTTCCACCGTCCGGCGACGCATCGGATCCACGTCATGAATGAGCGCATAGGCCGCCGGCGAATACCACTGCAGCCGTTCCGGGCTGGCGAGGACATCAGCAAGCAACAACCAGGGGCCCACCTCATCGGATCGTGCGCTGATACCCAGGTCGGGCAGCATCTCTACGACTGCGGCTGTTGCGACTGCGCGGGCCGCGACTGCGAGCAGATCCGTCTCGTTCTCGGAGAGATGAGAGATTCCGACGGCTTTGAGCGGGACTCCCGCCCGTTCCGCTTCGGAACGGATCAGCGCGTCGATGTTCTCCTGTGCGTGCCGGCGACCGACGAACAGCAGAGCTGAGTCGAGCTCGCCGATGAAGGTCATCGCCTGGCGTGTACTCGTCTCCAAGGCACGGCAGAACGCCGCGCGCTGAATCACCGGCGCATCCTCGCCGAACGTCACTGCACGCACGACAGTCTCCGGTCCACGCGTGATCCCGTGGCTCCGCACTGCGGTGGCGAGCGCTTCATGACGCGCGGACTGATCTCCCGCCAGAAGGGTGCGAAAGACGAGCTCGCGCGCACTTCTGGCGGTCCCTCGAAGACGCGCCTGCAGGAGAGAGCTGGCAACGATCGCAGTAGCGTCGATGGCGCGGAAGTCGTCCTCCCTCAATGACGGGAGCCCCGTCTTGATGAGCCAGATCGTCCCCAGGTGCTCGTCGTCTGCCCAAATGGGAACTATGAAGCGGTCGTGAGCGCCGTAACCCGAAAAGTCGACGCTCATAGGATGCCGGCTGCGGATGACGCCGGCTTCTTCCATCACGTCGCACGCACCGCGAGGGGTTACTCGTGTGAGAAGCGTCCGCATCTGTAGCTCGTCGATATCGTCACCCTGCGCGCTGGCTGCGATGAGATGGAATCTCGAGTCCTGGATCATCACCGAGCGGCCGAGGACTTCGGAGAGCTCGTCGACGAGGTCTTGCAGGCTCGTCGCGCCACCTCCTGAAGGGAGCGGGATCAGGTCGGGACGGCGCTGGTCGTCAATGGTCGCTTGTTGCTGATTTGGCCACACCAACGACGCTACGGAGGAGCCGGTCACGGAATCCAGGTCCGCGTTGTACCACCCAGCGTCGAGAGTCATCGTCTTACCTGGGTCATGCTCGCGGAGTTGCCGTCAGGGAGCGACTTGGCAAGGTGAGCAAAGATCTCGGCTCCGCGACCGCCCGGCTGTGCAGACAGCACCGTGAGCTGATAGCCCGGCATGCTCCGGACGGCGAAGTTCTGCGCATCGATGGCGATCTCGCCGACACCGTCGAAGGCGAAACGGAACGTCGCGTCCTCCGGCCCGGACACGTCGTGCCGGGCCCAGATGCGCACGAAGTCGTCATCGACCGAAAGCTGCTGGAGGAGTTCGCGCAGCCTCGGGGATTCCGGATGAGCGTCGCGTCGCAGGGTCGCAACGGCGGAGCGCGTCATCGGCTCCCATTCCACGAGGTTGCGGCGCATTCTTTCGTTGAACAGCGCTGCAACCTGATTCGATCCTGCAGCCAATCCACCTTCTCCGAAGATCGTGGCGAGGGGGTTCGACGCGATGATGTCCCGGTGGGGGTCGGACACGTATGCGGGTGTGTGAGTCCACTGGGCGAGGGTTCTGGAGATGCGGTCGGGTGTGTCCGCGTCGCGCATCACGCCCCCACGCGGCATCTGCCCGGAAACCAACCGAAACGCGTAGGCGGTGGATTCTACGTCCAGACGTAGCGCTCGAGCGACAGCCCCGATGACCTGGTCGGAAGGACGCGCGCCTCGGCCCTGCTCGATCCGCAGGTAGTAGTCGTTGCTGATCCCGGCGAGTTCTGCGACTTCGTCACGGCGGAGACCAGGTACGCGCCGACCTCTCATGCGGGGTAGACCGACATCCTCGGGTGCGAGCACAGCACGCCGTGCTCGGAAGTAGTCGCCAAGAGCGGTGAGCGCAGTGTCCATGCGTTGTCCTCGGGGGTAGGTGTCCAACGTTGAGACTGCAACGTATCGACCTGAGATGAGCGGCCACATCACCTGTCCGGAAGCCGGATATCGCATGCCGTGAGGGTCGAGTCCATCCTCGACAACTGTCGGATGCCGAGGTCGGCCGTTGCTGCTCACACTGTCTCCAGGTCCCGCCATACGAGCGGACCGGGAGAGAGGGATGCGTGTCCGACACAACTGGAGCTGTGCAGGCGCTGACGACGCCGCTGACTGCGAACGCCGTGTTCCTGGTCGTGTCAGTGGTCTCGGGCGGCATCGACAGCGCGCGCGATGTCATCGTCGATCTCGCAGACACGCTCAAGACCCTCACTTTTCGATTCCCGGAAACGATGCTCACGTGCACGGTCGGGATCGGGAATCGCATCTGGGCTGAGATCACCGGGCTGCCGACGCCTGCACAACTGCGCGACTTCACGCCGGTCATCGGTGCCGCGCACACTGCCCCCGCCACGCCGGGAGATCTGCTGTTCCACATCCGTGCGGAGCGCGCCGACGTGTGCTTCGAGCTCGAGCGGCAGATTCTCGACGCCCTCGGGTATGCGGTCAGTGTCGAGGACGAAACAGTCGGGTTCCGCTCATTCGACCGCAGAGATCTGCTGGGGTTCGTCGACGGCACTGCGAACCCTGTCGGACCTGATGCCGACGACGCAGTCCTCGTCGGCGATGAGGACCCGGGCAACGCAGGGGGCACCTATGTCGTCACTCAGAAGTATCTTCACCCTCTCCCTTCCTGGCGTGCTCTTCCGACGGAGAGGCAAGAGGCCATCATCGGCCGGACGAAACTCGAAGGCCTCGAACTCGACGACGCGGAACGGGGTCAGAAATCGCATAAGACGCTCGCGACCGTCACGGATGACGACGGCACCGAACACGACATTCAACGGGACAACATGCCGTTCGGTCGCCCCGGTCACGGAGAGTTCGGCACATACTTCCTCGGGTACTCGCGAGACCTCTCCGTCATCCAGACGATGCTCGAGCGCATGTTCATCGGCGATCCGCCGGGGCTGCACGACCAACTCCTCGACTTTTCCACCGCCGTCACCGGCTCGGTCTTCTTCGCACCGCGTGCGGACGTTCTCGCCTCACTTCGTTCCCCGGATTGACGGCGACAAGTCACACAGGTGATGCCCCCTCCCCTGCCGGGGGATGTCCCACCTCCCATCCCCGACCTACCGTCGCAACCATCCACCGCACCTCCGACCCGACAGAGAGCATCCATGACCACCCTCGCCGCACCGCCCATGGCCGACGCCCCGAAGCCGGTCGCATCCGTTCGCCACCCCGTCATCCGCGGTATCGGCGAGGGCATGGGGACGTTCCTCATCCGTGACATGAACCCTCAGACCACCCGTTCTGCTCCCGCCGAAGCAGCCGGCGGCTCCGCGCTCGAGCATGTGCGACGTCTTGAAGGACACGTGCCCTCCGTGGTCACCGATGCCCTGCACGCCGCAAACGCGCAGAACGCTGACGCTCTCACCCGGTGCTTTCATTCCGACGCGCACGTCGACGCGTGGGGGATGTTGTTCGAGGGTTTCCAGGGCATCACCGTGTGGATTGAGAAATGGATCATCGAAAACCGCGTGCAATTCACGGACCTCCTGCACGCCTGGGACGGCACCGAGCTTGCCGTGCACACCCAAGTGCACGGAGACGGCTACAACGGTCCGGCCACCCTGACCTTCTCCACCGGCGGGGACACGATCTCTGCCCTCCGAATCAGCACGGCATAGAGGTCGATATGCACGAGCACTGGGAACGTCCACTGACCGCCATCGAATTGCTGGAGATCGAACTCGTCATCCGCGATTTCGTCACCATCTTGAACGAGGGTAGCGACCACGACATCCACGCATTCCTGACCGAGGATGTCACCTACCAGCCCTCCGCGCGGGAGATCATTCGCGGGCGCGTGGCCGTCGTGTCGATGATCTGCGACATCCGGAACACGTTCGCTGACTGGCACACGGAACTCGTGAGCTTGGCGGTCTCGGGCCAGGTGGTTCTGGCCGAACTGGCACTGTGTCTCACGCTCCCCGCCACCGGGCCTCAATGGGTCATGGGGTTCGCCAGCTTCCGCGTGGACAACTTCAGAATCAGTGCCTGGCACCAGGTACACGCATGAGTGCCGACATGATTCCAGTCACGATGACCCCGACAGCACACCGACGATAGGAGGACCACTCATGAGCGACCTCAATGACTTCATCCGTACGGACGTACCGCCATCCGGACCGGGGTGCGTGGACTGTGAGGAGATCGAGTCGTGGTGGCTGCACCTGCGCCGATGCGCGTTGTGCGGGCATATCGGATGCTGCGACGACTCCCTGCATAAGCACGCCACCACGCACGCTCACACGAGCGGCCATCGCGTGATTCAGAGCTTCGAACCAGGCGAGGACTGGTTCTGGGACTTCGGCACCGAGACAGCATTCGAGGGGCCTGTCCTTGCGCCTCCGCGAAGCCACCCACGATCTCAACCCACTCCCGGGCCTGCGAACCGGGTGCCGAGAGATTGGGAAGACCAACTCGCTGAAAACGCATGACGAGCATCGCCTCTGGCGGCAAGCTGCCCCTCAAACTCATCACCGACGTGGACGGGCGAGACGAGTATGCCCTGCGTGACTATCTGACACGTAGCGAGGTGCCCTTCCTGTCCATCAGTGTGCCGACCAGCTCGCAGACGGCGGAAGGCATTCCTCTGACCGGTCGCCAGCTTCCGCTGGTGCTGTTCGCCGACGGCCAGCTCCTCGAGCACCCCACGCCCGCTCGGGTGGCGGCCGCCTTGGGATGGGTGAAGTCTCCATCGCGGTCGACCTACGATCTCATCATCCATGGGGCGGGTCCCGCGGGACTCTCGGCGGCCGTGTACGCGGCGTCCGAAGGGCTCAGCGTTGCCGTCGTCGAACGCGACGCCGTCGGCGGTCAGGCGGGATTCAGCAGCCTCATCGAGAACTACCTCGGCTTTCCCGGCGGGATCTCCGGAGCAGATCTCGCAGAGCGCGCCCGCCGGCAGGCCGTCTCGTTCGGCACGGACCTTGTCCTCATGCGCCACGGCATCGCCCGCACATTCAAGGACCATGATGTGCGCGCCGTGCTCGCCGACGGATCGGAGATCCGAGCCCGGTCGGCTCTCTCGGCGACGGGTGTGCGCTGGAGGCGACTCGACGTGGATGGTGAGCACGAGTGGGAAGGGGCGGGGATCTACTACGGCGCAGGGACGAGCGAAGCTTCCACCTGCATCGGGTTGCACGTATACGTCGTCGGTGGCGCCAACTCCGCGGGGCAGGCTGCGATGAACCTGGCGGCCCACGCCGCGCACGTCACCGTCCTGGTGCGCGGAGCATCGCTCTCCTCGACCATGTCGGCCTACCTGCTCAACCGTCTCGCTGCACAGCCGAATGTCACGATCCTCGTCCACACCCGCGTCGTCGCCGTCGGCGGCGGCGACCACCTGCAGGAGATCACTCTTGACCAGGCCGGCACAACGGCACGCGTGCCCGCGACCCACCTGTTCGTCTGCATCGGCGGCGCCCCGAACACCGAGTGGGCAGAGACCACCGATGTCCGACTCGACAGTCGTGGCTTCGTCCTGACCGGTGTGGACCTGGCCCCCGCCGATCTCGAGCGGTGGCCGATTGCCCGGCCACCGTTCTATCTGGAAACCTCCGTCCCTGGGATCTTCGCCGCCGGCGACGTACGCGCGAAATCGGTCAAACGAGTCGCCTCGGCCGTCGGCGAGGGCGCGATGGCCGTCACTCTGATCCACCGATACCTGGCGGAACCGGACTAACCCGGGCGAGAGGAGCTTACTGAGCCGGCGGATTCCTCCTGGAATCGATGTGCCGCCTCGCGCCTCGTGTTCACGCCCCATTTCGAGAAGATGTGGCGAATGTGCGTGACGACCGTATGCGGGGACACCATGAGATCCTCGGCGATCTTCTGTGTCGTCAGCCCCGCTGCAATACGTTCGGCGACCTGATACTCGCGTGAAGACAACCCCATCGGGCCGTCGCTGACCGACTTCGCCCTCGTCCGAACTCCGCGGTTTCGGAGCGTTCGGAGCACGCGACTCACTTCGCGGGCCGCACCCAACTCCTCGAAGAGGCGCATCCCTCGCACGTAGCAGCCCGCCGCTTCATCGTCCGTCGGGGCGAGGCTGCCAGCGAGTTCGAGCAACCGAGCACGAATCAGTGGTCGCTCTACCTCCTCCATCAACGCGACTGCTTCCATGACAACGGAGAACGATCCATCGCGCACCGCCTGCACAGCCAAGGACACCGCCGAGACGTACGCATTGTCGGGATTCTGGGACGCGCGACTGGCCGCGTGCCGGGCGACCTTCTCCACGGCGGCGTCGTCGCCCATCTTCTTGCTCAGATAGGCCAGGTACACATCGTCGGAGAAGTCTGCGGGACTCGTCATCGAGGGGATCGGCACGTTCACGCATTCGCGGGCCAGTGCCGTGTACCCGTAGGCCATCTCGATATCGCCGAGATCGAACGCTTCGAGCGCCAGGCTCCACTTGCCGGTTCTGGTCAGACTCATGCCATCCGCAAGTTGTTCCACGAGGGATCGAACATTCTGCCGCAGCTCGACATCGCCGGTGTCCAATGCGATCCGGTGCAGCACCACCCCCGCTGTGGCATTAGCGAAATCGCCGAGGTGAAGGAGCTCAGCGAGGTCGAGGACGGTCTCTGCTTGCTCGCGCGCTTGATCCAATCGACCAAGGTCGTAGAGGACTCGGGAGCGCACCATCATCCAGAACGCCTCGGCGACGACGTACTTCGCAGTTCTCGCATCACGCAGACCGTCGTCAACAAGCCGAAGAGCGTCCACGCAGTCGCCTCTGCTGTTCAGCATGAAGGCCATCCACAGGCCCTCCGGTACCCACAGCGCCGCGGATCTGCCGGCGCGTTCGAGCTTCTCGAGCGCCGATTCTTGCAACCGTTGCGCATCATCGAAGCGATTCTCGTTGAACAGAAGCACCGACTCGGTGGCGTCCACGGTGGCAACCGCGAGGAGATCGCGTTCATCATCGGCGTTCTGCCGGGCGCGTGCCAGGCTGTCGCGCAGACCGACCGCGTCGGCCTTGTTCGCGTAGTTGAGTGCACGAACCGCGAGCAACTCCACGACGGTCTTCTGAGAGACCCCTCCAAGAGCCAGCGCTGTTTCCGTCTCCTCAATAGCCTTGCCGAAGTCTGACTCCGTGAGTTGCCTGGCGAAGGCGAGGCCGACCCGTGCGCGCTCGTCCGCACTGAGGCCGGGGGCGAGCGACTCACGTATGAGATGGGCATCGTCCTGTAGGCCGCCGGCGAGTACCAACGGAAGCAGCTCGACCACGCGCGCGGAATGGTGGGTCCGCCCCTGCGCCAACTGTGCCCCCCGCACCGTCAACTCTGCCGCGCCGCGTGCGTCGATGGGGGCTAGTTCCGTAGCCGCGGTGAAAAGCAGATCAATGGACGCGTCATCTCCGGCTTCAGCCGCGGCTGAAATCGGGGACGCCAATGAAGACACCGACTCTCCGGACCGCAACCGATGCTGCAGGACTTCTCGAGCGACCGCCCGCCGCACTGTGGGAGACAGGCTGTCGTATGCCGCAGCCTGGATTGTGTCGTGACGGAAGGCGAAGCTGCTTCCGGTGTCAACGACGAGTCCGAGGTCAAGGAGTTGTTGCACCGCGGGGACGGCCTGCGCGGCGGATTGGCCGATGACATCCAAGACGCCACTGAGGGGGAACTCTCGACCGAAGAGACTGCCGATCTGGGCGAATCGACGGGCATCAGGGTCGAGCGCCGCGATCCGTTCTCGCACCGATGCGCCGTAACGGGCAGGAACCGCATCTTTCTCGAGATCGACCATGCCACGGGACGGATGCAGAAGCCCCTCCTCTTCCATCCCGCGAAGCATCTCGAGAATCAGAAGTGGTGATCCACCGGTCCTGCGTATTGCGGCCTCGACCTTCGGTCCGGGGGCGGCGCCGAGAATGTCGCGGGCCATCGCATCGACAGCATCCACGTCAAGCGAAAAGAGATCGATGACAGAGGCGAACTCTCGAAGATTGACGAGGAACCGTCGATGTTCGGGGCCGTACGCTCCGCTGCGTGTGGCAAAGACCCAGTAAACGGGGAGGCCCTCAAGGGTTCGCAGCAGAGCGGTGAGGACCGAGAGCGACCCTGAGTCCAACCACTGCAGGTCGTCGACGACGACGAGCACCCCGGCCCGGGAACTGGCGGATTCCAGTGTGTCGCCGAGGACGCGCGTGATCCAGTATTGCGGCGAAGTTCCCTGAATGGTCGCGTGCAGCTCGTCAGCGCTCAGCAGGGGTGGGGCCGCCTCGGTCACCGCACTGATGAGGGCACCTAACGGCGACAACTGCGAGTCGTAATCCGGTGCCACGACCAGCGTCGACCATGCTCGTCCGTGCGCAAGTTGCAAAGCATGCTGCAGCAGACGGGTTTTGCCCATTCCGGGATCGCCGGAGAAAACCGTGACAGCGTTCTGCCCGGTGAACGCAAGGTCGAACCCCCGCTCAATCGCGTGCACCTCTGATTTTCGACCGCGAACGGGAACCAGGTAGAGGTCGGCTGCGCTCCCCGCCAGCGCGTCGCGGTTGCTGGCGCGATATGGCTTGCGGGAGGGGGGCACGCACTCACGATACTCGCGCAACGGCTGAACACGAGACGAAGCGAATTTCGCCAATCGTCGCAACGCGCTTCGGCCAGAGGGTGCGCGAATAGAACATGCGATGTGCCGGTGGGGCCCGGGGGATGTACGCCCTGAAACCGCCGCATAGCGTCGCATCTGCGAACGCCGGATCGGCGGCTCGTGCCAATCCACTCTCCCGCCGGACACCGGCATGAAACGAAGGAGCCACTCATGGCTGCAACCCCTCGCCCCGACCTCGTGCTCTCGCACGCCGTGGTCACGTCTGACGTCACCGGCAACTTCGATGACATCGACATCGAAGCGTGGCTGAAGAACCTCCCCACCCACGAGTACCAGCGCTGTGCGCCCGGCGACCACAAGGCCGCCGGCTACACGGTCGACGACGACGGCACGCCCATGTCGATCAACGTCGAGGTCATCGGTGCGGGCCTCGTCATCCAGAACTACCGCTACGAGGTCGCCAGCAAGCACTACTGCAAGATGGTCTCCATCTCTGACGTGCTCTCCCCCGCCGGCTGGACCACCACCCAGGTGATCTGGGAGCTCGGCATGGAGCAGCTCGAGGGCGACCAGCTGCGCTACGTGAACACCGTCACGTCGCACCCCACGGAGGAGTTCCTGGAGTTCATCACGGCCAGCGGGCAGACGTTCGAGGAAGCCGCCGCCGCCCGCCAGGAGGCCTCGGGTCGTCACTGCGAGCTCGAGACGCCGCACTACGCGCAGAGCATCGTCGCGTACGCCAAGGCCCACGCATCCGCCCGAGCGGAGTGACCATGGCTACCACTGACACGCACGCCGAGCATCACACGGTCGCCGAGCACGAACATGGCGCGAGCTGTGGACACGAGGCGGTCGCCCACGGCGACCACGTCGACTACGTCCACGACGACCACCGTCACGCGCTTCACGGCGACCACTACGACGAGCACTGAGAACCCGTGGGGGTGGAGGGGGCACAATGTCCCCTCCACCCCCCTCACCCCGAGAACGAAGGACTTCGATGACTTCCGCAGTACGGTTCACCCGCCCCGGTTCACCTGACGTGCTCCGCCTGATCTCGGTGGACCGACCCCACCCCGCACCTCACGAGGTGCGCATCAGCGTCCACGCCGCCGGCATCAACAACGCTGACCTGCTCGAACGTCGCGGCCACTACCCGGTACCGCCTGGAGCTCCTCCCGGACTCGGGCTCGAATGCGCCGGCGTCATCGACGCCATCGGGGCGGACGTCACCGGGTGGAAGGTCGGAGACGAAGTCTGTGCGCTCCTCACCGGTGGCGGCTATGCGGAGGAGGTCGTCGTCCCCGCCACTCAGGTGATGCCGAAGCCGACCACCATGACCATGCTCGAAGCGGCAGGCCTTCCCGAGGTCGCCTGCACCGTCTATTCGAACCTCGCCATGATCGCGGGCCTGAAAGCGGGGCAGACGGTCCTCATCCACGGTGCGGCCGGAGGTATCGGCTCCTTCGCCACACAGTGGGCGACGGCCATCGGCGCCCGGGTGATCGGCACCGCCGGAAGTAAGCCGAAGACGGATGCCGCCATCGGCTTCGGAGCATCCGTAGCCATCAACTATCGCAACGAGGACTTCGCCTCGGTCACGCGTGACGTGACGAACGGGCGCGGCGTCGACGCCATCCTCGACATCGTCGGAACGCCGTACCTCGAGAGCAACATCGAATGCCTCGCCGACGACGGCCACCTCGTCATCATCGGCGGCTCCACAGGTCCCGCGACGCTGGACCTGTGGGAGCTGATGTCGCGCCGAGCCAGCATCTCCGCCACCCTCCTGCGGGCGCGCCCCGCAGCCCAGAAGGCCGAGATCATCGCCGGTGTCACGCGCGACGTCCTCCCGCTCATCGAAAGCGGCGCAATCCGCGGCGCAGTCGACGCGGTGTTCCCGCTCGCAGAAGCGAACCGCGCACATGAACTTCTCGAAGGCGGGCAGACCGTGGGGAAGGTCGTGCTGAACGCCCTCGAGCAGTAGCCCGTCTGGGGCTGGATCTGTCGGGCAGCGGCATCGAACGGGGGTTGCTGCTCCCGACAGATCACATCGACTTTGGAGGCATCGCCATGAACACACCGGCACCCCGTCCCGCAACCGGCGACGTCACGACGTCCGACGACACCGCCCCGCGCACGTCGATCTGGGCGCCCCTTGCTGTGCCGATCTTCCGAGCACTGTGGGTGACGGCGCTGGTCAGCAACATCGGCACCTGGATGCAGACCGTCGGGGCGCAATGGTTCATGGTCGAGCAGCACACCCACCCTCTTCTCATCGCCCTCATCCAGACGGCGTCCGCGGCCCCGGTGCTGCTCCTCGGCATCCCAGCGGGAGTGCTCGGAGAATTCCTGAACCGTCGCTCCATCCTCATCTGGATGCAGACTCTCCAAGTGCTGCTGAGCGCAGCTCTCGTGACGCTGACCGCGACGGGCGAGATGACGCCGTATCTGCTGCTGCTCATCACCGTCCTCCTCGGCGCGGCAACGGCCGTGCAGCTTCCCGCCTACCAGGCGCTGGCCACCGAGATCGTTCCGCTCCGTATGGTGCCGATGGCGGCATCCCTCAGCGCCGTCTCCGTCAACGTCGCCCGTGCCATCGGGCCCGCCGTCGCCGGTGTCCTCCTCTCCGGTTTCGGGGTCGCATTCGTCTTCGGGATGAACCTGCTGTCGTTCGCCGCATTCCTCATCGTCCTCATCAGCTGGCGCACCTACCACCCGAACCCTCATCAGGCCGAGCGGTTCGTAGACGCGGCACGTGCAGGCCTTCGATACGTCACGCAAGCTGCCGTCGTTCGCCGCATGTACGTGCGCCTCGGAGCGTTCGTCGTCCCGGCCAGCGTGTTGTACGCACTGCTCCCGCTCATCGCCACGCAGCGCGTGAACCTTGACTCCGCCGGGTACGGGCTCCTGCTTGCGGGGCTCGGCGTCGGTTCAGTCGGCGCGGCGTTTCTCATCCCGTGGTTCCACGCGCTGGGCGCGAACCGGACAGTGTTTCTGTCATCGGTGCTGTTCGGGGCCGCGACCATCGGGGTTGCCGTATCCCCATGGCTCTTCCTGACGCTGCCGATCCTCGCCATGGCTGGAGCCGCGTGGATCGGCGTCGTCGCCACGCTGAACGGTGCCGTTCAGTCCTTCCTTCCCGTCTGGGTGCGCGCACGAGGTCTGTCCGTCTACCAGATGGTGCTCTACGGAGCCATGGCCGCGGGCGGTCTCGCGAGCGGACTCATCGCTGGGTGGATCGGCGCCATCGCCACCAGCGCCATCGCGGGGGCGGCGACGCTCGTCGTCGCTGCGTCTCAGCTCCTCTGGCCTCTTCTGGAAACCGCGGACAAGAAGCGAGACACCTTCGCGCTCCCGTTGGCGGACGCCGTCCAAGACATCGACGGGCACAGCCCCACTCTCGTCCTCGTCCGCTACGACGTAGCAGGCGAGCAGGAAGACGCGTTCGTGCAGCAGATGAATGCCGTCGAGCACAGTCGTCGACGCACGGGTGCCCGCACGTGGGCGTTGTACCAGGACCGGGAAGACGGCACGTGGGTCGAGGTCTTCGGCGTCGGCAGCTGGAGTGAGCATCTCCAACAGCACCAGACCCGTCTCACGCAGTACGACCAGGTCGTCATCGAGACGGCCGGCGCGCTCGCACAGTCCGTCGACGTCAACCACCTCATCGAGCACGACAGTGTTGACGGCTCACGCACGAAGCCGCGACGCAAAGACGCCACCGTGTCAGCAGGCACCCGACAGGACAAGACCTCATGACACTCTCAGCCTCGGACCTCGTCGGCGCATGGCGGCTCGTCAGCGCTACGGAGGTCTTCGCCGACGGCGTACGGATGCCGGAGTTCGGTCCCCACGTGAACGGTTACCTCTCGTACAGCCCCGATGGCATCGTCTCAGCGACCCTGGGGTCGACGGATCGGGCTCGTACGAACGACCCTGACCCACAGTCCGTCTCGACCGCGAACCTGGCGCTCATGGCTGGAGGATTCATCGCTTACGCCGGGCCATACACCGTAGACTCCGCGAGCGATACGGTCACTCACCACGTAGACGTCGCCCTGTTCACCGGATGGGAAGGAAAGCCCCAGGCGCGGCACGCCCGCATCGAAGGCAACGATCTGTTCATCACAGGATCTCCACGGACCACCATCGACGGACTCTCGTTCCACAGCGAACTCCACTGGACGCGAGTGGTGGCGCGCGCGACACCTGATTCATGAGCGCATCGCGCATCGCACGAGCGCTGGTGGATTTCGCCCCCGTGTCGGGTGCGTGGGTTCCCGCCACTCAGGCGGCTATCGCTATCGCCGGACCACCTGCGGTGTTCGCTGCGCTCGGGCAACTGCGACTGGGGCTCCTCGCATCGTTCGGGGCACTCATCGTCCTGTACCTCTCAGGCAAGAGCCGACGAGAGCGCGCGGCGAAGCTGCCGGTCATAGCGGTCGGCTTTCTCGTGGGTACCGTCATCGGCATCAGCACGGGAAGCTCGCTGCCGACAAGCCTGCTCGCTATGAGCATCGTCGCTGTCGTCTTCTCGTACGTGAGCTTGACGTTCAGCGTCGGACCGCCCGGCGCCATCTTCCCGGTCCTCACTGCCGGCTCCATGGGGCAGCTGACGGCACCCGTGTCGATGGGCGGAGGTGGAGTGGACCCGCTTCTCGTCATCTCGGTTGTGGCGCTGGGCGTTGTCACCGGGTACGTCGTGATCGTCGCGCCGCTCGCGCTGACTCGCGTGCGAGCAGACGATGCCAAGCTCCCTCACGACTACCGCTGGACGTACAGCTGGGAGCCGGATTCTGCACGTATCTTCGCGCGCCTCACTGTCGCGGTCGTACTCGCGGTGCTTGTGAGCGCATGGCTGGGGCTCCACCACGTCGGCTGGGTGCTTCTCGCCGTCATCGGCATCCTGCAGAAGGACTCCGACCTGCACCTCGGGACTCTCCGGATGGCTCAGCGGATCATCGGCACAGCTCTCGGTGTCTGCATCGCGCTGGTCTTCATGCTCTGGATGCCCGAGGGGTTCGCGCTGGTCGCCGTCGTCGGTGGACTCGTGTTCGGGTTCGTGTTCTTCCTCCGCAGCAACCTCATGTTTGCGCTCATGGTGGTGACTCCGATGGCTCTGCTTCTTGTAGCGGGCGGCAGTCGTCCGCTCCTCGAGGCGTCCATCGGCACACGGATCATCGACACCGTCGTCGGAGGTGCCGTCGCCGGGGTCGTGCTCTGCACGGTCGCGGTCTCTCGTCGGTGGAAGCTCAGCGGAGATCGACGTCCGAACGTGAAGAAGGGGGTGTGACGTCGACCATCGCACCCCCTTTCATCACCGGGTCCTCTCTCAGCGCAGCGGGGTGATGCCCTGGGCTCCGCGGGGGAACGTCGCGAGGACGGCGGGGTCGACGTTGAGGTGCGCCGACACGAGCTGCGGCGGCACGTGCGACAGCCAGTTCGCCAGCGAGATCTCCTCGTACCTGTCGGTGCGGAACACCTCGAGGAATTGCAGCACATCGTCGCCGGTGTTCTCGATGTAGTGACCGAAGTTCTTGCGCACGACGCCCACGTCTCCGGCGCGGAAATCGGTCGTGTTCGCGTGCGGGCCGGTGTTGAACACGGTCATGCGGGCCGAGCCGCGCAGGTAGTACTGCCACTCATCGGCGTTCGGGTGCCAGTGCAGTTCGCGCATCGAGCCCGGTTCGACCGTGACGAGCGCCGCGGCGACGGTGCTCGAATAGGCGTAGTTGGTGGAATCGGCGATCTGGATGCTGCCGCCCGTGTTCTGGTAGAGCGGCTTCGAGCGTGACAGTCGAAAGATGACGGGCTCCATGCCCCATTCGACACCCGCGGCGGCTTGGTCGATGTCGAGCGCCGGGGGCTCGTCGCCGGGGAAGATCCAAAGGTTGTGCAGGGGGATGTCGGAGAAGACCTCCTGGGCGACGCCGAAGTTCTTCGCGAGAACCTCGGGCGGGGTGTGGGCGAACCAGTCGGTCAGCAGCAGCGTGTTCGATTCGGACTGGTCGCCGTCGTCGAACGCGAGGACGAACTCGGCACCGTCCGGGCCCAGTCCCTGCAGGGAGTGCGGGGTGCCGGCGGGGAAGAACCACAGGTCGCCTTCCTCCACATCTTCGACAGCAGGCAGGCCGGAGCGGCTGAGCGTCGTGACGCGGGCCTTGCCGCGGGTCATCACCGCCCACTCGGCCGTCTGGTGCCAGTGCAGCTCGCGGATGCCGCCGGGCTCGAGGTACATGTTCACACCGGCGATCTCGTCGGAGATGTGGAAGTCCTGCTTCGTGAGCTCGCGAGCCCAGCCGCCGCGCTGCACCCGGCGGGGTGAGATGTTGAACGACGACCAGAAGAATGGCTGCGTGCTGATGTCCGTCGCAGGCGCATGCATCTGGTTCGGGAACTGCGACTCGATGGCCTCGTTCTGCGGGCCGGTCATGGTGTTGCTCTGCGGGCGGTCGGCGATGTTGATCTCGCCTTCCTGCGGCAGGTCGGGGTTGCCCAGCGAGGGGACTTCGTGACCCACCTCGGGGGTCTCGGACGTGTCCATGCGGTGCTCCTTCGTAACGATTCCGGACGATACCCAGGAGTCTGCCCAGCGGGCGGCTCGGAGCGCACCGAATCGTGACGAATGCACATTCGACTCTCGTCGCAAGGGCCTCAGCGCAATCGGCATTCTCATGAGAAGCACCCACTCGGAGGCCGCATGACGAAGTCAACCCGCACTCACACCCGCCGCTACCCCCTACTTGAGACGGCGCCGGCAGCAGTTGCGCTCGCTCTCGTGTCCGGGCTTCTCAACGCCTGGACGTTCGGCCAGGTGGGCACGTTCGCCACCGTCCAGTCCGGCAACCTGCTGTCCGTCGGATACTTCCTCGCCGACGGCAACCCGGGACGTGTGCTCCTCGCAGCGACCAGCGTCGTCGTGTTCGCGTTCGGCGCGTTCGTCTGCAGCATCTACGTTCTATGGCGCGCGCGTGAGGACAAGCCCTACTCCGCCGAAGTCCTCGTCTTCGAAGTCGCGCTCGTCGCCGTTCTCGCGGTTCTCACGGCCACGACCCACATCAGCCCGTGGGCGGTCGCCTGGACGGTCAGTTTCATCGCGGGTGTGCAGGGCAACGCCTTCCACCGCGAAACCGGCATGCTCTACGGCAACATCGCCGTGACGTCCGTCGTCCAGATGGCTGCGAGCCTCGTCGCCCGGGCACTGGGACGCCGTATCTCCGACGACGGTGAAGCACACATGCGACCTGCCGGCGCGTACTTCGTCGTCCTCGTCGCCTTCGTGGTCGGTGGCGGCGCGGGCTTCGTCATCGATGAGCTGGGGGCCGGAGCGTCGCTCGCCACTGCCGCAGTCGTCCTCCTCGTCCTGTTCATCGCGGCATCGTCGGCGCGTGGCCCCATCGACCCCACGCAGAACAACCCCACCCCCTGAAAACCGAGCAGGAGCAGCCCATGACCACCACCGACACGAACACCCCCGAGTACCAGAACGTGCCCATCGGCACCGGACAGACCGGCCAGCGAAGCGAGTTCGACAGCATGGGAACTGTCGACGTTCCCGCCGAACGCTACTGGGGCGCACAGACCCAGCGCTCCCTGCAGCACTTCTCCATCGGACACGACCACATGCCCATCGAGGTGTACCGCGCATACGGCGTCGTGAAGAAGGCCGCGGCGCTCGTGAACGAGGACGCCGGTCGTCTCGCGCCGTGGAAGACCAAGGCCATCGTGCAGGCATCCGACGAGGTCATCGCCGGTGACCTGGATGCAGAGTTTCCCCTCTACGTCTGGCAGACCGGATCCGGCACGCAGAGCAACATGAACGTCAACGAGGTCATCTCCAACCGCGCCATCCAGCTCCTCGGCGGCGAGCTCGGCACCCAGCACCCCGTAGGCCCCAACGACGACGTCAACATGGCTCAGTCCAGCAACGACTCGTTCCCCGCGGCGATGCACGTCGCCGCGCTGACCGAGATCGACGACCGGCTGCTGCCAAGCCTGCGGGCGCTGCACGCAGAGATCGCACGCAAATCCACGCAGTGGATGGACGTCGTGAAGATCGGACGCACCCACCTCGAGGACGCTGTTCCGCTGACGGTCGGACAGGAGTGGTCAGGCTATGCGGCGCAGCTGGAATCGGGCATCCGCGACATCGAACACAGCCGTGAAGACCTGCTGAAGCTCGCCCTCGGCGGAACCGCGGTCGGTACGGGCCTGAACGCGCCCGAGGGTTTCTCTGTACAGGTCGCGGCGAAGATCGCCGAGCTGACAGGCAAGAAGTTCGTCACCGCCCCGAACAAGTTCGAGGCACAGGGCTCACTGGATGCGATGGTTCGCGCTCACGCGGCGCTGCGCGGACTTGCCGTGTCGCTGATGAAGATCGCCAACGACATGCGCTGGCTCGCCTCGGGGCCGCGGACCGGGTTCGCAGAACTCGTGCTCCCGTCCAACGAACCGGGCTCGTCCATCATGCCGGGCAAGGTCAACCCGACCCAGTGCGAAGCAATCGTGATGATCTCCATCCAGGTCATCGGAGACGACGCCGCTGTGGCATTCGCGGGCTCGCAGGGCAACTTCGAGCTCAACGCGATGCGCCCCATCATCATCAACAACTTCCTCCACTCCGCACGGATCCTCGGCGACGGGATGGCGAAGTTCCTCGAATACTCGGTGTCGGGCACGGAACTGAACGAGAAGAAGATCAGCTCCTACGTCGGCGAGAGCCTCATGCTCGTGACAGCGCTCAGCCCCGTCATCGGATACCAGAACGCTGCACACATCGCAGAGGACGCCCTGGCGAAAGACCAGACGCTTCGCGAAGCGGCGCTCGCTTCCGGCAAAGTCACCGCAGAGCAGTTCGACTCCATCGTCGTGCCGGGCGACCTCGTCGGTCGCGGAGTCGGCGGAGCCTGATGCAGCCCCAGGAGGATGCTGATGCGCGGGCGGTGAGGCACGACCTCATCGCCAGCGCATCAGCGACGTTGCACGCCTCAGGCGAGTCCACGTCGGTGACGCTCGCCGCCGTCGACCGGATGAACCACGGCCTGGACACCGACGCGGAACTCATCCCCGCCTGGACGTCCGTGACCCTCGCGGAACGCGGACGCAGCACCGGCGTAGCCACCGCTCCCCGCATCGTTCTCGCGCCTCCGACCGGGATCGCCATGAACGCCGTGTCGACGCTCACGCGAACGATCGACAAGGTCGGCGTCGGGTCGGCGACCGAGTCCGATCTCGCAGCGGCACTCGCCGACGCGAGGAAGATGCGGCCGGCCGACATCTGGCTCTTCCTCCTCGCCTGCGCCACCGGTTCCGCCGCGTTGGCGGTCATCTTCGGAGCGCAAGATGCGACGGCTGTCGGGCTCGCGGCGGGCAGCGCAGTGCTCGGTGGTGTCGCCCGACGCACGCTCGCACACCTGCACGTCGGCCCCATCGGCCAGGTCTTCACCGCCGCTCTCATAGCGGGGCTCATCGGCGGCTTCGCCGTGCACGCAGATCTCAGCTCCGCCCTGAGGCTCATCGCCGTCTGTCCTGCCATGATCCTCGTCCCTGGACCTCACATTCTCAACGCTGCGCTCGATCTGCTGAGTCTGCGGATCCCGCTCGGCTTCGCGCGTCTCGGATACGCCGCCCTGCTCCTGCTGTCCATCGGGACGGGGCTTGCGATCGGCTTGGCAGCTTTCGGCACGGGACTCCCCCCTACTCCGCCGGGACGCGAGGTTGCACTCGGCCTCGACGTCCTCGCTGCGGGCATCGCCGCCGCGTCATACCCGGTGTACTTCGCGATGCCACTTCGCCTGATCTGGTGGCCTGTCGTCGTCGGAGCGGTCGCGCACGGACTTCGATGGGTGGTGATGGACGTCTGGGGGTGGAACATCGCCGCGGGAGCTCTCGTCGCGTGCTTGTTCGTCGGATTCGCGCTGGCCCCCGTGGCGCGGGCCACGCACATCCCCTTCGCAGGCATCGGCTTCGCGGCCGTCGTTTCACTCGTCCCGGGTGTGTACATCTTCCGCACCATCGATGCGTTGGGAGTACTGACGTTCGCCGGCGGCTCGTCCCCATCGCTTGGAGCGCTCACCGACGGCGCGACGGCTGTCTTCGTCATCATGGCGATGGCGGCGGGACTCGTGATTCCGATGCGGTTCTACGAGCTCATTCGGCGGAGGCGCGCAACATGAACCGACAGACCTCGATGCCTGCCGCGCTTGCGGTGATCGCTGGTGTCACCGACGTCACGAGTTGGCTCCTGCTCGGCGGTTTCTTCTCTGCGCACGTTACCGGCAATCTCGTAGTGATCGCGGCAGACGTGGTGCGTGGGGAGCTCCCTGACCTCGCCTCTCTGCTGGCCGTGCCGGTGTTCATAGTCGCCACCATGCTTTCAACCCTGATCGCACGACGAGTAGGCGCCCGTGCTCCCACCACGAACCAACTGCTACTCGGAGTTCAGGCAGCGTTCCTCATTGCAGCAGCCGTCCTGTCATTCACCGCACAGGCATCGGCACATCCGAAGTCGGGAATCGCTGTCCTCATCGGGATGCTCGCGGTGTGCGCAATGGCCGCACAGAACGCATACCTCCATCTCGTCCCAAACCGCTCATTGTCGACGGCAGTGATGACCGGCAACCTGGTCGCAGCGACCGTCGCTGTCACGGACATTGCTCGGTCACGTGGGCGAGACCAGCAGGCTCGGCGACGATGGGCGCAGACATGGCCGTTGCTTGCCGGATTCATCGGCGGGTGCTTGGTCGGCGCTGCGGGAGCGACACTTTTCGGCGACCACTCGGCCGCCCTGCCCGCCCTCCTCGCCTTGGCGTTGTTCTTGACCACGCTCGGCCCGAAGCCGGCCGGCCTCTCCGCTCCGACGTCCGACACCGCACTGAAAGACGTGAAGTCATGAGAATTCGGAGCACGAGAGAAGTCTCGCGAGCCACCTACGACTCCTCGAAGGTGGCCGCGGCATCGCCCGGGCGCTCCGGGTTCAGGGGCGCCAGATCCAACGCAGCGCATCAGGGAGCAGCACGCCGCCATGATTCGGACTGTGCCCACCGTTTCCGAGAACCAGCCTGAAGTCGTAGCCCGCACGTGCGAGTGCCGCAGCGACTGACAGGTTCTCCGCCAGCCAGTTCATCTCACGCTGGTTCCATCCGTCGTCCCGGTGACCGGCCTGAAGGAGAATCCGGAGCGCTTTGGGCGGAGTCGCTGCGAGGAGTTCCGGATAAGGGTTGCCGCCCGGCATCTGCGCGAAGCTCGACAGGTACGCGATGACGCGCGTGAACTCATCGGGACGTTCCCACGCGGCGGTGAACGCTGCGTTGCCTCCCGAGCTCCCGCCGCAGATCCCATGCAGTGCGGGGTCCTCGGAGATCGCGTACTTCGCCCTCACCGCTGGAAGAACTTCGGTAGTGAGGAACGTCACGTATCGGTCGTCGAACGCGTCATACTCGATGTTGCGATTCTTGGGGTCGTCGGCGCCGTTCCTCGTGCCCGGGTCGACGAAGACCCCGATGGTCATCGGCATCTCCCCTCGGTGCACGAGGTTGTCAAGGACGATGCCGCCGCGGACGTCACCCTCGGGGTCCAGGTACCACCACCCGTCGTTGAACAGCATCAGCGCTGCGGGAGACTTGGCATCGTAACCAGCTGGCACGTGGATCCAGCAGCGGCGGGACGTGCCCGGGTAGACGACGCTGTCTTCGAGGGCGAACTCGACGGTCTGACCGGGAATCACACCCGGTCGCGGTGCCGAATCCGGACCGAACTGGTAGGTGATGTTCTCGAGGTCGACCGGAAGCCGTGTGTACGGAATCTCGATGTGCACGTCGTCACAGTAGCGGGTTCGCCAAGCGCGAGAAAAAGTCGCCGCGACGACGGATGAGTATTCGACAATCGTCGCACTGAGGCTTTCCGGCTCGTCATTAGCGTGAGAGAGGTCCGCCGACCCGTGCGGATGACTCGCGATAGATGCCGGCGTCGGGCCGGCTCACCACAACCTGGAGTTGCTCATGCCTTTTGTGACCACGGACGACGGAACCGACATCTACTTCAAGGACTGGGGCCCCCGCGACGCCCAGCCCATCATGTTCCACCATGGCTGGCCGCTCTCGTCGGACGACTGGGACGCCCAGATGCTCTACTTCCTCGGCAAGGGGTACCGCGTCATCGCCAGTGACCGTCGCGGCCACGGTCGTTCCTCGCAGACCAGCATCGGACACGACATGGACCACTACGCCAGCGACGTGAACGCCGTCGTCGAGCACCTCGACCTCCGCAACGCCGTCCACATCGGTCACTCGACCGGCGGCGGACAGGTGGCCCGTTACGTCGCGAAGTACGGTGAACCACAGGGCCGTGTCGCCAAGGCCGTCCTGGTCTCCTCTGTCCCTCCGCTCATGGTGCAGACCGACACCAATCCCGAGGGCACTCCGATCTCGGTGTTCGACGGCTTCCGCGAAGCGCTCGCCGCCAACCGCGCCGAATTCTTCCAGGCAGTCGCTTCCGGACCGTTCTACGGATTCAACCGCGAGGGCGCGCAGCTCTCCGAGCCCGTGGTCGCCAACTGGTGGCGTCAGGGTATGACGGGCAGCGCGCTCGCTCACTACGAGGGCATCAAGGCGTTCTCCGAGACCGACCAGACCGAGGACCTCAAGGCCATCTCGGTTCCGGTGCTCGTGCTCCAGGGCGACGATGACCAGGTCGTCCCCTTCAAGGACGCCGCCATCAAGCAGCACGAGCTCCTCCCGAACTCCGAGATCAAGATCTACGAGGGGTATCCGCACGGCATGCTCACCACACATGCGGATGTCATCAACCCCGACATCCTCGCCTTCATCCAGGGCTGACCCGCTTCGCCCCGAGGCCGTGTGGTCGACATTGTCGAACGCACGGCCTCTCGGGTGTGCTTGCTCGGCTCCCCCGGCACACGCGCCTTCTAGCTGTAGCTCCGATGCACGTGCCAGCCGTCTTCACCCTTGAACACGTCGAACACCAGCGACAGACCGTCGTCGTCCGTGCCCTGGAAACGCCACCCGTAGAGTCCGTGGTTCTGATCCGGTGACGCCGTCCAGATCGAGTGGCGCAGGCGCGTGGGCGTGTCGGACACTCTCCACCGGCGCCCGGCGAACACCATGCGCGAGGGAATGTCGTCGACCATCCATAGGGTCGTGGGGAGGTGATCGGTCGCCGGTCGCATGATTCTAGAATAGAACATAGATTCGAATGTTGCTACCCTGGTTCCAGGCCGGAGAAAGGGAGCCGGCATGGGCACGAGCAGGCGCTTGGCAGAGCATTACGACATGCGCTCACAGCATCAGGCGATCCTCACGGCCGCCCGATCCGGACCGCTCCAGTCACTCACCGACCGCGAACTCGCCCTCCGAGAACAACCCCTCACCATCTACCCGCAGCCCTACCGAATGGTGCGGGCGTGGGTGCGGTTCGGGCCGGAGGCCATCCGCGTCGACGCCAAGCTCGCCCGCTCCACACCGACCGCCGCAGGAATCGAGTTCCGCGCCGGCGACACCACCTTCCGCTGCTGGGTCTGGGGCAACGCCGTGTCTGCCGACGATGAGACCCGCCTCTAGATGCGGCATCACCGGAGCGACCGAGCGCGGAACCGTCAGAGCTCGTCCCAGGGGGTGAACTCGACCATCACGTCGTCGCCATCGATCGTGTACGTGCCGCCCCCGCCTCCTCCTCCAGGCTCGGCGCGAGATAGGGTGGCCATCTCCCATCCGATTCCTCCTCGGCTCCGAACAGAAGGAGATGGGCCCGTTCCCGCGCGCCCGAGAGGAGCCCCGATGATCGAGTCATCGACCCCGCCGCTTGCATCCCTCGACGGGTATCGCAACATCACCGACCTGCTGGTCGCGCGCGCCTCAGCGGCTCCTGACCACGTGGCCTTCGAAGTCTCGGGAGCGGATGCCACTGCCGCGTGGCGCCCGATCACGACCCGGGAGTTCTCGGATCAGGTGCGCGCTCTCGCCAAGGGCTTCATCGCTCAGGGCATCCGGGCCGGCGATCCGATCGCCATCATGGCCCCGACCCGCTACGAATGGGCCGTCGCCGACCTCGCCGCCTGGTTCGCCGGAGCCGTCGTCGTGCCGATCTACGAGACCTCGTCGCCCTCGCAGGTGAACGCGATCATCGCGGATGCCGGCGTGCGTCTGGCGGTCGGAGGCACCGCGGATCACGTGGCGCTGCTCGACGCGGCGCTCGCGCAGACCGACGACGAGACCTTCGGCGCATGGACCATGGATGCCGCGGCATCCGGCACTCTCCCCGACCTGGTCTCGCAGGGCGTCGACGTGACCGACGAGGAGCTCGAGGACCGCCGGGCGCTCGCCACCCAGGACGACCCCGCGACGATCGTCTACACGTCGGGCACCACGGGTGAGCCCAAGGGTGTCGTGCTCACGCACCGGAACTTCCTCGGACAGGTGCTCAACATCGCCGCCGCGTACCGCGAGATCGTGAACGAGAACGGCAACACCGTCATCTTCCTTCCGCTCGCCCACGTGCTGGCCCGCGGACTGCAGCTCATCTGCCTGGCCAGCGGCATGCGCATCGCGCACCTCTCCGACCCGTCGACGGTCGTCGCGACGCTCGACACCCTGCGTCCGACGTTCCTCGTCGTCGTGCCGCGCGTGCTGCAGAAGATCCAGGCGGCGGCCGCCGACAAGGCAGCCGCCAAGGGTCTCTCGGGTGTCTGGGCGAAGGCCGTCTCGACGGCCCTCGCCTGGGGCCGCCGCGAAGAGCGGATCGATGCGGGCCGCCGCATCTCGGAGGACCTCGGCCTCACGGTGCGGCACCGCTTCTTCGACGCTCTCTTCTACAAGCGCCTGCGCACCGTCATGGGCGGACGCGTCGGCTACATCCTGTCGGGCGGAGCCGCACTCGATGCGGACCTGTCGCTCTTCTTCCGCGGCATCGGGGTGCCCGTCATCGAGGGCTACGGGCTCACCGAGACGACGGCGCCGCTCACCGGCAACCTGCCCGGACGCATCGCCTCGGGAACCGTCGGCCCGCCCCTCCCCGGTCTCACCGTGCGCATCAGCGATGAGGGCGAGGTGCTCGCCCGCGGCGTCGGCGTCTTCGACGGCTACCGCAATCCGGCCCACGACGAAGGAGCCTTCATCGACGGCTTCTTCCGCACCGGCGACCTCGGGAGACTCGATGAGCGCGGACGGCTCGTGCTCGAGGGCCGACTCAAAGACGTGATCGTGACCTCGAACGGCAAGACGATCGTGCCGACCCGCTGGGAGAGCGCCGTCGAAGCGGATCCACTCGTGTCGCACGCGGTCATGGTCGGCGAGGGCAAGCCCTATCTGTCTGCGCTGCTCGTGCTCGACCCCGAGCAGGCATTGGCGTGGGCGGATGCCGAGGGCGTCAGCATCCCTCTGATCGTCGAGACGGACATCCGTGCCGTGACGGACCCGACGCTGCATGCCCACCTGCAGCGCGCCGTCGACGCCGCCAATGCACTCGTCGCCCGCAGCGAGCAGGTGCGTCGCTTCAGCGTGGTGTTCGCCGACCTCGAAGACCGCGGTCTGGTCACACCCACCATGAAGCTCAAGCGGAGCGTCGTGCTCGATCGCGCGGCCGTCACCGTCGAAGACCTGTACCTCTGAGAACCGGAAAGAACACGATGTCCTCCCCCACCCCCACCAACGCCAAGTCCTCGCGGGCGTCCCTGATCGCGATCATCGTCGCGCTCGTCATCGGAGCGCTCGTCGCGCTCGCCGGCAGCCAGGGCGGTGCGGTGCTCGGCGGCATCCCGCTGTTCGCCCTCGCCGTCGCCGCGGCGTACGCGATCCAGATCCTCGCCTTCATTCCGGCGATGATCCTGCGCACCGAGCGGTTCTTCGACCTGACCGGCAGCCTGACCTTCCTGGCCATCTCCGTGGCGCTCGTGCTGCTGACGCCCATGCCCGACGCGCGCAGCTGGATCCTCGCGGCGATGGTGATCCTGTGGGCCGCGCGCCTCGGATCGTTCCTCGCCATGCGCGTGCACAAGGCAGGGTCCGACGGTCGTTTCGACGAGATCAAGGGCTCCCCCGTGCGCTTCCTGCAGGTCTGGGTGATCCAGGGCGCGTGGGTGTCGATCACCGCCGCAGCCGCCTGGATCGCGATCAGCACGGATGCCGCATCGCGAGCCCCCATCGGATGGCTGACGATCGTGGGAATCATCGTGTGGGTTCTCGGGATGACCATCGAGATCGTCGCCGACGCGCAGAAGTCGGCGTTCCGCGCGAACCCTGCCAACAAGGACGAGTTCATCCGCACCGGCCTGTGGTCGCGCTCGCGCCACCCCAACTACTTCGGCGAGATCGTGATCTGGGTCGGCGTCTTCCTCACCGCGGCACCCGTGCTCGCCGGGTGGCAGTGGGTCGCGATCCTGTCGCCGCTGTTCGTGATCCTGCTGCTCACCCGGGTGAGCGGGATCCCGCTGCTCGAGGCCCGCGCCGAGAAGAAGTGGGGAGACCGCGCCGACTACATCGAGTACCGCGAGAACACGCCGTCGCTGATCCCGCGGCTGACCCGGCCGGCTGTGCGCACGACCACCGCCTAGCGGATGCCTGAGGGCGGCCGCCGACGCCCGGCCCCGCCCTCAGGGAGATCAGAATCCCGGTGCATTAGGCTCCCGTGGTGACGCTCATCGAGCCTCGTCACGGCCATGTTCAGGGGGGAACACATGTCATTCGCGATATCACCGGCGGCACTCACCGACCATGCGTCCGCTCTGCGGACCTGTGCGGAATCCACGTCGACGGCCAAGTCCTACGCCTCGGAGCACCTGACCCTCGAGCTGTACGAGATGGGTCTCGTCTTCCAGCAGGCGCGGGGCAAGGTGCATGAGCTGCGCGACGGCATCAGGTCGTACCTCGACACGCTCCACACCGCCGACACCGCCTCGGCCACCGAGCTCGACGCCACAGCCGCACGGTCGATCGAGCTCGACGACGCGGTCGAGGCCGAACTCGACGCCGCATACCCCGACTCCGGCGCCGCAGTACCCCTGCCCGCCGACAGCTCCCCCGGCGCCGTGTGCATCGCCCCGCCCGAGACTGCACTGGTGGCTCCGCCGACCTCGGCACCGACCGATCTCGCCACCGAGATCCTCACGACCAACTGGCTCAGCCCGTCGACGATCCTCGACCAGGCGATCGGCCTGATCACCGGCCTCTTCGGGCTCGACAGCCCCTTCGAACGCGTCGGAAAGAGCTTCAGCGGAGACTGGGACCACCTCTACGAGAGCGGTGAGAGCGCCAAGAACCTCGCCACCTACCTCGAGCGGCAGGCCGATGCCCGTCGCACCGCGATGGCCACGACGGCCGAGAGCTGGGAGGGCGAGGCGGCCACGGCCGCGACGACGTTCTTCGCCCGGCAGGGCGAGGTGCTCGACGAAGCGGCGAGCAAGCTGAAGGACACCCAGCCCGAGTTCGACGCTCTCGTGCGCGGCATGCGCTCGTCGGCGAACCTCGCGACCGGCCTCATGGCGACGATCATCGACGCCTCCCTGATCGCATGGGGGTGCTACGCCGTCGGCGGCGCCACCGCGGCGACCGGTATCGGGGCGATCATCGGCGGCATCTGCGGCACCGGAGCAGTCGGCGTCGCGGTGTACGCGCTCTACGAGCTGTTCACGCTCTGCCAGAACCTCTACGCGATGCTCGACGGGCTCACCAGCCTGATCGGTCTGGCCATGTCGTTCCTGCTCGCCACCGACACGCTCCCCCAGATCTCCTCCTACGACAACACCCAGGTGTGACCCGATGACGACTCCCGACGACTTCCGTTCCGTTCCGCCCACCGTCGCGCCGGGCGGCGAGGATCCGACCCAGAAGCGCGTGCTCGCGAGCTCGCAGTCCGGCAGCCTCCTCGACCTCGAGGCACGCGAACTCCTGGGTCGCTTCCAGCACGACCAGAACCTGCCGAAGGAGGTCCGCGAACGGGCCGGGCAGGCGCTGCGCGGGGACGGAACGCTGCGCGACGTGCTCGAGACACCGGCGTTCACGGAGATGCGCGAGGCCGCCGCGCGGCGGTTCCGCGAAGAGCTCGCGGCGATGAGCCAGGAAGAGAAGGACGAGATGGCACGCACCCTGCGCGAGCGCTTCTCGGGTCCGTTCGGCATGCCCGGCGCGGGATCGCCCTCGTGAGACGCCGCAGGGGCGCGGCCCTTCTGACACTTGGCGCTGCCGTCGTGGCGGGGCTCACGGGCTGCACCGCATCCCCCTCGACCGCCTCGCTGACCGTGACCTTCACCGACGGCGCCGAGCAGACCATCCAGGAGGTCTCGTTCAGCGACCTGGCGTGCCGGACCTCGAGTGTGAATCGGGTGTTCGTGAGCGAGTCCACTCTCAGCTCCGGCGAGAACGAGTTCCTCGCCAGCGCTCCCACCGACGGTCGCGACGCCTATGCGATCTCGTTCTGGCTCGGCGACTACTCGTTCGTATCGACCGCGAAGTTCGACGCCTCGGGCTCGACGGTCACCTTCGATGCGCTGCCCGGATTCGTGGCGGAGTCGCTGAACGGCGAGAGGGCGACGAGCGCCGGCGTCGAGGCGACGCTCGACGGAACGATCACCTGCAACTGATGACCGCCTGCCACTGATGACGACGCACCGGAACCACCCGGTGCACCTGAGGGGGAACCATGGACACTCGCAAGATCTCGGTCTCGCACGACTCGGTGACCGCTGCACTCACGTCGATCGAGGAGACGATCGACGTGATCGAGCAGGGCCTCGATCACCTCGAGTCCCGCGCCGCCGTGCTGCGGGCCAGTTGGGACGGCGAGGCCCGCGAGGCCTTCGACATCGCGCATGCGCGCTGGGATGAGTCCGTGCGGCAGCTCAATGCGATCGCGCAGGCGATGAGCGCCGTCGCGCACTCGTCGAACTCCCGATTCCAGGATCAGGACCGGCGGGCGGCGCAGGTCTGGCAGATCTGAGGTCGCTCACCCGACGAGCGGACCGCCGACCTTCCAGTATCCGAGGAACGACACGCGATCCTTCGCGATCCCGACCTCGGTGGTGAGGTGGCGGCGGAGGCGCGTGGTGACGCCCGACTCCCCCGCGAGCCACACGTAGAGGTCGGGGTCGTCGCGCAGCTCGCCCTGCCGCTCGTCGAGCCAGTCCCGCACCGCACGCTCCACACCGGATTCCTCGCCGCTTCCCCGCGCGACGACCTGGACGCGCACGTTGACGGGAGAATCCGCCGACACCACGTCGTCGGCGGGATCATCGCACTCGAGGAAGACGTCGGCCGAGGCATCCGGATCGAGTGAATCGAGGATGCCGCGTACGGCCGGGAACGCCGTCTCATCGGCGACGAGCACGAAGCGGCGCGCATCGCCCGGCTGCCAGTGCAGGCCGTACCCGGTCCACCCCATGCGCACGTCGGGCCCGTTGACCACGAGGTGATCGCCGGGCTGCGCCGCCGCGGCCCACGCGGATGCCGGTCCTGCCGGCTCGTGCAGATAGAAGTCGATGTCGATCTCACCGGCATCCGCCCTGATCGCCGACGGCGTGTAGGTGCGCAGCACGTTGCGCTCGCCCTCGGGCAGTGCCTTCCAGCGCGTGTACCAGTCGGAGGGATGAGGCGTGGGTTCGTCGAGCAGTCCGAAGTCGGCGATGCTGCCGTCGGGCAGGGGCAGCACGACCTTGATGCGCTGATCCATGCCCCAGGCGGCGAAGTTCCGCAGGCTCTCTCCGGCGAGTGTCAGCCGGACGAAGCGCGGGCTCAGCATCGCGCGGCGGCGCACCTCGACGGGGAACGCGCTGTAGGCCCAGGGGCGATCGGCGCTCACGACCGCACTCCCCTCTGCGCGGCGCCGACCGCGGGCACGGACCCGCGCAGCGGCACCACGAGCGGTCCGCCCGTGACCGGATCGGCGATCACGACGTTCTCGAGACCGAAGACCTCGTGCACGCGTTCGCTCGTGATCACCTCGTGCGGCGGCCCCTCGGCGAGGATGCGTCCCTCGCGCATGGCGATGATGTGGGTCGCGTAGCGGGCGGCGTGATTGAGGTCGTGCAGCACGGCGACGAGCGTGCGGCCCTGCGCGTTGAGATGAGCGAACAGCTCCATGAGCTCGACCTGATGCGCGACGTCGAGGAACGTGGTCGGCTCGTCGAGCAGCAGCAGGTCGGTCTCCTGCGCGAGCACCATCGCCACCCACACCCGTTGGCGCTGCCCGCCCGAGAGCGCGTCGACCGGGCGCGCTGCCAGATCGGCAGTGCCGGTGGCCTCCAGCGCGTGCTGCACGGCCAGCTCGTCGGCATCCGACCACTGACGCATCAGGTTCTGATGCGGATATCTGCCCCGGGCGACCAGATCGGCGACCGTGATGCCATCGGGTGCCGTGGCGCTCTGCGGCAGCAGACCGAGCCTGCGGGCGACCTCCTTCGCCGGATACGAGCCGATCGTCTGTCCATCGAGCACGACACGCCCGCTCGATGGCGCGAGCAGCCGCGACAGGCCTCGAAGGAGCGTCGATTTGCCGCATGCGTTCGGACCGATGATGACGGTGAAGCCACCGTCGGGCACCTCGACCGACAGGTCGCGGACGATCTCGGTGCGGTCGTACGACAGCGAGATGCGCTCGGCGCTCAGGCGCGGAGCGGCGGCGGGCTCGGCAGGGGACGGGGTGTCAGGCACGGCGACGGATCTCCAGGATGATCATGAGAACGAGGTAGGCGCCGCCGACCGACACGGTGACGACGCCGACGGGCAGGGCGGTGGGCAGCACGTGCTGCGCGATGAGGTCAGCGCCGAGCAGCAGCACGCCGCCGAAGAGCCCCGAGAGCATGAGCGACAGGTGCGGGGTGCGGGCGACGAGGCGGGCGATCTGCGGTGCGGCGAGGGCGACGAACGCGACGGGACCTGCGACCGTGGTGGCCGCGGCGACCAGCGCGACGCCGACGAGCAGTGCGCCGGCCCGGATCGCGCCCGGTCGAGCGCCGGTCGACGCCGCCATGTCGTCGCCGAGACCGAGCTGACGCAGCCGCGGCACGAGCAGCAGGGCGGCGACGACGAACGGCAGGGCGCACGCGAGTGCCCCCGCGAGTGGGCCGGCGGTGACGCCGTTCAGCGACCCGGTCCCCCACGCCGAGGCGAACATCGCCGTCTCCAGCTCGATCTGCAGCAGCATCCAGGTGTTCAGCGAGGCGAGGACCGCGGAGACCCCGATTCCGACCACGATCAGGCGGAAGCCCTGCACGCCCCCGCGAGCGGACAGCAGCCAGATCACCGCGGCCGTGGCGAATCCGCCGACGAGCGAGCCGACGGTCAGCACAGGCCAGCTTCCCGAGACCAGCACCAGCGCGAGCAGCATGCCGGTGAACGCGCCATTGGAGAGGCCGAGGATGTCGGGACTCGCGAGTGGATTCCTCGTCACGGTCTGGAACAGCGCACCCGCGATGCCCAGGAGCGCGCCGACCGTGATGGCGGCGACCGCCCGCGGGAGTCGCCAGTCGATCACGACCGTGCGGTCCATGGCGTCACCGCCGCCGAGCAGCGTCTGCACCACCTGCGGCGGCGTGAGCGGATAGGTGCCGAGCCCGAGCGCCAGCACCGTCAGCACGACGAGAACACCGACCGCCGCGACACCCACGAGGATGCTGCGCTGACGCACCGGCATCCGCAGGGGGCCGAGACGAAGGATCCGCCGTCGGTACCCGACGTCGGTGGGCGTGACCACCCGCGATGAACTCACAGCGCACTCGCCTTGCGCCTGCGGGCCAGCACGATCAGCACGGGAGCCCCGACGAACGCCGCCACGATGCCGACCGGCACCTCGGCCGGGGCGATGATGATGCGACCGAGCACATCGGCGAGCAGCAGGATGACGGGTGCGAGCACGGCCGAGAGAGGAAGGATGAGGCGCTGATCGACGCCGAACGTCCACCGGATCACGTGCGGCACCATGAGGCCGATGAACGAGATCGGGCCGGCGAGGGCTGTGGCGGCGCCGGCGAGCAGCGTGACGGCGGCGATGACGCCGATGCGGATGCCCGCGACGTTGGCGCCCTGCGCGCGGGCGACGTCTTCACCGAGGCCGATCGCATTGAGACCGGGGGCGAGCAGGAGCGCGAGCACGAGTCCGGCGACCACGAACGGCAGCACCGGCAGGATGACGTCGAAGCCGCGGCCGAGAAGCGACCCGGCGTTCCAGCTGCGCATCGAGTCGAAGGCATCCGGGTCGCTCAGCGACAGCCCGGTCGTGATGCCCGAGAGCACGGCGCCGAGCGCGACGCCGGCGAGAGTGAGCCGCAGCGGGTCGGCGGAGCCTCGTCCCGAGGATCCGATCAGGTACACGGCCACCGTGACCACGAGGGCGCCGAGGAATGCGAGCCACACGAACTGCGACACATCGCGCAGGCCGAGGAAGGTCACGCCCAACGCGACGGCGAGCGCCGCACCCGCGTTGACGCCGAGGATGCCGGGATCGGCGAGCGGATTGCGGGTGAACGCCTGGATCAGCGCACCCGCCACCCCCAGCGCGGCACCGGCCACGAGACCCGTGACGGTGCGGGGGATGCGGAGGTCGAACACGATGTAGTCGGTCTCGGGGGTCCCGCTGCCCTGCAGCGTGGTCCACACCGTCTGCGGAGAGAGCGGGTTCGCGCCGACCGTGAGAGAGAGCACGACGGCCAGCGCGAGGGCTGCGAGGAGGACGATCGTTCCCCCCACCGTACGCAGGCCGCGGCGCGGAGAACGCCGACGCCGCGTGGGCGGCGCCGGCGTCTCGGTCAGGGAGAGAGCGGTCAACGGCTCTCTTCGAGATACGTCTCGATGTCATCGAGCACGGTCTGCGCGCCCTTGGGCCCGACGCCCGACACCCAGTAGCTCGTGTCGACCGGTGTCACCGAGGGGAAGGCCTCGGGGTTCTGAGTGATCGCCGCGGGGATCTCAGAGGCGTCATCGACGTCGGTCACGGTGACGAACACGTGATCGGCCTGCGCCGAGAGGATGTTCTCGGGCGAGAGGTCGGCCTGCAGTCCGTCGGCCCAGTCCTGCTCGGGGATCGTGAATCCGACGCACTCGAGCAGACTGCCCGAGAACGACACCGGACCGTAGAGGCTCAGCGTCGTCTCATCGCGCGGACGGATCAGCTGCGCGGTCTGACCGTCGACGTCGTACTCGTCTGCCAGCGCCTCGCAGCGGTCCTCGACCGCCGACAGCAGATCGGCGACCTCGTCTTCGCGACCGAGGGCCTCGCCGATGAGCAGCGCGTTGTCACGCCACGGGTCGGCCTGGGTCTCGATGAACACTGTCGGGGCGATCGCGGCGAGCTGCTCGTAGAGCTCGGAGTGCCGCGCCTCGGTGCCGAGGATCAGATCGGGCTTGAGCGCCGCGATCGCCTCGAGGTCGGGCTCGGGCACCGTGCCGACGGGCTCGACGCCGTCGACCTCGAGGTAGGCCGGTGCACCGGTGACGTTGCTGGCCACCGCGGCCCCGACCGGCTCGATGCCGACCGCGACCGCGGTATCGAGCTCGAGCGGCTCGAGCGTGACCACGCGCTGCGGGTCGTCGGGGACCTCGGTGGTGCCGCGGGCGTGCTCGACCTCGTGCGCGCCGGATGCGGCGGCGGTGGGTTCGTCGGTGGCGGCAGTCGGCTCGGCGGCGCAGCCGGCGAGCAGGAGCAGTGCACAGGACGAAGCGGCGATGGCCGTGACGGCGCGACGACGGAGGCGGGAGGGCATGGGGAATGACCTTTCGGGACCGGGAAGGGGACGACACCGAGACGATCGATGTTGGTTAGGCAACCCTAACAGGAACCTTCCGCCCGCACAGCGAGCGTGACGTCACTCCACCCGAGCGGCGCGCTTCGCCTCTTGGAAGACGCGGATCGCCTCGTACCTCTCGGCCGAGCGCGCCTGGCGCTTCTCGCGCTGCTCGTCGCGATTCTTCGGGGGTGCGGCGGTCACGAGACCGTCGAGCAGCTGACGCACCGAGTGCTCGATCTCGGCCACGGCCCGGTCGAAGACCTCCCTGTTCGCACGCGAGGGGGCATTCGTGCCCGAGATCTTGCGCACGAACTGCACGGCGGCCTCGTGGCACTCGTCGTCGGATACCGGCGGCTCGAGGTTGTTGAGGGGGATGATGTTGCGGCACATGACAGTCAGGCTAGATCGCTGAGCACAGGAGTCAAGATCACTCGACCGCGATCGGGCCTGTGCCTCAGAGCACGTCCGCGACGACACCGAAGACCCGCTCGGAGTCTTCCAGGTGCATGTCATGGTGGACGCCCGGGATCCTGCGGATATCCCACCCTTCGCGTTCGAGCCCGGTGGCCATGGCCTCGGGCAGCACCGCCGGAGATTCGTCGGAGAGCACGATGGTCGACGGCACCGCGGGCGCTGCGATCGTGACCGGGTGGAACGCGATCTCCCGAAAGACCCCGATCGCCATCTTCGCGTCGAATCGTCGCTGGCTCTCCCTCATCGATTCCCGGATGCTCTCGGGGTAGACCGCCCGCTGCGATGCGCTGCGCCGTGCCTGTCGCGCCCCGACGACGCCCAGCGTCAGCGCGGGAATCGCCCAGAAGGCACGGCCGGCGAGGCCCGTGGTGGGGAGCGCGAGGCCGAAGCCGGGGTCGAGGTAGACCGCATGCGAAGGGCGAAGCCGTTCGACCGCGCGGACGAGCACCGCGCCACCCAGCGAGTGCCCGACGACGCTGTGCAGCCCCTGCGGCAGCGACTCCACGACGTCGTCGGCTAGTTCGCCCAGCGTGTACGACGATGCGCGGTCGCTGCGCCCATGCCCCCGCAGGTCGACCGCCGTCACGGTGTACCGGCCGGTGGCGAGCATCTGCTCGATCAGCGGCTGCCACGTCGTGCCGTCGGCTCCCAGGCCATGGATCAGTCCCACATGGTGCTCGCCTGAGCCTGAGGTCGCTGTGTGCAGCTGCATCCCGTCATTGTGTCATCCGACGTTCTCGTCGCTGACCTGTTCCCGTCCCCCCACGGCGAACGGCATCGAAGAACTCGGCGTCTCGGTCGTCCGCACCTCGTCAGAGCCGTCGTCGTGGCCCTCTGCCGTGCCGAGCATCCGATGCCGGGTCAGCTGGAGACGACGATCTCGCCGTGAGCGTTGAGGTGCTCCAACATCTTCGTGACGCGCGCCGCGTCGATGGGAGCGTGGGCCGCGTCGTCGAACGCGATCACGAGGGGGATGCTCGGGTGGATCCAGGCGCTCAGACGGGCCGGGCCCTCGCCGCCGGGAGACCACGTCATCATGAAGCTCTCCTGCCGGCGCAGCTTCGTGCCGATGACGATCTTCAGATGCGCGAGGGTGAGGTCATCCACTTCGATCGCCGGATGCGAGCTGTTGTACTCAAGGGTTCCCATCCCGCGAGGCTCGTCGCGGAACGCACCAGAGGGAACGGGGTTGCTCTTCGCTCCGTCGTGCGCATGCACCCCGGGGGTCAGTCGGAGCCTTCATCGAGGAAGACCCCGACCCGGTCGCCGTCGAGCACGAACTGCAGCGCCTCGGCCGCGGGGTACCGCCCGAGCATCTCGTCGGGAGCGCCGCCTCGGATCGGCACCTCGACCGTGGCGGGGAAGACGCCGATGCCGCATCCGGAGTAGAAGTCGCCGCCGTAGGTCCAGTCGTACTGGTCGAAGTCGTCGACAGGCGGGATCTGAGCGGTCTCCACGACCGCTATGCAGTTCGGCCCCGTCGAGCCGGAGTCGTCTTGCCCGGACCAGCCGGGGATGGTGAAGACCGTGAACCCGAGGAAGTCGGCCCCGATCGTGTCGTCCTGGACGCCGAACCATTCCTGCGGGATGCGGTCGGATGCCGGTTCGAGCTGGAGCGTCTCGATCTGCGGCGCTCCCGACGACGCGGACACGGGCACGGTGGACGAGAGCGTGAAGGTCACGACCGCGGCCACGGCGGCGGATGCGACGACGGATGCCGCCCACCACGTCGCGCGGCGGCGGATGCGCCGCTCATCCCGGCGGGCCGTTTCGGTGTCGGCATACTGCGGCGTGGCATCGTCGTTCGCGGACTTCTCGATCGCGAGCAGGTCGTCGGTGTCCTCCGGCTCCTGCTCCGCCGACGCTGTCGTCGCCGGTGCCGGTGCCTGCGAAGCCCTCAGGTCCGCAGGGCCCGCCGGGGCGCTCCGCTCGGATTCGAGCTCCTGCAGCCGACCGGCCGCCGCAGCATCCATCGCGATATCGGCGTCGCGCCCGTAGGCACGAGCACGAAGCTCGCGCAGCTCTCTCTCGGCAGCAGCGTCCATCTGAGGCATCGTCTCACGTCATCGTCGGCACACACGACAACGGGCGGATGGAGGTGTGAATCGCCCTCCACCCGCCCGCGCCGGGGGGCTTACTTCTTGAACGCGTCCTTGACGTTCTCGCCCGCCTTCTTCGCGTCGGCCTTGACCTGATCGGCCTTGCCTTCGGCGGCGAGCTTGTCGTTGTCGGTCGCGTTTCCGATCGCTTCCTTCGCCTTGCCGGCGATGTCCTGAGCGGCGTTCTTGATCTTGTCATCGAGTCCCATGAGGAGCTCCTTTCGAGAGGGTGATCGTTGACTGCGGGAGGATTCCCGCAGTCTTATCGCCGTTGCTCTTCGCGACCGACGATAAGTCCGTGGAGGGTGTCAGCGGCGCACTCTGTCGAGTGCCTTCTCCGCCGCCTTGGCGGCCTTCTCGGCCTTTTTCTTCCGTTCCTTCTTCGCCTTCGGGTCGTTCCACATGCGCACCAGCTGGTGTCGCACCGACTCGCCCTTGTTCACCTGCACGGTCGCCGACCGGCTGCCCAGGATGTAGGCGACGAACGCTATCGCTCCGATGATGAGGATCTTGTTTCGCATGGTGTTCTCCTGTCTTCCGGTCACGACAGACGTCGCTGGTCGTGCGCGAGGCGCGCCCGAAGCCCGGTGTGGATCGACACGTAGGTCGCGGTCTCGCGCCCGGTCAGGGTGGCGAGGTTGGTGAGCAGCCGATCGACGAGATCGACGAGCTCACGCGGGTCGGTGTTCTGCCGCGGAGTGACCGCCACGTGCAGCACGGGCTGGCGCCGGATGTCGTTGGCGGTGACCTGGGCCGAGAGGATCTCGTCGCGCGTGGCGAGCGAGTTCTTCACGGCATCCGACACGAACGACTCGGTGACGGTGACGCGTCCGAGCGGGTTCTGCTCTCCGCTCGAACGGAATGCCGTCTTGGAGCGGCGACCGGCGATGCTGACGAGGGCGACGACCAGCAGCACGATCACGACGACGATGGCCGCCACGGCGCCGATGCCGATCCATGAGAGAGCGCCTCCCGCGATCGCGGTGGCCGCGATCGCCTGGTCGAGCCAGGAGAGAGCGCCGTCGCCCGCCGACGTCCAGACGTCGGCCGCCGTCGGCCAGCTCATGATGGCGACGCCGAGCGCTCCGAGCGCGAGGAACAGCAGCCCGATGATGAGCAGCAGCGTGCGGTTCAGCGCACGGTTGGTGTTGTTCACAGCTCGTCCTCCGTCTCGGTGGGGCGCTCGATCCGCACGCGGGTGCGCACGGCCGTGCCCAAGCGGTAGTTCTGCAGCTGCGCCTCGGCGGCGGACTTCACGGCGCTCGCCTCCAACGGGATGCCGGCGCCGGGGCGCACGGTGATGTCGACGCTGCGGTGGCCGACACCGACGGTGACGTTCTCGCGAGCGAGACCGGTCTCCTCCGACACATGCTGGGCGAGCGCGCTGGCGATCACGCCGTTGTCGACGACGACCGCTCGATCACCCGCCTCGAGCGTGTGCTTCGAGAGCCGCCCGGGCGTGATGGCCAGGACGATGAAGACCAGACCGATCAGGGCGAGCACGACGCTGCCTGCGATCACGAGGCCCGCAGGCTGCGCGGTGGGAAGTCCCACCAGCCATCCGCCCGCCGCGGCCGGACCCAGCAGCAGCGCCGGCTGCGCGGCGAGACTGAGCACGATCTCCAGCCCGATGTATGCGAGCGCGAGGATCAGGAGCACGACGGCGACGAACATCGCGACGGTGCGCGGTGAATGCGTTTCACGCCGTACGACACGACGCAGGACCGGGGTGGTCATCGCACTCGTCTCCTTTCGGGAATGGTGGCACCGGTGATGGTGAGGGTGATCCTGGTGACGTTCCGACCGAGGACGCCCGAGAGATCCTGCTGCAGCTGCTCCTGCAGCTGTCGGGCGCGTTCGAGAACGGGAACGCTCTGGGAGATCGCGACGGTGTCGTCGAGATCGGGAACGGGGAGCGGGGTCGCGATGCGGATGGCGATCCCGCCGGGGTGCTCGGCGACATCGACCTTCACGTCACCGCGTGGCACGCCGATCAGGGTCGCGGACGCCTGCTCGGTGACCGTGCGGTACACGCGCTCCTTGACGTCGACGCGACCCGGGACGGTGGCCTCTCCGGTGGCGACCCCCACGGGGCCGCCACCGGTGGCGATGTGCTGGTCGACACGCATCAGGAGGTGCGCCGCCCTGTGAAGGCGTCCGCGAGGCCGCGGACGTCGATCTTGCCGGACATGATGCGTCCGATGATCGCGCCGACACCGGCGAACAGAGCCATGAGGAGGAATCCCCAGAATCCGAACATCAGTGCCGCCAGGGCCAGGAGCGCGCCGATCAGCGCGCCGGTCGTGGTGGGTGTCATGAGACTCGCGACTCCTCGTTCTCAGTCGTGTCGTCACCGGGGACGTGCACGTCGTTGACCTCGACGTTGACCTCGACGACCTCGAGACCGACCAGGCGGGTGATGGCTCCGGCGACGGCGGCGCGCACGTTGTTCGCGACCTCCTGGATCGGAGCCGGGTACTCGACGACGATCGTGATGTCGGCAGCGGCCTGGGTCTCGCCGACCTCGACCTTGACGCCCTGCGCGAGGTCGGTGGCGTTGATCACGTCGCGGATCGCGCCGAAGGCACGTGCTCCGCCGCCGCCGAGTGCGAAGACTCCGGCGACCTCACGGGCGGCGATGCCTGCGACCTTGGCGACCACGCCGTCGGCGATGACCGTCTTGCCCGCGGCATCCGCGTCGGCGGGGATCCGCGACGACGAGAACGACGACGAGCGGTCCACGCGAGACGTGGAGCTCTGCGCCTTGGGCGCTGCGGGGGTCGGAGCCAGCTCCTTCTCTGCGGGAGTGGCGGCGGTGTTCTGATCCTGAGTTGCCATGACAAATCCTTCGTCTCACGTGTGTCCGGCTGCGAGACCTGGTGGCCTCACCGGGAGCGTTTCGGTCGCTCACAGATAGGACGCACGGGGGTGCGGATTCGTCACAGATTCGTCGGAATCTTTTTCGACGCTGTCTCGACATGGCGGAGAACGTGCGCATCATGACCGCCGTGGCTCTGTCCCGCCTGCCCGTTCGGCACGAGGATGAACGGATGAACACTGCTTCCGCCACCGCCCTGCTGGTCATCGACGCGCAGGAGTCTTTCCGTCAGCGGCCCGACGAGTGGGCCGCCACCGCCAACCCGGATGCCGTCGACAACATCGCACGCCTGGTCGAGCACGCACGGCGGGCCGGCGATCCGGTGGCATGGGTCACCCATTCCGAGCCCGGCACCGGTGGGGTGTTCGACCCCGAGCTCGGCTTCGTGCGAGTGTTCGCCGAGCTCCATCCTCATGACGACGAGATCGCCGTGACCAAGACCACGGTGAACGCCTTCACCTCGACCGATCTGGAACGTCGTCTGCGCGACCTCGATGTCGAGACGGTGGTCATCTGCGGCATCCGCACCGAACAGTGCTGCGAGACGACCGCCCGCATGGCGAGCGATCTGGGCTTCGCCGTCGAGTTCGTCACCGATGCGACGACGACCTCCGCGATCGAGGCGAGCGGTGCCCTGTCGGCGGTCTCGGGCGACGACATCCTGCGCCGCACCGAGAGCATCCTCGCCGCGCGAGGGTTCGCAACCGTGATCCGCACGGCCGACCGCGTGGGCGTCGCGGTCTGAGGCCCAGCGCCTAGGTTGGAGGACATGCTCTCCTCGACCGCTCTCCCCCGCCTCGACGGACGCACGATCCTCGTGACCGGCGCGAACGCGGGCATCGGATACTGGTGCGCCGAGATCCTCGCCGCACGCGGCGCCCGCGTGCTGCTCGGATGCCGGTCGGTCGAGCGGGCCGAGGTCGCGGTCTCCGCGATCCGCGCCCACGTGCCGGACGCCGATCTCAGCGTCGTGCAGGTCGATCTCGGGTCTCTCGCGAGCATCGCCGCTGCGGCCTCTGCGCTGCACGAACGCGTGGACGCCGTGATCTGCAACGCCGGCGTCAAGGCGGCCGACCGCGCCACGCGCACCGTCGACGGGCTCGACCTGATGGTCGGCACCAACGCGCTCGGCCACTTCGCGCTGCTCGCTCAGCTCGGAGGCGTGCTCGCCGACGACGCCAGGGTCGTGGCGGTCGGCTCGCTGGCGCACCGCTTCGCGCAGATCGATCCCCCGACGCTGGCACAGCCCTGGACCGGAGCATCGCTGCGTCAGTACGGCCGGTCGAAAGCCGCGCTCATGGCTCTCACCTTCGAGCTCGACCGTCGGTGGCGGGGCACCGCGCGCTCCGCGCTCTGCGCGCATCCGGGCTACGCGGTCGATCCGCTCACCCCGCACCGCGATGGACTCGCCGATGTCTCGTCGGTGACGCGCGCCCTCGCCGCGCTCAGCCGCCCGCTCGTGCAGGGCAAGGATGCCGGAGCCGCGCCGATCGTGCATGCGACTGTCGGGGCCGACGCCACGGGCGGCGACTACTGGGGGCCGGGCGGACTGCTGGAGTTCCGGGGCGCGCCGACGCGGGTGCGCGCGAGCGAGCAGGTGCGGTCGCGCGACGTCGGCGCCGAGCTGTGGTCGGTGGCCGAGGAGCTCACCGGAGTGCGCTTCGCGGTCTGAGCGCTCAGGCGTCTTCGATCACATAGGCGCCGGACGCATCGGTGAATCGCCCGGTCTGGCCTGCCCGCGCCTGACGGACGAACTCGGCGACCCACGGGAACCGGGCGATGAACGAGTCGACCGACCACACCTCATGGTTCGCGGAGTCGTTCATGTACGCCTCCGATTCGAGCCCGGTGACCGACTGCAGGTCGCGCCCGGTGAAGGTGATCCAGCGCGGCGGATGCTCTGCGTGCAGCTTCGAGAGGAAGACCGGCGCGTTGCCCGCCAGCCCCGACGAGGAGACTGCATCGTCGCGGGTGACGTCGAGCAGGGCGTCCACAGACCCGGCGGCGGCGACCAGCGCCTCCCACCCCTGCGCCGACACGAACCCGGCTTCGGCATCCGTGAGCAGACGCAGCGTACGCACGTGACCGATCACCGCGCCGTCGTCGGCGCGCACCTCGTCGAACGAGCTTCCCCAGCGAGACGGCGTGACCACGATCGCCGAGATGCGGGTCCCGGTGAGGAACGGCTCGGAGTTGCGCCACGGTGCGCCGACCGGGGGCACCCGCCGGTTCGCGTGCATGTCGTCGCACACGATGCCGAGCGCGATACGGGCCGCGCCCTGCTGGCCGTCGAGCACCTCGACCGCCAGCTCGACCCGCTCGCCCGAGTCTGTGGGCATCAGCGACGCTCCCGAGGTCATCACCGTGATCGGTCCGCCCTCCGGGCGCTTCTCGACCACGCGGATCGCGCCCCCGATGCGGTCCTCCCAGGCGATGGGATCCGCGCCGAGCGCATCGAAGACATGGCGAGGGAACTCGAGACCGTCTGTCATCGCCTCAGTCTCACAGCCGGCCGCCGGTGACGGCAACGCCCCTCATCCGGCGGTTCGACCTGCGGCAGTCACAGCGCCGCGGTCCACCGCGACGACACGACATGGGCGACGCGGATGACGGAACCGAGGCGGCCCGCCTCATCGACCCTCGCTCGCACGGACTCATCGAGGTCGATCACGCTGTGCGTGGCGATCGGCGCGACGTGCAGGGTGAGGTCGACGGCGGAAGAGAGCTCGGTGATGTCGATGCGCCAGTCCCGACCGTCCCAGAAGCGGTCGTGGATGACGACGCCGTCGGCACGGAGCTGAGCCACGTCGCCCTCCCACTCGATCACGAGCTCGACGAGGTCACCGTCCGCACGATCCTGCGGTGTCGGCAGCAGGACCCGCCAGACACCGGCGACCTCGTCGAACTGCGCGGCGTCCGGCGCGGCCGAACGCCCCATCGACTCGCCGTACCGTGCAGGCGGCTCACCGGCGGGCCGCGCCTCGTCGAGCACCAGCCGAGTCGATCCGGCCTGCGCGTCGGTGCGCAGCTCGAGCGACACGAAGCGCCCGTCACGCCACACCAGGCTCGCGGGCTCGTTCTCCGCGCGCACGACGATGCCGCCCGGCTCCCGCCACACGGCATCCGTCGAATCGATCAGGTCGTGGCCGAGGTACCAGAGGCGCTCCGCCTGCCGCTCATCGACGACCAGAATGCGCAGCGCATCGTCGACCAAGAGGACATCGCCCGGCACCAGGTCGAGCGGCGCTTCGGCATCCGTCGCGACGCCGCCGAGCAGAGCGCGCGCGCCTGCACCGAGCTGCAGGCGCGCTGCGACTCCGTCATGCGCACGCAGCACGAGAGTCGGCGGCTCCCCGCTCGCACCCTCCACGAGGCCCGACACGGATGCCGTCGCCCACTCGAGCCGCACCCCGGCGAGGTCAAGCCGCAGCGGCCACCGCCCGATCACTCCGCTCGGGATGTCGATGGGGCGGTCGGGGACGACCAGATCGCCGCCGGAAAGCGAAATCTGGAACTGCACGTCGGTCGAGCCCGAGAGCGGCTCGTGGGGCTGATGCGTGTTCACGAAGAGGAACCCGCTCGCTCCATCACCGCGCACCGCCCACCGGAGCGTGTCGAGATCGTGCACCTCGACCGGCGCGCCATCGGGAAGAGAGCTGAACGTGTCGGCGAGGAAGGGCCCGAACGCGGCGAGGAACGCGTTGTGATCGCGCAGCACGCCCAGGCTCGGGCCCGGCCGTCCGGTCGCGCCGAATGCGGCCTGGAAGTCGTAGTCGAAGCGGGGCAGGTCGTTCGGATACCCGGTGGCCAGGCTCTCCTGCAGCCCGTCCTCGGGATTCACCCCTCCCGCGTACATGTAGAACCCCTGCCAGGCCGAACCGTTGCCGATCTTCACGTTGGCGAGGGCCGCGATGTCCCGACCGCGGGCGATCGGGCGTCGGTGATAGGCGGTCGCCATCCCGCCACCCAGTTCGCAGGTCGACGGCGGGAACTCCGGGTCGACCGGCCGGACGACGATCTCGGCATCCGCGTCGCGGAAGTCGCCGCCCACCCCCGGGTCGTCCCACACGTGCGTGAAGCGGAAGTGGTCGCGGAAGCTGTCGTCCCACGTGGATCCCTGGCCTGCCCAGAAGCCGTCGGCGTACCCGCTGTACAGGGGGAACACGTCGTGCGGGGGCAGGATCGCGCCGCCCCAGCCGGTCGCCGTCCACAGCGGAGCGGTGAGTCCGACGTCGCGGGCGATGGCCTTGAGCGTCGCGATGTGATCGGGCTGATCGTGGAGCTCGTTCTCGAGCTGGATGCCGACGATCGGGCGGTCTGGACCGCAGAAGGTGCGCACCTGATCGGCGATGCTGCCGAACCAGCCGCGGACCAGCCCCAGATACTCCGCATCGTTCGTGCGCGCACGGTCGCCGAGAGCGGCGACCACCCAATCGGGATGCCCACCGCCGCGCACCTCACCGTGGCACCAGGGCCCGATCCGCAGGATCACGTCGATGCCCACCCGCTCGGCCGTCTCGAGGAAAGCCGCAAGGTCGAGAGCGCCGTCGAACCGCACGTGTCCGCGCTCTCGCTCGTGATGGATCCAGAAGACGTACGTCGACACCGAGGTGAGACCGGATGACACGAGCAGCCGCAGCTCCTCCTCCCACCGCCTGCGCGGGATGCGACTGAAATGCAGTTCGCCGGTGACGGGCACCGTGGGCGTGCCGTCGATCTCGATCCATCGGCTCGTGAGACGCAGCCGCTCGTGCGCGTCTTCGGTGTTGCTCATTGCCGGCTCGATGAGGGGCGGCCGATCGTCGCGCAGGGTGAGAGTCCGCAGGGTCGACGTCGCGGGCATGATTCTCCTTCGAAGGCCGTGGCGTGCTCCCCCGAGCCTACGGATCTCCGGCGGCGATCGATGACGGAGCACCTGTCACGCTGAATATCGGTGGCCGTGCGCCGGATGCGTGCAGAGCACGCGACGCCGTGCGAGGATCAGACCGCATGCCGCATCCGAGACGGCGTGCTCCACTCCGATGGGGGAGATCGCGATGAGATCACACCGTTCAGGTCTGGGCGGCCGCCTCGTCATCACGATCGTCGTCGCAGTCGCCCTGATGGGGTGCACCGCTCAGGAGGCGGACGAGCCTGCCCCCTCCACCGCACAGCCCGCCCCGTCGGCATCCGCGTCTGCCTCCGCCGACGTTCGTGAAGACCTGGTGGGCGACTGGGTGTCACCCGACGACCCCGACGTCACGCTGACCCTGGGGGCGGACGGCACGATGGTCGGCTTCGACGGATGCAACACCCACTCGGGAACCTGGAGCGATCTCTCGGGCGGCGCCATCCGGCTGCAGTTCGAGTCGAGCACCGAGAAGGGGTGCCCGGAGGACTTCGACGCATGGCTCGCGCTGTCAGACGGCGCGATGGCGCTGAACGCCACCCTCGGACTCTACGGGCCGGCGGATGGGCCGACCGGCACGTTGGTGAGGGCCGACGGCTGAACGCCGTCACCGCATCCCTCAGGCTGCCGCGATCTCGTCGATCGACCGATACACGGGCAGCCCTCGCTCGTGGGCGATCTCGACGTCCTTGTCCGCGCCGGCGGAGTCGCCGGGCAGGCGCAGCACGGCATCGCAGTGCTGCAGCAGCCGGTGCGCCGTCTCGTACATGACGTCGCCGTCGGCGGAATCCCGGCCGCCGGCATCCGCTCCGTCCATGCCGCGGAGGATCGGCAGCGCGACCCATTCGCCGATCATCGGCACGTGGCCGAGGCGGTGGATGGGGGCGGCTGCCTCTTCGAGGCGCTCGAGGTTGCGGGCGATGAGTGCGGGGTCCCCGCCGGTGCCCGAACGGTAGGGACCGGCGATCAGGATCAGGAGTGGAGATGTCATGTGGAAGACTGTAGCGTTAACCGTGCAAGAACGTGCAACTTCACGAAAAATCAAGATCTGAGGAGTCGGATGCTGGGCGCACAGCGCAAGGACCTGCTGCGGGAGACCCTCCGCAGAGACGGCCGGATCGTCGCGAAAGACGTGGCGCGCGACCTCGGGCTGTCGGAGGATTCGATCCGCCGCGACCTGCGCGAGCTCGCCGAGGCGGGGGAACTCGTGCGCGTGTACGGCGGCGCCCTTCCCGTGCCCGCGGCCGATCGGCCCGTCGAGCAGCGCCTCACCCTGTCGACCGACAGCAAGCAGCGCGTGGCTCGCCGCGCCGTCGATCTGATCGCCCCGGCATCCACGATCGTGCTGGATGCCGGCACCACCACCCTCGCGATGGCGCGGATGCTGCCGCACGGCGCCGACCTCACAGTGATCACGCCGAGCCCGGCGGTCGCCATCGCGGTCGCCGAGCACTCCGACGCACGCATCGTGATGATCGGCGGCGAACTCGCCCGGTTCTCGATGGTCGCGAGCGGTCCGCTGGCGATGGAGGCCGTGCAGCATCTCGCCGCCGACGTGTTCTTCCTCGGCGTCACCGGCATCGACCCGGCGCATGGGCTCACTACCGGTCACCTCGACGATGCCGCGACGAAGCGGGCGATCGCCGGGCGCTGCGCGCAGACGTTCGTGCTCGGCAGCGAGGAGAAGATCGGCGCGGCCTCGCACTTCCCCGTGCTCGACCTCGACGCGGTCGCCGGCGTGGTCGTCGACCCGCACGACCGCAATCCCGTCACCGACACGCTCGCCGAGCGGGTGCCCGTGCTGCGCTGACAGACGTCAGGTGATGGTGGCCGCCACGATCGTCGGGGTCATGATGGCGATCATCGCGGCGGCGATCGCATCGTTGACGGCCTTGGCGACGGCATTCCCCGCGGCGGATCCGGCGGTGAGGTCTTCGATCCGCTTCTTGAGGTCACGCGATGAGACGCCACCGCACTCCTCGCGCAGGATCGCGTGAGCCGCGTTGAGGTTCTGCAGGATCGAGAGCAGCGCCAGGTCAGCCTGCGTCGGGGCGAGGGTTCCGGCGAGCACGGCGGCCAGCCTGGCCCGCAGCGTCTGCTCGGGCGTGGAATCGGACTCCGGAGTGCGGGCAGCGCCCCATCCGAAGAAGCCGCGCTCGCCCCGGACCAGCACGCCCTGCACGACGAGCGACTCCACGACGACCTCGAGCGGGTCGAGCTTCGGTCGTGTGACGAGAGACTGCAGCCGCTTGCCGCGCAATGGCACGAGACGCTCGAGCGTGGTGTCGAGGATCGGGTTGCCGGTGGGCTCGGTCGACACGATGTCGACCACGGGGTTCTTCTCGTTCGACACGGTGACCCGCCCGTGCAGCGCGAGGTCGACGATCACGGCGGCGACCTCGCCGTACATTCGGTTGACGCTCACCGCGCTCTCGACGCGGCCGTCGGACCGGAGCAGCAGCATGTGGAGTTCTTCGACGATCAGCATGCATCCACGCTATGACGAGCGCCGACGCCGCGGCATCCCCCGAACGGATGACTTGTGGAAGCACGAACGCCGCGCCCTCCGAGGAGGACGCGGCGCTCGAATCGGCACTCGACGGCTACGCGCCGATCTTCTTGGCGTCGTCGGTGTTGAGCAGGCGGAAGAGCACAGCCGCGATGACGCCGCCGACCACCGGGGCGACGATGTAGAGCCACAGCGACGCCCAGTCGAAGTAGCCGCCGACCGAGAGTCCGAGGGCGACGGCCGGGTTGAAGCCACCGCCCGAGATCGACCCGACGGTGGCCGCACCGATGAAGACGGTGCCACCGATCGCGATTCCGTAGAACGAGTTGCCGTCGGTGTCCTTCGACGTGGCGGTGTTGAGCACGACCCACACGAGGATCAGCGTGAACAGCGCTTCGACGAAGAACGCCGGGCCGACCTCGATGACCTTGGCCTCTCCGCCGGCAGGCCAGACCGCGAGGCTCGCCAGCGCGGCGAGCGTGCCGCCGACGAACTGGGCCACGAGATACGAGACGAAGTCGACCACGCTGAGGCCGCCACGCAGGAAGACGCCGACCGAGACGGCCGGGTTGAGGTGCGCGCCAGAGATGTGCCCGGTCGAGTAGACGAGCACGGCGAGCGTGAAGCCGATCGCGAGCGGAGTCAGCGGACTCTCGCTGTTCACCGCCGCGATGATGGCGAGGACGAAGAGGAAGGTCGCGATCGCTTCTGCAACTGCCTTCCGAGGTGTTCCGGTCATGCGTGTTCCCCGTTTTCTGGATGTCGAAGGAGGGTGACAGAGCCCCTCGGCGCGCGTGCCGCGGCCGATGCCCCCTCCAGTGCGAGCCTGAATCTAGTGGCGTGACGAACCGCCGCCGCAGCGCCGCGCGGCAGTGGGAAACCGCGAGCGACCAAGCATGTCGGGATGCTGATGTATCGCCCTGAGCGCGCGCGCGAGTCACCACCTGCGGATGCATTCTGTCAACCCCGTCGTCGCCCCACCCGTGCGTTCCTATGGTCGAGACATGACCCACCACGAGAGCCACGAGAGCCACGAGAGCCACGACGGGATGTCCCGTGAGCAGAAGCGGCACGACCAGCTGACCTCTGCACCGGATGCCACGGAGGCCGACGCCGCACCGCGCGTCGAGGTCTCGGAGCATGACGGCAGCACGCGCATCGACATCCTCGATGATGCCGCGGTGCGGCCCGGCCCCGGGCCGGGCGTCGACGCCGAAGATGAGTAGGAGCACCCGGAACTAGTTGCGCGTCCGCTGCGGCCGCGCCTCGACTCCGGGGTAGATTGCCCTTGTGACCACCGCTCTCGACGACGACATCCCCGCGCGCCGGGGAACCTCGCCCGGTCCGGAGCGCGGCGGTGGAGCGACTCTCGCCGATGTCGCCCGACTGGCCGAGGTCTCGCGCGCCACCGCCTCCCGCGTGCTCGCGGGAAGGGCCGCGGGCAAGTCGGCGAGTCACGCTCGCGTGCTGGCCGCCGCCGAGGAGCTCGGCTACGTCGTCAACGGTCTCGCCCGGTCGATGATGGGTGTCGGACGTCGCAGCATCGCGTTCGTGTCGAGCATCATGGTCGGCCCCACATTCGCCACGATGGCCGGCGGCGCCGAAGACGTCGCGACCGCGAACGGCCACCTGTTCACGATGTGCACGACCGGCGGCGACGTCGACCGGGAGGCCGCCCTGATCGAGACTCTCAGCGAGCAGCGGGTCGCCGCGGTGCTGCTGGTCGGGTCGACGCCCGCGAATGAGGAGTTCGAGCAGCGCGCGCAGGGGTACGCGGCCACCCTCGCACGGGTGGGTGCCCGGCTGATCCTGTGCGGCCGTGCCGCACTCCCCCATCACCCGCAGATCGCATCGATCGACTACGACCACCGTGGTGGGGTGCAGAGCGGCGTCGAGCATCTCGTCGAGCTCGGACATCGCCGCATCGCCTTCGTCGGTTCGCTCGACGAGATGACCACCCCTCACCAGCGCTTCCTCGGCTATCAGGACGGACTCGCCGGTGCCGGGATCGAGTTCGACGCCGCGCTGGCCGTGCAGAGCGGCAACTCCTCCGATGAGGCCGCCGCCGCCACCGTCGCATTCCTCGAGAGCCACCCTGACGTCACCGCCATCGTGTGCCAGACCGACGTCATGGCGGTGGGCGTCTGTCGTGCGCTGCACGAGGCGGGCATCGCCATTCCGGCGCACATCTCGGTCGTCGGCTTCGACGACATGCAGCTCGTGGCCGACCTGACGCCCTCGCTCACGACGGTGCGGGCGCCGTTCCACGACGTCGGGGAGCTCGCCGGACGCATCGCCGTCGGCGGGGCCTACGACGGCGCCGTGGTGCTGCCGAGCGAACTCATCGTCCGCGGCTCGACCGGCCCCGTGCGGGCCTGAGAACCGGACGACGCCCCGCGGAGCGCAGACACGGCGACAAAGCGGTGCGCCCGGAGAACTCCGACCGCACCGCTCACGTTCGCAGCCTCAGTACGCCCCGAGATCCTGCCACGGACCGTGCGGGTCACCCGGCTCCTGGTTCCTGGTCCACCAGGCCGCGCGGAAGGTGTGCCCCTCGTGCGCGACCGTCTCTCCGCCGACGTAGACGTATGACGGTGTCCACGCACGAACGTCATCGCCCGCCTCGGGCACCGGGGCGCCCTGCTGCATCCACGACCCGGTCGCGGTGCTGCCGGGCCGTTCGTTCCGCGTCCACCACTGCGCGGTGTACACGGATCCGTCGTGCGACACCTCGTCACCGGAGTCGTAGACCGCAGCAGGATCCCAGGCGGGCACCGTGGGGGCCGTCGTGACCTCGCCGAACACGATGAGCTCCGCCACGTTCAGGATCTGACCGTTCACCAGCCGGATGTAGCGGAAGGCCGTGTCGTCCGCCACCGTCCACTGCTGCCAGTCGAGCGTCTTCACGGGCGCCGCAGGGGTGAGCCGCGTCCACGACTGCAGGTCGTTCGATCCCTCCAGACGCATGTCCGCGATGCGCGAGGTGCCGTACCCGTCCTGACGCACGAGCAGGTCGGCCCCGCGGAGCGACACGGTCGTGTCAGCACCGAAGTCCCACACGTTCCCGTAGGTGCCCGAGTTGAGCCGGGTGTCGGAGTGCGTCGCCGGATCTCCGTCGAGCATCCTGGCCGTGTACTGCGTCCAGGCGGCGTCGACGACTCCGTCGGGGCGCAGCACCGTCGCCTCCCGGAACGCGGAGTCGACGCGTCCGTCATCGCTCGACAGGAACAGCTTCGATCCGTCGGTCGTGGCGTACACCGTGTCGGCCTGTCGCCCGTCGGCCGTCGTGAAGTCAAGCGTGAACCCGACCCCCGACCCCGCCGCCGTGCTGTCGGGCAGCGCGGCCCGCGCGACCCACTGCCCGGGCTCGGGCGAGGTGACCGAGGCCGGCACCCCGAGCACCGTCACGGCGACATCCGTCGAGCGGGGGTCACCGCTGATCGACAGCGCCACCTCGTCACCGGCGACCACGCGCCCGGCGACCGCGTCGGCAGACGACATCGAGACGGTGTCCATCGACCCGACGGCCTCGATGCGGGATCCGTCGATGCGGATGTCGGCGATGCTCCAGATGCCCGGGTACGCCGGGTCCGACGGGACGCCGGGCTCGTCGACCTGGAACTTCACGAAGCGGAACGCCTGGTCACGTGCCTCGGCGCGAACCTCGACCCACTCCATCGAGGAGTCCTGACCCCCGTTCGGATGCTCGGTGAGCAGCGTCCACGTGGCTGCGTCGTTCGAGCCGTAGACGTTCGTGCCCTCGGCGCGGTTCGGGAACGTGTCCCTCGCCTGGAAGCCGAACCGATCGGCATCGACGCGGAACGCCGAGCCGAAGTCGAACACGATGTTCGGCACGCGCTGGTCTCCCCAGCTCGTCTGGTTGTCACCGTCGGTGATGGCGGTCAGCTGCGCGGCCGTGAGCGGCGGAGCGCTCACGAGCGTGCGGTAGTCGAGCGTGCCGTCGGCCAGCACGGGGTTCAGCGTCACGAGTCCCGACACGGCATCGCCGAGACTCTCGAGCAGTGCCGAGAAGGCCGCGGCATCCGCACCCGCCACTCCCTGCTCGGCACCCGCACGTGCCTCGAGGAACCGCGTCCAGCTCGCCGAGGTGTAGTCCGCGCTCTCGCCGACGCGGTCGACCAGCTCGGTGATCGCCGCATCGCGACTCTCGGCGACAGTGAGCGTCACGGGCAGCGCCGTCACCGTCGTGCCGTCGGATGCCGCGAGCGTCATCGCCGCGGCGCTCGGCTGCGACGGCGTCCAGCTCAGCTCGTCACCCTGCAGCGCCACCCCCGAGGGGGCATCCTGCAGCGAGAGCGTGACGGTCTCGCCGGCGGCATCCGTCGTCTCGACTGCGCGCGTCCAGGGTTCACCCGCGACCAGCACGGCATCGAGTGCGGGAGCATCCGTGAACGCCGGCGGCGTGAGCACTCCGCCTGCCTGCGCCAGCAGCCCCGCGACGTCGACCTGCGCATCCGCCCCCGTCGCACGCAGGAACAGGATGTTGTCGCCGACCGCCGCGGGAGTCTTCGCGAGCGCCAGATCCAGCCAGACGTAGCGCCACTCACCACCCGTGTCGGGCACGACGATCTCGGCGAACGGCGGCTCGTCCGCAGTACGCGAGGCCAGCAGACGCGCAGTGCCGTCGCTGCGCACCTTCACCCCCACCAGCGACTGGGCGGCGGCCCGGTCGCCCCAGACGGCACGCCTGATCGCGAGGTTCGCATCGTCGGCACCGGCATCGAGCCGGATGAACGACGCACCGTCGGCATCCTCGTCCCGCGAGGCGCCCGCGCCGAGCGGGGTGCCGAAGGTCTCGACCGAGAGCTCGGCACCGGGCGCGAGCGGTGCGACCGAGTCGTCGACCTCGGCGAGCTCCTCGGGGAACGCGACCCAATACTCGGCACCGGTGTAGTCGGAGCCGCGGTCGTTCCAGAAGTTCTGCACGCCGGTGCCGTAGTAGTACAGCGGCCCGTCGCGCTGCTCGTAGAGCTCGGCGACATGGGGCGCCTCGGCGGCGACATCGACGTCGGCGACGTAGCGATACTGCAGATACGCCTCGCTCAGCGGATCTTGCAGCCGGCCGCGGTACGCCTGCGAGATCGCTCCGCCCTCGTTCGCCGGAACGTAGGGGACCTCCTCGCCCATCATGAATGCGTAGAAGGTGTCGGCGCCGTCGAGGATGCGGTGGTCGAGGAAGTCGTAGGGCGAGACCGCGTCCGCTGCCTCCGACACGGTTCCGGCATCCGGATCGACCTTCGTGCCCTGCGCGTCGACGATGCGGGCCAGGGCGACGAAGAGGTCGACGTCACCCTGGCCGTGCGCCTGGTCACGCAGCATCTCCATGTGCTGCACGAACGGCTGGCCGGTCGTGTTGCCGGCCGCATCCGCGGAGATCTCCCGGAACAGCTGCTTCAGTGAGCCGTTCACGTTGCCGCCGTAGAGGTCGTGCTCGCTCTCGTATCCGGCATTGACCGTGAACCACTCCACCCGCTCGGCATAGAGGTCGGCGTCGTCGAGGAAGATCGCCGCCGAGATCATGCCGATCACCCCGTAGAGGTGCTGGTTCCAGAGCCGGTTCTTCGAGGACAGGAAGGTCTCGAGCACCGGGCGGATCAGATTGTCCTCGATGCGCTGCTGGTCGGCATCCGTCCACCGCAGGTCGTACCCGTCGAGGTCGGCGTCGGCCGGCTCGGTGCTGCGGATCAGCTCTGCCGCGATCAGCATGTAGTACAGCGGCACGCCGGTGTGGATGTGGGCGTCGGCGAAGTACTCGTACTTCGCCGGGTCGAGGCTGCTCCACGCCCGCAGCCCGTGCAGGGCGTTCGCGCGGTACCGCTCGTCGCCCGTGACGACGTACTCGAGCGCCTGGGTCATCACACCGATGCCGTCACGCTGCGCCATCGACCGCATCGAGACGCTGGCATACGCGTCGTTCTTCGGGACGTCGGTGCCGGGCTGCGCGTTCTCGACGCGGTAGTCGAGCGCGGCGTAGCGGGTGTCGACCATCGCGTCGTAGTAGCTCGCCCACGGGTCGACCCCGGCGAGCACCTGCGTGCGCATGTTCTCGAGGTGGTCGGCCGTGAAGCCTATTCCCGGATGCGCGAAGCCGGCATCGCTGACGGTCTCGACGATCTCGGGTGCGGATCCGGAGGCGGCGGGGACGGAGGCGGATGCGGCGGGGGCCGCCGCGATCGGGGATGCGGCGGCGGCCGGCGGCGCGACGAGGAGCGCCCCGCTGAGGGCGATCACCCCGGCGGTCAGCGCACCGACCGTCTTTCGGATGCTGCGTCGTTCGATCTTCATCGATCTCTCTTCCGTGACGGCGCCGTCGAGCGACGGCGCGAGGGCATGCACAAGCAGGAACTTCGCGACGTTCAGGTGTTCAGGTGGGGAGGGTCAGTCCTCCCCCGCAGAAGCGTCGTCGTCCGCGAACCGCACCGAGACGTCGCTGAAGTCAGCCGACCACCCGCGACCGTCGAGATCATCGGCGCGGATGCCGACGAAGAGGCCGGTGAACCGCAGCCGGTCGCCGTGGTCGTCCGACAGCGTCCAGGCCGGGTGCACGCCCGGCACCTCGATCCAGCGATCGTCACCGACCCCGGTCACCGCGAATCGCAGCGCGGGTCCGTCGAGAGCCGCCCGCATCCGCACCGCCGCCTCGGGCACCGCGACCGGAGCGGAACGCGTGGTGCGCGAACCGTCGCGGCTCACGACGCGGACATGCCGGCCGTTCTCGGCATCCCAGCCCAACTGCAGCCAGATCCAGCCGTTGCGGTCGTACCAGGCGATCACACCGGCGAGCTCGCGCGTGCTCGTGGGCTCGGCATCGATCGTGGCGTCGAAGACGGCCTGATGCTCTTCGACCCTGGTCACGATCATCGACTGCGCGAAGACGGATGCCGGCGAGTGACCGCCGCGCACGCGCAGCCAGCCGGGCCGCGCTGCCGGGTCGGCGACGCCGGGCGCGAGCGCGGCGCGCAGAGTCGACCAGCGCCTCGAGTCGAGCTCAGGGGCGGCGAAGCGCTCGTCGAAACCGCGGGCGGGTCCGTCGACCACGTCCCCACCCACCTCTCCCTGCACGTCGACCTGCACGGCCGCGTGATGCCCGCCGTGCGCCAGCCGCAGCCAGCCGTCGTCGAACACGACCCGCTGCAGGCAGGTCTCGCGTCCGAGGGTGCTGTAGCGCTCGCCGAGATGCAGCGTCGGCCGGCTGGCGAGGTGCACCAGCATCCACTCCCCGCTCGGCGTCTGCACGAGCTCGCCGTGCCCCGCCTTCTGCAGCGGAATCCCGGGCGCATCGCGGCTCGTGAGCACGAACGGCTGCGCGTCGCGCTCATAGGGGCCGGTGATCTGACGTGAGCGCGCCACCGTGATCGCATGGTTCCACCCGGAGCCGCCCGCGGCGATCAGCAGGTGGTACCAGTCGCCGACGCGATAGAGGTTGGGGCCCTCGACCAGCGTCGACTCCCGGTGGATGACGGTCGCCGTCCCCGAGGTGCGCTTCTCGTCCGGCAGATACTGCTCGAGCACGAGACCTGCGAACGAGGGATGCTCGGGCCGCTGGTCCCACTGCACACCGACGATCCAGTGCGTCCCGTCCGGGTCGTGGAAGAACGAGAAGTCGAATCCGCGCGAGCCGAGATGCACGGGCTCGCTCCACGGCCCCTCGATGCTCTCGGCCGTGACGAGGTAGTTGTCGATGTCCTTGTCGTCGCCGTCCATCGATCGCACGACCGAGTACGCGAGCCAGAAGAGGCCGTCGGAGTGCGAGAGGCTCGGCGCCCACACGCCACCCGAATCGGGAACGCCCCGCAGGTCGAAGCCCTCGTCGAGCGCATGCCCGCGAACCGTCCAGTGCACGAGGTCGGTGGAGTGATGGATGCGCACCGCCGGGTGGAACTCGAACGTGCTCGTGGCGATGAAGTAGTCGCCGCCGACCCGAACTATCGAGGGGTCGGGATTGAATCCGCGCAGGATCGGATTGCGCACGACGCCCATCACACGACCCCCGGCACCCGCTCGAAGCCGACGAAGGCCTCGCCCGCGACGAAACGGGCGACCTCGTCGATCACGTCACGCCCGAGGCGATGCAGCTCGTTGCCCGTGGCACCTGCGATGTGCGGGGTGAGGGTCACGTTCGGCAGGCTCCACAGCTCGTCATCGGCCGCGAGCGGCTCGGGCTCGGTCACGTCGAGGATCGCGTCGATGCGCCCCGAGCGCAGGTGCGTGCGCAGGGCATCGTGGTCGATCAGCGAGCCGCGCGCGGTGTTGATGAGCACGGCGCCGTCGCGCATGATCGCCAGTTCCTGCGCGGCGATCATGTGCGCGGTCTCGAGCGTGGCCGGTGCGTGCAGCGAGACGATGTCGGATGCCGCGAGCAGCTCGTCGAGCGTCACCTTGAGCCCGCCGAGCGAGATGATCTCCTCCTCCGAGGCGTAGGGGTCGTAGATCAGCACCCGCAGGTCGGTGGCCAGCAGCAGCTGAGCCACCCGCCGGCCGATGCGCGAGGCGCCGACCAGGCCGACCGTCCGCCCGAAGTTGCCGGTGTCGAGCAGATCGGCCTCGCGGTCGACGAACGCACGGCCTTCGCGGTAGATCTGCTCGGCATAGCGTGCGCGTTTGCCGGCGAGCACGATCGTCGCCGCGGTGTACTCGGCGACCGCCTGCGCGTTGCCCTCGCCGGCGTTCGTGAACACGATGCCGCGAAGCGTGGCCTCGACCGTGTCGAGCACGGCGCTCGCGTTTCCGCCCGCGAAGACGACGGCGCGCAGATGCGGCATGCGGTCGAGCATCGCGCGGTCGACCCGGGGGCAGCCCCACCCGGCGAGCAGGACCTCGGCGTCGCCGAGCAGACGCGACGCGTGATCGCTCTCGAACTCGGTGAGCACCTCTGCGGGCACGTCGACCAGGCCCGACAGTCGGGCGCGATGCGGGCCGAACAGGTTCTCGGCGAGCGCCGGCGGGTTCATCGCGACGATCGCGCGGGGTCGGGCGTTCACTTCTTCAGCTCCTCGATGCTCCAGTCGTCGCGCCAGACGAGTTCGGCGCGACCCTCCTCGACGCGCAACGGCAGCCAGACCGGAGCAGATGCCGCCAGATCGTCGCGATCCCAGCGGTCGCCGATGTAGACGTGCCCGCCGTCGACCGGCAGCACCACGCTGACCTGCGAGTCGAACGTGCGCGTGCCCGCGGGGGCGATGTCGCACCACGGCGACCACGGCCCCTCGAGCGCCGGAGCGGTCGAGTACTTGTTGTCGTTGAGGTCCCAGCCGGTGAGGTCGGACCCGAACAGGAAGTAGACGCCGTCGTGACGCACGAGGGTCGGCGACTCGTACCCGATCTCCGGACGATCCTGCTGACGCAGCGTCGCGACGACCGACTCGACGCCGCAGTAGTCCTCGCGGAGCCGGTAGATGTGCAGTCCGTTCTCCCGGTCCTCGGAGAGCAGGTACCCGATGCCGTCTTCCTGGTAGACCCCGATGTCACGGCTGATGTTGCCGAGCGGACGCTCGCTGCCGAGATAGTCGTAGGGCCCCTGGGGCTGGTCGGCGATCGCGTACCCGACCCTGGCGTCGGAGTAGTCGGCGCTCTCGATGTGCAGGATCAGCACCCAGCGTCCGTCCGGGCGACGCAGCGCCTTGGGACGCTCGACGATGCGATCGGGGGCCAGATCTCCCGTGCCCGCCGCGAGCGCGTCGCCGAGGTACTCCCAGTTCGCGAGGTCGGCGGACCGGTAGCAGGCCACCGCCGTGAACCGGTCGCCCGCGGTCTTGTCCTCTCCCCAGGCGTACCAGTGCGCGCCGACGCGCTGGATGCCGATGCCGTGCAGCTGGGCGATGCGCCCGCGGTCGTCGGTGAACAGCTCGCCGGTGCGGATCGTGGTGGTCACGAGCGCACCTCCCTGATCCGCAGGACGCGGGCACCGAGTCCTGCGTCCGTCGAGAGGCGGATGCCGCCGTCGACGATCTCGGCTCCCCAGCCGTGGGCGTCGGGGCTCGAGGCCGCGGGGAACAGCGTCTCGACGCCGGCAGGACCGGGGATCGTGACCGTGTTCGGCTCCTCCGAGCGGTCCCACACGAAGAGCAGAGTCTGCTCCTGGTCGCGAAGACCGAGGCAGACCACATCGTCGTCCCACGCCGGCAACCCGAGGGGCCAGAACGGCTCGCTCGTCGACAGCCGGCCACGCAGCGCCTTGTGCAGGTCGACGGCCTCGGCCACGAGCGCTCGCTGCGAGGAGCGCAGTGCACCCAGGAAGCCCGAGAGATAGAGCCGTCCGCTGAGACCGGTCACGAGCGTGAACGCCGTCTCGGCATCCGTCATCCCGACGGCCGGATAGGCCCAGTTGCCCGCCTGCTCCGGAAGGATCGATGCGGGGGCGGATGCCGCGATCGGCGGATACAGGCGGAAGTCCTGCTGGTCGGTGGTCGACTGCAGATGTGTGCGCGAGAGCAGGGCGTAGTCGGCGCGCATCGCGCCCGACGAGCAGTTCTCGATCAGGAGCTCAGGATGCCGCTGCTGCACCTCATCGAGCCAGTCGCCCACCGCGCGGATGTGACCGAGCAGGCCGTCGCCGGCCGCGGTCGCCTGCCACGCGGTGCCCGCGCCGGGGTTGATGTTGTAGTCGAGCTTCAGGAAGCTGACCCCGTAGTCGTGCACGATCCGGTCGACGGTCTCGTCGAGGTGCGCCCGCGCCGCAGGGTGACGGAAGTCGAGGTGGTACCGGTCGTGCTCGCGCACGCGCACGCCGAACCGGTGGAAGAACGCCTCGTCGGGCAGCGTCTGCGCGACGGGACTGCTCACCCCGACGACCTCGGGCTCGAGCCATAGACCTGATCTCATGCCCGCGGCGTGGATCTCGTCGATGATGCCGTGCAGTCCGTGCTCGTCGAACCGGCTCGCGGCCTCCTGCCACTCGCCGACCGTGTCCCACCAGTCCCCGATCGCGGGGTCGGCGAACCAGCCGGCGTCGATGCAGAACACCTCGGCCCCGGCGTCGGCGGCGGCGCTGATCAGGGGGCGCAGCGCCTCGGAGGAGGGCTGCCCCATGAGCGTGTTCATGAAGTCGTTGTAGACGATCGGCAGATCGGGACCGTCGACGCGTCGGATCGCGCGGCGGTGCGAGGTCAGCGCGGCGATCGCGCGCTCGAAGCCCGTGATCGGCTGAGATGTGTCGAGACCCTGCGCCGAGGCGGCGAGCGCGACCGGCACCGTGACGAACTCGTCGCCCTGCCCGAGCGCGTGGGCGAACTGGTGCTCGAGATCGGTGGGGCCGAGTAGCGAGAGGGTCAGTCCCTCGAGTCCCTGGCTCAGGTCGACGTGCCAGCCTGCCCCACTCTCGATCTGCCAGGCGAGGGCCGAGCCGTCTCGGTGCACCACGGCGCCGACCGGCAGGTGCTCGCCCGTCGACCACGCGCCGTGGCTGGTCAGGGTCGCGTGGCCCCGACCGTCCTGCGCGTGGATCGGCAGCGACAGCGGCGGCAGCTCATCGGCGAGCGCGCGACGGTGCCAGCGGTTCTCGGCCAGCCACTCGCTGCGCGCGGTGAGCAGGTCATACTCCTCCCCCGCGTGCGGCCCCGCGCCGACGCCGACGGTCGCCGAGCTGACCGCGGTGACGATGACCGGCTCGGCCGCGGTGCCGCGCAGCGTGTGCTGCACGCGCACGGCGGTGCCCGACAGGGCGAGCGTGCTCGTCACCTCGAGCCCGGTGAGCGGGTCGCGCTGCACGAGCGTGAGGGTGTCGGCATCCGGCGACTGCTCGGCATCCGCCTTCTCGAGGCGCAGCCGCGCACCGACTGCCGAGCGCACGTACGCCTGGCTGGTGCGCGCGCGCTGCTCGGTGGCGGTGAAGATCTCGACGAGCGCCGCCGGGTGTCCGTCTCCCAGGGCGAGCGTCACCGGCCCCTCGGAGCCTCCGGCGATCGTGAAACCACCGATGCGGGCGATCATGCGCCGACCCGCTCGCGTGCGCTGTCGAACCCGAGCGTGCGTGCGCAGATCGTCGCCGCCACGGCGGCGAGCGCCGGCATCGACATCCAGGCGACCGCACCGACGACCGGCAGCGAGGTGGCGAGCGCCGCGAGACCGGCGAGCAGCAGCCAGACGAGCGCGAGGTGGGGGCGCTGCATCACGATGCGCGCGGCGGCGAGCGCGAACGCGGCACCGCGCAGGGGGGAATCCGACAGGAAGGCCCCCGCCACGACGGTCGCGGCGACGACGGCGGCCACGGCGACGGCGCCCAGCAGCACACCGGCATCCGCCCCGAGCAGGGCGACGTCGTAGCCGAGCACGAGCACCGCGGCGCTCAGCGTCAGGGCCGAACCCCAGCGGTGGCGCACGGCATCCGCGAATCCGCGCCAGAAGCTCTGTGCCCCGTGCGGTTCCGAATCGAGCAGGGCGGCGGCGGCCCTGCTCAGACCGTGCAGCGCCGGAGCGACGGGCAGCACGGCGGCGGCGCCCAGCCAGAGCGCCAGGTGCGTCGCCTGCCAGCCGACGAGCGCCTGGAACGCCAGCATCGGCACGAGGCACGCGACGAACGACAGCGAGACGAGGAAGTACCGGAACGCCCCGAGCAGCAGGGTCGCGATGATGCCGTCGTAGCCGAGCAGCCGGCCGAGACGCGAGATGGTCACGGTCGTCATCCCTTCACCGCCCCGACCGACATGCCCTTGATGAAGTAGCGCTGGAAGGCCGCGAAGATCGCCACCGAGGGGACGATCGCGAGGATCGCGCCCGTGTAGATCAGCTGCCACTGCGAGGTGAGCAGACCCACCATGCGGTTGATCGCGACGTTGATGGTTCCGGCCGACGACGAGTCGAGGAACACCAGCGGGATGAAGAAGTCGTTCCACAGACCGAGCGACTGGATGATCACGAAGGCCGAGGTGACCGGCAGCAGCATCGGGAAGACGATGAGCCAGAACGTGCGCAGGCGGCCTGCGCCGTCGACATGGGCGGCCTCTTCGACCTCGATCGGGATGCCCTTGATGAAGCTGCAGTACAGCAGGATGCCGAAGCTCGCCGCCCCGCCCAGGTGCACGAGGATCACCGAGAGCAGGGTGCTGTAGAGGCCGACGTCGTCGAATCCCTTCACGAGCGGGATCATGCGCACCTGGAACGGGATCATGAGCCCGGCGATGAACAGCACGTAGAGGAAGCGCGAGGTGCGGCCGCCGACCCGCTCGATGCCGTAGGCCGCCATGGGCACGATGATCACGAGCATCACGACCGTGCCGACCGTGATGATGAGCGTGTTGAGCACCGCCTCGAGGAAGTCGGTCTGCTGGAACAGCGCGATGTAGTTGTCGAACGCGAAGGACGTGGGCAACCCCATCGGGTCCTTCGTGATCTCGGCGTACGAGCGGAAGGAGTTCAGCAGCGCGTAGATCACCGGTGAGGCGACGATCAGCACCAGGATGCTGAGCACCACCATGACGACGATCTCGCCGACCGACCACTTCTTCTTCTCGCGGCGCACGCGCGGCGGGCGCGGGATGCGGGCGATCCCCGCCGGTCGCGCCTCGGGCTCGATCTTCATGGTGACCTGGGTCATCGTCTCGGTCATGCCTGGATCTCCCTCTTGCGCATGTAGGCGTTCGCGGCGACGGTACTGACGATCACCACGAGGAAGAGCACGACGGCGGCAGCCGATCCGAACCCTGCCCGGTACTCGCCGAAGCCGACCTTGTAGATGAAGAACGCCATGGTCTCGCTCACGAACCCCGGGCCTCCCGAGGTGAGCACGAGCACCTGATCGAAGATCACCCAGCCGGCGATCATCGCGAGCGTCATGTTGACGGTGACGGCACCGGCGATCATCGGCCACGTCACGTTCCAGAACACCTTCGCCCCGCTCGCGCCGTCGATGCGCGCGGCTTCGATGAGCTCCTGCGGCACGGACTGCAGGTTCGCGAGGTAGATGAGGGTGGTGTTGCCGCCCAGGGTGAAGCAGGTGATGAAGAGGATCACCCAGATCACGATGCTGCTGTCGCCCAGCCAGTCACGGGCCCACTCGGGCAGCCCCATGTCACGGAGCACCGTGTTCACGGAGCCGAAGTTGTAGTTGAGCAGGTACTTCCAGATCGTCGCCATGATGAAGGCGCTGACGAGGGCGGGCAGGTAGACCGCCGTGCGGAAGAAGCCCTGCGCGTGGTTGAGCTTGTCGAGCATGAGCGCCACGGCCAGCGAGATCACGTTGATGATCAGGGCCGAGCCGAGCCCCAGGATGAGGGTGTTGCGCACGGCGTTCCAGAACCGGCCGCTGGCGACGATGTCCTCGTAGTTCTGGATGCCGACGTAGTCGTAGTCGTCGCTGATGCCGTCCCAGTCGGTGAGGCTCAGCTGCAGCGTCTGCAGCGAGGGGACGATCACCATGAGGAGGTAGATCGCCAGCGCGGGGACGACGAAGCCCAGCATCGCCAGGCGCCCTCGCCCGAATCGCGGCCTCGCTCTGACCTCGGTGTGTGCACTCATGTTCTCTCCTTGATCGATCACCGCTCGCCGGAAGCCGGGGCGCGGTCCGTTGCGCGCCCCGGCGATGCGGCTCAGCCGGCTGCGGCGACCTGCGCGTCGAGTTCCGCCTGGACCTTCGCGATCGTCTCGTCGATCGTGGTCTGGCCGTCCTGCATCTCGATGCGCGACTGCCGGAAGAAGGTGTTGACCGAGCTGAAGGTGCTCAGCGTCGGGGCGTTCTCGTACCAGACGAGGTCCGGGTTCTCGAGCAGCGCGAAGAAGTCATCGGCGCCGGGAATGGTGTCGTTGCGGGTGACCTCGTCGGACGCCAGGATGTTGGGCGAGATCCAGCCGCTCTCCTCCATGAGGTTCGCGGCGTCGACCGAGTAGAAGTAAGTGAGGAACTCGACCGCGGAGGCGTACTCGTCCTTGTTCTCGGCAGCCTGCGCCGAGATCGCCAGACCACCGGCGGTGTCGCCGACGACGCTGTTCTTGAGGACGTTGATCTTGCCGTCCTCGTCGGGGATGATGAACAGCCCCGCGTCGAACTCCGGGTCGACCTTGTTGATGTCCATCAGGCGGCCGAGCCCGGCCGACGACGTCGCCATCACGGCCTGCTCGTTGACGAGCAGGGTCGTCGTCTGCGCATCCGCCGTGGACTGCCAGCCCTCGAGCACGTAGTTGTCCATGATGTTCTGGAGCTCTTCGAGCGGTGCCTTCAGGTCGGCGACCGAGGCGTCGCCCGCGGCGGCCGCGTTCCAGAAGCCGCCCTCGTCGCTGTACTCGGCGAACGTCGGAGCCGCGAGGGGCTTCCACAGCTGGTCGGAGGGCCAGACCTCGGCCGCGGCGGTGGCGAGCGGCACATCGCCGTTGGCCTTGATCTCGTCGAGCAGATCGATGAAGTCGTCGTAGGTCTCGGGCACCTCGAGGTCGTGCTCCTCGAAGTAGGCCTTGTTGTAGACGATGTTCATGCCGAGCTCGCCGTTGAGCGCGCTGTAGGGCACGGTGTACACGTTGCCGTCTTCGGCGGGGGCGAAGGCGTCGGGCTCGAGCAGTGCCGTGACCTCGTCGGGCACGGGGGCGAGCTTGCCCGCGTTGACGTAGGTGAGCGTGTCGCGCATGTCGACGACGGCCGGCCAGTTGCCCGTGGCGTCGACGGTCTTGAGCGCCGTGGCGTAGTCGGAGCCGGCGGGCAGCGGGTCGAGCTTGACCTCTGTGGTGTCGCTCTGCTCGTTGAAGGCGGCGACGACCTTGTCGACGACCGCGTTCCAGGTCTCGTCACCCGTCGCGTAGAGGAACCGGATGGTGGTCGTCTCCGCCGACTCGGCCGCGTCGCCCGAGCCACCGGCGCACCCGGCGAGTGCGAGAGCAGAGGTCGCAAGGCCGGCGGTCACCAGCAGGAGGCGGCTGCGTGCCGTCCGCGTCATTGCGTTGTGCATGTGATCTCCCTTGATTCGTGCCGGACTCTCGTCGGCTACACCGACGGTAGCCGAGCGGATAGCGGTTTCCAAGCACTTTCTGTAACTAGTTGCACTTTACTCGCAAAATCAGGAGAATCAACTCTGGCGACGTTCGGCGCGCCCGGAATCAGAGGACTAGAGCCAGCCCTTGCGCTTGAAAGCCCAGTACAGACCGACGCCCATACCCACCATGAGCGCGATCGCCATGGGGTATCCGAGCGCCCAGTGCAGCTCGGGCATGTGGTCGAAGTTCATGCCGTACACCGTGCCGACGAGGGTCGGCGCGAACAGGATCGCGGCCCACCCCGAGATCTTCTTGACCTCGTCGTTCTGACGGATGCTGAGCTCCGTCATCCGCCGCATCTCCTCGTTCTGACGCCGGGCGACGATCGTCGACTCGACCGTCAGCGCGTTGTCGAGAACCGTGCGGAAGGTGTTCGCGCGCTCCGAGACGCGCAGGGTGTGGTCGAGCACGTCGCGCAGATACCGCTGCAGCTCCTCGTCGACCTCGTACTTCGCGGATCCGCGCAGCAGCGCGTCGAGCATCCCGGCGAGAGGCTGCACCGCCCGCTGGAAGTCGATGACCTCGCGGCCCAGCTCGTAGATGCGCTGCGTCGCGTCGACCCCGTCTTCGAAGAGCTGACTCTCGATCTCGTCGATGTCGTTCTCGAGCCCGGCGAGCACCGGCGCGTACTCGTCGACCACCTCGTCGAGGATCGCATAGAGCACGGCCTCAGGTCCGAGCCTCAGCAGCGCGGGGTCGCTCTCCAGCCGCCGCCGGACCCGAGCGAGGTCCGGCGACTCTGCGTGGCGGATCGTGACGACGAAGTCCTTGCCGACGAGCACGTGGATCTCGCCGAACTCGACCTCCTCGGTCTCGTCGAGGTAGCGGGCCGATCGCAGCACCATGAAGAGCACATCGTCGTAGCGCTCGAGCTTCGACCGCTGATGACCCGAGAGGGCATCCTCGACGACGAGGGCGTGGATGCCGAACTCGTCGGCCACCTCGCGGATCTCCGCCTCGCTCGGGCGGTACAGCCCGATCCAGCTGAGGCCACCCCGCTCACGCATCGCCTCGAACGTCTCGCTCAGGCTGTGCGGGTTCTCGGTGCGGACGCCGTCGACGTAGATCGCGTTGTCGATGATCGCCATCGGTGCCCCCTCGATGAAGCGCAGCCGCGTCGGGCGACCGCGCGGCGGATCAGCCCTCGGGCGGCGCCGGCGGGGCGACGCACGGGATCGCGGCATCCGTGATCGCCTGGTGGTACTGCTCGGCCGTGAACGGCAGGCCGAACTCCGGGGCGGTCTGCCCATCGGCAGCCGGGGCCTTCGACGCGATGGCCGCCAGCTCCCAGGCGAGGTTGCCGATGATGTTGCCGCCGGTAGTCGAGTTGTTGAGCGAGACGGCCACCGTGAAGCCGGTCGTCGGGTCGGCGTAGGCCGCGGTGACGTACCCGGGGGTCCAGCCCTGCTGACCAATCAGCGAGCCGACCATGAGGCCGCCGCCGGTGGCCTGCAGCCACGAGGGCGCACCCTCGAAGGCCGGCAGCGGTGCGCCGTAGCGGTTCGGCTCCTCCTGCGTGCGCAGAGCCTGCCGCGCCTGGGCCTGGGCATAGCGACCGAGATCGTCGATCGTCGAGACGACGCCGGAGTCGGTGTAGCCCGTGCTCGACGAGAGCGTGGTGATGTCGATCGGGGCGGCGCAGTCGTAACCGCCCTCGATCTCCGAGAGATAGTGCCCGTTCATGACCGGTCCGGTCGAGGGCGGCGCCGGCGTGGCGCGGGGCAGCGAGGTCGCCCCGAGCCCGAGCGGCTCGGTGACGTACTCGGCGATGAGCTCGGATGCCGTGAGGCCGGTGGCGTGCTCGAGAGCCATGCCGAGCAGCAGGTAGTTGACGTCGGAACCGCGGTACGTCGTATGCGGCACCGTGCGCTCGGCACCGAGGCCGTACGCCGCGAGCTCCAGCGGAGCCCAGACGCGCTCGGGGGTGTTGCGCCAAGCCGCCTGAGCGATCTCCTCCGACGAGCCGACACCGCTGGTGCCGTTGCACAGGTCGAGCAGAGTGATGTCCTCGAGGTCGGGCACGCCGGACACGTAGTCGGGCACCTTGTCGTCGAGCTCGACGATGTCCTCGTCGACCAGGGCGTAGAGCACATCGCAGGTCATCAGGCGGGTGACGTCTCCGATGCGGAAGGCCATGTCGGTGCTGACCTCGCCGCCCTCGCCGGCCGGATCCTGCGTTCCGACGCCCGTGACCCAGCTGCCGCTCCACGGCACCCAGACACCCACGACCGCGCCCGAGGCGCCGGATGCGGCGAGCGCATTGTTGACGGCATCCGTCATGGCCGTGACGGTGTCGTCGGGCAGAGCCCCGTCGACCTGCTCGGGCGGCGTATAACTGAACGTGGTGTCGCTGGTGCATCCGGTCAGGAAGAGCCCGAGCACGGCGACGCCGGCCGCTGCTGCGCGAAACCTGCGCGACGAGAGAAGCTGCATGAAAGGGTACCCCCGGAAGACGTGTCTCCCGAGTCTAGAACGCGGATCCTGAAAGTCGGCATCGGAGCCCCGGCCGTAGGGTGATCACCATGCCCCACATCTTCGATGCCGAGGTGGTCTCGGCGATCCTGCGCCACATGAACGGCGACCACACCGACGACAATCTGCTCATCGCACGCGCCTTCTCGCCCGAGGGCGGCGACGAGATCACGGATGCCGTGATGACCGGTCTCGACGGCGAGGCGGGGGTGTGGGACATCACCCGCGCCGGTGTCGTGACCGAACTGCGGGTGCCCTGGCCGGGCGGCGCGATCACCGAGCGGCCGGCGGTGCGCCGCGAGGTCGTCGCCCTGTATGACCTCGCCTGCGAGCGTCTCGGCGTCGAGCCGCGTCCGCACGCGTGACCCGGGCCGACCGCCCCGCGACATCGCATGGCGACTTCGGAGGAAACGGGGGGTTCCGCCGAAGTTAGGTGACCCTTACACTGGGGTCATGTCCGAGATCCTCTCCTTCTCCGCCGCGCTCCGCGAGCGCTCGTCGAGCTCGCACTCCCGCAGCGAGGGCGCGGGCTTCATGTCCGACCTGCTGAAGGGCGAGGGATCGCGCGAGGACTACATCTCTCTCGTGGCGCAGCACTACTTCATCTACGAGGCGCTCGAGTCGGCGGGTGAGCGCATGCGGCACGACCCCGTGGCATCCGTCTTCCTCAGCGACAAGCTCACCCGCCTGCCGGCCCTCGAGGCCGATCTCGAGTTCCTGCTCGGTGCGGACTGGCGCGAACGGATCGTCGCCCTGCCCACCACTCAGCGGTATGTCGAGCGCATCCGCCAGGTCGGCGCGACGTGGGCCGGCGGCTTCGTCGCCCACCACTACACGCGATACCTCGGCGACCTGTCGGGCGGCATCTTCATCGGCCGCGTCATGGCCCGCCACTTCGGCTTCGAGACGAACGGCATCGGCTTCTACCTGTTCGACGACATCGCCGACCCCGCCGCCTTCAAGGACGTCTACCGCGAGCAGCTCGACGCCGCGCCGTGGGATGACGCCGAGCGCGAGCGCGTGATCGACGAGGTGCTGCTGGCGTACCGGTTCAACACCGAGCTGTTCGAAGACCTCGACCACGCCCGCTCCGCCGCCGTCGCCTGACCCCCGGTCGTCGAGCGAGGCCGACGGCGTCGACCGAGACGCCAACGTGAGTCGGTGAGACCTCCTTTCTGCCGCGAAACCCGCATCCGGTGACGAGACCCACCGTCACGACATGGGTCTCGGCGATAGAGGTGGGTCTCGCCGGATGCGCGCGCCACGCGCGTGCGAGACCCGTCATCGGCCACGAGACCCACCTGCACAGCATGGGTCTCGTCACCGGATGCGGGTCTCACTGGGTGCTCCGCAGCTCCACGACCGTCAGGACTGCGCGGCGAGCCAGGCGGCGCGCATGAAGCGCCGCACGTCCTCATCGACGCGGATGTCGCTCGGTCGCAGCGCCCGCGACAGGTACAGCCCGTCGATCGACGTCAGGCGTGAGAGCGCCACATAGGTCTGCCCGGGTGCGAACGCACCGGACCCCAGATCGATGATCGCCCGATCGTAGGTCTTGCCCTGCGATTTGTGGATCGTGACCGCCCACGCCAGCCGCAGCGGGAACTGCGTGAACTCGGCGACCACGTCGCGGCTGAGCTTCTTGGTCGCCGGCTCGTACGAGTATCGGAACCGTTCCCAGACCGCGGGCTCGACATCGACCTCGTCGCCGTCGATCTCGACGCGCACGGTCTCGCCGAGGATCCGCACGACCGTGCCGATGGTTCCGTTCACCCACCGCGGCGGCTCCCCCGACATCGAGGTGTCGTTGCGCAGGAACATGACCTGCGCGCCGATCTTGAGCTTGAGCTCGGGCTCGGCGGGCAATGACGCCTCACCGCGACCGAACTCGCCGCTCACCTCGGCCTTGGCGGTCTGCTCCTTGCCCGGCAGCGCGGCGAGGTGCCTGCTGTTGATGCTGTTCACGATGTCGTTGCGCGTGGCGAGCGTGATCATCGGCACCTCCCCGGGCTCGGGGTCGGGAGGCGTGCGGGCGCCCTGCGTGTTGAGCACACCCGCGATCTCAGCGGTCACCCGGCCATAGCGCACGGCGTTGAGCATGGCCTTGAACCCGTCGTCCGACTGCCGGTGGATGTGCACGAGCTCGCGCACGTGCAGCTCGGCGCGGGTGTCGACGACGAACAGTCCGTCACCCTCCTCGGCATCCGACTCGTCGTCCTTCCAGGGACCTGCCCAGACCTTCGCGTCGAAGAACCAGAACGAGCGGTAGTGGTCCTTGACGTAGCGCAGCTCGTCACCCCGCGGCGGCACGGGCGCGAGCTGGTACGGATCGCCGAACATGACGATCTGCACCCCGCCGAAGGGGATGCCGCGCTTGCCCCGCGCCTGACGGAGCGAGCGGTCGATCGCGTCCATGAGGTCGGCGTTGACCATCGAGATCTCGTCGATCACGAGGGTCTCGATCGCGTTGAGGATGCGGCGCGTGTTGTCGTTCTGGTCGATGTCCGAGTCGCCGATCAGACCGATCGGCAGTCGGAACAGCGAGTGGATCGTCTGCCCCTCGACGTTCAGCGCCGCGACGCCGGTGGGGGCGCAGATCGCGATCTGCTTCTTGGTGTTCCACGAGAAGTACTGCAGCAGCGTCGACTTGCCGGTTCCCGCTCGCCCGGTGATGAAGACGTGTTCGCTGGTGTCCTCGATCAGCCGGAACAGCTCGTGCTGTTCATCGGACAGGGCGGGAAGCGACACGGTTCTCTCAGACGGGAAGGCGGCGGACGGCGACGGGATCGGGAGCGCGGCGGGCGCGTACGAACACGCGCCTCCATGCTACGTGGCGCACAGGCTCGGCATCCGCCCGACACCGACGCGGATGCCCCGCCGGATGCCCCGCATTGCGGCTCCGTCACAGTGCGCCACGCGCTCGGCGTCGTCCCAGGCCGCCCTCCTAGACTGACGCCATGCAGCGAGTCGAGTCGAAGGCGCCCCGGCGCTCGCGGCTCGTCGCCGACCTGGCGATGCTGACGGTCGTGGGCCTCCTGCTCGTGGCCGCCCTGGCCGCCGGCGGCGCGACGCTCTACCAGCAGTTCTACGGGCCGTCGGCCTTCGTGGTGCGCTATCTCGACCTTCTGTCCGAGGGGCGTGCGGCCGATGCCCTGCGGGTTCCCGGCGTCGCGGTCGACCGCGAGACGCTCGAGGTCGCCGGCATCGTCCCGACGGCATCCGAGGCGATGCTGCGCCACGCCACCCTCGCACCCCTCACCGACATCGAGGTCGTGTCCGAGAAGCCCGACGGAAAGGCCATCGCGGTCACGGTGTCGTACAAGGCCGGAGGGAACGCGGGCACGACCACCTTCACGGTCGCGCAGGACGGGTGGGCCGGCGTGACCCCGAACTGGCGCTTCACCACCAGCCCGCTGGCCGTCGTGGAGCTCACGCTGCGCGGCGCCGACCGCTTCGCCGTCAACGGCTTCGAGGTCGATCGTCGCCAGATCTCGGTCGCGGGCGTCGACGCGGCTCCTCTCGACCCGCTGCCGATGCTCGTCTTCACGCCCGGCCTGTACTCGGTGACCGTCGACACCCCGATCTCGACCTCACCGGGCGTCGGGGTGCTCGCCGACTCTCCCCTCGCGACGACCCCGGTCGACGTGCAGACCGATCCGACAGACGAGTTCGTCGCCGTCGTGCAGGAGCGCGTCGAGGAGTTCCTGCTGGCGTGCACCGAGCAGGAAGTGCTGCAGCCCACCGCGTGCCCGTTCGGCCTCGAGGTGTCGAACCGGCTCGCGTCGCTGCCCCAGTGGTCGATCGCGGCGCAGCCGCAGGTCACGGTCACGCCTGACGGCGGACACTGGCGGATCCCGCCGACGGATGCCGTGGCGCACGTCGAGGTCGAGATCCGGTCGCTGTTCGACGGCAGGGTGCAGGCGATCGCGGAGGACGTGCCCTTCCAGGTGAACGGGTCGGTGACGATCCTCCCCGACGGGTCGGCCTCGATCCGCGTCGGCTCTCCCGAGCAGGAGCCGCCGGTCGGCTGACCCTGTCGCGCGGCTATCCCTGCCCCTGCCCGGCTGAGCCGCACCCTGTCGGGCGGCCTTCTCCGTGATGGGCGGTGCCGTGCGCCAGCATCCTCCTCCCCACGCGGNNAAGGCCTCCCCACACGGAGCCGAGGCCCGCACCCCGCCCCACCCTGTCGGGCGGCCTTCTCCGTGATGGGCGGNNCCGTGCGCCAGCATCCTCCTCCCCACGCGGAGAAGGCCTCCCCACACGGAGCCGAAAGCTGCACGCCGCAGCCTCTCGCAGCCGGGGTCAGCGCGCCTGGCGCTCGGCCTCTCGCTCCGCCGCGCGCCGGTCGCGCTCGGCGAGAGCCGCGAGCTGGGCGTTGTACTCCTCGAGCTCCGCCTCACCCGTGCGGTCGGCGTGCCGGTCGCGGCGCTTCTGCAGCTTGGTGTCGCTGCGACTCCACTGGATCGCCACCGTGATCGCGAGGATCAGGGTCGGGATCTCTCCGATCGACCATGCGATACCGCCACCGATGTACTGGTCGTCCATGGGTTCCGGGCCCCAGGTGCGCCCCATCGAGCCGAACCAGTCCGCGACGAGCAGACCCTCCTGCATCATCATCGCCATGCCGAAGAACGCGTGCATGGCCATCACGGCGATGAGCGTGATCAGTCGACCGGGATACGGCAGTCGGTACGGCACCGGATCGGCGCCGACGAGGCTCATCACGAACAGGTAGCCCGAGATCAGGAAGTGCGCGACCATCCACTCGTGCCCCAGGTGCTCATACATCGACCACCGCAGCAGATCGGTGAAGTAGAACGCCCACAGCGACAGGATGAAGATGCCCGCGGCGACGAACGGATGCGTGACCACCTTCGCGAACGGCGAGTGCACCGCCCACATGATCCACTCGCGGCCTCCCCGGGTGCCGTCGTCGCGCTTGTGGACCGCGCGGAGCGCGAGGGTGATCGGTGCGCCCGACACCAGCAGCAGCGGGATCGCCATCGACAGCATCATGTGCCCGAGCATGTGCACGCTGAAGAGGTACTCCTGGTACGCGTTGATCGGGCCGCAGGTGACCCACACGAGCAGCAGCATGCCGAGCACCCAGAAGATCGTGCGATGGATCGGCCAGCGGTCGCCGCGCCTGCGGAGTCGATATGCACCCGCCAGGTAGAAGAACAGTCCGAAGCCGGCGGCCACCAGCCAGAGGATGTCGATGTCCCAGGCCGTGAACCAGCGGTCGATCGTGAACTCGGGCGGCAGGGGTGAGCGGGTGAGGTTCTCGGCCGGCGTCTGCTCGAACGCGGCCTCTTCGCCGGTCGGCGGAGGCGTGCGCGCAAGAGCGGCGGCCGCACCCGAGGCGAGACCCATCAGTGCGATCTCGCACAGCACCAGCATCCAGAACCAGCGCGACGCGTTCGCGCCTTCGAGGCGCGGGATCAGACGGATGCGGTACCAGGCGCCGAGCAGCCCCATGCCGACGAGCAGCACGGCCTTCGCTATCAGGATGCCGCCATACGGCGTCAGAAGCTCACTGATGTCGCCGAGCGCGACCACCGAGCGGGCGAGACCCGAGACGGCGACCACCGCGAACGCGGCGATCGCGAGACTCGAATAGCGGCTGACGAGAGCCGCGGTGCCGACGCCCGAGCGGTCGCGCAGGATGACCACGAGGATGAGCCCGCCGAGCCAGACCGCGGCGCCGATCGTGTGCAGCAGGATCGAGTTCACGGCGACGGTGTGCCCCGCGAGATCGCCCGAATGCCCCTGCGTCGCCAGCGGGAGGAAGGATGCGGCGGCGAGCAGCGCCGTGATCAGCGTCGGCGTCCAGGTGCGCCACGCGAACGCGAGCACCGTGATGACGGATCCGACGATCGTCGTGATCAGCCATGATTGCCCGAGAGCCGTCTGCAGCAGGAAGAAACCGAGCTGTTCGCCGAACTGGCGATCGGCGCTGATCTTCGGGTTGAACGCCGCGACGAGGGCGAGGAAGGCACTGACGCCGGCGGTCACGGTGAAGATCGCCGCCGCGATGGATGCCGTGTTCAGCGCCGTGTCGAAGGACTTCTGCTCGCTGCGCAGAGCGAACAGCGCCAGCACGAGAGAGCCGAGCATCGCGGCCGCGGAGACGTTCATGGCCAGTTTGACGATCGGGATCGCCCACCGCACCGCCGGGCCGGGATCGCCCAGCAGCAGGGGCGCCGCACCTCCACCGAGGGCGAGGGCGGCGATCGCGCCGATCAGACCGGCGCCCACCAGGATCGCGAGACCGACCACGCGGTACGCGGGGCTCGTGCGGGTCTGGACGGCGCGGGAGGTCACCCCTCAAGCCTAAGCCGCGGCGGCTGACCGCTCGCCCGCCTGAGGGAGGCGCTTGCGGGCATCCGAAGCCGGATGCCCGAAGGCCGCCCCCGACACGTCGGGAGCGGCCTTCGAAGAGGTGCGGTCTTACTTGACGGCAGCCTTGAGCTTGGAACCAGCGGTCACCTTGACGCGGTGGCCGGCCGGGATCTTGATCTCGGCGCCGGTCTGCGGGTTGCGGCCCGTGCGAGCTGCGGTCGCGACCTGCTCGAACGAGATCCAGCCCGGGATCGAGACCTTGCTGCCCTTGGCAACAGCGTCGGAGACCGAGGAGAACAGCGCGTCGAGGACACCCGAGACGGTGGCCTGGCTCTGGCCGGTGGCGGAAGCGATGCTCGCGACGAGCTCGGTCTTGGTGATGGACTTGTCAGCCATGTCATCCTCCAGCGACGAGGATACCGTCGCATCGTTGTGGTGCGGAGGGCGACTGCCCTCCGTTGGTCGAGTGACCGCCTCGAATGTACCAACGCTGACCGACATTTCCGCGTCATTTCGCGGGTTTTGGGCTATTACTGGGCGTGTCGTGGTGCAGATGTGACGAAAGTGGCGCCTGAGACACCCTGATCGGCCGCGTTCCGTCGGCCACCCCATCACGCCTCTGGCCCGCACCGCGTGGGGCGGAGAACTCTGCGAGGGGCGGAGGAATCGGCCGCGGGAGGCCGCCCAACACGGAGGAAGCCGCCCGACACGGTGGTCACCGGCAGGCCGCTCGACACGGAGGAAGCCGCCCGACATGGAGGAGGCCGCCCAACACGGAGGTCACCAATCACGGAGATGCAGGCGCTGAGCGATCGCGGCGAGGATCACGTGCTGCACCGACCCCCATTGGTTCATCAGCTGGTCGTACCCGATGCGGATGACGTGATAGCCGTGAAGCATCAGCTCGGCATCGTGCGCGATGTCACTGCTTCGTTGGCCTCCGACGTGATGCCCACCGTCGATCTGCACGACCAGACGCTCTCCGATCAGAAGGTCCACGCGATGGCCGAGAATCCAGACCTGCGGCGTGAGAGGCACATCCAGCCAGCGGAGTCGTGTCTGGAAGATCGTCTCGGTCCCCGAGTCGGCGAAGGGCCGGGCCTCAGCCAGCAGCTCTCGGGCAGCCGGAGGCAATGCGGCGCGAGCGAGCACATCGGGGTCGACGGCCTTCGTGCGCATCGCTGATTCCCACGTCGCCAGAGCATCCTCATGCGGCTGACACCGGGCGACGAGGACCAGTGCATTCTCGACCGAGTCTTCCAGTGCATCAGGATCCCGAGGGAAGATCGGCCGATTCCAATGGACGACACCGCGGACGGACCCCGCATGGCCCGAGTTGGCCGGCGCCGCCACATGCGGCTCTCCGGCTGACGTCACCCACAGATCTCGCCGGCCCGCGAGCGTCACACAGCTCAGCACGACGCCCCTCTTGGCAGCCGCGACGAGCATCGGGTCGGCTCCGCGAAGAGCCACCCACCCTCTGCACACCGACACGACCCGGCCGCCTCGAACCGCAGACCGCAGCCCGTGCTCCGTCACCCCCAGCCGACGCAGCGTGGCGACTCGCGCGACGCCCTGCCTCGCAGCCAGCATCCCTTCGACATCCATCCGCCGATGATGCCCGCCCGGTGCGGTCCACAGCCGCCGCGCAGCCGGCATCTGTGGATCCGAGGACCGGGTCCCTGTCTGTGCAGGAGACACTTTCAGGCGGCGAACACCGCGTTGGGCGGAGGTTTCACCTGCAAGAGGCCGCCCCACGCCGAGAAGGCCGCCCGACGCGCCGCCGCCACCGGCGGCCACTCGCCCCAGACACGCGAAAGGGGCGAGGATCCGAAGATCCTCGCCCCCTTCTGTCTGCTGAGACTTACCAGCTCGACTTGGTGACACCGGGCAGCTCGCCACGGTGTGCCATGTCACGGAAGCGGACACGCGAGATGCCGAACTTCGTGAGGACACCGCGGGGGCGGCCGTCGATGACGTCGCGCGAACGCACGCGAGCCGGCGACGCGTTGCGCGGCAGCTTCTGCAGGCCGACGCGTGCGGCCTCGCGGGCCTCGTCGGTGGCGTTCGGGTCGACCAGGGTCTTCTTCAGCTCGGCGCGACGCTCTGCGTAACGCTCGACGATGACCTTGCGCTGCTCGTTGCGAGCGATCTTGCTCTTCTTAGCCATTGATCAACGCTCCTCTCGGAATTCGACGTGCTGACGGACGACCGGGTCGTACTTCTTGAGCACGAGGCGGTCAGGGGTGTTGCGGCGGTTCTTCTTGGTCACGTACGTGTAGCCCGTACCTGCCGTCGAACGCAGCTTGATGATCGGACGGATGTCCTGAGCCTTCTTGGCCATTAGAGCTTCACACCCTTCGCCTGGAGGTCCTTGACCACGTTCTCGATGCCGCGGACGTCGATCACCTTGATGCCCTTGGCGGACACGTTGAGCGTGATCTTACGACCGAGCGAAGCGACGTAGTAGGTCTTCTTCTGCACGTTCGGGTCGAAGCGACGCTTCGTCCGGCGGTGCGAGTGCGAGACGTTGTGACCGAAGCCGGGAACAGCTCCGGTCACCTGGCACACTGCTGCCATGATGGTGACTCCTTCTATACCGTGAGGCCGGACGGCCCCACCCAAGATCCCTTGTCTGCACGCCGCCCCCTTCGACGAGCTCAGGGCCCAGAAGGAGAACAGCATGCGAACTGCGCACAGGAGTGTGCGCAGACAAAGAGTCAGTCTAGCACGCGAGAGACTCACACCCGAACGGCGTCCACCAGCAGCGCGGCCCCGGGCGCCAGCAGCGGCAGCGGCACTCCGACGCGCTCGAGGAACGCTCCCGACGCCTCGATCCCCGTCTCGATCCATTCGGGGTCGGCGACCTGATGGCGCGACACCCGGCCGAGGTCTTCGCGCACGCGCAGGCGGTACCGCTCCCCCGCCTCCAGCCCCGGGATGCGGGTGCGTGGCGTGAATCCGTCGGCCGAGGTGCCGAGCCGCACCCAGGCGAACACTCCGCGAGACCCGTCGGGCGCGACCACCCCGTGCAGCAGCGTCTCGTCGTCGACCTCGTCGGAGCGCACCGTGACGCCGCCGTGCAGCAGCGGTCGCAGCTCGCGGTAGAGCGCCGTCCATCTCGACAGGGCCTCGCGCTCCTCATCAGTGCACAGCGTGATGTCCCACTCGATCCCCGCGTGGCCGAACAGGGCGGAGGTCATGCGGAACGGCAGGGATGCCGCCCGATGCGTGGTCTCGGCGATCGCCGGCCCCACATGCGAGCCCACGACCTCGGGCGGAACGAGCGTGCCCGTCCACCGCTGGATGCTCTGCCGCTCGACCGGGTCGTTGGAATCCGAAGCCCACACCCGCTGCGTACGGCTGAGCACGCCCAGGTCGACGCGGGCGCCTCCGCTCGCGCACGACTCGATCTCGAGCGAGGGATGCCGGTCGCGCAGCGCGTCGAGCAGCACGTAGAACGCCGCGGTCTGCGCGTGCACCGACGCACGCCCCGTGAGAGGCGACACCGCGGCGTGCAGGTCACGGTTGTGATCCCACTTGATGAAGTCGATGCCGACCTCGGTCACGAGCGCGCTGATGCGTTCGAGCACGAAGGCCGCGGCATCCGGATTCGTGAGGTCGAGCACCTTCTGGTGCCGCCAGGTCGCCGAGTCCGCCGATGCCTGCAGGATCCAGTCCGGATGCTGTCGCGCGAGCTCGGACACGGGGTTCACCATCTCGGGCTCGAACCACAGGCCGAACTGCATGCCGAGTCCGTGCACGTGGTCGGCGAGCGGACGCAGCCCGTCGGGCCACTTCTCACCGTCGACGAACCAGTCTCCGAGTCCCGAGCGGTCGTCGGGGCGTCCCGTGAACCAGCCGTCATCGAGCACGAACCGCTCGACCCCGACGGATGCTCCGGCTTCGGCAAGCGCGCGGATCTTCGCCGGGTCGTGGTCGAAGTACACGGCCTCCCAGGTGTTCAGCACGAGCGGGCGCGGGGTCGAGGGGTGGCCGGGCAGCGCCCGTGCGGCGCGGTGCAGGCGGTTCGAGACGGCATCCAGCCCGCTCTCGCCGTAGGCCAGGTACACGACCGGCGAGGTGTAGGTCTCCCCCGCCGCGAGACGGATCTCACCCGGCAGCAGCAGCTCGCCGCCGCCGAGCACCGCGCCGTGCACGCCTGCCCCCTCGGGCAGCCGCTCGACACCGACCTCGAGGTCGCCGCTCCAGGCGACGTGGGCGGCCCACACCTCGCCACGACGGAAGCCGAATCCGTCGGCGCCGACGACCGTGAGGTAGGGGGAATCGTGGCCGCCGCGACCGCGCCGCACCTGTCGCAGGTGCGCGCCGTGGCGCAGGGGTCCGCGCTGCGGGTGGCGCTCCCCCGTCCAGCGTCCGGTGTGATCGAGCACCTCGGTCGCGTAGGCGGGGATGGGCAGCAGCACGCGTGCGGCCAGCAGGTCGAGCGGCTCGTCGGCGGATGCGGTGCTCGTGACCGACACCTGCGCGGTCAGCGCTCCCCCGGCATCCAGCGCGAGATCGAGCACGACCACAGCGCCCGCCCCGGCATCCTCGAACCGGGCTCGCAGCGTCGAGGGCGTCGACTCCCACCCCGCCGACCGCAGCAGGGGTGCACTGTGCCGTCCGCCCCGATGCCACGCGAGCGCCGGCGCTCCCGACCACCCGTCGGCCTCGACGGCGAGCAGCGGAACCGTGCGGGGCGCATCGAACGAACTGAACGTGACCGATCCCGTCGACGATGCGCGCAGGGCCGCGAGGTCGGCGTCGGCGAGCTCGGCGCCCCAGTGCAGCAGACGCGCACGGTCTGTGTCGATGACGACGCTCACGCCGGCCGAGGTCAGGTGGACGAGTTCGCTCATTGCCGCTCCAGACGAGAAGGGAGGCCCACCCGTGAGCATACGGGTGGGCCTCGCAGGGTGTTACAGACGCCGAGTGGTTACTCGGTGACGGGGATCGACGCCGCCTTGAGGGCGTCGATCGTCGACGTCTGCCCCTCTTCGATCGCGTCGAGCAGGGTGCCGCTGCCCGAGACCGCGGCCTTGAAGCCGTCGGAGACGTCGGCGTACGTCTGCGTCATGGTCGGACCCCACGCGAAGTCGGGCGAGACCTGCGTGGCCGCCTCGGCGAACACGTCGTAGATCTTCTGGCCGCCGTAGAAGTCCACGCCCTCGGCGTAGACCGGCAGGGTCAGGCCCGCGGTGGTGGCCGGGTAGAGGTTGGCGGCCTCGGCGAGCGCGGTCAGCGCCTCGTCGGAGGTGTTGAGCCACAGCGCGAACTTGGTCGCCTCGTAGACGTGCTCGCTGCCCTTGAGGACGGCGGTCGACGATCCGCCCCAGTTTCCGGCGGCCGTCGCTCCGGCCTCCCACTGCGGCAGCGGTGCGACGGCCCAGTTGCCGGCCGTGTCGGGTGCACCGCTCGAGATCGAGTTGGCTCCCCAGACGGCGGAGTTCCAGGTCCAGACCTCGCCCGAGTTGTAGGCGTTGTTCCACTCGTCGGTCCACGCGGGAACCGTCGCGACGAGGTCGTCGTCGAGCATGCCCTGCCAGAACTCGGCGACCGTGGTGGTGGCGTCGTCGGCGAGGGTCACGGTCCACCCGGCGTCGTCGCTCGAGAACCACTGCGCGCCGTCCTGCCAGGCGAAGCCGGCGAACTGGTTGATGTCGGACTGCGAGAAGATGGTGATGTAGCCGCCGAGTTCGCGGACCTTCACGGCGGCCTCACGGTACTCGTCCCAGGTGGTGGGGATCGCGATGCCGTTCTGCTCGAACAGGTCGGCACGGTAGAACAGCGCCATGGGGCCGGTGTCCTGCGGGATGCCGTAGACGCTGTCGGTGCCGAGCGTGACCTGCCCCCAGGCCCAGTCGACGAACTGGTCCTCGGCGGCGACGACGTCTTCGCACGCGCTGAGGTCTTCGACGCCGTCCTGCACGAGGAAGTTCGGCAGGGCGTCGTACTCGATCTGGCCGAGGTCCGGGGCGTCGCCCGCCTTGATCTGGTTGAAGAAGTTCTGGTACGTGCCACCGTTGCCGTTCGGGCCGGTCTGCACCTTCACCTGGATCTCCGGGTTGGCGTCGTTCCAGATCTCCACGACGTCTTCGATGCCGGGGATCCAGGAGGTGAACTCGAGCGTGACGTCGCCGTCAGCCGGGGTGCATGCGACGGCTGCATCGCCGCCGGTGCTGTCTCCGCCGCCGGCGGAGCAGCCTGCGAGCGCGAACGCCGAGATGGCGATGACGGCCGCTGCCTTCTTCTTCGAATGCATTTCGATCCCTTTCATGGATGCGATGTGGTGCGTGTGGTGCTGTGGGTGGGGGTGATGCGGGTGGTGCGGTGCCGCGCGGTCGAACCGCGCGGCGGCCTGCTCACTTCAGGGCGCCGGCGCCCAGTCCGTTGCGCCAGAAGCGCTGGAGCAGGAGGAAGGTCACGATCAGCGGGATGACCGACAGCAGAGCGCCGATCAGCACGAGACCGCGGAGTTCGGGCAACTGGTTCAGCTGGTTGTTCCAGTTGTAGAGACCGAAGACGACGGGGAAGAGCTCTTCGCTGCGCAGCATGATCATCGGCAGGAAGAAGTTGTTCCAGATGGCCACGAACTGGAACAGGAACATCGTCACAAGCGCCGGGGTCATCAGACGGATGCTGACCGTGAAGAACGTGCGGATCTCGCCCGCGCCGTCGAGGCGGCTGGCCTCGAGCAGCTCGTCGGGCACCGAGGAGCTCGCGAAGATCCGCGCCAGGTACACCCCGAACGGACTCACGATCGAGGGCAGGAAGACCGACCAGAACGTGTTGGTCAGCTGCGCCTGGCTGAAGATCAGGAACAGCGGCAGCGCGAGCGCGGTCGCGGGCACGAGAACCCCACCGAGCACGATGTCGAACATCAGGTCGCGACCCGGGAAGCGGTACTTGGCCAGCGCGTAGCCGGCCATGGCGGCGAGCAGCGTGGCGATGGCACCACCGAGCGCGGCGTAGAGCACCGAGTTCAGCAGCCAGCGCAGGTAGATGCCGTCGCGGTAGGTGAACAGCTCGGCGATGTTGTCGAACAGGTGGAAGTCGGCGAACCACAGCGGAGCCGTGGTCAGGATGTCGCCGGTCTCCTTGCTGGACGCGACGAGCAGCCACCACAGCGGCAGCAGGAAGTAGACCGTGAACACGGCCATGATCAGCATCGCGGCGGTGCGCGAGATGCCCGATTCGCGAGCGGCCTTTCCGCCCGTGGCGGTGCCGCGCTTCGACGCGCGACCCGGGGCGACGATCGACATGGTGCTCATGCGTTCTGCTCCTTGCGCTGCATGTACTTCATGAAGCCGAACGACAGCACGAAGGTCGTCACGGCGAGCACGACCGAGAAGGCCGCCGCCAGGTTGGTGTTCGGGATGGATGCCGTGGCGTAGACGGTCATGTTCGGGGTGAAGGTGCTGGTGACCGCGGAGCTGAACGACCGGAACACCTGCGGCTCGGCGAGCAGCTGCAGCGTGCCGATGATCGAGAAGATCGCGGTCATGACGATCGCCGGGCGCACCAGCGGGATCTTGATCGACCAGGCGATGCGCCACTGGCTCGCGCCGTCGAGGCGAGCCGCTTCGTAGAGCTCCTGCGGGATCGAGAGCAGCGCCGAGTAGATGATCAGCATGTTGTAGCCGACGTAGACCCAGGTCACGACGTTCGCGATCGACCACAGCACCAGGTCGGCGCCGAGGAAGTCGATGTTCTTCGTGATCGCGGTGAACGGCGACAGGTTCGGCGAGAACAGCGATCCCCACATGATGGCGGCGATCACGCCGGGCACCGCGTACGGCACGAAGAACGCGAGGCGGAAGAAGCGCTTGCCGCGCACGAGCGGCGAGTCGAGCAGCAGCGCGAAGACCAGGGCCAGGCCGAGCATGACCGGCACCTGCACGACCCCGAACATCAGCATCCGCCCCATCGAGGCCCAGAACGCCTCGTTCTGGAACACGAGCACGTACTGGGTGAGGCCGCCGAACACCTCTTCGGCCTTGCCGAAGGTGCCGTCGCGCTTCACGACCAGCAGCGACTGCCAGAACGCATAGGCGATGGGCACGACGTAGAACAGTGCGAAGAGCACGCCGAACGGCACGAGGAGGAACGCGATCGCGCCCTTGTGCGGGATGCGGCGGCGGCGACCGGGCGCCGGGGGCGCCGAGCCGACCGCCGGAGCGGTGAGCGTGGTGGTCATACATCCTCCTTGATGATGCGGACTCCGCCGGCCGGGACGAAGCCGGTGGCGGGTGCGTCGGTGACGAGGTCGTGCCCCGTGGCAACGACCTCGGCGCCGGAGTCGCCGTGGTTGATGACGAACAGGTAGCTGCCGTTCTCCCCCGAGCGCCGGACGATCTCGACGTCGCGGCTCGCCCCCGTGTGCGTCGCGATGCCCGCGTCCGAGGCGAGGCGCGCGATCAGATCCCGGTAGGCGATGCGGTCGGGCTGCGTGGCGACGAACCAGGCCGCACCCTTTCCCGCCTCGCGACGGGTGAGCGCGGGGCCGCCTGCGGCGGGGCCGTCGGCGAACGACGCCACGGTCTCGGCATCCGTCGTCTTGAGTCGCTCGGCCCATACCGATCCGCTCGTGCCGTCGGTGAGGAACACGGTCTCCCCCGGACGCAGGGGCGCGAACTCCTCCGAGCGGATGCCGAGCAGGTCGCGGAACGCGCCGGGGTATCCGCCGGTGCGCACCCGGTCCTGCTCGTCGACGATGCCGCTGAAGAAGGTGATCAGCGCGGTCGCGCCGTTCTCGACGGCGCGGGCGATCGCCGCGGCATCCGCATCGCTGATGAGGTGCAGCGCCGGGACGATCAGCAGGCGGTAGCCGTCGAGATCGCCGCCCGGACGCACGACGTCGGTGGTGACACCGGCATCCGACAGCGCCGCGTGCGCCGCGTGCACCTGGCCGAGGTAGGTGAGCGCCTCACTCGGACGGCCCTCGTTCTCGGCGGCCCACCAGCTCTCCCACGAGAAGAACAGCGCGGCGTCGGCGGCGACGCGGGTGCCCGCGACCTCGCCGAGGCGCTCGAGCAGCCCGCCCAGCTCGACGACATCGCGCCACTGATCGGAGTCCTCACCCGCGTGCGGCACGAGGGCCGTGTGATACTTCTCGGCACCCTGGGTGGACGCCCGCCACTGGAAGAAGCAGATGCCGTCGGCACCGCGCGCGACGTGCGCGGCGATGTTGCGCTGCAGTTCACCCGGGGCCTTGGCGAGGTTGTACGGCTGCCAGTTCACGGCACCGGTCGATGTCTCCATCAGCAGCCAGGGCGCACCCTGGGCGAGACCGCGGGTGAGGTCGGCGGCGAACGAGAGCTCTTCTCGGGCGTCGTCGAGGCGGCGATCGAGGTAGTGGTCGTTGGCGATCAGATCCATGTCGCCCGCCCACGTCCAGTAGTCGAGGTTGCGGATGTGCGCGGTGACCATGAAGTTGGTCGTGACCGGCACGTCGCTGCGCTCGCGCAGGATCGCCGCCTCGGCCCGGTAGAGCGCGAGCTGCTCGTCGGAGCTGAAGCGCTGGAAGTCGAGGATCTGACCGGGGTTGCGCAGCGACAGCGCCTGAGCGGGCACGCGCACGTCGTCGAAGTCGCTGTAGCGCTGGCTCCAGAATGTGGTGCCCCACGCGCGGTTGAGCGCGTCGATGTCGTCGTAGCGGTCGCGCAGCCAGCCCCGGAACGCCTCGGCGCTCGTGTCGCAGTAGCAGAGAGCGTTGTGGCAGCCCAGCTCGTTCGACACATGCCAGAGCGACACGGCGGGGTGGTCGCCGTAGCGCTCGACCACGCGGGTCACGACCTCGGCGGCGTAGGCGCGGAAGATCGGCGAGCTCGGGCAGTAGCCCTGGCGTCCGCCCTGCTGGAAGACCGTGCCGTCTTCGCCGACCGGGAGGATCTCGGGGTGTGCGGCGGTGAGCCACGGTGCGGGTGACGCCGTGCCGGTGCCGAGGTTGATGCGAATCCCTGCCGAGTGCAGCAGCGCGATGATCTCGTCGAGCGCACTGAAATCCCACACTCCCCTGGCCGGGTTGATCGACGACCAGCCGAAGATGTTGATCGCCACGAGTCCGACGCCCGCCTGCTGCATGAGCCGCACGTCGTCGGGCCAGACGCTGCGGTCCCACTGCTCGGGGTTGTAGTCGCATCCGAAGACGAGGCCGCGCCCTGCGGAGAGGGTGGCGATGCGGTCGGACACTGCGGCGGCCATGCGAGGCGCTCCTTTGCGGATCATGTGTGCACGTGCACAGTTCGCGGCATGAGAACAGCGATCGGGATTTCTGTGAACGTGCACACATCGTTGCATGTCGTGACGAATCTCGTCAAGTCCGGGTCGCTAGGCTGTGGATCATGAGCACTTCCGCCCGTCGTCGCAGCACCGTGCACGACGTGGCGCGCGTGGCCGGAGTGTCGAGGGGAACCGTCAGCCGGGTGATCAACGGCGGCTACGTGTCGGATGCCGCGCGCACCGCCATCGAAGACGCGATCCGCGAGGTCGGCTACGTGCCGAACACCGCCGCGCAGAACCTCGTGCGCCAGCGCACCCAGGCCATCGCGTTCATCGTTCACGAGCCGCACGCGCTGTTCCTCGAAGACCCCAACATCGGCGCGATCATGCTGGGCACGAACGAGACGCTGTCCGAGGCGGACTATCAGATGGTGTGCCTCGTGGTGGACTCGGTGCGAGACACCGAACGCGTCGCACGGTATCTGAACGGCGGCTTCGTCGACGGCGCCGTGATCGTCTCGGCGCGAGCGCAGGACCCCATCACCAAGGCCGTCATGCGCCTCGACCTGCCGGTCGCCTACGTCGGCCACCCGCCCGACGTGGACGCCGCCTGGGTCGGCGTCGACAACCGCGGCGCCGCGAAGGCCGTGACCTCACGCCTCCTGGCGACGGGGCGGAGGCGCGTCGGAATGATCGCGGCCGCGCTCGACCGCGACTCGGGCACCGACCGTCTCGCGGGCTTCACCGACGCGCTCGGCGACGCCTTCGACCCGGCCCTCGTCGAAGAGGTGCCGCTGTACTCGTACGCCGACGGCGCCGCCGCGATGACGCGACTGCTCGAGCGCGTGCCCGACATCGACGGGGTGTTCGCCGCCTCGGATGCCGTCGCCGCTGGCGCCATGTGGGCCCTGCGCGAAGCGGGCCGACGCGTTCCGGAGGATGTGGGCGTCGTCGGGTTCGACAACAGCACCTGGGCCACCCGCACGACGCCGCAGCTGTCGACCGTCGACCAGCCCGCGCAGGGGCTCGGCGCGGCCGCCGCGGCATCCGTCCTCGCGCAGCTGCGCGACGATCAGCGCCCGCGGGCGGGCATCATGCTGCCGACGCCGGTCGTGTGGAGAGAGTCGGCCTGACCCGGCTTCGCGGGGGCCATCGGGCGATTTCTCACCGGAGACAAGAACGGTCGAAGCGAGCGCTTCGAGTTTAGATACCCCCACCGGTACAGGCGTTACCCCTAGGGGTAACTGTGGGTATACGATAGCCGCATGAACCAGGAACCGGCCTCGTCAGAACTGCTCGAACGTCTCGTGCGTTCCGTTGCAGCGATACCGGACCCCATCGAGCGGGCGCGAGAGTGTGTTGCTGTGGGTGAAGAGCTTCGAACGGTCCATGGTCGGTTGGCGCAGGTGCGCCGTCAGGCAATCTATGAGGCCACCCTCCGTCCGGGCGCTACCGGGAGAAGTGTGGCAGAAGAGCTGGGCGTGTCTGCGAAGACAGTGTCTTTGGCGTCGTCAGAGTTCCGGCGACGAGACGTTGACCTCTTGCACGACCTGGTCGGAGCCACGGAATCCGTTGCTCCAGACTCCCCAGAGCTCCTACATGCGAAAGCGGTGATTGCGAGCTCGACCAACGTAGGAGTGCTCTCGCACGTCGTCGCGGAACTCGACAGCATCTGGATCTTGGCGGCTCCCCCCGACGGCGACAGCGACTCATGGGAGACGCTTTATCGAGGCTTCAAGAGAGCGCAGTATCTCAGCAAGCTCGCGAGCATCGAGCCCTCCACGCCCCCTAAGCCGGATGGCTCTAGCGAGTTCGGCGCTCCCCCTCGTTTGCAGTGGCTCTCCGAGGTCCTCAACGCCATGCCCGGCATTGGGGGATGGGCCTCAATGGACACTCGGGACGATGATCACCGATGGGAGTTGTGGTGGTCGATTGAGTCAGCCGACGCCAACCTCCAAGTAGGCGACGTCGGCCCGTCACCGGAGGGATGGCTGGTCTCCGAGTGGCTGGTGTGGCTCGCGCGCGACTACCGCATCGCCGGCAGGGGGATCGATTCGTCGGTGACCGCGCCTCCACCGATGATCAACGAACCCGGAGCGATGCTGACCTTCTTCATCACCGCCTCTCTCGAGGGCCCGGACTCCGTGGATCCTGACGAGTTCGCTCGATCGATCATCGAAGTCTGGGATGGTCGCCCCGGCTCGCCCAGAACTGGCTACTTTGACATCGACTGGCCGGGGAAGCACTCGTGACGCATACGCGCCCGACCACGGAACTGCATGCGTGGGTCGATGAGTCCATCCATGTCAGAGCGAACCTCTACCTCCTTGCAGCGGCAGTGACGACAGCAGCGGCCGAGGACTTGGACACGACCCGCCTACGGTTGCGGGCCATGGCACGGCGCACCCGCGGGAGAACTCACTGGAACAGTGAGGATGAGCGCGACAGGCTCCGGATCTCCAGACTCATCGGGGATCTGCCGCTGACGAACATCGTCGTCACTGCCACGCGGATCGATCCGCGGCGACAGGAGCGCGCTCGTCGAAAGTGCATGCAGCAGCTGCTCCATAAGCTCGCTTCAGGGAGCGTCACACAGGTCTGGTTCGAATCGCGAGATGAGATCGGCAACAGAAGAGACCTCGCGATGGTCGCCAACCTCCGCACCACAGACGCGCTCCCTCCGACACTGCGCGTCGACCACGCCAAGCCCTTGGAAGAACCTCTTCTGTGGGTTCCCGACGCAGTAGCCGGCGCAGTCGCCGCAGCTCACGACGGCCGCACCCTCTATCGCGCCTGCTTCGAGGACAAGCTTGAAGAGGCCATGTTCGAGCTGTAGACGCGCGAAAGCCGGGTCCCGTCCTGCGGCGGGGGTCCCGGCTTCACTTCCTCGCACCCCTCAGGGGGAGGCGTGTATCAATCATACAAGCCGCTGGGTGGTCGTGGCCACATCGCGTCTCTTGTCCCGACGCATCAAGAATCGCGCTCGGCGGATGCTACCTGCGCGCCCCTCCCCCAGCGGAACGGCGAGACCGTCGGGTCGCCCGCGATCCAGAAGCGCCAGGGGAACGCCTCGGTCCCGGCGATGCCGGCGACACCGACCCGCGGCCCGGTCGCGACATCGCGCACCGGGTCGTCACGCAGCCACAGCTCGGCGGTCGCACCCGCGAACTCCGCACCGGTGACCGCGTCGATCCCATCGTGGATCGGATGCCGCAGCCCCGACGCCTGGCCGAACCGACCCGGCCCGCGGGCGAGGTCGCGCAGCGCGGTCGGTCGCAGGGGCGGTGTCACGCCGCGGCGCACCGCCGCCGCATCCAGCCCGCCGACGATCTCGCCCGCGCGCATGAGGATTCCGCCGGCCTGCCCCTCGGGCCCGCAGACGACGTTGACGCACGAGTGGATGCCGTGACTCAGATACACGTACAGGTGACCGGGTTCGCCCCACATCGTCGCGTTGCGTGCCGTGCGCCCCATGCGGGCGTGGGATCCCGGGTCGGGCTGAGCGCCCGTGCCGTGCCCGTGATACGCCTCGACCTCGGTGAGGCGCAGACGCACCTCGGGGGCGGCGCCGTCGAGCCCTCTCACGACAGTGCGCAGCTCGGCCCCGAGCAGCAGCGGCGCGACATCGACCGCCAGACCGGTCAGCTCGGCGCGGGTCGCGCGGTGCAGCGCATCCGACGACATGGCGTCTAGAACTGCGGCGCCGTCTGGCACCACGAGGCGTCGAAACCGGTGAGCGCGACGAGCTCGTCGCCGGAGCGCAGGTCGATCAGGTGCGTCTCCATGTTCTCGGGCAGAGGCAGCAGCATCTGGTCGTACGCGTTGTCAGCAAGGTCGGGGGCGATCACGACAGCCGCATACTGCCCGCTGGGCGAGGCGCACGCCTGCAGGATCGAGTCGGTGGACCCGACCTCGACCAGCGGTGTCGCGGCGCCCTCGTCGTTGACCTTGATGATCGCCTGACCGTTCGGCACGCCGCTCTCGCTGCGCGCGACGACGTGGCGCAGGGTTCCGCCGGGGAACGGCGTGATGGTGGTGGCGGTGCCGTAGTCGGGAGAGGATGCCGCGAGGGGCTGCTCCGATCCGTCCGCGAGGTTGAGCTCGACGACCGAGCCGTCGAGGCGTTCGACGATCGCCGTGTAGGTGCCGCGGCTGATGCCCTGGATCGTCGTCGCGAGCCCGAGGGACTGCACACCGGCATCCGTCGAGCGGTCGACGAGCGACAGGGCGCCGTCGAAGTCGATGAACAGCACCGCGGCGCTGTCGGGCACGAACTGCCACACGAAGATGTTCGCCTCCTCGCCTCCGACCTCCGTGACCACCGGCTCGTCGTCTCCGCTCAGCGACTGGGTGACGAGCACGCTCGCGCGGCCCTCCGTGTCGCTGAGTTCCTTGTCGGAGTAGCTGTACCCCACGTAGCCGCCGCGCTCCGAGACCTGGATCGCACCGACGTAGCCCTCGCCCGGCAGGGCCAGCTCGCGCTGCTCGGAACCGTCGCGGTTCATGACGAGAAGCCTCGAGCCGTCGTCCTCTTCGAGCGACACGACGAGCTGCGTCGACGTCGCGCGGAAGTCGTTGATCTTGTCTGCCGAGAACACCGCCACGGCCTTCTCGCCCGTGAGATCGGTGCGGAAGATCGAGTCCTTGCCGTCGACGTCGCGTCGCAGCAGGAAGATGTTCGACGCCTGCGTCGTGAAGCTCTGGGTCAGCGTCGTCGACGGTCCGCCACCCGCGCCCTGCACGTCGGCGATGCTCACGGTGTACTTCGTGTCGTCGTCGAGAGGAACCGTGAAGCGGATGCCGATGCCACGGCCCGCCGCATCAAGCGTGAACGGCACCGCGGGCTCGACCGTGACCTGCGACTCGTCGATCGCCGTGAGCGACTGGTTCGCCGTGAGGATCATGCGGCTGCCCGAGGCCTCGATCGCCTGGGCCGGATCGACCTGCACCTCGGTGATGCGGGGACCCTGCGTCAGGCTGACCACCCCGAGACCCGCGCCGACCAGCACCAGGATGCCGAGCACGGCACCGAGCGCCAGGATGAACCGGCGGTCGCGCGGGGCGGCGGGCTCACCCTCGGTCGTCGATCCGGCCGCGGGCGGGGTGAAACCGGGGTCCGAATCCGTAGCGGGCTCATGCGGAGCGGAGCGCGTGTCGTCTCGGTCGGCTCCGGCGTCCTCGCTCGACGACCGGGACGAAGCCGGCTCGCGCGTTTCCTCGCTCGACGACCGGGACGAAGCCGGCTCGCGCGTTTCCTCGCTCGACGACCGGGCAGGAGGGACCACCCCCGCAGCCTCGCTCGACCGGGAAGGAGCGGTCTCATCCTCGGTCGTCGAGCCGGCCGCCGGCGGGGTGAAGCGCCGGTCCGACTCCGGAGCGGGCTCATGCGGAGCGGAGCGCGTGTCGTCTCGGTCGGCTCCGCCGTCCTCGCTCGACGACCCGGACCCCGACGCCGCGGCCGCTGCCGCCTCTGCCTCGCGGGCGGCGCGCATCTCGGCGCGGGTGCGAGGAACGGCGGGCGTCTCGGGACGCTCGTCGTCAGTACTCATACGGGTCCCCGGGCTCGTCGATCGGCGTCACGGTGGTCGGGTCGACGTGCAGCGCGCCATCGGCATCCGCCCTGACCGTGCCCTCGATCTCGACCCACTGGCCGGTGTCGAACTCGCCGGCGTCGATCGTGACCGGCACCGTGGCCGGCTGCGCGTCGATCACGCAGTGCGTGATGACCATGCGCGTGAGGTTCACGCCGTCGTCGTCGGTCGGTGTGACGAACCCGGTCAGCGTGACCGTCTTGCCGTCGTACGCCGAGGTGTTCGTCGCGGTGGCGAACACACTCGCCCAGTCGCCGACGCCGAAGGTGGCGGTGTCGGCGACGCCGAGCGTGATGTCGTCTGCTCCCTGGAACAGCGCGGTCTGCTCGCCCACGCGCGACATCGCGAGCTCGACCGACAGCGAGGCTGGCGGCAGCACGAGAGCCGCGACGACCACGCCCGAGGCGACGACGCCTCCGGTCACGGTTCCCGCGAGCGCCAGGGTGCGACGCCGCGTCGACGGAGCATCGTGCTCGGCGTCGTCGTGGTCGGCCTCGGCCCCGTGACCCGCGCCGTGCCCGTGATCATGACCGTGGTCGCCCTCTTCGCCGAGCGGCAGCGTGCACGACCAGATCGCTCCGGCGAGCGTCACCACCGCCGCGGCGCAGGCGAACCACACCGACTCGGGGCTGATGTAGAGCGTGAGGCGGCCCGTGAGGCCGAGACCGAGGGTCACGACGGCGACGACCGTGGCGAGACCGATGCCCAGCCAGCGGCTGCCGAGCGCGCGGCGGCGGGCCGAGCGCTCTGACGAAGAGGACTCAGACAAGGACGTTCACCCCGATCCCGATCACGAAGGCGGCGAGCACGACCACGCCCACGATGCCCGCGAGCGTGCGGGTCGTGAAGGTCGTGCGCATGAGGGCGAGCATCTTGACGTCGACGAGCGGTCCGACGAGCAGGAAGGCGACGAGTGCACCCGACGAGAAGGTCGACGCGAACGACAGCGCGAAGAACGCGTCGACGTTCGAGCAGATCGCGACGGTCATGGCGAGCGCCATCATCGCGACGATCGACAGCACCGGGTTCGATCCGATGGCCAGCAGCAGATCGCGCGGGATCAGCACCTGCACGGCTCCGGCGAGGGCCGAGCCGATGATCAGGGCGGGCATGACCGCGCGCAGCTCGACGAGGAACTGCGTCAGGCTGCGGCGCACCGGGGTGCCGGGCTCATGCGTGACCCGATCGCAGGTGTCCACGAAGCGCTGCGTGAGCAGGGAGTCGGGCGAGGGGTGGCGGCTGTAGATCCAGCCGATCAGGTTCGCGATCAGGTAGCCGCCGATGAGACGCGCGACGAGGATGCCGTCGTCGAAACCGAACGCCGCGTGCGTGGTGAGGATCACGATCGGGTTGACGATCGGCGCGGCGATCAGGAAGGTCAGCGCCTCGGCGGGAGCGAGTCCGCGCATCATGAGGCCGCGGGCGAACGGCACGTTGCCGCACTCGCACACCGGGATCAGCATGCCCAGCAGCGAGAGCACGGCACGACGGGCCCAGGCGCGCTTCGGCAGCCAGCGGTGGATGACGTCGGCCGGCAGCCACACCTGCACCACGATCGACAGCAGCACGCCGAGGATCACGAACGGCAGCGCCTCGATCAGCACGCTCAGCGCGAGAGTGAGTCCGTCCTGGGCTCGGGCCGGAAGACTGGCTGTGAACAGCGTCGGCAGGAACCGATCGATCAAAAACAGTGCGGCCACGATCGCGGCCCCGATGCCAACACCGATCCACGGCGAGCGCGGCGGGCGGACGGGCGTGCGGTGGGAACCGTGCGCATGGCCCGGCCGCGTCGTGGCCTGAGCGGTCACGCGTTCGCTGCCTCTTCTGCGTCGCGCTTGTTGGTGCACGGGGCGCACAGTCCGAAGATGTCGACGACGTGTGCGGCATCCGTGAAGCCGTGCAGGGCCGCGGTGCGGTGCGCCCACTGCTCGACGTCGGTCGCCTCGATCTCGACGGTCAACCCGCAGTTGCGGCAGATCAGGTGGTGGTGGTGGCCCTGCGTCGTGCAGGCGCGGTAGAGGGCCTCACCCTCGGGGCTCTGCAGCGAGTCCGCGTCTCCCGACGAGGCGAGTCCCGCGAGCGCGCGGTAGACGGTGGCCAGGCCGATGCCGGTGTTCTCGTCACGGAGCGCGGCGTGCAGACTCTGCGCGCTGACGAAGCCGCGCGCATCGGCGAGGGCTTCGCGCACGCGTTCGCGCTGCCAGGTGTTCCGTTGAGCCATACCGACGATTCTAGGCGCGCCGTCCTTGCGAGGCCCTGGGAACTGCACCGGTCTTTCGAATCGCTCACTTTGCAGATCCGGCGACGGATTTTCTGCCAAGTGCGCGATTCGAACGCCTACCGTGTGCGCCGCACCCGGGCGCGGGTGCGCTGGATGATCCAGCAGACGACGTAGATCGTGAACGAGAGGGTCGTGATGTACGGGCTCACAGGCAGGGTGCCGGCGAGCGCGAGCAGGATGCCGCCGACGGCCGACACGAAGCCGAACAGCGCCGCGAGCAGCGGTACGGCCACCGGCCCCGCGGTGATACGCATCGCCGCGGCGGCCGGCGTCACGAGCAGCGCCATCACGAGCAGCGCACCGATGATGTGCACGCTCACGGCGACGATGAGTCCGAGCAGCACCATGAAGAGCAGGCTCACGGCGCGGGTGGGCACGCCGCGGGCAGCAGCCGACTCGGGGTCGAGCGAGTCGAAGCGCAGCGGGTTCCACATGAGCAGCAGTCCGAGCAGCACGACGATGCTGATGCCGAGCAGCCAGCCGAGATCGGGGCTCGACACCGAGACGATCTGCCCGGTCAGCAGGCTGAACCGGTTGGCGCTGCGCCCGTCGTACAGAGACAGGAAGAGGATGCCGAGGCCGAGGCCGAACGGCATGAGCACCCCGACGATCGAGTTGCGATCGCGGGCCTTCGCGCCGAGCACGCCGATGAGGATCGCGGCGATCAGGGCGCCACCCAGAGATCCCGCCACCACGCTGCCGCCGAACAGCAGAGCCGCCGCGGCACCGGCGAACGACAGCTCGCTGACGCCGTGCACCGCGAACGCGAGGTCGCGCTGCATCACGAAGACGCCGATGAGCCCGCCGACGATGCCGAGAACAGCACCCGCGATGATCGAGTTCGCGAGCAGGGCGACGAGGTCGCCGTAGTCCTGGAACGAGAAGACGTCGCTCCAGTCGACCGTCTGCACGATGCCGGTCATGAGGTTCATGCGGCACCTCCGTGATCGTGGTCGTGCGCATGCTCGTGGTGGGGCTCGGCATCCGGTACGCCGACGACCACCAGCCGGTCGCCGGCGCGCAGCACGAACACCGGGGTGCCGTACAGCTCGGTGAGCACGCGGGTCTGCAGCACCTCTTCGGGGGTGCCCAGCACGAATCGGCCGCCGGCGATGTACAGGATGCGGTCGACGCGGCCGAGGATGGGGTTCACATCGTGCGTGACGAACAGCACCGCCGCGTCGCGCTCACGGCGCTGGCGGTCGATGATGTCGGTGACGGCGACCTGGTTCGCGAGGTCGAGGTTCGACAGGGGCTCGTCGCACAGCAGCAGCGACGGCTCGTCGGCGAGCGCCTGACCGACGCGCAGACGCTGCTGCTCGCCGCCCGAGAGCAGTCCGACGCGGCGGTCGGCGTAGTGCGCGGCCCCCACCGAGGCGAGCAGCTGGTCGACCTTGGCCTTGTCGCCGCGGTGCGGGATCGGGAAGCCGAAGCGGCTGCCCTGCACGCCGAGGGCGACGAGGTCGCGAGCGCGCATGCTCGTGTCGGGCGCGAGCGAGCGCTGCTGGGGGATGTACCCGATGCGACGGTTGCCCTTGCGCACAGGCTCGCCGTCGACCTCGATCGTGCCGGCGGACAGGGCCTGCAGACCCAGGATGCTGCGCAGGAGGGTGGTCTTGCCCGAGCCGGACGGCCCGAGAACGGCGATGAACTCGCCCGGCTCGACCGTCAGGTCGAGACCCGACCAGAGTTCACGGTCGCCGCGGCTGAGCGCGGCGCCGCGCACCTCGAGCACCGGTCTGCGGCCGTGACTGTCTCGCCCGTCACCCGAAGAGCCTCGGGCTGGTCCCGTGGGTCCCTGATCGTGTCGAGGGCCCCCACTCACGACTGGAGGGCGTCGGCGAGGCTCTGGATCGCGTCACTCATCCACTCAGAGTACGACGATCCGTCAGGCAGGAGCTCCGTGAACGCGACAACCGGGATTCCGGCATCCGTCGCGGCATCCTCCACGCGCTGCGTCTCGGCACCGCCGGTCTGCGCGTTGGTCAGCACGGCCGTGACCTCGCCGCCCTCGATCTCCTGCAGTGTGGCGAGCAGGGTCGCGGGCGCGACATCGGTGCCCTCCTCGACCGACTCGGCGAAGCCCTCGGGCGTGACGTCGGTGAGCCCGGCAGCGGCGGCGATGTAACCGGGAAGCGGCTCGGTGATGATGACATTCGCACCGGCGGCATCCGTCTTGATCGTCTCGAGCTCGGCCTCGAAGCCCTCGAGGTCGGCCGTGATCTTCTCGGCGTTGGCCGTGAAGTCGGCCTCGCCGTCAGGGTCGATCGCCGAGAGCTCGGCGGCGATCGCCTCGACCACGTGCACCATCGTGTGCGGGTCGAACCAGACGTGCTCGTTGAAGCCCTCGATGTGATCGTGGCCCTCGTGACCCTCTTCGCCCTCGGCGTGCTCGTGGTCGTGAGCCTCCTCTTCGGCGGCATGCTCGTCCTCAGCGTGCTCCTCGTCGGCGTGGCCCTCGTTGCCCGGGTAGTCGTGCGACGACTCGACGGCCGTCACGACGTGCACGTCGCCGGCATCCTGCAGCAGCGTGTCGATGAACGAGTCGTAGCCACCGCCGTTCTCGATCACGAGATCGGCATCCTTCACCGTCAGACGGTCGCGTGCCGATGCCTCGTACGAGTGCGGGTCCTGTGATGCCGAGGTGATGATCGACTCGACCTCGACGCGGTCGCCGCCGATCTGCGCGGCGAGTGAGCCGTAGACGTTGGTGCTCGCCACGACCTGGATCGTGCCGTCGGCATCGCCCTCCCCCGCGGCGGGGGTCGAGGAGCATCCGGCGAGCGCGAGAGCGGCGGCGGACACGAAGGCGAGGGCGAGGACGGGCTTCTTCATTGCTTCAGTGTACGAGCTAATGAGAACCATTATCAAATCGAGCGGCTCGCCTCACTGCGCTCGCTCAACGACCGGAAGTGCCCGGTCGTTGAGCGAGGAGCGCAGCGACGAGACGAGACGCCTCAGCGGGTCAGACCCGCCGGCGCGATCCAGACGGTCGAATCAGCCGGCACGGCGCCGGCCTCGACCGAGCCGAGCACGACATCCGCCGCATCAGCCCCGAGGTCGAAAGGCTCCGAGCCGAAGTTCGTCACGATCTGCCAGCCGTTCGGGCGAGCGAAGCGCAGCACATCGGTGCGTCCGGTCTCGATCCACTCGAGGCTCTCGTCGGTCTGCAGTTCGCGGCGCAGGCGCAATGCCTCGCGGTAGAGCGACAGCGTCGACGACGGGTCAGCCTCCTCGACGTCGACCGCATACTCGGCGAACCATTCCGGCTGCGGCAGGTGCGCATCGCCCGCGCCGAACCCGAAGGACGACCCGGATGCCGTCCACGGCAGCGGCACGCGGCATCCGTCGCGCCCGAGTCCGTCGAACTCCGCCCCGCGGAAGAACGCGGGGTCCTGGCGATCGTCGGGTCCGATCTCGGCGACCTCCTGCAGGCCGAGCTCCTCGCCCTGATACAGGTAGGTGCTGCCGGGCAGGCCGAGCAGCAGCAGCGTCGCGGCGTGCGCCCGACGGAGCCCGAGTTCGCGGTCGAGCTGGTCGGCCGGTCCGCCGGCGGCGACCCACTCGACGCCCTGCTTGACGCCCTTGCGACCGGCCAGCTGCGCGAGTCCGTATCGCGTGGCATGACGTGTGACGTCATGGTTCGAGAGCACCCAGGTCGTCGACGACCCGGTCTCGCGCGCCTGCGCCAGGTTGTCGGCGATGATCGTGCGGAACTGCGTCGCGTCGAAGTCGGCGACGAGCAGGTCGAAGTTGAACGCCTGACCGAGGCCCTCGGCCGACGCGTACTTGGCCCGACGCTCGGGGGTGCTCACCCACGCCTCGGCCACCGCCGTGCGGGGCGGGTCGTACTCGTTGAAGACCCGACGCCACTCGGCGTAGACCTCGTGCACGTCATCGCGGTCGTGCAGCGGGTGGTTGCCGTCGTGCGGCAGCAGCTCGAGCTCGGCGGTGCTGGGCAGCGGCTCGCTGAGGTCCTTGGTCAGCATGTGCGCCACGTCGATGCGGAAGCCGTCGACACCGCGGTCCGACCAGAAGCGCAGGGTGGTCAGGAAGTCCTCCCGCACCTCGGGGTGATCCCAGTTGAGGTCGGGCTGCTCGGGGGCGAAGCTGTGCAGGAACCACTGACCGTCGGCCACCCGCTCCCACGCCGAGCCTCCGAACGCGGCGGTCCAGTCGGTGGGCGGCTCGGCGCCGTCGGGCCCGGACCCCTCGCGGAAGATGTACCGCTCACGGGCGGCCGAGCCGCGGCCTGCGGCGAGCGCCTCCTGGAACCACTCGTGCAGGTCGGACGAATGGTTCGGCACGATGTCGACGACGACGCGGATGCCCCGTTCGTGCAGAGCGGCGACCATCTCGTCGAAGTCCTCGAGCGTGCCCAGGCGCGGATCGACATTGCGGTAGTCGGCCACGTCGTAGCCGCCGTCGGCCAGAGCCGAGGGGTAGAACGGGCTCAGCCACACCGCATCGATGCCGAGTTGCTGCAGGTAGTCGGCCCGCGAGACGATGCCCGGGATGTCGCCGAGTCCGTCGCCGTTCGCGTCCGCGAAGCTGCGGGGGTAGATCTGATACACGGCGGCCTGTCGCCACCATGCTGCCGTCGTGTCGTCGCGGGTCTCGGTGAGAAGCGCATCGGTCATGAGGGGTGTTGCTCCTTTGTGTTGCGGTCTGCGGTGTGTGTGGTCTGCGGCCCTTCGACAGGCTCAGGGACCCAGAGGTCGGCCCTGCGACAGGCTCAGGGACCCAGAGGGCGACCCTTCGACAGGCTCAGGGACCGATGGGTCGCTGAGCCTGTCGAAGCGTCAGCCCTTGACGGCGCCCTGCGTCACGCCCTCCATGACGAAGCGCTGCGTGAACAGGTAGGCGAGGATCGCCGGGGCCATCGCCATGAGGTACGAGGCGAACGACACGTTGTAGTTGTTGCTGAACTGAGTCTGGAACAGGTTCTGCCGCACCGGCAGCGTCTGCATCGCAGGGTCCGAGATGATCAGCGACGGCATCATGAAGTCGTTCCAGGCGTAGAGGAAGGCGAAGATGCCGACCGTGGCGCTCATGGGTGCGAGCAGCGGGAAGATCAGCTGCCAGAACGTCTGCCACGTCGAGGCCCCGTCCATGCGGGCGCTCTCTTCGAGCTCGAGCGGGATCGACCGCAGGAACGCCGTGAAGAGCAGCACGCTGAAGCTGAGCTGGAACATGGTCGCGAGGATGATCACGCCGAACGGATTGTCCAGTCCGACGCGTCCGGTCAGCTGGATCTGCGGCAGCGCCACAACCGGGAAGGGGATGAACATCGCGGCCAGCAGGTAGAAGAACGACCAGCGGAAGAGGCGGTGGTCCCAGTTGCGGACGATCGCGTACGACGCGAAGGCCGCGAGCACGATCGTCGCGATCACCGTTCCGGCCGTGACGAGCAGCGAGATGCCCGCGCCGACCGGGAACTTCGTGAGGTTCCATGCTTCGACGAAGCCGTCGATGCTGAAGGGGGCCGGCAGCGAGAACGCGTTGCCGTCGACGGCCTGACCGGTCGTCTTGAAGGCCATCGAGAGCGTGACGTACAGCGGCAGCAGCACGGTCACGGCGCACAGGATCAGGATGATCGTGGTCGACCAGTTGACGCGCTCCATGCGAGTGCGGGGCTTCTTGCCCGAGGCCGGGATGGTGGTGAGTGTCTGCGTCGACATCAGAGTGTGTTCCTTCCGCGGGTCAGCGAGAGCTGCAGCAGGGAGATGAGCACGGCGACGATGAAGAAGATCGTCGCGTTCGCCATCTGGTAGGCGTAGTCGCCGCCGTTGAAGCCCGCGATGATCGTCATCGCGACGCTGCGGGTCGAGGTGCCGGGGCCGCCGTTGGTGAGTCCGACGATGATGTCGTAGGCGTTGAGGAACCCCTTGAATCCGAGGATCACGTTGATCACCACGTACCCCGCGACCAGCGGGATCGTGATGCGGGTCAGCTGCTGCGTCCTGCTCGCGCCGTCGATGCTCGCAGCCTCGTAGACCTCGCTGGGAACCGACAGGAGCCCTGCGATGTAGATCAAGAGAGCGCCGGGCACGGCCTGCCAGGCGGTGACGATCACGATCGCGACCCAGGCCAGGTCGGGATTGGCGAGAAGGCTCGTCTCGAGCCATGGGATACCGGCGGCGGCACCCGCGGCGGGGAGCGAGTTCGAGAACAGGAAGTTGAAGACGTAGGCGATGATGATGCCCGAGATCACCATCGGGATCACGAAGATCGTGCGCAGGCCCGTCTTGAACCGGATGCGCGAGGTCAGCCCCACCGCGAGCAGGAACGCGATCACGTTGACCGTGATCACCGTGGCGATCGAGAACCCGAACGTGAACAGGTAGCTCTGCAGGATGGCCGGATCGCTGAACATCGCGATGTAGTTGGTCAGTCCGCTGAAGCTCCACTCGCCGATGCCGATCGAGTCGGTGAAGCTGAAGAAGATGCCCATGACGGCCGGAACCGTGATCGCCAGCGTGAAGATCACGAGCGTCGGCAGCAGGAACAGGTAGTAGATGGGTTCGACGCGCCCCTTGCGACGGTGGAGCTTGCGCCCCTGCCCCGTGACGATCGACGTCGTGTCGGTCGTCGGGCTGTTCGGCCTCGTGGTGTTCGAGGTGGTGGTGGTGCTCACGGTGCGGACTCCTCTGTCTCGCCGGATGCCGCATCATCGGTCTTGGGAATCGGCGCGCGGAAGGCGATGCGTGCCCAGTCCGCGTCCATGGTGCGCAGCGTCGAGGTGGTGGAGGCACCCAGCGCCATCGCCTGGGCGTAGTTCATCACCGGGATCGTCTTGGGTACGAGCACCGAGGGCCCCTGATAGATCTGGCCGTTCTCGTAGTACTCGATCATCCCCTCGATGCGCGGGTCATTCGGAGCCGGGGCGTCTTTCGTCGGCGTGAAGCCGAGCTGCGACTCGTTGTACGCCTCGATGTTCTCGGGCAGGTAGAGGTACTCGAGGAACTCCCGGGCCGCCTCCTGGTGCGTGGATCCTTCGGGGATCATGGCGCCCAGGTCCATGTTGACGCGCACGCCGAGGTCGGCGGGGTCATCGGTCATCGGCAGCGGGAAGGTGCCCAGTTCGAGGTCGGGCGCCGTCTTGGCGATCTCGCTGAAGGCCCAGGGGCCCTGCATGTACATCGCGGCCTCGCCCTTGCTGAAGGCGAGGTTGCCGTCGCCGTATCCGCGGCTCGCAGCATCCTCGTTCGTATAGCCGTCAGCGAGCTGCATCATCTGCTCCATGGGCTCGGCGAAGTCCTGCTCGAACGAGACGGGAGAGTCGGGACCGACGGAAGCCCCCTCCTCGGCCATCGCGTCGAAGAACTCGATCGTGTCGACCGAGCCGCCGATCGAGTAGTCGTACCAGCCCTGACCGACCGTCCAGTCGTCCTTGAAGGTCGCGTAGAACGGGTCGATGCCCGCCTCCTTCAGCTGGTCGCACACGGCGATCAGCTCGTCCCAGGTCTGCGGCACCTCGAGCCCCTGAGCGTCGAAGATCTCCTTGTTGTAGATGACCGATGCGGCCATCACCGAGTACGGCAGGGCGCTGGTGCGGCCCTCGCACGAGCCGTACTGATCCATGAGCGGCTGCAGGTCGTCGCGGACGGATGCCGCGGCATCCGTGCCGGAGAGATCGCTCATGGCGCACCGCTGCACGAAGCGCGCGATCTCATAGTTGTAGTTGCCGAGGATGAGGTCCGGCGGGTTGCCCCGCACGAAGCTCGCCGAGATGACGTCGGGACCCGACGTGTCGATCTCGACACGCACGTCGCTCTGCGACGAGTTGAACTGAGAGACCAGATCGGTCATGAAACCGATCGCCTCACGCTTGTTGAACGTGAAGCGGATCGTCTCGGCACCGCCTGACGTCGAGCAGCCGGCCAGCCCGGCCCCGACCAGCACGAGCGCGGCCGCGCCGGCCACGATTCGCACCGGGGATGGAGATTTCGGAGACACCGTTGTCCTTTCGTCCTGTAGATCCGCAGACTAAATCTAGTGAGCGAATTTACTTCGATGAACGGTACTCTCTCATCTGGACGAGAGTGAGGTCAAGACCCGTGACAGAAGTATCCGCAGGTCTCGGCACCGGACGCGCGAGCGTCGGCACCGTGCTCGACTTCGCGTGGACGGCAGGCGAGTTCACTGCGACCGAGGTCATGGCCGCCACCTCGCTGACCCGCTCCACCGCGATCGACGCGATCGACACGCTCGTCCGCGCCGAGGTGCTGCACGAACTGCCCAATGCGCGAGCAGCAGGGAGCTACCGCGCCGGGCGGCCCGCACGACGTTTCGTGCTGGCATCCGATCTCGGCGTGGTGATCGGCGTGGATGCCGGTGACAACCACGTCGCCGTGACGATCGCCGACCTGCTCGACCGCACTCTCGTGCACCACCGCACCGACATCGACTCGACCCAGTCGGCATCGACACGGCGTGCGACGATCCTCGAACAGATGGAGCAGGCGCTCGCCGAGGCGGACGTCTCGCACGAGTCGATTCTCGCGATCTGCGTCGGCGTCGCGGCGCCGGTGAACCGCGCGGGCATCTCTCCCCCGCATCCCGACGGCTTCTGGGAGCGCACGAATCCGGGCCTCGCCGAGGCGCTGGCCGACTGGGCGCCCGCCGTCGAGATCAAGAACGACGCACAGCTCGCCGCGATCGCCGAAGGATCGGTGGGGGCGGCGGTCGGATGCCGCGACTACGTCGCCCTGCTCGCCGGCGAGCGCTTCGGAGGGGGCGTCGTCGTCGACGGCCACGTGCTGCACGGCGCGCACGGCGGGGTCGGCGAGGGCATCGTGTTCGACCACATCGTGGGGGTCGGATCAGCCTTCGGCCTGAGCTACGCCCTGCAGGACGAGGTGCGGGCCGCCGTCGCCAGCGCAGAGATCGACCCGGACTCGGCGATCGGCCGACTCGCGGCCGAGAAGCGGGTGGACCCGCGGATCGTGCTGACGGCGGCAGCCTCGGGCGATGTCGACGCACTGCTCGCGACGTCGCGCGTCGGCGCGACGCTCGCCCGCGTGGTCGGCGTGCTCGGCAGCATGTACGACCCCTTGCGCGTCATCGTGTGCGGCGCTGTCGCCGAGAGCGTCGCACCCGTCGTCTCCGCCGCGCGCGAGGTGTTGCCGACCGAGCTGCACCTGCCGGCACCCGAGATCCTCGCCTCGACGCTCGGTGCTGAGGTCGTGTCGGTCGGAGCCGTCACGACCGCACGCCGCGCCGCGCGCGAGGTCGCCGTGCCGCTGCTCGCGGAGCGGCGGCTCACCGCGGTGAGCTGACGTCGCGGCGTGTCTCTCGTCGGAAAACGGGGACCATCCGTGCCCAACCCGGCGGGTCGAGGTACGACCCGCCGACCCTGACAGGAACGGCCTGGGTTTTCCCGGGCGGATGCCGGGCGGGGGTCGCGACATAATCGATCCGTGCGCGAACCAGAGCCCCGCATCTCCCCCGCGGCGATCGAACTGCTCCTCGACCGGGATGCCGAGAACGCGATCCGGGCCGAGTGGGATGCACTTGCGACCCGCGGAATGTCGAGCCTCGCGAGGCACACGTCGGCGAGCAACCGACCCCACGTCACACTTGTCGCGCGCGTCGACCTGTCACCACTCGACCCGGGTGTCCTGGCCGGCATCCCGTCGTTCCCCGTCACGCTGGGCGCTCCCCTGCTCTTCGGCACCGGCGAGCGGCGTGTGCTGGCACGCAGCATCGTTCCCAGTGCAGAGCTGCTCGGTCTTCGCGAGACGATCCTCGCCGCCGCCGGGTCGGGCGACGATGCCCCGCACACCGCACCGGGCGAGTGGATGCCGCACGTCGCCCTCGCCCGCCGGCTGCGCATCGCCGATCTTCCGGCCGCGCTCGAGCTGGTCGGCGGAGACATCCGCGCTCATGCCGCCACCGTGCGGCACTGGGATCCCGGCACCGCGCTCACCACGACCCTCGCTGACCTGCGGCGCCCATAGTCGTCCCCGGCGCCGTCCGTCGGGCCAGCTGGACAACGCAGACGAATAGCTCGTGTGCCCGCGGGTCGGGCACACGACGCGCCGGCATCCGCCCGATCGGTCTCCGTTTCCCCGCCCTCAGGCGTGCTGCACACGCGCCGCGACGACCTGCAGCGTACGCAGCACGCGTCGCACCGAGGTGTAGGCGAGCGCATCGGGCCGCGCGAGCACATCGAGGTGACGCACGAGCTCGATACCGGCCAGCGGCCGCAGCAGGAGCCCGTCGACGGCCAGAGACGAGGCGGTCGTGCGGGGCATGATGGCGATGGCCGCCCCGGCGCGGACGACCTCGGCCGTCACCGAGAACTCGTTGATGCGGTGTGCGATGCGAAAGGGCCGCCCGGCCCGCGCCGCCAGATGATCGAGCACGCCGGCGAGCGGGAATCCCTGATGCACCGACACCCAGTCCTCGTCCACCAGATCGTCGAGGTCGATCTGCGCACGATTCGCCAGAGGATGCTCGGCGTGCAGCGCGATGTCGAGCGGTTCGTCGATCAGCGGCGTCGCGACGACACGATCGAGCGGCCAGGGCGAATCGTGAGCGAGCCGATGCGCGATCACGAGGTCGTAGTCGGCGGTCAGGCCGGGGAAGTCCCGGTGCGCCACGTCCTCATCGGCGAGGTGCACCGAGGGAGTGCCACCGAGCTCTCGCACCAGGGGTCCGAACAGTGCGAGACCCGCACTGGTGAAGGACGAGAGCCGAACCGGCCGGTCGCCCGCGTCGAGCAGAGCGCCCACCGCATCACGCGCCGCCGTGAGTGCCTCATCGACACGGGTGCTCGCCGCGGCGAGCGCCTCGCCCGCCGCGGTGAGCGTCAGGACGCGACCTCGCCGCGCGGTGAGCGGCAGCGCCGCGCTCGACTGCAGCGTCGAGAGCTGCTGCGAGACCGCCGAGGCGGAGATGCCGAGGGCGCCGGCGACCGCCGTGACGCTGCCCCGATCCCGCAGCTCGCGCAGCAGGCGGAGGTGGGCGGGATCCATAAGGGCAACCTTAAAGGATGGCTAAGCAACTGAGTCTGGCTCTTCATCGAGAAAGCCGAGAATCTGGAGTAATGCCTCGCCGTCACCCTCTTGACCTGCTCGTCGACGTTCTGCTGATCGCCGTCGCGGCCGTCTGGGGAGCAAGCTTCGTCGCTGCGAAGAGTCTCGCGCTCGACATCGGAGTCGCCCCCGCGGTCGCCCTCCGGTTCCTCGTCGCGGCGGTCGCTCTCGGCCTGATCTGCGCGGCGCGCAGGGAGCGGATGCCGCGCGGTCGCGGCCTCGCCGTGGCCGTCGTGCTCGGCTTCTCTCAAGCCGCCATCATCGGACTCGAGACCTGGGGCGTGCATCTCACCTCGGCGACCAACGCCGGCCTGCTCATCAGCCTCGCGCTGATCTTCACCCCGGTGCTCGAGAGTCTCGCCGCACGGTCATGGCTTCCGCGCTCGTACTTCGTCGCGGCGGTCGCAGCCGTGGTGGGGGTCGCCCTTCTCGTATCGGACGGCGGGCTGCGGATGCCGAACGCAGGCGACGCCCTGGTGGTCGCGGCGGCGGTCGTCCGCGCGTTTCACGTGACCGCGAGCGCCAGGCTGACCCGCGGGCGCGATGACAGCACTCTCGCGGTCGTCCTGGTGCAGCTCATCGTCTGCGCGGCTACGGCATCACTGGTCGCAGGAGCGGAGTTGCCCGCGGCGGTCGCCCGACTCGACGTCTTCGGGTGGGCGAACGTCCTGTTCCTGGGCTTGATGTGCTCGGTGTTCGCGTTCGTCGTTCAGCTCTGGGCGGTGCGGCGCACCTCGGCGACGCGCGCCAGCATCCTCATGGGCACAGAGCCGGTCTGGGCACTCCTGGTCGGAATCGTGCTCGGCGGGGAGAGCGTCGGCGCCGTCGGCCTGCTCGGCGCCGCTCTCATCGTCGCCGCGTCCTACGCCGGGCAGGCGATCGAGCGACGCCACCGGCACCGCGCGCTCGAGGCGCCGGTCGCGCAGCTGAACAGCGAGAGCGTTCAGGCGTAGTCGCTGTCGTCCACCGGGGAGGGCGCCGGCCCCAGGCTCTCGACGGCATCCCACAGCCCTTCCGGAACCTCCGCCTGCACCAGCTCGTCGAGCTGCTCGCGACGATGCGGTGACGACACCCCGACGACCGTCGAGTCGACCAGTGGCGATCGCAGCGAGTAGTGCAGCGCTGCGGCGGCCATCGACGTCCCGTGCTCCGCGCACAGAAGCTGCAGCCGCTCGGTCCACGCCAGCAGCTCTTCGGTGGCAGGTCGATAGGCGTACTGGGCACCGGCATGCGGCCCCTTGACGAGCAGTCCCGAACCGAACGGTGCCGCGTTGAACACGGCCATGCCGCGGGCCTTGGCGTCGGCGAACACCGTCTCAGCCGAGCTGTCGACGAGCGTGAACCGGTTGTGGATCAGCACGGCATCGAACACGCCCGTCTCGACGTACTTCGCCATCAGCGGCACCGGAGCGGCCGCGACGCCGATCGCGTCCACCACGCCCGCGCTCCGGAGTTCGATGAGACCCTGCACCGCGCCGCCGATCGAGATCGTGTCCTCGAACGACACCGAGTACGGGTCGTGCAGGTGCAACAGCGGAAGGCGGTCGACCCCGAGCCGGGCGGTGGTCTCCTCGAACGAGCGGAGCACGCGGTCGCGGTCGAACACACCGGTCTCCGGGTCTTGATCCACCTTCGAGATCACCCGCGAGCCGTCCATCCCGAGCTCGCGCAGCGCGATCCCGAGCACGGCCTCGGAGCGACCGCCGGCGTAGTTGTTCGAGGTGTCCACGAACCCGTGTCGGCTCGTGAGCAGGTCGATCGCGACCTCGACGGCCGCTCTCTCCTCGGCGGACCCCGGCTCCGAGTGCCGGCCGAGGCCGGAGGTTCCGAGGGTGATGGGCGTGGGTTCGATCTTCATCCGCTGGAGTCCGTTCTGTCGGGGGGCCGGTCGTCGCGGTTCTGCTGCCACTGTATCCCCGCACGATCCGCCATCACTTATGAGGTGACCTCCGACCTGCATCAACTAAGTAGCGCCTGCTCCATGCAATCAGTGAGAACCGTCGAACTGGGTACGCGGCCTTCACGTCAGAAAAGATGCTCCAGTGCGAAACTCTGACGGCGAGCCCGCTGGAGCGGACTCCAGCGCCCAGGCCAAGCCCCCTGCCACGCTCAGGGAGTCACGACGTTCACGACCACGGGAGGGTCAGCGGGAACGGGCGTCATCCACGCCGCGAGGTGAGCCCCACCGAACAGCATGAGTCCGAGCAAGGCCACAAGGAACGCATCCCTGAACACCGTCACTACAGCGCGACGGGTACGAGAAGTCACTTGGGTGGCCCATACGTACTGTCGAAGCTCCTCTCTCGTTCCGTGTTTCATGGCGCTGTACGCGGTAACGTCCACCTCGCCTATCGATTTGCTCGATACCGCGACCCCTGCGAAAACCAGTATCGCGAAGATCTCGACCGCGAGACCGCCAAGCCACAAAAGGAGCGGAAGCGAGCTGAACGCCGATGCGGCCATCAGACGTTCGAATCCGCTGGCGCTCAGTCCTGCGGCAGCGATGACGGCGGTGAGGGCAAACTCGGCCCGTCGTCGCACTGCTTCGATGCCGGCCCGCTCACTCGCTAGACGTCCTCGGTAGAGGTCAGTGATTCCGTCGATGTTCCTGCGGTGCGTTCCATCCACCCAACTGCTGTCAGCCGGCTTCGGGTCCTTCGGCAACCAAACCTTCCGCCCGAACCATAGCCCGGCAATCGTGCTCAGCATCATCCGTCCCTCGATGAGGGCATCGGACGTCATATCGCTCCCGCGATCCGGTCTGCGAGCGCCATCGCCACCTCCTCCCCGACGCGCTCCGGGAGGAACAGCCATTGACCTGAGGGGTTTACGTCGAGCAGAACGGTGCGCCCTTCGGAAGTCTCTACCCAGTCTTGACTGGAGTAGCCAAGCTCGAAGTGCCCCGCGACGGCAATCGCTCCGTTGGCGATGTCGGCGTTCACGTCGCCCTGCTCCTCGAACGAGGTGTGGTTCTCGGCTGTTCGGCGCCAATCGGCGGGGTCCCCGGGTTCCACAGGAAGGACACCAGCCCACACCTGAGCACCAACGGTAACTACGCGCCAGTGTCGCTTCGCCTTGATGCGTTCCTGAACGATGAATGGAGCCTTGCCGAGGTTCTCGAGACGAGGATCGGTCGGAAGCATCGACTCGGCGTAGACAGTCTTCATCTGAGTTCCGTCGAGGAACTGACCAGAGCCGAGAGGCTTGACAATGACTTCGCACTGATACTCGGAGCGAACGGCCTGCGCCGAGGTGGTCAACATCGTGTGGGGGTAGTCAACACCCAGCTGCCGAGCCGCCCGCCACTGGTCTATCTTCCCTTCCGCTTTGCGCAGATTCCGCGGAGACGTTACCCACTGGATCTCGGCATCGTCCAGCATCCACGAGTAGGCGGAGTGCCACGTTCCGAGCTCCAGCGCTTCAACAGTTCCTGTCTCCACCCCGAGACCCCACTGCGCACGGTGCATGCGCCGCAGCCACCCGCTTCGCAGTCGACTCGTCTCGATCCATTCTCCGTCGATGCTCACTACCGCGCGATCCTCGAAGATGGTCAGACCGGCGCTCATCACGGTATTGAGGTCGAGGATCACGGGCGCGGCGTCTCGCGAGATCAGCGCCGCGCGCACCGATTGGACGTGTGGGTCATCGATGTCGCCAACGATCAGTGGCGTGCTGGTGGCGTCACGCTTCATCGAAGCAGATGCGAAACAGACTCGTCACTGTCGCTGGTTTCGAGCGTTTCAGTCATCGTGGCTGTCGCACGACCGCCGGACAGATCCTGACGTGCAGCCACCGCGAGAACAGAGTAGAGGGACGGAACGGTCAGCGTCGCGGATGCCAAGTTCAGCGCCCCGCCACCAGCGCTACGCCATACCCGTATCCGTGATCCGACGTCTCGACGGTTGCCGTGAGGGTGGACGGTTGAGGCTGAGGGCGCGGCCGCGGATTGCTGTTCGCCGATGCGAGCGTCGTGAACAGCGACTCAGAACTTCCCACTGCTATCTCCTTCTCCGTCGATGCCTGCAGACTACATGTCCTCGGCTGCATCAGCCGTCGGTCGTGGATCAACTTGCCGCACCATGCACACTTGTCCCATGACTGAGAGAGTTGCAATCGTAGAACTTCATCGAGTAAACGGGGCTTTCGACGTGAGCGTTCCGGGGTACGAACGTGACTGGTGGTCAGATCTTGGTTGGGCGATGAGTGCGCAGCCGAAGTTTCTCGTTGCGTTTGTCGAGGACGAAGAGGTGGCTCGTTCAGTCATCCTCGAGCACAAGATTCAAGTGCCCATTGCCGACTTCGATGCGCGACACCCGACGCTAGAGATCAGTCGTTTTGAAGTGCGCGGAGACCGCCGCCGCTGCGGCATTGGACGCGCGGCGGTGGCAACTCTCCGAGAAATGTGGCCCCAGCACCAGCTCGTGGTTTTCTCAGATCAGGATGGGTTCTGGCGTCGAGCCGGACTCATGGAGCATGGTCGGATTGGCGGTGTCGGGCACGAGCCGTCTATCTTCGTTGCAAAGCCGCTATCGCAATCGCCACGACGAGGCTAGGTCGCGAGAGCGCCGCCCAGCCCAGTCGAGCCGGAGGACTAATGACGGTCATCACCTATGTCGGCGTGGAGAATTTTCGCTCGATTCGCTCGGCAAGTCTTGAAGGGCTCGAGGACTACGCCGCCATCGTTGGGCTCAATAGCGCCGGGAAGTCGAATATTCTTCGAGCTCTGAACCTCTTCTTCAATGGGTTCCTAGACGAGCACCGCTCGACTCTCGTGATGACCGAAGACTTCAGCAGCTTCGCACCCAAGCGTAAGAAGAAGACGATCTCAGTTACGGTCGGACTGCGAATCGGTGAAGACTTCAAGGTTCGAGGCCAGGAGGCATTCCATGCGGAATCGGGCATAAGCGACGAGTTGTTCATTCGCAGGCAATGGAGTCTGGGGTTTGACAAGACCACGGTCGTTGACACTCTTCAATTCGGCGCAGACCGGGAGTCTCTCGTCGAAGCAGCCGGCGACGCCCTAGCATCCGTGTTGGCTCACATTCGAGCGGTTCGTTTCGTCTACGTACCAAATCACACTCGAGCGGCAGACCTCATCAAGTCGGAGCTGGCACCTCTCCGCTCGAACCTTGTCTCGCGACTTCGGTCCACAAAGGCCTACAGAGAGTCTTCCGTGGATGTGCTGTTGACCGAGTTGCGGGACATGGGAAGCCGGATGTTCGGCGATACCTCAACAGCACTCGGCCAGGGTCTTCCTGGGCTCGCGCTTGAACCTGACCTACCTGGTGATTTCGCCGACCTCGTCTTCACGATGGGCGTGAACGCAATCGCAGAAGGCGATGTTGCACGCTCTCCCGAGTTCGAAGGCTCGGGGGCGCAGAGTTTTATGCTGCTTCATGTGCTCGACTTGGCTGACCGTACGAGACGGGGCGGCGGCTTCGGATGGGTCCAGGCGAGTGTCTGGGCGATGGAGGAGCCCGAGTCCTTTCTTCATGCCGCACTTCGCGCACAGTTTTCTACCGATCTCCATGCGTACTCGACGGACGCGAAGCGCCAGGTGCTCGTAACTACGCATCAGGACGAGTTCGTGCGTGTGGCGAATCACGCCTGGTTCGCATCGAAGAATCCGGACACCGCTTACGAAAAGCTGACAGCGCGCCAAGCCCTCGAAGCCAGCATGCGCGCATCGGTGACTTCGTTCGCCCATCCGCTCTTTACACATCCGAACGAACCCATCGTGATTGTCGAGGGAAAGTTCGACGAGGTTCATATTCGCGCAGCGATTCAAGCAGCAGGTCTTCGACCACGATGGCGGTTGCTGTCTCCAAGCGCTGCATTCGGCGACGAGATCGGGGGCGACAGCGTGCTCCAGTACCTGAAGTACAACAAGCAGGTGGTTGCTTCCCGCCCGTTGTCCGCCCCTGTATTGGTTCTTCGCGACTGGGAGGATTCCGACGCGCCGAAGTACAACCAGGTGCTCGCGGTTCATCCTCATTCCGTCTGTCTTGTCCCGCCCGAGGCCGTCGCGAACCCTCAGTTGGATCAGACCTTCGTAGGCATAGAACGGTTCCTGTCGACTGATCTAATCGAGACAGTCGTCACGTCAGCAAAACTGGGCCTCGAGAACGCCCTTCCCAACGCCAGGTACGCGGTCAAGCGCAAGGTTCTCGAAGAAAAGAAGCCGCTACTGGCGAAAGCCGTTCGTGAGGGAAGCGATCCCGGGCCCCATATGCAAGCGCTGGCTCGCTGGCTCGATGCTGAAGTAGTGAAGATTCTTGAGAGCGTCCCGACTTCGGCGTTCCTCTAGAATCCCTACCCAAGAAGCTCAGCCCGACGGCGGGCTGGCAATGTGGAGTTCGGCGGCTGGCCCACGGGGGCCGACAACAACCTGACTCTCGATGTCTTCATTGTGCATCAGGTCGGCGACCTTGTCTCTAGCCGGCGCCGTCACCGTGCGCCCCATACTGAGATGCGGTCACGTGAACCGTGAGTTCCAAGAGCTGCGCGACCAGATCACGTTCGGGTGCTTGCAGGAGGCGCTTGGCGTTGCCGAGACGTACGCTCGAGCCGACCCAGCATCATTGAAGGCGACAACACTCCTGCTGCAGCTCGCACCTGCTTCCGTTCTCGCTCGATGCGCTCCGCAAGGCAGTCCTGGCAGCTGGCGCCTCGAGCCTTCTGCTGCCCGCTAGTCGGCCATGTCTGGCCGGGTGGTCGCCATGTCGTTGAACCCCACCCACACCCACTTGTTGATGCAATACAGGCATCGTGAGCCCCGAGCGAGGTTCCGTACCTCGGCGGGCCAGTCGTGGCCGAGTTCACAGATCCAGGACAAGCGTTCACTCGATCCCGCCGTGATGCTGTCGGGGGTGAACCTGCCGTTCCTAGAGAAGTGGACTAGTCAACTGCATTCTGGTTGACCAATGTGCGATCCGAGCTCAGGCGCCACGTCTCCCCGCGGCACTCAAACTCCATTGTCCATGGGTGGCTGAGGATCGGGCGCTGAGCGGTTTCTCCCTTCTCCACTTGAACTGGCGCGACTGGCTGGAAGTGTTCCTTCCAGCCGCCGAGGGGTCGCAATCGAATCGGGATCGGCAACCGCGACTTAAATTCGAGAGTGGGGATGTCCACCCGAGTGATTCGAACGGGTGAGTCCGAATCGTTGAAGAACTCGATATGGCCATCCGTCAGTAGGTTGGGGTGTATCGAACCTCCACCCACGAGCCGCAGATCGACTCGCTCGGCTGCGAACCTTCGGTCAGCCAGCTCTTGCGTGGCTTTGCGTCGCTGCTCTGACCGAAACACTCGGACCGCCCACACCAGGGCAAGGACCGTACCTATAGCCCCCGCCCAGGTCCCGGCCGTCTCCACCCACTCGGCGGTCCAACCTCTCGAGAACAGAAAAACGGACATTCCGCCGATGACCACCCCGCTCAGTACGAGTGAGACAAGCAGTAAGACGTCATCAGGCTTCTTCATGCTCGGCACACTATCGAAAGGTGTCCAGTCACATCGATGCAGTGAGATCTGGGATGTGATGCAGCTCGTCACAGCCGGTCACGCTCGACACTTAGCTACGCCGGCGGCAAGATGCGAAGCTGAGGACGCTCGTCCACCACGCCGAGCACCTCGCGCACTCGCGCGGGCTTCCATCTGAGCTCGCGGGCTAGGTGCGCGATGGAGTACCCAGTCGCGTCGGCGAGCGTCGCGGCTTGCCTGAGCATGCTCGGCATCTCTCCGGGAAAGTTCGAGACCGGCTCTGCTGGGTCACCACCTGCAGCTCGGAGCTGATTGAGGCGCTGATAGCCACGGCGCACCGACACCTCGGATACCGTTCCCGTCTCCTTCATCCGGATGAGAAGCGAGTCTACGGACACTCCCCAGTGCTGGGAGAGGGCGGCGAGCTTCGGCAAGTTGACTGTGCGCGGCAACATATTGATGATCTGCGCGCGGGGGGTCAGCAGCTCAGCGGCGAACTGATCTGCCTCACGTTCCTGTTGCGGGTCGCCCGGCGCCGCGTCACGGTGCAGGATCAGGTGCCCGAGCTCGTGCGCGACGGTGAACCGATGCACGTACACAGACATCGCCCGTTCCGGGGTGATGACGACCACGGGCCGCGGCAGGTGCGAGGTAGAAAAGGCGCCCACACGAGCCACGTCGGCGCTCGCCAGCGACAAGATCGACACGATGAGCCCGCGGGTCTCCAGCTGAGCGACTAGGTGCTTGATGGGCTTCACCCCCAACCCCCACCGCGCCCGCAGGTCCTGCGCGGCAGCAGCAGGGCTGGTGGTGTCGAGATCAGGCGGCAGCGCGAGGTCAGGAAGCCGCACCCGCCGCTCCAACGCGTTCGCGAGCTCCCACACCTGCTCGATGAACGCGAGCGCCTTCTGCCGGTCGCGGGTCGTGGTCGACCGCAGGCTTCGGAAGTGGGCCTTCATCCCGTCCACACGGGTGAGCGGTCGCCCGACGGTGAGGGTGAAGAAGTCCACGGGGACGTCGAGCACTTCGCTGAGCGAGGCGAGGACGTCTGCCCTCGGACTCATCTGCCGCGACTCGTACTGTCCGATGGCAGCGGGGGTCACCCCGATCTGGTCGGCCAGCTTTGCTTTGGACAGGCCGGCGGCGTAGCGGGCCTGCGTCAGACGTTCCGCGTCGAAGGTCCCGCCGGCGACGGCAGAGTCGATGGACGAGAACAGTGAGAGAGGTGGCTCCCATTCAGTCATCGGACCCTCCCTGCGCTTCCTTCACCTCCAGGATGGCGGTGGGCACGTCTCCGCTGTCGAAACTCTCCTCGGCGTTGACGTGGACGAGAGCGGCCGAGGCGAGTTCCATGAGCGATTCGCTGGTGGAGAAGACCAGGAAGCCGTCCTGGCCGAGCCTCGCTTCACCCCACATGACATTGTGCAGGCCGGAGGAGTTGCTCGCATAGCCGACGACCACGACGCGCGAGTACTGATGCATCACCGCGTCGAGCGCTTCGTGCTGTTGCTTGTCGACGAGTTCCATCTCCTCCGCGGTCAGCTCGGGGTGCTCGAACCCCAGGTCAAGCTGCTGACCGCGCTTGTCGTTGACGGTGCGGAAGAGGGAGACGCGTGCGTCCGAGACCGCGAACTTCCGGGAGCCGATCTCGACCCCCGCGTCGCGCGAGTACCGCCACGGGAAGAGGACGACATCGCCGAACGCGACCACCGAGTAACCAGCGCCAGGCACCGGGACACGCTCCGCCGAGGGAAGCCGGCCAAGCTGGGATGCGAATTCTTTCAGGCACCGGTGCCAGATGTTGCCGTAGACACCCTGGTGCTCCATATCCGCCTCGACCTGGGCGTTAGCTAGCTTGTCGTGGCACTCGCGAACGATGACCGGGGCCAAGGTCCGGACCTGCACCCCGTCGGCACCGAACGTCTCAACGGCCCACAGGCGCCCCTCGTTGTCTTGCATCGCGTCCCCTTCACGGTTCGTCCCCATGCGAACACTATAACTTCATGTTCCGGCAAAAATCGGACACTGGCGTTGGTGTGTCACCACCGCGCGGCGTGCTTCACCCGAGTTGACACGGCCGAGTCAAGATCTCTGTAGTGCCACGCGAGGAGGCGTCAGCCCTCTCAAGTGACCGGGTCGATGCGGTGTACGCGACAGTGGATGCGATGTCTACGTAAACCGCGAGACGATGGCGATCTGGTCGACGTGTTCAACCCCGGCGCCGTCGCCTCGCCGTATGACTGAGTCAGGGCGGGTAGTGCGGCCAACAAGTGCACGGCCAGCGACAGTCACGGCCTCCCGCCCTCACCGCGATGGGTAGAGCGCTCGGCCGAGGGCAGTTTTGAGATTTGAGATCGTGTGCAGGTCGGGCCACACGGAACCGGCAAGTATGTGGCGAATGGTGCGCTCGTTGACCCCGGCATCACGCGCGACGCCGCGGATGCTTCGATCTCCGAGAGCATCGTGGAGGTTGAGTACGAATCGGCGTGCTGTCTCAGCTGCTGGATCGATGGTCGGCGTGTCCGGCCACTGATCCACGAGAGCCGCCGGCGGCTTACGAGGAACTCGCTCTGTCATCAGGACCCTCCGGCGACGTCTTGTGGAGATCCCAGTGATTCCATGGAGCAACTACCAGATCTGGAGCAGATCTGATTTTCAGGAGCAACTTGAGTGCTCCGTTGGCGCGGGTTCAAGGTCATCTCACATCACTCCACGAGCAGCGCGGGCTCCTCGAGAACAGATGCCACGTCGGCGATGAAGCGGCTCATGCCGTCGCCGTCGATCACGCGGTGATCGAAGGAGCCGGCGACCGTGGTGACCCAGCGGGGACGCACCTCGCCGTCGACGACCCATGGCTTCTGGCTGATCGTGCCCATCGCCACGATTCCGGCCTCACCGGGGTTGATGATCGGTGTGCCGGCATCCATCCCGAACACGCCGATGTTGGTGATCGTGATAGTGCCGCCCTGCTGATCGGCAGGGCTCGTCTTGCCCTCGCGGGCGGTGAGCGTGAGGCGGTTCAGGGCGCGGGCGAGGTCCTTCATGCTGAGGTCCTGTGCGTCCTTGATGTTCGGCACGAGTAGCCCGCGGGGCGTGGCCGCGGCGATGCCGAGGTTCACGTAGTGGCGCACCGAGATCTCGGCGCCGCCCTCGGTCTCGATCCACGCGGCGTTGACCATCGGGGTGCGACGAGCGGCCCAGATGACGGCACGAGCCATGATCAGCAGCGGCGACACGCGGATGTCGGCGTAGTCGGGCGAGGCCTTGAGCCGCTTGACGAGCTCCATCGTGCGGCTCGCGTCGATCTCCTTCCACACGGTGACGTGCGGGGCCGAGTAGGCGCTCTGCACCATCGCCGACGACGTCGCCTTGCGCACACCCTTGACCGGGATCGATTCGGTGCGGTCATCGGTCTGACCGGAGGCGGATGCCGGCGACGCCGACACTCCACGGGCGAGGCCGGCCGGGGCATTCTGCGGCGCCGGCACGGTCTCTTCGCGCACAGCACCCCACTCGGGGGTCTCGATGTTGCGGAACACGCTGGCCTGCTGCGCGTGCGTCATGACGTCGTCGCGCGTCACCTCGCCGTCGGCACCGGTCGGCGTGACGGTCGTGAGGTCGACGCCCAGGTCGCGGGCGAGCTTGCGGATCGGAGGCTTCGCGATCACGCCGACCGACGAGCGCACCGGGCGCTCGGCCGGACGCTTGCGGCGTGAGGTGGCGCCGCCTCCCGAGCCGTAGCCGACGAGCACCGAGCCGCCGCCCTCTTCGGGCGCTGGGGCCTCGGCGGTCGCGATCACGCCGGGTCCGGCCGCACCTCCCTGGGTCCCTGAGCTCGTCGAAGGGTCCGTCACGAACGTGATGATCGGCGAGCCGACCTCGACCGTCGTGCCTTCGGCGGCGAGCAGCTCGCCGACGACACCGGCGTGCGGCGACGGCAGCTCGACGAGCGACTTGGCCGTCTCGATCTCGCAGATGACGTCGTTGATCGCGACGGTGTCACCGGGAGCGACCTTCCACGTCACGATCTCGGCCTCGGTCAGGCCCTCGCCCACATCGGGGAGGTTGAAGTTCTGCGTGCTCATTTCGGTCCTTTCGGAACGGCGAGATCAGGGTGAGGGTCAGTAGGCCAGCGAGCGATCGACGGCCTCGAGGATGCGGTCGGCATCCGGAAGGTAGGAGCCCTCGAGCTTCGCAGGAGGGAAGGGGGTGTCGTAGCCCGAGACGCGCAGCACCGGAGCCTCGAGTGCGTAGAAGGCGCGCTCCATGACGGTCGCCGCGACCTCGCTGCCGATGCTCGTGAAACCTTGCGCCTCCTGCGCGTAGACCATGCGCCCGGTCTTGCGCACCGAGTTCAGGATGGGCTCGTAGTCGATGGGCGACAGTGAGCGCACGTCGACGACCTCGCAGCTGGTGCCCTCGGATTCGGCGAGCGCCGCCGCCTGCAGCAGTGTCGTCACCATGGCGCCGTGTCCGACGAGGGTCACGTCGGACCCTGTGCGCACGACGCGCGACGAGTGCAGCGGGGCAGCCGACGCGTCGAGCTCGACCTCGCCCTTGGTCCAGTAGCGGCTCTTCGGCTCCATGAAGATCACGGGGTCGTTCGAGGCGATGGCCTCCTGGATCATCCAGTACGCGTCGTTCGGCGTCGACGGGGAGACCACGCGCAGACCCGGGGTGTGCGCGAAGTACGCCTCGGGGCTCTCCTGGTGGTGCTCGACGGCGCCGATGTGTCCGCCGTACGGAATGCGGATGACGATCGGCACGCTCAGTGCGCCTTCGTGGCGGTTCGTGAGCTTCGCGAGCTGCGTCGTGATCTGGTCGAACGCGGGGAACACGAAGCCGTCGAACTGGATCTCGATGACGGGACGGAATCCGGTCATCGCGAGCCCGATCGCGGTGCCGACGATCCCCGACTCGGCGAGCGGGGTGTCGAGCACCCGGCGGTCGCCGAAGTCGCGCTGCAGATGCTCGGTCACCCGAAAGACACCGCCGAGCTTGCCGATGTCCTCGCCCATGAGCAGGACCTTGGAATCGTCCTCCATCGCCTTGCGCAGGCCCGCGTTGAGCGCCTTGCTCAAGGGCATGGTCTCGAGAGTCACTGGGCGTCTCCTTCGAACGATGCCTCGTAGCGCGCGTGCCAGGCCTTCTGCTCCGCGATGAGCGGATGAGGCTCGCTGTAGACGTGGTCGAACATCTTGTCGACCGTCGGCGGTCCGAGCTCCACCGAACGCGAACGCAGGTCTTCGGCAGCGTCGGCGGCCTCGGCATCCACGTCGGCGAAGAACTGCGCCGACGCTCCCCTGCTCTCGAGGAACGCCCGCATGCGGTCGATCGGGTCGCGCTCTGCCCACGACTGCTCTTCGTCGGAGCCGCGGTACTTGGTGGGGTCGTCGCTGGTGGTGTGCGCGCCGAGGCGGTAGGTCACGGCTTCGATGGCGCGGGGTCCACCGCCGCTGCGCGCCTCGTCGAGAGCGGTGCGCGAGACGGCGTAGCTGGCGAGGACGTCGTTGCCGTCGACGCGGACGCTGGGGATGCCGTAGCCGGCGCTGCGCTCGACGAGCGGCACGCGAGACTGGGTCGCCACGGGCACGGAGATCGCCCAGTGGTTGTTCTGCAGGAAGAAGACGGTCGGCGCCTGGTAGCTGGCGGCGAAGACCATCGCCTCGTGCACGTCGCCCTGGCTCGACGCGCCGTCGCCGTAGTAGGTGATGACCGCTTCATCCGTGTCGAGGTCGCCGGTGCCCGAGCGTCCGTCGAAGTTCAGGCCCATGGCGTAGCCGGCCGCGTGCAGCGTCTGCGAGCCGAGCACCAGCGTGTACAGGCGGGTGTTGCCGTTCTTCGGGTCGGTCGGATCCCAGCCGCCGTGCGAGACGCCGCGCATGAGCTTGATGATGTCGAGCGGGTCGACTCCGCGGATGCGCGTCACGACGTGCTCGCGGTACGACGGGAAGATCGTGTCCTGTGCGCGTGCGGCACGGCCCGACCCCACCTGCGCGGCCTCCTGGCCACGGCTCGGCGGCCAGAGGGCGAGCTGTCCCTGGCGCTGCAGGTTGGTCGCCTGGGTGTCGATCGCGCGGATGGTCACCATGTCGCGGTAGAACTGCTCGAGCTCCGCATCGCTGATCGCCTCGATCAGCGGCAGATACCTCTCGGCAGACGGACTGGGTGCGAAACGGCCGTCCTTCTCCAGGACGCGGACGAGTTCAGTCTCTGACGAGGTCACGCTGCCACGCTACCGCCGCGCGCATGCCCGGTCACGCATACCTAGGACGTCCTCGCATCTCCCGGGAAACCGGAGAAACGGCGGTCAGCGCACGCTCAGAGCAGGGTCGAGGCGACGTCGAGGACGCGGGCGACCGACTCTTCTTCGCCGACGGAGATGCGGATGCCGTCGCCGGGGAAGGGCCGCACGATCAGGTCGCCCGCGACGAACGCCGCAGCGACCTCGTCGGTGCGCTCACCCGTGGGCAGCCAGACGAAGTTGGCCTGAGAGTCGGGGACATCCCAGCCCTGTGCGCGCAGCCCCTCGAGCAGACGAGTGCGCCGCTCGACGATCACGGCGACGCGCTCGAGCAGCTCGCTCTCGGCGTCGAGGCTGGCGATGGCCGCGTTCTCCGCCGCCGAGGTCACCGAGAGCGGGATGCCGGTGGTGCGCGCGGCATCGAGGACCTTCTCGTTGCCGATCGCGTAGCCGATGCGCAGGCCGGCGAGACCGTAGGCCTTCGAGAAGGTGCGCAGCACGACGACGTTCGGGTGCCGTTCGAAGACCCGCTCGGCGAGACCGTCGACCGCGTCCGGTGCGGTCACGAACTCGGCGTACGCCTCGTCGAGGATGATCAGCACGTCGGCGGGCACGCGCTCGACGAATGTCGCGAATTCGTCGCTCGTGATGATCGGACCGGTCGGGTTGTTCGGCGTGCACAGGATGATCGCACGGGTGCGCTCGGTGACGGCATCCGCCATCGCGTCGAGGTCATGACGCGAGTCGACGGTCAGGGGCACCTGCACTCCGGTGGCGCCCGCGACGAGCGGCAGGCTCGGGTACGCCTCGAACGAGCGCCACGCGTAGACGACCTCGTCGCCGACGGATGCTGTGGCGAGGATCAGCTGGTGCAGGATCGAGACGCTGCCTGCGGCGACGTGCACCTGATCGGGCTCGACGGCGTAGCGCGCGCCGAGTCGCTCGCGCAGGCGGCCGGCCGTCGCATCCGGGTACCGGTTGATCGGGGTCGTGTGCTGCAGCGCCGCGGCGACCGACGGCAGCGGCTCGAACGGGTTCTCGTTGCTCGACAGCTTGAAGGCGTCGGGGCCGGCCTGCTTGCCCTGGCGGTACGGCGCGAGAGCGGCGATGGCGGGGCGGATGCGCGGCAGGATCGGATCGGTCACAAGGATGAGTCTATGGATTCCGCCGGCTCTGACTGCTCTTGTTCGGAAGTAGTACCATTTTGGTATGGCAATGACCGTCAGGCTCCCAGAGGAACTCGATGCGCAGCTCAACGCGCTCGCCGAGCGGCGTCATACGTCGAAGCATGCGCTGTTGATCGAGGCGGCAGATCGCTTCCTCCGTGAAGAGGTCACGACGGAGCAGGCGGTCGAGATCGCCCGTGGCGTCGCGACTCGATACTCGGCCCTGTTGAAGAAGCTGGAAGACGCGTGACCCGATACCTCGAGCTCCCGCAGGCGGTCGGGATCCTCGAGGACTTCGGACTGCATGTTCGAGATATCGGGCTGCTCTCCTCTGCCCTCGCCCGCCCGTCGAGTTCGATGTTCGGCGTGGAGGCGTATCCCGAGATCGAGGTGAAGGCGGCCGCGCTTCTGTCGTCATTGAGTCAGAACCATCCTCTGTTCGACGGAAACGAGCGCTTCGCCTGGGTCATGACGATGACGTTTCTCGAGCTCAACGGCGTTGTCGTCGATATCGACCTCGACACGGCTTTCGACCTGGTTCTGCGCACTGCACAGAGCATGGCTCCGCTCGAGGAGATCGCGGCAACCTTCGCCGAACACACCCGGTCGGGGTGATCCGCTCTGACATCCCATCGCCCTCATGGGAGACTGGCCTGACCATGCGCTTCATCATCCGAGTCGTCGTCAACGCGTTCGCCCTGTGGGTCGTGACGCTGATCCCCGCTCTGCAGGTGCAGATCCGAGCATTCGCGCCGGGCGAGACGCTGCAGCTCGTGCTCACCCTTCTCGCGGTCGCCGCGATCTTCGCCCTGGTGAACACGATCATCGGCACGGTCGTGAAGATCGTGGCCTTCCCCCTGTACATCCTCACGCTCGGACTGATCGGGTTCGTCATCAACGGCTTCCTGCTGTGGCTGACGGCCTGGATCACGAGCGGCTTCGGCTGGGGGCTCACCGTCGGAAGCTTCTGGTGGGGCGTTCTGGCGGCACTGATCATCTCGCTGATCAACGGCGTCTTCGGCTTCATCCTGCGCCCGCAGCGGAAGCGCGCTCGCGACTGATCCCGGCGTCGGGCGGCGCCTCGGTCGCGGCGTCGGCCGCAGCATCGCGCGGCTCGTCCTGCACACGCTCGGCGTGGAACTCGGTCCGCTCGATCGTCACAGCCCGATCGAGCTCCTGCCAGTACCCGTCGAGCTTCTCGACGCGCGGGTCTCCTGACGCATCCGCCATTCCCGCCGTCTCGGTGTAGGAATCGAGCAGGTGCTGGCCGAGCACGATGTCACCGACGCTGGCACCCGGATCAGCCTGACGCGACACCGTGAAGCTGTCGGAGGATCCCGTGCCCTCGGGCGAGCCCCCTCCGCTGAGAGCAGGAACGGGATCATCGGTGTGCCGGAGCTGCACGATGGTCTGATCGTCGTCGAGAGTCGGCTCGACCGGACTGCCGGCGGTGACCTGCACCTGCACGTCGAACTCGCTCTCCATGGAGAGATGCGCCGTCACCATGCCGGCCTGCGAGTGCGCGACGACGTCGACCCGATCGCCGGGGCCTGCTCCCGCCGCCCTGAGCGCCTCGACCGTGGCCTGATAGGAGGCCGATCGCTGCCCCTGATAGAGCTCGACGTTCGACTTCATGTCCCACGGTTCCGCACCGCCGAATCCCACGCTCTGAGTGCCTTTGATGAATGCGACGAACCTCGTGCTGCCGTCCGGAAACGTGTATTTCTCGACCGCGATCTGCGCCCCGTCGGAGGTCGGCATGCGCTTCAGCGCGGCCGCGAGGCCGCCCGGGGCCGACGCGGGCGTCGACGTCTTCACCGGCGCGACCGTCACCGGGTCGCTCTTTCCGGTCAGCGTCTCGCCGGGGGTCACCTTCCCGAATCCCGAGAAGGCGCCGGCGGCCGCCGCGGCCGCGAAGACGGGCCCGTAGACGGCCGGCAGGAACGGCGCCGGGAACAGCCCCTCGAACCTGTCGATCTCCCACTGCGCCTCGAGCTGCTGCGCGATGTCGGGAATGCGATCATCGCGCGCTGCCAACCGGTCGGCCTGAACCGTGAGGCGGTGTGCGGTGGCCGGATCCGTTCGCGCGAGCATCTCGGCCTCGGCTCGCAGCTCGACGTACTCGTAGACGTCGGCCATGAGCCGCGTGCTCGCGGTGGTCTCCTGACACTCCGACTGCAGGCGCGACACCCGCACCCCCGACGACCAGAGCGAGACGGTGTCGACGTACGCACTGAATCCCGGCGCATCGACGATCACCCGGTATGCCCGCGCGATCGCATCCTGCGCGTCGTCGAAGCGGGACGCGACGGCATCCATCCGCCGTGCGACCGCGCGCAGGACGTCGGGGTCGACCGAGATCACGCCGCCATGCCCGATGTCGATCCCGCTCACGAGACGTCGATCCCTGCCACCTCGTGCACGCGCCCCTGCGTGTCGGATGCCTCGGCGTGGGTGCGCCGCCCGTAGTCGGCCAGGGCGTCGTGCATCGCTCGCACGCCATCGGACTGCCAGGCGGTGTCGTCAGCCAGCCCCCTCAACGATGCCCGAGCGTCGTCGAGTGCGTCGACGGCCGCGCGCAGCTCGCGGGCAGCCTGATTCTTCGCCCACTCGGCCTCGGCCGCGGACATCTGCGTCAGTGCGATGGAGTTCATGCGCCCAGCATCCGGGATTCGCACCGCCCGTCGAGCTGCGGGGAGCCCGAACCCCCAGACCGCGTGAACGCCGCTCTCGATGCGACTGCATGTGCAGAACGGGTGGAGCCCGCGCCGCGCTCGGGATTCTCGCATCGCGCGATCCGCCCTCGACCGGCACAATGGAACAGTGCCATCCCCGGATCCCTTTCGCGTGATCTTCGTCTGCACGGGGAACATCTGCCGATCCCCCATGGCGGAGGTCGTCTTCCGTGATCTCGCCGAGCGCCAGGGGCTGGGGTCACGCATCGTCTCGCGCAGCGCCGGCACGGGCGACTGGCACCTCGGCGAGCAGGCCGACCATCGCACACTCGATTCCCTCGCCCGTCGCGGATACGACGGCTCCCAGCACCGGGCGAAGCAGTTCACGTTCGCCTCGTTCGCCGACAACGACCTGATCGTCGCGCTCGACCGCACGCACGAGCGCAACCTCCGCGAATGGGCCCGCGACGAAGACGAAGAGGGCAAGGTCACCCTGCTGCTCGCCTTCGACCCCGCGGCCTCGACGCAGGACGTGCCCGATCCGTACTACGCGGGCCCCGAGATGTTCGATTCGGTGCTCGGTATGATTGAGGCGGCGACCCGCGGGTTGTTCCGCCAGCTCGAACCGGCCCTTCGCCAGCCCCGCACGCCCCGTGATCTCGGGGCCTGATCAGGAGGATTCCCCTGACTTTCCAGCCCTCGCTCCCGCCGCAGCCCCTGAGCCCGCTCGACGGCCGCTACCGCGGTGCCGTCACCGGACTCGCCGACTTCCTCTCGGAGGCGGGCCTCAACCGCGCTCGCGTCGAGGTGGAGGTCGAGTGGCTGATCGCCCTCACCGACCGCTCGCTCTTCGAGACGAGCCCGCTGTCGGATGCCGACAAGGAGCGCCTGCGCGCTCTCTACCGTGACTTCGGCCAGGCCGAGATCGACTGGCTCGCCGAGAAGGAAGCGGTGACCCAGCACGACGTCAAGGCCATCGAGTACCTGATGCGCGACCGCCTGTCGGCGCTGGGCCTCGACGCGATCGCCGAGCTCACGCACTTCGCCTGCACGAGCGAGGACATCAACTCCGCGTCGTACGCGCTCACCGTCAAGCGCGCCGTCGAAGAGGTCTGGCTTCCGGCCCTCGACGTCGTGATCGCGAAGCTGCGCGAGCTGGCTGCTGAGCACGCCGACGCCGCGATGCTGTCGCGCACGCACGGACAGCCCGCGACCCCGTCGACCATGGGCAAGGAGCTCGCGGTCTTCGCGTGGCGCCTCGAGCGCGTGCGCGCGCAGATCGCGGCATCCGACTACCTCGCCAAGTTCTCGGGCGCGACCGGCACCTGGTCTGCGCACCTCTCGGCGGACCCCGTCGCCGACTGGCCGACGATCTCGCGCGAGTACATCGAGGGCCTCGGTCTGGGCTTCAACCTGCTGACCACGCAGATCGAGTCGCACGACTGGCAGGTCGAGCTCTACGACCGCGTGCGTCACGCCGGCGGCATCCTGCACAACCTCGCCACCGACATCTGGACCTACATCTCGCTCGGCTACTTCGCGCAGATCCCCGTCGCCGGAGCGACCGGGTCGTCGACCATGCCGCACAAGATCAACCCGATCCGCTTCGAGAACGCCGAGGCGAACCTCGAGATCTCGGGCGCACTGCTCGCCTCCCTTGGCCAGACGCTGGTGACGAGCCGTCTGCAGCGCGACCTCACCGACTCGACGACGCAGCGCAACATCGGCGTCGCGTTCGGGCACTCGCTGCTCGCGATCGACAACCTGCGCCGCGGACTGAACGCGATCTCGCTGTCGCGCGACGTGCTGCTCGCCGACCTCGACGTGAACTGGGAGGTCCTCGCCGAGGCGATCCAGACCGTCATCCGTGCCGAGGTCGTCGCCGGGCGCTCGTCGATCACCGACCCCTACGCGCTGCTCAAGGAGCTCACCCGCGGTCACCGCGTCGGTGCCGCAGACCTGGCCGCGTTCGTCGAGGGGCTCGAGATCGGGGATGCCGCCAAGCAGCGTCTGCTGGCTCTGACCCCTGCGACCTACACGGGCATCGCCGAGCAGCTCGCGACGTAATCGTCCGCGCATCCTGACCCCGCTCGGCCCCACGGCTCGAGCGGGGTCAGTTGCGTATCCCCGGCTCGAGCGGGGTCAGTCATGCACCCGAATCCCTCGATTCCGGTGCACGATCGACCTCGGCTGAATACGGCGTCGCGGGCGGGGCCGGCTCAGGAGGAGGTGGTGCGTCCCGTCGCGCCCGAGTCCGGCTCGTCCGGCGTCTCGGGGTCGTAGAGCACGGGGCGGTCGACCGTCTTGGTGACGTCGGCCGGGTCGACGACGAGGATCAGCATCGCGAGGATCAGCAGCGTCACGATGAACGCGCCGCCGCCCACCACCAGGCCGAGTGCGATCGGGGTCAGGCCGTCGTAGGTGCCGTTCGCGATCGCCGCGTTGACGCGCGACGTGAAGGCGCCGGTGGACACGAGCGTGACGATGGCGGCGAAGATGCCGCAGGCCAGTGCGATGCCGAGCAGGTGCAGCGGGCGCAGGATGTCGCTGCGGGTGGGCTTCTCGTCGCTCATCGGTCTCCTCCGTGGTCGACGGGCGCGGGGCTCACGTCATTGGCGGCGGCGACATCGACGGCGTCCGCGTGCTTCGGGGTGAGTCCGGCGATGCCGAGGAAGACAGCGACGATCGCCGCGTATCCGCCGAACATGCCGACTCCGAGAATGATGCCGGTGAGCACGAAGTCGCCCGCGCCCTCGATGGCGTAGGGCTGCACGAAGCCGGCCGGGATCGCGATCAGCACCACCGCGAGCAGCAGCCCGAGGGCGCCGACCGTGATGGAGTCACGCGCGGTGATGTCGCCCGCGCGGCGTGCACGCAGACCCACGATCAGCTCCACGAGTCCCGTCGTGGCCGCCCAGGCGATCACGACGATGAAGAACATGTCATCCGTGCGCCAGACGGGAACGCCCGCGGTCATGCCGGCGGCGAAGCCGAGCAGTGCGAGCACGACCCACGGCCAGCGCTGACCCGCCGGGAACACGAGCCAGACGGCGACGATCATCACCAGTGCGGTGGTCAGCACGAAGCCGCTGAAGACAGAGAGTCCCACGGCCGCGGAATGGTCGGGCGAGAACGTGATCATCACGGCGGCGGCCGCGGCGAAGAGCGCGCGCAGCAGCTGGACGTGGCGCGCGGTGAACGCGCGGGCAGGGGCAGACATGACGATCCAGAGTCCTCCGGGGTGTTCCCCCCAGTCTACGCGGGGGCGCTGGGTGGATGCCGACGCGGAGGAGTTGTTCGCGGGGCCCGACGGATCTCCCCAGATCGATCGTCAGGCCCCGCGACAAACGCAGCGACGGGGGCGGCACTGCGTCGGGTCGTGACCGCTCACAAGGTCGGGCACCCTGCTTGCGGCGGTACAACCCTTGGACCCCAGAAACAGCGCCTCGTCCCCTACGGAGCGCCGGTGTGGTCGTAAGCTCACTCTAGGGCTCGTTTCTTCACATACCGGAGGGGTGCTGTGACGAGTATGGAAAGTGGGATCCGGAGGGCGGCGGACGCCTTCTCCGGTTCCTTCCGCGATGCCATCAACGCGCGCGGGCTGACGCTCGCCCGGCTCCACGAGCTCCTGCGCATCCGCGGCAACAGCGTCTCGATGGCGACACTCAGTTACTGGCGCTCCGGCGCGCGGCGCCCCGAGGGCGTGCAGTCGATGGCGGCCCTCAGCGACATCGAGGAGTTGCTCGGCCTGGAACGCGGCGCCTTGACCGCACTGCTCGGGGCGACCAACCGCACCGGACCGCTGGGGCCCAACCAGTTCCCCCTCGACGAGGAGGAACTCGAACGTGCGGTGATGGAGGCGTTCGCGGCGCTCGGGGCCGAGTACCCCGACACCTCTCGCGAACTCACCACCCATTCGGTGACCGATGTCGACGAGGCGGGCAACGTCTGCCGGTCCCTGACGCGGAGCATCGTGCAGTCCACGGTCGGCACCATCGACGCGATCCCCTTCCTCGAACTGACTCCCGGCGAGAGCACCCCGGCGCCGTTCATCGAGGCGGTCTCGGGCGGGCGGATCGCCGCGCGGTACTCGCACCCGAACGGCGAGGTCCACGGAGTGCTGTTCGAGCTCGAGGTGCCGCTGACCGCGCCCGACACGGCGATGGTCGAGTGGTCGGTCGAGTACCCGCCCGGGTACCCGCCGCAGCGCGAGACCGGCCACGCGCTGGCACGACAGAGCCGCGAGCTCCTGGTGTGGACGCGATTCCACCCGGATGCGCTGCCCGACCGCATCGAGGAGCGCGTCGAGACGCCGAACGGCGCGGAGACGACGATCCTCGACCTGGGCGGGCGCACCTCGATCCATCAGGTGCGCCGGGCGTTCGGACCCGGTGCTCTCGGGATCAGCTGGAGCTACGACGACGGTCGCTGAACGAGCGACCTGACCGTCATCCCGGCTGTTCCCCCAGGGCCACCGCACGGCCTGGCGTGTTCGACCACTGGCTCCACGAGCCGGGGAAGACCTTGGCCTCGATACCCGCCTCGTCGAGCACCAGCGCGGTGTGCGCCGCGGTGATGCCCGAGCCGCAGTAGGCCGCCACCGGCGTGCCCTCGGTGACGCCGACGGCCGCGAAGGTCGCCTGCAGAGTGTGGACGTCGAGGATCTTGCCCTCGGCGCTCAGGTGAGCGGCCATCGGCACGTTGAGGGCGCCCGGAATGTGCCCCGCGATCGGGTCGAGCGGCTCGTGCTCGCCGCGGTACCGCTCCGGAGCCCGCACATCGAGCAGAACACCGGATGCCGGGAACGCGGCCGCCTCGTCGATCGTGATCGCGTCTCCGCCGATCTCGTCGAGCACCACGTCGCCGGGTTCGACCTGCACGTCGTCGGTCGCGACCGGGAGCCCGGCCGCCGTCCAGGCGCGGATGCCGCCGTCGAGCACGCGCACGTCGACTCCGCCCTGCCGCAGCAGCCACCACGCACGCGAGGCGCTGAGCCCCTTGCTGTCGTCATAGGCCACGACGACCTCGCCCTGGTTCACACCCCAGCGGCGCGCGGCATCCTGCAGCGTCTGCGTCGAGGGAAGCGGATGCCGGCCCTCCGACGGCTCGCCGTGCGTGGCCAGCTCGGTGTCGAGGGGCACGTAGACCGCTCCGGGGATGTGGCCCTCGAGGTAGTCGGCGTGACCGTCCGGGCGGTCGAGTCGCCAACGCACGTCGATCACCCGGACCGGCGTCTCCGACGCCCGCAGCTCGTTCAGTTCGTCGACGCTCACGAAGTTGCTCATGGTGCGAGGCTATCGAGACGGCGTTCGAATCGCGCACTTGGCAGTTTTCCACCGTCATCATCTGCACAGTGCGCGATTCGAACGGCGAGACAGGCGGCGATAAGCTCGTCCGGGCCGCGTCGGGAAAGGACAGCATGTCCACTCGATTCCGCTGGATGAGCCTGCGCCGTCAGGAGGTCGCCCTCATCGCCGTCACGGCCGTGTGGGGCAGCACGTTCCTGCTCGTGCACTGGGCGATGCAGCACTCGGGACCCTGGTTCTTCGTCGGCATCCGCTTCCTGGTCGCCGGTCTGATCAGCGTCGTCATCTTCCGGCGCGTGCTGCGTGGCATCCGCTGGCGCGACATCGGTGCGGGCGTCGCGATCGGCGTCATGATCTATCTCGGCTACGGCCTGCAGACCGTCGGGCTGCAGACCATCGACTCCAGCACCTCTGCCTTCATCACCGCGATGTACATCCCGCTCGTGCCTCTCGCCCAGTGGGCGGTGTTCCGCAAGCGACCGCCGGCCATGGCATTCGTGGGCGCCGGGCTCGCCTTCGTCGGGCTGATGCTCATCGCCGGCCCCGACGCGTTCGCCCTCACGCTGGGGTCGGGCGAGATCCTCACCATGATCAGCACGCTGCCGATCGCGGCCGAGATCATCCTGATCAGCGTGTTCGCCGGCAGGATCGACCTCGGCCGGATCACGATCATCCAACTGCTCACCGCGGGCGTGCTCGGCATCCTGACGATGCCGGTGGTCGGCGAGGGGCTGCCCGAGTTCTCCTGGATCTGGGTCGGCTGCGCGGTCGGGCTCGGGGCGGCGAGCTGCATCATCCAGCTCACGATGAACTGGGCGCAGAAGTCGGTATCGCCGACCCGCGCCACGATCATCTACGCGGGTGAGCCGGTGTGGGCAGCGGCGATCGGGCGCATCGCGGGCGAACGCCTGCCGGTCACGGCGCTGATCGGCGGCGCGCTCGTCGTGCTCGGCATCCTGGCCAGCGAGCTCAAGCTCGTGCGCCGCCGCGAGCAGGAACCGGCTCCCGAATCGGAGCCGGCCCCAGCTCCTCCGCCGGAGTAGCGGCCCGGAGGTCCGGCTCACACCGTGAGCAGCACCTTGGTGGCGCGGCGCTCGTCCATGGCGCGGTAGCCCTCGGCGGCCTCCTCGAGCGGAAGCGTGAGGTCGAACACCGTGCCGGGGTCGATCTTGCGGTCCCAGATGAGCTGGATCAGCTCGGGAAGGAAGCGGCGCACCGGAGCCGGGCCGCCGTGCAGGTGCACCCCCGAGAGGAAGAGCTCCTCACCTGGCAGCGCGACATCATGCGAGACGCCGACGTACCCGACGTGACCGCCGGGTCGGGTCGCGCGGATCGCCTGCATCATCGACTCCTGCGTGCCGACCGCCTCGATCACCGAGTGCGCGCCGAGCCCGTTCGTGAGCTCCTTGATGCGGGCCACGCCCTCGTCTCCGCGCTCCTCGACGATGTCGGTCGCGCCGAACTCGCGGGCGAGCGCCTGGCGGTCGGCGTGACGGCTCATCGCGATGATCCGCTCGGCGCCGAGCTCACGCGCGGCGAGAATGCCGAGCAGACCCACCGCCCCGTCACCGACGACCGCCACGGTCTTGCCCGGGCCCACTTCGGCGGCGACGGCCGCGAACCAGCCGGTGCCCAGCACGTCGGATGCCGCGAGCAGCGACGGGATCAGATCGGCGTCGGGCTGCCCCGGCGTCGCCACGAGCGTGCCGTCGGCGTGCGGGATCAGCGAGTACTCGGCCTGTGTGCCGTAGCGACCCATCGGCACGACGTGCACGCAGCGCGACTGGTATCCGGCCTGGCAGATCTCGCAGGTGTTGTCCGAGGCCATGAACGACCCGACGACGAAGTCGCCGACCTTAACGGTCTTCACCTCGGCGCCGATCTCCTCGACGATGCCGACGTATTCGTGACCCATCGGGTCGTGGTCGACCTCGTTCGCGCCCCGGTAGGGCCAGAGGTCGGATCCGCAGATGCAGGTCGCGGCGATCCGGATCACGGCATCGGTCGGACGGGTGATGGTCGGCTTCTCGCGATCCTCGACGCGAACGTCGCCGGGGGCGTACATGACTACTCCACGCATGAGTGGTGCTCCTTCGGTCTTGTGACTCCAGTCAACGCCTCATCGAGCCGGCTCGGGAGGTTCTGATAAAACTCCTTTCACGGGAATAGACTCCGGCGGCCCGCGTTTCACCCCACATGATTGAAACTTCAACCGTCGTTCCGGTCGCCACCGAGCGCACGCGCGTTCGCGTGCCGATGCGCTTCGCCGACGGGTTCTCCACCGCCGCAGATGTCGTGACGTTCGACGGCCTCATCGACGGGCGCGAGCACCTGCTGCTCGGCCTCGGCGACTGGAAGGGCGCGCTCGACCGTGCGGCCGACGGCGGGGATGCTCCGCTTGTGCGCCCGCACAGCGAATGCCTGACCGGTGACGTGTTCGGATCCGAGCGCTGCGACTGCGGTCCGCAGCTGCGGGAAGCCGTCGAGCGCATCGCCGAGGAGGGCGGATTCCTGCTCTACCTGCGCCAGGAAGGTCGCGGCATCGGCCTGTACGCCAAGCTCGACGCTTACGCGCTGCAGGATTCGGGCCTCGACACGTATGAGGCGAACGTGGCGCTCGGGCGCGGCGAGGACGAGCGCGACTACACCGTCGCGGCGCAGATGCTGCAGGCGGTGGGTGCCGACAGCATCCGCCTGCTGAGCAACAACCCCGACAAGGCGGCGCAGCTCGAATCCCTCGGCATCCGCGTCACCGAGCAGGTGCGCACCGGCGTGCACCTGTCTGACGCGAACCACCGCTACCTCGAGGCCAAGCGCGACCACACCTCGCACACGCTCGATCTCTCCGCCGCGTGATGAACGCGCAGGTGGTGAACGACCGGCGGCTCGATGACACCGAGATGCAGACCTGGCTGCCCACCATCCGCTTCGTGCAGCTGCTGCCGCAGGTGCTCGACCGCGCGCTGAAGGCCGAGACCGGACTCAAGCACGCGCACTACGCGATCCTCGTCTCGCTGGCCGGGCAGGACGACCGACCGATCCCGATGACCGAGCTCGCGCAGATCGCCGGGCTCAGCCGCTCGAGGCTCAGTCACGCGATCGACTCTCTCGAGGAGCGCGGCTGGGTCGCCCGCACCTCGTGCAGCAGCGACAAGCGCACGCTGACAGCCGCGCTGACGGATGCCGGCCGCGAGCTGCTGCGCGGGGCGGCCCCCGTGCACGTCGCACAGATCCGTGAACTGATCTTCGATCCGCTCACCGACGCCGAGCGGGAGCAGCTCGGCGCGATCGCGGCCAAGCTGCTCCCGGGTGTGACCGCGGCTCTCTAGCTCAGGCGGGGATCTCGATGCCGTTGTTGAGTGTGATGTTCATGGTCATGCCTCCACTGTGCGCGGAATGATCCACGCTGAGGGAGAGTCCACCAGTACCTCCCTTCGTGCCGCGCGGGGGCGTACCGTCGAAGTCATGGACACCCGCAACGAGGTGCGCGAATTCCTCTCGTCGAGGCGCGACCGCATCACCCCCGATCAGGCAGGCCTGCCCGCATACGGCGGCAACCGCCGCGTTCCGGGGCTCCGGCGCGAAGAGGTGTCGCTGCTCGCCGGCGTCAGCGTCGACTACTACACCCGACTCGAGCGCGGTGACCTGTCCGGAGTCTCCGACAGCGTGCTCGACTCACTCGCCCGCGCCCTGCAGCTCGACGAAGCCGAGACGGCGCATCTGTTCGACCTCGCCCGCACGGCCAACGCGTCACCGGTCGCCCGCAAGCCGCGCAAGAAGGTCGAGACGCTGCGGCCCAGCATCCTGCGCCTGCTCGACGCGATGACCGAGGCGCCCGCGATCGTGCGGAACAACTACTTCGACTATCTCGCCGCGAACGCGTTGGGCCGCGCGCTCTACGCCCCGCTGTTCACGACTCCGGTTCCCAACAGCGCCCGCTTCGCCTTTCTCGATCCGGCGGCGCAGGAGTTCTACCCGGAGTGGGAGCGCAACACCCAGGAGCTCGTCGCCGCGATGCGCGGCGAGGCCGGGCGCAACCCGTTCGACCGCACGCTCACCGATCTCGTGGGCGAGCTGTCGACCCGGAGCGAGCGCTTCCGCACCCTGTGGGCCGCGCACAACGTGCGCTTCCACCGCAGCGGGGTCAAGCGCATCAACCACCCCGTCGTCGGCGAGATGGAACTCACCTACGAGGCGTTCGAGCTGCCGGCCGACCCCGGGCTTCAGATGTCGACCTACACGGCGGAGCCGGGGTCAGCGTCCGAGGAGAAGCTGCGGATGCTCGCGAGCTGGGCGGCGACGGATGCTGCGGCATCCGCGTCTTCCGGCACCGACTCCGCGGTGTCGGATCGCGCCGAGGCCTGACGACTGCGCTCAGTCCCGCAGTGCGACCGGTCGCACGGTCAGGCTCTGCACCGACGTGCCGAACGGGCCCGAGGCGTCGTTGAGCACGGAGTGCGTGATTCCGACCCCGTTGGCGCCGAACGTCACGGTCGTGTCGAGGCCGATCCATCCGTCGTCGGGTTCGCGGAACAGATGGGCGGTGAGGTCGACGTTAGGGAAGAAAGCCGAGCCGATCGGCACTCGCGGAGTCATGCCGTTGGCGAGGTCGACGACGCCGAGGGCGCGTGCCGTCGGGCTGACCCGCTCATCGGCGAGCAGCGGGTGATGGGGGCGCACCCACGCGGAGGCGCGACCCGGCTCGTCCTCGCGGTGGCGGAAGTCACCCGAGCGCACGAATGCGCCGGGCCACACCGCACCCGCCTGCCAGTCGGCGTGCGCGTCGAGGGGCGGCATCACGGGCAGCGCGCCGCCTTCGATCGATGCCGTGTCGGCGGTCTGCATCAGCCAGGCTCGGAGGATCACCGCGGGCCTTGAGGCGTGACTCAGCGTCGCCTCGACGAGCTCGATCGTGCGCCCCGGTCGGAGCACACGGATCTCGACATCGACCACATCGATCGGGAGCACCCCGAGGATGTCGTACGAGACGCGGGCCAGGACCAGCGCGTCGTCGCGCCGCGCATCGCGGTGCACCTCGACGAGGTGCGCCAGCAGTCCGATGGTCGGCGCGATGTGCTGCTCGGACGTGTTCCAGGCTCCCTGCACGGCCTCCGTGGCGCGGAAGGCGGTGTCGGAGAGGCGCTCGAAGTATGCGGTCACCCTCGGATCGTAGAACGTCGTCATCGCACGAGCTGTCCGACGAGCAGGACCATGCCGATCACGATCATGGCCACGCCCGAGACGATGCTCACCGCGCGCGCGGCCGCGGGACGGGCACCGAGAACGGCGCCGGCGCCGAAACCGACCGCGAAGTACACCGCCGCGCAGCCCACCAGGTGCACGGCGCCGAGCACCACGATCTGCACCCCGAGCGGCACGGACGAGTCGGCCGCGGTGAACTGCGGGAGGATCGCGAGGAACAGCAGGGTCACCTTCGGGTTCAATCCGCTGATGCCCAACCCCTTGAGCATCCATCGTCCCGGCGATGCCTCGACGAGTTCCGCGCCCTCGCGGACGACGGCGGGCGTGCGGAGGGTGCCGATGCCGAGCCACACCAGGTAGAGCGCCCCGGCCACCGTCAGCACGGTGAGGGCGAGCGGGTACCGGGCGACGAGCGCTCCGACGCCCGCGGCGACGATGAGCACGGCGAGCACGTGGCCCGACAGCATCCCCAGCACTGCGGGAGCTGCTCGACGGCGCAACCCTGCCGAGATCGCGAACGCCCAGTCGGCCCCGGGGGTGACGACGAACAGCATCGAGACACCCCAGAAGGCGGTGATCGCGGTGGGTGCCATGGCTGTTCTCTTTCGTCGGTCCTGCGGTGCGAGGGCAACTCTAGGAAGGAAGCGGCGGAAGGTGTTTGCGTTGTTTGCACGGTCGGAGCCGTTCTGCGCAAGAATCTTCTTCATGGATGCGATCGACCGGAAGATTCTTGCCGAGCTGCAGCGTGATGGGCGCCTGAGCATCACCGAGCTCGCCGAGCGCGTGCAGCTCAGCGTGTCTCCCTGTCACCGCCGACTGCGCGAGCTGGAGCGCTCCGGAGTCATCACCGGCTACCACGCGACCCTGTCTGCCCAGGCCCTCGGGCTGGGATTCGAGACCCTCGTCTTCGTCACGATGAAAGAGGCGAACCGCGACTCGATCATCCCGTTCGAGGAGGCCGTGACCCGCATCCCGAACATCACCCTGGCGCACCGCCTGTTCGGCGACCCCGACTACCTGCTGCGCGTCGTCGCCGCAGACCTCGAGCACTTCCAGCGTCTGTACGACGAGCAGCTCACCGCTCTCCCCGGCGTGCAGCGGGTCAGCTCGACGCTCGTGATGCGCAAGGTCGTCGACGACGGTGCCCTACCGCTGGGCTGATGCTCCGGTGATGCTCTGGTGGTGCCCCGATGATGTCGTACGCGGGTTCAGAAAAGCACCCGGGGTCGAAAGAGCCCCCGCGCGGGCCGAACTGGGTGCCTTTCTGACCTCGCAGTGCCTCGAAATCGACGTGCACGGATGTGCACCCGTAACACCGCCGACTCATGACGCTTCTACCCTCGAGGCATGGCGAAGCAGAAGACACCCGAGTGGCAGTGGTCCGAAGACGGCATCAACTTCCGCACCCGCAAGTGGGTGCGGCCGGAAGACCTGAACGCGAACGGCTCGCTGTTCGGCGGCAGCCTGCTGAAGTGGATCGACGAGGAGGCGGCGATCTACGCGATCGTGCAGCTGGGCAACTACCGCGCGGTGACCAAGCACATTTCGGAGATCAACTTCGAGGCGTCGGCCGTGCAGGGCGATCTGATCGAGATCGGCCTGCAGGCGACCCACTTCGGGCGCACGTCGCTCACGATGCGCGCCGTCGCCCGCAACATGATCACGCGCAAGCGCATCCTCACGATCGACAAGATCGTGTTCGTCAGCCTCGACGAAGACGGCGTCCCCACCCCGCACGGCTACAACGAGATCACCTACAACCGCGACCGGATGCCGACCGAGCGCATCGCGACGGGGACCATCCGCCTGCCGTAGGTCGGCCTGCGGACATCTCGGCGCCCCGTTCGGAAGGAGAACTCGCGCAGCGAAGGAGCGCACGCCGGATCACGTCCTTCGATGCGTGACAAGTCCTTCGGAGCGCGCGGGGCCAGGCGCCCGCACCCGGTGCGAGGATGGAGTGCGTCCGCCGAGCAAGGGAGCCCCGAATGAGTCGCACCGCCACCGCAGCCACCACCGCGATCCGCGAGATGCGCGATTTCCTCTTCGCGAACGCCACCGACTACGCCGCGGCACGCGATGGATTCTCCTGGCCGAAGCCCGCCGAGTTCAACTTCGCACTCGAGTGGTTCGACGTGATCGCCGGCGAGACGCCGGACCGCCCTGCCGTGCAGATCGTGTCCGCCGATCTCAGCCTCGAGTCGTGGTCGTACGGTCAGCTCTCCGCGCGTTCCGACCAGGTCGCCGCCTGGCTCACCTCGCTCGGAATCCGACGCGGCGACCACCTGATCGTGATGCTCGGCAACACGATCGAGCTGTGGGAGGTGATGCTCGCGATCACCAAGATCGGCGCGGTGTCGATCCCCACCTCGACGCTGCTCTCGGCATCTGACCTCGCCTACCGCGTCGACCACGGCAGGGCTCGCGCGATCGTGACGACCGGCGGCCTGGCCGAGCGCATCGCCGACATCGACGCCGACGTGCTGCGCATCGGCGTGGGCGACGGCATCCCCTCGGGCTGGAGCCGCTTCGACGAGTCATCGAGCGCACCGACCGCGTTCGAGCCGGATGCTCCGACACCCGCCGACGACACCGCATTGCTGTACTTCACGAGCGGCACGACCAATCGCCCCAAGCTCGTGCAGCACACGCACGTGTCGTACCCGATCGGGCACCTCTCGACCATGTGGTGGCTGGGTGTTCGTCCTGATGACGTGCACCTGAACATCTCGTCGCCGGGGTGGGCGAAGCACGCCTGGTCGAGCTTCTACTCCCCGTTCCTCGCCGAGGCGACCGTCTTCGTCTACAACTACGACCGCTTCGATGCGAACACCCTCATGCAGGTCATGGACACGCATCACGTCTCGACGTTCTGCGCCCCGCCGACGGTGTGGCGGATGCTGATCCAGGCGGATCTGGGTCGACTGACCCACCCGCCGCGCGAGCTCGTCGGCGCGGGCGAGCCGCTGAACCCCGAGGTCATCGACCGCGTGCGCGACGCCTGGGGCGGCACGATCCGCGACGGATTCGGGCAGACCGAGATGACGGCCTGCATCGGCAACTCCCCCGGGCAGACGGTCAAGGTCGGTTCGATGGGCCGCCCGCTGCCGGGCTACCCGGTCGTGCTGCTCGACCCCGCCACGGGCGAGGTCGCGGATGCCGAGGGAGAGATCGCACTCGACCTCGCGCAGCCGCCGGTCGGCCTCATGGCCGGGTACTACGACGACCCCGAGAAGACCGCCGAGTCGCGGGTGGGCGGCTACCACCACACCGGCGACATCGCGGTGCGAGACGACGAGGGCTACCTCACCTACATCGGCCGGGCGGATGACGTCTTCAAGGCATCCGACTACAAGATCTCCCCGTTCGAGCTCGAATCGGTGCTTCTCGAGCACGAGTTCGTGATCGAGGCGGCGGTGATCCCGAGTCCCGACCCGACGCGCCTCGCGGTGCCGAAGGCGTACGTGTGCCTGCGGCCGGACGCTGCCGAGGCCGAATCCGAGGCGGCGCGGTCGATCTTCGCGTACGCGCACGACCGACTGTCGTCGCACCTCTGGGTGCGCCTCATCGAGTTCGTTCCCGAGCTGCCGAAGACCATCTCGGGCAAGATCCGTCGTGTCGAGCTGCGCGCGCGAGAGTCCGCGCGGGTGGCATCAGGCGATGACGCCGGGCAGCACCGGGACCGCGACTACCGCTGAGTCGACGGTCTCAGCTCGCGAGCGCCGGCACGCTGCCGGTGCTCGTCGACGCTGCGACACGGGGCGTGACGGTCGCGGGCGCGTGAGACGTCGCCGTCGACACGGCACTCGACGCTGTGGAGATCGGCGTGATCTCCGCCGCTGCCGTCGCCGGATGCAGAGCCGCACGCGATGCGGCGGAACCGATGATCACCCGCAGTACGGTGCCGACCACGAGCATGCCCACCAGCGCGGCACCCGCCACGATGAGCGGAGTCCACTCGTGCGCGAACGATGCGGTCAGGCTCAGCACGGTGGCGGGGATCCACAGACCCACCGCTCCCCCCGCGAGGCCTCCGGCACCCCGTGCGATCGCGATGCCCGCGATGACCGCGCACAGCACGGCGACTGCGGCTCCGATGATTCCCAGTGGAACCAGGAATGCTGCCAACTCGTGTGCCATCCTCGATGACGTCATGACGACCCCCCGTCAGCGGTATCTCCGCATCACCAAGATTACGAAGTATCGGGTGACACGGCATCCATCTGAAGGATGATGTTCCCCAACCGTGACGAGTCGTTCAGCGGCGCTTCAACCACGCGAAACGCGAGCCGCGTACCACCGGCACCGACTGGGTGATCACGGCGTCGACGACCATCGACCCGTCGGTGGGCCCGACGATCGCGATGGCCGAGGTCTCGGTCGCCTCGAGCGGCTCGACGGGCATGGCCCCGAGCGCGCGGTGCGCCCGGATGTAGGCGGGCACGAGCAGCACGATCGCGCCGAGCCAGGCGAGCGGGTTGCTGAGCGCGACGCCCGCGAAGCCGATGAGCGCACCGAGCACCACCGCGGCACCCACGCGCATCACCAGCTCGATCACGCCCGTGACCGTGGGCACCAGCGTGTGCCCCAGCCCCTGCAGCGCGCCGCGGAGCACGAAGAGGATGCCGAGCATCCAGTAGCCGCAGCCGTTGATGATCAGCATGAGGTGCGCGAGCTCGACGACGTCGTCGGATCCCTCGCCGATGAACAGGCGCACCATCGGGGTGCCGAAGGCGATGATGATCACCCCGAGCAGAGCCCCCGTGATCACCGCCATCCAGGTGCCCTCGATGACACCCCGGCGGATGCGGTCGGGGCGGCGTCCGCCGAGATTCTGCGCCGCGTACATCGAGGCCGCGAGACCGAGCGACGAGAGGAAGGCCACGGCGAGCCCGTCGACGCGGGATGCCGTCGTGTAGGCGGCGACCGCATCGGCACCGAGCGTGTTCAGCGCCACCTGCACGGCCAGAGTGCCGATCGCGATGATCGAGGCCTGGAAGCCCATCGGCAGACCGAGACGAAGGTGCTCACGGATGTCGTCGCGGGTGACCTGCCAGTCGACGCGGCGCAGGTGCAGGATCGGCAGGCGGCGCCGGACGAACTCGAGGCAGAGGATCACGGACACCGCCTGGGCGACGACGGTCGCGATGGCAGCACCGCCGACCCCCCACTCGAGCGGGCCGACCATGAGCACCACCAGGCCGACGTTCAGGACGCACGATACGGTGAGGAAGATCAGCGGCGTGCGCGAGTCGCCGATGGCGCGGATGATCGCGGAGAGGTAGTTGAAGAACATCGTCGCGCTCGCGCCGATGAAGCTGATCTGCGTGAAGATCGTCGCCTCGGTCATGAGCTCCGACGGCGTCTGCAGCAGCTCGAGCACCGGGCGCGCGATCAGCGGCGCGGCGATCGTCAGGACGACGCTCGTGATGCCGGTCAGGATCACGCCCGTCGCGACCGAGCGGCGCACACCCGCGGCATCGCCGGCGCCGAACGCCTGTGCGATCGGGATCGCGAAACCGCTCGTGAGACCCCAGGCGAAGCCGATGAGAAGGAAGAGCAGGCTTCCCGTCGCACCGACGGCGGCGAGGGACTGGACGCCGAGGTGTCGTCCGACGACGACGGCGTCGGCGAACTGGTACATCTGCTGCACGACGTTGCCGAGCAGCAGCGGGATCGAGAACGACAGGATGACACGCCACGGGCGGCCCGTGGTGAGGGAGGTGGCCATGGGGGAAGCGGCTCGCAGAGACTCGGGGCAGGATCGGGGGAGGGTTCCAGGATATCGAATCGATTCGGTTAACCGGTAGAGCCGATCGGGAAGTACGGTCGGAAGGATGCCGCAGCGGGTCGCGGCACGGACACCGGAGGTTCGATCGATGACCACAGAGAAGACCGGAGATACCGTCGGGGTGGGTGGGACCGCCGACGGAGACGAGCAGCACCTGAAGCGTGCGCTGAGCAACCGCCACATCCAGTTGCTCGCGATCGGCGGAGCGATCGGCACCGGCCTCTTCATGGGCAGCGGCAAGACGATCTCGGTCGCCGGCCCCTCGGTGATCTTCGTCTACATGATCATCGGCTTCATGCTCTTCTTCGTCATGCGGGCGATGGGCGAGCTGCTGCTGTCGAACCTCAAGTACAAGTCGTTCAGCGATTTCGCGAGCGACCTGCTCGGCCCCTGGGCCGGGTTCTTCACCGGCTGGACGTACTGGTTCTGCTGGGTCGTCACCGGAGTCGCCGACGTGATCGCGATCGCGGGCTACACGGATGCGCTCTTCCCCGGCATCCCGTTGTGGATCCCCGGGCTTCTCGTGATCGTCATCCTGCTCGCGCTGAACCTTCCCACGGTCGCCGCCTTCGGTGAGATGGAGTTCTGGTTCGCACTGATCAAGATCGTCGCGATCGTCGCGCTCATCATCACGGGCCTCGTGATGATCATCACCGGCTTCCAGCACGACGCGGGCACCGCCAGCTTCGCGAACCTGTGGTCGCACGGCGGCATGTTCCCGCACGGCTTCATGGGCTTCGTGGCCGGCTTCCAGATCGCCGTCTTCGCGTTCGTGGGCGTCGAGCTCGTCGGCACCGCGGCCGCCGAGACCAAGGATCCCGAGAAGAACCTGCCCAAGGCGATCAACGCGATCCCGATCCGCATCCTGCTCTTCTACGTCGGCGCGCTCGTCATCCTCATGGCGGTCACGCCGTGGACCGAGTACGTCGCCGGCGAGAGCCCCTTCATCGCGATGTTCGCCCTCGCGGGCCTCGGCATCGCGGCGACCGTCGTGAACCTCGTCGTGCTGACCTCGGCGATGTCGAGCGCGAACTCGGGCATCTACTCGACCTCGCGCATGGTGTTCGGCCTCGCTCAGGACGGCGATGCCCCGCGCATCTTCGGTCGGCTGTCGAAGCGCCGGGTGCCGCAGAACGCACTGTTCCTGTCGTGCATCCTGCTGCTCTCGGGCGTCGTGCTGCTCTACGCAGGTGAAGACATCGGCACGGCGTTCGACATGGTCACGACGGTCTCGGCCGTGTGCTTCATGTTCGTCTGGACGATCTTCCTCTGCAGCTACCTCGCCTACCGGCGCGGTCGCCCCGAGAAGGTCGCGGCCTCGACGTTCCGGATGCCGGGCGGGGTCTTCATGGTCTACGTGGTGCTCGCGTTCTTCGTGTTCATCCTCTGGGCACTGACGACCCAGCCCGACACGCTGACCGCGCTGCTGGTGACGCCGATCTGGTTCGCTCTTCTGCTCGTGGCCTGGTTCTTCGTGCGGAGGACGCAGAACCATCTGACGCGGCACGCGAAGCACATCGCGTACCTGCGCGACGAGTCCGCCGAGTAGCGAAGGGAGGTTCCGACAGGCCCTCCCTCGTGCGTGCCCACCGGCGTAGCGTCAGGCACAACGAAAGGACACCTGATGCACACTCGCACACTCGGACAGGGCCTCGAAGTCTCCGCTGTCGGCCTCGGCTGCATGGGCATGTCGCAGAGCTACGGCCCGAACCCCGGCACGCGCGACGAGATGATCGCCGTGCTGCGGTCGGCGCTCGACCTCGGCGTGACGTTCTTCGACACGGCGGAGGTCTACGGCCCCTATGTCAATGAGGAGCTCGTCGGTGAGGCCCTCGAGCCGATCCGCGATCAGGTCGTGATCGCGACGAAGTTCGGCTGGCGCATCGAAGACGGCACGAGCGTCGGCCTGAACAGTCGTCCCGAGCAGATACGTCGCGTCGCCGAAGAGTCGCTCGGGCGCCTGCGCACCGACGTGATCGACCTGTTCTACCAGCATCGCGTCGACCCCGATGTGCCGATCGAAGACGTCGCCGGCACGGTCGCCGAGCTGATCGCCGAGGGCAAGGTGCGTCACTTCGGTCTCTCCGAAGCATCCGCCTCGACGATCCGCCGCGCGCACTCGGTACAGCCGGTCACGGCACTGCAGAGCGAGTACTCGCTGTGGACGCGCGACCCCGAGTCCGAGGTCCTTCCCGTGCTCGGCGAACTCGGCATCGGCTTCGTGCCGTTCAGCCCTCTCGGCAAGGGCTTCCTCACCGGAACGGTCGACCGGAGCACCTCGTTCAGCGAGGGCGACATCCGCGGCACGATCCCGCGCTTCAGCGAGGAGAACCGCTCGGCGAACGAGGCGCTGGTCGCACACGTGGCGGACCTCGCCGCGTCGAAAGACGCCTCGCCCGGCCAGATCGCTCTCGCGTGGCTGCTCGCCCGAGAGCCGTGGATCGTGCCGATCCCGGGCACGCGACGCACCTCGCGCATCGCCGAGAACGCGGGTTCGTCGGCGGTTCCGCTGTCGGCCGACGAGGTCGCCGATCTCGACCAGCTCGCGGCGCGCGTCGGCGTGCAGGGCGACAGGTACAACCCGCAGCAGATGTCGTTCGTCGACAAGTGAGCCGGCACGCGGCTGAGTAGTCTGCGCGGCTGGGTAGTCTGAGGCGGATGACCTCCGCCCGCAGCTACCCGGCCACGATCGCCGTCCCGGTGCAGAACGAGATCATCATCAAGAAGTCACGGTTCATCGCCACCGTCGAGCCGGTCGCCTCCGTCGAGGATGCGGATGCGGTGATCGCCCGGGTCCGCAGGCAGTGGTGGGATGCGCGGCACAACTGCACCGCGATGGTGACGGGTCTTCTCGGCGACCAGGCGCGGTCATCCGATGACGGCGAGCCCTCGGGCACCGCGGGGGTGCCGATGCTCGAGGTGCTTCGGCGGCGTGAGCTGACAGATCTCGTGGCGGTCGTGACCCGCTACTTCGGCGGGGTGAAGCTCGGTGCCGGCGGGTTGGTGCGTGCGTACTCCACCGCGGTCTCTCAGGCGCTCGATCTGGCGGCGCTCGTGCGTCGACGGTCGCTCACGCAGGTCACGATCGACGTCTCGCACGCGGATGCGGGGCGCTTCGACAACCTGCTTCGCGACTGGGTGCTGCATCACGGCGCGACACTCGGCGAACCTCGATACGGAGCGCTGGCGACGCTCGAGGCATGGGTTCCGGCCGAGCAGCTCGACCGCCTCGCGGATGACATCGCGGCGGCTTCCGCCGGAGCCGTCGTGCCGGTGATCGGCGGCGAGCGCATCGTCGACGTGTCCGCCTGATCCCGACCGCCACGGCTGATCCACAACAGCAGCCGGATATTCTGGATGCCGCGATCTCGGAAGGAGAGCGATGTTCGACAGCCCGCTCTCGGCTTCTGCCTACGAGATCCTCGGTGTGGACGCCACGGTCGACGACGCCGAGCTGCGCCGCGCATACCGCCTCAGATTGCGGCAGACGCACCCCGACACGGGCGGCGACGCGGCGGTCTTCATCCAGGTGCAGCGTGCCTGGGAGCTCGTCGGCACCCCCGAGGACCGCGCAGCCTACGATCGCCGCAGCGGGGTGCATCCCGGCATCCAGACCGACTCCGCGTCGAGCGGATGGCGACCGCAGACCGCCACGCGCACCGACACCCGGCCTCGCGCCCGCTCCTACGGGCATCCCGGCGGATGGCGCCGCGAGCGCTACCTGGTGCTGATCCGCGAGTGGGCCGGCCGCGGCGTCGAGGTGCCGGATCCATACGACCCCGCGCTGGTGCGCTCCGCTCCGCGGGATCTGCGCCGACTGCTCGCCGACGCCCTCGCCGAAGAGGCGACCGCGCGCACCGTGAGCGCGCTCGGCATGGGGTTCACGGTGTGGCACGACGTCGCGACCGGCGCGGATGCCGACGACAAGCTCGACCACGTGGTGCTCAGCCCGTCGGGTCTGTACGCGGTGATGTCGGAGGACTTCGGCGGCGTCGTCGGATTCCGCCGCGGCGAGATCACCGGCCCCAGCCTCGGCACGAGAGCACCCGTCACCGCGGCGCTCTCGCGCATGCGGTCTGTCGCCAAGGCGGCGCGCGTCAAGTTCGGCGGCGTCATCATGGTGTTGCCCGACGACGATCTGTCGCAGGCGGTCACCCCGCTCGGCAGCAGCCGCGGCGTGCCGGTCGTGGTCGTGCGCCGCAGTGCTCTGGCGATGGTGCTGCGTCAGGGCGTGCCCGGTGCCCGTGCGATCGGCGGCAACGAGCTGTTCGACGTGCGCACGCGCCTGCAGCAGACCGTCACCTTCGTCTGAGTGATCCGCGCCGGCCAGGGACTCCCGGCCCCGAGTCGACCGGAGTAGCCTGCACGCATGACGACGACCGAGGCGACGATGTCGTGGCTGCTCGATGCTGATCCGGCCGTGCGCTGGCAGGCCGAACGCGATCTGCTCGGCGCCGAGGATGCCGTGTGGCAGGCGACGCGCGCCCGAGTCGCGGCGGAGGGATTCGGGGCCGCGCTCCTCGCCGCGCAGGACCCGGACGGACGCTGGGCCGGTGGCGCGCACTTCCCCGGCGGCTTCTTCGAGTCCGACGAGGCCGAGCAGCCGGGACAACCGTGGACGGCCACGAGCTGGTCGCTGAATCAGCTGCGGGAATGGGGGGTCCCCGCGCAGGCTCTCAGTGACACGGCTGAGCGCCTCGAACGCAACTGCCGGTGGGAGTACGACGACATGCCCTTCTGGGGCGGCGAGGTCGACGTGTGCATCAACGCGTTCACCCTTGCGAACGGGGCATGGCTCGGAGCCGACGTCTCGCGGCTCGTGCGATGGTTCCCCGAGCATCGTCTCGACGACGGCGGCTGGAACTGCGAGGCCGAAGAGGGAGATTCGGTGCGATCGTCGTTCCACTCGACGCTCAATGCGCTGCGCGGGATGCTCTTCTACGAGCAGTCGACCGGCGACACCTCGCTGCAGTCCACCCGGCACGCCGGCGAGGAGTACCTTCTGCGCAGGCAGCTGGTGTTCCGCGCGTCCACCGGCGAGCTCGTCGATGGGTTCGTGACCCACTTCGTCTACCCGAGCAGGTATCGGTACAGCGCACTGACGGCGCTCGATTACTTCCGCGACGCGTCACGCACCGACGGAACCGCTCCCGACCCGCGGATCGAGCCCGCCGTCGGACTCGTGCGCGCGGCGCGCCAGGCAGACGGGACCTGGCTCCAGGGCCCGCCGCTGCCGGGACGGACCTGGTTCCCCGTCGACGTCGCCGAGGGCGACCCGTCGCGCTGGCTCACTCTGATCGGCACGCGAGTCCTCGACTGGGCCGAAGGCCGCTCCCTCCCCGACGCGTGATCCATCACCCGGACGTGACGGCTCGCCCTTCTTTTGCTTCTTTCGAATCGCGCACCTTGCAACAGACGGGGATGGGTTCTTGCAAAGTGCGCGATTCGAAAGCCTGGAGAGCTGGCGCGGACTACGGTGGCGATGTGCCTGCGCTCCCTGTGTACGACCAGCTTCCCGACCGTCCAGCCCCCGACAACCCCTCGGGAAAGCTCGTGCTGCTGCGCCACGGCGAGACGGAGTGGTCGAAGGCGGGGCTGCACACCGGTCTCACCGACATCCCGCTCACGCCCCGGGGCGAAGACCTCGCCCGCGGCGCGGGACGCCTCGTCGCCGACTACGACTTCTCACTCGTGCTGTCCTCGCCGCTCGAGCGCGCGAGGCGCACGGCCGAACTCGCAGGGCTCCGTGCCGAGGTCGATCCGCTGCTCGTCGAGTGGGACTACGGCGGATACGAGGGGCGCACGACGAAGGACATCCGCGCCGAGCTCGGGTACGACTGGAGCGCCTTCACCCACGGAGTGATCCGCGGCGAGACTCCGGGGGAGACGGTCGAGGAGGTCGCCGCCCGCGCGTCGCGCGTGCTGACCCGCGTGATGCCCGTGCTCGTCGAGGGCGACGTGGCCCTGGTCGCACACGGCCACTTCCTGCGCATCCTCACGGCGGTGTACCTGCGGCTCGCGCCGCGGTTCGGTGCGCAGATCTCGCTCGACGCCGGTTCGGTGTCGGTGCTGAGCTTCTACCGCGAGCAGCCCGCGATCCTGTCCTGGAACTACGGACTCGAGCTGCCGCTCGCACCATCCGAGTCCTGAGGGCGCCCAGTCCTGAGACATCCGAGGCCTGAGACATCCGAGGCCTGAGACATCCGAGGCCGATACCGAACTGCCCTTCCGAGCAACGCACAGCGACGCGGCTGATCAGCTGACCCGCAGCACCGAGACCGCGTAGATCGTGGGGGCGCCGTCGAGGTCGAGCTCGATGCGCATTCCGGTCTCGGCCGTGGTGATGTCGAAGGCGATGGTCGAGTTCGTGCACGCGATCGGCTCCGCACCAGGGATACCGGTGACATCCAGGTCATCCGTCAGCTCGCCGGCGACGACCGAGATCGTGCCCTCTCCCCGGCAGGCCAGCTGCGCCTGATACGAGCCGGGCTCCACAGACCGCAGATCCGTCGTGTGGTGGGCGGCACTGCTCGCGCTCATCCAGCCCGAGAAGCCGGCGGTGTACGCGTCGTCCTCCGTGCTCGGAACCGCCGACTTCGCCCATTCGGTGATCTCGTCCGGCGGGATCGGCAACTCGGCCGCTTCCGCGCTGACACTCGGATTCGGGGTCGGGGTGGGGGTCGCCGTCAGGGTCACCGACGCGGAGGGCGACGGCGTCGGCGAGCCCTCTCCGCCGGCATCCACTCCCCCGCTCGTGCATCCGACCAGCAGCACCGCTGCCGTCGCGAGCGTCCCTATGGCGATCGCCCTCCGTGTCGTCTCCATCCCTCCACGCTACGGAGATGCTCGATCGATGCAACCCCTCAGGGCCGGGCAGCGACGAAACGCCCACTGACCACCCGTTCTTTTTAGTTGTTCAAAACACGGGTACGGTGGAGGCATGGACACCAACTTCGACTCCGCGCTTCGCGACGCGGGACTGCGGGCGACCGCAGGCCGCGTGGCGGTGCTCGAGGCGATGGAGTCCATGCCTCACACGGATGCGGAGCGGGTCTACCGTGCCGTATCCGCCGTGCTGCCGACCACCTCGATCCAGTCGGTGCACAACATCCTCGCGGACCTGACGACGGCGGGCCTGCTCCGCCGGATCGAACCGGCAGGCTCCGCAGCGCTCTATGAACGGCGCATCGGCGACAACCACCATCACGTCGTATGCACCCGGTGCGGTGCGATCGGCGATGTGGACTGCGTGGTCGGCGACGCGCCGTGTCTCACCCCGTCTTCGGCGGGGGGATTCACCGTCCAGACAGCCGAAGTGACCTTCTGGGGCCTGTGCCCCGGTTGCCAGAACGCCGCGCAGTAGCATCCGTCGCTCACCCGAATCAACCCGGGTTGATCGACACTGCGCGCAGAAGGAGAAGAACATGACCGACCCATCGACCACCCCCGCGACCACGACCCAGACGGGCACCCCCGTCGCCAGCGACGCGCACTCGCTGACCGTCGGCGCAGACGGCCCCACGGTCCTGCACGACCGCTACCTCGTCGAGAAGCTCGCGTCGTTCAACCGCGAGCGCGTGCCGGAGCGCAACCCCCACGCCAAGGGCGGCGGAGCCTTCGGAACCTTCACCGTCACCGAAGACGTCTCGGCCTACACCCGTGCCGCGGCCTTCCAGCCGGGAGCCGTGAGCGAGACGCTGCTGCGCTTCTCGTCGGTCGCCGGTGAGCAGGGATCCCCCGACACGTGGCGCGACGTGCGCGGCTTCGCACTGCGTTTCTACACGAGCGAGGGCAACCTCGACATCGTCGGCAACAACACCCCGACGTTCTTCCTGCGCGACGCCATGAAGTTCCCGGACTTCATCCACTCGCAGAAGCGCCTGGGCGACTCGGGTCTGCGTGACGCCGACATGCAGTGGGACTTCTGGACCCTCTCCCCCGAGACCGCACACCAGGTCACCTACCTGATGGGCGACCGCGGCCTCCCCCGCAGCTGGCGCCACATGAACGGCTACGGATCGCACACGTACCAGTGGGTCAATGCCGCAGGTGAGCGCTTCTGGGTGCAGTACCACTTCCTGTCGAAGCAGGGCGTCGAGCGGATGGATGCCGCCGAGGCCGAGAAGCTCGCGGGTTCGGATGCCGACTACTACCGTCGCGACCTGTTCGACGCGATCTCTCGGGGCGACGCTCCGTCATGGGACGTCTACGTGCAGATCATGACGTACGAAGAGGGCAAGACCTACCGCTTCAACCCGTTCGACCTCACCAAGACGTGGTCGAAGAAGGACTACCCGCGCATCAAGGTCGGCACGTTCACGCTCGACCGCAACCCGCAGAACTTCTTCGCCGAGATCGAGCAGGCGGCGTTCTCGCCCGGCAACCAGGTGCCCGGAACCGGCATCTCGCCCGACAAGATGTTGATGGCCCGTGCGTTCGCCTACGCGGATGCGCAGCGCTACCGCATCGGCGCGAACTACAACCAGCTGCCGGTCAACCAGGCGCACGCGGCGGAGACGCGCAACTACATGCACGAGGGCCAGATGCAGTACCGGTTCAACCCGGCCGAGCACCGCACCTACACGCCGAACTCCTACGGCCCCGCCGGTGGCCCGACCGCCGATCCGGCGGCCGGTGTCGAGGCGAGCTGGGAGTCGGACGGCGAGCTGATGCGCGCCGCGGCGACCCTGCGCGCGGACGACGATGACTTCGGCCAGGCCGGAACCCTGTACCGTGAGGTGTTCGACGACGAGGCGCGCGCCCGGTTCATCGACACGCTGACCGGTCAGGGCCGGAGCATCACGATCGACGCGATCCGCGAGCGCTTCTTCCAGTACTGGACGAACGTGGACGCCGGTCTGGGTGAGGCGCTGCGCGCTCGCTTCTGAGCCGCATCCCCTCGGATCCGCTCACGCCGAGACCCACCGTCCCTCGCGGCCGGTGGGTCTCGGCGTATCCGCCGCCGGAGCAGGAGGACAATGGATGCCGTGGCTGTTCCTCTCTCCGACCTGACCGTCATGCCCGAGCCCCAGCAGGTGTACGCCGCTGACGGCACCCGCCTCGCGACGTACACATGGGGCGAGCTCGACGCCCCCGTGGTGGTGATCGTGCACGGCTTCGCGTCGAGCGCCCGAGACACCTGGGTTCTCACCGGGTGGGTGCGCGAGCTCACGAAAACCGGATACCGGGTGCTCGCCCTCGACCAGCGCGGCCATGGGCTCAGCGAGAAGCCCCATCAGGCGGATGCGTACGGCATCCGCACCCTCGCGACCGACGTCGAGACCGTCATGGATGCGTACCTCGTCGACGAGGCGTTCTACGTCGGGTACTCACTGGGCGCTCGCGTCGGCTGGGAGGTCGTGCGCGACCTGCCCCATCGCATCGGCCGCTCCGTGCTCGGCGGCGTGCCTGACGGCATCCCGCTCGCGCGGCTCGATCTCGACCAGGTTCGCGCGTACCTGGCTGACGGCACACCCGTCGCCGATCCCACGACGCAGAACTACATCGCCCTGACCGAGCGTGTGCCGGGAAACGATCTGAGCGCGCTCGTCGCCTTGGCCGAGGGGATGCGGTCGTCACGGATGATCGACCCCGACCCGTCGAACGCTCCGTCGAGTCCGGTGCTCTTCGCCACCGGATCGAAGGACGCGATCATCGAAGGCTCCCGCGCGCTGTCGTCTGCTGCCCCTCAGGGCCAGTTTTTCGAGATCCCGGACCGCAATCACTTCAACGCTCCGGGATCCCGCGCCTTCAAGGAAGCCGCGCTGGCGTTCCTGTCGGCGACCTGACCGGACTCAGACGGTCGCGCTCTCTTCGCGCTTCGGCAGCACCCATCCCGCGCGGGGGAAGTGGCAGGTGTAGCCGTTGGGGTACTTGATCAGGTAGTCCTGGTGCTCTTCCTCGGCCTGCCAGAACGGGCCCTCGGGCTCGATCGTAGTGACGGCCTTGCCCGGCCACAGACCGGAGGCGTCGACATCGGCGATGGTGTCGCGCGCGACGGACTCCTGCTCGGGGCTGAGCGGGAAGATCGCCGAGCGGTAGCTCGAGCCGATGTCGTTGCCCTGGCGGTCCTTGGTGGACGGGTCGTGGATCTGGAAGAAGAACGCGAGGATGTCGCGGTATGTCGTCTTGGTCGGATCGAAGACGATCTCGACGGCCTCGGCGTGACCCGGGTGGTTGCGGTAGGTCGCGTGGTCGTTCTGGCCACCGGTGTAGCCGACGCGCGTGTCGAGCACGCCGGGCTGGCGGCGGATCAGGTCTTCCATGCCCCAGAAGCAGCCGCCGGCGAGCACGGCGGTCTCGGTCCCGGGGGTGCGGGTGATGGTTCCGTTGTCGGTCATGACTGCTCCTCAGAGGTGGGGGTGGCGGGGAAGAGGTGACGGTAGCGACCGTACCCCTCATCTTCCAGGCTGTCAGCCGGGATGAAGCGGAGGGCCGCGGAGTTCATGCAGTAGCGGAGCCCGCCGGCGTCGCGCGGCCCGTCGTCGAACACGTGCCCGAGGTGGCTGTCGGCGCCGCTGGAGCGCGCTTCGGTGCGCTTCATCCACAGCGTACGGTCTGTGCGGGTGGTGACGGCGTCGGCCTCGATCGGCTTCGTGAAGCTCGGCCATCCGGTGCCGCTGTCGAACTTGTCGGTCGACGCGAACAACGGCTGTCCCGAGACGACGTCGACGTAGATGCCGTCGTCGTGGTTGTTCCAGTACGCGTTGCGGAACGGAGGCTCGGTGGCATCCTCCTGCGTGACCTCGTACTGCAGGTGCGTGAGGTCGCTGACGGCCCCGGGGGTCTTGCTGTACTCGTTCGACATGATCTGTCTCCTTGTCCGACGCAGCTGGCTGCGGCGTCATAGAGCACAACCGCCGAGTGCGCCCATTTGGTCCCGCGGGACTGTGAGCGCGCTGTGAGTTTGCGAGCAGTCGATAGAGTTGCTCAGCCACACACCACAGGGAGACGCACATGTCTGTTGGACTGCTCGCCGTCGTCGACGACATTCTCAGCGCGGCGATGAAGGCCTCGGCGAAGGCTGCCGGCGTCGTGATCGACGATGCCGCCGTGACCCCGCAGTACGTCCAGGGCATCACTCCTGCACGTGAGCTGCCGGTCGTCGCGAAGATCGCCCTCGGATCGCTCGCGAACAAGTTCGTGATCATCATCCCGATCGCGCTTCTGCTCACCGCTTTCGCTCCCTGGGTGCTGCCGTACCTCCTGATCCTCGGCGGCGCGTACCTGTGCTTCGAGGGCGCCGAGAAGGTGCTCGAGTGGTTCGGCGTGCAGCACGGCCACGCCGACGAGGGCGCTCGCAACGAGAACAAGCTGGTCTGGGGTGCGGTGCGCACCGACCTCATCCTCTCGACCGAGATCATGCTCATCTCTCTCGCGAACCTCGAGGCGGGGCTCGACATCTGGACCACCCTCGCGATCCTCGCCGTGATCGCGCTGCTCATGACCGGCGTCGTGTACGGCGCGGTCGCACTGCTGGTGAAGATCGACGACATCGGCTTGAAGATGGCGAAGAACCCGGTCGCACGCGTGCGCCACACCGGCATGCGGATCGTGCGCTCGATGCCCGCGGTCTTCCGCTTCATCAGCATCCTCGGCACGGTCGCGATGCTCTGGGTCGGCGGCCACCTGCTGCTCGTGAACCTCGGTGAGGTCGGCGTGCACTTCGGAGAGGACATCCTGCACGGCATCGAGCACTTCCTCGAGCCGGCCGGCGCCGTGATCGTCTGGATCGGCGACACTCTGTTCTCGGCCATCGCCGGCCTGATCGCTGGTCTTCTCATCGTCGGGATCATCCTCGGCATCGGTCGCCTGGTCGGCAAGAAGCCGAGCTTCCACGAGGGCGAGGAATCGCCTGCCGACGTGCACGTCTGACTCCGGCACCGCGGGGGAAACCTCACGCTGCGATGTCATATCGCGCCCTCCCGCCGAGGCGTGGAGTCCTCGCCGGATCCACGTGCGGCGGTGGAATGAGCCACACTCGCGCAGCGACACCGACACCTTCGATGCGGATGTCCCACCCGTTGTCGTGGATGCGGTGGTGACACGACTCGCACAACAGAACTCCGTTGTTCAGATCGGTCGGCCCCGCGTCGCGCTGCCACCATCTGATGTGGTGGGCCTTGGTCATCTGCGGCGGGAGCCCACACATCGCACAGCCCCCGTCTCTCTCGACCAGCGCCAGCCGCTGCGCACGGGTGAAGAGTCTCTTCTCGCGCCCCCAGTCGAGGATCTCCCCCGCTGACCCGAGGACCACCGGGATGATTCCGCCCCCTGCGGCCATCCGCCGACACGTGCTGACGCTCACGGGCTGGTCGCTGCCGTCGATCGTCGCAGCGCCCAGCCCTGCGGTGAGGTCGTCGAGGTTCACGCGCACCACCACCGTCGCGCCGGTCGCGGGCATCCCCCCGTTGTCACAGGCGATCGCGTGCTCGCAGATCACCGCGAGCGCGTCGGCCTGGATCATCGCGACCGTGCGATGGTCTGCGTCGGGCGCACCCGGATCGGGTGCCGTGATCCGCGCCTGGAAGGTCGCCGACACGTAGGCCTGGATCGCTGCCTTGATCGACGCGCTCGAGGCGATGTCGGTCTGCAGGTTCAGGTGGAAGGAACCATCGCGCTCGAACATGGTGAGCGACCGACGATCGCGCGCCTCTCGCTCTTTCGGGGCTACCCCGTCGGGGTCGAGCCAGGCTTCGGTGCGGGCCACGAGCTTGCCGACGTCGGCGAGCGGCATCCCCGCCGCGCGGGCGACGAGCAGACGCTCGGCCTCATCGACCCGCGCCGGATCGACCTTCAGGCGGACGCGCTCGAGCAGCGCGACGATGATCGCGGCCGCAGCGACGGAGATGTCGCCCGCGGCGAGCGCCGTCGCCAACGCGGCATACTTCGCCGGCAGCTTCTCGCCCAGCAGGTTCGTGCGCGGTGCCGTCGCCTGACCGACCGTGATGAGGCGCTTCGCGTCTCCCGTCGTGCCGCCTGTCACGGCTGAGATCATCGCCGCCGCACTCCGATGACCGTGCTGCTTCGCCAACCCTTCGGGACCGAGCTCGGCACGGGATTCGTGCGCGATCGCGGCAGCGAGCTCGGCGTGCAGGCCGTCGAGACAGCGTTGGACGTCGCCGACGGCCTCATGGGCCCCGAGCAGATCTGCCCGAGACAGATCCATGCCGTTCTCCGCCCGCGCCCATGCGCCACCGAGGCGCTCGATGGCCTCGAGCAGCGGGGTCAGGCGAGTTCTGGGCATGACCCCATTTTAGAACACATGTTCGAGAATCGAGTGGCATTCCAGCATCCGATGCACCGGACGGACAGACCCCCAGACCCCTAACCCCTCAGGTGATCCTCCCCGCGCAGCCACTCGTCGAAAGTGATCTCGCCCTGCAGCGCATCCGACCCCCCTCTCAACGATCCTGACGCGAGCCCCCGACCGTACGCACCCGGGAGCCGCACCTCCAGCACATGCCGCCGCGTTCCGTCGAACGCCGACTGCCTTCGCGCGACATCCGCGAGAACCTCATCCCGCGGCCCCACCAGATCACGCGCACGCCCCACGGCACCCGCCTCCGCCACCCGCACCAGATGGGCACCGACCTCGCGCGCCGCCACGGGTCGCATCAGCAGCTTCGGCATCACCGCCACCGGGCCCGACATACCGGAGAGCAGCTGGCCTGCGAACTCGTGGAACTGTCCGGCCCTCGCGATCGTGAACGGCACCCCGCCCGCGGCCACCGCACGCTCCTGTGCCAGCTTGCCCGCGTAATACGAGGCGTCGATCCCATCGATCCCCACGATCGACAGCGCGACGTGGTGCCCCACGCCCCCTCGTGCCTCGGCGTCGAGCAGGTTGCGGGTCGCCGTCTCGAAGAACGCCCGCGCCTTCGCCGCCGAGAGGGTCGTCGTGTTCGCCACATCGATCACGGCATCCGCGCCGCGAACCCGCTCAGCGAGACCGACGCCGGTCAGCACATCGGCTCCGTTCGCCCGCGACAGCACCACCACCTCGTGCCCTGCGGCCGATGCCGCCTCGACCACGTGCCTGCCCACGACTCCCGTTCCTCCTGCGACAGCGATCCTCATCCGACTCCCTTTCGACTCCGTGGCGCGTCCGCGACACTCCGTGGCGCGTCCGCGCCGCCTGAACCAGATGACGAGACAGCCGCAGAAAGTGTGATGCCTCACACATCGTGACCGTGCATCGTCATATCCTGCGAAGGCGCCCCGCGGCGCACAGCCGACGAAAGGCGCAGCATGCACGAGGATCTCGACGACGTGTTCCACGAGCGTCGACGTCTGCTCGCCCTCGGGTATCGGATGACCGGCACTCTGGCGGATGCCGAAGACGTGGTTCAGGAGACCTACCTGCGCTGGTATCGCCTCAGCGATTCCGAGCGCGCAGACATCGCCAACCCTGGAGGTTGGCTCACGACCGTGGCCGGTCGCATCGCCCTCGACCTGCTGGGTTCGGCGCGTCATCGACGCGAGCAGTACATCGGCCCCTGGTTGCCCGAGCCGGTGCCGGCAGATCTCTTCGCCGGAGCCGTCCGCTCTCGCACCGCGACGTCATCCGACGACCCTCTCGACCGCGTCACCCTCGACGACGACGTGTCGACCGCGCTGCTCGTGGTGCTCGAGGCCATGACCCCCGCTGAACGCGTGGCGTTCGTGCTGCACGACGTCTTCGGGGTGCCGTTCGACGAGATCGCCGCGACCGTCGGCCGATCGTCGGCCGCGGTGCGACAGCTGGCGTCGTCTGCGCGACGGCACGTGCGCGAGAACCGGGCCGCGGCGGTTCCGCGCGCCGAGCACGACCGCGTCGTGCGGGCATTCCAGCAGGCGGCGAGCACGGGTGAGATCGTTCCCCTGCTGCGCTTCCTGGCTCCTGACGTCGAACTGCACAGCGACGGCGGAGGGGTGGTGAGCGCCGCGAGGAACGTCGTCTCGGGCGCCGAGAACGTCGCGCGCTTCCTGCTCGGCATCGCCGCCAAGCGTCCCGCAATGTCGATGGAGCAGCAGCAGCTGGGCGATGGACTCGGTTTCGTGTTCCGTGAGGACGACGAGGTCGTGTCGGTCATGAACCTGCGCGTCGAGGACGGCGCGATCACGCGACTGTGGATCGTCCTCAACCCCGCCAAGCTCACCTACTGGCTGCCCCGCTGACGACCGATGAGGCCGCGACGCGTCACCCCGGCAGGGCGCCGGCGACGGCGTCGGCAGCGATCTCGACCAGCCTCTGATCGCGCGTCTCCTCGTGGGCCGTGATCGTGACGACCGCATCCGCTGCCTCGTCGACGAAGACGTACTGTCCGTATCGCCCGTCGAGACGCCACCCGTCGCGCGGCCCACGCCAGGCCGCGAGTCCGTACGACGAGTACAGGCCGTCCGCTCCCGTGACGACCCACTCGGAGCGCATCCTCTCGATCCAGCACTCCGCCACGATGCGCTGTTTCCCGAAGCGCCCTCGATCCCGCAGAACGCGGCCGATCCGAGCCATCTCCTCGGTGCGCAATTCGAGTCCGCTCCCGCCCACTATCCAGCCGTGCGGACATCTCAGCCATTGCGGGTTGTGGATGCCGAGCGGCTCGAACAGCCGGGGCATCAGCCAGTCCCGCACATCTCCGACCGCCGCTCCGAGCATCCTCATGGCGACAAAGGTGCTGGCATCCGAGTACTGAAAGTGCTCACCCGGTCCTCGACTCGGTCGGGCGAGCATCTCGCCGGCCAGGTCGGGCCAGGGCACCTCCTGGTCGCCGAACCACTCGAAGTCGATTCCACTCGTCATCGAGAGAAGATGCTCGAGAGTCACCCCCTCGACGCCCGCACCCGCCCCACGAACCCCGAGGGCATCGACGGCTCGACTGTCCAAAGACAGGATGCCCTCATCGACGGCGATCCCTGCGGCGAGCGCGCTCACCCCCTTGGACACCGAATAGAGGTTCACTCGATCATCGCTGCGCCAGCGGTGCTCGGCGACCTCGGTGCCGATGAGCACGTGGAGTCCGTACGCACCCAGTTGCTCCTCGTCGATCGCGCGGACGATGCGATCGCGAACCGTTTCAGCCTGAGACATGAGGCCAGTCTCCCGCATCCCGCCGTGCCGGCATCCTGCTACCGTCGTCCAGTGCGCACCCGAGCGCAGATGCAGGAGACCCGATGAGCGACCACCAGATCAGGGATGCCGAGACCGCCGACGTCGAGGCGATCACCGCCATCTACAACGACGCGGTGCTGACCACCACCGCGATCTGGAACGAAGAGGCGGTCACGGTCGATGACCGCGCCGCCTGGCTCGCCGAGCGCACTGAACGCGGTTACCCGGTGCTCGTCGCCGTCGACGCCACCGGCGTGCTCGGCTACGCGACATTCGGCGACTGGCGCCCGCACAGCGGCTACCGCCACACGGTCGAGCACTCGGTCTACGTGCGCGACGGGCAGCGCGGCCGCGGCATCGGCAAGGCGCTCATGATCGAGCTCATCCACCGCGCCCGCGCACTCGGCAAGCACGTCATGGTCGCGGCGATCGAGAGCAGCAACACCGGCTCGATCATCATGCACAAACGCCTCGACTTCATGCAGGTCGGGCGCATGCCGCAGGTCGGGGCCAAGTTCGACCGCTGGCTCGACCTCACGTTCCTGCAGCTCGTGCTCGATCAGCGTCCGTTCCCGGACGAGATCTCGTGAACGTCTTCCTCTGGCTCGTCGACGCCTTCAACTCGCAGTGGGTGCTGCCGGGCGGGCAGGCGCTGCTCGTGCGCGAGGTCGTCGGCAACGTCTTCGGCCTCGCGAGCGCGCTCGGCGGCATGCGCCGCAAGATCTGGGCGTGGCCCGTGGGCATCGTCGGCAACGTGCTGCTGCTCACGGTGTTCCTCGGCACGATCCTGAACCCCGACCACGAGCTGCCGCACCTGCTGGGCCAGGCCGGCCGGCAGGTGATGTTCATCGTCGTCGCGATCTACGGCTGGGTGCGCTGGCGCCAGGCGGCCTCCGACGGCGGACGCGTGACCCCGCGATGGGCTCCGAACAGCGCCCGCATCGGGCTGGTGCTCGTGATGATCATCGGCACGGTCGCGCTGACCCCGCTGTTCCGGCTGCTCGGTTCGTACGAACCGGTCTGGGCGGATGCCTGGACGTTCGTCGGCTCCCTGCTCGCCACCTACGGCATGGCCAAGGGGTGGACCGAGTTCTGGCTGATCTGGATCGCGGTCGACATCGTCGGCGTGCCGCTGCTGTTCAGCTCGGGCTTCTACGCGACCGGGTTCATGTACGTCTTCTACGGCGTCTTCACGGCTGTCGGCTTCGTCGTCTGGTGCCGCGCGCAGGCGCATGACAAACCGCAGGTCGACACGCTCATGCCCGACCCGCGGCCGATCACCTCCACGATGAAGACCGTCGACGGCGACCACCACTGACCCTTTCGAGTAGCGCACTTTGCAGGTCGAGCCGGGCAGAAACTGCAAGGTGAGCGATTCGAAAGCATGGGGGGCGGCGGCCCGGAATGTGTCGGCTCGTGTCGACGGGGGTGGCCGGTCAGGTGCTCGGCGGGTTTGCTAGTCCCCATGACCCGTCAGATCCGCTTCAACGCCTTCGACATGAACTGCGTCGCCCACCAGTCGTCCGGGCTGTGGCGGCATCCCGACGACCGCTCGCGTCAGTACAACACCATCTCGTACTGGACCGACCTCGCGAAGCTTCTCGAGAGCGCGACCTTCGACGGCATCTTCATCGCCGACGTCCTCGGCACCTACGACGTCTACGGCGGCACGAACGAGGCGGCGATCCGCAACGGCGCCCAGGTTCCGGTGAACGACCCGATCCTGCTCGTGAGCGCCATGGCCGCCGTCACCGAGCACCTCGGCTTCGGCATCACGGCGGGCACCGCGTTCGAGCATCCGTATCCGTTCGCCCGACGCCTCAGCACGCTCGATCACCTGACCAACGGACGCGTCGGATGGAACGTCGTGACCGGCTACCTGCCCAGCGCCGCCCGCAACATGGGCCAGACCGACCAGCTCGCGCACGACGATCGCTACGACCACGCCGACGAGTACGTCGAGGTGCTCTACAAGCTGTGGGAAGGCTCGTGGGAAGACGACGCCGTCGTCGAGGACCGCGAGCGCGGCATCTTCACCGACCCGGCGAAGGTGCACCCGATCGGCCATGAGGGAAAGCACTTCAGCGTTCCCGGCATCCACATCTCCGAGCCGTCGCCGCAGCGCACGCCGGTCATCTACCAGGCCGGAGCCAGCCCCCGCGGTGTGCGCTTCGCCTCGGAGAACGCCGAGGCGATCTTCGTCGCCGCGCCCTCGAAGGAGGTGCTCGCCGGCACCGTCAAGCGCATCCGCGACGCCCTCGAGGATGCCGGTCGCGACCGGTACGACGCGAAGATCTACACACTGCTCACGGTCATCACCGGGGCGACGAGCGAGGATGCCGCGGCGAAGCACGCCGAGTACCTCTCGTATGCGAGCCCCGAGGGCGCATTGACCTTCATGTCCGGCTGGATGGGCGTCGACCTCTCGCAGTATGCGGAGGACGAGCCTGTCGGCAACGTCGAGTCGAATGCGATCCAGTCGGTGCTGCAGCATCTGAAGGAGGAGGCCGACCTCGGACGCGAGTGGACCGTCGGCGACTTCGGCCGCCACAACGCGATCGGCGGTCTCGGGCCGACCGTCGTCGGTTCGGGCGTGGAGATCGCCGACGAGCTGCAGTCGTGGGTCGAGGAGACCGACATCGACGGCTTCAATCTCGCCTACGCGGTCACCCCCGGCACGTGGCAGGACGTCATCGAGCACGTCATCCCGGTGCTCCGAGAGCGCGGCGTCTACCCGAACGAGTACACCCCTGGCACGCTGCGTAACAAGCTGCAGGGCAAGGGCGATCGCGTGCAGGACACGCATCGCGCGGCCCGCTACCGGGTGGGCGCGAAGGCTCCGGTCGCCTGACCGGCGCCCACCGGAGCTACTCGGCCTTCGAGCTGAAGAGCCCCCGCAGCACCAGGAACACCACGACCGCGACGACGAGCACGATCGCGAGCTTGGCGATGAACCACAGGATCGAGAACAGCGCGCTGACGATCCACCAGGCGATCACCACGGCGAGGATGACGCCGACGATGGTCCAGAGCGAGTTCTTGTTCATGTCTCCAGCCTAGGCGGCGCGGCAGACGTCGCAGATCCGGATGCGTGAGGGGCACCCTCCCCCACGCGGTGCGTTCCGTCAAGACCCTTCTCGCATCGGCGAGCCGGGGTGAGAGTGAGAGCATCCGATCTTTGGGAGCTTCCATGTCCGCGACAGCACTCACCCCGTCCGCACTCCACGGCATCACCGCGCGTGGCCCGCTCAGCGACGCCGTCATCCGCCGTCTGACCGGAGGCGACGATGTCGGTCTCGGCGCTGAGGCCGAGGGGGCGCTGGCGGCGAGCGCCGATGTCGTGCGCGACGACGACATCCAGCTCGCTCTCTTCGTGCTCTACGCCTCGTCATACGGCTCGCTGCCCGACCTCGACCCGACCCTCGAGTGGGACCCGGGTGTCGTCGCGGCGCGGGGTCTTCTCGAGCACGCGTTCGAGCAGGCGCTACGGGCGTCCGTGCCGATGCCTGACCTGCCCGAGCCGACGGTGGATGCCGTCGGCCGCGCGCTCTTCGCCCTCGCCGAGGCCGACACCGGCCCGAGCCTGTCGCGGTACGTCGCGAAGAAGGCGACCGAGGAGCAGATGCACGAGTTCTTCATGCAGCGCTCGATCTACACGCTGCGTGAGGCCGATCCGCACTCCTGGGCGATCCCCCGTCTCAGCGGCAGGGCGAAGGCGGCGCTCGTCGAGATCCAGTCCGACGAGTACGGCGCGGGGCGCCCCGACCGTGTGCACGCGACGATCTTCGCGCGGGCGATGCGCGGTGCCGGACTCGACGACACCTACGGCGGCTACGTCGACGACGTGCCCGCGATCACCCTCGCCTCGCTCAACTCCATGTCGATGTTCGGCCTCAATCGCCGCCTCGTCGGGGCGATCGTCGGCCACCTGGCCGCGTTCGAGATGACCTCGTCGATCCCGAACCGGCTGTATGCCGACGGCCTGCGGCGTCTCGGCTTCACAGAGGACGTCACCGACTACTTCGACGAGCACGTCGAAGCGGATGCCGTGCACGAGCAGATCGCGGCGCGCGACCTCGCCGGCGGACTGGCCGAGGACCATCCCGAGCTGCTGGCCGACATCATGTTCGGAGCATCCGCCTGCCTCACCGTCGACGGCTGGGCGGCCGGGCACATGCTCGATTCCTGGATGCGCGGCGAATCGTCGCTGCGACAGCGGGATGCCCGATGAGCGGGCACGAGGATGCCGTCACGATCACGGCCTACCCCGACGGGCCGTTGCTCGTACGCGGGGCCGCGGTGCTCGAGACCTCCGACGGCGAGCCGATCGAGGTGACGCGACGCACGGTGGCGCTGTGCCGCTGCGGACTCTCGACGATCAAGCCGTTCTGCGACGGCACGCACAAGGCATCGGGCTTCCGCACCGACGTGTGACCCCCGGGTCTGTCGGCGGCGGGATCAGTGTCCGACCGCCGGCAGGCATCCGCCGTCCATGATGATGCCGCCGATCTCGACCGTGAGCACGTCGGCCGACACCTCGCCGAAGATGCAGCCGCCCTCCGGCGCCGCGGCGCCGAAAGCGACCGCTCGCTCGTCGCCGATCGTCTGGACTCCGTCGATGCCCGCATCCGCGAACGCGTCTTCCACCGCCTCGACCGAGATGGCCCCCGAGGTCCGGAGCGTCTCGAGCGCCGCGCGCACGTCAGCGGCCGGCTTCTCGGCGGCGCCTCGGCTCTCGTCCGAGAGCTCCATCCGGTCGCGGTAGCGATCGTTCTGCGCCATCGCGTGGTCAGGGTCGTACGGAGCGCAGTCCGGAGGCAGCTCGACGCCTTCGACCTGCGGACACGCGGCGGTCGGAGTGGGGCTCGGGGATGCAGAGGGCGATGCTGCTCCCGGTGGGCCGGCCGTCGCGGTCGCGCAGCCCGCGAGCAGCGTGGTCGTCGCGATGACGAGAAGCAGACGTGCACCTCTCGACCTGTCCCCCCGGATTCCGGTCATGCCCTCATGCAACCACAGGGGTTGCCCTGGGCCAACCCTTCCCTGCGCTCCGCTTCGCATGTCCTCCCTGTGGAACGGTGATCTCCCTGTGGGGCGGTGGATCTCGGGCGCCCTCTCCGCCCAAGGTGGAGTTCTCCGCCCGACCGGAGCTGTCAGCAGAGCGCGAGCATGAGGCGATCTGCCCCGCTTCAGCGCGGATTCAGCGTGCGCCCGCCACACTGGAGGAATGCGGATCCTGGTGGTGGACGACGAGGTGCGGTTGGCCGACGCCGTTCGCCGGGGGCTCGAGGCCGAGGGTTTCGCGGTGGACGTCGCGAACAACGGCGTCGACGGGCTGTGGCGTGCGCGCGAGACCCGATACGACGCGATCGTGCTCGACCTCATGATGCCCGGCATGAGCGGCTGGAAGGTGTGCGAGGCGTTGCGCGCCGAGGAGAACTGGACGCCCGTGCTCATGCTCACCGCGAAGGACGGCGAGTGGGATCAGGTCGAGGCCCTCGAGACGGGCGCCGACGACTACGTCACGAAGCCGTTCTCCTTCGCGATCCTCGTCGCCCGCATCCGCGCCCTCGTCCGCCGCGGTGCCGTCGCACGACCCGCCGTGCTCGAAGCCGGCGACCTGAAGCTCGATCCGTCGTCTCACCACGTCTGGCGCGGCGAGACGCCGGTCACGCTGACGGCCCGCGAGTTCGCCGTGCTCGAGTACCTGATGCGCCACCGCGGACAGGTGCTGTCGAAGCGCTCGCTGATCGAGGGCGTGTGGGACGACGACTTCGACGGCGACCCGAACATCGTCGAGGTGTACGTGGGCCACCTGCGCCGCAAGCTCGACAAGCCCTTCGGACGCGAGGCGATCGAGACCATCCGCGGTGCCGGCTACCGATTGGCGGCGGACGGTGGCTAGCCGGCCCTGGAAATCGGTGCGTGCCCGCACGACCCTCGGCGCGACCCTCGTCGTCGCCGTCGCACTGCTCATCGGCGCGTTCTCGTTCTACAGCATCCTGAGTTCCAGCATCCATGCCAGCGCCGAGCGCGCCGCCGAACAGCGCCTCGACGAACTGACCGAGCGTCTCGACGGACCCGGCGGAGGCCCTGGTGGCGGCCGCGGCATCGACACCCTCGACGACGAACTCGTGCAGATCATCGGCGCCGACGGCTCGGTGCGCTCGGCGAGCGAAGACGCCCGTGACGACCTCGGCTCGAGCGCGCTGCCGATCTCCGGCGATCCGCGGCGGGTGATGGTCGACGGCACACCGATGCTGGTCGTCTCGGACGACATCGACGACGACCAGACCCTCGTGCTCGCCGTCCCGATCGAGGACGACGACGAGACCCTGTCGACCGTGGGCGTGCTGCTCGCGGTCGCGCTGCCCCTGCTGCTCGTGCTCGTCGCCGTCACGACCTGGCTCGTCGTGGGCCGGGCCCTGAAGCCTGTCACCCGCATCCGCGAAGAGGTCGACGGCATCACCGCCGAGCACCTGCACAACCGCGTCGAGGTGCCGCCGTCGTCCGACGAGATCGCGGCGCTCGCCACCACCATGAACCGGATGCTCGACCGCCTCGACGCGTCGGCGACCGCGCAGCGACGCTTCGTCTCGGATGCCTCCCACGAGCTGCGCTCGCCCCTCGCGACGATCCGCCAGCACGCCGAGCTCGCGCAGACGCACCCGGCCACCACGAGCATCGACGAGCTCGCCGAGGTCGTCTCCGACGAGGGCCTTCGGCTGCAGGGCATCGTCGAATCGCTGCTGCTCCTCGCGCGGCTCGACGAGGGCGGCGGCACGCATGACGAGTCGGTCGACCTCGATGATCTGGCCCTCGGCGAGGTACGTCGACTGCGGTCGCGCGGGGTGGAGGTCGACGGGTCCGGCATCCAGGCGGCCCGCGTCGAGGGCGACCCGCGCCTTCTCGGGCAGCTTCTGCGCAATCTCGCCGACAACGCGGCGAGGCACAGCGCCGGGCACGTCGCGATCAGCGTGATCCCGCAGGGCACATGGGTCTTCGTGACCGTCGAGGACGACGGAGCCGGCGTTCCTGCAGACGAACGCGAGCGCATCTTCGAGCGCTTCGTGCGGCTCGACGAAGCTCGCAGTCGGGATGCCGGCGGCAGTGGCCTCGGCCTCGCGATCGTGCAGGGGATCGCCGCGGCCAGCGGCGGAACCGTTTCGGTCGACGACTCCCGCTGGGACGGCGCACGATTCGTGGTGACGCTGCCTCTCGCGACCTGAGCAGCGGCCCGGCGCGACAGCCGGCCGCACCCCGCATGGGAGCATGGAGCACATGCAGACCCCCATGATCGACTATCTGAACGTGCTGATGGAGTCGTGCGGGGAGGATGCCGGAGAGGTCGCGTCGTACATCCCCGAGCTCGCGCAGGCCGACCCCGATCAGCTCGCCATCGCTGTCGCCACCCTCGACGGCGAGGTCTACGTCGCGGGCGACGCCGACGTCGAGTTCACGATCCAGTCGATCTCGAAGCCGTTCACGTATGCCCTCGCGATCGCCGACCAGGGCCTCGATGCCGTGCTCGAGCGGATCGACGTCGAGCCCTCGGGTGACGCGTTCAACGAGATCTCCCTCGAGCCCGAGACCGGCCGGCCGCGCAATCCGATGATCAACGCGGGCGCGATCGCCGCGCATGCGCTGGTCAGCGGTGACGATTCGGATGCTCGTGTCGGGCGCATCCTCGACCTCTACAGCCGTCTGGCCGGGCGCGAGCTGTCGATCGCGGAGGACGTGTTCGAGTCCGAGATCTCGTCCGCCGACCGCAACATGGCGCTCGCCTACATGCTCCGGACCGTGGGCACCCTCGACGCCGACCCCGCCGACGTGGTGCGCGGATACACGCGACAGTGCTCGGCCTCGGTGACGGTGCGCGACCTCGCGCGCATGGCGTCGGTGCTCGCGGCGGGCGGCCGCACCCCCGACGGCGACCAGGTCATCGACCCCGTCATCAACCGGCAGGTGCTCAGCGTCATGACGACGTGCGGCATGTACGACTCCGCGGGAGACTGGCTGACCTCGGTCGGCATCCCCGCCAAGAGCGGGGTCGCGGGCGGGCTCATGGGGGTGCTGCCCGGCCAGGTGGGCATCGCCGTGTTCTCGCCGCGACTCGACCCGCACGGCAACAGCACCCGCGGCGTGCGCATGTTCGAGCGCATGAACCACGATCTGGGGCTGCATCTGATGACCTCGACCGACACGGCCCGCTCGGTGTCGCGTCGGGTCGAGCACGACGGCGTCGCGGTGCACGAGATCGCCGGCGACCTGCACTTCATGGAGGCCGAGCGGGTGCTGCGCGGCTTCGCCGAGGAGCCGGCGGGCGACGACCCGGTCGTCATCGACCTCGACCGCGTGCAGCGGGCCAACAGCATCGCTCAGCGGATGCTGCTCGAAGGCGTCCGTCGTCTGCACCTCGACGGTCACGACGTGCGGATCGTCGACCCCTGGGGCGTGCTGGGCAGTGCCGAGACGGGCTCGGGCGAGCTCGTGCACGGCGAGCAGGCGCACGGCGGCTTCGTGCCGGCATCCTTCTCGGACGTGGCGAGCGCGGTGCGCGGCTGAGCCGAGTGCCGGTCAGCAGCGTTCCTGAAGACCGCTTCAGGAGGCTTCAGGGTGGCTTCAGCACCCACGGGAGAACATCGAGTCATGAACGACAAGAACCCGACCCCCGACCAGACGCCCGAGAACCTGCCCGCAGGCACGACTCCGCCGGCTCCGCCCGCACCGCCGGCACCGCCCGCACCGGCCGCTCAGGCATCCGACGCCCAGACCGTTCCCGTCGAGCCGCTTCCCTCCGACGCGGCGGCCACCCCCGCTGCTGCCC